>NZ_JBIUWE010000001.1:0-163630 GCF_044743275.1 Glutamicibacter sp. NPDC087661
GAACACTGCGGATAACGCTGATGCGAACACCGATGCGAACACCGATGTGAACACTGCGGATAACGCTGATGCGAACACCGATGCGAACACCGATGCGAACACCGATGCGAACACTGCGGATAACGCTGATGCGAACGCCGGTGCCAACACGGATGCAAACACCTCAGATAACTCGGACTCTAAGTCGGATGACTCTAAGGGATCCCAGAAAGATGACTCCAAGAAGGATCGCCTTGCGGATACCGGTTCTAACGGAGCCCTCTGGATCAGTGCAGGTGCACTAGCACTTGTACTGCTCGGAGCTGGTGTGGCTGTCTTCGCGCGAAAGCGTTCAGCATAGTCGAACTGCAGTAATTTGAAATAGGAGGGGCATCTAAACGATGCCCCTCCCATTTCGCTTTCAAGTAGTCTTTGCAACAATTCACGGGTGTCGAAGAATTTGGAGACAATAGCCTGATGAGGCAACAGAAAACCAAGCCCAAGCTGTTTACAGTGTTGGTGCTTTTAATTGCGAGTGTAGCCGCGTTAGGGCATATCGGAGCCACATTGGCGTTCACGGGTCCTTCAACACCCATCAAGTCATCATTACAGCCCGAATTGAACAAGTATTTTCTAGGGCCGTTAGATCAAGGCTGGAGCCTTTTTGCTCCTGGGCCCTATTCGCAAGATGAATATTTCACAATGCGTGTATGTCTTTCTAGCGCGGAAATTTGTGCCAAGGGGAGCCAACATGGTGCGAAATTCTCAGAGTGGCGCGACGTTACGGCCGAAGAAATGGAAAGCCGTGCCGGCAACATGTTTGCCAATCGTGAGACAAAACAATCCAAATCTATTCACGGACGGCTATGGAGTGCGGCTTCGGATTTGACTGCGGATTCTCGAGCGGAAATCTCTAGACCCTTTATTCAGGGAACGCCCGTTTTTGGTGTGGAACTCAACTCAGCGGAGGCCCGCGAGAAGTATTCTGCAACAGAATTGAGCAATCTTCGAGCCTATAAACGTATGGAAGATACGGCCGTCGGATTCGCGTCACTCTACGCAATAGAACAGTGGGGCGGAGCATCAATGGTGGAAATTAAGCTCCGACGTGAACCAATTGTTCCGTTTGCTCAGCGGAGCGATGAGAACGCAACAACAAAACCTCGCGAAACCTACATCGGATGGCGAGATACCAAGGAATTTAGTCAAGCGGCGGTGTCGGTATGGAGCTGAAACGTGAAACAAGCAGTGCTCCTTCGATCAGCGAATGGATTTCTAAGAATCGCGATTTCGTCCCCAAAGCACTGAACTGGGTCTACGGGTGGTTTACCGAAAACCGGCATGCACCATACGGTCTTGCAGTCATGCGCATGTCGTCGGGACTCTTCATTCTGGGTTGGTTAATTGCCAACATACCAGTCGCAGCTAAGATCTGGGGACCTGGTTCCGAGTACCTTGAACCCTACCGTTCTGTACTTGGGTACCAGTGGCCTTTGGATATTCTGCGTGACGCGGGACTCGGGTTCTTCGTCTTTTGGTACGTGATGGCCATCGTGTTGGCAATCGCATTTGTAGTTGGTTGGCAAACTAGATTCGTCACGCCGCTCTTCTTCATTTTTTATACGGCGATTAACGCACAGAATACGCCGGTTTCGGATGGCGGAAATTATTTCATCCGTATCATGCTGATCTATCTGATTTTTGCTGACTTGTCCAAGCACTGGTCTGTCGATTCTTGGCTACGTAAACGCGCGAGGAAAACGAAGAAAGAATTCGAAGCCGTTACGGTGCTGCACAACCTTGCGTTATGCCTGGTCGTAGCCCAACTTTGTATTGTCTATCTTGAAGCTGGGCTGTACAAGGTTCAAGGCACTCTTTGGCAAAACGGTACAGCTATGTACTACCCGGTTAGTTCCGAGGCGTATGGTGTCTTCCCTTGGCTTAGTGATTTGATCACTACGAATTCGTGGATCGTTGCCTTGATCACCTATGTGACAGTGCTTGCTCAAATTGCATTCCCATTCATGCTGTTCCATAAGATCAGCCGGAGAATTGCGCTGATTACTATTCTTGGGATGCATATCGGCATCGCAGTTGTTATGGGCCTGCCTTTCTTCTCAGGAATTATGGCTTCCGCAGACGCCGTGCTGGTGTCTAGCGCGACCTGGTTGACGATTCAGCGCTGGTTCTCAGCGTTGTGGAGGGGTCGGTTCCGTGCGAAGAAGCCGTCGCTGACGGTCTCCGAACAGAACGAAGTTGGCGTGGGATCAGGCGAGAAAGTCTCTTCCAACGCCTAGGAGAAGAAGCACTAGAAAATAAACTTAGGGGCGAACCGTTTTGGTTCGCCCCTAAATTTATGTATCTCTTAGTTCAGGCAGCCGTTGCGGGCCTATCCAGATTATTCGCCTACGTAGAACAGGCGCTTGTTCACGAATTCGTCCATGCCCAGCGGGCCAAGCTCGCGGCCGAAGCCCGAACGCTTCACGCCGCCAAACGGCATTTCTGCACCCTCTGCGCTGGCTGCATTCACGTTGGTCATGCCGGACTGCAGCTTCTGAGCCACCCTGGAGGCACGCTCGACGTCGGTGGAGTGCACCGAACCGCCCAAGCCGTAAATGGTGTCGTTGGCCAGCTCAGTGGCTTCCTCGTCGCTGGATACCTTGTAGACCACTGCTACCGGGCCGAAGAGCTCCTCGTAGTAGGCACGCATCTCCTTGGTGATGCCGGTGAGCACCGCAGGGGAGTAGTAGGCCGAAGGGCCGTCGTGCAGCACGCCGCCGGCGTGCAGGGTAGCGCCCTTGGCCACGGCGTCCTGGACCTGCTCGTGCAGGGACTCTGCCGCCTTGCGGGAGGACAGCGGAGCGAAGGTGCCTTCGGCTTCCGCCATCGGGTCGCCAGGCTGCAGGCCTTCGGCACGCTTGGTCAGTTCGGAAACGAACTCGTCATAGATGTCTTCCATGACGATCATGCGCTTGTTCGAGTTGCAGGCCTGGCCGGTGTTGTCGATGCGGTAGCCCCAAGCGGTATCCACGATGCCCGGTACGTCATCGGAGTCCAGGACAACAAATGGATCCGAGCCGCCCAGCTCCAGTACGGCCTTCTTCAGGTTGCGGCCGGCCTGCTCGCCGATAATGGCGCCAGCGCGCTCCGAGCCGGTCAAGGAAACACCCTGGATCCTGGAATCGGCGATGATGGTGGAGATCTGGTCGTGGGTGGCGAAGAGGTTGTTGTAGACGCCGGCCGGTACTCCAGCCTCATCCATGATTTCCTGGATGGCCAGTGCTGAACGCGGGCAGGACTCGGCATGCTTCAAGATGATGGTGTTGCCCAGCATCAGGTTAGGTGCCGCGAAGCGCGCTACCTGGTACAGCGGGAAGTTCCACGGCATGATGCCCAGCAGCGGGCCAACCGGGCGCTTCTGAACGACGGCCTTGCCGCCGGAGAAGGACTTGATCTCCTGGTCCGCTGCCAAGGCTGGTCCCTCGGTGGCGAAGTACTCGAAGATCTCCTGGCAGAATTCAGCTTCGCCCACGGCCTCGGACAATGGCTTGCCCATTTCGGTGGTCATGATCCTGCCGAGTTCTGCTGCGCGCTCGGCGAAGAGCGTGCCTACCTTGGAAACAATCTTGGCGCGTTCGTTGATGTCAACGTCCTGCCATGATTCGTAGGCGCTCTGCGCGGCAGCCAGCGCCTGTTCGACTTGCTCATCGGTGGCCGCGGCGAATTCCTCGACGACTTCACCGGTTGCCGGGTTCAAGACCTTGTAGGTTGGGGCGCTCATCAATGCTCCTGTCGTATGCACAAAAGTGGTCAGCGTAAGCCGTGTGGATCTAACGCTAGCGGACTCCACGCAATAAATGAATGTAATTCACTTCATATTGCGTCTACTCCGAGCTTATCCGCAGAAACAACATTCAGCCACCAAGGAACAGCAGGTATTTGGCTTGAGTGGAAGTTGCAGACGGAAGCGAATGAAAAAGCCGCGGTTTCCAAGACTTGTCTCGGAAACCGCGGCTCAAGAACACAGGTATTACCTGTGTGATCAGTGGATTACTAGCCGATAGCGGAAGAACGCCACCAGTCGATTCCGGCATCGCCCTGGGCGATCTTGGCAATCTGGGCCAATTCCGCGTCGGAGAACTCAAGGTTGTCCAGCGCGCCCAAGTTCTCGTCGAGCTGCTTGGTGGACGAGGCGCCGATCAATACCGAGGTTGCCGCGCCATCGCGCAGCAACCAGGCCAGGGCCATCTGCGCCAGCGACTGCCCGCGCGTCTGCGCAACCTCGTTCAGGCTGCGGACCTTGGCCAGGTTCTGATCGGTCAGCTGGGCTTCGAGCGAACGGCGTCCGCCTTGGCGGACCACATCAGTGGTTTCCAGGTACTTATCGGTGAGCAGGCCCTGGGCCAGCGGGGTGAAAGCAATGGTGCCCATGCGTTCCTTTTCCAGGGTTTGCAGCAGGCCGTGCTCTACCCACGGGTTCAGGATGTTGTAGGAAGGCTGATGGATTACCAGCGGGGTTCCCAGGTCCTTGGCGATAGCGGCAGCCTCGGCGGTGCGTTCTGCCGAGTACGAGGAGATGCCCACGTAGGTAGCCTTGCCCTGGCGAACCAGGGTATCCAAAGCGCCGATGGTTTCTTCCAGAGGAGTATTCGGATCGAAACGGTGCGAATAGAAGATGTCCACGTAGTCCAGATTCATCTTCGTCAGCGATGCTTCGCAGGAGGCCAGCAGGTACTTGCGCGAGCCGAAGGTGCCGTGCGGGCCTGGCCACATGTCGTAGCCGGCCTTGGAGGAGATGACCAGCTCGTTGCGGTAGGGCTTGAAGTCCTTTTCCATCATGCGGCCGAAGTTCTCTTCGGCTGAACCTGCCGGAGGACCATAGTTGTTGGCCAGATCGAAGTGGTTGATGCCGTTATCGAAAGCGTGGCGCAGGATCTCGCGCTGGGAATCGAATGGACGGTTATCGCCGAAATTCCACCACAGTCCCAGGCACAGCGGGGGCAGGCGCAGGCCGGAGTCGCCAACGCGGCGGTAGCCGAAGTGCGCATAGCGGTCTGCGGCAGCAGTGTAGGGACGGTGCAGTTCCGGGATGGACGGGAGGCGTTCGTATTCCACGAGGCACCTTTCTGCCAGGTCAAGCGCTGGCGAGCGGAAATCGATTTGACGTCAGTTTCCACAATAGGCCAGAGCCTGAACTAAATAAATAGCGCAAAGGTGAATCCGCTGTGTGCGTAATGGTTTCGTGGATTGGGATTAAATGAAGCACCGACCCGCCAGGCCAAGGAGGTAACGCCTGTGCGGATCGGTTCATCTAGATCACTCGCACCTTGAGAAGGTAATAACCACACTAGGAGCTGAAACTTGAAAGTAGCTGAATGCGAGGTGTGCGGTCTCTTGGGAAAATGCTTTTGCTAATAATTCGAGGGCGGATCCGAAGCCGGGAATGATTCGTCTTCCCACTCTTCGACGAGAGCTTCATCGTGCTCGTCATGGCGCTTCTTTTCTTCTGCGGCCAGTCGCAGCTTTTCCTCTTCAGCGCCACCGGGCTGCCCAGCAGCTGATTGTTCAGGCATGATCTTCCTCCCAACTTCCGTGGGCCACTTCCTGCGGATGGCTGGACCCTGTGTCTTCAGTGTTCACCTATTAGCCGCGGATGTCGAGGGCGGCGGCAAACGCTGATTTCGCCTTCACCGTCAATACAGGATTTAATCGAAGGCATGCCGATGATCAATAATCCCGCAGATGGTTCCGAAATCTTCTTTGACGATGACGGGGCTGCCGGGGAGCCGATTCTGTTCCTCCATGGCTCCGCCCTGTCCCGGTCCATCTGGAGAGGGCTCGGCTACACCAAGGCGTTGGGCCAGGGGCACCGCACCATCCGCATGGACCTGCGCGGGCATGGCAAGTCGGCCAAATCCCATGACGTAGCCGACTACACCATGGACAAGGTGGCCGGCGATATCCGCGCGGTGATGGATCACCTGGGCATCGGACGTATTCACATTGTCGGCTACTCTTTTGGTGCACGCACCGGGCTGCACATTGCCATGCACCACCCAGAGCAGGTGATCTCGCTGATCATGCTCGGCGGCACCTACGAAATTACCCCCGGCGAAATCGGGAAGCTCTTCTTCCCCGGCTACCTCGAGGTCCTGCGCAATGGCGACATCGAAGGATTCGTCACCGGGCAAGAAAAGAATGGACGCCTGGATCCAGCAACCCGCATGGCCTTCAAGTCCAACGACCCGCTGGCCCTGGCTGCCTACTACGAGGCCGCCGAGACCCTGCAGAACACCAACCTGTCCGAGCTGGCGAAGATCAGAATCCCGACCTTGCTGCTGATCGGCACCCGGGACCAGCCGCGCTTCGACCAGAACAAGATCATGGTCCGCACTTTGCCCAATGCGCGCATGGTGGCCTTGCCGGGGCGAACCCACGGCAGCACCCTGTTCCCGATTGAACCTGTGGTCGAGGCCATCGAGTCCTTCTGGGATGGACGCCAAGCATGAGTTCGGCCCGCTTCGACCTGAACAGGATTGCTTCAGGGCTGGCTTTCGGTCCCAGCAGGGAGGAACTCCATGAATCCTTGGCGGCTAATCCTGCCCAGCCGTTGGTGATCCAGGCGCCACCGGGATCCGGCAAGACGACGATAGTTCCACCCACGGTAGCCAACGCCCTGGACCAGGCAGGACTGGCTGGCAAGATCATCGTGACCCAGCCACGCCGTGTCGCAGCCCGGGCCGCTGCCCGTCGCCTCGCCCAGCTTGATGGATCGGTTCTGGGCCAGCGCGTTGGCTTCGCCGTGCGCGGGGAACGGCAAGCTTCGGCGCAGACCCGCGTGGAATTCGTGACCGCAGGCCTGATGCTGCGCAGGTTGCTGGCCGATCCGGATCTTGCCGGTGTGAGCGCGGTGATCATTGATGAGGTCCACGAGCGGTCAATCGATACGGATTTGTTGCTGGCGATGGCCAACCAGGTCAGCGAATTGCGTGATGACCTGTCGCTGATCCTGATGAGTGCCACCTTGCACGCCGGGGAACTCTCGGCGCTGCTGGCCCGTGGCCAGGCCGCTCCAGTGCTCAGCGCCCACACCGCGCAGTTTGCCGTGCAAGAAGCTTTCGACAGCTTCGCCGGAATCCGGAACACCGAACGCGGGCTGAACGATGACTACCTGCGCCACGTTGCCGCCGTCGCGGTACGCCACAGCGCGGCAGCCAACGCAGCAAGCGCAACCCCGGTGGACACCTTGGTGTTCGTCCCCGGGGTACGGGAAGTCGACCGCGTCTGCTCGCAGATTTCTGCCTCCGGAGTGCAAGTCCTGGCCTTGCACTCGCAGATCTCTTCCAAGGAACAAGACCGGATCCTCAGTGAGCCGGAGGCTGGCAGCGCCCCGCGGATCATCGTCTCCACCTCCATTGCCGAATCGTCGGTGACCGTGCCGCGCGTTCATCTGGTGGTGGACGCCGGCTACGCCCGCGAGCCGCGCCGAGACAGCTCGCGTGGTTTCTCGGGGTTGATGACCGTGGTGGCCAGCCGTTCCGCGGCCACCCAGCGGGCGGGCCGGGCAGGACGACTCGGGCCGGGCAAGGTGGTGCGGACCCTGGACCCCAAGTCCTTTGCCGCCGCCCCGGCGCACTCCACACCGGAAATCCGCACCGGCGACCTGGTCGCCGCCGGCTTGTCGCTCGCGGCATGGGGGACCCCGCGTGGCGAGGGGCTGGCCATGTGGGAAGCGCCGCCGGCTAGCGCCATGGCCAGCGATGAGCAGATCCTGCGCAGCCTGGACGCGGTTGACGGCACCGGGCAGATCACCGCCCTGGGCGAGCAGATGATGAAGGTTCCAGCAGACCCGCGTGCCGCCCGCGCGTTGCTCGAAGGCAGCCGGATTTTCGGCACCCGGGCTGCCTCGGATGCTGTCGCATTGATGGCCAGCTCGGAACGCATTGCCAGTGCGGACCTGAATGAATTGCTTGCCGCGGTGCGCCGGAGTTCGCATCCGGCGCACCGTGCCTGGAAGCATGAAGCGCAGCGCCTGGAAAAGCTCCTGGGCACTGCGGAAAACCGCACCGGGCGGCAGCCTGCACCGGCAGCTGCGGCCCTGGCAGGCGTGTGCGCTTTGGCGTACCCGCAATGGATTGCGCGCAAGGTCGGCCAGGAGGAATACCTGTTGGCTTCGGGGACCCGGGCAACCTTGCCACGCGGCAGCCAGCTGATGCATGAGGAATTTCTTGCGGTCGCCGAAGTCTCCCGTGCCGGATCCAAGGCGGTGATCCGACGGGCCGTTGGCATCGAACTTGGCACTGCCGTCGACCTGTTGCCGCAGATGCACCAGAAGCGCGAAGTGGCGGAGCTGGTTGACGGCAGGATCACCGCTCGCCAGATCGAGAGCTTCGGCGAGATCGAGCTGGCGGCCCATCCGGTCAAGGCCACCGCAGAGCTGGGCATGCAGGCTGTTGCCAGCGCCATAGCTACGCAGGGGATAGCCTTCTTCGGCACCCATGAAAAGTTTGATGCCTTGCGCCGGCGAATGGCCGTGGCCCATCGCCTGCTGGGCGAACCCTTTGCCGCGGTGGATGACCAGGCCCTGATTGCCTCGGCGGGCAACTGGCTGCAGCCGGTCTTGCGGCAGGTAGCCGCCGGCAAGAACGCGGCCAAGGTTGACCTGTATTCGGCATTGCGGACCTTGCTGCCGTGGGAGCATGCCCATGATTTTGATTCGCTGGTGCCCGAACGGCTCCAGGTGCCTTCGGGATCAAGGATTTCCGTGGCCTATCCCGAGGTCGGTGAAACCGGTCCAGCGGTCGTCGCCGTGAAATTGCAAGAATGCTTCGGGCTCGATGAGTCGCCGCGGCTGGTCAAGGGCAAGCTTGCCGTCCAGTTCCACTTGCTTTCGCCCGGTGGCCGGCCGCTGGCGGTGACCGATGACCTGGTTAGCTTCTTCAATGGGCCCTACGCCCAGGTGCGTTCTGAAATGCGCGGGCGCTACCCGAAGCATCCTTGGCCGGAGAATCCATGGGACCACGTGGCAACGGCAAAGACCAAGAACCGATTGGGCCGGCAGTAGGCAAAAGCACGCCGGGGCCGGGGCCCGGAAGAACGAGCCAGGTCCCGGCGTGCTTTCCGGCGCCCAGGTTCTAGGCGAACGCTGAGAAGCCGGTGATGTCGCGGCCCATGATCAAGGCCTGCACGGTTTCGGTGCCTTCATAGGTGTGGATTGCTTCCACATCGGCGAAATGGCGGGCCACGCGGTTGCTGGTCAGGATGCCGTTGCCGCCGAGCAGGTCGCGGGCGTTCGCTGCGATGGCGCGTGCGGTGCGGGTAGCGGTGTACTTGGCCAGCGACGCCTGCGGGCCGGTCAGCTCACCGGAAGTTTCGCGCTTGGTCGCCTGCATGACCAGAACCTGGATAGTAGCCAGTTCGGACTGCATGCGGGCCAGGCGCTCCTGGACGATCTGGCTGGCGGCAAGCGGACGACCGAACTGCACGCGCTGCTTGGCGTAGCTCACGGCCGACTCGTAGCAAGCGGTCGCGTGGCCCACGGCAGACCAGGCGACACCCAGCCGGGTGGCGAACAGGACGCGCGAGGTGTCCTTGAAGCTCTTGGCTTCGGGCATCACATCGTGGTCCGGAACGAAGACGTTCTCCATGCGGATATGCGCCTGCCAGATAGCGCGCAGGGAGAGCTTGTTTTCGATGGTGGTGGCCTTGTAGCCTTCGGCATCCTGGTGCACGATGAATCCGCGGACCTTGCCTTCGTCGTCGCGGGCCCAAACGATGCTCACGCCGCCGACCGAGCCGTTGCCGATCCATTTCTTTTCACCGCTCAGGCGGTATCCGCCCTCGACCTTGGTGGCACGGGTTTCCAGCGAAACCGAGTCGGAACCATGAGTTGGTTCAGTCAGCGCGAAGGCGCCTGGAAGTTCGCCGCGCAGCATGGGGATGGCGTACTTCTTGATCTGCTGGGCATTGCCGCAGTACAGCACGGAGCGCAGAGCCAGACCGCCCTGGACGCCAACAATGGTGGAGACCGAACCGTCGCCACGGGCCATTTCCATGTTGACCAAGCCGGCAGCCAGCGGGCTCATTTCCTCGTAGCCTTCCAGGTTCAGGCCATCGCGCAGCAGATCCGCATCGCCGAGCTTCTTGAGCAGATGCAGCGGGTAGTCGGCCTTGTCCCAGTACTCGTGGATGTCGTCCTTGACCTCGTCGAGGATGAATGCGCGGGCCTTGGCTCGCCACGCGTTGTCCGCTTCGCCTACTTCGGCGAAGATTCCGGTCGGATCGATATTGACGTCTCCGGACCACAGGTCGTATTCGGGTTCGACAACGCCGGCGGGAAATTCAAAACCGGTCTCCAGCTGGGACATTTCAGATGCTCCTAATAGCTACGGTGAAAAAAGCTTCACTCCTAGACTAGTGGAACGCAGTGCCATGTCAAGAAACTTGGTTTCAGAAGTTGGGTGGAATCGATTATTTTCCGTGCTCTTTGAGCGCGCGGGAGACGGCCTGGAGAATCGCCTGCTCATCGGCGCCGGTATCCAAGACGGAAACCACCACGCTGGGGGCCGCCGGCTTGGTGGCAGTCGCTGCCTGTCCGGGGTCGAGCAGATCTGCGAAGCGGTTCAGGAACTGGCGCACATCGTTGGCCAGCTTGGTGCGGTCCGTGCTTTGCGCGTCTTTCAGCCAGCTGCGCAAATGATCGTTGTGGATCGCAACCAGGCCAGCGCTAACGCCCAGGCACAGCGACTTCTCCGTGGCGCTCTTTGCCAAATCGCGACGGTTCAGGAACCCGTAAAACGCCCGTTCGTAGCGGTGAGTGGAGACCAGCTCGCGCTCTCGCAGCGACGGCACCGAGGAGAGCAGCTTGTGGCGCAGCTGGGCTCCTTCGGGGTTGACCGTGTACTGGTCGAAAACCACATGTGCGGCATCGATGAGCGTAGTGATTGCATCAACCGACGAGGCGGCCAGCGTGGTCTCGACGTGTGTAATGATCATTTCCTGGTCGGCGAAGACCATATTCTCTTTCGACCCGAAACGGCGGAAGAAAGTGGAACGGGAAATGCCAGCGGCAGCTGCCAGCTCGTCGACGCTGGTGGCATCGAAGCCCTGGGTAATGAGTAGATCAAGGGCTGCTGGGGGTACTGCGGAAGAAGCGATCATGATTCACGAATTTAGCACGATTCAAGCTGGGAAATTCTTGGGTTCAGCTATGCGCGCCGCGCAAATGATTGTGAACTACTGCGCCCATGACTACGCTGAACATCAGGGCGTTCCATGCAGGAACGCCATTCTTGGACGAAATGAAAGAGAAGTGAGGGCCCATGGGAATCTCGATTGCAAACGCCGCGCTACGTTTGGTCAGTGGTGCGTTCATTCTCAACAGCGGCATCAACAAGTTGCGCATCGATGAAGCCAGCGCCGCAGGCCTGCAGCAGATGGCAGCCAACGGCGTGCCTCAGCTGGCCGAGCTGGAACCGGCAGTTTTCGGCAAGGCCGTTTCCATCGGCGAGATCTCGCTGGGTAGCGCCTTGCTGCTGCCGCTGATCCCATCGCGGCTGGCCGGCTTGGGCCTGGGCGCATTCTCCGGTGTGCTGCTGGCTTCCTACCTGCGCACTCCGGGCATGACAGAATCCGACGGCATCCGCCCAACCGCGGATGGCACCGCCCTGGCCAAGGACGTATGGCTGGCAGGTATCGCTGTGGCATTGATTCTTGGCCGCAAGGGCGCCAAGAAGATCAAGAAAGCAAAATAAGCGGACGGAATCGCTTGAGCAAAACGTTCGGCAAGCCGTAAGTTGATCTTGGAGACTGCGGTTTTCAGCGGCCACATTTGAACTACAAGCTAAGAGGAGAACCAATGGGTTTCTTAGATGATGCAAAGAAGAAGCTGGGCGAGGCAGTCGAAAACGCGAAGGATTTCGCAGGCGACGCTACCGAGAACGTGAAGAACTTCGCAGCGGACGCCCAAGAAAAAATCGGCGAGAAGGTCGATGAATTCAAGAACGGCGATAGCAACGAAGAACCTGAAGACAAGGTCTAGCGACCACGAAGCCAGCGCCTGATCCAGCGACTTTCGAGTCCCGGACCAGGCGCTGGCTCCGTTAAGAGCTGCCTCTGGCTAGTGGCGCTGCGCCTTCTTGCCATCGCTGAGGAACGCTACAACGAGCACAGCAGCCACGCCGATGAAGCCTGGCAGCATCAGTGCCTGTCCCAGGCCAACAGACGTGGCTTCCATGATCACCGCAGGATCCTTGGAATCTGCCTGCGCGATCTGTGCCGAAATGCGGGCATCCATCATCACCGCGATCAGCGCAGAACCAAGCACTGAACCGATTTGCCGGGTGGTGTTGTAAATCCCTGAACCGGCACCCGCATCACGCGCGGTCAAGTCCTTGGTGGCTGCCAGCGACAGCGATGGCCAGATCATGGCTGAACCGATGCCTTGAACCGCTGAAGGAATCAGCAGCATCCACAGCGGGATATCGGCGTGCATCATGAAGGCGTAGACCACCGTGGCACCGCCAAACAGGAAGAACCCGGGCACGGCCAAGATCCGCGGGCTGAGCTGATTGACCTTCTTTCCCAGCTGCGGCGCGAGGAAGATCGCCACGAAAGCCATCGGAGAAATCATCAACGCGGATTCGGTGGGAGTCAGGCCTCGGACATTCTGCAAGAAGAACACCATCGGCAAGGCGATGGTCGCGATGGTCAGGCCCATGAAGGTGATCGCGACATTGGCCAAGGAGAAATTGCGGACCTTGAACAATCGCAGCGGAACCAGCGGTTCAGACGTGGTCTTGGACTGCCACCAGATGAAGGCTCCCATCAGCACCGCGCCGATGATAATCAGATGCCACGAATTCAGCGGGCCAATGAATGGTTCCCAATTGGTGGCATCGCCTTCCTGGATGCCGAAGACCAAGCAGAACATGGCCAACGCCGAAAGGATGACGCCGAACCAGTCGAAGGAATGCGCTTGGGATTCAAGGGCTGGCACGAATTTGAAGACCATGGTCAAGCTGACTACCGCGATGGGCAAGTTGATGAAGAAGATCCATTCCCAGCCGATGGAGTCCACCAGCAGACCGCCGGCAATCGGACCGATCAGCGAAGCGATGCCCGCCACTGCACCCCATAGGCCCATGGCTGCACCGCGGTGCTGATAAGGGAAGAGGCGGGTAATGAGCGTCATCGCCTGAGGGGAAATCATCGAAGCGCCAAGGCCCTGGACGGCGCGCGCCGCCACCAGCGAGCCGAGGGAATCGGACAAGCCGCACCACAGCGAGGCCAGCGAGAAGACCACCATGCCGATGAGGTAGATATTGCGCGGACCGAAGCGGTCACCGAGGCGCCCGGTGACCAGCAGCGGCACCGCGAAGGTGAGCAGGTACGCGCTGTTGACCCACAAGATGCTGGAGATATCGGCGTCCAGCGACGTCATGATGGAGGGCATTGCGGTGGACACGATCGTGGTGTCCAGCAGGATCATGAAGAAGCCGATGACCAGTGCCCAGAGGGCACGCCAGGCGGCTTTCTTGTCGAAGTGTGTTTCGGGATTCGCAGTTTCAGGCACTTGTCAAGGCTAGTCCCTATCAGCCCTGTGCGGAACGGATAGCGAAACTATGCATAGGAAATCAGTCGAAACTCACATCGCCCGAGATGCGGGTGGCGACATCGCCACTGACCCAGACGCCTTTTTCGGTAGCTTCAATATGCAAGATCGCTTCGCGGCCCAAACGCGTGCCCTGGCGCACGGTATAGCGCTGGGGTGCATAACCGGTCTGCGTCAGCCAGATGCCGAACGCAGCATTCAGCGAACCGGTGGCAGGGTCTTCCGGAACAGCCTCGCCGGGAATGAAGGCACGGACCTCATAGTCCGCCGGAGGCTGCAGCACCACATTGCGGAAGCGCTCTTCGGAACGCTCAAAATCAGAGAAGTCCAGCGGACGCAGCTCTTCGCGGGTACCGGAAACGCGCGGCATGACCGATCCGCGCGGTTGCCACACGCTCTGCGAAACGCTGGCTGCGGTGTAGGGGCCGATGACGCCTACTTCCAATCCCTGCAGCGCCTCATAGTCAGGTTCGATGCCCAGCACGATATCGGCGTCACGCAGCACCAGGCCCGCAGGATGCGGACCGTTGACCAGCCACTGGTGGTCCACCACGTCTTCTTCGCGAATGCCCAGCCCGGCAATCGCCCATTGCAGGACATCTGGTTCCAAAGGGCCCGACCTGGTCAGCGGGGGTGCGAGGAAGGCCAAGCGCCGCGAGTGGCGGTCGCTGCTTTCCCGTTCCACACGCACCGGAATCAGCCCGGCACCGCATTGCTGGATCAGATGGCCTGCGGGACCAGCCTCGCCACCGGACTCCAGCCAAGCATGAGCCGCGCCCAGCGTCGGATGGCCAGCAAAGGGCAGCTCGGTGCTCGGGGTGAAAATGCGAATGGCGTAGTCCGCTTCCTCATCAGTGGGCTCGACGAAGAATACAGTTTCCGCAAGATTCATCCACTGCGCAAAGTGCTGCATCTGGTCATCGCTCAGGCTGTCGGCATTGAACACGACTCCCAGGCCATTGCCGTTGAAAGCAGTGGGTGCAAAGACATCAACCTGCTGATAAGAGAATGTGCGCGACATACTTAGCATGGTGGCACATTAATCAGCAGGTTGACCCGGTGTTACGTGGTACGTCACGCAAAAAGTTGCGAACGCATCAAGGAAATGAACCTTCTTTACCAATGGTGCGCAACATCGATGACCAAGCGTGAACCGTCGCCAGGTCCAGGCAGCGCGAACACGCGCATGGGCAGCTGTGCCCTGGTCGAGAGCCCCACTTTGGTTTGGCCTTCAAAGCTGCCCAGCCACACCAATTGGCGGAACGTCGTGTAGCCCAGAGTCTTCACTTCGGCGCCCGGGTTGAAATCCTCGGTTGCCGGGGCCTGCACCAGGATTTCCAGGTTGGCACCGCCAGTGGTGTCCACCTGCAGGCCGGAACCGATTCCGGTCAGTTCGCTGACATACCTGGCTGAATGGCTGGCAGCTGGTCCTGCGAGATCGATGACCAGCCGGTCAAAGCACAGGTGCCGTCCGGACCGAAGATTTTCCACTGCGGAATGCGTGGACAAGGAGCTGGTTTTGGCCAAGGATCCCCAATAAACCGTTGGGCAGGAAGCAGACGCGAGGGCGGCCGGAGCGGGGGCCGCCGCGGAAGCGGGCGTCATCACGAGCAAGGCTGCCGCCACCGTGCCTAGAACGATTCCAATTTTTCCGTGGCGCATATGGATCACCGTCTCTCTTGGTTTGCGCCCGCAGGCAGAGCGGACTGCCAGTGAATCAACTAAAGGCCTGGAATGCGGCAAGCGCAAGGGCAGAAAAGAATTGGAACCACTCTGAGACGCTTCTGCAATGGAGCCGGAGAACTCCCGGGCCGTAGGGCGGAAGGCAGGTTCCACACAGCATTTATTTAGCGCCATATGACATGCTTTAAACATGTCACCTACCCCCGTTGAACCCATCGGCGAAACCGTCGAGGAAGTCATTACAGCCTCAAGCTTCCTCCCCGAATCGTTGCAATTTTGGGTTGTCCTGCTCATCGGTGCGCTCGTAGCCGCAATCCTGGCGTTTGTTTTCAGCGGCGTTGCCCGCCGCGTGCTGCGCCGGATCGGCGTGGACGAAGCCGACGTGAAAGCCACCAGATTCCCGTTCTTCGGCCTGGTTACCTCGATTATTGCCAAGTCGGCCTTCGCGGTCTTCTATCGAGAACGCACTTGGTACAACCCCTGGCAGTTCGCCATCCTGATCATTCTGGTCTTCTTCCTCACCTGGTTCATCATCAAGCTGGTGCGCGTGATTGAGACCGGCATGATGGCACGCTTCGAGGTGAGATTCGGTCCAGGGCGCAGGCTGGCCAAGGTCCAGACGCAGGTCGGCCTGATGCGACGGGTACTGGTTGCGGTGCTCTGCATCATTGCAATCGCCGCGGTGCTGCTGACGATCGAGCAAGTCAGGGCGCTGGGCGCCGGCCTGTTGGCCTCGGCTGGCCTGGCTTCGGTGGTCGTTGGCCTGGCCGTGCAGTCAACCTTGGCGAACGTATTTGCCGGCTTGCAAGTGGCCTTTACCGACTCGATTCGCGTGGACGACACGGTGGTAGTCGAGGGGGAACGCGGCACGGTAGAGGAGATCACCCTCTCCTACGTCGTGGTGCACCTGATCGACGGGCGCCGGATGATCCTGCCATCGACCTACTTCACCACGACGCCGTTTGAGAACTGGTCGCGGCGCAGCACGGAGATCTCCGGAAACGTAGCACTGCAGCTGAAGCTCAATGCGCCGATTTCCTACCTGCGCCAGCGCAGCAGCGAACTGCTTGAAGCCTCCGACTGGTGGGATGGCCGGGACAATGAGCTGCTCGTGACCGACGCGCAAAACGGCTTGCAAACAGTGACCATTTATTTATCCGCGCGCAACGCCGGGGACCTGTGGAACCTGCGCAATATGCTTCGGGAGAAGCTGCTGGCCGAGCTGGTGGAAAACTACCCTGATTGCCTGCCGGATCCCCGGATGATTCCAAGCAACCCGGTCTAGCGGCATAACGGAAGCCGCTGATCCCAGTACTGTGAACTGGGATCAGCGGCTTTTGCCGTTTCCGGGGACTTAGAGCCGCAACGCAGCGGGTCCGTAGTCGTTGTAGCGCTCCTGGCGGGCCGTCGCTTCGCGCAATGCGGAGATGAGCGACTCGGCCTTGCCAATGAGATCCTGGATCAAATCATCGTCGCGTTCCACCCAAAGGTATTCGGGAACCGCGCGCACCGGCACGAAATTATCGTGCTCTTCCCAAACGAACAACGTGCGTTCGGCCCCGATCACATGCTGCTGCCAGAGCACCTGGCGCAGGTAGCTCTTGGGGATCTTCTTGAAGGGCTTGTTGGTGGTCTTGATTTCAGCCAAAACCGGAACTCCCGATGCATCGAAACCCAAGCCATCGGGAGTCGCCAGATGGAGTCTCGAATGCTGCGAGTGGAAGAGCTGGGAGGAGGGGAAAATATTGAAATTCTCTTGGACCCAGGCAGCGATGACCGGTTCGCGCTTGCGCCCGTGATCGGTGTAGGGATTGCCGGAGAAGCCATTGCCGTATAGCTTGTCCCATGCGGCGTTCTTGATGGACTTCTCGGTGGACAACTTGGCCACGTCCGTTGCGGTGATGCCCTGGGCCCGTGCGCGGAGCCACTCAATGCGGTTGGAAGAGTCGGCTAGAACACGTTCGAAGCATTCATGTTGGACGCCGGGCACAGTAATCACTTGACCTATTCTTCCCCATGAATGGGCAAGAACCGTGCACCTTGGGCTTCGAGCTGGCGTGAGACTAGTCGCTGGCTTCAGCGATAGCGCTCAACAGCTGATTGATAGTCGGTGTCTGGCTGGCACGGAATTTCTCCGTGCCTTCCTGCAATAGCCGAATGACCGGGGTGCTGGTGATTCCCATTTCCTCGCCGCGCTCCACCTGCTCCACGACATTGATCTCCTCGACCTCCAACGCGGGCAGCAGTTCCTGCACGCGGGCGACAGCCAGCCGCGTGCGCACGCACGGTGCGCAGAATGGTTGCGTATACAGTTCCAGCTTCATCTGTTGCCTACTGCTCCTGCTGTCGTCGTGAACTAGCTGCCGGCTGCTCCTACCGGGGGATGAGCCTGGCCGGAGGCTACTTGGAACCCTGTGCTGATGTGCGCGGGTGCCATTTGTTGAAAACATTGGATCATGCTTGAAAATTCCCTTGGCCAACCTCCCGTACTCGCCGCTCACGGACTCTACCGCAGCTTCGGTTCCACCACTGCACTGAACGGCGTCGATCTGCAGATTTCACTGGGCCAGTCCCTTGCCATCATGGGCCCCTCGGGTTCCGGAAAATCCACGCTGCTGCACGCCTTGGCCGGTATTGAACTTCCCGACGCCGGCAGCATCATGCTGAACATCCCGGGCCGAGCACCGGTGGATATCCAAGGGCTCAAGGATAAGGCGCGCACCAGGCTGCGCCGTGAATCCTTCGGCTTCGTCTTCCAATCCGGACTGCTGATTCCCGAGCTCACTGCCGAAGAGAACGTGGCCATGGCCTTGATGATCAACGGGGTGCCACGCAACGCCGCCATTTCCAGTGCCGGGGCCGCCCTGGCAGAACTGGGCCTGGCAGGAATGGAGCAACGCCGCATCGGCCAGCTCTCCGGCGGGCAGCAGCAACGAGTAGCCATCGCCCGCGCGCAGGTCACCGGGGCGATGATGGTCTTTGCCGATGAACCTACCGGCGCGCTGGATTCAACCACGGGCTTCGAAGTGCTGGAGATCTTGCTGCAATGCACCGTCGGTGCCGGAAAATCCCTGGTGATGGTGACCCATGATCCCAATGTCGCCGCGCGCTGCGACCGTGTAGTGCAGCTGCAGGACGGCCAGCTGATCAGCGACAGCCTGCACCCATCGGCCACCGTGGATGGCGGTGCCCAGAAGTGAATATCCTGCACCTGTCATGGATGCTTGGCCGGCCGGCGAAGTCCCGGCTGGCACCACAGGTCCTGACCGCCAGCGCCTACGCCATGGTCAGCGCGATCCTGCTGATCGTGCTGGGAGGCGCCTACTCCTTTACCAGTTTCGAATCCGCGGCCCAGGGGATGTACCTGCCATTGGCAGCCTTCGCCGTGGTGCTTCTGGTAGTCCCATTGCTGGTGCTGGGATCGGCCGCTGCCCGGCTCTCCGCGCGGTCCAATGACCGCGCCCTGTCGTCCTTGCGCTTGCTCGGCGCGACCGGGGCGCAGATCGGCCTCGTGGCCGTGCTGCAAGCCGCCGGCACGGCGTTGGCCGGCGCACTCGCCGGAATCGTGCTCTACCTCCTGGCCGCACCATTGGCTTCGCTGATTCCGTTCCAAGGTGCGCCGATCGGTTCGGCCATCTATTTGCCGCTGTGGGTGCTGGCGATAGCAGTAGTCGCTGTCGTGCTCCTCTCGGCAGGCAGTGCGGCTGCCGGCTTGCGCAAATTGGTGATCACCCCGTTGGCGGTGGCAACCCGCAGCACGGTGCCCACCCCCAGCTGGCTGCGCGCGGTGATCACCCTTGCCGGCATTCTGGTGCTGTACATGGTGTTCTCCAACATGGGCCAGTTCGTGCAGTCCATCGCCGCGATCATCGCAGTGGTGGTTGGCGGTTTCGGCTTCGGCCTGCTGGTGATGAACCTGGTCGGTCCGTATCTGGTGGCGAAGGTGGGCAAGGCCAAGCTGCGCAAGGCCAGAACTCCGCAAGAGCTGCTGGCGGCCCGCATGATCCTGGAAAGCCCTGCCGAATCCTGGCGCCAGGTATCCGGGGTTGCCATGGCTTCGTTCGTCGCGGTGGTGGGCGGCAGCGGGGCCGCCTTGATGGAGCTGACCGGAAGCGAACTCGATCAGGGCACCTGGCTGGAGCATGTGCCGGCCGATGTCACCACCGGCGTGCTGGTGACCTTGGCGATCAGCTTCATCTGCGTGGCCGCTTCGGCGGCGATCTCCCAAAGCGCCAGTACCCTGGATCGCGCTGAGCTGTATCGCGGGCTGAACCGGTTGGGCATGCCCTACGAAACGATGAATGCCGCGCGCACCAAATCGATCATGATCCCGGCGCTGGCTGCCTCGATCGGTTTCGCCATTGCCTCCACGGTGCTCGTGCTGCCCCTGGCCGGGGCCGCCATCCTGCTCAAGCCGCTGACGGTCATCACGGTAATTGTCTCCGTATTACTCGGCTTGCTGCTGGTGCGGGGAGCAATTTTGGTGGCTGATCCGCGGAAGCTGCTAGCAACTAGAGAATAAAGTCTCTGGTCAGCCCACCGAAAAAACCGCCCGATTTGGTTAGGGTCACTTCAGGGTCGGTGATTAGGGACGTTTCGTGTTGCGTAATGCGCAGAGAAACGCGTATCGTGGCATACGGCCCGGATAGGCTTGCCTAACCTAGCTAAACAAAACGTTGACAGAACCTCGCATAGTCTGGAATCACCGACCCATGAAAAATTCACGTCGCGCCGGAATTTTCGCCGCTTCAACTGCCATCCTCGCCTTGGGCCTGACCGCCTGCGGCGCGTCGAGCAACTCCGCGGATCCGTCGGCTGACACTTCAGCCAAGGCCGCAGAAGACTTCACTCCGGTCACCATCGAGAACATCTATGGTGAAACCACGATCGAAAAAGTCCCGGAACGCATTGCGACCATCTCGTGGGTCAACGCAGATACCCTGCTGGCTCTGGATACCGTGCCGGTCGGCATGGACACCGACACCTACGGCATGAACGAGAACAACTCCACCGCATGGAAGGACGCCGCTCTGGAAGAGCAGGGCGCTTCCATCGGCTCCGAGAAGGCGCCCGTGCAGTACAAGGTGGGCGATGACATCGACTACACCGGCATCGCCGCCAGCAAGCCCCAGGTCATCTTCGCTCCATACTCGGGGTTGAAGAAGGAACAGTACGAGAAGCTGCAGGAAATCGCTCCGGTCGTTGGCCCCATCGAGCCTAACTACCTGACCAGCTGGGAACAGGTCACCGAAGTTGCCGGCCAGATGCTGGGCAAGGAAGAAGAAGCCGACGCCCTGATCGAAGAGATCGAAGGCAAGCTGGCCAAGGTCGGCGAAGACAACCCAGCGCTGAAGGACACCACCTTCATCGCAGCTGACCTCTCGGCGCCGGATACCGCCTACATCTACTCCGAAGGCGACACCCGCCCGCGCTTCCTGAGCGCACTGGGCATGACCCAGGCCGACTACGTGCAGAAGAATGCCGCCAAGGACACCTTCTTCTTCACCGTGTCGCCGGAAAAGGTCAACGAGTGGGATTCGGACATCGTCTTCGCTTCGGCTGTTGCGGGCAACACCATGGAAGATGTCGTCAAGGGCCAGCCGCTCTACGGCCAGATCCCTGCCGCGAAGAACGATGCCGTGGCGCTGCCAGGCACCGATGAAGCAACACTGGCGATCTCCGCGGCTTCGCCGCTGTCCATCGAATGGGCACTGGATAACGTAGTTCCAGGCATCGTCAAGGCTGCTGAAAACGCAGCTGCCGCGAAGTAGCTCCGGCTAGGGATTCACTGACAGATAGTGCAATTGGGCTTCCAGGGAATGGGTAGCTGCGCCCACCAAGCGCGCATCGAGGTCGGGGTAGACATGCTCCAGCAATTCAGCTGGCTGCGTGTGGACCCCGGCCTTGCCGAGTTTCTGCAAAGCCGCACGCACCTGGTCCAGCCGCGCATGCCGATGCTTGATGTACATCTGCAGCAGCGGATGCGAGGAATCATGCTGCTCGCCGTGCGCCGGATGCAAAGCCATATCGGGCAGCGCGAGCAGCCGCTGCAGGGAATCCAGGTAGTCGGCCAATGTGCCGTCCGGGTGTTCCAAGATGGTGGTGCCCCGGCCCAGCACCGTATCCCCGGTGAACAAGTGGGCAGCCCCGCCCTGGCGGATGAAGCACACCGAGTCCGAGGTGTGGCCAGGGGTGAAGACCACCTGGATGCTGGCACCGGCGGCGCTGATCGTTTCGCCATCGGTGAAGACCGGGGCATCCCGGCAGTACTGCTCCAGCGTGGCACGCACCGGCGCACCGGTCATCCCGTAGAGCGCATCGATGCCTCCCGTGTGATCGGCATGCCGATGGGTAATGAGCACCAGCTGGATGTCGAAGGCCGCCAAGGCCTGCAGATGGTCCTCGAGCTCAGGGCCCGGATCAATCAGGACGACCGGAGCTCCAGGAAGAAGTTCGTCCACAGCAGGGTCGAACAGCAGATAGGAATTAGTCCCGTCCAACGTCATTTCAGAAGGGTTCTGCGCGCGAAGCAGGCCGATGCCTGGAGCGATAATAGTGGGCAAGGGAAGAAGAGCCATAGCAATGAGTGTAGGAACCAATGACCGCGACTGAAAGTATTACGCGCCAAGTACCGGGGGCCAAGTCGCCAAAAGCCGGCCGGAAGCTCGGCGCCTTGCTGCTCCTTGCCCTGTTGCTCGGGCTGGCGCTGTTCGCTTCGCTGCTGCTGGGCGCGCGAAACGTCTCGATGGGCACCGTGATCGATGCCATCTGGAATTTCGACCCGTCCAATGGCGACCAGGGCGTGGTCGCGTCCCGCTTCGCCCGCACCATCGGAGCCATCGTGGTTGGCGCTGCCCTGGGTTTGGCAGGCGCCGGACTGCAGGGCCTGACCCGCAACCCGCTGGCCGATACCGGGATCCTGGGCTTGAACGCCGGATCCTCCATGGCCGTGGTGCTGGCGATCGCCTTCTTGGGAGTCAGCTCCCTGGCCGGAATCATGGTGGCCGCCTTCCTCGGCGCTGCTGGGGTGATGGCCCTGGTTTATCTCGTGGCCAACGTGGGCCGTGAAGGCGCCACGCCCATTAAGCTTGCGCTGGGCGGTGCCGCCATGGCTGTGGGCGTGGGCGCGATTACCAATGCGATCCTGATGATTTCCGATGCCACCATGGACCGTTTCCGCATGTGGCAGATCGGCACATTGTCCAGCAGCGGCATCGACACCTTCCTCGGGGCCATTCCCGTGGTGGCCGCCGGCGCACTGATCGTGCTGTCCACCGCCAAGGTATCCAATGCCGTGTCCATGGGCGATGACACCGCGATCGCCTTGGGCTTCAACTTGAACCGCGCCCGGCTGATCGGCTCCATCGGGGTGGTCATTCTCGCTGGCACCGCCACCGCCGTGGCCGGGCCCATCGCCTTCGTCGGCCTGATGATCCCGCATGCCGTGCGCTTGCTGGTCGGTTCCGACTACCGCTGGCTGATGCCAGCGAGCCTGATCGCCGGGCCGATCCTGCTCTTGCTGGCTGATACGGTGGGACGAATCATTGCCCCGCCCAGCGAGATCCAAGTAGGCGTCATGTGCGCCATGCTGGGTGGACCGATCTTCATCATCATGATGCGCAGCGGCATGAAGTCGGTGAGCCTGTGAGCACGAGCGAAATGGCAGCAGCGAACATGACCCAGCCCCGCAGCACCACGGAAACGGCCGGACCGGCGACGGCCCCGGCCTCGAAAGCCGCACCGGCGCTGGCAGCCCGCCGCAGATCCCGGGTACGCCGCACCGCATTGTGGATGGCCCTGGCCCTGGTGCTCGCCGTGGCGGCCTACCTGTTCTGGGGGCGGGACCGCCTTCCAGCTGCCGAAGTCTTCCAGGTTCTCAGCGGTGAAAAGGTGCCGGGCACCAGTTTCATCATCATGTCCGACCGCCTGCCGCGCATCGCGGTGGGTGCCCTGGCCGGTGCCGGCTTGGGCATTTCCGGTGCCTTGTTCCAGCGCTGGCTGGGCAACCCGCTGGCCAGTCCCGACGTGATCGGCGTGGGCTACGGCGCATCGGCGGCCGCGGTTTTCGCGATGATCACCCTTGGCTATACCGACTGGAAGCTCAACGCCTTCGCACTGGCCGGCGGGCTGCTGGTCGCTGCATTGATCTACTGGCTCTCGGCCTCGGGCAAGCGGACCGGTCCCCGGCTGATCCTGGCGGGCCTGGCCATCGGCGCGATGCTCCAGGCGCTGATCCAGTACCTGCTGACCCAGGCGCAGGTGAATACGGCCAGCGATGTGATGCACTGGCTGACGGGTTCACTGGCCTCGAGCAACTGGGAAAATGCGCTGCTGCTTTTGGCGTCCCTTGGCGCCATCGGCATCCTGTTGCTGCCCCTGGTGCTTCGCCAACTGAAAATGCTGGAGCTGGGCGAGGACACCGCGGCGGCCCTGGGGCTGCACGTGGGCTGGGCCCGGTCGATCTTGGTCTTTGTTGCGGTGGCCATGGGCGCCTTGCCGATTGCGGTCACCGGGCCGATGGCGTTCGTTGCCTTCCTGGCCGGCCCGATTACTGCCGCGCTGACCCGCGGCCCGATCAACATCCTGCTTTCCGGCCTGACGGGGGCAACGCTGGTGACTGTTGCCAATTTCTTTGCCGCGAACCTGTTCGCGGATCTTTCGCTGCCGGTGGGCGTTATCACCGGCGCATTCGGTGCACCCTTCCTGATTTGGATTCTGGTGCGCGCAAACTCAACTGGAAGCGGGGCATAACCCATGGCCACTTTGCAGGCAAGCGATCTGACCCTGGCCTATGACAAGGTCACCATCGTCGACGAGCTGTCGCTGGATATCCCTGCCGGGCAGGTGAGCATCGTCGTCGGGGCCAACGGTTGCGGCAAGTCCACCCTGCTGCGCGCACTGTCGCGGTTGCTCAAGCCAGCCGGGGGCCAGGTGCTCCTGGACGGCGCGGACATCCACTCCAAGCCGGCCAAGGAAGTCGCCAAGACCCTGGGCTTGCTGCCGCAATCGCCCACCGCTCCGGACGGCATCACCGCCCGCGAGCTGATCAGCCGCGGCCGCTACCCGCACCAGGGCCTGTTCAAGCGCTTCTCTGCCGAGGACGAGGCAGCGGTTAATCGCGCCATGGAGCTGACCGGCACCACCGAGCTGGCCGACCGCTCGGTGGATGAGCTCTCCGGCGGGCAGCGCCAGCGCGTCTGGATCGCCATGGCCCTGGCGCAGGAGACCGACCTGCTGCTGCTCGACGAGCCGACCACCTTCCTGGACGTGGCGCACCAGCTCGAAGTCCTGGATGTGGTCAGCGAGCTGAACCGCAGCCGCGGGATCACCGTCGTGATCGTGCTGCACGATTTGAACCTGGCCGCCCGCTACGCCGACTACCTGGTGGCGTTGCGCCACGGCAAGATCTACGCTGCCGGCCATCCCAACGATGTGGTCACCGAAAAGACCGTCAAGGATGTTTTCGGAATGCCCAGCCGCGTGATCCCCGACCCGGTGGGCGGCACTCCGCTGGTGCTGCCCATTGGCCGCCACCGGGTGCTGCGCACCGAGCAGGTGCTCGCTTCCCAGGGCATTTTCCGTACCGAAGCTTCGGCGAAGAAAACTGCGGTGAAGCAGGCGGCAAATGTGAAGCAAGCTGCCCAAGCAGCCGCCGCCCTTGATCCGCAATCGGAACGCCCGGCCTATGAGCATGTGCCGACGTTGGCCTTTGACACCACGGTGGTCAATAGCCAGCAGCTCGCGCCATCCTTCCGCCGGGTGACCGTCAGCGGCGAGGACCTGGAGTACTTCGGCACCAACAGCCACCCGCTGGATATGCGCATCAAGCTCTTGCTGCCACCGGCCGGCGGTACTGCGTTGACCGACGAGATCGCCTCGATGCGACCCGGGGCGATGACCAGTCCTGCCGAGCAGCAGGGCTGGTACAAGCGCTGGTTGTCGATTGATCCCGATACCCGCGGCCACATGCGCACCTATACCGTGCGGGCCTTCCGCGAAGCCGGGCACCGGGACAATATCGGGGCCACAGCCGAGCTGGATATCGACTTCGTGATGCACGGGCACATGGTTGACGGCCAGCTCCAGGGCGGGCCGGCTACGGAGTTCGGCGACCGGGCCAAGGTGGGCGACCAGCTGTTGCTGCTGGGCCCGAACAAGACCCTGAACGACTCCAGCTACGGCGGCATCGAGTTCCGCCGCGGCGAGGCAACCCGCGTGGTGCTGGCCGGTGACGAAACCGCCGCCCCGGCGATTTGCGCCATCCTCGAAGCCTTGCCCTCCAACGTCACCGGCCATGCGCTGATCGAGGTCCCGGAGACCACGGATATCCTCGGTGCCTCCACCCGCTCCGGCGTCTCGGTGCAGTGGCTGACCCGTGGCAGCCATGAGCACGGCGAATTGCTGCAGTCGGCCTTGCGCCAGGTAGTCGCGATTCCAGCAGCCGGCGTGGTCCATACCAACGCCGAGCCGGAAGATATCGATGTTGATGCGGACATCCTGTGGGAGACGGGCCAGGAAAATTCCGCACCGTTCTACGCCTGGATTGCCGGTGAAGCCGGCACGGTCAAGGAAATGCGCCGTTATCTGGTGCGCGATGCCGGCGTGGACCGCAAGCAGGTAGCCTTCATGGGCTACTGGCGCCGCGGGAAGACCGAGAACTAGCCAGCAGCGGCAACCAGTGCCCGAGGCCCCGGCACGCATATGCCGGGGCCTCGGGTTCTATCCGCTAGCTGGCAGCTAGTTTTCTTTCGCCGGGTTCTTGCAAGCGCCGCGCACCGGCCGCGGGTTCTCGCGGTCCAGGATTGCCAGCAGCCGGGTGAGCTCGGCGCGGTCCTCGTCGCCGAGCTTGTCGAAATAGCCGTCCATGCTCGAACGGCGCAATTCGGCGAGCTCGCCGAGCTGGGCGCGGCCCGTGGCACTAAGCGCAATCAACGTGGCGCGGCGATCGGCCGGATCGGGGGTGCGCACGACAAGCTCCTTGGCTTCCAGCTGGTCGACTACCTCGGTGGTCGAGCGCGCGGCGATGTGCAGCTGTTCTGCGAGCTGCGAGTTGCGCAGCCCGATCCTATCGGCCCGGGACAGCAAGGTCAGCACCCTCGATTGGTGCGGAGTGATGCCCAGGGGAGTCAAGCTGTCCCTCCATCTGCCGCGAAGCATGCGTGAAGCGTGGAGGAAAAGATCTGCCAAGTCAGGCTTGGGCTCTTCGTTCTGCATATGTTCAAGGATAGTGTGTTTCTGGGAACAATTTCAAGATGCAACCACATAGTGAGGTTCCCTCTGTTATTCTGGACTTGAGAAATCCAGAGGTAGGGGGAGTCCATGAGTGCAATGGGAATGCCGGGGCCGCATCCGGGCGGTGGCGGGCAAGGACGGTCCGGCAACGCCGCCCGGGACAAGCAGCGGCTCACCGAGCATCCGGTGTCCCTGGCGCGCATCGCCGCGCTCTTCCGGCCCCATCTGGGAACGGTGATTGCGGTCATGGCGCTGATCGTGGCAGCGTCGGTCATCGGCCTGGCCCAGCCGTTCATCATCCGCGAACTCATTGATGACGCGATTCCCAACAGCAATATCCGATTGCTGCTCTTGGGTGCCGGGGGACTGGTGCTGATCTCCCTGGCTACCGCGATTCTGGAAGTCGTCCAGACCTGGCGGGCAACCCTGATGGGCCAACGCGTCATGCATGGCCTGCGGACCGGACTGTTCACGCACCTGCAGAAGCAATCCCTGGGATTCTTCACCAACTCGCGCTCAGGGGACGTGCAGTCGCGCCTGGTCAACGACGTGGGGCAGATGCAATCGGTGATTACCAATTCGGCCACGAGCATTGCCTCGAACCTGACCACCGTTGTGGCCACCGCCTGCGCGATGGTGGCGATCTCGTGGAAACTGAGCTTGATCTCATTGGTCGTGCTGCCGCCAGCGGTGCTGCTTGCCAAGCAAACCGCGAAACTGCGCCGCGCCGTGACAGGAAAGCGCCAGCGCGAGATGTCGAACCTGGCTTCGCTGATCGACGAGCGCCTGAGCATCTCCGGGGTCCGCCTGGCCAAGATCATGGGCACCGGAGCCGCTGATGCGGCGGCCTTCGGAGAGTCCAGCCACAAGCTCATCGACCTGGAAATGAAAAGCGCTTTGGCCGGGCGTTGGCGCATGGCCACGATGAGCATCATTTTCGCGGCCATCCCCGCGGTGCTGTACATCGTGGCGGGGCTGCCCGCCACCGGGCAGGGAATGAGCATCGGCACCTTGGTGGCCTTTACCGGGCTGCAGGCCGGAATCTTCCGTCCGGTCATGGGCATGATGCAGATTTCGGTCCAGTGGGTCTCGGCCTTGGCCTTGTTCAGCCGCGTCTTCGAATACCTGGATACGGACCAGGCGCTGCCGGTACCCCAGCGGCCGCGGGCGGTAGAACCCGGGAAACTGCGTGGCGAAGTGCAATTGCGCAATGTCAGCTTCCGCTACCCCGAGGCGGACCGCGCCACCCTGGAGCAGCTGAACCTGACCCTGGAGGCGGGAACCATGACCGCGGTCGTCGGTTCCACCGGTTCGGGAAAGTCCACCCTGGGATCCTTGCTGCCCCGGCTGCTTGACCCCACCGAGGGCCAGGTATTGCTCGACGGCATTGACCTGAAGGAATTCGACCCTGAAGGCATCGCCCAGGCGGTCTCCGTCGTTGCCCAGGAAAGCTACCTGCTGCATGCTTCGATTCGGGAGAACCTCCTGTGGGCAGCGCCCCAGGCCACCGAGGAAGAGCTCTGGCAGGCGCTGGAAGCCGCGCAGATTGCGCAGCTGGTCCGCAGCCTGCCGCAGGGCCTGGAAACCCAGGTGGGGCAGCGCGGCCACCGTTTCTCCGGCGGCGAGCAGCAGCGGCTGGCTATTGCCCGCACCATGCTGCGCAAACCCAAGGTCCTGGTGCTCGATGAGGCGACCAGTGCCCTGGATACGGTCACCGAAGCTTTGGTGCAGCGGGCGCTGGACGAGCTCGCACTGGGGCGAACCACCTTGCTGATCGCGCACCGGTTGAGCACCGTGATGCGAGCGGACCGCATCGTCGTGCTAGAAGCTGGCCGGATTGCCGAAGCGGGAACTTTTGACGAGCTGGTCCAGCTTGGCGGGCAATTCGCCCAGCTGGTAGCCAAGAGCGAACTGGCCGAAAGGGCCAGCTAGCACTGGCCATCTTTCAGTCCCTGCTTTTCCAGCGAGGCCAGGATCTTCGGAAGTGCCGATTCCAATGCCGTGCGTTCGGAAGGGCTCAGGGAATCGAAAATGGTTTCACGCACGAAGCTCACGTGGGTTGGCGCGGCTTCCTCAATGGTCTTGCGCCCCTGGGCGGTGAGCGTAATCTGGTGCCCGCGGCGGTCGGTCTCATCTGAGCAGCGGCTGACCAGGCCCTTGGCTTCCATGCGGCGCAGCAGGTGGGAGAGGCGCGAGCGGTCCCAGCGCAATGCGGTCGCCACGTCGGCCGGGCGTAGACTTGGTTCGGTTGTTTCCGAAAGCACAGCCAGCACCGAGTATTCACCGGAGAGCATGTTCGAATCGCGCAGCAGCTGGCGATCCATGCCGCTGGGGAACTGCCAGAGGAACTCGCGTATGGTGCGCCAGAGGTCCTGCTCGCTGTCGGTGAGCCAGCGGGTCTCTTCGCTCTTCATTCTCTTTCCTAACCATGTTGTCCCCAGGGAGGGGCATTCACAATATTGTTGACGTATCAATCATCTCCTGTATAGTGGGATTTAGCAAGAGAAGATGACGTGTCAACTACATTGTTGGCCGGAGACCTCCAAGGAGAGCAACTTGTCGAAGATCGCTATCGTTACCGGTTCCACCCGTCCAGGACGTGTCAACCAGGGCGTCGCCCAATGGGTGCTGGCCAGGGCCCAGGAATTCGGTGGTGCCGACTACGAGCTGGTGGACATCGTTGATTTCAACCTGCCGATGCTCGACGAGCCGTTCCCGGCCGCCTACCAGAACTACCAGAACGGGCACACCAAGGCCTTCGCCGCCAAGATGAGCGAATTCGATGGATACATTTTCATTGTTGGCGAGTACAACCACTCCGTCCAGCCTGCATTGGCCAACGCACTGAGCTACCTGAATGCAGAGCTGAACAACAAGGCCGCCGGCATGGTCGGATACGGTTCCGCCATGGGCTCGCGTGCCGTGGAGCACCTGCGCGGGATCCTCTCTGAACTGCAGATCGCCCACGTGCAGAAAACCGGCATGTTCTCGCTATTCTCCGACTTCGAGAACTTCTCGGCTTTCGCTCCGACCGAACGGTCGGCCAACAGCGTGCAGCCCATGCTTGAACAGGTGCTCGCCTGGAGCAAGGCGATGCGCACCGTACGCGAAGGCGCCACGGTCAACGCCTAGACCGGGTTGAAATCGGCGGGGAGTGGAAAAGTGCATTGCGCCATTTCCATACCTGCCCAACTGCCATAGTCTCGAGGTGAATGGTTTATGCACGGGACTTCAAAATTCTTTGGAAGGAATGCGATGAGCGAGGAATATTCGACCAAGGGCGCCTACGTCACCGGCGGAGAATTCACCCGGGACACCAATTACATCCAGGACCGCATCGTCGCTGATGCCAGCGCCGAGCACTATGGCGAGGGAAACAGCCACAGCAAGATCGGGCATCCCAACGCGGGGCTTTCGGACGGGGCCCGGCTTTGGCCGGTGGAAGCTGGCCGCTACCATCTGGTCGCAGCCCGCGCGTGCCCCTGGGCCAACCGCACCCTGATCGTTCGCCGCCTGCTGGGCTTGGAGGACGCGCTGTCCGTCGGACTGCCCGGCCCAACCCACGACGCACGCAGCTGGACCTTTGACCTGGACCCCGGGGGCAAGGACCCTGTCCTGGGTACCGAGCGGGTCCAGGAGAACTACTTCAAGCGCTTTGCCGACTATCCACGCGGCATCACCGTGCCGGCAATCGTCGATATCCCCACCGGGGCGGTTGTCACCAATGACTACCCGCAGATCACCTGGGACATGTCCACGCAGTGGAAGGAGTTCCACCGGGAAGGCGCCCCGGACCTCATCGCGCAGGACCAGCTCGATGAGATGCTTCCGCTGATCAAGCGGATTTTCACCGAGGTCAACAACGGCGTCTACCGTGCCGGGTTCGCGGGGGACCAGCAGGCCTACAACGATGCCTACGACCGGTTATTCGCCACCTTGGACTACCTCGAAGACCGGCTGGGCACCCGACGCTTCCTGATGGGTGATTACATCACCGAGGCCGATGTCCGGCTGTTCACCACGCTGGTTCGATTCGACCCGGTCTACCATGGCCACTTCAAGGCCAACCGCAACAAGCTCATCGACATGCCGAACCTCTGGGGCTATGCGCGGGACTTGTTCCAGACCCCGGGTTTCGGCGACACCATCGACTTCGAGCAGATCAAGGCGCACTACTACGTGGTTCATGAGGACATCAACCCGACCCGGATCATCCCGAAGGGGCCGGAGTTGGCGAACTGGCTCGAAGCGCCGGGCCGAGACGAGCTGGCCGAGAACGGTCCGTTCCTGAACGGTACGGCACCGGGCGAAGTCCGGGCCGACGAGCGAGTCCAAGCCGGGCACAACCCGTTGTACCCCGCCTAGGCGCGCTGGCGATCCACAGCGGATCGGCTCAGGAGCCCGCTATTTCGAGGGCTCCTGGGCCGATCTGTCCTAATCGAAATCGAAGCCTTGCCCCTCGCAAGCTTCCTGGAAAGCGGCCAAGTCAATAATTTGGGGATCCCCGGATTCATCGGCGGCCACCGCAGCGCTGATCTGTTCGGTGGAAGCCTTCGCCCCATGATCAGCGGCTTTCTGCATATTCGTTGCGCCGATGCCCTCGGGGTCAACCAGGCCCCCGCTAAAATGCACGCAGGCGGTATGGCCCTCGGGATCGAGCTGGCGCAGCTCGTCGACCGAGGGGCCAGCGCATGCGGACAGAACCAGAACCAGGGTGGCCAGTACAGGCAGGATTTTCTTCACATTCCAATCCTAGGCATGGACCTGACTGGATGCTGTGATCCATTGTGCAAGTATTCGCTGGCGACATGGCCCAATACATGGAACCGAGTGCGGGCGTCAACGTGGCAGGATTAAAGCATGACGATCATTGCAGCTGCGGATGGATCAGCCCTAGGAAACCCCGGACCGGCAGGTTGGGCCTGGTACGTGGACCAGGACAACTGGGCCGCCGGCGGTTGGGACCACGGAACCAACAACATGGGGGAGCTCCAAGCGGTGCTCGAACTCTTCCGGGCCACCGAGCACCTGCCAGAAGAAGAACTCAGGATCCTGTGCGATTCGCAGTATGCGATCAACTGCATCAGCAAGTGGATGCCGGGTTGGAAGAAGAAGGGCTGGAAAAAGGCCGACGGCAAACCGGTCTTGAACCAGGACATCCTCAAGGAACTTGACCGGGCCATTGCCGGGCGCAAGTTTACCTTCGAGTGGGTCAAGGGCCATGCCGGACATGAGCTGAATGAAGCTGCTGACGGCCATGCGCGTGCGGCTGCCACCGCGCATCAGCAGGGCTCTGCGGTAGAGGCCGGGCCGGGCTACACTGCCGGCGGCGGCCCCGTGGCTTCCAATGCTCCAGCGGCTTCCCATGCTCCAGCGGCTGAAGATGCCGTGCTGGCACCCGGCGGGCAAACCGCCGCCGCACCGGAACCCGGCGTGGACATCGCGGCCACCGTCTTCGAACTGGAACAAGGTTTCCTCGACCCGCAGATCCGCACCAGTTTCGCGGAACTCAACGACTTCCTGCATCCGGGCTACCAGGAAGTGACTCGCCATGGCGGCCTGCTGGATGTGGCCACGGTCCGGACCATGCTGGAATCCGGGGCGAGCCTGCCCAGCACCGGTGCGGTGCAGGTCCTTGCGGCCCGGGAAGTGGATGCGCAAATGGTGCTGCTCGCTTACCGCATGAAGCCTGCAGAGGGCCCGGTGCTCGTCGTATCTTCCTGGTGGCAGAGCACCGAAGGCGGCCTGAAGCTTCGTTTCCGCCAGGAAACGGTCGAGCAGACCGCGTAGAAAACACGCTTAAAGCAGTGATGCCCGCCAAATGGCGGGCATCACTGCGTTAACGGGCTGGGATCAGTACTGTCCCGGGCGGGTTTCGATGACGCCCTTCTTGTAGTTGATCCGGTTGACCAACCAGGTCACGGCCCACAGCAGCACGCCGATGACCAGCAGCAGGCCGGCAATCTCGTACTGGACCCAGTCCTCGCGGGCGCGAGCCCACGGGCCGGCAAGGAACAAGCAGAAGAACACGCCGAGGATCGGGATGATCGTTGGAGCGCGGAACGAATCGGGTTCCGGCTTGTCGCGGCGCAGTACCAGCAGGGCTACGTTGACTACGGCGAACACGCACAACAGCAGCAGCGCGGTCGTGCCGCCCAGCGAGCCGACAATGCTGCTTCCGTTGCTCAGGTTCACGTAGACCACCAAGGCGATGGCCAGTCCGGTGCTGAACAGGATCGCAGCCCATGGCGAGCGTCGGGTCGAATGCACCTTGCCCAGGAACTGCGGTAGCACGCCTTGGCGGGCCATGCCGTAGAGCAGGCGGCTAGCCATCAGCATGTTCATCAGCGCGGTGTTAACCACCGCGAAGACGGTCAAGAAGGGGAAGATCGCGTCAACCGGCAGGTTCGGCAGGCCGATGCGCACAACATCCAGCAGGATGCCGGCATCCGGGTTCTTAGGGTTCAGCAGATCGCCGGTCGGAATCACCATGATGACGGTGACGGCCACCAGCATGTAGATCAAGGCGCAGATGCCCAAGCCGATGAGCATGATCTTCGGGAAGGTCTTGTTGGGATTCTTGGTTTCCTCAACCAGGTTCACCGAATCCTCGAAGCCCACCATCGCGAAGAACGCAATGGCAGTACCCATGGTCACGGCGGCGAAGACGCTGCGGTCGGTCGGGGTCTCGAAGACCACCAGGCGGGAAATGTCACCCTGGCCCGAGGCGATCACCGCGAAGCCGATGCCGATGATCGCGGCCATGATGGCCAGCGAAACTATGGTCAGCACGAGGTTGAACTTCACGCTCTCGCCTACGCCGCGGAAGTTGATCACGGCGAGGATCACGATGATTGCAATAGCTGCCCACATGCCCGCTTCCGGGGTGTTGGGAACACCGTCGACAAACTGGCCAATGCCAATGAGCAGGTTGCGCCCCACCAAAGTGGCCGAGGTGGCGGCACTGGTGATGCCCGAGCAAGCCACGGTGAACGCCACCAGGAAGGTGACGAAGTGGATGCCGAATGCCTTGTGGATGTACAAGGCGGCACCGGCCGCGTGCGGGTATTTGGTCACCAGTTCGAGGTAGCTGAAGGCGGTGAGGGTCGCGATCGTGAAAGCGATCAGGAACGGCAGCCAGGCGGCTCCGCCCACCTGGCCGGCAACTTTGCCGGTGATGGCGAAAATTCCGGCGCCGATGATATCGCCCATGATGAGGAATAGCAGCAGCTTCGGGCCAATCACCCTGCGGAGTTCTGTTTCTTTGCCGTCGGTAACGGCCGTGTCACTGTTCACAGTCATGCGATCGAGATCATCTCCTTCAATTTTGTAGGCAAACATTACAACTTTAGGGTCAGCGCATGAAGTGGGCAAACCGGCTTCAAGGCTGGCTCACAGAACTTGGGGTCCAGCGGTAGTGAAATGTCGATTAGTGGCTTAAACAAGCCAATGCTGTGAGCTGACGTACCTATATGCTAGGTGTCGGGTCAGCGTGTGGAACTACCGGGCCATGGGATCGAAGCGGTTAGGGTTAGTTGATGAGAGACAAGCACTTTGAAGGATTTAGATGCAATCGGTGATCACTGAAGAGTTCGCGCCCCTGGCGGAAGCACTAGAGGCGCGAGCCGCTGAGGAAGAAGGCTATTCGGCGCAGCTGGCCGTGTACCACCGCGGCGAATTGGTGCTCAGCCACAGCGTTGGCGAGCACCTCTCTGGTGACGCGCTGACCTGCGTCTTCTCCTGCACCAAGGGCCTGGGTGCGCTGGTCGTGGCACTGCTCGTGCAAGATGGGCTGATTGATCCGAACGCGCCAATGGCCACCTACTGGCCGGAATTCGGGGACAACGGGAAATCCCAGCTCACCGTCGGCGAGGTGCTCAGCCACCAAGCGGGAGTGCTGGGCGTGCCCGGGGGCGTTCCCAGCGAGATCCTCCTGAACTCCGCCGAATACGCCAAGGTGCTCGCTTCCATGCCAAGCGTCTGGCCGCTGGGCCAGCACATTGTCGGCTACCATGCGATCACCCTGGGCGTGCTCATGGAAGAACTGGTACGCCGGGTCACCGGCAAGGAACTGAAAGACGTCTTCGAGGAGCGCATCCGCAAGCCGCTGGGAGCCGAAGCCTACATCGGCCAGGACCCCGCGCTGGAATCGCGCTACCGCGATGTACTGCCGGGCGCTGACGCCGCACCGGAATTCTTCGATCCGTTCTCCCCGGCCGGGCTTTCGGTGAACTCGGCCTCCGGTTTCGCGCTGGAAAACGGCCCGGTCTACAACTGGCACGAACTGGCCAACGCGCCTCAGGTGCGCGAACTGGGCCCCGCATCCATGGGCGCGGTCGCCAATGCCCAAGGCCTGGCCGCAATCTATGCCGCCTCATTCGGTGCCGTGCCGGCACTGGGCGCCACCCGCGGATTCCTCACCGCCGACACCTGGTCCCAGGTTTCCACCGAGCTGGTCTACGGCCATGACCGGACCAACGGGCTGCTGCAGGCCTTCGCCCTGGGGTTCATGAAGGCCTCCGCGCGCAACAACTATGGATCGATTTTCGCCTACGGCCATGACGGTGCGAATTCCTCGCTGGCCTTCGCCGATCCAGCCCACCAGCTGGGCTTCGGTTTCATTCCCTCGCGCAATGAAGGCGCCAAGGAGATCTCCACCGGAGTCAAGCTCAGCCAGCTGGCCCGCCAGCTGATCATGCAGAAGAACATGTCGGCCCAGGCTGCCGGCAGCAACGCGTAGTAAACCCATCGGGAATGGAACGAAGCAGGAGCGAAGTGAAGAAGTTTGTGGCACTAGGTGACTCGTTCACCGAAGGCGTTGGCGATGTGGATCCGACCCGGCCCAACCAGGTCCGCGGCTGGGCGGACCGGGTTTCGGAAGTGCTCTGCGCCGAAGGCGAGTGGGAATACGCCAACCTGGCGGTGCGCGGCAAGAAGATCGGGCAGGTGATCAACCAGCAGCTGGACCAGGCGCTCGCACTGGCCCCGGACCTGGTCACCATCTATGCCGGCGGCAATGACATCCTGCGCCCGAAGGCGGACCTGGATGCGCTGATGCGCGGCTATGAAGGCATGGTGAGCCGCTTTGCCGAAGCCGGAAGCGCGGTCGTGCTGTTCACCGGTTTCGACACCGTGGAATCACCGTTGTTCTCCAAGACCCGTCCGCGCACGGCCATTTACAACGAGAAGGTTCGCGAAATCGCGGACGAGTACGGTGCGGTGATCGCGGATTACTGGCGGTGGCGAGAATTCTCCGATCTGCGCTACTGGGCGGTGGATCGGCTGCACATGAACGAGCTGGGCCACACGCTGATGGCTTCGAAGGTCCTTGACGTGTTCGGCACCCATCGGATCACCGAGGGAAACTGGTCCTCCAGGATCCAGCAGCCGTCCCTGCCGGAACTGGCCGTGAACTCGCGCGGCGAAAAGCTGAAGCAGGAATTGGGCTGGGCCAGAGAGCATTTGGCTCCGTGGGTCAAGCGCCGGATCACCGGCACCTCGTCGGGTGATTCCTTGTCAGCGAAATATCCTGATTACATCCGTTTAACTGCCGACGCCAACTGAACGCATTTATGACTTTTCCGGACCCCGCTCCTGTTTGACCTTGGGGGCGGGGCAGGTAACATGGTGGTGTGCTGCAGGTCTCCGGCCGGCAGCGCGCGCCATAGACGGATGGCGGGAGAGTCCCGTTCACACCATGGACGGGCGCCGTAGGAGCAATTCCTCCCCAGGAAACTCTCAGGCACCCGTACCGCCATCATGAGGCAACTCTGGAAAGAAACCGGCCCGTTCCGGTTCACCGAAGGTGCAAGTGCCCGGCTTGGTTTGCTGGATGCGTAAAACTCTCAGGTTATGCAACAGGGATGGGGAGGTAAAAAGACCTTCCTTTGGCATGCGCCAAGACAGATCCCATGGAGATACCAGCACCATGACCATCACGCAGACTTCGGCACGAGCGAATACTGAATTCGTTTCACGCCATATCGGCCCACGTCCTTCCGACGTCACCACCATGCTTCAGACCCTGGGCTACGACAGCCTGGAAGAACTGATCGACACCGCCGTTCCGGCAGACATCCGCCAGGACTCCGCACTGGATATCCCTGATGCTCTGAGCGAAACCGAAGCCCTAGCCCACCTGCGTGCGCTTGCCTCGAAGAACGTCATGAAGACCCAGATGATCGGCCAGGGCTTCTACGACACCATCACCCCAGCTGTGATCCGCCGCAACATCGTGGAAAACCCAGCCTGGTACACCGCTTACACCCCGTACCAGCCGGAAATCTCCCAGGGCCGCCTCGAAGCCCTGCTGAACTTCCAGACCATGGTCATGGACCTGACCGGCCTGCCCATCGCCAACGCGTCGCTGCTGGACGAATCCTCCGCTGCCGCCGAAGCCGTGCTGATGATGCGCCGCGCCAACAAGAAGAAGTCCAAGGGCAAGACCGTGCTGGACTCCAACATCTTCCCGCAGACCCTCAAGGTCGTGCAGGGCCGCGCTGACGCGCTGGGCTTCGAAGTCGAGATTGCCGACCTTTCCGCAGGCTTGCCAGAGGGCGAGATCTCCGGCATTGTCCTGCAGCAGCCTGGCAACGACGGCTCGATCGCGGACCACGCTTCGATCATCGCCGCCGCCAAGGAAGCCGGCGCCATGGTTACCGTGATTGCCGACCTGCTGGCCCTGACCATGATCACCCCTCCGGGCGAGCAGGGTGCCGATATCGCCGTGGGCAACACCCAGCGATTCGGCGTGCCGCTGTTCTTCGGCGGACCGCACGCTGCCTACATGGCCGTGGCCGATGGCCTGACCCGTTCCATGCCAGGACGCCTGGTGGGCGTTTCGGCCGATGACGCCGGAGTCCCTGCCTACCGCTTGGCCCTGCAGACCCGCGAGCAGCACATCCGCCGCGAAAAGGCCACCTCCAACATCTGCACCGCACAGGCCCTGCTGGCCATCTGCGCTTCGATGTACGCGGTCTACCACGGCCCAGCCGGACTGAAGCAGATCGCCTCGCGCGCCAACAACCACGCCCGGGTGATCGCCAGCTCGCTGGTTTCCGGGGGCTACACCTTGGCTTCGGACTCCTTCTTCGACACCGTTGTGGTGAACGTCGAGAACGCCGATGCCATCATTGCCAAGGCCATCGAAGCAGGCATCAACCTGCGCAAGGTGGGCGAGACCCAGGTGGGCGTCTCCACCGACGAGGCCACCACCTCGGGCGTAGTCAAGACCCTGCTTGAGGTCTTCGGCGCAGAGCTCTCGGCTCCGGAAGGCTTCGAGATCCCGGCAGGGCAGGTGCGCACCAGCGACTTCATGACCCACCCGATCTTCAACACCATCTCCTCCGAAACCCAGATGATGCGCTACCTGCGCCGGCTCTCGGACCGCGACCTGGCCCTGGACCGCACCATGATCCCGCTGGGTTCGTGCACCATGAAGCTGAACTCGGCCGCCGAAATGGAATCCATCACCTGGCCGGAATTCGCCTCGATCCACCCCTACGCGCCTGCAGCGCAGACCGAGGGCTGGCGCGAGCTGATCACCGACCTGGAAGGGCGCCTGACCGCAATCACCGGCTACGCTGGCGTTTCGATCCAGCCCAACGCCGGCTCGCAGGGCGAGTACGCGGGCCTGCTGGCCATTTCGGACTACCACCGTTCGCGCGGCGAAGGCCAGCGCGATCTGTGCCTGATTCCGGCCTCGGCCCACGGCACCAACGCCGCGTCGGCAGTGCTGGCCGGGATGCGCGTGGTGGTCGTGAAGACCGCAGCCGATGGCACCATCGACGCGAACGACCTGGATGCCAAGATCGAGGCCAACAAGGACGTCCTTGCAGCCATCATGATCACCTACCCATCCACCCACGGCGTCTACGACGCGGACGTGCGCGAGGTCTGCGACAAGGTCCACGCCGCCGGCGGCCAGGTGTACATCGATGGCGCGAACATGAACGCCATGGTTGGCTTGGCCCAGCCAGGCAAGTTCGGCGGCGACGTGTCGCACCTGAACCTGCACAAGACCTTCTGCATCCCGCACGGCGGTGGCGGTCCAGGCGTAGGCCCAATCGGCGTTGGCGAGCACCTGCTGCCATTCCTGCCAGGCGATGCTTCGGGCACCTACTCCGAGCGTGATGGCGTGCCGGTGGTGGCGACCGCTTTCGGCTCGGCCGGCGTCCTGCCGATCTCCTGGGCCTACATCGCGATGATGGGCGGGGACGGCTTGACCGAAGCCACCAAGCACGCGATCCTGAACGCGAACTACATTGCCAAGCGCCTGAACGAGCACTTCCCGGTACTGTTCACCGGCAACAAGGACCTGGTTGCCCACGAGTGCATCCTGGACCTGCGCGAACTGACCGCCAAGACCGGGGTCACCGCCGAGGACGTGGCCAAGCGCCTGATCGACTTCGGTTTCCACGCGCCGACCCTGTCCTTCCCTGTGGCAGGCACCCTGATGGTGGAGCCCACCGAATCCGAGGACCTGGCCGAGATCGAGCGCTTCATTGAAGCGATGATCACCATCCGCCAGGAAATGGACGAGGTCCTCTCCGGTGCCTACAGCATCGAGGAGTCCCCATTGCGCAACGCTCCGCACACGGTCTCCGCTGTGGTCAACAGCAAGTGGGACCGCAAGTACTCGGTCGAGCAGGCGGCCTTCCCGGTCCCGGCGCTGAAGTTCGACAAGTACTTCCCAACCGTGGGCCGCATCGACGGCGCCGGTGGCGACCGCAACCTGATCTGCTCCTGCCCGGCTCCCGAAGCCTTCGAAGACTAAGGAAGAGTTAGAGATGACTGAGACTACCCAAGCACTCAAGCACACCGCGCTGCACGCGCAGCACGAAGCTCTCGGCGCCAACTTCACCGACTTCGGCGGCTGGGACATGCCGTTGAAGTACGGATCGGAACTGGCAGAGCACAAGGCCGTGCGCTCCACCGCTGGCCTGTTCGACCTGTCCCACATGGGCGAGGTCTACCTCTCCGGCCCGGAAGCCGGCAAGGCGCTGAACACCGCCCTGGCAGGGAACCTGAGCATCATGAAGGTCGGCAAGGCGAAGTACTCGCTGATCCTTGACGCCGAGGGCAAGATCATCGACGACCTGATCGTCTACCGCCTGGAAGAGGAGAAGTTCCTCGTCGTGCCCAACGCCGGCAACGCTCCGGTGGTTGCCGCCGAGCTGGCTGCCCGCGCCGCCGGCTTCGACGTCGTCGTGGACGACGCTTCGGGCCGCCAGTCGCTGATCGCCGTCCAGGGACCGAACGCCGAGGCAATTGTGCGCAAGCTGGCCGCCGACGAGGCAACCGCCCAGGCGGTCACCGAACTGAAGTACTACGCTGCGGTGAAGGTGGTGCTCGGTGGCATCGACGTGCTGCTGGCCCGCACCGGCTACACCGGCGAAGACGGCTTCGAGCTGATCATCGAAAACGAGGATGCGGCAGCCCTCTGGGAAAAGAGCGTTGACGCCGGCAAGGACCACGAGCTGGTTCCTTGCGGCCTGGCCGCCCGCGACTCGCTGCGCCTTGAAGCCGGCATGCCGCTGTACGGCAACGAGCTGTCCCTGGAACGCACCCCGTTCGATGCCGGATTCGGCCCGGTGGTCTCCTTCAAGAAGGAAGAGGACTTCGTGGGCCGCGAAGCCCTGGAAGCGTTGCGCGGTGCGACCCCGCCACGCAAGCTCGTCGGCCTCAAGGGCCTGGGCAAGCGCGCCGGCCGCGGCGGCTACGCCATCGTCAAGGACGGCGCAACCATCGGTGAAATCACCTCCGGCCAGCCTTCGCCAACCCTGGGCTACCCGGTTGCACTGGGTTATGTCGACGCCGAATTCGGTGCAGTGGGAACCGAGCTGGAGGTAGACCTGCGTGGTAAGACTTTGCCTTTTGTCGTAGTCGAACTGCCGTTCTACACCCGAGCCAAGTAACGTTAAACATCAGTAGGGCTAAGCAAATCGCCCGCTAATTCCCTTGGGAGAGGAAATACCGTGAGTAAAGTTCTTTCGTCATTGCGCTACTCGGCCGAACACGAGTGGATCGATGCATCGTCCCCAGCAAAGATCGGCATCACCCAGGTTGCCGCCGACGCCCTGGGCGACGTGGTCTACGTCGACCTGCCAGAGGTCGGCGACTCCGTTACCGCAGGCGAGACCTGTGGCGAAGTCGAGTCCACCAAGTCGGTTTCCGACCTGTACTCGCCAGTGACCGGCACCATCGTTGCCATCAACGACGAGGCAGTGGACAACCCAGGCATCCTGAACGAAGACCCATACGGTGCCGGCTGGCTGTTCACCGTTGAGGTCGCCGAAGAGGGTCCGCTGCTTTCGGCAGCTGACTACGCAAGCGCGAACGGTGGAAACGTCGAGTAATGAGCAACCAGACTTTTGAATCCGTTGCCGCTGCAACGTTGACCCAGTCGCTGGCTTCGCTGGACCCGGAGATCGCGCAGCGTATTGACGCTGAGCTGGCTCGCCAGCAGCGCGGCCTGGAAATGATCGCTTCGGAGAACCACACTGCGCAGGCAATCATGCAGGCGCAGGGTTCGGTACTGACCAACAAGTATGCCGAGGGCTACCCGGGCCGCCGCTACTATGGCGGTTGCGAGGAAGTTGATGTCATCGAGACGTTGGCGATTGAGCGGCTCAAGGAGTTGTTCGGGGCGAAGTTCGCTAATGTGCAGCCGCATTCCGGTGCGCAGGCTAACGCGTCGGTGTACCACGCGCTGGTGCGTCCGGGCGATACCGTGCTGGGGCTGAACCTGAACCACGGTGGCCACCTGACCCACGGGATGAAGCTGAACTTCTCGGGCCGCTTGTTCAACATCGTTCCTTACGGTGTGGACGAGGAAACCTATGAGGTGGACATGGACGAGGTGGAGCGCCTTGCCATCGAGAACCAGCCGAAGATGATTGTTGCTGGCTGGTCGGCGTACCCGCGCCAGCTGGATTTCCAGCGTTTCCGCGAGATTGCTGACAAGGTTGGCGCGTACTTGTTCGTGGATATGGCGCACTTCGCTGGCTTGGTGGCAACCGGGTTGCATCCTTCGCCGGTGCCGCATGCTCATGTGGTGACTTCCACGACGCATAAGACGTTGGCTGGTCCTCGTGGCGGCATTATTCTGTCGAATGATGCGGAGATTGCGAAGAAGTTGAACTCGGCGGTGTTCCCTGGTCAGCAGGGTGGTCCGTTGGAGCACGTGATTGCTGGCAAGGCGGTGGCTTTCAAGATTGCTGCTTCGCCGGAGTTCAAGGAGCGCCAGGAGCGGACCTTGGCTGGTGCGCGGATTTTGGCTGAGCGCTTGACCCAGGAAGATGTTGTTGCCAAGGGCATCAGCGTTTTGACTGGTGGCACGGATGTTCACATGGTGCTCGTTGACTTGCGTAATAGCGAGTTGGATGGGCAGCAGGGTGAGGATCTTTTGGCTCAGGTGGAGATCACGGTGAACCGCAATTCGGTGCCGTTTGATCCTCGTCCGCCGATGGTGACTTCGGGGTTGCGTATTGGTACTCCGGCGTTGGCTACCCGTGGTTTCTCGGAGGCTGCGTTCGCTGAGGTTGCGGAGATCATTGCACAGACGTTGATTGCTGGTGCTGAGGGTAATACGGCGGTGTTGCCGGAGCTGAAGGATCGTGTTCTGAAGCTTGCCGCGGCCCACCCGCTGTACCCGGAACTGGCTAAGGTTTCCGAGTAGCATCATCTGATTAGGATGTGGGCCCGGAAGGTGGAAATACTCGCTTTTCGGGCCCGCGGTCTTTCAACATCCAGAGGTCCAGGCGCTGCACGGTACGTGCGGTGGCCGCAAGCCTCTGGAACCACACTCCACAGATCCGGGGCAGAAGCTCTCGGATTACCCAAGTTCTAAGGATGTGACCCGCTATGGCGGTTAGCGTATTCGATCTTTTCTCGGTTGGCATCGGACCGTCTTCCAGCCATACCGTGGGACCAATGCGTGCAGCACACGCATTCATTGCCCAAGTAATCCGAGAAGGCCAACTGGACGCACTGGAAAATATCCGTGTTGATGTCTACGGATCCCTGGCCGCTACCGGACGCGGCCACGGCACCTTCACTGCCATCATGCTGGGGCTTGAAGGCTTCGAACCTGAAACCGTGCTGCCATCACAGGTCGATGACCGTCTGGCGGACATGGAAGCCACTGGAATCCTCCACCTGGCCGAACAGCTTGATCAGCGCAAGGACCTGAACTACAAGGTCGAAGACATGATCCAGCATCCGCTCACCGTACTGCCACGCCACACCAACGGCGTGAAGTTCATTGCCCTCGACGCTGACGGCAACGAAATCGCCAACGAGACCTTCTTCTCCGTAGGCGGCGGCTTCATCGTGCGCGAAGGCGCCGAAGACCGCATCGAGAAGAACCTCGAAGAGAAGCTGAACAAGCAGCCCTATCCCTTCACCACGGCAGCCAAGCTGCTGGAACATGTGAAGGAAACCGGCCTGTCCATTGCCGACATCATGATGGCCAACGAAATGGCTTACCGGTCCCGCGACGAGATCCGCAACGGCCTGGTCCACATCTACGAAGTGATGGAAGACTGCAAGGATTCCGCGCTGGAACGCACCGGCGTGCTGCCCGGCGGCTTGAAAGTTCGCCGCCGTGCGCCGGAATGGCATGAACGCCTGCGCAAGGAAGACAAGGACCGGGATCCGGTCTACTGGCAGGAATGGATCAACCTCGTTGCGCTGGCCGTCAATGAGGAGAACGCCTCCGGCGGACGCGTGGTCACCGCTCCGACCAACGGCGCAGCGGGCATCATCCCAGCCGTGCTGTTCTACGCCACCCACTACGCACCGGGCGCAAAGTACTGGAATGAGGAGGAAAAGCACGACGCTGTCGTACGCTTCCTGCTCACCGCTGGTGCCGTCGGCGTGCTGTACAAGGAGCAGGCATCGATCTCCGGCGCCGAAGTCGGCTGCCAGGGCGAAGTCGGTTCGGCATCATCGATGGCTGCTGGCGGCCTGGCCGAAATTCTTGGCGGCACCCCAGCGCAGGTAGAGAACGCAGCGGAAATCGCCATGGAACACAACCTTGGCCTGACCTGCGACCCGATCGGCGGACTGGTCCAGATCCCTTGCATCGAACGCAACGCCATCGCTGCTTCCAAGGCAGTGAACGCGGCGAAGATGGCGCTGATGGGCGACGGCGAACACCACGTCACCTTGGATGAAGTCATTATCACCATGCGCGAAACCGGCAAGGACATGAGCGACAAGTACAAGGAAACTGCGATGGGCGGCCTGGCCGTCAACGTGGTGGAATGCTGATTTCCCAGTAACGCATGACCCAGTTCGGGAGGCCTGCACTGCAGACCTCCCGAACTGTTTAAATGTGATCTTGGCCCCCAAGTCCGGCAATTCCCAGCCATAGCTGATAGAACTGGGACTAGGCCTGATGCGCGCTAGCGCAAACCAGTTTCGAGGAGGTGAGTGTCGTGGAAGACAGTTCTAGTCGATCTATGCACACGAACTCACCCGGACGCTCGTAGCCGAATCAGCCGAATCTGGCAGCATCCCGCCATGGGATCCCAACGAGTTCGTGACTCTTGTACATGTCACCGGCGCCTGGTCCTGCACGCAAATACTGACTGATTTATCTCCCTGTATTCATGGGGTGGTCAAGCGGTGAGAAGTTGCTGGCAGGCTTGTATTCACGCGCCAAATGAACCATTTGGACCAAAATCATGTTTTCTCCAGAAAAGGTAGACTTCTCTACTATTTCGCGAGCCTTGCGCTCCCATCTCAATCACGCAGAATTCCAGCTCGCGGCAGGGCTGCTGGGCGGTCTGCACATCGCCCAGACCATTGAGCACCTCGAAGCACTGGATGCCACGGAGGCTGCCCTGGCCTACCGGCTGCTTGACAAGCAGACCGCGGTACTGGTCTTCCAGGAACTCGACGCCCCGGTGCAAGCCGACCTGGTGCGGGCGCTGCAGTCGCAGACCGTCATCGATGCCTTCGCCCAACTCCCCGCCGCGGGACGGGTAGCGCTGCTCGATGAACTGCCAGCGATGGTGGCCACGAAACTGCTGGCAGGGCTGCCGACGGCCACGCGCCAGGAAACCGGAATCCTGCTGGGCTATCCGGAATCAAGCGCCGGCAGGGCGATGTCCCCGGATTTCATCTCGACCCACCCGCAGCTGTCTGTGGCCGAAACCCTGGAACGCATCAGCGCACGCCTCGGGAACTGCGAGAACGCGCAGCACATCCTGGTGATCGATGATGAACGCCGGCTGCTTGGCACCATCAAGCTCAGCGAGTTGCTCACCGAGCCGGCCGGGACAACGATCGGAGAACTGTGCACCCAGAGCCCGGTCGTCCAGGCCTGCGAGCCGGAGACGAGCGCGGCACGGGTGGTGGTGGATCGGAAGGCAGGGATGCTCCCGGTGCTTGATCGGGAAGATCGCCTGCTGGGAGTGCTGACCTTGCCCATGGCGATCGCGATCCTAGAGGATGCCGAAGAGCGCCGCTCCGCGTACGGCTCCGGAACGGATCCGCTCTTCCGCCCTTACCTGGGGACGCCATTGCGCCACCTGGTGAAGGCGCGCGTCATCTGGCTGCTGGTCCTGGCTATCGGCGCCACCTTGACGGTCAAGGTGCTGTCCAGTTTCGAGCAGACACTGGAGTCGATGGTGGTGCTTAGCTTGTTCATCCCCTTGATCGTGGGCATTGGCGGGAACACCGGCAACCAGGCGGCGACCACTGTCACCCGTGCGCTGGCCATGGGTGATGTGCGGGGAAGCGACTTCTGGCGGGTGCTGATGCGCGAGGTGCGAATCGGAGCGGTCCTGGGACTGTGCCTGGGCGCCATAGCGCTGGTGGTGGCCGGGAGCATTTTCGAACTGCGCATCGGATTGGTGATAGGCATCAGCCTGGTGGCACTGTGCAGCATTGCTGCCGCTGTCGGCGGGGTGATGCCGATCATCGGTAAATTCTTCAAGGTTGATCCTGCGGTATTTTCCAACCCCTTCATTTCAACCTTCGTGGATGCCGCCGGGCTGATCGTCTACCTGTCGGTGGCCGTGCTGATTCTTGGATAGCCTGCAGCTGCACTGGGGTGCGCGGAATAAATTCGCGCACCCCAGCGTCGTAACAGGTATGCCTCATAGCAAGCTCTTTACTGAATTTACCGTCCCGGCCAGAAGCGGAGCAGGCCTGAAGCTTCGCAACCGCGTCGTGCTTCCGCCGATGTGCCAGTATTCCGTGGAAAAACGCGACGGCGTTCCAACGACCTGGCACTTGGCTCACCTGGGTTCCATGGCCCATGGCGGATACTCCTTGGTGATCGCCGAAGCAACTGCGGTGGCAGCTGAAGGCAGGATCTCGGATCGCGATACCGGCCTGTGGAATGACGAGCAGGCCGAAGCCTGGAAACCGATTGCCCAATACATCCGCGCCCATGGGGCAGCCGCCGGCGTGCAGCTGGCGCACGCCGGAGCCAAGGCATCGACCTATGGCTGGCTCAAGGATCTTGAAGAAGCTGGAAAATCCGGCAGCATCAGCGCGGAAGATGGCGGCTGGGAAACCTTCACTTCCTCGCCCAGCGAGCTCTACGGGCTGAAGCCAGCTACCGCGATGAGCGTGGAACAGATCCAGGCATCGGTGCAGGACTGGGCTGATGCGGCTAAGCGTGCCGACGCGGCCGGATTCGACCTGATCCAGATCCATGCCGCGCACGGCTACCTGGTGCACCAATTCCTGTCGCCGCTGACCAATAAGCGCACCGACGAATACGGTGGCAGCTTCGAGAATCGCACTCGATACCTGCGTGAAGTCATCGAGGCTGTGGCTGCCGTGTGGCCGGAAAACAAGGCCCTGGGCATTCGCTTCTCCGGAGAAGACTGGGTGGACGATGGATGGAGCATTGCTGACACCGTTCGGATCGCCAAGGAACTCTACGGCTACGGTGTGCGCCACTTCGACCTCTCCAGTGCAGGAATTGGCAAGTTCAACGGACCGTCTGGTCCGGGCTACCAAGTGCCGTTGGCTCAGGCAGTGAAGGAAGCGCTGCCCCAGGATGCCTTCGTTACCGCGGTCGGCGTCATCACCGAGCCGATGCAGGCAGAGCAGATCGTCGTGACCGGGCAAGCGGACGGCGTCTGCGTTGGGCGCGCTGCCCTGGGCGATCCGCAGTGGGCTAACCGTTCGGCGCAGGAATTGGGTGCACCGATGGCATTCCCCGCCCAATACTGGCGCGGCCGCTGGTAAACGCAAGTTGCCATGCTGATTTCATCCAAACAACGACATAGTTTCTGGTTACCTCTTCCAGCCACTGAATAGTGATGTTAGGTTAGTGCCACGGATCTAGTCGCACCGCGGCCAAGGGTCGCGTGCGGAAGGGAGTCAGCATGGCACTACGCGCGGATTCTAATGGAATCGACGCTTCGCTCTATCGGAGAAACGGCTCGTGGAGCACAGCTCTCGTGGATGCATCGTTGGGAACCACTGCCGCCCAGGAAGCAGCAGACCGGCTTCCGGACGAGGTAGCCAAGCTGCTCAAGAGCCAGCAGGCGCAGCCCAGCGATGTCCAAGCACTGATCGGCGCACTGGAGCCAGCCCAGGGACTGCGAGCACCAGTAGCACGGTTCGTAGCTGTTCATGACGGCGAAATCGTCCTGAACGAAGTCATCCCAGGCCTCAAGGTCCAAACTTCATCGGTTGATGTGGGTCCGTTCCCGAACTTCACGGCGCTGGCCCGCGCCCGTGGCGGATCGTTCTCCTACCTCGTAGCTGAAGTCAGCAAGGACGGAGGCGAGGTGCACCTCTACAATACGGCGTCACCTGAACGCCTGGGCAGCCGTGGCATCGTCGGGTTGCCCGAGGAAATCCACCATGCACGCAAGGTGCCCGGGGAATACGACCAGCCCAAGGCGCAGGCCGCCGCCGATGAGATGGCTCGTCGAAACGCTGACGAAGTTGCCGAGCTGATCAGTGAAATGTCCAACGAGAACTACGTCCGCCTGATCATTCTTTCGGGCGACATCAAGGCTCGTGAACTAGTGCTCGGGGCAGTGCCCGTGGCGCTCAAGGACTATGTAGAAGTCATCGACTCGCATACGCGCACCGGGGGTGCGGACACCAAGCAAGTCGATGCCCAAATCACCAAGCTTGTAGAGGAAGTGAAAGCCAAGTCCCTGGCTGAATTGGAATCGAAGATCGCTGCGCAGTCCGGCAACGGCAAAGCGCAGCTTGCTGTCGGTCTCGATGAAGTTGTCACTGCGCTCCAATCGGCGCAAGCCGAAATGGTGCTGGTTGGACAGTACCAAAGCGAGCATACCCTTCGCGCCTTGAGCGCCGAACCATGGATTGCCCATCAGGACGGAGATGACCATGCAGAGTTGGTCGTCGGGGAATGGCCGGCGCCAGAAGTGCTCCTGCGGGCCACTGCGCTGACCGATGCCAGCATTCGCTATGTACCGGATTCGGTGATTCCTGGCGGTGCAGGAATCGCAGCCTTGCTGCGCTGGGCCAAATCCTGAACAGTTCATTAAAAGAAACGATCCGCACAGGAAATCCTGCGCGGATCGTTTTTTGCGTTCCAGCTATCTGGTGCCTAGCGATCTGACGGGCCGGCTGCCGGGGGAGCCGGTGGGGAAACATCTGAACCGTGATCGGAGTTCTGCTGCTGTCCAGGCTGGTAGGCCGGAGGAGCCCAGTAGGCCTGGCTAGGGTGAACCGGTGGCTGGTTCATCTGCCAAGGCTGCAGCATCGGACGGCGCTCTGCTGCTGGAATCGGGCCTGCCGTACGCGCAATGCCTTGCCTGTCTGCCAGCTTCACCAGCACGAAGGTCAATAGGGCCATGAAGCACACCGAGAAGACCAGCGAGACCGGGTTGGATTCCGTGGCGTTCAGATCAACTACGCCCATTGCACCGAGCAGGAACAAGAAGGTGTTGTTGATGATGTGCATCGCCATCGCTGCTTCAAGCCCACCGGTGCGCCAGGTCAGATAGCCTGCCGCGATAGCGAACGCCGCCACATCGAGAAGCCCCCAGACATCGTAGAGATGGCCGATGGTGAAGAAGGGAACTGGAAGCAGGATGGCGAACAGTGGATGCTTCAGCCAGCTGCCGATGACCTGCATGAACGCGCCACGGAAAACAAGCTCTTCAGCTGCGCACTGGAAGGGCGTCAAGAGGATCACCAGCAGGGCATAGAACAGCGGATCGGCCGGCAGGCTGCTCGCCGGCACGGGTTCGGACTCGCCAATGCCCAAGGCGCCCAACCCGAAACTCAGCCCGAAATACACTGCGAACAAGATGGCGCTGGCACCCAACACCAGGCCGAACCAGCGCCAGCGCAATTTGCCGGCGACCGATATCAGCAAGCCGACAGGCTTGGGTCCGATGAGCAAGTAGGCGAGGTAGACCGCCGGGATCATGATGATCAGGGAGACCATGGTCATCGAGAAGTCCGTCGCCGTGGCCATGTTCAGGGTTGGATCCATGAGGAACTGATCGGGAGCCTCATCTGGATTCTCCGCAGCCCACGTCAGCGGGTTCATGATCAGTGCAATGAACATCGCCAGTATGGCGATGAGCAATGCCGCGCCGTAGAAGCCAATGCCGATGCCGGTGAACGCCAGCGGCCTCCACCAGCGGTAGTTCTCACTGCGTCTCATTAGGCGATGGAACGAATAGTTCATCTCAACCTCGGCGCCTTGCGGCAAGGGTGGCTGGTTCATTGGCAAGCTCATGGCTCAATTCTCCCGTTCCGCAGTGTTTGAAGGTATGAACCTTACGGAGGATTTATCGGGTCATCCTTTTGAATATCCAGGACCAGCTCTTCGCAACGCGGTCGGCATCCAAGGCAAACTCCAATGGGCTAGCTCTTACACTGGGAAAGAACGATTCGCCTTCTTTGATTTGGAGCAGCACCACGTGGGCCATCATCACCATGACGAACCGATTTTGCAGGATCCCCGGCGCCGGCGGCGTGCCTCGATCATCTTATGGGCGCTGCTTGCGCCTATCGGCGCCCTGGCCCTGGTCATGGTCATCTTGTTGTGGCCGCAAGGCAACTACGACAAGTTTGCCCTGAATGGAGCCATGGACACTACCGGTGGCGCAACGATGGAAGTGGGCACTGTCACGCGCAGCACAGTCCAGGACTGCCCGTCTTCCCAAGGGTTGGAAGAAGTTGGTGGCAAGGTTCTCGAATGCCAAGTCACCTACGTGATGCCCGAATCCGGAGGCGCGGAGATCCAATTGGAAATCCCACCGGAAATGCTGCAATCACGTGATGCGCGCGCGGGCGACAGCATTCGATACCTTGATCTCTCCGCGGTGGACACCACCAGCGGCAGCCCGTACGTATTCGTTGACTTCGTGCGCACTTTGCCCATGGCACTGCTGGCCATCGCCTATGGCGTGGTCGTGGTGCTGGTCGCCGGATGGCGCGGCACGCGGGCGATGATCGGCTTGGTCGGTGGCATCGCCTTCATGATCATCTTCATGGTTCCGGCCTTGCTTGAAGGCGGCAATCCGGTCCTGGTGGGACTCACCGGTTCTACCGCCATCATGTTTGTCGCGTTGTATTTCGCCCATGGTCTGAACGCGAAAACATCCACAGCGCTGCTGGGAACGCTCTTTGGCCTGGCGGTGACCGCGGCGATGGTGCTTTGGTTGACCGATGCGGCCGCTTTGACTGGAGCCAACGATGAATCGGCAATCACCCTATCGACGGTGGCCCCGCAAATTTCCCTGCCCGGCTTGCTGATCTGCGGCGTGCTGGTTGGCGGCATGGGTGTGCTCAATGACGTGACAATTACCCAGTCGGCAACCGTCTGGGAACTGGCAGAGAGCACGCCCAAGGCCTCGGCCAGGGAACTGTTCTTCCGCGGCATGCGCATCGGCCGGGACCATATCGCTTCGACCGTATACACCATCGCCTTCGCCTACGCCGGTGCGGCCCTGCCGGTGCTGGCCATTGCGGCGCTGAGCAACCAGAGTTTCGGGGTCACCCTCGGCTCCGGCGCCATGGCTGAAGAGGTCATCCGAATCCTGATTGGTTCCATCGGATTGGTATTGGCGATCCCGGTAACCACCGCCATTGCAGTGATGGTGGTGAAAGCTACCGGCACCGGTGGTGCCCACGGCAAGCGGGCTTTGCAGAGTGTAACCTCCGACTCCTAGGTGCGAACCATTCTCATATGTAATGTAGAATAGTTCTCAATAGCGATCCGATTTAGATGGAGACCACCATGAAGAACTACCGCTCGCTGCTCGCAGCTGCCGTCGCCCTGCCCGCTGCCGGACTGATCCTTGCCGGATGCGGTAGCGCCACGGGAAGCGAATCGAAGGACGCGGAATCTGCAGGGATCAGCGTAGTGGCCACGACGAACGTCTACGGACAGATCGCCCGTGCCATTGGTGGAGATAGCGTGGAGGTCAGCGAGATCATCACTTCGGCCGCACAGGATCCGCACTCCTATGAGCCAACCGCACGCGACAAGCTTGCGATATCCAGCGCGGACCTGGTCCTTGCCAATGGTGGCGGATATGACCAATTCATGGACTCTCTCGTTTCTTCGCTACCGGAAGGCAAGTCTGGAGAGATCACGCTCATGCACGCTGTGGACTCCTCGCCGGTAGCTGCGGAATCCGAAGAGGCCGGGCATGAGGGCGAAAGCGCTGAGGAGCATGCGCAGCACGCTGATGAGGGCGGCCATGAGGGCGAAAGCGCTGAGGAGCATGCGCAGCACGCTGATGAGGGCGGCCATGAGGGCCACGACCACGCGGGCTACAACGAGCACATCTGGTACGACCTGGATTCCATGGGTGAACTTGCTGATGCACTGGCCGAGTCCTTCGCCAAGGCCGATACCGCCAACGCGGATCAGTACAAGCAGAACGCAGCAGCCTTCAACGAAGGGATCGGGAAACTCGAAGCCCAGCTCGAAACCGCCAAGCTGGATGGCAAGAGCTTCATGATGACCGAGCCGGTTCCATTCCACTTGCTGGAAGCAGCCGGCATGGAGAACACCACTCCTGAAGGGCTGAGCGAAGCCATCGAAGAGGGCGAGGGCATTGCGCCGATGACCATGAAGAAGGCTGAAGGCAAGCTCGTTGCTGGCGACGCTGACATGCTTGCCTACAACGTGCAGACCGAAGGCAGCGAAACCAAGGCGCTGAAGAAGAACGCTGAGCGGGGACAGGTACCTGTAGTCGACTTTGCAGAAACCATTCAGGATGATTCCAGCTACCTCGAATGGATGGAATCCAACATTTCCGACTTGGCTTCCGCAATCAACGGCTAAACCTACGTAAACTAAATGCATGGCATTGTTCTCTTCCCAGATAACGCAAGCGACAGGTAAAGCACGCTCCCTCATTGCGGAGCGGTCTGTTCGAGCGGAGATCGCTCACTCGGACCGGGGAATCGAGCAAGCCGACCATGTGCTTTTCTTCGCCGAGGGGCCCGGGCAGTTCTACCAGCTCGGAGTCTGGCTGGGTACCTTCGAGCGACTGGCTGCCCAGGGTCTCAACGTCGGCGTGGTGCTCATGGACGCACTAAGTGCACGACACGCGCTGGCAGAGTCGAACCTGCCGATATTGTTCTCGCGTTCCATGGAGCAGATCGAGAATAAGCTGAGCGAGTGGAATACCAAATCCATCAACTACGTGAACAACGCCCAGCGGAACTTCACGATGCTGCGCTTCAACGGACCGGCGCATATTCACTTGAACCACGGTGAGAGCGAAAAGGCCTCCATGGTCTCCAACCAGCTCAAAGCCTACGATTTCGCCTGCGTGGCTGGTGCTGCCGCGGTAGAGCGCATCACCGAGAACATCTCCCGTTTCGACCCATCGCATCTGGTGCAGATCGGACGCCCGCAGCTCGATGAACTGGAATTGCCCGGCCCTTCGGAGAAGATCCGGGTTCTCTACGCACCGACTTGGGAGGGCGACTCGCAAGCCATGGCGTACTCCTCGGTGGCTACTTTGGGCGAGAGAATTCTAGCCCAGCTGAGCAACGATGAGCGTTTCGAAGTACGTTTCCGTCCTCATCCGAAGACCGGTGATGTGTCCGCAGAGGCAAAAAAGGCCGTGGTAAGCCTGAAAAGCAACTACGCTGCCACCGTGGATGCGCTCAGCGACGCGGCGCAGTCCTTGGTGTGGGCGGATGTGGCCATCTGCGACACCTCGGCGATGGCCTATGACGCGGTAGCGCTCAACATCCCGCTGCTGCTGGCCGGAGACCCCCAAAGCAAGCTCCATTCAGGGTTGCCATTGGACCAGCGGCTGGGCAACGCCAACGGACTGGCGCAGCGGGTTGCGGATCTTGCCGCATCCTCGGTTGCCGGGGCGCAAAAACAGCTGGCACAGTACTTCTTTGCCACCACAGAACCCGGGGTGGCTACGAAGAAGCTGAGCCAGCTGCTTTCGAGCCTCTAGCCTTCTGGGCCTAGCGCTGCTTGAAGACCGTATCCTGCCATTCGCGATGGGCCGCGGGATCATGGGAGATCATCACATGCTTGACATTGGTGTACTCATCGAAGGAATACTGGCTCATGTCCTTGCCCATCCCCGAAGCCTTGTAGCCTCCATGCGGCATATCGGAAACGATCAGGATATGCTCGTTGATCCACACGCAACCGGCCTGGATTTCGGCGCTGGCACGCATCGCGCGGTCAACGTTCTTGGTCCATGCGCTCGCCGCCAGGCCATACGGGGTGTCGTTGGCCAATTCGATGGCTTCGTCATCGGTATCGAACGCCAACGCCACCAGGACCGGGCCGAAGACTTCCTGCTGCACGATCTCTGAATCCTGCGCAGCTCCCACCACCAGGGTAGGACGGTAGAACCAGCCATCGCCCGGAAGCTGCTTGCCACCGGCAAGCACCGTTGCTCCGGCATCCTTGGCACGCTCAACCATCGAGGAAACCTTCTGCAGGTGGGCTTCGCTGATCATCGAACCCATGTCGGTATCGGGATCGGTCGGATCTCCCACCACCATGGCCTCCATCAGTTCGGCCACCTTGCTGGTGAACTTCTCGAAGACCGAGGAATGCACGTACGCGCGCGTGGCGGCGGTGCAATCCTGTCCGGAATTGATCGTCGAGCCGGCCACCGCACCATGTGCGGCAGCTTCGATATCGGCATCATCGAAGACCACCATCGGCGCCTTGCCGCCGAGTTCAAGATGAACCCGGGTACCGGTCTCGGCCGCCATGGACATGATCTTCAGGCCCACGGCGGTAGAGCCGGTGAACGAAGTCATCTTCACCAGCTTGTGGCGCACCAAGGGCGAGCCAACGCTGGGCCCGTCGCCAACGACAATGTTGATCACGCCGTCCGGCAACCCGGCATCCTTGGCGGCCCGGGCAAAGAGCACCGAGGTGCCCGGGGTCAGCTCGCTGGGCTTGAGCACAATCGTATTGCCGGCGGCAATCGCTGGCAGGACCTTCCACGCAGCCATCTGCAGCGGGTAGTTCCACGGGCTGATCGAACCGATCACGCCGATAGCTTCACGGCGAACCATCGAGGTGGTGTTGCCCGCGTAGTCCCCGGCGGCCAATCCCTGCAAATTGCGTGCAGCGCCAGCAAAGAAATTCACGTTGTCGATGGAACCGGGCACATCGAATTGGGTCGACATGCGGATGCTCTTGCCGGTCTGAGCGGTTTCCAGGGCGGCGATTTCATCGGCATGCTTTTCCAGTTCGCGAGCGAATGCCAGCAGGTGGTCGGCCCGTTCGCCCGGGGTCAGCCGGGACCAGGTCTTGAAGGCGCCGGCGGCCGCCTGCACCGCCTGGTCAACCTGCTCGCCGGTCGCGGTATCCACGTCCAGCAGCTTCTTTCCGGTGGCTGGATTCGCGCGCTCCAGCACCGGGCCGTGCCCGCGGACCTGCTGGCCATTGATGAACTGGTGTCCAAGGGAACTATCGTAGTAGGCCATGTGAATTCTCCTAGGGGGATTCAGAGGGTGAAATAGATCTTGCGCAGGGTTTCGGTGACGATCCAACGGGTTCTCATGCCCGCATGGAGCCGGACAACGCTGCCTGGAACCAGCACCAGTTCTTGGGCACCGAAACCTTCGGTTTCCAGAATCTGCACCGTCGCGCACCCGGCAAGCACCACGAAGTACTCGTCCGCTTCAATATCCTGCATGGCGCCGCGGGACATCTCCCAGACGCCGATTTCTGCATCCCCGAGGGTGCCCAGCTCGCGGTAGCCTGCGGTTGCGGATGCCTGACCGGCGACCACCTGCTCGTCGCCGATGGCAACATGCTTGACCTCAAGGGCATCGGCTTGGACGATGCCGGCTTGAAGTATTCTTCCAGGCATCAGGAATCGAACCCCATTCCGATCTTATCCATCAGCTTCAAGAAGGCCGAGCGCTCGCCTCGATTGCGATCGGCCTTGACCAGCTGGCTTGTCATCAGGTTCACGCCCACCCATGCGGCAGGTTCCGGCGGGAATGGGATCGGCTTGGTACGCACCAGTTCCAATTCGGTCAGCTCGGTCTTCTGGCCCGAGAGCAGATCCAGCATGACCCTTGCACCGAAACGGGTAGCGCCGACACCGAGGCCGGTGAAGCCTGCACAGTAGGCGACCTTGCCGCCGTAGGCCAGATCGAAGAAGGAGAAGAAGCGGGAGCAGGTATCAATGGCGCCACCCCACGCATGAGAGAACTTCACCTGTGAGAGGTCCGGGAAGCTGCCGAAGAAATGCGCGGCGAGCTTCTCGAAGGTCTGCTGGTTGGTGTCGTAGCTGGAGCGGACCTTGCCCCCGAAGTGGTAGACCGCGTCGTAGCCGCCGTAGAGAATGCGGAAGTTCCCTTCGGCGTCGATGGTTGGGCGGGCATAGTGGAACCGGTTGTTCAGGTCGGCCAAGCCCACCATGTTCTCCCAGCCGATGGCCGCGCGCTGCTGCGCAGTGAGCGGCTCAGTCATCAGCGCGTAGTCGTATACCGGCACAATTCGGGAGCGGTGGCGCTTGAGCAGAGACGGGAAAACATTGGTTGCCAGGGCCACATGCTTGGCGGTGATCTGCCCGTCGGCGGTCAGCACCTGGACCTGCGTGCCGGCATTGTTCATCTCCACGGCGTGGGTATGCTCGTAGAACTCGACGCCTAGCTCGCTGCAGACGCGGGCAAGTTCCCAGACCAGCTTGGCGGGGTGGACCAGCGCGGTTGAGTCATGGTCACGGGCGCCGGCCAAGAAGTCTGGCGAATTGACCAGTTGCCTTACCGCGCCGGCATCGAGGTAGTCGACACCCGGTGCCTCAGCTTCCTCGGCCACCCACGCAATCTGATGCTGTTCGGTGGCCACGCTGAGCGCGCCCTCGCGGACGAAGTCCACGTCCATTGCATAGCGGCGCACCGTCGCTTCGAACTCGTCGAGGTTCTTCCTGCCGAGCTCCGCAAGCAGCGCATTTTCCTTGGGCAGATGGTTTTCTCCGTTGGCCTCGCCATGGACCAGGGAGGCTTCGCAGAAGCCGCCATTGCGCCCGGAAGCAGCCCAGCCCAAGCGCTGGCCCTCGATCAGTACGACCCTTCGGCCGGGGTTCTGCTCCTTGGCTTGGAGCGCGGTCCACAATCCGGTGTAGCCGCCGCCGATAATCAGCAAGTCGGTGGTGAGCGAGCCATGCAGCGCCGGGTGGGGTGCGGGGCGGTGCTCATGATCCAGCCAGTAGCTGGTGCGCTTGGCGCCGGCCAATGCTCGGGAGATCAGGGTGGGCGAGACTTCGGCTTCATGCCTGTCAAAAGTCAGGTCATTGGTGCTGTTCATTGGTTCTTTCCTCGAAGGTAGCGGGTTCGGCAGGCGCTATCGAGGCAGGGGAACGACCAGTGGTCCGTGCGGCTTTGCCGTCTGCTGGGCACCGGGGATGCCAGTTGAGTGCCAATCGGCGGCCAAGGCTATCCCTCTTCTCGGAAAGATGAATACAAATTGAATGTGATTCATTACTCATCTAAGCCTGCGCCGCTCGGGGTTGTCAAGGTCCCGAAGCCAAGCCGAAACCCGGCCTTCGAAACAGCAAAGCACTGCTTCGAAGACCGGGCCTGGTCATGCGGGAACCGCGACCGGTTTGCCGCTAGTGAATTGATGCGCCCGTCCCGGGAAATGGCGGCTGAGCCAAGCCGCGCCGAACATCAGGAGGAATTCGGCGGCCGCAACTCCCAGCATCACCGGTGCATGCTGGGCGCCGTGCGCAGCGTGGGACGCGTGATGGCCGCCAAACCACGGCATGCCGATCACCATCGCCACATGGGAGGTGCCCATGAGCGCGCTCATCACCAGCAGGCGCAGGGGAGAACCGCCGCGCAGCACGCACCAGGAGCATTTGATGCACCACAAGGTCATGGCAAGCAATGCCAGGTTCCACCACAAGGAGTGCGGCATCAGTGCCAGAACCAGCAGGTGGGTTGCGGCCAGGCCCAGCGAAGCGGCTCCCAGGGCAATGTGTCCGGCCGGCACCCTGGCCGCGTGGCTAGTCGCCGCTGCCACAGCAACCGTCTGATTCCTTGGTGGCGCAGCAGCCGTGCTGGACCGGGGCTGGAACATCAAGGACAGGGGAGCGGTCGAAGAAGCCCTCGGGACGGATGGTGAAGCCAACGGTGTCCACAGGCATCATCGGCCAGTCCTCGGTCCGCGGGAAGTGGGTCAACGCGAAGGTGTGCCACAGGCTGATCTGCTCGCCGTCGATGTTCTTGTCGTCCTCGATCCACGAGCCAATGCCGTCAACGCCCGGGTTCTGGTTCACGAAGTCACCGGTTGGATAGCGGTGGCCGTCCTCCCGCTTGGTCACCCACAGGGCCTTGGAGGCGAATTCTGCGCGACGATGGATGGAGGATCCTTCGGCGGCCAGCAGGGTCGGCAGTCCCTGGGACATCAGCTTGTAGCCCACCGGCTTGCCGAGGTAGTTCTTCGAATCCGGGTTGGTCACCACCCAAGTGCGGCCGGCGGTCGGATTGCTATCGCGTACTGCCTGCTTCTCGGTAGCCAGCACCGTGTGGCTGCGGGTGAAGGCGTTGCCCCGGGGGTTCTCCTTGCTGATGGGCAGGCGCACGGCTTCTTCTTCGATGACGCGGCTGGGTCCGCCGTCCAGGGCGAAGTCCAGCCGGGCGCCGAAGATGTGCTGGTGGAAGGGCGCGCCCAGGCCAGGCGCCATTTCCGAGGAGTAGCGCTCGTCGAGCATGGCCGAGGTGAACACGATGCCGGTGGCCTTGGCCTCGAATTCGATGGTGCCGTCCAGGTACAGGTACCAGTAGAAGCCGTAGTCGTAGTTGCCCACGGTAGTGAAGAAGCTGATCACCAGGCGGCGGTTGCGGCGCGTGTACTTCACGCCTGACCAGTCATCGGCGTGCTTGGAGAGGATCGAGGCGTCTTCCTCGTGCATGCAGATGCCGTTGGTGATCTTCTGCGCATTGCCATCGGCGTCGGTGACCACAGGGGAGATGTAGTGGATTTCGCCCAGGCAGTCGCAGCCCAGCTCCAGCGAGTTGGCCAGGCGCCCGATCAGGTACTCGCCGGTGTCGAAGTAGTTCTGCCAGCTGCGCACCGGGGAAGGGTCCCCGTAGGGGACTACCATTTCCGCGATGGACGCACGATCCAGGATGCGGCGTTCGGTGCCCCGATCGTTGAAGGCGATGTTGTAGAGCACCAGCCCTTCGCGCATGTCGAAACCGATATCCAGCGACCATTTCTCCCACTCGACGTGGTTGCCTGCGCTGACCGTGAAGCTGGCGCCCTCAGGCTGGGTGATCTCGATGGGCTTCTGGGTGGTGCGCACCGGGCCAGTGAGTTCCGGATCCGTGTAGTTGCCGTGGGTTTCGGGCACAGGGATGACTTCCAGGTCCAGCAGCTGGTCGATCTTTCCGGCGATGGTGTCAATGTAAACCACCAGTCCATCAACGGGATGGGCCCAGGCGGAGTCTTCGGCGAAATCCTGGCGGAAGGCCAGGCCGCGCAGGATGCGGCGCCCGGCTTCTTGCGGGTACTCGTCCTCGTAGACACCTGCGGAGAGCGGGGCAACGCGCACCTGTTCTGGCGTCAGATTGCGCTTGGCCAGAGCGGCCGCCCACTGCGGATCGGCAACCAGGATGGCCTCCACCATTTCGAATTCCTCCAGCAGCACGGGCATCTGCCCCACCTTGGCCGGATCCAGGTCGATTCGGGAGTGCACGGCCTGCGCGCCCAAGTCCAGGACGACGTCCTTGGGTGAGTTGGCCAGCTTGTCCATGAGCATGACGCGGACAAAACGTCCGGGGCGGTCAGCGCGTGGATCTTCCAGGCCCATGTAGGCGATGCGGGTGTTCTCGGTGAAAAGCTGGTGGCTGACCAGCAATTCCTTGGCGGTGGCAATCTCTGCTTCGCTGAGCAGGGTGAAATCCGTGGTGGTGGTGATTGGCATGGGAGTGGCTCCTTCGGCACTGAAGTGTGATCTGCGGCATTTATTATTCTCTAGTTGTAGAGAATACGGACGGGGCCAATGTGACGCAAGCCCTTGCCTGAAATAAATTGTTTTTCGCTAATCTTGAATCATGCCGAAAATCGTGGACCATGATCAGCGTCGCCGGGAGATTGTCGAAGTCACTTGGCGATTCATTGCCCGCGAAGGCATCGAGAAGCTGAATCTGCGTGACTTGGCGGCCGCAGCCGGCTATTCGAATGGCGCCTTCAAGCCCTACTTCCCGACGCGCGATTCGCTGCTGGTTGCCACGTTCCGCTACGTGGCCGAGGCTACCGACCGGCGCATCGCCCGCATGTGCCAGGGGCAAGCCGGGCTGGGTGCGCTGGAGGCGTTCTCGCGCGAAGTGCTCCCGCTTGATGAGCTGCGGCGCAATGAAGCCCGCATTGCTGTGCACTTCTGGCATCTGGCCCTCGGGGACCGTGCGCTGGCTGCGGTCAATGCGCAAACCATGGACCGGTGGCGCGAGCTCATCGACCAGTGGCTTGGGCAGCTGCTGGGTCCGGAGCATCCCGCGGCGCGTGTTGCCCGCGACTCGATGATCAATTTCCTGATGGGCGCTCAGGCCAGCAGCGTGCTCGATGAAGCTGTCAACACCGCCGAGTCGCTCGAAGCGCAGCTGCAATACCGCCTGGATGCCTTGCGCCGCCTGCACCCCCAGAGCTAGGCGGATATTCTCCGCGCGAAGAAAATAGTGACTTTTCGCCTCGCTCGGCGTACTCTCATTCGTGATGCCCGACACAGTTGATGGGCTTCAATGGGGAGGCAAGCATGTACCAACTTCAGCACGTCGATTCGTTCACCGCGTGGTCGCGGCTCATTTCCGACGCCTTCGTCAGGCTGCAAAGCGAGCAGATTTCCAGCGGCCATTTCACCGCCACACTGGGTGCCAGTATGCTCGGCGATATCGGTTTGATGCGCATACATGCCAAACCCCACGCAGTGCAACGAACCGAGAACCTCACCTCCAGCGGCGACGGGGATTTCTACAAGGTCTCCTACCAGCTCGATGGCTACGGGCTGCTGATCCAAGACGGTCGCGAGACCCTGCTGGCCCCAGGGGACCTGGCGATCTATGACACGCAGCGCCCCTATACCCTGGCCTTTGAAAAGCCGGCGTCGGTGCTCGTCGCATTGGTTCCCCATGGTCTTTTCCGCCTGTCCCAGCAACAGGTCGGCCAGCTCACCGCCGTCGCCCTGAGGCAAACCCACCCGCTATCGGGAACCGTCGCCCCGCTGCTGCGCCATCTTGGCGCCAATCTGTCCCAATGGGATGAATTCGGCGGCTACCAGCTGGCGCGCAATACCGTGGACCTGCTGGCAACTGCCCTGGGCGGGGCGCTTGGCGCCGAGTGCCATGGCGATGCCAAGGAGCGGCAGCGCGAATTGGCCACCAGCTACATCGGCGCACACCTGGATGATCCCGACCTGGGACCTGCACGCATCGCTGCCGCCCACTTCATGTCCGTGCGCAGCCTGCACGCGCTTTTCGAGAACCAGCCGCTCAGTGTTGCCGCATTGATCCGCCATCTGCGGATGCACGAAGCCGCGCGCCTGCTGCGCGACCCGCTGCTGGCCGAACTGCCCGTCCAAGCCATCGGGTCCCGGGTCGGGATTGCCGATGCGGCCGGATTCAGCCGCATGTTCTCCAAGGAATTCGGTTCCACCCCGGGCAAATACCGCTGCGCCGGCTGAGGCGCAGGACACTCTTGTGCACGCGGAGCCAATGGTCCTGCACTCAATGCCAAGGACAAGCCCGAGCACTTGGGCGATGCTGATATCCAAGCACTCGGCAAATGGGGGATCGAATGGGACTCGAACAACGCACACTGACGGTGCCGGCTCTGGTCGTGATGATCATTGCCGCCAGCGCACCGCTAACCGCCGTGGCTGGCGGCGTGACTACCAACTACGCGGTGACCGGCATGGAATCCGTGCCGTTGTCCTTCCTCATGGTCGGTGCCATCCTGCTGGTTTTCAGCATCGGCTACACCGCGATGAGCCGCTACATCCCGAACGCCGGCGCCTTCTACGCCTACATTGCCCAGGGGCTGGGACGGGCATTGGGCGTGGGAGCGGCAATGGTCGCCCTGGTCAGCTACAACCTCATGCAGATCGGCATCTACGGCATGTTCGGATTCGCCGCGGCATCCTTTGCCAATGCCTCCTTCGGCACCGCCATCCCATGGTGGGCCATGGCCCTGGCCGCGTGGGCAGTTGTCGGCTTCCTGGGCATGAACCGGGTCGACTTCTCCGTCAAGATCCTGGGCATCGTCGTGGCCGCAGAATTCCTCGTGGTCATCATCTACAACATCATGGCCTTCGTGCTGGCTCCCGAAGCGCCGCAGCCGGCCGCATCCTTCAACATGGCTGACGCCATCGCACCGGGCATGGGCGCCGTCATGGCCTTCACCATCGCCGCTTTCATGGGCTTCGAATCCGGAACCATCTACAACGAAGAGGTCAAGGATCCAGCACGCACCGCCCGGCGTGCCACGATGATCGCGGTCGTCATCATCGCCTGCTTCTACGCGTTTTCGGCCTTCGCCGTAGCTGTCGGCGAAGGCGCCTCGAACGTCATCGGCGCTTCGGCACAATTCGGCCCCGACCTGATTTTCGCGTTCTTCGGCGCCAACGCGCCAGCCTGGTTCGTCGATCTGGCCAACATCCTGTTCATCACCAGCCTGTTCGCCGCGCTGCTGGCCTTCCACAACGTCATTGCCCGCTACTTCTACTCCATGGGCCGCGGCGGGGCGCTGCCGAAGTTCCTTGCCGCAACTTCGCGCACCACCCACGCCCCCGTTGCAGGCTCGCTGGCGCAGTCCACCCTCGGACTGGCGGTTATCGCCGTCTTCGCGGTGATCTCGCATGGCAAGGATCCGATGTATGTCGTGTTCACGATGTTCACCTGGATGACCAACTCGGCGGCCTACGGGCTGGTGCTGCTCATGGCACTGACCTCTTTTGCCGTCATCGGATACTTCAAGGCGAACCGCAGCGGAGAATCCCTGATAACCCGGGTGATCGCTCCGCTGGTCTCGGGCATCGCCCTGGTCTATGTCTTCGCCCAAATCGTCATCAACTTCGAAATCTTGCTTGGCATGGCAGAACCGGGAATGCTCGGTTATGTGCTGCAAGGCATCGTGATCCTGCCTGGCCTCATCGCATGGGTGCTGGCACTGGTCATCCGCTCGTCCAAACGGCGTGCACCGATGGCCGAAAAACTTCCCGTCACCTAACAACTCAGTACCAAGGAGCTCAAAGATGGCTTACGCAAACGCCCAAGAACTGCTGGATGCGATCCAGCCCGCAACCGGTGGCACCGAAATCCTGGACCCGGCAACCGGTGAACTGGTTGGCTGTGTTGCCGAGCAGACTGCCGCCGATCTCGACGCGGCCGTTGCCGCCGCAAAGTCCGCCCAGCCGGCCTGGGATGCCTTGGGCCACGAAGAGCGCAACCGCGTGCTCAATGCGGCCGCGGACAATATCGAAGCCAACGCGGAAGCGCTCGCCGAGCTGCTCTCCCGTGAGCAGGGCAAGCCGCTGAACGGGCCGAATGCGCGCTTCGAGGTCGGGGGAGCAGCCGCCTGGCTGCGCGCCGCCACCGCTTATGAAATCGAGCCGGAAGTGGTCGTGGATGACGGCGAAACCTATGCAGCCAAGCACTTCCGCGCACTGGGTGTAGTGGGCGCCATCGGCCCGTGGAACTGGCCCATGATGATCTCCATCTGGCAGCTGGCCCCGAGCTTGCGCATGGGCAACACCGTGGTGATGAAGCCCAGCGAATACACCCCGCTCTCGGTCCTGGCCCTGGTCCACGTGCTCAACGAAGTGCTGCCAGCAGACGTGCTGAAGATCGTGGCTGGCGGACGCGAGGTCGGCGAGAGGCTCTCGGGCCATCCGGATATCGCCAAGATCATGTTCACCGGCTCCACCCGCACCGGCAAGGCCATCATCCGCTCCTCGGCCGATACCGTGAAGCGCCTGACCATGGAATTGGGCGGCAACGACGCCGGCATCGTGCTCGAAGACGCCGATCCGCAGGCCATCGCCGAAGACCTGTTCTGGGGTGCCTTCATCAACACCGGCCAGACCTGTGCCGCGCTCAAGCGCCTGTACGTGCCCGAATCGATCTACGACGCGGTGTGCGATGCACTGGCCGGCGTCGCCGCGCAGATGCCCATGGGTGTCGGCCTCGACGAGAACAACGTGCTGGGCCCGCTGCAGAACAAGGCCCAGTACGACATCGTCGCTTCCCTGGTCAAGGATGCCGTGGATTCCGGCGCCAAGGTGCTGCTCGGTGCCAACCCCGATGAAAACGCGGCCGGCTACTTCTACCCGACCACGCTCATTGCCGACATCGACCCGGGCAACCCGCTGGTGGTCGAGGAGCAGTTCGGCCCGGCCCTGCCGATCATCAAGGTCAAGGACACGGCCGAAGCGATCAAGCACGCCAATGCCCTGGAAGTCGGGCTCGGAGCCTCGGTATGGAGCAGCAACCGCGAGAAGGCACTAGAAGTCGCGGCGCAGATCCAAGCAGGCACCGTGTGGATCAACTCGCACGGCACCATCGACCCGCGCATTCCATTTGGCGGCGCCAAGCAGTCCGGCTACGGCCTGGAATTCGGTATTGACGGCTTGAAGTCCCTGGCTCAGCCGCAGATCATCAAGGGCTGACGGAGACTGCGTTCGCCAGCATTCCCCGGCGGTGCCCGGTGCCTATCCAGGCATCGGGCACCGCCCATTTGCGTGCGAAGGCTAGTTGATGATCTCGGCAGTGGGGTCATCGGTGATCCTTGCGATGCGTTCACGCCAGCTTTGCAAGGCTTCGGGCGACAGCCGGGTCCAATCGTGGACTTCACGGATCACCCGTACAGGATGCGCACTGCGGTAGGAACGCGTGGGATTGCCCGGGAATTTCTTGTCGGTGACATTCGGGTCATCTTCATACGCCCCGGTCGGTTCCACTTCATAGACATGGGCGGTCCCCTCCAGGGCCGCAATTTCGGCGGCCAACCCCGCGCCATCGGCAAGTGCGGTGAAGTAGATGTGGTTCATGATGATTTCCGGACGATAGTTCGAGGGAAAACCGGGGGACAGCAGATCCCCGGGGTGCAGCGCGGCTTTGGTGCCGTGGAAGAACGGGCCGTCATCAAGTTCGTTGCTCATAGGCCAAGACGATAGTCGCCATTGCCGGTTCATGAAAGGATCGGCCGCGTATCGCCACGTATATTGGGAAGTGAACCGACGACAGTATTTGGAGAGCAACGCGTGCCTATTTTGAACAAGGACATGACCCTGTGCATTTCGTTATCTGGTCGACCATCTAATATCGGCACCCGGTTCCATAATTACCTGTATGAAGAACTCGGGCTGAACTTCATCTACAAGGCCTTCTCGACCGAAGACCTCGCTGGTGCCATCGCTGGGGTCCGGGCCTTGGGCATTCGTGGCTGTTCGGTATCCATGCCGTTCAAGGAAGGCGTGATGAACATGGTCGATGAGATTGAGCCTTCGGCCAAGGCAATCGACTCGGTGAACACCATCGTGAATACCAACGGGCGACTGGTTGCTTCAAATACCGACTTCGAGGCGATCGCGACGCTCATCGAACGCCACCAGCTGGATCCTGAAAGTTCCGTGCTTGTCCGAGGCTCCGGAGGAATGGCCAAGGCCGTCGTGGCTGCCTTCCGCGAAGCCGGATTCAACGACCTGACGGTGCTGGCACGTAACGAAGTTTCCGGCCAAGCCTTAGCTGACAAATACGGTTACCGATTTACCAGTGCTGACCCGGCTCCAGGACACGAGATTCTTGTGAACGTAACGCCGCTGGGCATGGACGGAGCCCAGTCTGAGGAGCACGCATTTAGCACCCAGCAGATTGAAGCCGCACGAACCGTCTTCGACGTGGTGGCTTTCCCAAGTGAAACACCATTGATCCGCGCAACACGAACTGCTGGCAAGCAGGTGATTACCGGGGCAGAAGTCATCGCCCTGCAGGCCGCGGCGCAGTTTCAGAAGTACACCGGCCACGCACTAAGTGAAGAGCAGGTATTGCGTGCCTCAGAATTCTCCCGGGAATCCTGAAGCCCCGAATATCAGTACGCGCCCTAGTTGGCGGTATTCACCTGGCTTATGATGTTCTTTCCACGAAAAAATACCATCAGCAGGACGAAGAACGCGATCGGCAAGAGCACGATCAATCCCATGGATAGCAACTGGAAGAATTGTGTGTTCAATGCAATTCCATTCGTGATCGGTACACCGTTCTCGGGCATGTAGTCGGCGTACCTTGCAGGCCTGGATGTCGCCCACAAGATGAAGAACCGGAAGATGAATGCACCTGCCGCGGTGATGGCGAGCGAGGGAAGCAGAAGTGACTGGTTGTCGGCACTTGTGCGCCTTATTTGGCATATACGGGCGAAGACCGATTAGTGCCGAAGCGCCTAGACCCAGCGTGAGGATCTGCAATAACCACGAATGAGCCATGACGAAAGACAAAGCCATCATCGCAATGCTCAGTGCAGTCAGGATTCTGATCTTCGACAGGAAAGTTCTAGACATGATCCGAACCTACCTTGTTAAAGGAAGAAAACCAGCCCCGGCAACTGAACACGGGTGATAGGTATGCCAAGGGCCCGGCACTTTCGTGCCGGGCCCTGTTGCTGGTGAGCTGCTAACCGCGCAGCACGACCTCGACTTCTTCCATCTGCTGGCCGGCAGGGTACTGGCCGTTGAACAGTTTCGAACCTGCCTCGGTGAGCACCGCCGAGAAGCGGGTCTTGACCAGGCCGAAAGCGTTCGAAACGCTGGTTTCGGTGAGCTCGGCAATGGCAACGCGTTCGCCGGCTTCGTCGATCGTGAGGCTGATGTTCTCGTCATGGTTCACGATGCGCGGTTCAAAGAGATCCAGCTTCATCATGCCGCCGTGCCCGGAGAAGGACACACGCCCGTTGAACCAGATTTCGTTTTCCGGTACCTCTGCAGCGGGGGAGACGGGGAACGCCAACGCGTTGCCTGCCTGCCATACCCCGTTGGCAGCTTCAATGCGTCCGTCGGCGAGGGAAGAAATATAGCTCACGAACGAGGTTTTCAGACCCCATTCAAGATGCGGCTGGAACGGATCGCCTGCTGGCGCACCACTTCCGGTCATTGTCTTTTCCCTCCACAGGATATCGGCGTGAAAATATGTTGTGGCCAGTATTTCATACTGGAGTTGGATCATGGCGACAGTTCTCTGCCAGCTAATCCAGCGTCATCTTGGGTTCAACTAGTGGACGGTAGGCAGACTGCATCGAGATCTGGGCATCCACGTAGCTGGTACCGTCGGCAAAGGCGATATCTGCTGTTGCCCACGACCCGTTCCAGTACTTGATCTCCAACTCGGTCGGCGAATATTCCTTCTGGACGTTCGCCTCGAGGTTGCTCATCGCGGTGTTGTAGCCGGTGATGCCCATGACCAGGCAGATGGCCGTTGCCACCACAGCAATATCGGCAGAAATGAACTCGGTGCGGATGGATGCGCGTCGCGCATAAGTCTGCTCCCCGTCACGCAGGCGCGTGAAGCCCTTGCGGCGGATCAGGGCGTGGATGATCAAGGGCAACCCGATCAGCAAGAAGATCACAGAAGCGGCCAGCGACACGAGAGGAAGGCTGAATTCCACCGGTAGATACTCATCCATGTATTTACCCTACCCATGTCAGCGGATGACTTCTAGGGTTAAATCGCCTTGCCCGGGTTCAAGATGCCCTGTGGATCGAACACCGCGCGCACCCGTCGCTGCAGCGCAAGCGAGGTTTCGCCCAGCTCTTGGGCCAGCCAATCCTGCTTGAGCAAACCGATGCCGTGCTCGCCGGTGAGCGTGCCGCCCAGGGACTTGGCGAGGTGGAACATGTCTCCCAGCGCGGCCTTCGGTGCGCCGCTGGTGATGGATTGGCCTTCAGGCACCACGATGATCGGATGCAGGTTGCCATCGGCGGCATGGGCAATAGTGAAGATCGATACTCCGCGTTCATCCTCGATGCGCTGCAGGCCGGCGAAGGCTTCGGCCAAGCGATTGCGCGGCACGCCGATATCGCAGATCGAGGCCGTGCCCAGCAGCTCCATGCTCGGGATCGCCTGGCGCCGGGCTTCGATCAGCGCCTGTGCTTGCTCCTGGTCCGTGGCGATCTCGATGTGCGCGGCCAGCGGGGCGATCGCATCCTGCAGGGCCTGCATTTCCAGCTGCGCGCCGTAGCCGTCGGTCTGCGCGAGCAGCAACGCGCCGCCGCGCGCTTCGTGATCCGTTCCGAGCGCCGCATCCACTGCCTTCAGGGTCTTGCCGCACATCAGCTCCAGCACCGAGGGGGCCAGCCGTTCGGCGATCACCGCCGAGGCGGCCTTTGCCGCGGTATCCTCATCGGGGAAGTAGGCGACCAAGGTGGAGGTGTGCTTGGGCTTCGGGCGCAGGCGCAGCAGTGCTTCAACCACAATGCCCAAGGTGCCTTCCGAACCGATCATCAGCGCATTCATGTCATAGCCGGCCACGCCCTTGATGGTCCGCCGCCCGGTACGCAGCAGCTGCCCGTCGGGCAGCACCACCAGCAAGCTGAGCACCGACTCGCGGGTCACCCCGTACTTGGCGCACCACATGCCGCCGGCATTCGTCGCAATATTGCCGCCGATCGAGCAGATCGCGGTACTGGCAGGATCCGGGGCGTAGAACAACCCGTGCTCGCCGGCGGCCTGGTTCACCGCCGCATTGAGCACGCCGGGCTGCACCACCGCGGTGGCTTCCACCGGATCGATTTCCAGGATCTTGTCCATCCGGGACAAGTCGAGCACGATCTGCCCGGCCTCGGCGCTGGCCCCTGCCGCCAGCCCGGTGCCGGCCCCGCGCGGGACGATCGTGGCGCCATGCTTGTGGGCCAACTGCATCGCCAGCACCACATCATCGATGTCCTGCGCGAAGATCACCCCGTCGGCAAAGGTCGGGGGCACATAGCCGGAGCGGTCCACGCTGGCCTGCTTGCGGTCCTGCTCATCGAGCGAGGCCCGGGGATGGGCGCATAGCACTGGACTGGTTGCCACGGTAGTCATCTCGATCTCCTTTGAATGCAGAACTGGCAGGACAGCTGAGCTGTCCTGCCAGATCGGTGCTATTGAACGAACGTGTCGGCGACGGCCAAGGCCTGCTCGAGGCGATCCAGTGCTTCGATCAGCACGTCGTCCTCGATATTCATCGCCGGCACCACATGCAGCCGGTTGAAGTTCGCGAAGGGCAGCAGCCCTGCGGCCTTCGCGGCGGCAACCACCTGGTTCATCTCCGGGCTGCTGCCTCCATAGGCGGCCAGCGGCTCGCGGGTTTCCCGGTTCTTCACCAGCTCGATCGCCCAGAACACGCCGGTTCCGCGCACCTCGCCCACGCTCGGGTGCTCGGCGGCGAACTGCGCCAGGCGCGGCCCGATGATTTCCTCGCCCAAGCGCTGGGCGTTCTCCACCATGGCCTCGTCCTCCATCGCGGTGATGGTGGCTACCGCCGCCGCGCAGGCCAGCGGGTGGCCCGAATAGGTCAACCCGCCCGGGTAGACCCGCTCGCGGAAGGTCTCGAAGATTTCCGGGCTGATCGCCACCCCGCCCAGCGGCACATAGCCGGAATTCACGCCCTTGGCAAAGGTCAGCAGGTCCGGCACCACGCCGGCATGGTCCACCGCGAACCACTTCCCGCTGCGCCCGAAGCCGGCCATCACCTCATCGGCGATGTACACGATGCCGTGCTTCTTAGTCAGTTCGCGCACGCCCTGCAGATACCCCGGGGGCGGCAGGTAGATGCCGGCGGTACCCGGAATGCTCTCCAGGATGATCGCGGCAATGGTGCCGGGGCCTTCGAGCAGGATCGTGTCTTCCAGGTGCTTGAGCGCCCGCTGCGTTTCCTCTTCGGGGGTGCTCGAATTGAAGTAGGAGCGGTACGGGTAGGCCGGGAAGAAGCGCACCACCCCATCGGTTCCGTGATCCGAGGCGAAGCGCCGCGGATCCCCGGTGAGGTTCACCGCCAGGTGGGTGCCGCCGTGGTAGGAGCGGTACGCGGAGAGCACCTTGTGCTTGCCGGTATGCAGCCGCGCCATGCGCACCGCATGCTCCACCGCATCGGCACCGCCATTGGTGAAGAAGATCTTGTCCAGCTGCCCGGGGGTGTGCTTGGCGATCAGCCGGGCCGCCTCAGAGCGCGCGTCATTCACATGCTGCGGGGCGATGGTGGCCAGCTTGCCGGCCTGCTCCTGGATCGCGGCGATCACCTTCGGGTGCTGGTGCCCGATGTTCGTGTTCACCAGCTGGCTGGAGAGGTCGATCAGCGCGTTGCCCTCGCCGTCCCATACCCAGGAGCCTTCGGCCTTCAGGATGGCCATCGGGGCGAACGGCCCCTGGGCCTGCCAGGAGTGGAAGACGTGCTTGCGGTCCAGCTCATAGGCGTGCTGGCCAGCGGCGATATCCGCTGCGGAAACGCCCTGCGTCAGTGGCTGTGCCAATGGTTCAGTCATGGGTATCAGTCATTCTGCGGGAAGCCGAGGTTGATACCGCCGTGGCTCGGGTCGAGCCAGCGTTTGGTGATCACCTTGTTGCGGGTGAAGAACTTGAAGCCCTCCGGGCCGTAGGCGTGCTGGTCGCCGAACAGCGAGGCCTTCCAGCCGCCGAAGGAGTGGTAGCCCACCGGTACCGGGATCGGCACGTTGACCCCGACCATGCCCACCTGGATCTCGTCCTCGAAGCGGCGGACCGCGCCGCCGTCGTTGGTGAAGATCGCGGTGCCATTGCCGTACGGCGAAGAGTTGATCAGCTCGATGCCCTCGTTGAAGCTCTCCACGCGCACCACCGAGAGCACCGGACCGAAGATCTCCTCGGTGTAGATGGACATGTCCGTGCCGACGTGGTCGAACATCGTCGGGTGCAGGAAGAAGCCCTCGCCATCAGCATCCACGGTGCCGGTGCGGCCATCGAGCACCAGGTCCGCGCCGGCGGAGATGCCGGCCTCGATGTACCCGGCCACCTTCGCCTTGTGCTCGCCGGTGATCAGCGGACCCATGTCGCAGCCGCGGGTGCCATCGCCCACGCGCAGCGTCTTGGCGCGTTCGGCGATCTTGGCCACCAGCTCATCGGCGATGGTGTCGATCGCGACGACTACGGAGATCGCCATGCAGCGCTCGCCGGCCGCGCCGAAGCCTGCGTTGACCGCCATGTCGGCGGCCAGGTCCAGGTCGGCATCCGGAAGCACCAGCATGTGGTTCTTCGCGCCGCCAAAGGCCTGCACCCGCTTGTTGTGCGCGGTGCCGGTGGAGTAGACGTACTGCGCGATCGGGGTGGAACCCACGAAGGACACGGAGTTCACGCGCGGATCGGTCAGCAGGGTGTCCACCGCCTCCTTGTCGCCGTGCACCACGTTCAGCACGCCCTCGGGCAGGCCGGCCTCGGTGAACAGCTCGGCCAGCCAGTTGGCGGCCGACGGGTCCTTCTCCGATGGCTTGAGCACCACCGCGTTGCCGGCGGCGATCGCTACCGGGAAGAACCACAGCGGCACCATGGCCGGGAAGTTGAAGGGGGAGATGATGGCCGAGATGCCGACCGGCTGGCGCATGGACTGCACGTCGATGCCGGTGGAGGCGTTCTGCGAGAACTCGCCCTTGAGCAGGTAGGGCGCGTTGCAGCACAGCTCGACGACTTCCAGGCCGCGGGCCACTTCGCCCAGCGCGTCGTCCAGCACCTTGCCGTGCTCGGCGGTGATGATCGCGGCCAGCTCGCCCTTGCGCTCGGCCAGCAGCTGGCGGAAGTTGAACATGATCGCGGTGCGGCGGGCCAGCGAGGTGTCGCGCCACTTCGGGAAGGCCTCAGCGGCTGCGGCGATCGCATGCTCGGTGGTGGCCTTGGAGGCCAGCGCAACCTGGCGGGTGACCTCGCCGGTGGCGGGGTTGTAGATCTTGCCGGTGCGGTCATCGGCGGAGTAATTGGCGTTGTTGATCCAGTGCTGCAGGGTGCCGGTCAGCGTTGCGGTCATCGTATCGGCCTTTCGAAGTTGGGTGCCTGCCTTCATCATGGGTCATGGATGTGAGGGACAACACCATCACTGTGCCATGATTTAAGCACTAGTGCTGACGGAGTGTAAAAATGCTGACGGTAGACGAGGTACTGCACCTGCCAGTGGTCCAGGCCGCTGACCCCCAGGTGCTCTGCGGAACAGGGATGGACGCGCCGCTTCGCTGGGTGCACGTGACCGAATCCACCGAGAACATCGACCTGCTGCTGGGCCGCGAGCTGATCCTCACGACCCTGCGCAACGTGAGCGACGTGCGCGCCTTCATCACCGCGCTGCGCGAGGCCGGGGCCGTCGGGGTCATCATCGAGGACCTTTCCGGCGCACCGCTGGACGTCGCCGACCTGGGCCTGCCGGTCATCGCCCTGCGCACCACCACCCGCTTCGTGTCCATCACCGAGGTCATCCACCAGAAACTCGTTGCCGAGCAGCTCGAGGCCGTCCAGTTCTCCCGCACGGTGCACGAAATCTACACCGGGCTCTCGCTGACCGAGGCCGACGAAGCGCAGATCGTGGACCGCACCGCGCAGCTGCTCTCGGCCCCCGTGGTCCTGGAAGACGTCCGCCACCACGTGCTCGCCCAGTCCGGCGCGCAACTGGAACACTGGATCACCCGCTCGCGCTTCGTCGGGTTCCTGGAGCACACCGGACGCGCCACCGGCACCGAGAACTGGCTGCAGACCCCGGTCGGCGCGGTCCGCAGCCGCTGGGGGCGGCTGATCGTCCCGGCCGTCCTGGAGGACGACGACCGCGCGGCCCTGGTGCTGGAACGGGCCGGCCAGGCGCTGACCATCGCCCGCCTGTCCGGGCGCGACCAGCGCGAGCTGCTCTACCAGGCGCGCACCTCCACGCTGCACGAACTGCAGGCCGGGCACAGCTACAGCGACAAGGACATCGCCATCCGCACCCAGGCCCTGGGCCTGGCCGCCGCCCCCTACTATGTCCCGGTGGTCATCTCCCTGGCCGGTTCCGGAACGCCGACCGAAACCCAGCTGGCCGACCGCGCCCTGCTCGAAGTGCTCGACCAGCTGGCCGACACCCTGCACCTGGGCATCCTGGCCGGCTCGCTCAAGCCCGGGTACCTGGGGCTGATTCTGCCGCTGCGCGCCCGCGAACTGCTGGACTCCACCCTGCAGGGCTTCACTCGCCGGCTGGCCGAGCAGCTCACCGCGCCGGTGGCCATCGGCGTGGGGCCCGAAGGCACCCTGGCCACCAGCATCGCCGGGCTGGAGGAAGCCGCGCAGGTCGCGCAGATCGTCCCGCACCTGCCCACCCGCGCCCAGCCCTACTACCGCTTCGCCGACCTGCGCCTGCGCGGGGTGCTCTCGGCCATGGGCAGCGACCCGAAGCTGCGCACCTTCGCGCTGGCCGAGCTCTCCGGCCTGCTCAACCCGCTCGACCTGGCCGCCCTTGACCTGCTCGATCTCTACCTGGCCCACGGCGGGAACAAAACCGCGCTGGCCAAGGCCGGCTACCTCTCGCGGCCCACCCTCTACTCCCGGCTGGCCAAGCTCGAAGCCAAGCTCGGGGTGCAGCTGGACTCCGCCGAATCCCGCGCCTCGCTGCAGGTGGCGCTGCTCTGGTACCGCATGCACGGCTGAGCTATCCACACTTGGCTCCCGGTGAGAAAACCCCGCAGGACGCCGCGGGCATCATGGGGGCATGAGCACAGAACAGGCACAGGCGCTAAAGGACCTGGCCGACGCGGAAGAACTCATCGCATCGGCCACCGCGGTCCTTTCCGGCGGGCCATTGAGCCCCGGCCACGCGGCCTGCTTTGCGCAGCTTGCTGACAAGCTCGCCCGCCGCCAGAGCCGCACCCAGCTGCACGCCGCCCATGCGCTGCGCCGCACCGGTGCCCACAAGCTCGACCAGGAATCCTTCCAGGCCGTCACCGAGGCAGGCGAGCACCCGAGCCTCACCGCATTCCAGGCGGCCGCCGGGCGCACCACCACTGCCCGCACGCATTTCAAGAACACGGCCGGGCTGCTGCACGGCTGGCTGGATATCCCGCGCAGCACGGTCCGCGACCGGCTGGCCCTGGTGGATTGCTTGCTGGGCGGTGTCGACGAGGCAGGGCAACCGCTGCCCGCCTGGTTGCCGGAACTGGCCGGGCAATTCGCCGACCCCGACGTGGATCCCCGGCTGGTGTCCTCGGCCGCACTGAAACTGCATTCGGCCCGCAAGGACTTCGGCGAAGGCCAGGCCGGGCAGGCCAAGAAGGACCAGCTGCAAGCCGAATCGGCCGCCTTCATCCGCAGCGAACCCAAGGCCGCCCGCAGGCACATCAACGCACTGGTGGCGCAGGTGAAGTCCGGCCAGCGCCCGTTGCAGGCCCTGCTGGATGGGATCGGGATCTTCAAGAAGGGCATGCGCCAGGGCCTGGTCGAATACGTCCTGCGCGTCCTGCCCGCCCATGCGGCGATGATCGAAGCGTATTTCAACGCGCTGGACAACCCGGCCACCGTGGCCGGGAACCGCGAAGCCCTGGCGCACGCCGAGGCGCAGTTCACCGGTGCCCAAGACAGCGGCTGGGATGACGAGGAATCGATGCCCGACTGGGCCAAAGACGGGGAACCTGCCGGATCGGCACCCGAGGGATCCGCCGAACCTGAAGAACCTGAAGAACCCGAAGAACCTGACAAACCTGACGAACCTGGAGAACCCGAGGAACCTGACGAACCCGAAGAACCTGAAGAGCCCGAGGAACCTGCCGGCCCGGCCGCCACCCAGTTCGAGGAACTCAGGCCAGAACGACGCCGGCTCGTAGGATTCCTGGCCTTGCTGATGACCGACCGCAACCAGAGCGGTTCGCCAGGGAAGCAACCCGGGTTGGCGGTACCGCAGGTGAGCATCATCCTGGATTACGAGAAGATGAGACGCGACGGCAAGGAATTCGCGGTCACTTCCACCGGGATCCAGCTATCCCCGGGCGAAACCAGAGCGGCATTGTGCACGGCCGGAATCTATCCGCTGGTGCTGAACGGCCAGAGCCTTCCCCTGGATCTGGGCCGCACCCAGCGGCTGTATAGCAAGGCGCAGGGCCGCGCCATCCGGGCGGCCTATCGAGGGTGCCTGTATCCGGGATGCAGCATGCCCGCCGAACGATGCGAACTGGATCATCTCGACGCGTGGGAAAAGGGCGGCAACACGGACATCGAGTCCGCGGCCTTGGGATGCATGATCCACCATATCGGCAGGCATTGCGGGTTGTTCCACGCGGTGAAGATCCCTGGATGCCGGCCGATGGCCCTGCTGTCCAAGGAACTCGACCCGCAGCAGAAACTCCGGGTGAACACCTACTGGATGACCCCGCAGGAAGCCCTGGCGGCCGATGCCCTCGCCGAGCGCATGACCGCGAAGTGGCGTGCCGGGGAACTGGACATCGAGATCGTGGAGCCCTAGTCATCCTCCGGGTAGGGCCACCGCACGTCTTTGCGAACTCCATCGGACCACTGGGCGATCCACTCTCCGGTGCCTTCGGAGACATCGCGGACCCCTGCCTCCAGCCACTGGAACTTCCCGTCCAGCAGGTCCGCGGCGATCCGTCCATCGGTACGGGTGGTGTTTTTCCAGAGCCTGTCGAAATGCTCCTCGCAGCGTTGCGCGGCCTGTTCGCAGAAGGCCAGGGCAAGATCCTGCGCAGAGTCGCGCTGGCCGGCCGGGGACTGCGGCAGCGCAGTGGTCTTGGCGATCACCGCGGACATGGCGAACAGCTCCGCGCCGATATCCACGATATGGCCCAGGAAGACCTGCTGCTTTTCCAGGCCGGCCTGCCAGCGCGCCATCCCGGCGAACGTCTGGCGTGCCAGCCGCCGCGAGGTCCGCTCCACATAGCGCAGGTGCTTGGCCAATGGGCCGTGCTCGGCATAGGAGTTCGGAAGCGAGCCTGCGCCCATCGCAAGTTTGGGCAGCCACCGGGCATAGAATCCCGAGGCTTCCACCGCCGCCCGGGCCTTGTCCTGGATGCTCGACCCGGCACGCGCCAGGTCCCCGGCCGCCTGCAGGTGCGCATCCACGGCCTCGCGGGCAATCAGCAGGTGCATGATTTCGGTGGAGCCTTCGAAGATGCGGTTGATCCGCAGGTCGCGCAGCATCTGTTCGACCGGCACCGCCCGCTCGCCGCGCGCTGCCTGCGACTGCGCGGTCTCGAATCCGCGCCCGCCGCGGATCTGCAGCAGCTCATCGGCGATCGTGCAGGCGGCCTCCGAAGCCCAGAGCTTGGCCAGGGCCGCCTCGATGCGAATATCCTTCATGCCGGCATCGGCCAGCCGGGCGGACACCTCGAACACCGCTTCCAGCGCATAGCTGCTGGCCGCGATGCAGGCGAGCTTGCCGGCGACGGCTTGGTGCTTGCCGACCGGGTGGCCCCACTGCACGCGGGCCGCGGACCATTCACGGGCGATCTTCGTGGACCATTTGCCGGCCCCGGCGCACATGGCCGGGATGGACAAGCGCCCGGTGTTCAGGGTGCTCAGCGCGATCTTCAGCCCCGAGCCTTCCTTGCCCAGGCGGTTGGCCGCCGGCACGCGCACCGAGCGGAACCGGGTCACCCCGTTCTCGATTCCGCGCAGGCCCATGAACTGGTTGCGGTTCTCGACGGTGATGCCCGCGGTATCGGCCTCGACGATGAAGGCGGTGATTCCGCCGCAACCTGCAGGCTCTTGGCCGAGGGCCTCATGCGGCTGCACCGCGGCCATCACCACGAGCAGCTCGGCGACCACCCCGTTGGTGGTCCACAGCTTCGCGCCATCCAGCATGTAGTGGCTGCCGTCGTGACTGAGCCGGGCTTCGGTGCCCAACCGTGCAGGGTCGGAACCGACATCGTTCTCGGTGAGCAGGAAGGCGCTGATGGCTCCTGCCGCGCAGCGCGGCAGGTATTCGCGTTTTTGCTCCTCGGTGCCGAAGGACTTCACCGGTTCGGGGACGCCGATGGACTGGTGGGCCGAGAGCAGCGCGCCGATGGCCGGGGAAACCACGCCGACGCGCATCAGCGCCCGGCCGTAGTCCAGCAGGCTCAGCCCCAGTCCGCCGTATTCAATCGGGATCTTCATGCCGAAGGCGCCGATGCGGCGCAGCTGGGCAATATATTCGCCGGGGATGCGCGCCTCGGTTTCGATGCGCTCCGGGTCGATGCCATCGAGGACCGCTTCGAGTTGCGGCAGGAATTCCTGTCCGCGTTCTGGATGCAGGGCGCTGGGCAATGGTTCGATCAGGGAGAAGTCCACGGCCCCCATGTACAGGCCCTTGGCGAAGCTGGGCCGGTCGAACTGCTCGCGGGACTCCTCGGCGACTTGCCTGGATTTGTCGGCGTTGATTTGCATGGCGATCCCCTTTGGCTCGGCGATCGGCCGCGGCGCCATCGCCTGGTGGCACCAGCGTAGCTGCCAAACCCCGGGGTTGCTAGAGCGCGTGCAAGTGGCCGCGGATCGCCTGGCCGGCGTCGTGCAGGTTCTCTCCTTCGAGCAGCACGAACGCCTGCCCGAAGGTCAGCTCATGGATCTGCGATGCGGTTTGCCCTAATTCGCGGGCGATCCGTGCGGTGCTGGCCCGATGGTCGCGCTGCAGGGAGGGGAAGACCAGGGAGAAGACCCGGGAGACCAGCTGCTGGTGCTCCTGGGCCGGTTCCAGCGCCAGCTCCTGGGACAACCACTGGTAGGCGCCTTCGCCCAGCAAGCCGCGGGCACGCGAATGCGCGAGGATCACCTGGGCCGGTGCACCGAACTGCTCTTCGAGTGCCAGCAGCTGCGGGATCTGCAGGGAATCGGAGACCCGAACCTGCAGGGACAGGGAGGGCAGGAGCAAGCGTGCCGCGAATTCGTCGGCTTCGCGTTCCGCGGCGGCCACCTGCTCGCGGTTCTCGCCCAGCGAGGAGTGCATCAGCAGATGCCCCAGCTCGTGGGCCATCGCCAGGCGCTGTGCATTGCGGCTGCCGGCGGCCAGAAAGATGAAGGCCTGCTCGTCTTCCCAGAAGCTGAAGGTCTTGACCGCTTCGAGCGAGGCCGGCAGGCTCAGCACCCGCACCCCGCGGGCTTCGAGCAGATGCAGCAGATCGGGCAGCGCGCCGCATCCCAGATCCCATTCGGTGCGCAGATGCGCGGCGGCATCTTCCGGGGTGAAGCCGCACAGCTCGGGGATCCCGGTGTGCGGGAGCCGGAAGTTCCGCGTGATCAGGTTGTAGAGTTCTACGCCGTTGCGGCCCAGCGCGGCTGCGGCGACTTTTTGCGCGGTGCTGGTGCGGCGCGGGGAGCGGAAGAAGATCCGTTCGGTGTCGATGCCCTGGGCCGCGGGAAGCCGGAAGAACTGCGGCGCGCAGCCCAGCGCATCGGCCAGCGCAAGGGAAAGATCCTCGGGAGCATGGGCGAGTTCGCGCTCGCAAATACCCAGCGAGGCGGCCAAGGCGGACCGGCTCAGCGCTGCACGTTCGCGTGCCAACCTGATTCTGGTCGGTTCCAAAGTCATGAGGTTCCTGCAATCTTCCAAAAGGCGATCTTGATCGTCTAATGACCTCAGACTAGTGGCCTATGCCACAAAGCACCAATTGCGTGCAGCTTCGTGAAGTAACACGCTCTGACTTGCGAAAAGGCTCGCAGGCGGTGCCTGCGAGCCTTCGTGGCGCTAGATCTTGCTGGCCGCTTCCTTCAGCACGGTGCGCAGGATGGATTCGATCTGGTCGAACTCCGGCTGCCCGATCGTGATGGGCGGAGCCAGCTGGATGACCGGGTCGCCGCGATCGTCGGCGCGGCAATACAGTCCCGCCTCCCACAGGGCCGGGGAGAGGTACCCGCGCAGCAGGCGTTCGGACTCCGCGTCGCTGAAGGTCTCCTTGGTCGCTTTGTCCTTGACCAGCTCGATCCCGTAGAAGTAGCCGGCGCCGCGCACGTCGCCAACGATGTCCAGATCGGTGAGCTTGGACAGCGTGGATTTGAACGCGTCGGCATTGTTCTTGACGTTCTCGTTCAATCCTTCCCGCTCGAAGATGTCCAGGTTCGCCATCGCCACCGCGGCTGCCACCGGATGCCCGCCAAAGGTGTAGCCGTGGTAGAAGGTGGTATCGCCCTTGGTGAAAGGCTCGAACAGCTTGTCGGAAACGACCATCACGCCCAGCGGGACATAGCCACTGGTCAGCGCCTTTGCCGAGGTGATGATGTCCGGGACGTAGCCGAAGTCGTTGCAGGCGAACATCGAGCCGATGCGGCCGAACGCGCAGATGGTTTCGTCGGAAACCAGCAGCACGTCGTATTCGTCACAGATCTCGCGGACCCGGTCGAAGTACCCCGGTGGTGGCGGGAAGCAGCCGCCGGAGTTCTGCACCGGTTCCAGGAAGACCGCCGCCACGGTGTCGGCGCCTTCGAATTCGATGGCTTCGCGGATGCGCTCCGCGGCCCACAGCCCGAAGTCCTTCTCGTTGTCCGCGAACATCTGCGGTGCGCGGTAGAAGTTGGTGTTCGGCACGCGGAAGGTGCCGGGGACCAAGGGCTCGAACGGGGTCTTCATATCCGGCAGCGAGGTGATGGCCAAGGCTCCCTGAGGGGTGCCGTGGTAGGCCAGGGCGCGCGAAATGACCTTGGTTTTGCCCGGCTTGCCCTTCATCTTGAAATGCTGCTTGGCCAGCTTGAAGGCGGATTCGACCGCCTCGCCGCCGCCGGTGGTGAAGAAGACGCGGTTCAAGTCGCCCGGTGCATAGCTGGCCAGGCGCTCAGCCAGGTCGATCGCCGGTTCGTGGGCGTAGGACCACAGCGGCATGAAGGCCAGCTTCTCGGCCTGCTTGGCCATGGCTTCGGCCAATTCGGCGCGCCCGTGCCCCGCGTTGACCACGAACAGCCCGGCCAAGCCGTCGATGTATTCGCGCCCGGCATCGTCGTAGATCTTGTGCCCCTCGCCGCGCGAGATGATCGGAACATGCGCGCCGTTGGAAATTCCGGAGTGCCGGGCCATGTGCATCCAAAGGTGATCGCGAGCGGCTTGCTGGCGATCGGTACCACGTGGTGTGTTCATCGTGTTCCCCAGTTGTATTCCTGTTTTTTGAGTGAAAGGTAGGTGTACGTATTGGTGCTGACCACGCCTTCGAGCCCGCGGATCGTTCCGATCACGCGCAGCAGGTCCTCATCGTTCGAGCAGATGACCTCCGCGAGGATGTCCGAGCTGCCGGCGGTGACCACGCAGTAGTCGACTTCCGGAAGTTCGGCGATCCGGTCGGCGGTGCCGCTGATGTCGCTGGCGGCGACGACGCCGATCATGGCCTGGCGGGTGAATCCCAATTCCAGCGGGTTGGTGACTGCGACGATTTGCACGACGCGGCTCTCGACCAGCTTCTGCACGCGCTGGCGCACAGCCGCTTCGCTCAGGCCCACTGCCTTGCCGATGGCGGCATAGGAGCGCCGGCCATCTTCCTGCAGCTGCTCGATGATCTCCTTGGAAATTTCATCAATGGCCTGTGCCGTATGCGAGGGCAGCGTCATATCGACCTCCTAGGTCTAAGGGACTTTCCACAGACCCTACCGTCACTGATTCAGTTGCGAAAGGGGTATTTTTGAAAGTTTTCAGTTTTCGTAACGTAATTTTTACAAGGAAACTTGCGTTCGGGTCTTGTTGGACTTGTGCATTGCTGGCAGGATGAACGACAACACTTTCATGTGTGGCCGATCACATTCGTCGTTAGGATTCCAGCCATGTCGCACTCGCAACGCCGACTTCCGCAAGACCCCCAAGTCCGCGCACTGGTCCAGGCCGTGAGCCAGCGCAGCTACTCCCGCCGCAGCGTGCTTTCCGCGACCGGCGCATTGGGCCTGACCGGGCTGCTCGCAGCCTGCGGCACGGGAGGAAGCAGCACCAAAGCCGCACCGTCGATCGAGGACATTTCCGCAAACGACCCCACCGTGAACTGGGCCAACTGGACCCTGTACCTGGATTACGACGACGAGAAGAAGACCTACCCGACACTGGATGCGTTCACCAAGCAGACCGGCATCAAGGTGAACTACCGCGAGGATATCGACGGCAACGACACCTACTACGGCAAGGTGCAGGGCCAGCTCAAGGCAGGCCAGGACATCGGCCAGGACGTCATCACGATGACCGACTGGATGGCCGGCCGCATGATCCGCCAGGGCTACGCCCAGGAGCTGGACCTGGCGAACATCCCCAACTCGGCCAACCTGCTGCCCAACCTGAAGGACGTGGACTTCGACCCGGGACGCAAGCACTCGCTGACCTGGCAGTCCGGCTACGCCGGCATCGCCTGGAATAAGAAGGCATTCCCCAAGGGCCTGAAATCCGTCGAGGACCTCTGGGATCCAAAGCTCAAGGGCCGTATCACCGTGCTCGATGAAATGCGCGACACCATCGGCCTGCTGATGCTGCACAACGGCGTGGACATCGCCGGCCAATGGGGCGAAAGCGAATTCGGCGCCGCTGCCGACGTGCTGCGCGAGAACATCGGCAATGGCCAGATCCGCCAGGTCAAGGGCAACTCCTACAAGGAGGACTTCGTCTCGGGCGATGCGATCGCCGGCATCGTCTGGTCCGGCGATATCGTGCAGATGAACTTCGAGAACGATGACCAGTGGGAGTTCGTGATCCCCGAGGCCGGCGGCACCCTGTGGAGCGACAACCTGATGGTCCCGGTGGCCTCGCCACGCAAGGCCAACTCCGAGAAGCTCATGGACTTCTACTACGACCCGGCCGTGGCCGCGCAGGTCGCAGCCTACGTGAACTTCATCTGCCCGGTGGTCGGCGCCCAGGAAGAAATGGAAAAGATCGACCCTGACCTGGTCGGCAACCCGCTGATCTTCCCGACCGATGAGGATCTGGCAAAGGCACATGTCTTCCGCTCGCTGGAAGCGGATGAAGAGACCGCGTTGAACTCTGAATTCCAGAGTGCAATCGGCGCCTAGAAAGCGGGGAACACCATGACTCGCCAACGAGCCATCAACTGCCAGCGCCTGCCCAAGGGCCACGGTTCGGGCCCGGCCCGTGCCAGGGACGTCGTCAACCGGGCAACCTCCGCACGTGCTGTACCGGCAGCAGAAACCGATTTCCACAACCAGTTCCAGGAAGTGATAGGGGCATGACAACCTTGGCAACGCGTACCGAAACCACTGCCACCGGCGCGGATCTGCACCTCTCGGGCATCACCAAGCGCTTTTCCAGCTTCGTGGCGGTCAAGGACCTGGATTTGGTGGTCCCTTCGGGCACCTTCTTCGCCCTGCTCGGACCCTCCGGTTGCGGCAAGTCGACCACCCTGCGCATGATCGCGGGCCTTGAGGCCCCCAGCGAGGGCAGCATCTCGATCGGCGGCCAGGACGTGACCGCGCTGGCCAGCCACCAGCGTCCGGTGAACACCGTGTTCCAGTCCTATGCGCTGTTCCCGCACATGAGCGTGCTGGAAAACGTGGCCTTCGGGCTCAAGCGCAAGAAGGACAAGCAGGCGATGGAGAAAGCCAGGGCCGGGCTGGACCTGGTGGAGCTCGGGCACCTTGCCAATCGCAAGCCGATCCAGCTCTCCGGCGGGCAGCAGCAGCGCGTGGCCCTGGCCCGGGCGCTGGTCAATCGCCCGCAGGTGCTGCTGCTCGATGAGCCCCTCGGGGCACTTGACATGAAGCTGCGCCGCCAAATGCAGCTGGAGCTGAAGAACATCCAGACCGAAGTCGGCCTGACCTTCATCCACGTCACCCACGACCAGGAAGAGGCCATGACCATGGCCGACGTGGTCGCCGTGATGAACGGCGGACGGATCGAGCAGATGGGCCCGCCGCGCGAACTCTACGAATTGCCCAAGACCGCGTTCGTCGCGAACTTCCTGGGCAAGTCGAACCTGATGCGCGGCACGGTCACCGGCAATGACGCCGGCATGCTCAGCGTCATGGTCAACGGCCAAGCCATCTTGCTGCCGGCCGACCGCGCCGTGCAGGCCTCAGGGGAGGTGGTCGTCGGGGTGCGCCCGGAGAAGATCACGATCTCGCGCGATGGCTATGCGGGAGAGAACCGCTTGTCCGGCACCGTGGTCGACGTGTCCTTCACCGGCACCACCACCGAGTACCTGGTCGAGGTGGACGGGATCGGCACGCTCGGGACCTTCGCGCAGAATCGCGGCCAGCAGCCTGCTGCCGAAGGCGACACCGTGTACCTGTCCTGGGAAGCGCAGCATTCCTTCGGATTGGCCGGTGCCGAGCACGAGGATGCCGGAGTTGACCAGCCATGACGGTCATGACCAAGAAGGGCATCGTCGACCTGCGCAGCCCCGAGGAGATCCGGGCGGAGCGGCGCAAGGGCCGCACCGGCGTCTACCTGATCGCCCCGGGCATGCTGGTGCTCGCCCTGTTCTTCGCGCTTCCGGTGGTAGTCCTGCTGGCAATGAGCCTGTACGTGAAACCCGAGGGCGGGGAAATCGGCGAATTCGTGCCGGGTTTCGAAATCGGCAACTACGCCACGGTGCTCGCCGCCTACTGGCCCGAGCTGCTGCGCTCCTTCGGGTTCGCGCTGATCGCCACCGTCCTGGCCTTGCTCATCGGCTTCCCGATGGCCTACCTGGTGGCAGTCCGCTTGCGCGAGAAGACGCTGCTGCAGGGCATCTTGCTGGTGCTGCTGATCGCCCCGTTCTTCTCCAGCTTCATTCTGCGCACCCAGGCCTGGAAGCAGATACTGGCCGATGAGGGGTTCATCGCCCAAACGCTGAAATTCCTGGCGATCCTGCCAGCCGACGGGCACCTGACTGCCACGCCGTTCGCGGTCGTCGCGGGCCTGACCTATAACTTCCTGCCGTTCATGGTGCTGCCGATCTACGCTAACCTGGGCCGGCTGGACACCCGCCTGCTCGAGGCCTCGGGGGATCTGTATGCCAGCCCGGTGACCTCCTTCTTCAAGGTGACGCTGCCGATGAGCGCCCCGGGCGTCTTCGCCGGCACCCTGCTGACGTTCATCCCGGCCGCCGGCGACTACGTGAACGCGGCCCTGCTGGGCAATAACCGCAATACTACGATGATCGGCCAGATCATCGATTCCAGATTCTTCAAGGTCATCGATTACCCGGGCGCCTCGGCGTTGAGCTTCGTGCTGATGGTCTCGATCCTGATCCTGGTCACGATCTATATCCGCCGCTTCGGGACCAAGGAGCTGATGTAGCATGAAGCAGAAAATCGGACGCTGGTTCATCCCCGCTGTCGGCGGGCTGGCTTTCATCTACCTCCTGGTCCCGATCGCGTACATCTTCGTGTTCTCCTTCAACGATGCCGGCCGCACCAACCTGGACTGGCGCGGCTTCACCCTGGAGAACTGGCAGAACCCCTGCGGCGCTCCGGCGGTCTGCGAATCGCTGGCGCACTCGCTGCAGGTCGGCACGGTGGCCACGATTGCCGCCACCGCCTTGGGCACGCTGATCGCCATCGGCCTGGTCCGCTACAAGTTCCGGTTCCGCAAGCTCACCGATGTGCTGATCATTTTGCCGTTGGCTACTCCGGAGGTCGTGCTCGGCGCTTCTCTGCTGGCACAGTTCCTGAACCTCGGTTGGGAACTGGGCTACGCCACCATCGTGATCGCCCACATTGTGTTCTGCATGTCCTTCGTGATCGTCACCGTCAGGGCTCGTGTCTCCTCGCTGGATCCGCGATTGGAAGAAGCGGCCGCCGATCTCTACGCCTCGCCGCGGGCGGCCTTCTGGAAGGTGACGTTCCCGCTGCTGCTGCCAGGCATTGTGGCCGCCGCGCTGTTGTCCTTCGCGATGAGTTTTGATGATTTCATCATCACGAATTTCAACTCCGGCACCTTCCAGACCTTCCCGAAGTTCATCTATGTGGCAGCTACCCGCGGCATCCCGGCCCAGGCGAATGTCATTGGTTCGGCGATGTTCATCCTTGCCCTGCTCGTGGTGGTCATCGGACAGGTGATCAGCTACCGGAAGAAGAAACAGCTGGAGAATTCCTAGGTTCCAAAGGCCCGCGCTCTTCAGCGCGGGCCTTTGGCTTGCCAGCTGGTCAAAAAGCAGGGATCGTCACTAGCGTGAGCGGTACCCAGCTCGCTCCTTGCACCCTCTGGGACCTGCACGTTGTTGGACTGGCGCTAGGCCTCCGGCCGCTTGCTGCTCTTGCGGTGATTTGCAGGACCATTGCCTGCAGGATGCAGCCGCGCCCAAAGGCCATTAGGGTGGCTGGCGGAACGAAATATTGGCAGAGAGCCGAAATGCGGGCATCTGACATATAGTAAATACTTAGCTTTACAATATATGGTCTACAGGTTGATACCTTGCTGGCCTGTAGGTGCAGGTCTATGAACGATTGGAAACTTCATGAGCGATAAGCCAGTTTGGCTCTCCGGGCCTGAACGCGACGCCTGGCTTGGACTGCATGCTGTCATGACTTTGCTTCCGGCGGCCTTGGATTCCGATCTGCAGGGCCTGGAAGGCATCACGCTTTTCGACTACCACATGCTCGCCATGCTCTCCGAGGCCAAGGACCATCAGCTGACCATGACGACGCTGGCTTCGCACACCAGTGCTTCGCTTTCGCGACTGTCGCATGTGGTCAAGAAGCTGGAGAAGCGCGGCTGGGTTACCCGCGAGCAGTCCGCAGAAGATGCCCGTGTGAAAATCGCCTCATTAACGCAGGCCGGATGGGAAGCCGTGCAGCAGATGGCGCCTCACCACGTTGCCTCGGTGCGCGGACTTCTCTTCGATACCCTTGATGACAAGGACGTTAACGATCTCACGCGGATCGCACGCAAAATTACAACTTCGCTTGATGCGGATCATTGGATCCTGAATTCGGAAAACCTCGATTTGGAACACTGAGGAATTCTCGATAAGCTAATCAGGCGTTAATCGCGTGTGTTGTTATGCCGTCTAACAGCAGAACAACTGCGCGTTGCCCGTAATACCGAATATCGTGGCCGACTGAGTACGGGGAAATTGCTCGACCGGTTGCGAAGTTCACCGACTTACATACTTTAAGGCTCTTCGGTTGGTTCTCACCCAGCCTGGTTACCTTCCTAGTGTGCAGTATTAACGGTGTTTCACTGGTTGGCGGGACTCATAACGCAGAAGCGGTGTCGATATTTTGGTATGGGCACTGTGCGCGAGTACCGCCGAATTTTACTACTAACTAACTGAGGAGTGATCATGGCAGCTGTTTGCCAGGTAACCGGTACTACTCCGGCCTTCGGACATAGCATCTCCCACTCGCACCGTCGCAACAAGCGTCGTTTCGATCCGAACATCCAGAAGAAGACCTACTACGTGCCTTCCCTGCGCCGTAAGGTGACCCTGACCCTGTCGGTCAAGGGCATCAAGGTCATCGATGCTCGCGGTATCGACGCTGTAATTGCTGACCTGATTGCGAAGGGTGTGAAGCTCTAAAAATGGCAAAGAAGGATAAGGACGTACGTCCGATCATCAAGCTGAAGTCCACCGCTGGAACCGGTTTCACTTACGTAACCCGTAAGAACCGTCGTAACAACCCTGACCGCATGGTCATGAAGAAGTACGACCCAGTCGTCCGTAAGCACGTTGAATTCCGAGAGGAGCGCTAAGACATGGCCAAGAAGTCCAAGATCGCAAAGAACGAACAGCGCAAGGTCATTGTCGAGCGTTACGCTGCAAAGCGTCTCGAATTGAAGAAGACCCTGGTTGATCCAAACGCAACCGACGAAGCTCGCGAAGCTGCACGCGTAGGCCTGCAGAAGCTTCCACGCGATGCTTCCCCGATTCGCGTTCGCAACCGCGACGCAATCGACGGTCGCCCACGCGGCACCTTCCAGAAGTTCGGTATCTCCCGTGTTCGCTTCCGCGACATGGCGCACCGTGGTGAGCTTCCGGGCATCACCAAGTCTTCCTGGTAAGACCTGCAAGTCTTTTGACTTAGCAAGCCGCCTTCCCTTTCGGGAAGGCGGCTTCGCCTTTTAACGCCGCCACCACCGGCGTTTCACCGGTGCTTTCTCTGCCACCGGTGCAGGTTCTGCCGCCCGGCGTTCCTGCCAACCAAGCACCTCTGCGGTGGAATCGCGCAAAGCGGTGATCACCGGCGGGCCGCCAAGCAGCTGCCGCCGCGCCTCGATAATGCGGGCATTGAAATCCTCGATATGCTCACGCACGGCCCGCTCGGAGGGCAAGCGGTCCAAGGTCTGCTCCATCTGCTCATCTTCCACCCGCAAGGTCAGCGCTGGTGGGCCCAGCCCGGTAAGCTGCTCGCGGCGCATCATGGACTTCAGCCACCAGTCGGGATCGTCATTGCTGGTGATATGGTCGATCTTCTGGCCCGAGAGGGCAAGATTGTCGAAGTCCCCGCGGGCGAAAGCCTCATCGAGCACGGAGTTGGCCACTTCCCATGCCTCGTCCTCGGCATGCAGCTGCAGCGGCGTCTTCTGCTTCTCGACGGGAGCCATCCCGGTGGCCTGCGCATACTCGTCCACCGGCAACGGCTCGCTGTCCTGCTTCATCTTGTACCGGGCCGCATTCAGTGCGGCATCCTCGCTGTGCTCCATCTTCCAATGATCCCACCGTGCGCCTGAGCCCGGCAACGGCACTGGGACTTTCCGAAGCAATTGATGGGGGAGCTGGGAAGATAAAATCATTCCCTTCGGGTTCGGGCGCCTCGCCAAGGATTCAGTGCCCAGCAAGCGGCTGCGAGGTGGCTGGAGATCGCTATAAGCGGCCATGTCCCACCCGCAATCGAGCATTATCCCTGTAGTAGCGTGTATTCCATGAAGCCAGCGACGCGCTATCCGAGACCCGCAACTGACATCTACGCGAACCGGCAGCGGTGGGCGCCGCTGGGCCAAGGCAAGACCGTTGTGGTGACCGGCGCGAATAGCGGCCTTGGCTTCTTCGCGAGCCTCGGCTTGGCGCGAGCCGGTGCGCAAGTCATCCTGGCCTGCCGCAACCAGAGCCGTGCGGAGCATGCCATGGAGCAGATCCGGCTGCGCGTACCGGCGGCTAGCGTGGAATTCATGCAGTTCGACTCCTCGCGCATGGAATCCGCAATGGGACTGGCAGCTGAACTGCGCAATCGGCCATTGGATGCGCTGATCGCCAATGCAGGGGTCATCCGGGCGCCGCAGAGCCGCGTCGAGGGCCTGCTGGGCCATGAGCTGACCATGAGCACGAATTTCATCGGGCATGCGCGGCTAGTCGGCGAGCTGGCCGAACGCTTCGCCCAGCCGCTGCGGTTCATCGGGCTGGGATCGATGTCCACCCGGATGCTGGCTACCGATCCGCAAAACCTGGCCTTGACCCGCGACTACCATCCATACCGTGCCTATGCGCAGTCCAAGGCGGCAGTGCAAGCCTTCACCTTGGCCCTGGACCACCGGCTGCGCCAGCTGGAACTGCCGGCTCGCGCGCTGGCCATCCACCCGGGGTATTCGCTTTCCGGGCTGACCCCGCAGGTGCCCAACATCAACGAACCGGACTTTGCCAAGCGGCTGATTGGCCAATTGCAGTCCAGTTTCGCGCAGGGCAAACATGAAGGTGCGGTGGCATTGGTCGAAGCGGCATTGGCGCCGGAACTCGAAGACGCGCCCCGAGGCAGCTATTTGGGGCCGAAATACCTCACGAAGGGTCCAACGGCACTGGCCAGCCCGGCGAAAGCGACCCGCGGCAAGGAGCTGCAAAGCAAAGCCTGGGAACTTTTCGTGGAGGCAAACGAAGGCCTCGATCCGTTCGCGCTGTAGGTCCCGGGTGAACTTTCACACCCTTGATTTGGCGAAAATTCAGCAGAATCCGCAAGATGATGCACTTTTTGTCGCTTTCAGCTGGTAAGTTCAACTCTTGATAAGTCCGTGCGACCGTGCGGCGTTCGGGGCCCGGAAGAGGGCTTTGGATCACTAGTCCAGGAGGACCATACATTGGCTATGAACCGTAGCGAACTTGTTGCTGCTGTTGCAGCGAAGACCGAAAACTCCCAGGTTGCCGTTAATGGTGTTCTGGATGCAGTCTTCGAGGTTTTCGTCGACCAGATTTCCAAGGGTGAGAAGGTGTCGATCCCAGGTTGGTTGGCTGTAGAGCGCACCGATCGTGCAGCTCGCACCGGCCGCAACCCACAGACCGGTGAAGCAATCCAGATTCCTGCTGGCCACTCGGTCAAGCTGACCGCTGGGTCGAAGCTGAAGGCTGCTGTAGCCAAGAAGTAAGCTTCCGCTAGAGCTTTGCGCAAGGCCCGCTGTCCGTTCCCGGATTGGCGGGCCTTGCGGCGTTAAGGAACGTTGCAAAAGCCTTCATTGAACCCAAAAATGCTGCCGTTGAGCCAAGAAATCTGCAATTAGTTGAAAAAATCCCGGTTTTCCGCCTGTTTTCCGCAGTTCTGGGGCGAAACGTTTGATATGTTCTCACTGGTAAGACCGTGCGACCGTGCGGCGTTCGGGGCCCGGAAGAGGGCTTTGGATCACTAGTCCAGGAGGACCATACATTGGCTATGAACCGTAGCGAACTTGTTGCTGCTGTTGCAGCGAAGACCGAAAACTCCCAGGTTGCCGTTAATGGTGTTCTGGATGCAGTCTTCGAGGTTTTCGTCGACCAGATTTCCAAGGGTGAGAAGGTGTCGATCCCAGGTTGGTTGGCTGTAGAGCGCACCGATCGTGCAGCTCGCACCGGCCGCAACCCACAGACCGGTGAAGCAATCCAGATTCCTGCTGGCCACTCGGTCAAGCTGACCGCTGGGTCGAAGCTGAAGGCTGCTGTAGCCAAGAAGTAAGCTTCCGCTAGAGCTTTGCGCAAGGCCCGACCCGCTCCGGAGAAATCCAGGAGGCAGGGTCGGGCCTTCTGCTTTATCGGAGCACCGTTTGAGGCGCTCTTCTACTTCGCGTAGAATCAGCTTCGATCGTAGAACTCCGCGAAGAATGGCTGCCCATCGTGTCACAGAAACCCGCAACCCGCGTTATCCGCGGCTGGTTGGCGGCAAGCGTGTGCACCTGGACAGCCTTTGCCGCGCACGCCCACAGTGCGCCTACAGCGCTATCGGTGGTGGCCATGGTGCTCATTACCTGCGTCTCTGCGGCTATCGGCGTCGTGCTGGTGGGCCGGAAGTTCTCCCTGTGGGCGACCAGCCTGGTCGTGCTGCTCAGCCAGGGGCTCTACCACCTGAGCTTGTCGGTGATGAGCCACCAGGGCGGCGACATTTCCGGTCTGGAACACGCGCACCATGCGGGGCGCAATCCAGCGCTGGCGCAGGACATCACCGCGCAGTACGCCAACGTGCATACCGAATCGATGCTCTACGCCCACGTGCTGGCCGCGATCGCCAGCGTACTGGTGCTCTACGGCGGTGAACGCCTGCTCAAGGCCATGGCCGGCTGGCTCACCCTTTCAACGGCCCGGCGGATCCTCTCGCGCATTCGCGTGCAGGTACCTGCTGCCCGGCCGCTTCGTGCCTACTTCCCCTTGCGTTTCCAACTCAAGCTGGCGCAATTGGGAAGACTGCCGGAGCGCCGCGGTCCGCCCTGCTTCATTCTTGCTGCCTGAGTAAAGAATTGAAGCGCCCCGCAAGGGGCTTGGAAGGAACATCATGAGCGTAGTAACCAAGAACATCACCCGACTAGTCGCAGTACTGGCATTCTCCTTGCTGGCTTTCGCCGGCTCGATCGGTGCCGCCAACGCGCACGACCAGTTGATCGGCTCTACCCCGGAGGCCGGGGCCACCATCCAGGAAGTGCCCGAGGACATCACCCTCGAATTCTCCGGCGTGCTCCAGAGCCTATCCGGCGTGGACTCCACGGTGGTCTCGCTGACCCTCGATGGGGAAAAGATCGACACCGAGGCCAAGACCAAGGGCACCAAGGTCACCGTCACCCCGGCCAAGGAGCTGGGCAACGGCGAGTACCAGCTGGCCTACCGCGTGGTCTCGTCTGACGGCCACCCGATCGAGAACAAGATCGGCTTCAGCGTCGACGCGCCACAGGCCGCCCCCACCCTGGTCAGCTCGAGCGCGCCAGCGGCGCCTAGCGACTCCGCAGGGTCCGCCGACCTGGATCCAGGCGCTAACCCGGTCCAGGACCTGGGCAGCTCGATGAGCCCGGTGGTCTGGGTCATCATCGGCGTAGTCATCCTTGGCGGCGCGCTGGGCGTGCTGGCCAAGTTCATGCGCCAGTCCAAGTAGCCCCCACCCTTCCGGTGCGCCCGAGGCCACCGCTGCCTTTGGCGCGCCTGGACACCGAACCCGAAAGCTTGAGAACATGAATTTCCGCAAAACCACTGCACTGGCCCTGGGCCTTGGACTGCTGCTCACCGGCTGCGCGCAGAGCGCCGACGGGCAGCAGCCCGCACCGGCCGCCGAACAGAAAACCGCCGGGCAAGCCGAAGCGCTGGCCACCAGCGAAACCTGGGCCAAGGCCGCCGAGTCGGGCATGAGCGCGGCCTTCGGCATCCTGCACAATAATTCTGGCACCCCGATTGCGCTGCGCAAGATCAGCAATGCCCAGGGCGATCAGATCCAGATCCACGAAATGCGCGGCACCGGCGACGGGATGACGATGGCGCAGCTCGAAGGGGATCTGGTGATCGAACCCGGCAAGGACGCGGTGCTGGCACCGGGCGGCCACCACCTGATGTTCATGGACCTGCAGGAATCGCTGGTGGCGGCCCAGACGGCGAGGCTGAAGCTGGAATTCGCCGACGGGTCGAGCACCGAGGTGGACTTCCCGATCCGCAACTTCGACGGGGCCAACGAAAGCTACGACGAGCATGCCGGGGATGCGCATGCCGGGCACTAGCGTCGACCGCCGGCTGCTGCTGGGCACCACCGCGGCCGCCGCGCTGGGCGGAATGCTCACCGGGTTCGGCACCGGAAAGCTGAGCGCTCCAGCCCCAGCGGCCACCGCCAACCCGCAGGGGTACCGCCCGTTCTACGGGAAGTACCAGTCGGGGATTCTCGACGGCCAGCAGGCCCACGCGGTCTTCGCCGGGTGGGATCTGCACTGGCGAGAGGGCTCCAAGAAGGAGCAGCTGCGCGCGGTGCTGCAGATGATCACCGATGATGCGGCCCGGCTGGCCAGTGGCCGCGGGGTGCTGGCCGACACCGAACCGGAAATGGCGCAGCCCGGAGGCGAGCTGACGCTGACCGTGGGGCTGGGCCAGAGCCTGCTGGATGTGGCCGGGCGCGGGCAGATCGGCACGCTGCCGCGCTTCGCCGGGGACCAGCTCGATGAGCAGTACGGGCAGTGCGATCTGCTGATCCAGTTCTGCGCGCAGGAGCAGACCGTGCTGCACCATGCGGTGCGGGCGGTGTCCAAGAACCTGCGCGGGCTGGGCGCCAGGCGCTTCGCCCAGACCGGGTTCATCAACCCCGGCGGGCGCGGGTTCCGCAACCTGTTCGGCCAGCTCGACGGGATCAACAACCCCGGCGGAGAACTGCGCGAGAGCGCGGTGTTCGGCCAGCCGGGTTGGATCGAGAACGGGACCACCCTGGCGCTGCGCAGGTTCGAGATGGACCTGGACGGCTGGGACGAGGTGGACGGCGCCGGACGGGACCATGCACTGGGCCGCCGGCAGTCCGACGGCGCGCCGCTGTCGGGCGCCAGCGTGGATGATCCGGTGGACCTGGCCGCGGCCAATGAGCTGGGGCTGCCGGCGATCGCGGCCAACGCCCACGTGGCGCTGGCCAAGCCGGCCAGCGCGGACGAAACCATGCACCGGCGGGGCTACAACTTCGACGGGGCGGCTTCCGGGTTGCTGTTCGCCAGCTACCAGCGCGACCCGGCCACCAGCTTCATCCCGGTGCAGCACCGGCTGGCGGCCGCAGATGCGCTGAACACCTGGCTGAAGCCGGTGGGATCGGGCCTGTACGCGATCCTTCCCGGGGTGCGCGAAGGCGGCTACCTGGGGGAGGCGTTGCTGGGCCAGGTGTGAGATGCGCCTAAAGCGGGCTGCCGCGCGGTGACCGGCCGGGCGAAAAATGAGATGATGAGAAGGTTATGGATACAGCACAGCGCACGGTTTCAGTCACCCGCTTCATCCTGCCCGGAATCCTCGCTGCGGCGGTGGCCTTCCTGGCGGCGGTGTTGTTCACCGGGATCGCCCGGCCGGCGGATTTGGCCGATCCCGGGGCTTTCGTGCGCTGGTCGCTGCCCATCTCCCGGGCCATCCACCATGCCTCGATGTCGCTGAGCATCGCCGCGCTGGTTTTCGGTGCGGCGATCATCCCGCGGGCCGCCAAGGTGACCGGCGATGCCGAAGGCCAAGCCCATCCGGCGTTCGCCCGCACGATGAATATCGCCGCCGGGGCCGCGGTGGTGTGGACCCTGTCCGCGGCCACCGTCATGCTGCTGACCTTCTGGGATTTGGCCGGCATCCCGATGAGCCTGGATCCGCAGTATTCGGCCGCGATCCTGGACTACATCCTGTCGATCACCAGCGGGCGGGCCTGGGCCTGGATGGTGGTGATCGCAGCGATCACCAGTTCGCTGGCCCTGGCCGCGCGCTCCAGGACCACGGTGGGGCTCAGCGCATTCTTCTCGCTGTTCGGCATCCTGCCGCTGGCCTTCATCGGCCACGCGGCCGGGGGAGACGACCACTTCGCCGCGGTGAACTCCATCGGCCTGCACCTGCTGGCCGTGGTGCTCTGGTTTGGCGGCATCATGGTGCTGGCCCTGCTCGCTCCGACGCTGGCCGGCGAAGCGCCGGGACGCAAACGCGGGCAGGTGCTGGCCGGGGTGGTGCTCAAGCGCTATTCCGCGCTGGCCACCTTCGCGGTGTTCCTGATGATCGGCTCGGGCCTGGCTTCGGCGGTGATCCGCATCACCGGCTGGGACCAGTGGCTGACCCCGTACGGCATCCTGGTGATCGTGAAGATCCTGATCACCCTGGGGCTGGGCGCACTGGGCCTGTGGCACCGGCGCATGGTGATCCCGCGGCTGCTGGAGGGCAAGTTCACGGCGCTGCGCGCGGCCTGGCAGGTCGTGGCCGGCGAGGTCATCCTGATGGCTGCGGTGATGTCGGTGGCGACCGTGCTGGCGCGCACCGCTCCGCCGACTTCCGATGAGCCTCCGGTGCAAGCGACCCCGGCCCGCCTGCTCACCGGCTACGATCTGCCGCCGGCCCCGGATACCGCCGCGTGGTTCACCACCTGGCGCATGGACTGGATCTGGGTGGCCGTGTGCCTGTTCGGCCTGGCCGTGTACCTGTGGGCCTTCATCAAGCTGGCCCGCCGCGGCGACAAGCCCAGCGTGCTGCGCCTGGCCAGCTGGATCGTGGGCCTTTTCGCGCTGTTCTACGTGACCAGCGGCGCGGTGGCCGTGTACGGCAAGATCCAGTTCTCCACCCACATGGTCGACCACATGTCGCTGACCATGATCGTGCCGATCTTCCTGGTCCTGGGCACCCCGGTCACGCTGCTGCTCAAGGTGCTGGGATCGCGCGTCGACGGCACCCGCGGCCCGCGCGAATGGATCCTCTACCTGGTGCACTCGCGCTACTCGAAGGTCATCACCCACCCGATTTTCGCTGCGGTGAACTTCGCCGGCTCGATCGTCGTCTTCTACTTCACCCCGTTGCTGGAACCGGCCATGCGCTACCACGCGGGCCACGAGCTGATGAACCTGCACTTCCTGCTCACCGGATACCTGTTCGCGCTGTCGCTGGTGGACGCCGACCCGGTCCCCAAGCGCTACCCGTACCCGATGCGCCTGGTGGTGCTGCTGGCCACCGTCGCCTTCCACGCTTTCTTCGGGGTGGCGCTGATGAGCACCGAAACCCTGCTGGCCCCGGACTACTTCGGGAACATGGGCCGCACCTGGGGCGGCACCGCACTGGAAGACCAGGTGGTGGGTGCCGGGGCGATGTGGGCGATCGGCGAAGTGCCGACCCTGGTCCTGGCCATTTTCGTGGTCATCTCGTGGCTGCGCCAGGACAAGAAGGACACCAAGCGCTACGACCGCCAGGCCGAGCGCGACAACGACGCCGAGCTGGCTGCCTACAACGAAATGTTCGCCCGCTTCAAGCAAGCCGACCGAAGGGACCCACGTGCCTAGCACCAAGAAAATCCTCGCCGCCTCCCTGGCGGTGTGCGCGCTGCTGGCCGCAAGCGCCTGCTCCGCGCAATCCGAAATGCCGCAGGACGAAACGCACAAGATCGCCGTGCAGGGCACCGCGACGCCCAGCGCATCGCAAGAGCCGCAAGAGCCTGCCCAGCCGGAAGAAATGACCACCGCGCAGGTGGCCACCACGGCCGGCGCAGTGATGGCCGCCGAGCTCGGCTTCCCCTCCAGCGCCAAGATCCAGGGCGAGGACCTCGAATCCCTGGCCACGCCGCCTACCGATACGCTCAAGGACCTGGTGGTCCTGCCGTCCCAATGCTCGGCTCCGATCGAGGACTTGAACTGGTCGCCGGTGCAGCTGGGCACCGAGGCGGCGCGCACCGACTTCACCAACGAGAACCAGTCGATCACCGGGTCGGTGGAGGTGGCCAAGCTCGGCGACGGGGCGGAGAAGGTGGCGGCGCACAATGCGAACGTGGCCACCATCCTGGAGGAATGCAAGAGCGTGAAGCTCAACGGGCTGGACTACCGCGAGACCCTGGCATTCTCCGATCCGGGCGTGCAGGATGCCGATTCGGCCCTGTACTACAGCCGTGATGGGCAGTATGCGCAGGATTCGCTGGTGCTGATCAAGAGCACCGGGGAGTATGCGGTGATGGTCTCCTTCCTCTCGGCGACCTCGCTGCAGGATGCCGCCTTCAACCAGGTGGCCACCGGCATCATGGACACCGTGCTCGCGCAGCTGCCCTAGCTTGCCGCCCCGGCAGGGAATAGAAGCCCTGGGCCTGCGGTTACACCAGCAGACCGTGAGCGAGTTTCACACTTTTCTCAATGTTGCTTAACACCGTTAGCCCCAGCGGGCCGCGGTGGCAGATAATTGAGGTTCGAATTGCCGCAGCCGCGGCGACAGCGAAAGGATCACCATGAGCACTTCCGAATCCGTCCGCGCCAATTACAAGGTGCGCGCCAGCGAACTGCTGGGCCGCAACTGGCTGAATACCGGCGGCAAGCAACTGGATCTGGACGCATTGCGCGGCAAGATCGTGCTCCTGGACTTCTGGACCTTCTGCTGCATCAACTGCCTGCACGTGCTCGACGAGCTGCGCCCGCTAGAGGAGCAGTACAAGGACGTGCTGGTCACCGTCGGCGTGCACTCCCCGAAGTTCGAGCACGAAGCGGATCCGGATGCGCTGGCCGCCGCCGTGGAGCGCTACGAAATCCACCACCCGGTGCTCGACGACCCGGAATTGGTCACCTGGCAGGCCTACGGTGCCCGCGCCTGGCCTACCCTGGTGGTATTGGATCCCGAAGGCTACATCGTCGCGCATCTGTCCGGCGAGGGCCACGCCCAGGGCCTGGGCTCGCTGGTCGAGGAACTGGTAGCCGAGCACGAAGCCAAGGGCACGCTGCACCGCGGCAACGGTCCGTACGTGGCACCGGCAGCCCGCGAGGGCGACCTGCGCTTCCCGGGCAAGGCGATCGCCCTAGCCAACGGCAACTTCCTGGTGGGCGATTCGGGCCACCACCGCCTGGTCGAACTGGCCGGCGACCTGTCCACCGTGGTGCGCACCATCGGCGCCGGGGTCAAGGGCTATGCCGACGGGGACGCTGCCACCGCGCAGTTCAACGAACTGCAGGGGCTGGCCGCCTTGCCGGCGGAACTGGCCGCCGAAGTCGGCTACGACGTGATCGTCGCCGACACCGTCAACCACCGCCTGCGCTCGGTGAACCTGGCCACCGGCGCCGTGGGCACCCTGGCCGGCAACGGCGTGCAGCGCCTGCTGGATTCGGAGAACGCCCGCCAAGAAGTCCAGCCTACCGAGCTGGGCACCGATGCGCTGAATATTTCGCTCTCGTCCCCATGGGATGTGCTCTACCACCCATCGGGGCAGGTCATCGTCGCGATGGCCGGAACCCACCAGATCTTCGCCTTCGATCCGCGCACCGGCGCCGTGTCGGTCTTCGCCGGCACCGGGCTGGAAGGCCTAACCGATGGCGCGCCGGATGAGGCCTGGTTCGCCCAGTCCTCGGGCCTGGCACTGGATGGCGAAAACGTGTGGATCGCCGACTCGGAAACCAGCGCCCTGCGCTGGATCGAGGTTGAAGAAGGCAAGGCCAAGAGCGTGAACACCGCGGTGGGCACCGGCCTGTTCGACTTCGGCTTCCGCGATGGCGATGCGCAGCAGGCGCGCCTGCAGCACCCGCTGGGCGTGGCCGTGCTGCCGGACCACTCGATTGCCATCGCCGACTCCTACAATGGCGCGGTGCGCCGCTTCGATCCGGCCACCAAGACTGTCTCCACCCTGGCCAAGGGCCTGAAGGAACCGGCCGACGTGCTGGTGGACACCACCGTGGACGGCGATCCGGTGCTGCTGGTCGTGGAGACCAACTCCCACCAGCTGGTGCGCATCCCGATCCCTGCCGAAGCACTGGTGGTCGACCAGGGCGCCAGCCAGACCCAGCGCCCCAAGACCCGGGTGCAGGCCGGCAAGCACGGGATCCTGGTCCGCTTCGCCGCACCCAAGGGGCAGAAGCTCGATGACCGCTGGGGCGATCCGACCCAGCTGAAGATCTCGGCCAGCCCGGAGGAACTGATCCTCGACGGCGCCGGCACCTCGGTGGGCCTGTCCCGCACCCTGGAACTGAATCCGGAGGTGGCCGAGGGCGTGCTGCACATTACCGCCCGCGCGGCGGCCTGCGATGGCGAACCGGGCGGCGAGATTCCCGATCACGCGGCCTGCCACCTGTACCAGCAGGACTGGGGCATCCCGGTGGTGCTGGACGCAGAGGGCGAGAATGAACTGCTCCTTGACCTGCGTGGCGTGAACTAGCCCCGGCCCGAAGCATGCATCAGGCGCACCAGCGATGGTGCGCCTTTTGCGTGCCCGGCGGCGAACGCCGGGGCAGCGCCACAGCAAGAATCTGAGGAAACCTCAGCATTTTCCTGCCCGGGTGGCTAGACTGGAGGGCGGGAGGAGCCGGAGGGATCTGGCGGTAGCTATGGCGTCGAAAATGTTCCGTGCACTGGAAGTACCAAATTACCGGTTGTGGGTGATCGGTGCGCTGGTCTCCAATATCGGAACCTGGATGCAGCGCGTGGCCCAGGACTGGCTGGTGCTCACTGAGCTCACCGACCATGATGCAGTGGCCACCGGCATCACCACCGGCCTGCAGTTCCTGCCCGTGCTGCTGCTGGGCCCCTATGCCGGACTGATCGCCGACCGCTTCGACAAGCGCCGGTTGCTGATCCTCACGCAGAGCTTCATGGGAGTCTGCGCCCTGGTCCTGGGCCTGCTGGTGGTTACCGGCACGGCGCAGCTGTGGCATGTCTACGTGCTGGCCACGATGCTGGGCATCGGCGCCTCCTTCGACGCCCCGGCACGCCAGGCGTTCGTCTCCGAGGTGGTTCCCGGCACCCACCTGGCCAACGCGGTGGCGTTGAACAGCGCCAACTTCAACCTGGCCCGGCTGGCCGGGCCCGGCGTGGCCGGTGCGGTCATCGCGCTGGTGGGCACCGGACCGGCGTTCCTGCTCAACGGCGCCTCATTCCTCGCGGTGATTTTCTCGCTGGCGTTCATGCGCAAGGACGCACTGAACCCTTCCAAACCGGTCGCGCGCGCCAAGGGGCAGGTGCGCGAGGGCTTGGCCTACGTGAAGAACCGCAAGGATCTGGTGCTGATCTTCTTCCTGGCCGGCGTGATCGGCACCTTCGGGCTGAACTTCCAGATGACCAACGCGCTGATGGCCACCGAGGTCTACGGGGTAGGAGCAGGGGAGTACGGCATCCTGGGCTCGATCATGGCCGTGGGCACCTTTGGCGGGGCGCTGTTCGCCGCCCGGCGTTCGGCTCCGCGCTGGCGCTTCCTGATCGGCGGCGGCGTGTTCTTCGGCATCGCCGGGATTGCCAGTGCGTGGATGCCCAACTACATCGCATTCGCGCTGGTGCTGATCCCGGTGGGACTGGGGTCGCTGACCTTCTTGAACAGCTGCAACACCATGGTGCAGACCTCGGTGCCCCCGGAGTACCGGGCGCGCGTGCTGGCGCTGTACCTGATGGTGGTGATGGGCGGTACGCCCATCGGCTCGCCGCTGATCGGCTGGTTCGCTGAACTGTTCGGGATCCAGATCGCCGTGACCATTGGCGCCGGGTTGTCGCTGGCCGCCAGCTTGGCAGCGCTGGTGGTCTGGCAGAAGTTCAAGACCAACGCGGTGCCGCTGCGCAGCCAGTTCCGCGAACTGCTCGGACGCTAGCCGGCCACCTGTTCGCCGCCGGCCACCGGAACCACGGAAACTTCGGTGGTGCTGGTGGTCAGCTGCGCGGTGAAGGAGTAGTCATCCTTGACGGTCTTCTTGGCCTTGGCGCCGGTGCGCAGATCCTGCTCGGTCAGGGTCAAGGTGGCGGTGGCCTTCAGCGGGGACAGCACCCAGGCGCCGTTGTAGTAGTTCACTTCAATGGTGGGGTACTTCGCGATGGACCAGTCGATGGTTGCCGGGTCCACGCGCGCCGAGGTGCTGTAGGCGAACGGGCATCCGGCAGGCATCAGCACCTGCTCGCTGGCGCACTCGTTGAGGTAGTTCTTCACCTTGGCATTGATGGCAGCGATGAATTCCTTGGTCGGCTCGGTCTTCAGCGCGATCTCCACCGGCTCCTTGGCAGGCTTGGTGACCACCATCCCGCGGGTGTCGGCCGCAAAGTTCTTGGTGCTGAAGCTCGCGTCGAGGATCGAGGGGTAGAACACCGGAAGGGTGCTCACGCCAGCCGATAACGGGATCTTCTGCTCGTTGACCGTGACCTCGTTGACGGTGTTGGCCTTGATCTTCACGCTGGGCAGCGTGCTTGGCTCGAAGGCCCACTTGTCGAACAGCAGCCAGGATTTGCCGGCATGGCGCAGCGTGTAGGTCGATTCCTTGTCCACGCCGTGGGCCTTGTAATGCGCGGTGACGGTGCGCAACTGCTCATCGCCCTCTACCGCCTGGGCCTTGTCGGTGGAGAAATCCGTAATTCCGGCCTGGGTGCGCTTGAGCACGTCCCCATCCAGGGCAACAGCATCGCCCTGCGGGACCTGGGCCTGCATCAGGCCCAGGGCTTCGGCGCCTTCGCCCCTGGCCAGATGCTGCTGCAGTGCCTGCACCTGGTGCTGGGGGGAGAAGAGCGTACGGTTGGCGGCGATCGTTCCGGCAATGACCAGAAAGACGACAGCCGCTGCAGCCAATGCCCAGCGAAGAGCCAGGCGGGCAGCGGAGATCGGCGTGGAATTACGAGTGTTCATCAGTAGCTAGGCTATCTGGTTTCCGGGCCCAGACCGAAAACGGCGTGCTGGAAGAGCCAGGTATTACTAACGGCGGCGCTTGCGGTTGCCGAAGAAGCCGCGGATCAGCTCGCGGCCAAGCACCTTGGCGGCGCCCATGGCCATGTCCATCATCGGGTTCTCTTCTTGGCGCGGTTGGCTCTGGCGTGGGGCGCTTTCCCGTCGTGGCTCCTTCGCCGGCTCGGGAGCAGTCGCTGGCTCCGGCGCCGCGGCCCGGGTTTTGGCCTCGAGCATTTCGCGGGCAGAATCACGATCCACTGCGGCGCTGTACTGCGCAGCCAGCGTCGAAGTGCCACGGACCTGGGCCATCACCTCAGGTGAGGCCGGGCCGATGTTGGACCCCGGCGAGGACATCTTGGTCCACGCTACCGGGGTCGGTGCACCTTTCTCGCCCAGCACGGTGACCACAGCCTCGCCGACACCGGCCTGGGTCAGTGCTTCCTGCAGGTCCAGCTCACCGGTTGGGAAGGTCTTGATGATCTGCTTGAGCGCGCTCTGGTCCTTGGCGGTGAACACGCGCACCGCATGCTGGATGCGGTTACCCAGCTGGCCGAGCACCTCATCGGGCAGGTCGGTCGGGGACTGGGTGATGAAGAACAGGCCCACGCCCTTGGAGCGTATCAGGCGCACGGTGTTGATGATCGCATCGGTGAACGCCTTGGTCGCATCCTTGAAGAGCAGGTGGGCCTCGTCGAGGAAGAACACCAGCTTGGGCTTCTCCAGGTCCCCGGCTTCTGGCAGGTCCTCGAACATGTCGGCCAGGAGCCACATGAGGAACGTGGAGAAAAGCATTGGCTGGGAGCTGACCGAGGGCAGTTCCAGGATGTTGATGACGCCCGCGCCGTCGCGCACCTGCAAGAAGTCCGCGGTATCGAACTCCGGCTGCCCGAAGAACTGGTCCAGTCCCTGGGTCTGCATGATCGTGATGCCGCGCAGGATCACCGATGCGGTGGATGAGGAGACGCCGCCCAGGGCGGCCAGCGCCGGGGCGCCGTCGTCGCTGAGCAGGAAGCTGATGACAGCTTTCAGGTCGCTGAGGTCATCCAGCGGCAGCTTATTGGAATCGGCGTAATGGAAGATCAGCTGCAGGCATTCTTCCTGGGTTTCGTTCAGTTCCAGGACACGGGCCAGCAAAATCGGGCCGAAGGCGTCCACGCTGGCGCGTACCGGGACGCCCTGCCCATTGCCACCCAGGCTGAGGAACTCGACCGGGTTGGTGCGCGCAACGAATTCGTGGCCGAGCTCGGCCAGTCGGGCACTGAGCTTCTCCGACGGTTCGGCAGGCTGCGCCAGGCCGCTCAGATCGCCTTTGACATCGGCGAGGAAAACCGGAACCCCGGCCACAGAGAGCTGTTCTGCCATGGTCTGCAAGGTGACGGTCTTGCCGGTGCCGGTGGCACCAGCGATCAGGCCGTGGCGGTTGAGCATTTTCAACGGCAGGCGGACCTGCGCGGTTGGCTCGGCCTTGCCGCCGATCAGTGCAGCCCCGAGCTCCAAGCAATCGGATTCGAAGTTGTAGCCTTCAACGAGGCTGGTCAGCAAAGTATTCGTTTCCTGGGTCATGGCTTCACTTTATTGCTTTTAGAACGGGTGCAACAGACGCTGGACGAAAGTTTGGGTGCGGGGGTTGGCAGGCGTGCCGAGCACCTTGGCCGCCGGACCGGTCTCCACGACCACCCCGCCATCCATGAACACCACGGTGTCGGCCACATCCCGGGCGAAGGCCAGCTCGTGGGTCACCAGCACCATGGACCAGCCCTCCTGGGCCAATTCCTTGATGACCGTGAGCACCTCGCCGACCAGCTCCGGATCCAGTGCGCTGGTGGGTTCGTCGAAGAGCAGCAGATCCGGCTGCTGCATCAGCGCGCGGACAATGCCCACGCGCTGCTGCTGGCCGCCGGACAGGGAGTTCGGGTAGGCGTCGGCCTTGGCTTCAAGGCCCACGCGGGCCAGCAGCTTCTTCGCCTGCGCCAGGACCTGGTCCTTGGGACGCTTTTGCACCTCGATCGGCCCGATGCTCACGTTCTGCAGCACCGTCAGATGGGGGAACAGGTGATGTCCCTGGAACACCATCGCCGAACGCTTGCGCAGGATCTGTGCGGCCTTGGGTTTCATCCCGGCGCTGAAGGAAACTTCCGGCCCGCCGGCGAATCCGACGGTGCCGGCATCGGCGATTTCCAGGCCGTTCAGGCAACGCAGGGCGGTGGTCTTGCCAGAGCCCGACGGGCCAATCAGTGCAACTACTTCACCGGAATGCACGGTGAAGTCGATGCCTTCGAGCACCTGGTTCTCGCCGAAGGCCTTATGCAGGGCGGTGACGGAGAGCAGGGCGGAATTACTTGGCGACATACTTTTCAAGCCTTCCTTCAACAGAGTTTTGCAGGGCCGAAAGTACCAGGCAGATGACCCAGTAGATGGCTGCGGCCTCGCAATAGAGCAGCAGGAACTCGTAGGTGGAGGCCGTGATTTCCTGGGCCTTGCGGAACATTTCGGTGACCAGGATGGTGGAGGCCAGCGAGGTGTCCTTGACCAGGGAAATGAAGGAGTTCGACAGCGGCGGCACAGCCACCCGGGTGGCCTGCGGCAAGATCAGCCGGTACAGGGTGCGCGTGCGCGACATGCCCAGGGTGTAGCCGGCTTCCCATTGGCCCTGGGGGACCGAGAGGATCGCGGCACGAATGATTTCAGCGGCGTAACCGCCGATGTTCAGGCTGAAGGCGATGATGGCACTAGGCCACGGGTCGATGGTCAGGCCCACCGAAGGCATGCCGTAGAAGATGACGAACAGCTGCACCAGCAGCGGCGTGCCGCGAATGATGGAGATGTAGATCCGGGCAATCGAGGAGATGACCCGGTTCTTGCTGATCCGCATCAGCGCCATCAGCAAGGCGATGACCAGGCCCAAGGCCATGCTGATCAGGGCCAGCGGAATGGTTGCCGTGATCGCCCCGAGGGCTAACGGCCCGAGCGAGTCGAGGAATAACTGCCATTTCGAATCCATGGGCTACCTTTTGCGCAAATGAGACTGGCTCCACGCGTTCTTACGTGTGGAGCCAGTCTACTTATAGTGTTTGCTACTTGCTGACGTCTTCGCCGAAGTACTTCTCGGAGATCTTTGCCAGTTCCCCCTCGGCGCGCAGCTCCTCGAGCGCGGTGTCAATGGCCTGGGCCAGTTCAGTGGAATCCTTGCGCAGGGCTACAGCGGATTCGCTCTTCTCCTCGGATTCGGCAGCGATCTTGATGCTGTCATCCGGGTTGGTCTTCTGCGCATCCAGGAACGTCAGCTTGTCGTTCACGGTGGCATCGACACGGCCCTGCTTGAGCAGGGTGATCGACTGGGCCCAGCCTTCCACCGGCTCGACGTTCGCGCCGGCGGCCTTGGCGGTCTCGTAGAAGTTGCTGGTCAGCGACTGCGCGGTGGTCTTGCCCTCCAACGTCTCGAAGGAGGTGATCTCGCTGTTATCGCTCTTGGTCACCACCACGCCGGTGGAGACGGTGTAAGGCTCGGTGAACAGGTACTTCTCTTCGCGTTCCGGGTTGATCGAGACCTGGTTGGCGATGGCATCAAAACGCCCGGCATCCAGTCCGGCGAAGATCGCGTCCCACTGGGTTTCCTGGAACTTGACCTCGACGCCCATCTTCTCGCCGACGGCTTCGATGACCTCGACGTCGTAGCCGGTCAGCTCGTTGCCCTCGTGGTAGGAGAACGGGCGGTAGGTGCCTTCGGTGCCCACGGTCAGCACGCCCGAATCCTGGACCTTCTTCAAGGTGGCTCCGGTGTCCGCCGAGGGCTTGGCACCACCGGATTCGCTTGCGGAGGTCGATGGGCCTGCCGAGCCGCAGGCGCTCAGTGACAGGGCGATAATTGCGGCAGTAGCCAGCAGTGGTGCGGTGCGCTTCATGGTGACCTCGCTAGGGGAGTGGATAAAAGCTGTTGTCCTACTGAACACTCTAGTGATGATCGCTTATTCCTGCAGGTGGAAGTTACGCTAAATTCCGAGGACGATCGCCAGCAGCATCATCAGCGGGATCGCGCAGATGGTGGTGACCAGGACCGTGTCCTTCGCGATTACCACCCCGTGGTCATAGCGCATGGCCGTCACGAAAATGTTCTGCGCAGTTGGCAGGCCGGCCATGATGACCGACGCCACCAGCAGCTCGCCACGCAGATTGAATACCCAGTAGGCCAGTGCCCAGGCCAGGAACGGGTGGAGCAGCAGCTTGGCCCCGGCGGCGATCAGCACATCGGCGCGGCGGCCCGACTTCTTTTCCAGCGGCTTGGAACCCACCAAGGAGATGCCGAAAGCCATGAGCATGGCGGGGATCGAGGCGCCGGCGATCAGGTCGATCGGTTCGAGCACGATGGAGGGCAATTCGATGCCGGTCAGCGCGACGGCCAAGCCGAGCAGCGACCCGATGATCATCGGGTTCTTCGCGGTGGCCAGCAGCAAAGCGATCGGGGTGGTGCGGTGCCGCGAGGTGGTGGCATCCAGCATCGCCAGATTGATCGGCTGGTAGAGGGCCAACTGGAAGAGGATGATCGGTGCCGCGTAGGACATGTCGCCGAGCACGTACAACGCGATGGGCAGGCCCAAGTTGGCGGAGTTCACCGTGGAGGCGGACATTGCCGCGATGATGCTTTCCGAGGCCGGGCGCTTGAGCATCCGGGCCGTCGCCAGGTAGTAGAGCACCGCGGTCAGCGCCGCGGACAGGGCGGCAACCCAGAGCAGCGGCCCGAGCACGGAAACCGGATCGGACTCGGCCAAGGTGGTGAACAGCAGGGCGGGGCTGGCCACGAAGAAGGTGACCCGGCTGAGCACATGGCGGCCTTGCTCGCCCAGCACCCCGGTGCGGCCCACCAAGTAGCCGACGAGAATGACAACCCAAATGATGGAGAAGCCTTCGAGGACTCCGGTCATCGTGCTCCTTCGCTGGCTATCAGAAGACCAACAACGCCGGAGCACCATTGGTGCCCCGGCGTTCGCTTGAGCGGGCGACGGGAATCGAACCCGCGTATCGAGCTTGGGAAGCTAGCGCTCTACCATTGAGCTACGCCCGCAGTGCACCGAGCGGCCTATTGACGGCCCGGGCATCAAAAGCATATCCCACGAATCCCGCGCACCGGAAAACGGCACGGAAAATCGTGGCCAAAGTTACGCAATGCCTATTCGGAGGGCTTCTCGTTGAGCAGCTGCTCGCGCAGGATCGCCACCCCATCGGCCGGGACCTCGAAGCTGAGCTCGTCGCCGGGGTTCACTACGAAGCCGGTGTTCTCCAAGGCGCGCACCACGGTGGCGCCCTGGACCTTCACGCCGTAGGGCGCCATGTCGATGTACGAGGAAGGGATGCGCTCCAAGGTGGTGAAGACCGCTACCACGGCCTCGCCGGAAGGGTTGGTCAGCATCATCGGCTGGGCATTCTTGTTCTCGCCGGTGACCTCTTCACGGGAGAGGAAATACACCTCGGCGCTCATGAAAGCGCCGATGACCGAGCCGGACAGCTCAGGTTTGTTGAGCCCGGCCTGCAGCATCATTTCGAAATGCGTCTTGGGCTGTGCCCGCTGCTTGTCCATTGGCGTTTCGATGATCGCATCCGGGACCTGGTCTGGTTCTTGGCCTTCAGCGGCGGCGGAGGTGTTCTCGTTGCTCATGTACTACAGCATGTCGCGATAAACCCCCAGGTGCAAACGCCGAATGCGGTTAATTCGGGGTAAAGGCCTAAAATGGCAGATGAGCACACACGATTGAATCAAGGACTGAGCATGCCTGAATTCCGTTACGAGGATCTTCTGCCAATTGGCGAAGATACCACCCCGTACCGCAAGATTTCCTCCGAAGGTGTCGAAGTTGTCGCCGGCCCGGATGGAAAGAACTTCCTGAAGGTCGCGCCGCAGGCACTGGAGCAGCTGGCCGAGACCGCGCTGCACGACATCTCGCACTACCTTCGCCCGGCCCACCTGCAGCAGCTGCGCAATATCCTCGACGACGAGGATGCCAGCCCGAACGACAAGTTCGTCGCCCTGGACCTGCTGAAGAACGCCAACATCGCCGCCGGCGGCATCCTGCCGATGTGCCAGGACACCGGTACCGCGATCGTCATGGGCAAGCGCGGCCAGCGCGTGCTGACCGAAGAGCAGGACGAGATCTCGCTCTCGCGCGGCATCTACAACGCCTACACCCGCCTGAACCTGCGCTACTCGCAGCTGGCTCCGATCACCACCTGGGAAGAGAAGGCCACCGGCAACAACCTCCCGGCGCAGATCGACCTCTACGCGAACACCAAGGACGGCGCTGACACCAGCTACAAGTTCCTGTTCATGGCCAAGGGCGGCGGATCGGCCAACAAGTCCTTCCTGTACCAGGAGACCAAGGCGATCCTCAACGAGAACTCGATGCTGAAGTTCCTCGATGAGAAGCTGCGCTCGCTGGGCACCGCCGCGTGCCCTCCGTACCACCTGTCCATCGTCATCGGCGGCACCTCGGCCGAGATGGCGTTGAAGACCGCGAAGTACGGTTCGGCCAAGTACCTGGATTCGCTGCCGACCGAAGGCGCGATGACCGGCCGCGGCTTCCGCGACACCGAGCTGGAAGACAAGGTCCTTGAGCTGACCCGCCACTTCGGCATTGGCGCGCAGTTCGGCGGCAAGTACTTCTGCCACGATGTGCGCGTGGTGCGCCTGCCTCGCCACGGCGCCTCGCTGCCGGTGGCCATCGCAGTATCCTGCTCGGCTGACCGCCAGATGCTGGCCAAGGTCACCGAAGCGGGACTGTTCGTCGAGCAGCTGGAAACCGATCCAGCCCGCTTCATGCCGGCGGAGGACCACCCGGCCCTGGCCGCGCACGACGACGAGACCGATGGCGTCACCGGCACCGGTGGCTCTTCGGTGGTCAAGATCGACCTGAACAAGCCGATGAGCGAAATCCTGGCCGAGCTGACCAAGTTCCCGGTCAAGACCCGCTTGTCGCTGTCCGGTCCATTGGTTGTGGCCCGCGATATCGCACACGCCAAGGTCAAGGAACGCCTGGATGCTGGCGAGGAAATGCCGCAGTACCTCAAGGACCACCCGGTCTACTACGCAGGTCCTGCCAAGACCCCTGAAGGCATGCCTTCGGGTTCCTTCGGCCCAACCACCGCAGGCCGCATGGACTCCTACGTGGACCAGTTCCAGGCTGCCGGCGGCTCGATGGTCATGCTGGCGAAGGGCAACCGCTCCAAGCAGGTCACCGACGCATGCAACACCCACGGCGGCTTCTACCTTGGTTCCATCGGCGGCCCGGCGGCACGCCTGGCCCAGGATTGCATCAAGAAGGTCGAGGTGCTCGAATACGAGGAACTGGGCATGGAAGCGATCTGGAAGATCGAGGTCGAGGACTTCCCGGCCTTCATCGTTGTCGATGACAAGGGCGAGGACTTCTTCGCCGAGACCTTGAAGCCGACCTTCACCGGCATTCCGGTGCGCGCGAAGTAATTCTCCAGCGCTCTGGGCAGGAACCACCTGCCATGAACTGCTCCCCAAAATTTGGACTGTAGAAGCCAGCAACTTTTGGGGAGCATTTTCATGCCACCTGGCGCCACGCAACCTGGAAAACCGTTCCCGGGATTGCTCGCGGTGCGGAGGGCAGATTCCAGGATGCTCCCGCAAAAGGGAAGCCCCTTGCGCGAAGCGCAGAGGGGCAGGGTGCTGACGAGGCTACTTCGTGTGAACTTGCTGCTTCGCGTCCCGGGCACTAGTTAATATTGGACGCTAGTACTGGATGCCCCGCTGCACCCTGATTCGGGCACCGCCCAACGCCCAGCGGATTCGGGCAGAGCCGCGAAATGGCGACTCGCAGCAACAATGTTCGTGGTTCCGGCGGTTCTAGTGGAGCTGGCAGCGGCCTGTTCCAGACCGGACTACTGCGTGAAGCCGAAGCCCCAGTCGCGGTACGGCGGAAGGAAACGCAGGACCATCAAGTCCTCGTCCACGACCACATCTTCGCCCGCCTTCTTGGATTTTTCCTGCGGCTCTTCGTCTTTGGCTTTCGCGGGTTCTTTCTCGATAGCTGCCTTTGCTTCGCTTTGCTCGGCCTCCGCTATCGAGGCAGCCAGCATCTGGTGGTACTCTTCGAAAGTTTCCGCTCCGGAAGCAAGCATCGCTTCGGCATGCTCGACGCCGACATAGCGCACATGCCACGGCTCGTACTTGTAGCCGGTGATCTCTTCCTTGCCCTGGGGGTAGCGGATGATCAGGCCGTATTCCGCCGCGTGCTCGGCAATCCACAGGCCAGCCGGGGTCTGGCCGAATTCGGCTTTCAATTCGGCGCGGCTATCGGTGTAGCCCAGGTCTGCCGCCAAACCAAGCTGGTGCTCGCTGGTTCCGGGGCGCGCAGAAATCCGTTCGGCATAAGCGGTGCCGTACTTGGCTTGGTACTGGTTGAACAAGACCGCCTGGCGCTGGTACGAACGGTATGCGCTCAGCAGCTTGATCGAATGGCCGGCAGCGCGCGCATCAGCAATGAACGCTTCAACGGCCTCTGCCGCCTCAGGACGCAGGGTCATCGAGCTGCCGGCAACACCAACGAGCTTGCCGGGAACGTAGTCCTCCGGCGAAAGCTTCGTGGTGGGGTTGATCAAGGCCAAGGGGCTCGATGCCTTCGACAGCTGCGAGCTCTGGACAGCAGGCAGATCCTCGGCCGGCGCAGCGAGTGCGGCGGTGCCGGAGAGCAGCAATGCCGATGCGAGTACGGTGCCAGTCAGCGCGGAGGCTAGGCGCATGTTGAATAAACCCTTGAGTTGCGGAGCGATGATGGGAAATCCCACCTTAACGATAGCTGGAAACGCTGGGTAATTGGTGGGAAATCTGCGACCAGCTGGTGAACAGGATGCGGCCAGTGATCTCGACTCACTGTACATAATTGGCCTAATAGTTCGGCTGCCGGGGAAAGTCAGGATAAATTTATACGCGTGTTGTATTCAGATGGTGACATTCGTCGAGAAATAGCGTCCGGTGAGATTGGGCTAGAGCCCTTTGACCCGCAGATGGTCCAGCCCGCATCCGTGGATGTTCGACTTGACCGGTTCTTCCGGCTTTTCGATAACCACAAGTATGCGCACATCGATCCTTCGGTGGAGCAAGATGAACTGACGCGCCTGGTCGAGGTCGACCCCGATGAGCCATTCATCCTGCACCCGGGCGAATTCGTGCTCGGCTCGACCTACGAAGTGGTGACCTTGGGCCACGGCGTGGCCGCGCGGCTGGAAGGCAAGAGCTCCTTGGGCCGCCTTGGCCTGCTGACCCACTCCACCGCGGGGTTCATCGATCCGGGGTTCTCCGGCCACGTGACCTTGGAACTGTCCAACATGGCTACCTTGCCCATTAAGCTGTGGCCGGGATCGAAGATCGGCCAGCTGTGCTTCTTCAAGCTGACGTCGGACACCGAGCATCCATATGGTTCGGGACCCTACGGCAATCGCTACCAGGGCCAGCGTGGCCCCACGGCTTCGCGCAGCCACCTGAACTTCCACCGGACCATCATCGAGAACTAAGCGGCAGTACCGCTCAGGATCCCGCAAACGGCGCTGGCCCCCAACATTTGTTGGGGGCCAGCGCCGTTTGCGGCTGGAAGCTACGCGGTGACCTTCTTGGGCGACCGGATTGGCAGGAGCAGGAGCAGGCCGAGCGCCAAGACCACCAGGATGCCCAGGATGCCGTAACGCTGGGCTTGGCCGGATGCCACCAGCGGGGTAGCGATGGCGATGGCTCCGGCAAACAACGCCGGTGCCAGGAAGGACACGGCGCGACCGGTGGTCGCGTACAACCCGAAGAGCTCTCCTTCGCGTCCTTCGGGAATCAAGCGCGAGAGGTAGGAGCGGGAAGCTGCCTGTGCCGGTCCGACGAACAAGCACAGCAGCAGGCCGAAGATCCAGAAGCCCGCGGCTTCGGGGGAGAAGAAGACTCCGGCGCCGGCAACCAGCAGGCCGATCAGCGAACCGACAATGACCGCCTTTGGGCCTGCCACGTCATCGATGCGGCCGCCAAGCACCGCGCCAAGGGCCGCAACGACGTTGCCGACGATCGCGAAGATGATCACTTCGGTCAGTTCGAAACCGAAGGTGCCCGCGGCAATGACGCCGCCGAAGGTGAAGATGGCGGCCAGCCCGTCGCGGAAGACGGCGGAGGAGCAGAGGAAGAAGAGCAGGTTGCGGTCGCTGCGCCACAGTTCCCTGATGTTGTTGAACAGGACCTTGTAGGTAAGCATCAGCGGGATTTTCTTCGAGGTGCTCGGTGGCGCTTCGGGGATGACGAAGAACAGCGGCAGCGCGAAGAGCAAGCACCAAGCGGCAGAGAACACTGCCACCCAGCGCAAGTTCAACGATTCTTCGGTGCTGGCACCTGGCCAGTCCACGATTGGCTGCACGAACAGGAAGAGCACCAGGGCGAGGGCGAGGATTCCGCCGACGTAGCCCATGCCCCAGCCGAAACCGGAGACCTTGCCGACCGTTGCCTTGGTGGAAATCTGGTTCAGCACCGCGTTGTAGTTCACGCCGGCGAATTCGCCGAAGACCGACATGGCCGCGACGAGGATCGCGCCGAACCAGAGGTAGGAAGGGTCGGGGTAGACGAAGAAGCAGGCCGCGCAGATGGCGACGAGAACCAGGGTGTTGACCACGATCCACAGCTTGCGCCGCCCGGCAACATCGGCGCGAAGCCCGGTGACGGGCACCAGCAGGGCGATGGCCAGTCCGCCGATGGCCAGTGCCTGCGAGAGGACCAGCGACGCATGGTCGGTGTCGCCGAATAGCTCGCTGGTGAGATAGACGGTGAACACGAAAGTGATCATGACAGCGTTGATCGCGGCTTGTCCCCAATCCCAGCTGGCCCACGCCCAGGTGTACTTATTAAGCCACTTTTCACGAATCGCCGACGGTTCGACCTGATTGATTCCCATGCTGGCATCGTACCTGCAACAGGTAATCAGGCGATGAATAGGAACGACCTTTTGGAGAATAGCGGCTAGCTTGGAAAATCAGCTGGTCGCGGAAAATGCAGGGAATATTCCTTAAAGGGCACATTCGTGCGATTGCAGGCAGGCCACGGCTGATAAAATTACAGATGCAGGCGCTTTTCGAAGTGCTCTGGATACTCTGCCCACCACCAGCCGACAGAGGAAAAGCGTGCTAATAATTCTCACTGCGCTGTTTGCCACCGCTGTTTTATGCCCATTAATATTCCGGGCCTTGAAACGAAACGGTTTTTACGTTGTGGCGGCCGTGCCCGCAGTGGGATTCATCTGGTTGCTGACCCGCATGCCGGCGGTGCTTTCTGCCGATAATTCCCTGGCCAATGGTGCGCCAAATGCGCCGCCATCGGTTCAAATGGAATGGATTCCCGGGCTGAATATCGCCCTGAATTTCCGCATGGATTCTTTGGCCGCGACAATCTTGCTCCTGATCCTCGGCGTGGGCGCGCTGGTGCTGTTCTATTGCGCCCGCTATTTCAAGAATGATGATCCGCAGATCGGCAGCTTCGCGGCGAAGATGGTCGCTTTCGCCGGAGCCATGACCGGCTTGGTCACGGCCGATGACATCATCATCATGTTCATCTTCTGGGAAATCACCAGCGTGCTTTCCTACCTGCTCATCGGTTTCAGCCAGGCCCTGATCACCGCGCGCCGTTCAGCCATGAACGCCCTGATCATCACGACCCTTGGCGGACTGGTGATGCTCGCCGGCATCTTGATGCTCGGCGCGGCGGCCGGCAGCTACCAGCTCTCGGAGATCATGGCATCGGCCGATGAACTGGTGGCCTTGGGGGCCTTCACCGATGTTGCGGTGGCGCTGATTATTGTCGGGGCGATCTCCAAATCGGCTCTGGTGCCTTTCCACTTCTGGCTGCCCGGCGCGATGGCCGCTCCGACTCCGGTGTCCGCGTACCTGCACGCGGCAGCCATGGTCAAGGCCGGCGTCTACCTGATCGCCCGACTGGCCCCGGGCTTCGCCGAGACCACCCTGTGGGTCCCCATGACCGTAGGCATCGGTATTCTCACCATGCTCATCGGCGGCTACCGGGCGCTCAAGCAATACGACCTGAAGCTGATCCTGGCCTTCGGCACCGTCTCCCAGCTGGGCTTCATCATCGCGGTCTTCGGCTTCGGCACCCCCGAAGCGGCTTTTGCCGCACTGGCCATGACGCTGGCCCACGGCCTGTTCAAGGCGACGCTGTTCCTGAGCGTGGGCATCATCGACCACAACACCGGTACCCGCGATATCCGCAAGCTCAGCGGCTTGCGCCGTGCCATGCCGATCCTGGCCACGACCACCGGCATCGCCGCGGCGTCCATGGCCGGCGTGCCGCTGCTGTTCGGCTTCGTTGCCAAGGAAGCGGTCTACGAATCGGCCCTGCACCTGGAAACCGGCTGGGGGATGGCCGCGCTCGTCGGCATCCTGATGGGTGCGGCGCTGACCATGGCCTACTCGCTGCGCTTCTTCTTCGGGGCTTTCGGCGTGAAGAAAAAGAAGTTGCCTGCATTGCAGTGCAAGGCCCCGACACTGATCTTCCTGGCGCCCTTGCTGGTTCTTTCGGCGGCGACGCTGTTCCTGGGCCTGTACCCGCAGCTGGTGGAGCCGCTGGCCATCCACTGGTCGGCCGCGCAGGGCGGACCGGGCAAAATGCACCTGCTGCCATTTGCCGGCTTCAACGCGGCACTGGGGCTGAGCGCCATTTCGGTGGGCCTGGGCCTGTGCTTCTTCTGGCTGCGTCACCGAACCGACACCGGCGCACCGCTGCGCCGCATGGTCACCTCGGCCGAGGAAATCTACCGCATGTCGGTGAACGTGCTGGACAAGGTGGCCATCTGGATCACCGGTCGCACCCAGCGTGGTTCGCTCTCCTTCTACCTGGGCGTCATCCTGGTCGTGGTGCTGGTGATTCCGCTGGCCATCGCGCTGACCGTCTACACGCCGTGGCCAACGAACTGGATCATCGCCGACCACCCGGCCCAGCTGCTGATCGGTGCGGTGATCATCGCCGGTGCGGTGGTCTCCATTACCGCGCCGAAGCGTTTCATGGCGGTGCTGATGGTTTCGGTGACCGGCTACGGCATGGTCGCGATCTTCGCCCTGCAAGGTGCCCCGGACCTGGCGCTGACCCAGCTGCTGGTGGAAACCATCGTGCTGGTTTCCTTCGTGCTCGCCTTGCGCGCCCTGCCCAAGCGACTGTGGGTGGGCCTGACCCGGATCAAGTGGGGCCGGGCCATCCTGTCGATCGCCTTGGCCGTGATGGTCGTCTACATTGCCATCGCGATGATGGCCGCCCGCAACGAGGCCCGCATTTCCCTGGCTTGGCCGGATCTGGCCTATTACGAGGGCTACGGCAAGAACATCGTCAACGTGGCCCTGGTGGACCTGCGCGTGTGGGATACCTTCGGCGAGATCACCGTGCTGGCAGCGGCTGCCACCGGTGTGGCTTCGCTGATCTTCGCCGGGCGCAGCTTCGGCAACCGGGTGCGGGCCCACCAGGTGGCACCGGGCAGCATCGACGCGGGTTCCGAAGCCATGGGCAGCAAGGACTCCAAGGAAACCGAGCTGCGCATTGCCCGCCGCTTTGCCTCCAGCTCCAACCAGGACTGGTTGATGGCTGGCAGCACCCTGGTCGCCGAGCGCCGCTCGATCATCTTTGAAGTGGTCACCCGGCTGATTTTCCACACGGTGCTGATCATGTCGGTGTACACGCTGCTGACCGGGCACAATACCCCGGGCGGCGGCTTCGCTGGCGGGCTGATCGCCGGCTTGGCGCTGACCATCCGCTACCTGGCCGGCGGCCGCGTGGAACTTTCCGAGTCGATGCGCATCGCTCCGGGCATGCTGATCGGCGGCGGCATAGCGCTGGCCGGATTGGCGGGCATCGTGCCGCTGCTGCTGGGTGATGGCATCTTCACCACCTATGCCCTGGAATTCTGGTTCTTCGGCGAGCACAAGTTCGTTTCCTCAACGATTTTCGACATTGGAGTGTATCTGGTGGTCCTTGGCCTCGTGCAGGACGTGCTGCGTTCTTTGGGCAGTGAGATTGATTCGCTCTCCGAGGGCCGCAGCCCGGTGGAGCGCCACGACGAGATCCAGGCCTCCCGGACTGGAGTTGGCCGATGAGCGTGAACATCACTTTCCTCGTAGTCACCGGCGTGCTGCTGGCGGCCGGCTTCTACCTGGTGCTCGAACGCACCCTGACCCGGGTGCTGCTGGGCATCATGCTGTTGGGCAACGGCATCAACCTGCTGATCCTCACCAGCGGCGGGCGCAAGGGCGCGGCGCCGTTGTTCAAGCCGGATGCGGCGGCCGACTCGTACTCGGACCCGCTGCCGCAGGCCCTGATCCTCACCGCCATTGTGATCACCTTCGCGGTGACCGCCTTCCTGCTGGCGATGATCTACCGGTCCTGGACCCTGACCAGCGCTGATGAGCTCACCGATGACACCGAAGATATCAAGGTGTCCCAGAAGACCGCCTACGACGAGGAAGAAGACTCGCCAGTGGCCGAGGATACGACCGAATTCGTCGATGAAGAAGGACGCCCAGTGCGCGAGGGGGAAGAGTGAATTTCCTGGATCTAGCCCCTTTGGCCGTGGTGCTGCCGATCTTCGGCGCCGGGGCAGCCTTCCTGGCCCGCCGCCAGGTCCGCCTGCAGCGCCTGATCACCATCGGCATCCTGTGCCTGACCCTGGTGCTCGAAGCGGGAATGCTCGCCGCCGTATGGGGCGGGGAAAGCTATGCCATCCATATTGGCGGCTGGGAGTCGCCCTTCGGCATCGCCCTGATGGTCGACGGGTTCAGCGCCTTCATGCTGCTGGTCTCCACCGTCGTCTCGCTGGCTGTGCTGCTCTTCGCCACCAGCCAGGGCCTGGCCGACGGGGACGAGCCCGGACCGGTGTCGATATTCCACCCGGCGTACCTGATCCTGCTAGCCGGAGTGTCCAACGCCTTCCTGGCCGCTGACCTTTTCAACCTGTACGTCGGATTCGAAATCCTGCTCACCGCCAGCTACGTGCTGCTGACCTTGGGCGGTACCGCCGAGCGCATCCGCGCCGGTACCACCTATGTGGTGGTTTCCGTGGTTTCCTCGGTGATCTTCCTGATGGCCATCGCGATGACCTATGCGGCCACCGGCACGGTGAACATGGCTGACCTTGCGGTGAAGCTGCCCGAGCTGGGCCAGGGCCCGCAGCTGATCTTGCATGTGCTGTTGCTGATCGCTTTCGGCATCAAGGCCGCGGTCTTCCCGCTGTCCCTGTGGCTGCCGGACTCCTACCCGACCGCACCGGCCCCGGTGACCGCCGTGTTCGCCGGGTTGCTGACCAAGGTGGGCGTCTACGCGATCGTCCGCACCGAAACCCTGCTCTTCCCGGGCGGCTCGGTCAACGCCGGACTGCTGGTGGTGGCCGCGCTGACCATGGTCATCGGTATCCTCGGTGCGCTGGCGCAGACGGACTTCAAGCGCATGCTTTCCTTCACGCTCACCAGCCACATCGGCTACCTTATCTTCGGCGTGGCCGTGGGCGGGCCGCTGGCCATCGCCGCGACCATCTACTACGTGGGCCACCACATCATCGTGCAGACTTCGCTGTTCATGGTGGCGGGACTGATCGAACGCCGTGCCGGTAGCTCGAATGTCACCCGGCTCGGCTCGCTGGCCAAGCTCTCCCCGGCATTGGCCCTGCTCTTCTTCATCCCGGCCATCAATCTGGGCGGCATCCCGCCGTTCTCCGGATTCCTGGGCAAATTCGGGCTATTGCATGCGGCCGCGCAGGATGCCGATCCGCTGACCTGGGTCGTGATCGGCGCCGGATTGCTGACCAGCCTGCTGACCTTGATGGCGATCATCCGCGTGTGGGCCCGTGTGTTCTGGCGCCGTGCTGCTGATGCCGAGGTGCCCAACCAGGATCTGGTGGCCGAAGCGACGCAGGTCGCCGACGAGACGTTGGCCGGCGGCGCGCAGAACCCCCGCTTGGGGTTGAAACTGGCCAAGCAGCTGGAAGCCGACTCCTTGCCGTGGGGCATGCGCTACGCCACCGGTTCGCTGGTGCTTGCGGGCATCGCCCTGACCGTCTTTGCCGGGCCGATCTTCGAATTCTGCGAGCGGGTGGCTGCGGAACTGATCGCCCGCGAACCGTATATCAGCTCGATCTTGCCATTCTGATTGGAGGGATGATGCCGAACAAGAACTTTGAACCGCGTGACCAGCGCATTGACGATGCGCTGGATACCTCCGGTGTGCGCCACCGCGCGACACTCAAGCAGGAATGGCCGCTGCTTCTGCTGCTGCTCTTTGTCTGGGGTGCTCTCTGGCAGGACTTCTCCCTGGGGAACATGGTCTTCGGCGTGATCATCGCGCTGCTGATCGTGAACCTGTTCCCGCTGCCGCCGGTGGTCCTTTCGGGCCGGATCAATGCCTGGTACTGCCTGAAGCTGTTCATCTGGTTCCTCGGACAGGTCTTCGCGGCCAGCGTCCATGTGGCCTGGCTGGCGCTGGTCCGCGGGAAGCGCACCCGCAGCGCGGTCATTGCGGTCCCGCTGCGCACCGACTCGGACCTGATCGTGATGACTGTGGGACACGTGCTCACGCTGATCCCGGGCTCCTTCGTGATCGACGTGGACCGCAGCTCGTCGACGCTGTACCTGCACTACATCGACATCGAGTCGCCTGCGGACGTGGAGAAGGCGCGTGCCGGCATCCGGGACATCGAACGCCGGCTGATCATGGCTATTGGCAGCCGAGACGAGTACGAAGCGATCAAGAGCGAATGCGGACCGAACTTTGATGCGAGGAAGGGGTAACATGCTGGATATCGTCATTTGGATCTGCGGCATCATGCTCGGGCTCGGTGCTGTCGCCTGCCTGGTCCGTGTTGCCAAGGGGCCGTCAATCCTTGACCGGGTGCTGGCCCTGGACGTGATGCTGCTGATCATCTCCGCCGCGCTGTGCCTGGAAATGGTGCTGCACAAGCACACCGACTACTTGCTGTTCGTCGTGGCCGCCTGCATGCTCGGGTTCATCGGTTCGGTGACCGTCTCGCGCTTCGTTTCGGATCAGAGGAACGCCTAATGGAAATCTTCCTCGATGTCCTCGTTGCCGTCCTGCTGATCCTTGGCTGCCTGATGTCATTGATCGCAGGTATCGGCTTGCTGACCTTCCCGGACATGCTCACCCGCATGCATGCAGCGACCAAACCGCAGGTACTCGGCTTCCTGCTGATTTTCGCTGGACTGGCCATTTACCTGCGCAGCTGGGCTGTGGTCCCGGTACTCGTGCTGGCCTGGGGAATGCAGCTATTGACCGCACCGGTTTCGGCCCACATGATTGGCCGTTCCGGCTACCGGACCAAGCACGCTGCCAAGGAAACCCTGTTCTCCGATGAGCTGAGCCACGTGGTCAACAAGGTCAACGGAACACCGCCGACCGGAACCACCCCGGTTTCCAAGACCGGATCGCCAGACGAACAAGATTGAGAAAAAGCGGGAGCCGCCCCTCTGGGCGGCTCCCGCTTTTGGCTCAACGCCGAAGCTTACTTGGTGAACTTGGCAACAACCTTGTTGGCGCTGCGGTCAGCCACCGTCTGCAGGATTGCTGCGACCAGGGCCGAAACGACTGCGAAGCCTAAGGCACGGCGGAAAGAAGCTTCCGCTGCTTCCTCAGTGCCCTTGCGTGGTGCTTTGCTGCCGGTTGCCTTCAACCAAAGGAAATCAACCAGCTTGCCGCCGAGCATGCCAGCGCCAACGGTGATACCGGTAGTGGCAAGTTTCTGCACTTTATCCATTTTTTCCTCGCGATCAAGCTCTTGACATATCGTTCCTCTGCCCAGCATACCTGCGGTATGGTGGGGGAGCAGTAATTATTCCGACAGGGGAGCGTCAGACTTTTAAAAAGTCGCAAGACGCTGAGAGTGCGATAGATCGCAGACCCTCGAACCTGCCCCGGCTAGTACCGGCGAAGGAAGTCGAGCATCTCGGATGCGGATAGGCGCGGCAGTATGCCCTCATTCCGTCCATCTCCCCTCCTTTCCACAGGAGGACCAGCAATGAACGAAACAGTTTCGAAGCAGCGGACCGGCTGGCGTGTAGTTGATATCGTCGTCGCCTCGGTGATCGCCGTCGCTTCAGGGGTCATTTTCTGGGCGTGGAGTGCCGGCTATGGCCTGTTCTCGCTCGCCTTTGCGGCTTTCCCGCCAGCCACCGCGTTGCTCACCGGCATGTGGCTCTTCCCGGCGGTGCTCGGCGCACTGATCATCCGCAAGCCAGGCGCCGCAATCTACTGCGAGCTGCTGGCCGCTGTGGTTGAAGCGCTGCTCGGCTCGCACTACGGCTTGACCGTACTGATGTCCGGCCTGGTCCAGGGCCTGGGTGCAGAGCTGGTCTTCGCAGCATTCCGCTACCGCAAGTGGAACCTGGGCGTGGCGCTGCTGGCAGGCTTGTTCGCCGGCTTGTTCGCCGGCATTTCCGAGGCCTACATCCTGGCCTACTACGTTGAGTACACCGCCGGAATGAAGATCTTCCACGTGATCGCCACCGGCATTTCCGGCGTAGTCGTCGCAGGGCTGCTGTCCTGGTTGGCCACGCGTGGACTGGCGAAGACCGGTGCATTGAGCGCCCTGCCGAGCCGGCGTGCGCACCTGGAAAGCGCAAAATGAGTTCCTTTGCCAATTCCGGCGCAGCCTCGCTGACACAGCGCGGTGCCGCCATCACCGCAACGGGGTTCGGCTGGCAGCACTCCGAGAGGAAGAATCCTGCCATCTCGGGACTGGACCTTGTGATCCACGCCGGTGAGAAGGTGCTGCTGGTCGGTCCATCGGGCGCCGGCAAGTCAACCTTGCTGCACGCGATGGCCGGGTTGCTGGAAGCGGATGAGGACGATCAGGTCGCTGGCCGGCTGCTCATAGATGGCAGCGATGCCTTCATCCGGAGCCACCCGGTGGGCTTGATGCAGCAAGACCCGGAAACCCAGGTAGTGCAAAGCAGGGTCGCCGATGACGTGGCCTTTGGCGCCGAGAACCTCGGAATGGATCCCGAACTGATCCGCCAGCGGATCCCCGAAGTGCTGGACGCTGTGGGTCTGGGTGCGCTGTCCTTCGAGCACCGCACCCAGCAACTTTCCGGCGGACAGAAACAGCGGTTGGCCTTGGCCGGCATTCTGGCCATGGAACCCAGCGTCATGCTGCTCGATGAACCGACTGCCAATGTGGACCCGCAGAGCATTGAGCTCTTGCGCGATGCGGTGCTGAACGCCGCCCGGCTTTCCGGTGCCACGCTGGTCGTCGTGGAACACCGGATTGAAGCCTGGGCGCAGCATGTGGACCGGGTTATCGTGCTGCAGCCCGGTGGGGGAGTCGCGCACGATCTGGACCCGCAGCAGCTGTACACCGATGAAACGGTGCGCGAGGAGCTGGCTACTGCCGGGCTGTGGATTCCAGGCTACTTCCCGCAGGTGGCCCGGGCAACGAACGGTGCCGGTGCCACGCTGCTGGAAGCGCAGCAGCTGGTATCCGCCCGCACCGCCACGGCACCGCGCACCCAAGCGGTGGACGTGAATGTGCAAGCGGGCACCGCGACGGTGATTCGCGGCGAGAATGGCGCTGGAAAGTCGACGCTGGCCTTGACCTTGGGCGGATTGCTCGTCCCGGCCGACGGCGGGTTGGCGGCCACCGCGCAACTGGCCGACGGTCTGGGCAACTCCCCGTTTGCCTGGAAGGCCGGTGCATTGATTGGGCGGATCGGTTCGGTGTTCCAGGAACCCGAACACCAATTCGTGACCCAGAGCGTTCGGGAAGAGCTGGCTTTCGCTCCCAGCCGCGCGCAGGCCAGCAGCGCCGATGCGCCGAAATACGAGCCGGCCCAGGTCCAAGCGCGCGTGGACGCGTTGCTGGAACGCTTGGGCCTGGCGCATTTGGCAGACGCGAACCCGTTCACTCTCTCCGGGGGCGAGAAGCGGCGCTTGTCCGTGGCCACTGTTCTGGCCGCATCCCCCCAGGTGCTGATCCTCGACGAACCGACCTTCGGGCAGGATGCGAATACGTGGAGGGAACTGGCCGGGCTGCTGGTTGAGGAATTGCAGCAGGGCACCGCGATCATTGCTGTGACCCACGACGATCACTTTGCCTCGGTGCTCAAAGCAAGGGACCTGGTGCTCACTGCCGGCACCCCGGAAGCTGGTACCCCGCGACAGGGGCCGGTGCTTGATGCGCCGGTAGGGCATAGCTGGTTGGCGAAGATCAATCCGCTGGCCAAGCTCGGTGCGGTGGCTGCGGCAACACTGCCGTTGATCACCACCTTGGATTGGGTTTCGGCGCTGGTGGTGATCGTGGCGACCGTGGTGTTCTTCCCCCTGGCAGGGCTGAGCCCGCTGAAATTCCTCAAGCGCGCGTGGCCACTGCTGATTGCCGGAATCCTTGCGGCGTGGGGCATCGCCTTGGTGGGCCAGGATAGCGGCATGGTCTACGCCCAATTCGGCGCCTTCAGCATCACCGAGGGATCGGTGGCCGGGGGCATTGCCACCGGACTGCGCGCTTTCGCGCTGGCCATCCCGTGCATCTTGCTGCTGGCCACCACGAATCCAAGCGATTTGGGCGGGGCGCTGTCTCAGCAGCTGAAGGTACCCCACCGGTTTGTGCTCGGGGCCTTGGCCGGCATGCGCCTACTCGGGTTGATGGTGGAAGAATTCACCACGCTCACGCTGGCCCGGCGCGCTCGCGGTGTCGGGAACTTCGGCACCGTGGGCCAACGCATCAAGGCAACCCTCGGCCAGGTGCTGGCCTTGCTGGTGCAAGCGATTCGCCGCGCCGGACGGTTGGCCACCACGATGGAGGCCAAGGGGTTTGGCACGGCCAAGCGCACATGGATTCGCACGGCCACCTTCACCTGGCGTGATGGCATGGTGCTGGCCACGGGGATCCTGTTTGGCACGGCCGCAATGGCTGCGGCCGTGCTGGCAGGGACCTACAACTTGGTGTGGTCCTAGCGGATTGCTTCGCTCAGGGCGCTGAGCTCTTCATGGAGCTCAGCGTCCAGGCGCAACGGCTTGGCATCGATGGTGCGCACCGGGGTCAGCAGGCGGATGGAGGAAACCAGCCACACGCCATCGGCCTGGTACAGGTCTTCCGGGCGCAACGGGCCGTAGCCCAGCTCCCAGCCATCCTGGGCCGCGGCGTCGAAAATGGCGCTTTGCGTGGTGCCTGGCAGGATGCCGGTTTCAAGCATCGGGGTCAGCAGCCGCTTGGTCTCGCCATCGCGCTGGGCTACCAGCACGGTCGAGGTCGGAGCTTCCAGGATGATCCCGTCGGCGGAGGTGAAAATGACATCATGGGCGCCGTGCTTGTGCGCGTAGCGCAGGGCGGCCATGTTGATCGAATAGGAAAGGGTCTTGGCGCCCATCATGAGCCATGGCGCACGTTCGGCCAGCTTCGAGTCGTAGCCGCGATCCAGCATCAGGACATCCACACCGGTTTCACGCTGTTCCCTGCCCAAAGCCGGGGCAGGGGTCACGGTGACCCAGCAAATGGCAGGATCATTGTCGTGCTCGCCGCGCGCGGCGACCAGCTTGACCACCGCTTCTTCAGCGCCGCCGGTGGCATCGAAATCGGCCACAGCGGTATCTACCGCGGCAAACCAGCTGCGCGCATCGGGAATGGCCAAGTCGGCAACTTCAGCCGAGGTCGCCAAGCGTGCCAGGTGCGCTTCGAATTTGCGTACGGCCTGGTTGGTGTAGAGCATCGATTCAAAGATGCCATCACCTCGCGTGACTCCCTGTGCTGTGACCAGAAGTTGCGGTGCAGTGATGTCTGCAAGACGACCAGCCGGATAGGCCGGATCCAAGAATACAAGTGAGCTCATAAAGACAGATTATCGAACCCCAGCGTCTTCTGCGCGATTTCTGCAGGCGGAGATTCAGACAAGTCCGGCAATGTTCGATAAGCTAAGCGAAGGATTTTGGCCTGTACATCGCAGATCAGAGGCCGATAATGCCGAATTCGCGGGGTGTAGCCAAGGGGGTGCCCGAGTGTGGCCAAGTAATGAAGTCTTCTTGCAGATTGGCGGCGTTCTCTGGAGCGTGCTGGTCGCAATAGAGCTAGCGGTTCGCTACTTCATGATCGGCATCGTTCCGGGCAACCGGCGCCCCACCACCGCCATGGCATGGCTATTGGCTATCTTCTTCCTGCCCGTTGTGGGACTTGTCGCATACTGGCTTTTCGCCAATCCGCACCTGTCGCGCCGCCGCTTGGAAAAGCAGCGGCGTGCGCACGATGAAATCATGAAGGCCACGAGCCACATGCAGCTGCCCGAAGAATTCCATTCCCAGGAGGAATGGGTCGAATCGGCAGTCATGCTCAACCGCAATCTTGGTGCCATGCCGCTGGAAGGCGGCAACCAGGTAGAGGTCATTTCCGATTACCGGGCTTCGCTCGATGCCATGCGCAAGGAAATCGATAACGCCACCCGCTATGTGCACATCCAGTTCTACATCATGGGCGATGACCCGGATTATGTTGGACCGGTACTCGATGCGCTGGAAGCGGCCGCGGAGCGCGGCGTGCACGTCCGGTTGCTCTTCGACCACCTGGGAACCTTGCGCGTCAAGGGCTACAAGGATTTCAAGAAGCGGCTGAAGAAATCCGGTATCAACTGGCGCCCGATGCTGCCCATCGACCTGATTGGCCGTCGTTGGCGCCGCCCGGATCTGCGCAACCACCGCAAGATCCTCGTTGTTGATGGCGAGGTGGCCTTCACCGGAAGCCAGAACCTGATTGAACCCGGCTACAAGCGCGAGTCCTCGCATAAGGTGGGCCGCGAATGGGTTGAAATGATGCTCCGGGTCGAAGGTCCGCTGGTGCGCAGCCTCGACGTCACTTTCGCTACCGACTGGTGGCAGGAGGACGACGACCAGGAAGTGCTGATGGACATGGCCGAGGCCCGCCACCCGCTGGCCTATGAGGAACGTCCCGGTTCCACCCTGGCGCAGCTGCTGCCCAGCGGCCCCGGATACGGTACCGAGAACAACCTCAGGCTGTTCAATACGCTGATCTATTCTGCCTCCGAACGCCTGGAAATCACCAGCCCCTACTTCGTTCCCGACGATTCGCTGCTCTATGCCATCACCACTGCCGCCCAGCGCGGAGTAGAAGTGGAATTGTATGTTTGCGAAGAGGGCGACCAGTTCCTGGTGCACCACGCGCAGCAGTCCTACTACCAGCAGCTGCTGGAAGCCGGCGTGCGCATTCACCGCTACCCGGCACCGATGGTGCTGCATACCAAGTGCTTCACCGTGGATAACGACGTGGCCGTGGTGGGATCCTCGAATATGGACATGCGCTCATTCAGCCTGAACATGGAAATTTCCGTGATGCTGCTGGGCAAGGAAATGGTCGATGCGGTTAATCAGGTGCAGAACCACTACCGCGGGATTTCCTCGGAAATCACCCTCTCGCAGTGGCGCCGCCGTCCTCGCATGCAACGCTGGATCGACAACGTGGCTCGCTTGACGGCCACCTTGCAATAATTCAGTTGGCTTGAGTGTCTTGCGGGAAGCTGGCGCCCAGCGCTTGAAGCACGCCACGGGATTTGGTGATGACCTCGTCCCACTCTTCAGCGGGCACCGAATCAGCGGTGATTGCCCCGCCAAGGCCCAGGCTCAACCGCCATGACTGGTCAGCTAGCCGGTCGCACACCAGGGTTCGGATCACCACGGAGAAATCGGCGGCACCATCAGCACCCAGATACCCCACGGCCCCGGAGTACAGGCCGCGGGCACGGTGCTCTTCGAGCTCATCCAAGATGCTCATCGTGGACAGCTTCGGTGCACCGGTCATGGAGCCCGGCGGGAAAGCTTCGCGCAGGGCTTCGGCGGCCAGCTGCGGGGAGGATAGCGTGGCGTCGATGGTGGAGACCATCTGGTGCACTGTCGCGTAGGTTTCCACCGCGCACAGCCGGGCAACCTTCACCGACCCGGGAACCGCATGGTGCGACAGGTCGTTGCGCAACAGGTCAACGATCATGATGTTCTCGGCCCGGTCCTTGGGATGGGTGGCCAGATCATGCTTCAACGCGAGATCTGATTCTTCATTTTCGCCACGCGGCCGGGTGCCCTTGATCGGCTCGGCCCGCAACTGCCCGTCCTTGGACAGCGCGAGGAACCGTTCCGGTGAAATGCTGGCGATTTGCAGATCAGTGAAACGCAGGTAGTGGGCAAACGGTGCAGGGCTGGAGCGGCGCATCCGGCAGTAGGCCTCGAACGGATCGAACAGTTCGGCATGGGCCGTCAGTTCGGTAGTCAGGCAAACTTCGTAGGTGTTGCCTTCATAGATCTCGCGTTGGGCCTGGCGTATCTTCTGCTTGTAGCCGGCTTCGGTATCCGCGCAGCTGAACTGCGGGATAGGCAACGGGTGGTGGGCGCGCAGTTCTGGAGGATTGCCCAACCGGATGCTCAGCGCTGCTGCCGGTTCGCTAATGCTGTGCAGATGCATCTGGCCTTCTTGATGGTCAATGACCACCACGGTATCCGGCGCAAAGAACTGGGCATCGGGGCGCACCCGCCCGGGTTCAACCACTGCCTGCAGATCCGCGGCGCCGAGCTCGCGCTTGAGCTCATAACCGAGGTACCCCACCCATGCCGGCAGCGGGTAGCCGACTTTAGCGGTGGTTCCGGCAGGCCAGAGGCCTGCCAGCGCGCGGAAGAAATCCTCGCCCAGCCGTACTTGCGCTCCGGGCAAGCTGACGGTGGTGCCGTGGCTGGTGGCGCTCAGTACCGGGGGCTGTTCTGCCGCCGAAAGCGCGATCAACGAATAGCGGTTGCGTCCCAACGGGTCGCTGAGCTTATGGCTTGTTGATTCCAGTAGTGCGGCATGCGGAAGGGACCGGGCCAGTTCCTCGAAGAGTGACGCCGTATCGGCTGGCGCCTCGTAGCTCTGGCGGAAGGTTGGGGCAGTGGGGGACTGGTTGGAGCGGAGGCAAAGCTGGCGCATCATGGCCGGCAGGTAGCGGCAGGAACGCGCCCAGATCTCGATGGGGTCGTGGTCGCCAGCGGCATCAATGATCAGGGTTGCTGCGGCGTGCGGCTGATGGGCCAGCAGGTACCGTTCCTCTTGTTCGGCCCACATCTGCCAGTACGGACGGTAGGCCTGTCCATCGCGTGCCAGCGCCCGGTCGCGGCGGAAGCTTTCGGGTGCTTCCAGCCAGATCCCGATATCGAGGAATTCTCGGGCGTCGGAATGGATCGCTCCTACGCCTTCGATGATCACTACCTCGGCCGGAGTGAAGTTCTTGGATGCGCCAAGGGCACCCGCGGCCCAATCCCAGGTGGGGTAGGTGATCGTGTTGCCTGCTGCGAGCTGAGGCAGGATCCGGTGGTAGAGATCGAAGGACCGGTGCAGCCCGTCCCAACCGTGGTAGAGCTCTTCAAGGCGCAAAATAGCTACGGAGGCGGTGGCTTCCAGGTATTTCGCTAGGTCTGTTGCAAAGGTGCTTTTGCCGGATCCGGAACGCCCGTCAATGGCAATCAGCGTTGGTCTAGCGGTTTCCACGAGAGGCGATGTTACTCCGCACGTAATCTACAAGGGCAGGCAGGGAAGCAGAAATGAGTTTCCAGGTCTCGCGGAAGTCTCCGGCATCACCGTACCAGGGGTCATAGATGCCCTGCTGGTCGTGCGGGGAGCTCGCGGTTCCCGGATCAAAGGAACGGAACATCCGCAGTTGCGGACGTTCGCTCGGATCGATTTCGGCCAATTCGGGAACGAGTTCCTCGAAGTGGTCGGTGTCCATCGCCAGTACGAGATCCATCTTGGCGATTTCGTCCGAGTCGATCTGGGCGGCAATGTGCTCAGATGCATCAAGTCCATGGCTGCGCAGAGTACTGGCAGCACGCTCATCGATGCGCTTGCCGACTTCACCATCGGTGATGGCTCGCGATATGACCTCGACCTGCGAGACCTCGGCATCCTTGAGCGCATTCTTGAGCATGTACTCGGCCATAGGCGAACGGCAAATATTTCCCGTGCACACGATCATTATCCGGAACATGGCATCAGTCTATGGGCACAAGGCGATTCGATCGATAGCTACGCGCCCGTTTCCCGGCAACAAATCGGCAACGATTCGGAAATTGGCCCGGGAATCGGTTCACGGCTAGGAGTTCTGCGGCAAGAGCGGGGCGAAAATGCTAGTGCATGAGCAGCAGGAGCGCGGCGACCAGGATGAACAGTACGCCGAAGAGGATGTTCAGCAGCTTGGCGCCGCGGTAGGTCGCGGTGAAGCGCTGGAAGGTGCGGGCCGTGCCGGCAAAGAAGAAGAACATCACCGCGATGTCCACCACGATGACCGTGCCGATGAAGATGGCGTATTGGGCCAGGAGCGGCTGATCGGTGCGGATGAACTGCGGGGTGAAAGCCAGGAAGAAGACGATGGCCTTCGGATTGAGCAGGTTGACCAGGATGCCCCGGTTGAGCATGGACCAGCGGGTCAGGCGATGCCCGGTGCTAGTTCCGTCGGAGGCGACCTCCGGCTTGGAGAGCAGCATGCGGATACCGAGGTACACCAGATAGGCAGCGCCTGCGTAGCGGATGATGGCGAATAGCAACGGCGAGCTGGCCACGAGCAGCCCGACTCCGGCGGCAACGATCACCACGTGGATCAGCAAGGCGATCTGCTGCCCGAGCACGCCCCAAATGGAAGCGCGCCAGCCTTGGCGCATCGAATTGCTCATCGTATTGATGGCTCCGGCCCCGGGGGTGAAGCTGATGACGATGCAGGCGCTGAGAAGGGATATCCAGAGTGAAAGGGTCACTGCTTAAGGCTAGTGTCCGTCGCGCTCTTGGCTGGTTTCGTTGCTCGCTGTGTTACGACTTCTTCGCGCGCGCTGTCCACGCCGGCGACGGCTTCTGCCATGAAGCGGGCTATGACCTGCAGCTGCTGCTCGTCGTAGTGGCTGATCACTTCCCGCATTTTGGCACCTAGCGGCATGAACATTTCCATGCCCTTGCCGCGGGCTTTGGGTGTCATGGCGATGCGGATGACACGGCGATCCCGGTCCGAGCGCTGGCGCTCGATCATTCCCAGTTTTTCCAGGCGGTCGAGCATGGCGGTGGTAGCCGGAGAACTCAGTTGCAGGTCGCGGCTCAGGTCGCGCGGGGAAGGCAGAAGGCTGCGCTGCTCGTATTTCATGATGATTGACAGCGCATTCATATCCGTGCGGTGCGTTGCGTAAAGTGCTCCGGTGGACTCAACGTAGCGGTCCGAGGCTTGGCCGAATTCCTGCAGGAGCATGACCAAATTGTGCTGTTCTCTTGCGCTCATAGGCGCAATCCTAGTCGGAAAAGCATTTAATAGCCTGGGAAGTATTTCTACGATGGAAGTAAGTCTTGTAGTATGGCATTCGGATCGCCCTTTGATCCACCGCCAGCAATCACGAGTGAGGACGGATCAGTGGCGCATGTAGCGAAAACCGACCAGCCATCGGGCAAGAAGCGATTGGACAAGAAGGGTATCGGCATCAGGGCAGGAATCTACGCCCTGCTGATCATCCTCTGGCTGGGTGTAGCCGGAATCGGCGGCCCGACCTTCGGCAAGCTTTCCGAGGTCCAGACCAACGACCAGACCTCCTTCCTCCCGGCCACCGCCGAAGCAACCGAAGCCCTGGAATGGCAGAACAAATTCCGCTCCACCGAAGCAATCCCAGCGGTGGTCCTGCTCACCAGCGATGGCGAGGTCAGCAAGGAAACTGCTGGAGGGGTCGGCGAGGCGCTGAAGGACTTCACGCATCTGGACGGGCAGATCACCGGGCCCTTCCTCTCCGAGGACGGCAAGGCCGCTGAATTCATCGTTCCGGTCTCCGGCGAGGTGGAGGCCGATACCGGAGTCGAAGAGCTGCGGGCGCTCCTGGCCGCCGAGAAGCCCGAGGGCACCACCGCCTACGTCACCGGGCCGGCAGGCTTCAGCGCCGACCTGGTCGAGGCCTTCGGCGGCATCGACGGCGTGCTGCTGGGCGTGGCCCTGGCAGCTGTGCTGGTGATCCTGCTGCTGGTCTACCGTTCGATCCTGCTTCCCTTCACGGTGCTGCTCACCTCGGTCGTCGCGCTGTGCGCGGCAATTGTCGCGGTGTACTTCATGGCATCCGAAGGCTGGATCCGGCTCGACGGCCAGGCCCAGGGCATCTTGTCCATCCTGGTCATCGGCGCGGCTACCGACTACTCGCTGCTGTTCGTGGCCAGGCACAAGGAAGCGCTCATGGCCGGGCAGGACAAGTGGCAGGCCGTGGCTTCCGCATGGAAAGGCTCGCTGGAACCGATTGTCGCTTCGGGCGGCACCGTGACGGTGGGCCTGCTGTGCCTGCTGTTCTCCGATCTGAACTCCAATAAGGCACTGGGACCCATTGGCGCCTCGGGCATCATCTTCTCGATCGTTGCCGCGTTGACGTTCCTGCCGGCGGTGCTCGGCTTGCTGGGACGGGCCGCTTACTGGCCCTTCCCGCCCAAGCCGGTGGCCGTGGACGCCCAAGGCCAGGAGAAGGAAGGCCTGTGGGGCCGCATTGCGCGGTTCGTTGCCAGCCATCCGCGCCCGATCTGGATCATCACCGCTCTGGTGCTCGCCGTGGGAGCGCTGGGCATGACCCAGCTCAAGGCCCATGGCGTGCCGCAGAGCGAGCTGGTGGTAGGCGGTTCGGAGTCGCGTGACGGGCAGATCGCCCTGGGCGAGCACTTCCCTGGCGGCACGGGATCCCCGGCCACGGTGATTGTCGATGAAGCCGAAGCGCAGACGGCCCTGGAAAAGGCCCTTGATGTCTCCGGCGTGGATTCGGCCTACTTGCAGGCTGAAGACGGCGGACCGGCCATGGCCGCCCGCGGGGCCGAGCCAATGAGCGTCGAAGGCCGCAACCTGATGTCGGTGACGCTGGCCGATGCAGCGGACTCGGATGCCGCCAAGCAGACCGTGGTCGAGCTGCGCGAGCAGCTGCATGCGGTCGACGCCGACGCGCTGGTCGGCGGCACCACTGCGACCCAGCTCGATACCAACGAGACGGCCATCGCGGATCTGTTCAAGATCATTCCGATTACCCTCCTGGCCATTTTGCTGATCTTGATGCTGCTGCTGCGTTCCATTCTGGCTCCGGTGCTGCTGATCCTGACCACCGTGCTGTCCTACGGCACGGCGATGGGTGTCAGTGCGCTGGTCTTCAACAATGTCTTCGGCTACGTGGGTGCCGATCCATCCGTACCGCTGTTCGGCTTTGTCTTCCTGGTGGCGCTGGGCGTTGACTACAACATCTTCTTGATGACCCGTGTGCGCGAGGAATCCTTGAAGCGCGGAACCCGTGAGGGCATGCGGGTGGGCTTGAAGGTCACCGGCGGCGTGATTACCTCCGCCGGCGTGGTGCTTGCCGCTACCTTCGCCGCACTGGGTGTGGTGCCAATCATGTTCCTGGGCCAGTTGGGCTTCATCGTGGCCTTCGGGGTGCTCTTGGATACCTTCGTCGTGCGAAGCCTGCTGGTGCCGGCGCTGGTCGAAGAAATCGGACCAAAGGTCTGGTGGCCCTCGAAATTGGCGAAGAAGGAATTCGAGCTGAACTAGGCAGCGCGGCGGCCTGTCCCGGGAGCCCTAGTGGTGAACGTCTCCCGGGGCGGCAGTGCAAAGCGGAGCCGCTCACAGACGGGCCCCGCTTTCGCACTGTAGTATGGATACTTGTGCGTCACCGGAAAATTCTGTGGCGCATGCGTCGACAGTTTAGATTTCCCTCCTGTGAATCGCCCGGAAAACCTCCGCCGGTCCACTTTTGGCAGCAGGCCTTCCTTGGCCTTGCATGTTGCGGACTTCCTCCTGGCTCGGCGAAACCCAACGCCTGAAGCAGGCGTGCGAATCAGAGAGAAAGTTTGAATATGTCCGTAACTTTTAGCGCCCTCGGCGTGCCCGAATACCTGTCGAAAGTCCTTGTTGCCAGCGGGATCGAAGCCGCTTTCCCGATCCAGGAAGCCACCTTGCCGTCGACCTTGGCCGGCGGCGACGTCCTGGGCCGCGGCCAGACCGGCTCCGGCAAGACTTTGGCCTTCTCGCTGCCCCTGGTAGCTCGGCTGGCAGATCGCCCACAGCGCCGCAAGGCCCGTTTCCCACGCGCGCTGATCATGGCTCCAACCCGTGAACTGGCGACCCAGATTGCCAAGACCGTTGACCCCCTGGCAAAGGCCGCAGGCCTGCGTACCACCGTGATCTACGGTGGCGTGGCCCAGAGCCGCCAGGAAAAGGCCATGAACGAGGGCGTGGACATTGTCATCGCCTGCCCGGGCCGCCTGGATGACCTGATCAAGCAGAAGGTCGTGGACCTGTCCCAGCTGGAAATCTCCGTGCTGGATGAAGCCGACCACATGGCCGACATGGGCTTCCTGCCTGTAGTTCGCCGCATCATGGACCGCATGCCAACCGGCATCCAGCACATGCTGTTCTCCGCTACCTTGGACAACGGTGTGGACAAGGTGGTCAAGCGCTACCTGAGCAACCCGACCATTCACTCGGTGGATGCACCCAAGGCCGCTGTGAACACCATGGAGCACCACGTCTTCGTCATCGGCAACGATGATAAGAAGGACCTGATCCGCGTTCTAGCCCAGGGCACTGCCCGTCGCATCATGTTCATGCGCACCAAGCACCACGCCAAGAAGATGGCGCTCACCCTGTCCAAGGCTGGCGTTCCGGCGGTAGACCTGCACGGTAACCTCTCGCAGAATGCCCGTGACCGCAACCTTGCTGCTTTTGCTTCAGGCGAGGCGAAGGTTCTTGTCGCCACCGACGTTGCCGCTCGTGGCGTGCACGTTGATGGTGTGGAGCTGGTTGTCCACGTTGATCCACCAGCAGAGCACAAGGCCTACACCCACCGCTCCGGCCGTACCGCACGTGCGGGTTCGGATGGAACTGTAGTGACCATCTGCACCCCTGATCAGCAGGGCGACGTTTCGACTTTGCTGAAGCAGGCCGGACTGAAGGTGCCTTTCGAAAAGGTCAACCTGAATTCTCCGGTTGTGGCCAAGGTCGTCGGCGAAGTTGCCGAGCCGGTTGCCTACGTTGCTCCGGTTCAGCAGAAGCGCAATCCTGCCAAGAGCAAGCCTGCCGGTGAAGGTGCCGGCCGCGGTGGCCGCGGCCAGCGCCCGGCGCGTGGCGCCAAGCCAGCTGCCGAAGCCCAGGGCCGTGGCGGCGAACGCCGCCGTGCGGAACGTGACGGCGCTAGCCAGGGCGAGCGTCCAGCGCGCAGCGCCCGCGGTGCGAACTCCGACCGTCCAGCCCGCGGCGCACGAGGTGCCAACGCTGAACGCCCGTCGAGCCCTTCGCGCTCACCGCGAACCGGCGGCCGCAATGCCGCTGGCGGTGCAACCGGTGGCCGTTCGCGTGGCCCGCGTCGCGCATCGAGCCCAGCTGGTCGTGGCAACTAGGCGCTGGCACTAATCCTTGCGGAGTACTCCCTCGCATCCATCCCAATGGATGCGGGGGAGTTTTGCGTTAAACCCGGGAAATTGCGCGTCAAAAGTTTAGCTCCGCTGATTGATCACGTTTCGACTAGGCGATACATAGGATTGAAGCAACGAGCCGCCGATTAACCTTCACCGCTTCAGGAGCACCAGCCATGATTGAATCCCTGCAGAATTTCGCCGCGTCCTTCCCGGAGCCACTGCAATTCTTGGCGGTTGCCTTGCTAGCTGCCATTCCGCTGATCGAGTCCTACTTTGGTTCGGCCATTGGCGTGGTCATCGGTGTTCCGGTGGTTGCTGCCATCGCCACCGCCGTGATCGGCAACGTGATTTCCATGCTGTTGTTCGTCAACAGCGCCCACGCCGTGCGCAACAAGGTTCGCAAGGGCAAAGACTCGGAGAAGAAGGAACGCAAGTTCGAGAAGCTGCGCCGAGCTTTCGATAAATACGGCATTGCCGGGGTGAGCCTTCTGGGACAGACCATCCTGCCTTCGCAGGTGACCTCGGCTGCCTTGGTCTCCTTCGGTGCTAATAAGCAGAAGGTGATCATCTGGCAGATCATCTCGATTATCTTGTGGGGCACCGCGTTTGGCGTTCTGGCTGCCCGGGGAATTAGCCTGATGGGCTAACCGGAACTCGCTGAAAGCGAACAAGCCGTCCTCGAATGACCGAGGACGGCTTGTTTTCCAGTGGCTATGGAATGCCAAGGGATTACTTGCGGCGTCCAAAAGCAAAATAGGCGATGGGGCCAAGGAAATTGACCATGCTGGCCGCTGCCCATGCCGGCTTTGGACCCTTGACCTGTTCGGCGGGGCGCTTGTACAAATCCCGCAGTGCCGCAACCATCAAGGTCAGCTCGGCAATTGCCGCAAAGGCGACCGCGATCTTTCCGCCCGGTGGCAGATCCTGGAACTTGCGCTTCGTTTCCATGAGGTGGCTCCTAGCTGCCGCTTTTCCCGCCCGCTGGACGCGTTGAAAGCGGATGAATGAAAAATTTTTTCAGGACGGGAATTATTCTCTCACCACCGCAGTTGAAATGAGCAGAACGCAAAGTTGAGTCACCTTCGCTCAAGTTGATTTGACAGCCGAAAGCGGCTGAGTAAACTTGAGTGCAGAACGCTCAATGAGGATAAATGTCCTCAGCGTTAGTACTTTCAACCAAGGCAAAGGAGAGCCATTATGTCGCGTGCCGTAGGTATCGACCTAGGAACCACCAACTCCGTCGTTTCCGTGCTCGAAGGTGGTGAGCCAACCGTTATCGCAAACGCGGAAGGCAACCGCACTACCCCGTCGATCGTTGCTTTCTCGAAGAGCGGCGAAGTCCTGGTTGGCGATATCGCCAAGCGCCAGGCCGTCAACAACATCGACCGCACCATCGCATCGGTCAAGCGTCACATGGGTACCGACTGGACCATTGACGTTGACGAGAAGAAGTACACCGCTCAGGAAATCTCGGCTCGTACCCTGATGAAGCTGAAGAACGACGCTGAGTCGTACCTGGGCGAGAAGGTCACCGACGCGGTGATCACCGTTCCTGCATACTTCAACGACGCAGAGCGCCAGGCCACCAAGGAAGCTGGCGAGATCGCCGGCCTGAACGTCCTGCGCATCGTCAACGAGCCAACCGCAGCTGCGCTGGCTTACGGCCTGGAAAAGGGCCAGGAAGACGAGCTCATCCTGGTCTTCGACCTCGGTGGCGGCACCTTCGACGTTTCCCTGCTGGAAGTCGGCAAGGACGACGACGGCTTCTCGACCATCCAGGTCCGCTCTACCGCAGGCGATAACCGCCTGGGCGGCGACGACTGGGATCAGCGCATCGTGGATTGGCTGCTGGCCCAGGCCAAGGCCAAGGGCGCGGACCTGTCCAAGGACAAGATCGCGCTGCAGCGCCTGAAGGAATCTGCTGAGCAGGCCAAGAAGGAACTGTCCTCGGCTACCAGCACCAACATCTCGCTGCAGTACCTCTCGGTGACCCCGGAAGGCCCAGTGCACCTGGACGAGCACCTCTCGCGTGCCAAGTTCCAGGACCTGACCAAGGACCTGCTGGAGCGCACCCGCAAGCCATTCAACGACGTCATCGCCGAGGCAGGCGTCAAGGTTTCGGACATCGCCCACGTGATCCTGGTTGGCGGTTCCACCCGCATGCCAGCCGTTGCCGAACTGGTCAAGGACCTGGCCGGCAAGGAAGCGAACAAGGGCGTGAACCCAGATGAGGTTGTCGCCGTGGGCGCAGCGCTGCAGGCAGGCGTGCTGAAGGGCGAGCGCAAGGACGTTCTGCTCATCGACGTCACCCCACTGTCCTTGGGTATCGAGACCAAGGGCGGCGTGATGACCAAGCTGATCGAGCGCAACACCGCGATCCCGACCAAGCGTTCGGAGACCTTCACCACCGCCGAGGACAACCAGCCTTCGGTATCCATCCAGGTCTTCCAGGGCGAGCGCGAGTTCACCCGCGACAACAAGGCGCTGGGCACCTTCGAGCTGACCGGTATCGCACCGGCTCCTCGCGGCATCCCGCAGGTTGAGGTCACCTTCGACATCGACGCCAACGGCATCGTGCACGTATCCGCCAAGGACAAGGGCACCGGCACCGAGCAGTCGATGACCATCACCGGTGGTTCCTCGCTGTCCAAGGAAGACATCGAGCGCATGGTCCAGGAAGCTGAAGCACACGCCGAAGAAGACAAGGCACGCCGCGAGGCCGCTGAGACCCGTAACGCCGCTGAGCAGGCTGCCTACTCCGTAGACAAGCTGATCAAGGACAACGAAGACAAGCTGCCTGAAGAGGTCAAGACCGAGGTCCAGGCTGACGTCGACGCCCTGAAGGCTGCCCTGGAGAAGCAGGACAACGACGACGAGGTCAAGGCCGCGTTCGAGAAGCTGCAGGCATCGCAGACCAAGCTGGGCGAGGCAATCTACGCCAACGCGCAGGCCGAGGGCGCCCAGGCTCCTGAGGGCGAGCAGGCACCGAACGCTGATGAAGACATCGTCGACGCCGAGGTCATCGACGAAGACGAAGCCGACAAGAAGTAAGGAGTTTAGGAATATGTCCGAGGCAAAGGACCAGAACGAGAACTCCGGCCAGGAGCCGGAGAACCAGCCAGAGGCCGCCAACGAGCAGCCAACCGCTGACGCCCTGGGTCAGGCCGAGGCGATCCTGAACGAAGCTGCTGCTGGCGCTGAAGCCGATTCGGCGCAGCCGGAAGAGGCCGGTGCGGTGGAAACCGAACTGCGCAACGACCTGCTGCGCCTGCAGGCCGAATACGTCAACTACCGCAAGCGCGTGGAACGCGACCGGGCCGTAGCGCGTGAAAACGCCGTGCAGTCCGTGCTCAACACCCTGCTTCCGGTGCTTGACGACATCGATGCGGCGCGAGCCCACGGCGACCTCGCCGACGGCCCGTTCGCATCGATCGCCAACAAGCTGGATGGAATTCTGGCTCAGCATGGCCTGGAGCGCATCAACGAGGCCGGCGTGGAATTCGACCCGAACATCCACGAAGCCCTGCTTCGCCAGGCTGTTGACGAGATTCCAGCCGACCACGTGGGACAGGTGCTGCGCACCGGTTACCGCAAGGGAACCATCATCCTGCGTGCAGCTCAGGTGCTGGTAGCAACCGGCGAATAGCCACGAATAGCACAATCGATACTGCCCACTGCCGAGTCTTCGACAGTGGGCAGTGTCGAATTGGCACTGAAAGGATGGGGCCCTGATGGCAAGTCAGGACTGGATCGAAAAAGACTTTTACGCCATTCTGGGCGTCTCCAAGGACGCCAGCGAGGCGGACATCAAGAAGGCGTACCGCAAGCTTGCGCGCAAGTACCACCCGGATACCAACCAGGGTGATGCGGCCGCTGAAAAGAAATTCAAGGACATCTCCGAAGCCAACTCGGTGCTTTCGGACAAGGAAGAGCGCGAGCAGTACGACGCGATCCGCGCCATGGGCGGCGGAGCGCGATTCTCTGCTGGTGGCGGACCGGGCGGCCCCGGCGGGCAAGCCGGCTTCGAGGACATCTTCTCCAACCTCTTCGGAGGCGGCGGAGCGGGCCCACGTGGCCGCGGCGGGCAGCCGGACTTCTCCGACCTCTTCGGTGGTGGCGGCGGTTTCGGTGGCGGCGGCTTCGGCCAGAGCGCACCACCGCGCAAGGGTGCTGACCGCACGGCGAGCACCACGATTTCCTTCTCCGGATCAATTAAGGGCACCACCATTGGCCTGCGCGAGCAGAATGGCGAGGTCATTGACGTGCGCATACCGGCGGGCATCAAGGATGGCCAGTCGGTGCGCGTGCGCGGCAAGGGCCAGCCTGGTGCTGCCGGCAACGGCGACCTGCTGGTCAAGGTCAAGGTCAGCGAGCACCCGTTCTTCAAGCGCGAAGAGAACAACATCCGCATCCACGTGCCGGTGACCTTCGCTGAAGCGGTGCTTGGAGCAAAGATCCACGTACCGACCCTGGACGGGGATTCCGTTGCGGTGAAGGTTCCCGCTGGATCCAACTCCGGGCGCACCTTGCGTCTGAAGGGCCGCGGCGTGAAGACCTCCAAGGCCACCGGCGATCTGCTGATCGTCCTGGATGTCGCGATTCCGCAGAACCTCTCGGATGCTGCAAAGAAGGCCGTGGAGGACTTCGCATCAGCCACCGAGGGCGAGGATCCACGAGTGGATTTGGCTGCCAAAGCCAAGCTCTGAACCCAATAGGCTGTCTTCCCTGCCCCGTCATCGAATTGGCTGGGCAGGGAAGATAGACTCGAAGGCAATAGGGACCGAATCCAAGGTCCTTGCAGAAAGGTGGTAGAAGCAACGTGAACGGGGAGTACCTGCGACCTGTCTTCGTCATTTCCGTCGCCGCGCAACTTGCAGACATGCATCCGCAGACGCTGCGCCAGTATGACCGCATTGGTTTGGTTTCGCCCAGCCGCCAGAGCGGAAAGCAACGCCGCTACTCGCAGCGCGACGTATCACTGTTGCGCCAGGTGCAGGCCCTGAGCAAGGAAGGCGTCTCGCTCGAGGGCATCAAGCGCATCCTGGACCTGCAAGATCAAGTCGCCTATCTGCAAACCGAAGTCAATGGGCTTCGCCAAGAACTTTCCGCCGTACGCCAGGGCCAATCTCGCATCTTCGCTGCGGGCACCGCTGGAGGCGACATCGTTTCGTTGGCTAGGGGCATGCGCCCTGAACGCCGTGAACCGACCGTGACGCTGTTTACCGCACGCCGCGCTATCGGACGCTAGATCCGTCCGTGCCGGGCCAAGCGCGCTTCCAATTGGGTGCGCACGGCAGGCCATTCGTGCGGGAGTATTGAGAACATCACCGTATCGCGCAGGGTGCCGCTCTTTGGATCATATTTGTGATTGCGCAGCACGCCATCCTGCTTGGCGCCGAGCCGTGCAATCGCGGCGCGTGAAGCGGCATTGTGCCAGTGCGTGCAGAAAGCCACTGAATAGCAATCCAGTTCCTCGAAAGCCCGGCGCAGCAGCATGAACTTGGCAGCTGGATTGATCCCGGTGCCTTGGGCTGGCATGGCCAGGAACGTTGAGCCGATTTCCACGCGGTGATTTGCCGCGTCGATATTCAAGTAAGTCGTGGCCCCCACCGCTTTGCCGGTGGACAGGTCGATGATCGCAAAGGGAGCCATCTCGCCAGTTTCCTGCAATGCCAAGCGGCGCTGGATATCCAAGCGCATGGATTCGGCCGATGGAGTGGTGGCAAACCACGCTTCATCCAACTGGCCGTTGGCTGCGAGCTGGATCAGATCCGGGGCGTGGTCCATTGACAATTGTTCTAGCCGCACCCCGGCATAGTCCATTCTCGGAGCTTGGGCGTAGTGCAGACTTTGCGCAGAAGAAGAGGCCATGGAATCCATCCTATGGATTCCATGGCCTCTTCAATGCTTTATTTCGGCGACTAGCCGATGCGGGTGTACGCCAGATCGAAGACCAGACGACCAGCCTTGAGCGCCTTGCCTTCGAAGCTGGTCAGGATCCGGCGCTCGAAACGCGGGGCCCAGCCACCCTGGGCATCGGTGAATTCTGGCTCGGGGTCGAAGCCTTCCATGCCCTCGCGGCGCACCTTGGTCAGGTTGCTCTCAGTGCCGGACAGATTGCCATGATGCTGGTTCTCGAAGTCCGGATGGGCTTCGAGGACTTCGCGCATTTGCTCGGCGTAGTTGGACCAGTCGGTGGCCAAGCGCAGGGTGCCTCCCGGCTTGAGCACGCGGGAGACCTTGTCCAGGAACGAGGCCTTGATCAGGCGACGCTTATGGTGGCGCGGCTTGTGCCATGGATCTGAGAAGAAGATCCAGATCTCATCGGCGCTGTTCTCGTCCAGCATGACATCCAGAACCTCTGGGGCATTGGCCTGCACTGCGCGGACGTTGGTGATGCCGAAAGACTCGACCTTCAGCATCAGCTGGGCCAGGCCCGGACGGTAGACCTCAACGGCGAGGTAGTTGCGCTCGGGATCATCCTTGGCGGCGTTGGCGATGCATTCGCCCAGGCCGGTGCCGATCTCCACGATCAGCGGTGCGGTGCGTCCGAAAGCCTCGGCAGGATCGAGCTGGAAGTCATCGGCAACCGAAGTGTCGGCGATCTTGCGGGGCGGCTCAATGACGTACTGATCGGCATTGCGCTCCCAGGCGCTGGCACGGCGGCCCTGCAGGCGGTTGCCGCGGCGCACGAAGGATACCGGCTCGGCACGGAAAAGGTCTGGGTTCCTAGGGGCAGTGCCGTGGGCTGGGCGCTGCTGCTCGCTCGATTCGCTCATGATGATTAATCCTATCCGAGCAAGCTGCTTCGATGCTTGCCGAACGGTAGGGGATTGGACACCCCTAGAAGAAAATCGGGGGGATCCCCGATGGAGTAAAACAGGCAAAAGACAGAGAATATAACCATGACTGATTTAGTGCGCGGTATTCTCAACATTATTTGGCTGCTTTTCGGCGGCCTGTGGCTGGCCTTGGGCTACGTGTTGGCAGGCATCATCTGCTGCGTGCTGATCGTGACCATTCCATTCGGCATCGCCTCGTTCCGCATTGCCGGCTATGCGCTGTGGCCGTTTGGCCGCACCGTGGTCGACAACGGCCCGGTAGGCGCGTTCTCCACCCTGGGCAACATCATCTGGATCATTTTTGCTGGTATCTGGATTGCCGTTGGGCACGTGGTAACCGCGATCCCGATGTTCATTTCGATTATCGGCATCCCGCTGGGGATCGCAAACTTGAAGATGATCCCGGTTTCCCTGATGCCTCTGGGCAAGGTCATTGTGCCTTCGGACTATTTCATCGGCGGTGTTCGCCGCTAGGCTGCGCCAAGACAGCGAATGGCTGCCAACCCTTGATGGGGTTGGCAGCCATTCGCTTTATGTACGAACCTGATCAGCTCTTGAGGTACTCATCGTGCTGGCGGTGCGCTTCGGCGACCTCGACACGGATCTTGTCCACGTCCTTGGCCTTGTCGCGGTACTTCTTTTCCATGGTTTTCACATACGCTTCTTCCTCCACCAAGGCGCGGTAGATGCGTTCGCGTTCGACCGCGTCCGAGGTGTAGCTCAGGTCGTTGTAGCTGTTGGCATGGCGGCGCAGGTTGCCGATGGCAGTCTGGGCCTTGCCTGCCTTGCTGAACAGCGAAGCGAGAATTGTCAGCACCAGGACACCGATAATGACGCTCAGCGACAGGCCGGTGCTGATTTCAATGACCATCACGTGCTCACCATCATTGATGAATGGCAAGTTGTTCTCGTGCAGTGCATGCAGGATCAGCTTCACGCCGATGAATGCCAGGATTGCTGCCAACCCGTAGGACAGGTAGATCAAGCGGTCCAGCAATCCGTCGAGCAGGAAGTAGAGCTGGCGCAGTCCCATGAGCGAGAAGGCGGTAGCCGTGAACACGATGTAGACGTTCTGGGTGAGTCCGAAGATCGCAGGGATGGAATCCAGAGCGAAGAGAATATCGGTACCGCCGATGGCCACCATGACCAGCAGCATCGGAGTCAGGACCTTCTTGCCATCGATCTTGGTGAACAGCTTGTCGCCGTCATAGTTGTCGGTAGTGTGGAATAGCTTCTTGGCGATCCGGATGATGAAGTTGTTGGCCTCATCGGATTCGTCATCCTTCTTCAGCAGGTTGCCTGCGGTCAACAGCAGGATCAGGCCGAACAGGTAGAAGACCCAAGCGAACTGGTTGATCAGCGCCGCGCCGACAAAGATGAAGGCGGTACGTGCGATCAGCGAGAAGACGATGCCGAAGAGTAGGACTTTCTGCTGGTCTTCGCGGGGTACGCGGAAGCTGGCGATGATAATCAGGAAGACGAACAGGTTGTCGACCGACAGGGCCTTCTCGGTAATGTAGCCGGCAAAGTACTCGGCACCCATGTCGATTCCGCCGAAGACCAGCACCAGCACACCGAAAACGAGGGCCAATCCAACATAGATGCTGGACCAGATGGCTGCTTCACGCAGCGATGGAACGTGGGCCTTGCGGATGTGGAAGAAATAGTCGAAGGCCAGAAGGGCGAGAATCACGACAATCGTGATGCCCCAAATCATAGGGGAAACTCCCATAGGGATTCCTGCTTTCGTAAGTAGCGCGCGAACGCATCTGAGTAAGTCTCTTCACCGACCCCGGGGCTGGCCGCAAAACCCGGCAGGACCATGAAGTCCTGCGTATTGACGGATTCAACGATTATGAATACTCCCTTACGTTCTACCAGCTTATCCTGATGCGATGCTTCTGGAAAAATCTTGGTCCGTGGATGTCATGATGATCTGTAATGTACTTTGTCTTTGTGCAGTTGGGTAGGCGTCAATAGCAATTCGAAGAATGCACTTTGCTTGGAGCAACGTGGGCTAGGGGCAGGAACTAGGCGCTGCTAGAGCGACTTGTGCATCTTGATGCTGGTGGTTTCATATCCAAGCGATTCATAGAGGCCGCGAGCGCTCTGGTTGAATCCGAACACATTCAGCCCCAGGGTACGTGCGCCGTGGGCACGGGCGTATTCTTCGGCCAAATTCATGGCCTGGCGTCCGAACCCCTTGCCGCGGTGCCCGGGGTCGACAACTATGTCCCAAACCCACCATGAAGCCGGATCGCCTGAGGTGTCGTGGCCGATCCAGACATAGCCCACATCGCCGAAAATGCCATGCTCCAGGGTGAATACCGCATTGGTGCAACTTGGCAATCCGGTGGGAAAGGCCCGGGTCATGGCCCGGTCTGCATCTTCCTGCGCCTTGTGCTGGGAACTGCCAGCGGCAACAAGGTCCGATACGTACTCGGCGGTACTTCGTGCCATCCACGAATGGAATTCTTCAGCGGGAAGCGGGTGGAGTTCTAATGGCATGCCCGGAGTCTACCGGTTGAGGGCGGCACGCTATTTCCGCGCGGCCAGGATTTGTTCACGCAGGATATCTGCGTGTCCGCAATGCTGTGCCAGTTCACGCAGCATATGCAGCTGGATCCAGCGCAGCGGCAGCGGTCCACGCCGGTTGCCTGAGAAGACGTCATCTCCTGTTTTGCCTTCGACTGCTTGATGCGACAGTTCGATGGCTTGGGCATATTCGTGCCGAATCGAATCGATGGTGTCGGAAGCCTCCAAGTCGAATGATTTGCTGGGCGAAGAGGCAATGCCCAGCTCTGCACGGCTCCGGCCGGTGGCTGCTTCACCGAACCAGACCCGTTCCACGAAGATCGCATGTTTCACCAGCCCGAGCAGCGTGGTCTTGGATTCAACCAACTTCAATCTGGCTTCGGCTTCACTCAGTCCGCCGGTGCAGGAAAGCAGCATCTGCCGGTGCTGATCGATGAAAACTTGGACCATATCATCGTGGGTCAGTGAAAAAATGTCTTTGGAATCCGGGTTGGCCATGCCTTATCTTAAGTCGGCAAATCGTCAGTGACAAGGTATTTTGCCTCTGGGGCAAGTGAAATGGAAAATCTTTCGAAAATCTTGCTCTAGCTGGAATACGAAGAGTGCGAGTAGAGTTGAGTTAAGTACACTCAAGTTTATGGGTTCACCCAATTAGAGAAAGGATGCGCGTGGACACCAAACTCACCACTAAGAGCCAAGAAGCCCTCTCGGCTTCCGGGATGAACGCTTCAACCGCAGGCAATCCGCAGATTGAACCTGCGCACCTGCTGAAGGCCTTGCTGGACCAGCGCGACTCCGTCGCAGTCGCCCTCCTGAAGACCGCCGGATTGGATGTCGACGCGCTTTCGGTCAAGGCAAGCGCTGTCATCAACGCATTGCCTTCCAGCTCCGGCAGTTCAGTGGCCCAAGCCCAGTACTCCCGACAGGTGCTGCAGGTTGTGAGCAACGCCCAAGCGGCTGCCGCAGAAATGGGGGACACCTACGTCTCCACCGAGCACCTGCTTATCGCCTTGGCATCAGACCAGACCAAGGCCGGCGACGCGTTGCGCGAATTCGGGGCCACCCGCGAACTGCTGGTGGGCACCTTGCCCACCATCCGCGGCGACCGCAAGGTCGATAATCCGGATCCGGAGGCCACCTTCCAGTCCCTGGAGAAGTTCGGCACCGACATGACCGCCCTGGCGCGCTCGGGCAAGCTGGATCCAGTCATCGGCCGCGACCGCGAGATCCGCCGCGTGGTCCAGGTGCTCTCCCGCCGAACCAAGAACAACCCGGTGCTGATCGGCGAGCCAGGCGTTGGCAAAACCGCTGTCGTTGAGGGGCTTGCCCAGCGCATGATCGCGGGCGACGTGCCGGAATCCCTGCGTGGCAAGACCCTGATCTCGCTGGATCTGGGCGCCATGGTCGCCGGCGCCAAGTACCGTGGCGAATTCGAAGAGCGGCTGAAGTCGGTATTGGAAGAGATCAAGGCTTCGGACGGCCAGATTGTCACCTTCATTGACGAGATCCACACCGTGGTCGGCGCCGGAGCCTCCGAAGGCGCCATGGACGCGGGGAACATGCTCAAGCCAATGCTCGCCCGCGGCGAGTTGCGCTTGATTGGTGCTACTACCTTGGACGAGTACCGCGAGAACATCGAGAAGGATCCCGCCCTGGAACGCCGCTTCGCACAGGTGTATGTCGGTGAGCCCAGCGTGGATGACACCATTGCCATCCTGCGTGGGTTGAAGGAGCGCTACGAGGCGCACCACAAGGTTTCCATTGCGGACTCCGCCTTGGTGGCAGCATCCACGCTGTCCAACAGGTACATCTCCGGCCGCCAGCTGCCAGACAAGGCCATCGACCTGGTCGATGAGGCCGCTAGCCGCCTGCGCATGGAGATCGACTCGGCTCCGGAGGAAATCGATGAGCTGCGCCGCGAGGTGGACCGGCTGACCATGGAGGAGCTGGCGCTGTCCGATGAAACGGATCCAGCTTCGGTGGAACGCCTGGATGCGCTGCGCAAGGACATGGCCGACAAGAAGGAACAGCTGGACGCGCTGAACTCCCAGTGGGAAGCCGAGAAGGCTGGCTTGAACCGCGTCGGCGACCTGAAGGTCAGGCTCGACGAATTACGCAGCCAGGCCGACAAGGCCCAGCGCGAGGGCGACCTGGAGCAGGCCTCTCGCCTGCTCTACGGGGAGATCCCAACGCTGCAGCAGGAACTGGATGCGGCGGCAGCTGCCGAAGCCGATAAGGCCGATACGCACACCATGGTTGCCGAGGAAGTCACCGCGGATGACATTGCAGAAGTCATCTCGGCGTGGACCGGTATTCCGGCCGGGCGCATGCTGCAGGGCGAAAGCCAGAAGTTGCTGGATATGGAAGAAATCATCGGGCAGCGCCTGATGGGGCAGAAGCAGGCTATTGCCGCTGTCTCTGACGCCGTTCGCCGTACCCGCGCCGGCATTGCCGACCCGAACCGGCCTACCGGATCCTTCCTGTTCCTGGGTCCTACCGGTGTCGGCAAGACCGAGTTGGCCAAGTCCCTGGCTGACTTCCTCTTCGATGATCCACGGGCGATGGTGCGGATCGACATGTCCGAATACTCGGAGAAGCATGCGGTTTCGCGCCTGGTCGGTGCCCCTCCGGGCTACGTAGGGTATGAAGAGGGCGGGCAGCTGACCGAAGCTGTGCGCCGCCGCCCGTACTCGGTGATTCTGCTGGACGAGGTGGAAAAGGCGCATCCGGAAGTATTCGATATCCTGCTGCAGGTGCTCGATGACGGGCGGCTGACCGATGGCCAAGGCCGCACCGTGGACTTCAGGAATACCATTCTGATCCTCACCTCGAATCTGGGTTCCCAGTTCCTGGTGGACCAGAGCATGGAAGACGAGGCCAAGAAGTCAGCGGTGATGAGCGTGGTCAATGCATCGTTCAAGCCGGAGTTCTTGAACCGTCTCGATGAGGTCATCCTCTTCGACCCATTGAGCATCGAAGAGCTGGGCAGCATCGTCAAGCTGCAGATCGACCTGCTCGCACAGCGCTTGGCCGACCGCCGCTTGAACCTGGAGGTGGATCAGGCCGCCAGCGATTGGCTGGCCCTGACCGGTTACGATCCTGCCTACGGCGCTCGTCCGCTGCGCCGCCTGGTGCAGCGCGAGATCGGAGACCGGCTGGCCAAGGAGATCCTGGCTGGAACGGTGCAGGACGGGGATACTGTAGGGGTCACCCTGGACGAAGTTGGCGACAAGCTCAAAGTTGCCAAGAAGGCCTAGGAGCCTGGCAATGGCGAGGGCGTGAACGGATGGAATCCCGTTCATGCCCTCGCCATTTTTCCTGAACGCAGACTTAGCTGTCGGTGGTCTCCTGTGCCTTGGACGGCTCCTCTTCGGAGTTCTCCGATTCTCCATCCGTAGAGCCCTCTGGCAGCAATGAGTTGCGGACGTCGCCCTCGGACAGGCTCAGGAAGCACGAAACGGTGCGGTCGCCCTGGCCCCAGGTGCTCTCCGAGGGACGCGAGAAGTGATAGGTCCAGGTGGAGTCCAGCCCTGCACGAGGATCCAGTGACACCGATTTGCACAGGTCTTCGGATTGGGTGAGCAGCACGTTGGCTCCCGGGTACTCCTCGCCAGTGACCTGGAAGATGCCGATCAGTTGGGCATTGTGGGAGGAATCACAGGTTACGACCGTCTGCGGATCCAGTGGTGAATTGAATCCGCGCAGGCAGTCGCCTTGCTCCAACTGGGTTGGAGGCATCTCGGTGGCAACAATGCCGTCGAGGCCTGGATTCTCGTTGCGCTCCACGTTGTTCGCAGTTGGCGAAGCAGGGGGATCCACTAGTCTCAACACCACGAAAACCACTGCCGCGGCCAGTGCGAGAACGGCGACAATCATCAAGGCCCATTGGGCACTTTGACGCTTGGGCTTCTCCGGTTCTGGCTGCAATGGCGGCAAAGCCGCCTGCGGCTCGGGCAGATTGTTTTCCACCACCTGTTGAGCTCCTTCGTGGTTGGGTCGGGCGATCGCTCGCCGGCTCAATACATAGTCGTTGGACTAATCGACAGTCTAGCGGTTTCGGAGGGTGTTGCATTCAGCGCTCGCCGGTGAATCGTGTTAACCTTTAATTACGAAAGAACTGATCACATATTCGGGGGCCTTCATCTTTTCAAGGTGGACCACCTCCCGACTCTACTGAAAAGAGGGGGTCACGCCATGGGGCGCGGCCGTCAAAAGGCTAAAGCACAGCGTCAGGCGCGAGATATCAAGTACTACTCGCCGTCCACTGACCTTTCGGCACTTGAACGCGAGTTGGGCGTTCAGTCCGATCATCATGCTCAGAACACTGAGCGTAATGATTCATCGTATGACGAAGAATATTCGGAATACGACGAGCTGACTAAGAAGTACTCGGGAGATGACGAAGACGAGTAGCCTCGTCTTCTGATGCCGGGAGTCCTTGGCTCAGAGTGCCACACCTTAAGCATTGAGTGGTACAGCTCTTCAGTACATTTTGCGACAAGCCGCAGCGACTAAGCTAAATTAGCTTTTAGTCGTTGCGGCCTTTGTCGTGCCCAGTAATTGTTAGGTGGAACGTGAGCACTCCAGAAGAGCTATCCATCCAGATGGCGCATAATTCGGCCATCCGGTCGATGCAGCGCATTGTCGAGCAGCAGGCACCTGAATCCCCGGAAGCTGAAGCGCGTGCCGGGGTGCGCCAAATGCTTTCCGCTGGCGGGGTCCTGGTGGTCACCGGAGCCGGTGTTTCTACCGATTCCGGAATCCCCGACTACCGGGGACCCAACGGTTCATTGCAGCGCCACCGGCCGATGACCTATCAAGAATTCCGATTCCGTCCTGAAGCCCGGCAGCGCTATTGGGCCCGTGGCTACGTCGGCTGGCGCCATATGGACAAAGCCGAGCCTAACCACATTCACCAGCGCTTGGTGCAGTGGGAAGAGCACGGGAAACTCAGTGGAATCATTACGCAGAACGTTGACGGGCTGCACCAGCAGGCCGGATCCAAACGGGTCATTCCGGTCCATGGCGACTTGTCGATCGTCCGCTGCCTGGACTGCGGGTACAGCGAGAACCGCAATGACTTTGATCTGCGCCTGCAGGCGGCCAACGAAGGCTATTTGGAAGCCGTGGAAATCGACCCCAGCGCGGTGAACCCCGATGGGGATGTGGAGCTGCCCCAGTATCTGGTTGACCGGTTCAACATGGTGGCCTGCTTGAGCTGCGGCTCGCTGGCCCTGAAGCCTGATGTGGTGTATTTCGGCGAGAACGTTCCGGTTGAACGCAAGGAACGCATTGCGGCACTGGAAGCGGAATCCACATCGCTCTTGGTGCTGGGCTCCTCCCTTGCAGTGATGAGCGGGTACAAGATCCTGTTGAACTTCGTCAAGCGGGATTTGCCGGTGGCGCTGATTACCAACGGCCACGTCCGCGGTGAACAAAAAGCAACCTGGCGCTGGCGTGTGCCTTTGGAGCACGCCCTGAAGCAACTGGACTAGCAGGCCGGTATTTCGTCCCGCAAGGGACACCAATGAAGCGTGCCAAATGCTGCTCTGGGCACTCAGCCCGGCAGGAAGCTCGCACTGGTGCAGCACCACCGGCAGCATTGCCTGGCGCCTGGAAGCCGGGCAAGAGGGCTCCGGTCAACCCTGCATCCCCATTCGCATGGCGATGGCGTTAAAGAACCGATGCGCCGCACTGGGATCAGTGCGGCGCATCGGCAAGGAAGCGGATCCTGCGAGTACTACTTGGCGTAGTTGCCGGTCAGCAGCACTGCGCCGCCGTCAACGCCCTTGGCTCCCTGGACGTAGTCCAGTCCGGCATCGGCTGCCGCTGGATCGATATTCTCGACGCCGCCCATGACCCAAGCTCCCATGCCAGCCTTGTTCAGCAGCTCTACGGCACGATCAGCTACAGCTGGATCAACAACAGCAACCATGCCCACACCCAGGTTCAGGGTGCGCTCAAGGTCAGGCTGTGGCACGTTGCCCAGCTGGGCGATGGTGGAGAAGACTGCTGGCAGGGACCAGGTCGAGCGGTCCACACGGGCCATCAGGCCCTGGGGCAGCACGCGAGCCAGGTTGGCAGCCAGGCCCCCACCGGTGACGTGGCTGAAGCCGTGCACGCCGAAGTTCTCGCCGTCGTTCAGCTCGCCCACCAGATCCAGGCAAGCGGTGGTGTAGATGCGGGTCGGAACCAGCAGTTCCTCGCCCAAGGTCTTGCCGAACTCTGCAACTTCGCGTTCCAGCTCCCACTTGGCGTGGGCGATGACGCGGCGCACCAGCGAGTAGCCGTTGGAGTGGATGCCCGAGGACGCCATGCCGATGACGACGTCGCCGGCCCGCACGCGCTCCGGGCCCAGCAGCTGGTCAGCTTCGATGACACCGGTAGCAGCACCGGCAACATCGTATTCGTCCTCGGCTAGCAGGCCCGGGTGCTCCGCGGTTTCGCCGCCAACCAGCGCGGTGCCGGCCAGCTTGCAGCCTTCCGCGATGCCGCGCACGATATCCGCGATGCGCTCCGGGACGACCTTGCCGGTGGCGATGTAGTCGGTCATGAACAGAGGCTTGGCGCCCACCACGACAATATCGTCGACCACCATGCCGACCAGGTCCTGGCCGATGGTGTCGTGGATGTCCAGCTTCTGGGCGATGGCAACCTTGGTGCCTACCCCGTCGGTGGAGGTAGCCAAGTACGGCTTCTTGTAACCGGTCAGGAACGATACATCGAAGAGCCCGGCGAAGCCGCCGACCCCTCCGACAACGCCCGCGGTGTGGGTTGCCTTGATCGCGCCCTTCATCAACTCAACGGCACGGTCACCGGCCTCAACGTCAACGCCGGCACCGGCATAGGTGATGGAAGTTGGCTGCTGATCATTGCCGCTCATGGCAGTCGGTTCCTTTTCTGTTCTGGGCGCCGCATTTCCGGCGCCCTTTGCAACGAGATGGTTGGGATCGTGGAGGGGATTAGCTGTTGGTTTCGAACTCGGCATCAGGACCCGGCTCGCAGCCACCCTGGTTGCTGCGCTCCAGCAGGTTCTTGCCGCGGCGCTCCTCGTTCGGCAAGGCGATCGGGTACTCGCCGGTGAAGCACGCGGTGCACAGGCGCTCGCGCGGCTGGCGGGTCGCCTCGATCATGCCGTCTTCGGAAATGTAGGCCAAGGAGTCCGCGCCGATGGAGGTCGCGATCTCAGCCACGGCAGCGCCGTTGGCGATCAGCTCGGCACGCGAGGCGAAGTCGATGCCGTAGAAGCAAGGCCACTTGACCGGAGGCGAGGAGATCTTCACATGCACCTCGGCGGCACCGGCCTCGCGCAGCATGCGCACCACCGCGCGCTGGGTGTTGCCGCGGACGATCGAATCATCCACCACCACGACGCGCTTGCCGCGCAGCACGGTTTCCAGCGCATTGAGCTTGAGCTTGATGCCCAGCTGGCGCAGGGTCTGCGATGGCTGGATGAAGGTACGGCCCACGTAGGCGTTCTTCACGAAGCCGTGGGTGAAAGGAATGCCCGATTCCTCGGCGTAGCCGATGGCGGCCGGGGTGCCGGACTCCGGAACCGGGATCACGATGTCCGCGTCCGCGCTGTTCTCGCGGGCCAGCTGGCGGCCCATTTCCACGCGGGATTCGTAGACCGAGCGGCCGGCAATGGCAGCATCGGGACGAGCCAGGTAGACGTACTCGAAGACGCAGCCCTTGGGGGTGGCTTCGGCGAAGCGGGTGGAACGCACGCCGTTCTCGTCGATGGCGATCATTTCGCCGGGTTCGATTTCGCGGATGAACGAGGCGCCAACGGTAGCCAGTGCAGGCTGCTCCGAAGCAACAACCCAGCCTCGGTCCAGCCGGCCCAGGACCAGGGGGCGAACACCATGCGGGTCGCGGGCTGCGTAGAGGGTGTCCTCGTTCATGAAGACGAAGCAGAAGGCGCCTTCGATCTTCGGCAGCAGCTCCAGCGCGGTTTCTTCCAGCGACTGCCCTTCGGAACCGGCCAGCAAGGCGGTGACCAAGGCGGTGTCGGTGGTGTTGCCCTGGGCGAGTTCGCCGCGGACCTTGCCGCCTTCGGCCTGCTGCTTGGCGGAGACCATATCGGCCAGATCAGCGGAGTTGGTCAGATTGCCGTTGTGGGCCAGGGCGACGGTACCGGCCTGGGTCGGGCCCAAGGTCGGCTGCGCATTGGCCCAGTGGCTGGCACCGGTGGTCGAGTAGCGGCAGTGGCCGATAGCCAGCTGGCCGGCCATGGAGTTCAGCGTATTCTCGTCGAACACCTGGGAGACCAGGCCCATGTCCTTGTAGACGTTGATACGCGCACCGTCGCTCGTGGCAATACCAGCGGATTCCTGTCCGCGGTGCTGCAGGGCATACAGGCCGTAATAGGTGAGTTTTGCGACCTCTTCGCCAGGAGCCCAAACGCCAAAAACGCCGCATTCATCCTGCGGCCCCTTTTCGTTTGGAAGCAGGTCGTGATTTAAGAATCCATCGCCACGCGCCATGTTGGTTATTCTCTCATGTTCCAGTTGGTCGACACCGACCAAAAATGTGGTGGGTGGCGGCCAGGTGCGCGGCCGCCTGCTCTTCTAATTCAGGAGAAAAGCTGCCTAGCCTTGTAGTCCGCTGGAGTCAGTGTCCTCGGCCAGAGGAACTGCCAGATGCTTGGTGGTTTTGCGTGAGGTCACGCGATCAACAATCACATACGCCAATGCGCCGATGCCTACGCCCAGGCCTGCACCGAATATGGCGAAGAATCCGGACGCCGAGGTGCGGGTGTAATCCTGCGATGGTTCGCCAAGCAGGCCAATGATGAGACCGGCTAGCGCGCCAAGGACCGCGAAAGTCAAAATGAACGGCCAGAACTTGGGCGACGAGTGAATATGCACTTCAACACTCTGATCGGCAGAAGACGGGGTAGCGGGGTGTTGCTCCATACCCTTAAGGGTACTCAATAAGTGGTAGGTGCGCTGACAAGTCTGCCCTAAGTCCCGAAGCATGCAATTGCCCAGTCTGCAAGGCCTCGGCCCAGCCGATACGCCCAGTAGCGAGGGAAAGCCAGAGTTCAGCAGGCATTTCGACTACATTCGGAGGTGTTCCGCGGGTGTGCCGGGGACCCGCTATGCACTGAGTCACACCGAAGGGCGGAACGCGTACCTCGACCGAGTTGCCCTCGGCGCGGGAGGCCAGCTCCTCCAGCGAAAAGCGCACCGCGGTGGCGAGCACCGGGCGGGCTATTTTTCCTTGTCCCTGCGTGGTTCCGGACCATTCGCGCAGGGCCGCTCGGCCAGCGGTTTCATCAACGCGCCGTTTGATTGCCATGGGTCGATTCCACTTTCTCTCAATGACGGAGAAACGTCATATTTGCGTGCGCTGGGCATCTACTGTGGATCTGGAAAACCGAGAAATCCAGCCATGCCAACTCTAGTTCAGCCAACGCAGCGCCGGTTGGATGCCGGCATGATGCTGTGCCGAAGACTTCCAGGGGGCGCTTTGGGCTTGCTGGCGCCGAATTCGCCCCGCGGCCCGGTGCCAGGCGGGCGGCCAGATGGACGGGGCCTGCGGCTAATGCCTGTGCGTCATAGACGCGGTTGACCCGCTGGATCTCCGGTAAACTCGACCGGGTGAAGGTACTGGTTATTGGCCCAGGCGGCCGTGAGCATGCAATTGTCCGTGCACTGAGTGCAGACCCCTACGTCAACGAAGTTCATTGCGCCCCCGGCAACGCCGGTATCGCACAGGACGTCACTACCCACGCGATCGATGCGCAGGATCCTGCCGCAGTCGTCGCGCTCGCCCGGGAACTGGGCAGCGATCTGGTGGTCGTCGGCCCCGAAGCGCCGCTGGCTTCCGGTGTTTCCGATGCGCTGATCGCAGCGCAGATCCCGGTCTTCGGCCCGACCCAGGCTGCCGCGCAGCTCGAAGCGTCCAAGGCTTTTGCCAAGAACGTCATGGCTGCCGCTGAGGTTCCCACCGCCATGGCCCATGTGGCCACCAACCGCGAGGAAGCCGCCAGTGCGCTGGATGACTTCGGTGCGCCGTACGTGGTCAAGGACGATGGCCTGGCCGCCGGCAAGGGCGTCGTGGTCACCGGCGATCGCGACGAAGCGCTGGAGCACGCAGAAGCCTGCTTTGCCGCCGGCGGGACCGTAGTGATCGAAGAATTCCTCGATGGCCCAGAAGTTTCACTGTTTGTCATCTGCGATGGCAAGCATGCTGTTCCGCTGGCCCCGGCACAGGACTTCAAGCGCATCTTCGATAACGACGAAGGCCCGAACACCGGTGGCATGGGTGCCTACTCGCCGCTGGAATGGCTGCCGGAGAGCTTCGTCGACGAGGTCATGGACCGCGTCGCCTACCCGACCCTGCGCGAAATGGAAAAGCGCGGCACCCCGTTCACCGGCGTGCTGTACTGCGGCTTGGCGATCACCAAGCGCGGCATCCGCGTCATCGAGTTCAATGCCCGCTTCGGCGACCCGGAAACCCAGGCTGTCCTTGCCCGGCTGAAGACTCCGCTGGGCGGTGTGCTGCTGGCTGCCGCCAAGGGCCGGCTCGATGATGCCGAGCAGCTGACCTGGTCCGCGCAGACCGCAGTTGATGTGGTCATCGCCGCCGAGAACTACCCGGACACCCCGGTCAAGGGAGCGGTGATCTCCGGGCTGGAGGCAGCCAACGGAATTGACGGCGTGCACGTGATGCATGCCGGAACTTCCGCGGATGCTGAAGGGAACATCATTGTTTCCGGTGGCCGCGTTCTGGCCGTGGTGGGCCTGGGCGATGACCTCGCCGCGGCCCGCGCCGCAGCGTACGCCGGGGTTGCCGAGATCAGCTGGGACGGTGCCCAGTCGCGCACCGACATTGCGTTGAAGGCCGAACGCGGCGAAATCGCCATCGCCAACGAAAGCAAGTAGAGGACTACAGAACTCATGGCAGGATTCCAGACCGAAGTACTCGACCTAGAAGGTTGGGACCATTACTACTCGGGCAAGGTACGCGACCTGTACGTGCCTGCGGGCGCCAGCTTCGAAGGCACCGACCGTGTCCTCGTGGTGGCCTCCGACCGCATCAGCGCCTACGACTTCGTGCTGGCCAGCGAAATCCCGGACAAGGGCAAGGTGCTGACCCAGCTCAGCCTCTGGTGGTTCGAGCAGCTGGGCGACTTCGCCAACCATGTCATCTCCACCGATGTTCCAGCCGAGGTGGCCGGACGCGCGATGGTGTGCAAGAAGCTGGAGATGTACCCGATCGAGTGCATCGCCCGCGGATACCTGACCGGATCGGGCCTGGCCGAGTACAAGGCCTCGCAAACCGTGTGCGAGCTGCCACTGCCGGCAGGACTGGTGGATGGCTCGCGCCTGGAACCGGCGCTGTTCACCCCATCGGCCAAGGCCGAGGTGGGGGAGCACGACGAGAACATCTCCTTCGAGCAGACCGTGGAACGCGTTGGCGCCGAAGTGTCCGAGGCGCTGCGCGAGAAGACCGTGGCCCTGTACGAGCAGGCCGAGCAGATCGCCCGCGCGCGCGGCATCATCCTGGCCGATACCAAGGTGGAGTTCGGAGCTGATCCGGCCACCGGCGAGATCACCCTGGGCGATGAGGTACTGACCCCGGATTCCTCGCGCTTCTGGGATGCCGAATCCTACAAGCCGGGCCAGGCGCAGGCCAGCTTCGACAAGCAGTTCGTCCGCGACTGGCTGACCTCCGCCGAATCGGGTTGGGACAAGAACTCGGGCGAAGAACCGCCCCAGCTGCCAGCCGGAATCATCGAGAAGACCCGTGCCCGCTACATCGAGGCCTATGAACGGCTCACCGGCCAGGTCTTCAGCGCCTAGGCGCAGGCGAAGAACAACCACGCACGGCAAAGCCCTCCGCTGATCGAAGTGATCTGCGGAGGGCTTTGCGCTGTCCTGGACGGGATCAGACCAGCGAGTCCTTCCACGCCTTGTGCAGGGCCGCGAAGCGCCCCTCATCGGCAATCAGCTGCGCTGGGGTGCCGTCCTCGGTGATCTTGCCATCGTGGACCACCAGCACGCGGTCCGCGATCTGCACGGTGGACAGGCGGTGCGCGATGATCAGCGCGGTGCGGTTGCCCAGCAGGGTTTGCAGTCCGCGCTGCACTGCCCGTTCCGAAGGGATATCCAGGGAGCTGGTGGCCTCATCAAGGATCAGCACCGCAGGATCGGCCAGGAAGGCGCGGGCAAAGGAAATCAGCTGGCGCTGGCCGGCCGAGACCCGTCCGCCTCGCTTGTTCACGTCGGTGCCGTAGCCCTCAGGCAGATCCATGATGAACTCGTGGGCGCCGACCGCACGGGCGGCTGACTCGATATCCTCCGGCGAGGCGCCCGGCCGGCCCAGCGCGATGTTCTCGGCCACCGATCCGGAGAAGAGGAACGCCTCCTGGGTGACCATCACCACGTGCTGGCGCAGTTCCTTGTTCGACAGCTCGTTGATCGGCACCGAATCCAGTTCCAAGGTGCCCGAACGCAGGTCGTAGAAGCGGGCAATGAGCTTGGCCAGCGTGGACTTGCCGGCACCGGTCTGGCCTACCACGGCCACCGTTTGGCCCGCCGGGATCCGCAGGTCGAATTCCTCCATGATCACCGGGCCCTCGCCGTAGCCGAAGACCGCATCCTTGAAGACCAGCTCGCCGGCCACCTTGCGGATGGTGCGAGGGGCCGCAGGCTCGCGCACCGTCGGTTCTTCCTCCAGCAGCCCCGAAACCTTCTCCAAGGCGGCGGTGGCCGACTGCAGCGAGGAATAGAACACGGCGATCTGCTCGACTGGCTGGAACAGGCGCTTGGAGGCCAGCAGGATGGCCACCATCGCACCGACCTGCATGGTGCCGTCGATGATGCGGAATCCGCCGTAGGCCAGCAATGCCGCCACCGTCAGGTTGCCGATCAGGACCAGTCCCGGCTGCAGGACGCCGAAGAGGTTGAAGGAACGCACCGAGTTCACCCGGTACTGCTCCGCGAGATCCGAGTAGTTCGCGTCGTTGGCTTCCTCGCGGCGGAAGGCCTTGACCGCGCGGATGCCGGTCATGGTTTCCACGAAGGTGGAGATGACCTTGGCCGAGACCACGCGGGATTCGCGGTAGAGCAGCTCGGAGCGGCGCTGGTACCAGAAGAAGAGGATCGCTACCGGAAGGACGGCCACGCAGACCACCAGGCCGCTGCGCCAGTCGAGGAAGAAAATCGAGACCAGGGTGAAGACCACGAACACGCAGGAGGAGGCCAGTTCCGAGACGCCTTGATCGAGCAGCTCGCGCAGCGTTTCCAGATCGGAGGTCTGCCGGGAAATGATCCGCCCGGAGGTGTAGTTCTCGTGGAATTCGAGGCTCAGCCGCTGGGTATGGCGGAAGACCTGCTGGCGCAGATCCAGGAGCATCGCCTGGGAGATCTTCGCCGCACTGGTGATGTACCAGGAGAGCAGCACGCCGCTGAGCACGGCGCACACGATGTATCCGGCCCCGGTCATCCCCAGGGCGCCCCAGTTGCCTTCGCGCACCTGCGGCAGGGTCCAGTCGATCGAGAAGGCGATCAGCACCGGAAGCAGCACGCGTGCCGCGTTGGAGAACAGCACCAGCACCACGGTGAGGACGAACAGCTTCTTCTGCGGCACGGCCAGCGAGGCCAGCAACCGGAAGGAACGTTGCCGCACGACCTTGCGCTCGGCGGCAGAGAGCTTGATGGCGTCTTCATTGGCGACGCCCAGTGGCTTGCTCATCGGGAGACCTCCACGGTGGCTGGCTGGTCTTCGTCATCCAGGCTGGCGATGACGAATCGGTAATGCTCATTGGTGCTCAACAGGTGGGCATGGCTTCCCACCGCGTCGATGCGGCCATCGCGCAGCAGCGCCACGCGGTCGGCGAGCATCACGGTCGAGGGCCGGTGGGCCACGATCAGCGTGGTGGTTCCGGCCAGGACTTCGCGCAGCCTCTCGGTGACCAGTTCCTCGGTGCGCACATCCAGGGCGGACAGCGGATCGTCGAGGACCAGCACGCTCGGGCGCGCCGCGATGGCGCGGGCCAAGGCGATGCGCTGGCGCTGCCCGCCCGATAGCGACAGGCCTTCCTCGCCGATCAAGGTCTCTACCCCTTCGGGCAACGCGTAGGCAAACTGCGCCTGGGCGACGTCCAGGGCCTCGGCGAGCAGGGCTTCGCGCTGCTGCTCATCCAGGTTTTCCGGGGCGCCGAGCAGCACGTTGCCGCGGATGGAGGTGGAGAACAAGGTGGTGTCCTCGAAAGCCACAGCGATCTCGGTTCGCAGTTCCCGGAGGTCCCAGTCCTTGACGTCCTGTCCGTGGATGAGCACCTCGCCGGCGGTCGCTTCATGCAGGCGCGGAACCAGGTTCAGCAAGGTGGACTTGCCTGAACCGGTGATGCCGACAAGGGCCATGGTTTCCCCGGGACGGATCTCCAAGTTGATGTCGGCCAGGATCGGCCGGTGGGTACCGGCGGTATCCGGGTAGGCGAAGCGCACATGCTCCAGCTTCACGCTGCCATCGCGTTCTGCAGGGACCCGGGGCTGCGCGGGGGAATCGATGTCATTGATTGAATCCATGACCTCGAAGTGGCGGTCCAGCGCAGTTTTGGTGCTCAGTGTCATGCCCAGCAGCATTCCCATGCCCTCGACGGGGCCGGCGATGACCGCGGCGATGGCGAAGTAGGCCACCAGCGAGCCGACGCTCAGCGTGCCGTTGGCGACCTGGGCAATGCCGATCAGCAGGCCGATGCCCAGAATGGTTTCAGGCACCGCAACGACGGTGAGCAGGAAGCTGGCCAGCGTCTTGGCCTTGGTTATTTCGGTTTCCTGCAGGGACTTTGCCTGGGCGCTGAAGCCCGCGTAGACATGCGGCCCGCGGCCGAAGGCCTTGATGACGCGGATGCCGTGCACTGATTCTTCCACCGCGGTGGCCAGGTCCCCAGCCTGGTCCTGGCTGCGGCGGCTGGCGGCCCGGTAGTCGTTGCGGAAACGGTAGGCCTTGATGGCAATCGGGATAGATCCCAGCAGGTAGAGCAGTCCCAGGATCCATGAATGGGTGAACATCAGCACCAGCCCGGTGATGACGGTGACGGTTTCAACAACCAGCATCATCGCGCCGAACGCGAGCCAGCGGCGCAACAAGGAGAGATCCGACATGGAGCGGGAGAGAAGCTGCCCCGAGCCCCAGCGTTCGTGGAACGCCACGGGCAGGCGCTGCAGGTGCTTGTAGAAGCGGATGCGCATCTGCGCTTCAAGGCCTGCTGCGGGATTCAGCACGAATTGGCGGCGCAGGAAGATCAGCAGGGCTTCGACAAGGCCCAATGCGGCAACGATGCCAACAGAGAGCCACACCTCCGAGGCTGCCCCATCACGATGCAGGACGACATTGACCAGCCAGGCGAGCACCTGGGGGATGGCCAGCGCGACAATTCCGGCGCCGAGCGCGCAGAGGAAACCGCAAAAGAGCCGGGGGAAGATCGGCTTGACGAATGGAGCAAGCCGTTTCAGTGTTGCGGAGAGCGGGACCGGATCTTTCGAACCGGCCTGTTGAGCTTGAGCCACGGTACCCCGCATTCATCCAGAAGTTTGACAGAGTTACAGACTACCGGCAGTAGTTGGGATAATTCAATCAATAGGCAACTATTGGAAAGAAGTGCTTCACATTGGAGGCAAATAATCCCCGGTCGAGCACCAAGAAGGTGCTTGACCGGGGATTACCCGAAGAAATTTCGTGGCTTAGTCGCGGGCAGCCAGGGTAACCATGATGGCTTCCGGCGGGCAGGCGAAGCGAATCGGAGCGAAGCGCGAGGTGCCCACGCCAGCGGAAACATTCAACGGAACGGTGTTGCCGTTGTATTCCCAATCGCTCAGGCCGCGGGCGCGCCACGTAGGCAGATCGCAGTTGGAGACCAATGCGCCATAGCCCGGGATGCACACCTGGCCGCCGTGGGTGTGGCCAGCGAAAATGACATCAGCCTTCGCCTCGGTGAATTGGTCAAGAACCCGCTGGTAGGGCGCGTGGGTGAGCGCAATGCGCACGTGGGGCGCCTGGCTGCTTGAGGAGGAACCACGCGGCCAGCCAGCGAAGAGGTCCCGGTCGATGTGCGGATCATCCACGCCGGTAAGATCCAGGCGCAGGCCATTGAGCACCGTGGAATGCGCACGGTTGGACATGTTGATCCAGCCGGCTCCGCCGAAGGCCCGGTGCATTTCTTCGAACGGCAACTGGTCCCGCGGGGCAGGGTTGGGAGTTCCGGTGGAAGGAGCCAAATACCTGAACGGGTTCTTCAGCTTCGGAGCGTAGTAGCAATTGGACCCGGGAACGAAGGCGCCAGGGAAAGCCATCAGCGGTTCCAGCGCCTTGATCAAAGCCGGCACGGCCTTGCGGTGGCTGAGGTTATCCCCGGTGTTGATGACAAAGTCGGGCTTCAGATCAGCCAGACCGCGCAGCCACTGGGTTTTGGCTTCCTGCCCTGGAACCATGTGGATGTCCGAAAGGTGCAGGACCTTGATGTCGCCGTATCCGCGGGGCAGGACCTTAAGCGATTCGTGGCGCAGCCCGAACTTTTGGGCCTCCAGCATGCCATAGCCCACCAGAGCTCCGCCGATGGCCAGAGCGCCGGTGGCGGCAAGGGCCGCAGTACCGCTGGCATGACGTAATGCCGAAGCGAAATTATTCTGTTCAACCATGACTTCTGTGCCATCGTCCTTTCAAGCCCGGAGGCAACTTCTGGTGGAGTTCTCCTATGCCAATCTAAACCGAAAGGCCGCGTCCAACCAAAGTTGAACGCGGCCTTTCGAATATTCAGCTAGTCATCGGACTTCTTGCCGTTGCCGTTTCCATTGCCGTTTCCGTTGCCCTTGTTATCGGAGTCGGGCTTCGGCGAGGATTCTTCCTTAGGCTTGGAATCTTCCTTCGACTCTTCCTTGTCATTGTCCTTCTCATCCGAGTCGGACTTGGAATCGTCTTCTTCCTTCGGCTTTGGCGGAGGCGGCTGGCGACGGGCCGAACCGAAGTTGTTCCGCTCGTATTCGTGCACGGCCTCCTCCATGAAGTCCACCCACAGCGGGGCGGCGAAGGTCGAGGAATCGACCATCCAAGGGGCCTTCTTGTCGTTGACCATCGCGCCGTGCATCTGGTTCTTCTCTTCGCCGGCCTTGCCCTTGAGTCGGCCGACCCAGGTGGCGGTGGAAATTCCGGTGGTGTAGCCGACGAACCAGGTCGAGGACGCGTAGTTGTTGGTACCGGTCTTGCCAGCGATTGGGCCGTCGACGCGGCCCTTGGAGACGCGGTTGGTGGCGATCTTCTTCAGGGTGCCGTTCAGATCGGCAACGTAGGTCGGGTCGATTTCCTGGGAGCAGGATTCCTTCTTGACCTTGTACTCGTTGCCGTCCTTGTCGGTCACGCTGTTGATGGCGCGTGGTTCGCAGTACTCGCCCTTGTTGGCGAATGCAGCGAATGCGGCGGCCTGGGACAGCGGGGTGATTTCTGCCGAGCCGATGATGAACGAAGGGTTCGAAGGCGAGATCGGGGCAGGGCCGCCCTTGGCGCCCTGATCCAGTACGCCAAGCTTCTTGGTGTAATCGGCGATGGTGCACAGGTCGGTCTTGTAGGCCTCCTGCACGGTCGCGGTATTGATCGACCAGTACAGGCCGGTATCCACGGTCATCGAGCGGTAGAAGCCAGGCGATGCATTCTTCGGTTCCCAATTAGAACCAACAGTTGTCGTTCCTCCGGGAAGGCAAGATGCCCGCCACTTGGAGCCGGGTACGAAAACCTGCTTCTTGGCATTGATCTTGTCGTACATGCGGTTGCCTTCGGACAGCCAGCCCAAGGTGGTGTACGGCTTCATGGTAGAACCACCCTGGAACCCGCCAGCGCCACCCAGGGAACGCTCGACAGCGAAGTTGTAATAGGTGTTCTCGCCCGAGTTCTTGACTTCCGGACCGTAGGTGGTGTTCTGCGCCATGGTCAGGATCTTGCCGGTGCCCGGCTCGACCGAAACGATCGAGGAGTAAATGTCGGTGTTGGACTTGGCCTTTGGATCGATAGCCTTCGCTGCGTCCTTGGCGGCCTTCTTGTTCAGCTTGCTGTTCAGGGTGGTCTTGACGGTCAAGCCGCCACGGTACAGCAGGCCTTCGCGATCTTCCTTGGTCTTGCCATAGGTGTCATCGGAAAGGATCAGATTGGTGACGTAGTCGCAGAAGTAGGCATTTTCCTTGGCCGCGGTGCAACCGGAAGGGGACGTGCGCGGATCCAGTTCCAGGTCCGACTTCACCGCCTTGTCGTATTCCTTCTTGGTGATTGCGCCGGTGCGGTACATGTTGCCCAGCACCTTGTTGCGGCGGTCGATGGATCGCTCAGGGTTGTTGATCGGGTTGTAGACGTTTGGCAGCTGGACCATGCCGGCAAGCATGGCCGACTGCTGCACGTTCAAGTCCTTGGCATCGGTTGAGTAGAAGTGCTGAGCGGCAGCCTGCACGCCGTACTCGCGACCCGAGAAGAGCACCAGGTTCAGGTAGCCCTCCAGGATCTGGTCCTTGGACATTTCCTTCTCGATGGCCACCGCGTACTTCAGCTCGCGGATCTTATCCGAGTAGCCCTTCTGGCCGGAAACAGTGGATTCGTCCGAACCGGTGAGCACCTGGTTATTCACTAGCAGGTTGTTCACGTACTGCTGGGTCAGGGTGGAAGCACCAGAGCGGCTCGAAGAGGTGAGGTTGCCAACTACTGCACGGGCGATGCCCTTGGGGTCGATGCCCTTGTGCTCGTAGAAACGCTCATCTTCCACCGAGATGATCGCCTTGCGCATGTTTGGCGAGATGTCATCTAGCTTCACAGGCTGGCGATTTTGCTGGTAGAAGTTCGCAATGGCCTTGCCATCAGCGTCAAGGATCGTGGAAGGCTCCGGGATGGGGAGCTTTTCAAACGAGCTCGGGAGCGCGCTGACGATGTTGTTACCGGTGGTCAAACCGGTTTTTGCGATAGCTGCAATGGGCACGAGCATGCCTGCTGCGAGCACACCACACAGGGCGCTGATTCCGAAGAATGCAACGACTTTTCCCAGGGTGGTAGCGGTATCAAAAAAAGGGGACTTCTTGGCTGCCATACCCACTAGTTTACAAGGACGCGCTAACGTATCGAGTATGACTAAATGGGAATACGCCACTTTGCCGCTTTTGATTCACGCTACGAAGCAGATTTTGGACCAGTGGGGTGACGATGGCTGGGAGCTGGTAACCGTGGTTCCAGGCCCCAACGGCTCATCTCCAGTGGCCTACATGAAGCGTCCGAAAGCGTAACTAGCAACAACATTTACTGAAGGAGAAATCCCATGCAAGAAGCTACTTCCTCGCGTGTCGAGGCTCGTCTGGCCGAGCTCGGTCATGCCTTGCCAGCTGTGGCAAAGCCGGTAGCCGCCTACCTGCCAGCCGTTACCACCGGCAACTATGTCTACACCTCTGGCCAGCTTCCGCTGATTAAGGGTGAACTCACAGCCGTTGGAAAGGTTGGTGCCGAGGTTTCGGCCGAGGAGGCGAAGGCCCAGGCGCAGACCGCTGCGCTTAACGCGCTAGCCGCCATCAAGGCCGAAATTGGTGATCTAGATCGCATTAAGCGCATCGTGAAGGTTGTCGGTTTCGTGTCGTCGGCACCGGACTTCACCGGACAGCCAGGCGTCATCAACGGGGCATCGGAGTTCTTCGGCGAGGTACTCGGCGATGCAGGCTTGCACGCACGCTCGGCCGTCGGCGTTGCCGTTCTGCCGCTGGATGCACCTGTCGAGGTCGAGGTCATCGCCGAATTTGAGTAATTCAAGCCAGATTCCTGCTGCGCGGTCCCGACGGGCATTCCCGGCGGGGCCGCGCAGCGGTATGGTGCGCCGGCTCTTTGATTTGCCACCGCATCAAATTGCCACCGCCGAAAACTGGTTCTCTTTCGGTTCGCGCACGCCGCGCACCCCGCGGCGCGCGTCCTCCATCTGCCTTGTGAGGGATTCTTCCCACGGCGTGGAGACCTATCTGACTTATCGCCCCGGGGGCTCCCCACTGGGCAACGTGGCCTTTCCAGGCGGCAGCCACGAGGCGAGCGACCGTGCCACCTACCAATGGTTCGGTCCGAGCCTGTCCCAATGGTCCAAGCGCATGGACATGCTGGACCAGCAGTTGGCGCAGGCATACATCGTTTGCGCCATCCGCGAGCTTTTCGAAGAGACCGGAATCCTGCTGGCCGGCACCGATGAGCAATCCGTGGTCGAAATGACCGATGCAGAAGACTGGATGACCGCCCGCGAAGCAATCGCCGGACAGGACCTGGCCTTCGACGAATTCCTGCGCCGCCGCGGACTGGGCTTGCGCACAGACCTTTTGCGTCCGGTATCCCACTGGCTCAACCCGAACTTTGCCCTGCGCCGCTTCGACACCTGGTACTTCACTGCCACCGTGCCCAACCGCCAGGAGGCTGCCTTGCTGCGCGGCAAAGGCAAATGGGGGCGCTGGTGTGCCGCCGGGGAAATATTGGCCAAACGCAGCACCAGCGAGCTGGGGGACAGCGTTGGCCAACCCAACACAGTGAACCTCGCGCTCTCGGAGATTAGCTACCCGGCGGTGGAAATGATCCTGGAAGCCATGGCGGAGGCCAATGGAGTGGTCGCCTACCTTTCGCGGGCCCGTTCGTTGAATCTCAAGCATCCGGACCTGCTGGTGCGCGATGGCATTTACTATCTGGAAGTCCTTGGCTCCATGAGCGCTGAATCCTCCCGCCCATGGCAGACTACTGCCGGGCACTGAGAGCAGAACTTAAACAAAGCAGGCCGGGAATCCTTGAAGGATTCCCGGCCTGTTTGCATCACTGCGGTTTAGCGCGAGCGCTGGCGCAGACGCTGGATATCCAGGATCACGACGGCGCGTGCTTCCAGGCGCAGCCAGCCGCGCTGCACGAACTCGGCCAGAGCCTTGTTCACGGTTTCGCGGGAAGCACCAACGAGCTGAGCCAGCTCTTCCTGAGTCAGTTCGTGGGCAACCAGGATGCCGTCGGTAGCTGGGCGACCGAAGCGGTCAGCCAGATCCAACAGAGCCTTGGCAACACGGCCAGGAACGTCAGAGAAGACCAGATCGGCCAGGGACTCATTGGTACGACGCAGACGTGCAGCCAGAGCCTGCAGCAGCTGGATCGAGACCTCAGGGGAGTTCAAGATAGCCTTGCGCATGTTCTCGTGGCTCAGGCCCGCCAAGCGGGTCTCGGACACGGCGGTTGCAGTTGCGTTGCGTGGGTGTGGATCGAACAATGCCATCTCGCCAAACAGTTCGCCTGGGCCAAGAACAGCAATCAGGTTCTCGCGACCATCCGAAGAGGTGCGACCCAGCTTGATCTTGCCCGAAACGATGAAGTACAGACGGTCACCCTGATCGCCTTCACGGAACACCGATGCGCCGCGGGAGAGATCAACCTCGGTCAATTCTTCGGTTAGCGCGGCGAATACTTCATCACCAAGCGACGCAAACAGTGGCGCGCGACGCAGTACCTCGATATCCATTAAATCTCCTGTCAACAGTAGTAGGCGCTTACTTCATTGTGCCGTATTCGGTAACAATGTGACAGTTTCCACACGTGGTTTAACCAAGAAAATGTTGAAAATCACGCACATTCGACTAAAACTCGCGAATCTGCTCGCAGAAATCCATCAGCTTCTAAGGGTACCTTGGGTCTATACGAACTTTATGAATGAACTGGGGTCTTGGTGCTCGGAATTTTCAGCTGGCTCGACGTAGTCATCTGCGCTGTTTTGCTGACGTTTTTCGTTGTTGGAGTTCGTCGAGGTTTTCTGCTGACCATTGGCGACATGCTCGGCCTGATTGTCGGCGGCGTCGCCGCATTCTTCGCCATCCCGCTGGTTTCCACCTTCGCCACGAACCCCTGGTGGCGGGTCGGCCTGATGATAGCTACCGCAGCCGTGCTGATCATTCTCGGGCAAGCTCTGGGACGGGTGATTGCAACCCGCATCCGCCACTGGATGAATGTCGATTTCCTGCGTGCCGCGGACCGCATTGCCGGTGGCGTGCTGTCGGTGTTCATTACCGCCACAATCATCGGTGGCTTGGCCTTTTCCACTTCAAGCATGGGTATTCCAAGGCTTTCGCTGGAGATCAGCAAGTCCAAGATGATCGACTCGATTCGTGGCCTGACACCCGAGTTTGTCGATGCCGCGATTTCCACCGCACGCTCCAAGGTGATCGCCGAAACCCTCCCCGCATTCCTGGAGCCTTTCGCGCCCCCGGTCCAGGCGCCGGCCAACACCGAATGGGCAGCTAACGACCTGCAGCTGGCCGCTGCCCAATCGGCCGCCAAGATCTCCGGTACCGCGGTGCAATGCGGTGTGAACCTGACCGGCTCAGGCTTCGTTGTCGACCACGAGCTGGTCATGACCAACGCGCACGTGGTCGCCGGATTGAGCGCGGCAACCGTGGAGGTCGGCGGTGACGAAGTTCACCGCGGAAAGGTTGTTTATTTCGATCCCAAGGCCGACATCGCGCTGCTTTACGTCGAAGGGCTGGAGGCAGAGCCTATCGACCTCGCCGCTGATGACCTGATGCGCGGCGACTCGGCAACCTTTGTCGGGCACCCAGCGGGCGGCCCGCAGCAGATCCGCGGAGCCTTGATCGCTTCCCGTGCCTTCGTCTCCATTGCCAATATCTATGGCGCGGACCCATCTCGAATCTCTGTCTACCAGCTCACCGCGGAAGTAGCCCAGGGCAATTCCGGCGGACCGCTGCTGGATGAATCCGGCGACGCGGTGGGCTTGATCTTCGCCAAGTCGCGCAGCGATGACGAGGTCGGCTTCGCCCTGAGCCTCGAAGAGATCGAGAACGCCATGGAGCTGGGCGGCGATCGGCGCACCAGCATCAAAACAGGCGACTGCGTCACCGGCTAGGGCTTGCGGCTATTTGCCCAGCAAATGCGCGAGCTGCTGAACCGCCAGCTTGTAGCCGTGCACGCCCGCACCGATGATGATCGAGCTGGCTACCGGCGAGATGAAGGAATGGTGGCGGAACGCTTCACGCTTGTGCACGTTCGAGATGTGCACCTCGATGGCTGGCAACTGCACGCCGCTGATGGCATCGGCAATAGCCACAGAGGTATGGGTGAATGCGCCGGGGTTCATGATGATGCCGGCTGCGGTAGTGCGGGCCTCGTGAATCGCGTCGATGAGCACACCCTCATGGTTGGACTGCAAGGCGCGCAATTCGAAGCCGAGGGCCGCAGCGGTTTCCCGGGCCAGCTGCTCAACATCGGCCAGGGTGTCGTGGCCATAGATTTCCGGCTCCCGGGTGCCCAGCAGATTCAGGTTGGGGCCGTTGAGCAGCAAGATGGTGTTCGATGCGTTCTCAGTCATGAACTCAAATCTATTACACAACCGGGAAATTCCCGCCCGAATTCTTTGGCCCCGTAATACAAGAAGCCGCCGTGGGGGGGCCCCCCCCGGGGGGGGGGGGCGGGGGGGGGGGGGGCCGGGGGGGGGGGGGGGAGTTTGGGGATGGTTGGCGGGGGCGGGGGCTGACCGGGGATGTGGGCCGCGCGGGGGGGGTGCGGGGCGCGCGGGCCCC
>NZ_JBIUWE010000001.1:163640-678546 GCF_044743275.1 Glutamicibacter sp. NPDC087661
TTCGTCTGGCATCCAATAAAAAAAAAAAACAAACAAACACCCCTCCTAAGCCCCCCCCCTAATCCCTCCCCGCCAAACACACACCCCCCGCGCGCCCCCCCCCCGGGGGGGGGCCCCCCACGGCGGCTTGCTGCACTGGGGCGTGCTGAGGCTATTTGCCCATGGACTGCGCGATCTGGCTCATCACCGTTGAATCGGACAGCGTGGTGGCATCGCCGACCTCGCGGCCCTCGGCCACGTCCTTGAGCAGGCGGCGCATGATCTTGCCCGAGCGGGTCTTAGGCAGTTCCGGAACCACCAGCACATGCTTCGGCTTGGCGATCGGGCCGATGTCCTTGCCCACGTGGTTGCGCAGGGTCGCCACCACATCCTCGCCTTCCGCCGGCTCGGTTTGCAGGATCACGAAGGCCACCACGGCCTCGCCGGTGGTCTCGTCCTTCGCTCCCACCACGGCGGCCTCTGCCACGTATGGGTGGGCGACCAGCGAGGACTCGATCTCGGTGGTGGACAGGCGGTGCCCGGAGACGTTCATCACGTCATCCACGCGGCCCAGCAGCCAGATATCGCCATCGGCGTCCTTCTTCGCACCGTCGCCAGCGAAGTACATGTTCTCGAACCGCGACCAGTAGGTGTCCTTGTAGCGTTCCATGTCGCCCCAGATGCCGCGCAGCATCGCTGGCCACGGCTCGCGGATGACGAGGAAGCCGCCCTCGCCGTCGGCCACGGATTCGCCGGCTTCATCCACCACGTCAATGGCGATGCCCGGCACGGCCACCTGGGCCGAACCCGGCTTGGTTGCGGTGACGCCCGGCAGCGGAGCGATCATGTGCGCGCCGGTTTCGGTCTGCCACCAGGTGTCCACGATCGGGGCCGGGTGTTCCTTGCGCTCGCCGTTCTTGCCGTTGTTGGTGCCGATGGCATCGCGGTACCACATCCATGCTTCCGGGTTGATCGGTTCGCCCACCGAACCCAGCACGCGCAGCGAGGACAGGTCGTAGCCATCGGGGATCTCGCGGCCCCACTTCATGAAGGTGCGGATTGCGGTGGGCGCGGTGTACAGGATGGTGACGCCGTACTTTTCCACCAGTTCCCACCAGCGGCCCTGGTGCGGGGTATCCGGGGTGCCCTCGTAGATCACCTGGGTGGCGCCGTTGACCAGCGGCGCGTAGGTGACGTAGGAATGGCCGGTCACCCAGCCGATGTCCGCGGTGCACCAGTACACGTCGGTTTCCGGGTGCAAATCGAAGGTGTCGCGGTGGGTCACGGCGCCCTGGGCCAAGAAGCCGCCGGTGGTGTGCACAATGCCCTTGGGCTTGCCAGTGGTGCCCGAGGTATACAGCACGAACAACGGGTGCTCGGAGTCGTGGGCTACCGCAGTGTGCTCGGTGGCGGCGGTGCCGACGACGTCATCCCACCACTTGTCCAGTGCGCCGAATTCGGTGGGCTCGCCGTTGCGCTTGACCACCAGAACGTTTTCCACGGTGTGGCCCGGTGCTTCCAGCGCCGCATCGACTGCCGGCTTCAGCGAGGACGGCTTGCCGCGGCGCCAGGTGCCATCGGCGGTGACCACGAGCTTGGCGTCCGCATCATCGATGCGGCTGCGCAGCGCGTCGGCGGAGAAGCCGCCGAAGACCACCGAGTGGATGGCGCCAATGCGGGCGCAGGCCAGCATGGTGATGACGGCTTCCGGGATCATTGGCAGGTAGACGGCCACGCGGTCGCCCTTGGCCACGCCCAGGGATTCGAAAGCGTTGGCGGCCTTCTTGACCTCTTCGGTCAGCTGCGCGTAAGTGTAGGTGCGGGTATCGCCCGGCTCGCCTTCGAAGTAGATGGCGACGCGGTCGCCCAGGCCGTTTTCCACATGGCGGTCCAGCGCGTTGTAGGCCGCGTTGAGCTTGCCGCCGACGAACCACTTGGCCACCGGTGCCTGCGACCAGTCCAAGGTTTCAGTGAAATCGGTGTCCCAGGTCAGTACCTGGCGTGCCTGGTCCGCCCAATAGCCCAAGCGGTCTGCCTTGGCTGCGTCGTAGCGGGCCTGCGTTGCGATGGCCTGATCGCTGAAGTCCTTGCTCGGGGCAAAGGAACGGGTTTCGGTCGACAGGTTATCCAAGGTTTTCGAATCACTCACTGGGTTCGCGTCCTTCCGCGTAGTCACAAATATTTCCCTGTGATCAAAGTTACATCCTCCAGCAGGGCCGGTGTGCTTTGTGTCACCGGGAAAGGGGAAATGGGGTAATTTGTGCGCCGAGCGGTTAGCTGCACGCGATGAACAGCACGCCAAGGTGGTGTCCAAGGGTGAAAACTTCACGCCCTCATGACACGATCTAAAGCGTGGCGAAGAAATTGGACAACGAAACCGAGCTGGGGCTGAAGCGCCGGGCACGCAAGATCAACCGGGAACTGGCGAAGGCCTACCCCTACGCGGTGCCCGAACTGGACTTCGAGAACCCCTTCGAACTGCTGGTAGCCACCGTGCTCTCCGCGCAGACCACCGACGTGCGGGTCAATGCCATCACTCCAGCGCTCTTCGCCCGTTTCCCGGACGCCCACGCAATGAGCCAAGCCGAACGGGGCGAGCTTGAGCAGCTGATCCGCCCCACCGGTTTCTTCCGCGCCAAGACGGACTCCCTGCTCGGGCTATCCGCCGCCTTGGTTGAACGCTTTGACGGAGAAGTGCCAGCCAAGCTCGAAGAGCTGGTGAAGCTTCCCGGGGTGGGACGCAAAACCGCCAACGTCGTGCTGGGAAATGCCTTCGGTGTTCCCGGAATCACCGTGGACACCCACTTCGGGCGCCTGGCCAACCGCTTTGGGTGGACCGATGAAACCGATCCGGTCAAGGTCGAGCACGCGGTGGGGGAACTGTTCGAAAAACGCGACTGGACGATGCTCAGCCACCGCGTGGTCTTCCATGGCCGCCGCGTCTGCCACTCGCGCAAACCTGCCTGCGGGGCCTGCGCCATCGCCAAGCTTTGCCCCTCGTTCGGCATCGGCGAGGAAATACCTGCCAAGGCCACAGCGTTGCTCAAGTATGAGCTCGCACCAGGACGGGAAGAATTGCTGGCGAAAATGATCGCCGGCGCAACCCGCCGCGAGCTGAGGGCTGAAGGATACGGATTGGACGCATGAGCGCGCGCTTGGAACTGGAAAAAGTAATTGCCCGCCACACGGCACAGGTCGGGGCAACGCAGAAACTGCCCAGCGAATGGGTGATGAGCGATATCGAGCTCGGTGCTGCGCGCCGTGCCGCGGTCCTGATCCTGTTCGGTGCTGCCGGCGAAGCGGCCCTGGAGCCGCACTCCCGGGCCGGCGATCTGGACGTGCTGTTCGTGGAGCGCGCCGCGACCCTGCGCAAGCACGCGGGCCAGATCGCTTTCCCCGGAGGCGGGATCGACCAGGAGGATTCGAGCGTTGCCGACGCCGCCTTGCGCGAGGCGTGGGAGGAAACTGGCGTGGACACCTCCGGGATCGAGGTCCTGGGCACCTTGGGGGAAACCGAATTGCCGGTTTCGAACTTCCTGGTCACCCCGGTGATTGGCTGGTGGCATACCGAATCCAGGGTCTATCCGGCTGACCCGGCCGAAAGCGCCGGCGTATTCCGCGCCCCGGTGGCGCACCTGCTGGAGCCGAGGAATCGCCTGACCGGCGTGGTGCAGCGCGGCAATCAGAAGTTCAAGTCCCCGGCCTTCGATTTTGACGACCGGATCATCTGGGGCTTCACCGCGATCGTGCTGGACAGGCTGTTCAACGAGCTGGGTTGGACCCAGCCGTGGAACAACCGCCGTGAACTGCGCATGGCCTGAAGCCGGCTACTTCGCATCCGCGTAGTTCCCGGAGATCGCAACACTGACCGGGAAGCGCGGCGAGGCCTGGCCGAACAGGGAACGCCCGGCGAGCATGGCCGCATGCCGGATGAGCTCCTGCAGTTGCCCAGCCAATTCGGTGGGGCATTCAAAGACGATTTCGTCATGGACAAAGAACACCTGGCGGCAGGTCTGGCTCCACCCGGCCTGATGGATCAGGTGCCGTGCGTGGCCCATCCACACCAAAGCCCACTCCGCGGCGGTCGCCTGTACGACAAAGTTCCTGGTGAACCGGCCGCGGGCTCTCGCCGCGCCGTCAGCAGCCCGCTGCGATGCTTCATCGTTGGTAGCTTTCTGCGCCTGCAGCCACTGCTCATCGGCTGGCGGGCAGCCGCGGCCGAGGAAACTGCGCACGCCTTCACCTTGCTCGCCGGCAAGAGCTGCCTGTTCGACAAAACGCATGGCGGTGGGAAAACTGCGGGTCAGGGCCGCACCCACTGCACCTGAAGCACCGCCGCCACCGCCGTAGATGACCGAGAGCATGCCCAGCTTGGCCTCATCTCGGGAAGCCACGAGCTGGGCATCGAGCAGCCACTGGTACAGGTCATCTTGCTGGCCTGCTTTTTGCAATTGCTGGTCATTGGAAATAGCTGCCAGGATTCGAGGTTCCAGTTGCCTCCCGTCGGCCACCACAAACGTCGAGCCGGGACGGGTGCGCACGACCTGCCGGATGGAATGCGGCAATTGGAGCGCCCCGCCACCAGAAGCGGCCCAGCGTCCTGAAGTCACCGTTCCCAGCACATAATGCGGATGGAAACGGCCGCCTTTCACCCATTGATCCAACCACGCATCACCATGGGTGCTGGCAAGACGCGAGAGTTTCTTGTATTCAAGAACCTCAGAAATCAATGGATGCTTGATCTGCTCCAGTTCCCAGGCCCGCACCGAGCTCACCGCGAAACCGGCCTTATGCAGGGCGCGCAACAGCTCCTGCGGCGAATCCGGATTGAGCCCGGGACTGCCTAATGCCTTGGCCAATTGCTGGGCCTTGGCCGCGAGTTTCGGCGGCCGTCCATAGTCGGATACGCGTTCGCCCAATTGCTCGCGCAGCAGGGCGCGGTGTCCGGCTTCATCCCACGACAAACCGGCCGCTTCCATCTCGCAGGCAATCAACGCACCTACCGATTCGGCGTGGATCAATAATTCCAGACGCTGACGGGTGCTGGGATCCTGCGGCAACGCCTTGCGCTGGGCAACGTACATGGCTACGAGCTCGGAAAGGGATTCGCCGGAGGTCGGGGCGGCAAAGAGCGCATCCTGGTTGGCCCTTTCGTGAGCCTGAACTGGTCGTTCAAGATCGAAGTCTTCGAGCTTTTCCTCACTCAGCGGCGAGCGGTGCAAGATGCGTTGGGCCAAGGAGAGAATGCAGGCCTTGGCCAGATGAACACCCGCAGAAACAAGTGGCTGCATCCACGGGGTGGTGCGGAGCATGGCCCATCGGGGCGAATGCCGTGCTTCGATTTCGGCAACAAATCCGGCAAAATCATCCCGGGATACCGAGACGACCGGCTGCAGCGAGTTGCCAGAATACTGGTCGCGAAGATCGATCAGGGCATAGCCATCAGGATCGGCAGCAAGGAAAGCGATGGCACTCATGGATCTATTGTGCCGTGCCAGCGGCCGATATCCCCAGTTGGTTGGCGAGCGGCACGCAAATGATTAGGCAGATGCCACGCTCGATGCATGAAATGGCTATCAGAGTCCTCATCGGCTAAACCGCTGAAGGACACCCAACGATTCGTGATGACTGAACTGGATTTCGCGCAGGCGCCTCCGAACAGCACCAGGAGGCCGGCAGCGGCTGACCACACGGCGGAAGATGAACCGATCTGCACCATCGTGAGCAACGATGCACGGATTATTGAGCGATGCGCAGTGATCGCGGTCGGCGCGGCGGTGAGAATCAACAAATGCACCGACCCGCAGCTGCTGCCCGCCGATGGTTCTGGGCCGGTGCTGTGGGGCAGCGACATGGCAGCACTAGCCGAAAATACGAGCCGGCCGGTGGATGTCCTGGTCGGTCTGGAAGATGGCGAGGCCATCGTGTGGAGCTTGGCCAGCAGAATTCCCAAGGCAAGGGTGGCAGTTTTGCCCTCGGCCAGCCAATGGCTCGGCGAGTACCTGGGTCTATGGGCCATGAGGGCAGGGCATGGACACACACTGGCACTGCATTCCACAGCAGGCGGGCTGGGAACAACGACCCTGGCCCTGTTGCTGGCGCATGCCGGGACATTAAGTGGTCTTCGCAGCGCCATGATTGATCTGGATCCGCATTCCCAGGGCGCTTGGCCGCTGGTTTGCACCCAACCGCCAACGGGAATTGGATGGGAAGAATTGCGGCAATCCGGTGGCGCGCTTGCTGCTCATCAACTGGCTGAAACGCTGCCGAAGCTTCGCGATACCGCGATCTTGACCTGGTCCCAGGCAAGCAGAACGCATGAGCTGGAGGACCAGCTGGTGATCCGCCTGCTGGCCGCCGCCCGGCAAGGATTCGATCTGGTCGTAGTGGATGCCGGGCGCGCACCGCATCCGCAACGGCTGGCACTGAACCAATTCATAGACCGGAATATCGCCACTGTCAGTTCGCTGACCGTGCCAGCCTCTGGGGAAGTGGTGCTGTGCGGGGAACAGAAACTACGCAGCACCCCTGCGGGTTTTCCTCAGATTCTTGGTGCCTTCCCCGATTTTCCCCGGATCAGCAAAGCGATCGAGCGCGGCCAATTATACGACAGTTTCAAATCCCGGGCATTGCGCCAGCACCTGTCCAACCTCTGCCTGATACCGCAAATGAAGGAGCAGCACCCATGAGCCCGGGCCGGCATAGCCACAACGCCAACCCATCAACGGGCGGGCCTGTGCTGGATGCCAAAATCCTTGAATCCGTGCGTGAACGCGCATTGCTCACCGGCGGGCAGCTTGATGCGATTGCCTTGGCAGGAGCCGTTCACGACTCCGGCGCGGCTCTGGGTTCCCAAGGTGCCGCACAATCGCTGGAATCGCTGCAGAACGAAGTGGCAGGATTATCAATCCTCGAGCCTTTCGCACAGCGGCCCGAGGTGACCGATGTCCTGGTCGACGGGCAAGGGATGGTCTGGACGGATTCTCCGGCCGGCCTGCAGCCCACCGAATTCCGGTTTTCTTCCCCAGAGCAGGTTCGGACCCTGGCCGTCCATCTTGCAACCCTTGCGGGCCGACGGCTCGATTCAGCTAGCCCGTTCATGGACATGAGCTTGAAGAATTACCGCGTCCACGCTGTACTGCCTCCAATTGCCACAGCCGGACCGCTGATCTCGATTCGCGTCAAGCGCAGTGCCCAGCTCGAACTGGGCACCGTCCTGGAAGGATCGAACGGGTTCTGGCTACCGCTGCTTCAAGCCATCGTGGAACGCCAGATGAACTTCCTGATTACCGGAGGAACAGGCAGCGGCAAAACTACCCTCCTGCAAGCCATGCTTGCCGAAGCCAATCCGCGGCACCGTCTGGTCATCGTGGAAGACTCGCAAGAACTGCATGTACCGCACCCGCATGTTGTGTCCTTGCAAACCCGGTCGGCCAACGTCGAATCTGCCGGCCAGGTGCAGCTGAAGGATTTGGTTGTCCAAGCCCTGCGCATGCGCCCTGACCGTCTGGTCGTTGGCGAATGCCGTGGGGAGGAAATACGCGATTTTCTGGCAGCCATGAACACGGGGCATCAGGGAGCCGCAGGCACCATGCACGCCAACAACCCGCAGTCAGTTCCGGCCCGCTTGGCGGCGCTGGGTGCGCTCGCCGGATGGAGCGTGCAGGCGACTTCGTTGCAGGCCTCCAGCGCCTTGGATCTTGTCATTCACATGAACAGGGGGAGCCAAGGGCAGCGCGGACCGGTGGCCCTTGGATGCCTGGACACCGGTAGCGATGGCCAGATGCACATGCGGCGCCTGATAGACCTGGACGCCGCCGAACCGCTGGCCGACTACGGGCACAACTTCCTGGCGAACAGATTTGGCCCATCGCTCACGTGCACCATTGCCAAGGCGCTAGGCGATGAGCACGCCAAGGAGCGTTGACCAATGCTGATCCTCATCTTTGGCGCACTGGCCTTGTGGCTGTGGATCCCCGCGCACCCGGCAAGCAAAATCAAAGCGGGTTCCCTGCGCAGGCTCCGGGATCGCGGGGCGGAACGCCACACGGACGATGACCAGGTACTGAGCACCGATGCCCGCATCATTCGTGAACTCTCGGCGCTGCTCCGAAGCGGATTGGATTTCCATCCCGCAGTTGATGCGTTGCTGGAGGCCGAGGACGACAGCGGGAACATCATCCGAGCGCTCAAAGACCTCCAAGCAACGCATCGGCTAAGCAACAGCGCTCCCGGACCCGGTCTTCCGGCGGAGCAGGGACAAGGTCCAGCGGTGCGACGACTGCACTGGTGCCTGGAACTCTCCGAACGCAGCGGCGCAAGCCTTGCCGATGTGCTGGAACGGCTAGCCGAAGACCTCGAATGCGCCCTAGTAGCCCAGCAAGCATTCGAGGCGGCTATGGCTGGCCCGAAAGCAACGACTAAGTTGCTGACATGGCTTCCACTAGTCGGGTTTGGATTCGGTCTGCTTGTGGGCATTGATGTTCTGGGCACAATAGGCCGATCATGGGCGGCGCAACTCAGCGTGCTCATTGGAGCATTGCTGTGGATCGCCAACCGGATCTGGTGCCGGCGGCTCATGCAGGCAACCACTAGCCAGGCACTGTCATGATCGTTCTGATTCTGCTTCTAGGGGCGCTTTCCATCGCTTTGGCATTAGGACGGCCCAACTCGAAAAGTCGAGAAGGCAAGGCGCCGCAGTGCCTTGGGAAAAGACGGCAGGAAGATGAAAAACCTGTCGAGCTGATCCTGGATCTGAGCGCCAGCCTGTTGGACTCGGGGATGCCCATCACCGAGATCCTCGATCTGCTCGGTCACAGCATTGAACAGTGCGCGGTGCTGCGCAGCGTAGCGCGCTGCTTGGAAATGAACATGGCGTGGGACAAAGCCTGGGAAGCCGTTCCGCCCTGGCTCGACCCGCTGCGGAAAGCACTGCACTTTGCCCACATGACCGGAGCGCCGGCAGCCAATCTGCTACGAAATACCGCGATTCTGCAACGCCGTGAACATGCACAGAAAGTCGCGCGCCTCGGAGCACAATTCGGTACCAGGCTCGTACTGCCTCTAGGGGCCTGCGCACTGCCGGCTTTCATCGCCCTGGGCGTGGTTCCACTGATCATCGCGCTATTCCCCAGCTACCAGTAATCCCCGGCCGAAGGTTATGCCCAGCTCGTAGGAAACCCATGTTGCTGCCCGCGGCGCTCGCCGATGGTAGAAGCACAACATCCACGGTATCGACGCCGGGGATGACAGTCTAGAAAGGACAACACAATGAACCGACGGTTCCGGGAAATCAGGGATCTGCTGCGAGAAGAGCAGGGATCCACCACCGCCGAATTTGCTATGGTCACGCTGGCTGCCGTGGCTTTTGCCGGCTTGCTGATCAGCATCCTGTCCAGCGGCGACGTACGTGGCATGCTGATGGGCCTGATTACTAAAGCGCTGTCGCTGTAGGCCATGAGCTTCAGCGACGAATCGGGTAGCAGTACCGCCGAATTTGCGGTGCTGCTACCCGCGGTTGCCATGATGCTGTCCTTGGGTTTGTGCTTGGGTGTCGTCGGGATCCAGCAGATCCAAGTTCAGCAGGCAGCCGGTGCCATGGCCAGGGAATTGGCCCGCGGCGAGGACGATGCAACCGCTCGCGCCAGCGGCGTGAGGCTGGCAGGAAGCCAAGCCCGTTTCTCGCTCTCAACAGCCAACGGCTACTGGCAGGTTCACGTCAGCAAATCGGTGAGCCTTCCAATCGTTGGCAGCCTTCAAATCCATGGACAAGCCAGTGTGGCCGTCGAATGAAAAAGCGGCGGAGCCTTCGAAGCGAACAGGGTAGCGGAACGGTCATGGCAACAGCGCTCGTGGTTGTTGCACTGCTAATTGCCGGTGCCGTTTTAGCATGGGTTGCAGCAACCCGAGCCGCGATGCAGGCTGCCAGCGCCGCCGATCTGTCGGCGCTGGCTGCTGCGGATACGGCCCGCGGGTTGCGCCCCGGGGACCCCTGCACAGTTGCGGCGTTGTTGGCCGAATCCAACGGTGCACTGCTGGCAGCATGCACGGTGGAACCCGACGGCCAGTCGGTGCGCGTTACGACTAACGTTCCTGTCGGATTCCGTGCCCTGGGCATAGAACTGTATCTGGCCGAAGCCCAGGCACGGGCGGGAGCACCGCCACTGGATGCACCGGGGCGGTGAGCATGGCGGAAGCGGTTAGCGGTGGTGCGCTGGCTCCACGTCGTCAAGCACGGCCGTCAACAGCAAGATCGCTCCAGCCTTGTCCAATGGATTATTGCGGTTACCGCACTTGGGGGACTGCACGCAGCTTGGGCAGCCGTGCTGGCATTCGCAGGCCTCGATGGCATCCCGGGTGGCCCGGATCCAATCGGTGAAGCGCTCGAAACCACGCTCGGCGAATCCAGCACCGCCAGGCTGCGCGTCATAGACGAAAATTGTCGGATGGCCGGTATCCATGTGTAGCGCAGTGGATACTCCGCCGATATCCCAACGGTCGCTGGTAGCAACCAGCGGCAGCAACCCGATCATGGCATGCTCGGCAGCATGCAAGGCTCCGGGGAACTGATCTACCTCCAAACCAGCTCGAAGCAATCGCTGCTCGGTCAGGGTGAACCAAATGGACTTGGTATTCAGATCCCGGGCTTCAAGCTCCAACGGTTCTTCGGACAGCACTTCATTAGAAGCCACCGACTTCCGCTGGAAAGACACGACCTGGGTGGTCACAGTGACTTCACCGAAATGAATCGTCAGTTCTCGGTGGTTACGGCTGCGTTCCTCGGAATCAATGGCAACCGTGGTGAGATCACGCGCCGTGGTGTAGTAATCAGGATTCACCCGAGTCACGATCACCACGTGGTTCTGCTCATCAAGTTCTTCCACATGGTAGCTGGCACCCTGATGGACGTAGATGGCCCCGGGATGCGCCTGATAATGCGTTTGCGGGGAATCCATCGTGCCTAGCAGAGCGCCGGTTTCCGCATCGATGATGTCCACTGGTCCACCGCCATCGGCCCGAATGGAGAACATCCCTGCCGCATGTTGCGGATGCGTCCAGAACCATCCAGCCGGGCGCCGGCGCAAGTAGCCGCGTTGCACCAGCGAATCCAGAAGCTGTTCGGTCTGCGGACCGAAAATTTCCAACTCCTCCGGGCGCAGGGGAGATTCTTGCGCGGCGGCGCAGAGGTGGCCGCTAAGCACATACTTATTCTGCGGATCAAAGACTGTCGCTTCGACACCCAAATCGAAGATGGCTTCGGGATGATGTGCCAGGTAGGTGTCCAACGGATCTTCAGCTGCGACAAAGATCGCCAGCGCATCCTGGCCCGAACGTCCGGCACGGCCGATTTGCTGGAAGAACGATGCGCGGGTGCCTGGCCACCCAGCCACCACTACCGCGTCCAGCCCCGCAATATCGATACCCAGTTCCAGCGCCGAAGTTGAGGTGACACCCAGCAGCTCGCCACTGCGCAATTGCTTTTCCACCTCACGGCGTTCATTAGGCAAGTAGCCCGAGCGGTACGCTGCAAGCCGGACGGATAGATCCGGTGCAAATTTTTCCAGATGCTTGCGGGTGAGCGTTGCGATTGTTTCAGCACCGCGGCGGGACTTGATGAAGACAATGGTTCGAATATGATCAGCCATCAGATCGGTGAGGATCGAAGCGCTCTCGGCGATGGCGGTACGCCGTACCGGCGCACCGTTTTCACCGCGGTGATCACTCATCGGAGGTTCCCACAAGGCCATCACCAGTTCACCGCTGGCGGAGAAATCGTTGGTCACCGCCTGAGCTGGCGCCCCAATGAGACGCCCGAAGGATGCTTCGGGGTCTGAGCTCGTCGCGGACGCACCGATGAAGACCGGGCAGCTGCCGTAATAGGCGCAAATGCGACGCAACCGGCGCATCAGGTTGGCTACGTGTGCGCCAAAGACCCCACGGTAGGAATGGGCCTCGTCGATAATGATGTAGCGAAGGCGCTTGAAGAATCTGGACCAGGCCGGATGGTTGGGCAGGATGCCGCGGTGCAGCATATCTGGGTTGGTGAAGACGAAGTTGGCGTGCTGGCGTACCCAAGCACGGGTGGCCTGGTCGGTATCGCCATCGTAGGGAGCGGCTCGGACCCCGGGAACGCCTAGGGACTCCACAGCGGAAAGCTGGTCGGCTGCCAGTGCTTTGGTTGGGCAGATATAAAGCACCGATGCACCGGCATCAGCATCGTTGAATCCGCTGTCCTTCGCCTGGTACAACTGTTCCAGACTTGGCATCAGGTAGGCCATGGACTTGCCTGAGGCGGTACCGGTGGAAACTATGGTGTGGTGGCCCTCGTGGATGAGGTTGGCTGCTTGGGCCTGGTGTAGCCAAGGCTGTTGGATGCCCAGTCCCTGGAATATCCCAACTAGTTCAGCGCTGAGCCACGCTGGCCATTGGCTGGTGATCTCGTCTTTGGCAGTCCTGGTGCGGCGGTGCACCACAGCATCGGGATCATTGGTCCGGTCATAGGGATCTAAGAGAGAACGCACTGACTTCACGAGGACGCCTTCCGGACCGAGAACTGCTGGAGTTAAAGACTATCGCCGTGCTTGACGCGGAAGCGTCAAGCACGGCGATAAGAGTAATCTTGGAGGCCCTAGGCCTTGAACATGACAACCTTGCCCAGCGAAGTCCAGCCCAGCGAAGCGTAAAGCTGCTGGCCATCGACCGAAGCGATCAACAGGCCTTCATCAACATCGTGTTCTTGAGCCAGCGAAGCAAGCGCACGCATGATCAGGGTACCTAGGCCCTTGCGGCGGAAATCGGCGCCGGTGATGATGCGGTCGAAGATTGCGTATCCGCCAACTGCTGAGACATGGCCGGATGCCGCAACGACTTCCTGGTTGTCCTCGGGATGCAGCGAAACGTAGGCATGAGTGCCATCGCGTTCAATCTGGAAGACGAACCCGTCTGCAGGCAGTGGGACCTCGACGTCGTGCACGGCTAGTTCGGTGACCATCAGTGCTTCGTCATCGGCAGTGACCTGCAGGCCTACTTCAGCCGCAATGGCAACCAGATTCTCGACGGAGTCGTCGAAAGCCGTCAGCCGACGGTTCGGGTGCTTCGTCAGGGTCTCGGCTACTGCTGCGAGTTCCTCTTTGGAGGGACCATAGATGACGTATTCCCAGTCTTCAGTGGTGTCGTGGCGCAGCGCAGCGTGGACCCGTCCTTCGTTGCGGGTTTCATAACCACGAGCCCCAGCCCAGCCTGCTACCCAGGTGCCAATCAGTTCATCGCTTGCGTTTGATGCCATAATTTGACCCTACCTTGTCTTTCCTAGGAATTAGCTGACATTGAACTAATCGTTGCCTACTTGGAACTATTGCACTGGCCGAGAGCTCGATATTTTCGGGAAAGATCAATGTGACATTGCTCTTTTCCTCGGCGTTTCGCGGCCAAAAGCTACTAACATTGTAGGGTGGCCATTCATCGTATTGTTCTGTATTACGCTTTTACTCCGCTCCCAGACCCGGAGGCAATCCGCCTTTGGCAGCGCTCGCTGCTGGAGCGCTGGGGCTTGCGCGGACGCATCATCATCTCCAAAGACGGCATCAACGGCACCGTTGGTGGCGAGATCTCCGCAGTCAAGGCCTACGTCAAGGCCACGCGAGAACTGCCAGCTTTCAAGAAGATGGATATCAAGTGGTCGGAAGGTTCGGCAGAAGACTTCCCGCGTATCTCCGTCAAGGTTCGCGACGAGATCGTGACCTTCGGCGCTCCTGGCGAACTGGAAGTTGACGAGAACGGTGTTGTCGGTGGTGGCACCCACTTGCGCCCCGAAGAACTTCACGAGCTGGTTGACAACAAGAAGAAGACCGGCGAGAAGGTCCATTTCTTCGATGGCCGCAACGCATTCGAAGCGCAGATCGGCAAGTTCAAGGACGCGATTGTCCCCGAAGTGGACACCACCCGCGATTTCGTTGCCGAGCTGGATTCGGGCAAGTACGACCACCTGAAGGACCAGCCGGTGGTCACCTACTGCACCGGCGGCATTCGCTGCGAAGTGCTTTCGGCTTTGATGGTCAAACGCGGATTCCAAGAGGTGTACCAGATGCAGGGCGGCATCGTCCGCTATGGCGAGAAGTACGGGGATGAAGGCCTATGGGAAGGCTCTCTCTACGTTTTCGATAAGCGCATGCATACCGAATTCTCCGAAGACGCTGTCACCATCGGTGAATGCGTGGGCTGCCAAGGTCCAACCAACAAGTTCGAGAACTGTTCGGACCCGGCCTGCCGCAACCTGCGCCTGTTCTGCGAGGACTGCGCAAAGGACGAAGCACTGCGCCGCTGCCCAGACTGCAGCACCGTAGACGCCTAACTTCAGCTTTCACCAACCGCGGCCTGGACTTTCCATAAGTCCAGGCCGCGTTTTCTATGCGGTCACCTTCGGCCACATTCCGCGCGACGCATCCTTGACGTCGACCTGTTCCACCTCGGTCCGGTAGATTCTCAGCCCTCGCGCCTGGTAGTTCGGTAGCGCCGCCGGTCCGTCCAGTGAGCAGGTATGCAGCCATACCCGGCTGACCTCAGGCAGCTGCGGCCATCGTGAACCCAGGGCCCAGGCCTGTTGCAGTGCTTCGCTGAGCAGCACCCCGCCAAGGCCGCGGCCGGTAGCTTCGGGAAATAAGCCGAAGTAGAAGATCTCGACCTCGCTGCCGGCGTCCGCGACTTCCGTGACGAGCTCCACGTACCCCTGGGGAGCACCGTGCTGGTAGAGCACCCAGGTTTCTGAGCCCGGGCGTCGGAGCACTTCGTCCCACTGGTCTCGGGTCGAACCCAGGCGGTCAGACCAGTTCAATTCGCTGCCCACGCTCTGATACAGAAACCGCGAAAATTCCGGGGTGATCTCCTTGGCCAGCTCGATCCGGGCGTCCTCGGGCAAGGACTTGGCCGAGCGAATGACATCAGCGGAGTCGAGTTGCTGGAGATAGGTCACCGTTACTTGGGTCATGCCCACATCATAGGTCGCCGTAGTTTGCCTGGCCTAGCTATCACCCGTTGAGTTACTCGGTAGACTTGGAGGTGTGAATGCTGCTGAATTTTCTTCCATTGATGACGCTCCCCAGAGCTACAATCAACTGCTCATCGACTCGCTAGCCAAAGACCTCACTGATGTCGGGTACAACTATGAAAATGTTGCGGGGCTGCTTGGTGAGGAAGCTGCGGCAGCATTTGCCCGCGACCAGCTCCACCCTGCCTTGCGAAACCTGGATCGTAGCAGGCCAGATAGCTCGCTTGCCTGTGTGGTTCGCCTCTTCCAAATGGGCCAGACCCAGGAAGACGCGGCCATCAATGCCGCCTTCCCGACATTGAAGACCGACGGATTGCTCAAGCTGGGCCTGATCGAGTCCTGGGCTACCGGTTACCGGGCCAAGATTGCCCTGGCGCTGCATTCCTCCGATGCTGACGGTGAATTGTGGGTGGCCCACGACCTGGGTGCCCACCAGCGTCCCGGCGTGTTGCGCACCGACCATGTGCTGGGCATTGGCCAGGCGTCCCTGACCCTGGCGCAGATCACGATCCGCGAAAAGGTCGAGCGCGCACTGGACTTGGGTACCGGCTGCGGCATCCAGCTGTTCCATCTGCTATCGCACGCGGAGCATGTTACGGCCACAGACCTGTCGGCCCGAGCCCTGGGCTTCACCCGCTTCAACCTGATGCTCAACTACCAGGCCCTGGAGCTGGATCCGGATAACCTCGAATCGCGGGTCACCCTGCTCCAGGGAAGCCTGTTCGATCCGGTGGCTGGATCCACTTTCAACCTGATCGCCAGCAACCCGCCGTTCGTGATTACCCCGCGAAGCAGCAACGAGCGCGCCAAGGACCGGTTCACCTACCGTGATGGCGGGATGGCCGGCGATACGCTGGTGAGCACCTTGATCGAGCAGGCTCCTGGCTTCCTGGCGCCGGGTGGCTGCATGCAAATGCTGTCAAACTGGGAGATTCCTCGCCTAGATGATGAATCCAACCAGCCGTGGGATGCCCGCGTGCGCCAGTGGTTCGGCGACCAGCTGGACGTATGGGTGATCGAGCGCGAGCAAACAACGCCAAGCGGCTACGCCGAGACATGGCTGCGCGACGCTTCCCAGACCGAGGACAGCACTTCATACATCTCCGCCTACAACGCATACCTCGATGACTTCGAGTCCCGCGGCGTGGGTGCCATCGGCTTCGGTCTGGTGTACTTCCGCCGTCCAGCCGCAGGCCATCCGGTACTGCAGCGCTACGAGCAGATCTCGCACCAGGTGGAACAGCCGCTGGCCCCGACCCTGCAGCGGGACATTGCCATGTCCGACCAGCTGGCCGCCGCCAATGAAGGGTTCAAGGATTGGCACCTGCTGGTGGCCGAGGATGTTACTGAGGAGCGCCATCAGCGTCCGGGGGCGGAGCACCCCGGCGTGATCTTGCTGCGGCAGGGGGCAGGGCTGCGCCGTACTGAATTGCTTGATACCGCGCAGGCAGGATTTGTTTCCGCCTGCGATGGTGATTTGTCGGTATCGCAACTAGTCAACGCGTTGGATTCCTTGATTGGAGAAGGGCAAGAAGACTTCGCGGACCTGCTTTATGAAGCAGTGAAGCGACTCTTGCGACATGGCCTGCTTCAGAAAATGTGAAACAAGCGCTAAAGTTTTTCCCTATGACACGGAACACAATTGAGGAACAAGGTGGGGCCGCCTCGCGCGATGAGGCGGAAATCCCACAAGTTGTCTCGATCACTGACCCTCAGGCGATTCGAGCGTTGGCCCATGACGCTCGACTGATCGTCTTGGATGAGCTCTTTGCTTCGCAGACCACCCGCACCGCTACAGAACTTGCATCCTTGTGTGCGCTGACACCTAGCGCCATGAGCTATCACCTCCGGGCCCTGGAGAAGTACGGGTACGTGATTCGTGCTGCCAGCGAAGGAGACGCACGCGAGCGGCGGTGGCGAGCGGCTGGTGAACGGCTAGAGCTGAACACGCAGATCGACTCGGCGAACGCCAAAACTGCGTACTTGAACGTGCAATTGAACGCATTCCGCACCCGGCTCAATGCTGAAGTCCAGCGGCGCGAGGCAGAAGCGAAGACCGGAATCGCTCCGGACCCGGATCGTCCGCCGATGCTGACTAGCGGTTTGGTCTTCCTCTCGGAAGCCAAGCAACGCGAGTTCAACCGCAGAATGCTGGATCTGGTCTACGAATACGAGGCACAGGCAACAGCCGAGGAACGCAGTATTGATTCGCGGCGTATGTTCTACTTAATCTCATTGCTTCCCGAATACCAGAGCATGGGGGAGGCATCATCATAAGTATGCCCGGCTCAGGGAGCGCAGATTCTTCGGTGTAAGATCATCGGGAAATGTGCTTATAGAGTAGGCATGAAGAACGAAGCTGCGATGGCGGATCGATCAGGGCCCGGAAATGGGTGTCCAAGGTCCGTGTTGTCTAAAGGAGTGCTGTGCCCCCCAAGGCCAAGGAAAAGACTGGTAAGAAACTCGTAATCGTGGAGTCTCCTGCCAAGGTGAAGTCGATCGCCAAATATTTGGGTGAAGGCTTTGACGTGGATGCCTCAGTGGGCCATATCCGCGACCTTCCGCAGCCCTCAGAACTGCCAACCGAGCTGAAAAAGACCTCAGTAGGCAAGTTCGCTGTCGATCTGGACAACGACTTTGAGCCTTACTACATGGTCTACCCGGACAAGAAGAAGCGCGTTTCCGAACTGAAGGCGAAGCTCAAAGAAGCTGACGAACTTTACCTCGCAACCGATGCGGACCGCGAAGGCGAAGCCATCGCGTGGCACCTGCTGCAGGTCCTGAAGCCAAAGGTTCCGGTACGCCGCCTGGCATTTACCGAAATCACCAAGGAAGGCATCGCCCGCGCACTGGAAAACATGCGCGAGCTCGATACCGACCTCGTCGACGCCCAGGAAACCCGCCGTGTCCTGGACCGCCTCTATGGTTACGAAATTTCACCGGTGCTCTGGCGCAAGGTGGCTCGCGGGCTGTCCGCAGGCCGCGTGCAGTCCGTGGCAACCCGTTTGGTCGTCGAGCGCGAACGCGAACGCATGGCCTTCATCCCCGCCGGATACTGGGATGTGAAGGGCAACTTCGCCACCAGTGAAGGCGAAGGCTTCGCAGCGAAGCTCTCGGCAGTGGACGGCGCCCGTGTCGCCTCCGGCCGTGACTTCGATGACCGCGGCCAGCTGAAGACCACCCGCAATAAGCTGGCCCACCTGGATCAGGAGTCGGCCCAGTCGCTGGTGGCGAACCTGTCGGACACCGGCTTTGCGGTGACCTCCGTCGAGGACAAGCCGTACACCCGTCGTCCGGCCGCCCCTTTCACCACCTCCACGCTGCAGCAGGAAGCATCCCGCAAGCTGCGCTGGAGCTCCAAGATCACCATGCAGATCGCTCAGCGGCTGTATGAAAACGGCTACATCACCTATATGCGTACCGATTCGGTCTTCCTCTCAGGCGAGGCAGTGAATGCCGCGCGCAAGCAGGCAACCGAACTGTATGGCGCGGATTCCGTTCCAGCCAAGCCGCGCGTCTACAAGGCGAAGAACGATGCCGCGCAGGAAGCCCACGAGGCAATCCGCCCGGCCGGTGACATGTTCCGCCGCCCGAAGGACGTGCGTTCCTCGTTGTCCAAGGACGAGTACGCATTGTACGAGCTGATCTGGAAGCGCACCGTCGCCTCGCAGATGGCCGATGCCAAGGGCTTCACCGCCACCATCAAGCTGCAGGGCACCGCCAGCGATCAGCGCGTGGCCGAGTTCTCGGCCTCCGGCACCGTAATCACCTTCCGCGGTTTCCTTTCCGCCTATGAGGAGGGCAAGGACGAACAGGCCCTGGAAGCCGCGGCAGAGAATGCCGAAGCCCGCCTGCCGCAGCTGGCTGTGGGCCAGCAGCTGGCCGGCGATGAGCTGACCGCTCTAGGCCACGAAACCTCCCCGCCGGCTCGTTACACCGAAGCTTCGATCGTGGCCGAGCTGGAAAAGCGCGAGATCGGCCGCCCGTCGACCTACGCGCCAACCATCTCCACGATCATGGACCGCGGCTATGTCACCAAGCGAGGCGGCGCCCTGGTGCCGAGCTGGATCGCCTTCTCGGTGATCCGCTTGCTCGAAGAGCACTTCGCGAAGTACGTGGACTACGATTTCACCGCCCGCCTGGAAGATGATCTCGATGAGATCGCCAAGGGCCATCGTGCCCGCACCGACTGGCTGAACCTGTTCTACTTCGGCAAGGGCGCGGAGACCGAATCCGAAGGCTTGAAGCATGTGGTCGATAACCTCGGCGACATCGACGCCCGTGCGATCAACTCGATCAAGGTCACCGACGACATCACCTTGCGTGTGGGCAAGTTCGGCCCGTACCTGGAACGTGCCATCCCGGAAGGCGCCGAGGAAGGCACCGAGCCGCAGCGCGCCAACGTGCCTGAGGATCTGGCCCCGGATGAGCTGACTGCCGAAAAGGCAGAGGAGCTCTTTGCCAACTCGCAGGTCTCCGAAATGCACTTGGGCATTGATCCGGAAACCGGTCGCCAGATCGTAGCCAAGGATGGCCGCTACGGCGCCTACGTCACCGAGATCATCCCGGAGCCAACCGAAGAGGAATTGGCGGCCCAGCCGGTCGAGTACTACAAGAATGGCAAGCCGAAGCCGCCGAAGAAGCCAACCAAGGTCAAGCCGCGCACCGCGTCGCTGTTCAAGTCCATGACTGTCGAATCAGTGACCTTGGAAGATGCCCTGAAGCTGATGAGCCTGCCTCGTGTACTGGGTGCTGACGCTGACGGCGAAGAGATCACCGTGCAGAACGGCCGCTTCGGTCCGTACCTGAAGAAGGGCAGCGATTCGCGCTCGATCGAGAGCGAAGAGCAGATCTTCACGATCACCTTGGACGAAGCGCTGGCGATCTACGCGCAGCCGAAGCAGCGTGGCCGTCGTGCCGCGGTACCGCCATTGGCCGAGTTCGGAGTGGACCCGACCAGCGAGAAGAACATCGTGGTCAAGGATGGCCGCTTCGGTCCATACATCACCGACGGCGTCACCAACATCACTGTTCCGCGCACTACCTCCATGGAGGAACTGACACGCGAGCAGGCTATCGAGCTGCTGGCCGACAAACGTGCCCGCGGACCGGTGAAGCGCACGGCAAAGAAGGCGCCGGCCAAGAAGCCAGCAGCCAAGAAGACCCCGGCGAAGAAGGCTACGGCCAAGAAGACGACCGCGAAAAAGACTGACTAGTCTTTCTTGCCAGGCCTAACGAGGAGCGCACCATGAGACTCGGTGTATTGGATATCGGTTCGAATACCGTTCACCTGTTGCTCGTCGATGCATATCCGGGAGCCCGCCCGGTTCCCTATGCCTCGCACAAGCGACCCTTGTCCTTGGTGCGCTACCTCAATGAGTATGGCGCCATAACTGAAGAGGGCCAGCGCGAGCTGATCTCCTTCATCAAGGAAGCCGCCAAGTTCGCCGAAAACCACCAGGTTGAGGACTTCATGGCTTTCTGCACTTCAGCGATTCGCGAATCCTCCAACGGTGCTGCCGTCCTGGAACGCGTCGAAGTCGAGACAGGCGTGAGCTTGATGGAACTGACCGGCGAAGAAGAAGCCGGCATGACCTTCTACTCCGTACGCCGTTGGTTTGGCTGGTCTTCGGAATCCATCCTGAACCTGGATATGGGCGGAGGCTCGCTGGAGCTGGCCTTGGGCGTTGACGAGTTCCCGCAAACAGCCTTCTCCGTGCCCCTGGGTGCCGGCCGGCTGACCCGCGAATGGCTTCCTAACGACCTGCCGTCCATCAAGGAAGTCAAGGAACTGCGTACGTACGTGCGTGACGTTCTCACGGACCCGACTACCGAGCTGCGCCAGTATGGCAAGCCCACCTTGGCCACCGCTACTTCCAAGACTTTCCGCTCGCTGGCTCGCATCACCGGAGCCGCGCCGAGCACGGAAGGCCCCTATGTTAAGCGCGTGCTCAATCGTGACGCATTGAAATTGTGGACCAACCGATTGACCGCGATGAGCTGGGCTGAACGGGCAGAATTGCCCGGTGTCTCGGAGATTCGCGCCCCGCAACTGCTTGCCGGGGCGATTGTCGCTCACGAAGCGATGAATGCCTTGAAACTGAAATCTGTGCGGATTTGCCCTTGGGCGATTCGTGAAGGCTTGATGCTGCGACGTTTTGATCACGTGATGTTTGACTCTGCGACACCGCTCAGTAGTAGCGTTGGAGTTGGGGAAGTAGCTCTGGATAACGAGAAGTACAAATTTCTCGCCAAACCCAGCAGCTAACCTTCTTGGCTAAGCGGTGCCCGCACAGTGGACACGGTAACAGGAGGCAAGAGCATGGAAGACCAGAAGAGCACAATGAAGGTGCCAGTCACCCTCTCTAGCGCGTCAGTTTATCCGCTGACCGTCCATGACGCCTTCGCGATGGCCAAGGACGTGGGATACGACGGGCTGGAAGTGCTGATTACCGGCAACGCAGCCAGCCAATCTGCGACCGCGCTCAAAGCCTTGATGGACAAGTACCAACTGCCGATCATGGCCATCCACGCACCGACACTGCTGCTCACCCAGCAGGTGTGGGGCTCTGCTTGGGCCAAGATCGAACGTTCGGTCATCCTGGCCCAAGCGGTCGGCGCAAATGTGGTTGTCGCCCATCCGCCATTCAGGTGGCAGGGCTCCTACGCCGAAGAATTCGCCGAAGGCGTGCAGCGATTGGTTGAGACCACGGGGATGAAAATCGCCGTGGAAAACATGTACCCATGGCGTGCCCGGGGCCGTGAAGCGAAAATGTACCTTCCGCACTGGAACCCAGTCCCGCAGCACTACCAGCATGTGACCTGGGATTTCTCCCATGCGGCGATTGCCAATATGGATTCGCGCCAAGCCGTCGAGGACCTGGGCCAGCGACTGGCGCACGTTCATCTGTGCGATGGTTTGGATAACGGCAAAGACGAGCACCTTGTGCCAGGCCTGGGCACCCAACCGGTGGCCGAAACGCTGCAATATCTGCGTGATGCCAATTGGAGCGGAACCGTAGCGGTCGAGGTCTCCACGCGCAAAGCTCGGAACACCGGGCAAAAAGAAGAATGGCTGGGAAAGACCCTAGAATTTGCCCGCCAGCACTTAACAGTCGGCAGCGACCCCAAGCCAATGACACAATAGCCATATGAGTGAAGCAACAAAGAATCTGTCCCTGTCCTTCCTCGGCGCCGGCTCCATGAACGGCGCCATCCTGCGTGGCATTATCGCCTCGGGCCATGACCCGCAGCTCATCACCGCTACCGTGCGAAGCGATAACCGCGTAGCGGAACTGCGCGAATTGGGCATCAACGTCTTGGTCAGCGAGGAAGATCCCGAAGCCAACCGCCGGGCTGCCGCCAGCGCAGACATTATCTTCCTGGGCGTGAAGCCGGTAGGCATCACCGAACTGTGCGAGGAGATTTCCGGATCGCTGGACGCGCAGAAGGTCGTTGTTTCCGTAGCCGCCGCTATCACCCTGAGCAGCATGCAGTCTCATCTGCCAGCTGGCCAGCCGGTCATCCGTTCCATGCCGAACACCCCTTTGATGGTCGGTGCCGGCGTGGTGGGAATCAGCCCGGCGGCAAGCGTGAGCGACGAGCAGACCAAGTTGGTCACCGATCTGCTCTCCGGATCCGGCGACGTGCACGTCATCGACGAAGAGCAGCAAAATGCGCTCTCGGCAATTTCCGGGTCCGGTCCGGCCTATGCTTTCTACCTGGCTGAGGCCATGGCCAATGCCGGTGTGGCCATGGGCTTGGATGAAAAGCTTTCAATCGCGCTGGCACGTGCCACTGTGGCCGGTGCCGGCAAGATGCTCTCGAACCCTGACGCGGATCCCGCGACCCTGCGCAAGGCGGTAACCAGCCCGAAGGGCACCACCGAGCAGGCTATCGCCACCTTCGATGAGCAGGGAATTCCAAAGATTATTGCTGCGGGCACGCAAGCGGCAGCCGCCCGTGCAGCGCAGCTGAGTGAAGAGCTCGGCTAGGAACGAGCATTCAATACGGCGGTGGCCGGCAACCGATTGGTTGCCGGCCACCGCCGTATTCACGATCCTCGTGCCCTACGGGCGTGCTGCGAAACGCTCGAGCAGGTCCACGTGCCCCGAGACGATCAGGACATCTCGGCGAGTCACCATGGTATCCGGCATGGCGTAGGTGAAATCCTCGCCCGGGGACTTCACACCAACGATCGTCACCCCGTACTTGGAGCGGACTTGGGACTGGGCCAAGGTGAAGCCCTGGGTCTCCTTCGGAGGGTACATCTTCACGATGGCGAAGCCGTCATCGAATTCGATGAAGTCGAGCATGCGGCCACCGACCAGGTGCGCGGCACGCACACCGGCATCGGCTTCCGGGTAGATGACGTGGTTGGCACCAATGCGGGTAAGAATCTTGCCATGGGAGGGCGTAATGGCCTTGACCCACAGATGCTCAATGCCCAGATCCACCAGGTTCACGGTGATCAGCACGGATGATTCGATGGAGGTACCCACGCCCACGACGGCAGAGGAGAATTCCTGGGCGCCGAGCTGGCGCAGGGCGTCAATATTGGTCGCGTCGGCCGCGACCACGTGGGTCAAGGTGCTGGCCCACTGCTGAACGAGCTCCGGGCTGCGCTCAATGGCCAGCACTTCGCGCCCCTGCTTGACCAGCGTTTCAGCGACAGATGCACCGAAGCGGCCCAGGCCGATAACCAGCACCGGGGCATTGTGGTCTATGTTCTTGTCAGCCAATGAGTGGCCTTTCTTCTGGGAGTCTGAACAGCGTATTGCGGTGGCGCATGGTCAACGCGCTGGCGAGCGTAATACTGCCGATGCGTCCGGCAAACATCAACGCGCTGAGCACATACTTGCCGGCCGGAGGCACTTCTTGCGAAACCCCGCTACTCAGGCCCACGGTAGCAAAGGCCGAGATCGACTCGAACAGGGCTCGCGAGAAGCCCACCGATTCGTCGATGGTCACGAGTGCGCCGGTAGCGACCATCACCAGCGAAGCACCCATGGCGACCACGGAGATGGCCACGCGCATGGTGCCTTGCGGAATCTGCCGGCCAAAGGCCTTCGCGTCAGTATCGCCACGGACCTCGGCCAAGATCGCCAAGAACATCACGGCAATGGTGGTGACCTTGATGCCGCCAGCAGTAGAAGCTGAACCGCCACCGGCGAACATCAATGCGTCGGTCAACAAGATGGTCACCTGGTGGATGTCGTTCTGATCCACCAGGTTGAAGCCGCCAGAACGGGTCATGGTGGAGGCGAAGAAGCCATGAATGAGCTTGTCGCTGATGGATAAGCCGCCGATGGTCTTGGGATTGGCCCATTCGAAAATCAGCCACAGGAAGGATCCGGCAAAGAGCAGGATGGTGGTGGTGAGCATGGTCAGCTTGGTGTGCAGGTTCCACTTCTTCATATTGAACTTGTGCGCCAGCAGCACCATGATCACCGGGAAACCCAAGGAACCGGTGAACACGCCGGCCATCAATGGGCCCAGGATCCACAGGTCGGTTTCGTAGGGAACCAATCCGTCGGAGTGCGGGGTGAAGCCTGCATTGTTGAAAGCCGAGACGGCATAGAAGATTCCATGCCAGATGGCGGACAGGACGCTTTCACCCAGAATGTAGAAGCGCGGGATCAGAAAGAGCGCGATGACCGCCTGCAGGCTGATCGCTGTGAGGATCACGATGCGCAGCAATGAACTTACTTCACCCAGGGCTGAGGCTCCAGAACTGTTCATCGAATTCTGCGCCATCAGCTTGGCTCGCACGCCCAGCTTGCGGGATACCGCCAGGGACATGATGGAGGCCAGGGTCAAAATGCCCAGGCCGCCCATGAACGTTGCGACCAGCATGATCAGCTGACCGGCGAATGACCAGTGCACAGCGGTGGAGACGGTCGTTAGGCCAGTAACGCAAACTGCCGACACAGCGGTGAATAATGCGTCATGCAGCGCGGTGGCTTCCCCCGTGGCCGAGGAAAACGGCGCCGCGAGCAGGGAGGTGAACAACGTGATAGCCAGCAAGAAGGCGCCAAGAGTCAAGCGCGCGGGGGAGCGCACGGTGAAGTCCGCAACTGCGATGCGAACGGTCAGCCATTTCTTGCGTCGCTGTTCGCGCATTTCAGCTGCCCGGGCGCTGGGGCCCGATGCACTGGCTGTGCTCATTTATTACTCGCCGTTTCCTGGGGAACAGTTCTTTGCCATGAGGATTTGAAGTCCTTCTAGTAATTTACGCGTTTCCACCGCTAAACGCTTGTGTTGCCCGGCTAAAGACCCGACAAGCCGCGCAAACTGCCATGAATTCATGAGTTGGGTCACTATCGGGTAGCCTGAAATCGTGTTAGATCCGCAGCATGCCCCACGGCCCACCATGGTGATGTGGGATGAAGAGTATCTGAAGTACAAATTCAGCGACTGGCATCCCATGCACCCTTCACGGCTAGAACTGACCTATCGACTCAGCGATGAGCTGGATATCTTCGATGCGCCGAACGTCACGATACAGGCTCCGGATATTGCCGACGATGCGGTCATCGGCTCCGTCCATGACCAGAGCTATATCGATCAGGTGCGGCGGGTGAGCCAGGATCCAACACTCGTTGCCGAAGAATTCGGCTTGGGCACCGAAGACGACCCGGTATTCGCCGGGATGCATGAAGCCGCCGGGCGCATTGTTGGCGGTTCGGTAGCAGCGGCCCAAGCCATCATGGACCAAGAGGTGGTCCGTGCGGTGAACTTCGCCGGCGGCATGCACCACGCCGCGAAAAGCAAGGCCAGCGGTTTCTGCATCTACAATGACGCTGCTGCCGCGATCCATCGCATGCTGGAACAAGGTGCCCAACGCGTGGTCTACATCGATGTGGACGCGCATCACGGGGATGGCACCGAGTCGATCTTCTGGGATGACGAACGCGTGCTGACCATTTCCATCCATGAATCCGGGCTGTCGCTGTTCCCCGGTACGGGATTCGCCAATGAAATTGGCGGCAAGAACGCCGAAGGCAGCGCAGTAAATGTTGCTCTGCCGGCAATGACCGGGGACTCCGGGTGGATGCGTGCCTTCCATGCGATCGTTCCGCAGCTGGTACGCGCCTTCAAGCCCGAAATCATCGTCTCCCAGCACGGTTGCGATGCGCACCGTGATGATGACATGACCAACTTGAAGCTGTCTGTTGATGCGCAACGCCAGGCGGCCCTGGACATATCCCAGTTGGCAGATGAGCTGTGCGAAGGCCGGTGGCTGGCTACCGGAGGCGGGGGATACAACGTCACCGCCGTCGTGCCGCGTACCTGGACCCATCTGACGGCGATTGTTGCCGGCAAGCCGGTGCCGTTGCGTACCTATGTTCCCGAGACCTTCCGCCGCTACGTTCTGGAAAGGTACGGCCGTGCCATGCCTTACCTCATGGGCGATGACGCCCAGCTGTGGTGGCGCAATTGGGAAGTCGGCTATGATCCGGCCGATCCGGTAGACCGAACCATCATTGCTACACGCAAGGAGATATTCCCGCTTTTCGGGCTCGATCCATGGTTCGACTAGCCTCGCATGGCTGCGGCCAACGGAGACAGAGGCGAGACCTCACAGCATTTTAGGCATGGAAATCGATTGCCAACCGTTCATATGCCGTTAGGGTTATGTGTGTGGCAATTGATGAAGTGTTTTCGGCGTTGGCTGAACCAACCCGACGAAAGATAATAGAAGCGCTCAAGAACGAGCCGAAAGCAGTGGGCACTCTGGTCACTGAACTGGAGATCTCGCAGCCGACTGTTTCCAAGCACTTGAAGGTGCTGCGCGAAGCTGAACTCGTGAGCATGGCCGCTGCCGGGCAGCGGCGCATCTACAGCATTGATACCTCAGCGCTGGAAGATCTCGTGCGCTGGTGCGCCGATTTGGTACCTGCCCAACTGGAGGGCCAGGAGCTGGCAACCACGCAGGCCGAAGCCGAGGGGCAGCTGGCAGCGGTATCGAATCCAACGGCTCAGCAGATCGGTCGGCGCGTTGGCCAAGGCCTGGAACAAGTTACTGGACGTGCGCAAGAGTTTTTCGAGAAACTTCCGCGGTTCGGGCGTCGGCGCTAGCTCTTGTCCAGTCTTCGGCGCTGCAACCGTGCAATATGGTCAATCTTTTAAGTTACGCGCGCAATCCTGTTTTATAACATGAAAATTTTGTTCAGAATGCCCAGCATGGCATTCTCGTGTGCGGGGCAGTGACGCCGGCAATGAGGCCCCTTGTGCGCCTGTGCCTGCCCCAAGTGATGAGGAGAAAAACTTGGATAAGCACTTAGCGACGATTCGCGACGAAGTCTTCCGCCGCAATCCCGGCGAAGCAGAATTCCACCAGGCCGTCACGGAAGTATTCGACAGCCTTGAAGCTGTATCGGTCAAGCATCCTGAATACGCCGAAGCCGCAATCCTGCAGCGTTTGTGCGAACCTGAACGCCAGATCATCTTCCGAGTGCCATGGGTTGACGACGAAGGCCGCGTGCAGATCAACCGCGGCTTCCGCGTTGAATTCAACTCGGCTCTGGGCCCATACAAGGGCGGTCTGCGTTTCCACCCATCGGTTTACCTTGGCATCGTCAAGTTCCTGGGCTTCGAACAGATCTTCAAGAACTCCCTGACCGGCATGCCCATCGGCGGCGGCAAGGGCGGCTCGGACTTCGACCCGCGCGGCAAGTCCGATGGCGAAGTCATGCGCTTCTGCCAGTCCTTCATGACTGAGCTCTACCGCCACATTGGCGAATACACCGACGTGCCAGCCGGCGATATCGGCGTTGGCGGCCGCGAAATCGGTTACCTCTTCGGCCAGTACAAGCGCATCACCAACCGCTACGAGTCCGGTGTGCTGACGGGCAAGGGCTTGAGCTGGGGCGGTTCCCTGGTTCGCCCGGAAGCCACCGGCTACGGCGCAGTGATCTTCACTGAAGAAATGCTCAAGACCCGCGGCCAGACTTTCGATGGCCAGCGCGTGGTCGTTTCCGGTTCGGGCAACGTGGCAATCCACGCCATCGAGAAGGCGCAGGCACTGGGAGCGAAGGTCGTTACGGCTTCCGACTCGGCCGGCTTCATCGTTGACGAGGGCGGCATCGACCTGGATCTGCTGCGTCAGATCAAGGAAGTTGAGCGCGGCCGCATCTCCGAGTATGCCGAACGCCGTGGCACCAAGAAGGTGAAGTACGTTGCCGGTGGCAGCGTCTGGGACGTTGCAGGCACCGTAGCGCTGCCCTGCGCAACCCAGAACGAATTGGGCGCTGAGGCCGCAAAGAAGATGGTTGCTGCTGGCACCATCGCAGTGGCCGAAGGCGCCAACATGCCTACTACCGCTGAAGCGACCTCGATCTTCCAGGATGCAGGGGTGCTCTTCGGCCCGGGCAAGGCAGCCAACGCTGGTGGTGTTGCTACCTCCGCTCTGGAGATGCAGCAGAACGCCAGCCGCGATGCATGGAGCTTCGAGCACACCGAGCGTCGCCTGACTGAGATCATGGTCGGCATCCACACCAGCTGTGCTGCTACTGCAGACGAGTACGGCATGCCGGGGAACTACGTCGCCGGCGCCAACATCGCGGGCTTCGTGAAGGTCGCAGACGCAATGCTCGCACAGGGCGTCATCTAATAATCTGCAGCGCTGCAATCCGCGTGAATTCATTGGGGACCCGGTGAAATCACGCGGATTGTCTCGTTCAGGCATCAAAAAATGTGATTCAGATGGTCACGTGTGTGTTTCGTGATGCAAAAGTTACAAAAGTGCGATTAGACTAGTACAAAGCGAACGTGAACCTGAACCGCCGATGTTGATCCAAAGTCGTGTAAGTTCATCTTCGCTAAATTAACGCGACGAATAAGAGATCAGCGTCAGGAGAATATCCCGCATGACGGATAAACAGAATTTTGCCGGAGCCCGTTTCATGACTGTGGCCGAAGTGGCCGACATGATGCGCGTTTCCAAAATGACCGTTTATCGGCTGATCCACGCCGGTGATTTGCCTGCTGTTCAGTTCGGTCGCTCCTATCGCGTTCCGGAAAACGCCGTGGAATCATATCTGAATGCCGCGGCCATTGATCCGCAGCACGGTACCGGTTCTTACGGTCGATAGTCCGCGCGATGGTCAGAGCATGACCGAAAAGCGGGTAATCTGTTAAGGAACGTTTAACGTCCGGTCAACCTTGTCCTTGGGCTCGCGCGCAAGCAGGCATTTGGGGTTGACGCATTTATTTAGTTTGTGAGGAACCACTATGGGCTCTGTTATCAAGAAGCGCCGCAAGCGTATGTCGAAGAAGAAGCACCGCAAATTGCTTCGTAAGACCCGCCACCAGCGTCGTAATAAGAAGTAAATCTACTTCTGAGCATTTGCCGCTTGGCAATCATCGCCACCGCTTCACAGTGAAACTGTTGAACGGTGGCGATTGCTTTATCCAAAGCCGCCCAGCGCCGGCCTAAGAGCCGGAACGGCGCAGAATGGACCGTCGCGCCGCCCAGAGCGCACCAAGCACTCCAGCGGCCTTCAGGCCTAGTTTGGCAGCTCGCTGGCCGGTGCGGAAATCGTAGACCTGCCAGCCGCGGCGCTTGGCGTAGGCGCGAAGCCGCGCATCGGGATTGATGCATACGGGGTGTCCCACAGCTTCAAGCAAGGGAACATCATTGTAGGAATCCGAGTATGCCCATGATTTCGACAGCGAGATGCCGCGAGCCTTCGCCAGGGTGCGCACCGCTTGCGCTTTTTCCGCAGCGTGCAGGATCGGGCTGGCCAGCGCTCCGGTGTAGAAACCGTCTTCGCTGGCCACTACAGTGCCCAATGCACCGGTAAGTTCGAGACGTTGCGAGATGACATTCGCCACTTCCAGGGGAGTGGCAGTGACTAGCCAGACTTCACGGCCCACCGTCCGATGCTGGCGAGCAATGGCTACCGTACCGGTCCATAGCTTGGGTTCGATGTATTCGTCATAGATCTCGTTGCCGATCTTCTCGATCTCGGACACCGGGATCCCTCGGACCATCATCAACGCACGGTCGCGAATCTGGTGAATGTCCCCTAGGTGCTCACCGCGCGCGGCGAAGCGCAACTGCTTGAGCGCGAACCAGAGGATTTCGCGGAATTGGAAGAAGCGGCGCTCATGCAGTTTCCGGGCCAGCAGATACAGCGATGCACCGCGCACAAGGGTGTTATCTACATCGAAGAAAGCGGCGACCGTGTCCGGAGCCAGGGCGGAATTCGGGCTGGGGTGATGATCGATGGAAGACATTTGATCCAGTTTATTTCATTGCCAAGTTTAAGGGCGGTTACGGCTCGTGAGATTATAGGCAGGTGAGTACTTTGAATCAGATCCAGCTGTTGGTTCGAGAAGGCTGCCACCTGTGCCAGGCCGCACGCGCAACCGTGGCCGAGGTGACTGGCCGGTTGAATATGGAGTTTTCCGAACTGGATATTGACCAGCACCCTGAATTGCTGGCCAAGCACCACGAGGAAGTGCCGGTTCTGCTGATCAACGGAGAAGTCCGCGACTTCTGGCACATCGACGCACAGCGTCTGGAACGACTACTGAGCAGCTAGCCGCTGCCGAATAAATGAAAATGCGTTGTGCTCTTCAAGAGCACCGAAAAGTGCGGGAGAACGAAGATGTCAGAGCTTGAAGCCCGGGTCCTGCCTGAGGCCACGCTGGCTCGACTGACCCAGTACTTGCGCGCGCTGAACGCCTTGGAAGCCCAGGGCCTGGAACGCACCAGTTCCGGGGTGCTGGCCAAGGAAGCTGGAGTGAACCCCTCCATCCTGCGCAAAGACCTTTCCTGGTTGGGTTCCTACGGAACCCGCGGGGTGGGCTACGTGGTCCGCGAACTGGCAGAACATATCAGCCGCACCCTCGGCCTGAACCAGGACTGGCGTGTGGCCATCCTCGGCGCCGGTAACCTGGGGCGCGCGCTCAGCGGATATGCAGGCTTCAGGACTCGTGGCTTCAACGTCAAGGCGATCCTGGATATCGACCCCGCACTGGTCGGCAGCCCGGTCGGCGAGCTGCACGTGGAAGCGATCGCGGACTTGGCCGCAGTGGTTGAACGCGAAGAAATCAACATCGCTGTTCTGGCAATTCCGGGCGATGCTGCGCAGGACCTGGTCTACGAACTGGCCGCGCTTTCGGTCCGCTCGGTGCTCTCGTTCGCACCGATGCCGCTTCGCGTACCCGCGGGCATGAACCTGCGGCGCGTTGATCTTTCCACTGAATTGCAGATCCTGGCATACCTCGCCGTTCAAGGCTGAAGCCGCGCAGACGAGAAAAGGCGTAGCCGCGTCATCCCTTGGGTGGATGGAGCGGCTACGCCTTTATTGTCCCTGCAGGGCCTCGCGAAGAGGCTCGGCCATGCGTTTAGCGGAAGCCGGCCAGGCGAGCCTGGCGGCGCTGCGCAATGTATTGCGAAGAAGGGCGCAACCAGGCGAAGACCACGCCTGCAATGCCCAACAAGATGCCCACAACGTAGACAGCGTTGATAATTCCGGCTTGAGTGTCAGCGAACATGCTGATCATTGGAACGATAGTCACCAGATTCAGCAGTGAAAGCGCACCGAGGATCGTGGCGATAATTCGCATGGCGCCCACGCCGCGGCCAACGAAGAAGCCCACCAGGAAATACAGGGCCAAGGTGATGATCATGGAGATAATCACGAAGGTCGACATCATGGAATTGACCTGGGCCATGAAGGCCTCAGGGCTTGCCATCATCTGTTCAACCAGTGGATCCTGCTCCATGCCCGGGGTGCTCTGCATCTGGTTCTGGAACTCTTCTTGCACCAGCGACCACTGCTGGCCAATCATGTTGGCCATCATGTTGGAGTTGGTCATCAGCCAGCTGGCGAGGGCACTGAAGATGCCCGCGAGCATGATCAAGCCAAAGGCGATAGCCAAGGTCCGTGGCCGCTCGGTCGGCGGCTGCACGCCGGCGTAACCTCCCTGCTGGGCATACTGGTCGTAGCCCGGTGCCTGCGGTTGCCCGTAAGGATTCGGATTCTGGCCGTACGGGTTCTGGCCGTACGGCGAGGGCTGCTGGCCGTAGGGGTTTTCGCCGTACGGGTTCTGCGATGAACCCTGGCCGGAAGGGCCCGGGTTGTAGGGCTGGCCCGGCTGGTTAGGATCGTTGTCGCTCATGATGCGTCCTTCTGGTCGAACTGTCTTATTGACTAAGCGTAGTGGCAGTCGATTGTGAGCAACCCCTCCGAAAGGATGGTTTTTCCATATGGGATTCCAATGCGTGTCCTGTGAATAGTTGACGGTGGCCACAATATGGCTAATTTGCACCGAATATTTGAGACACTGGAGGCATGCCTTTATCGACCGTCCATTTGTTGCGCCACGGGGAAGTTTTCAACCCTGACCGTATGCTCTACGGCAGGATCCCCGGCTTCGGGCTCTCGGAACTCGGATTCCAGATGGCCGATGGGGCAGGAGAATATTTTGCCAAGCGCCAAGCAGAAGGCGGCAACGTGGTGCGTCTGGTGGCCTCACCGCTCCTGCGAGCCCAGCAGACAGCCGCGCCGACCTCCAATGCTCTGGATCTGCAGGTCCACACCGACGAGCGGGTTATCGAAGCCGGCAACAAGCTGGAAGGGCTGTCCAAGGTTGCGGAGCACCTGCGTCAGCCGAAGTACTGGCCGCTGCTGGTCAACCCGCTGAAGCCTTCATGGGGCGAACCATATGCCCAGCAGGTTGCTCGCATGCGCCTGGCCATGGATGAGCACCGCAAGGCCGCCCTCGCCGAGCACGGCGAAGGAGCGGAAGTCATTATCGTCAGCCACCAGCTGCCGATCTGGGTTACGCGCCGCGCCGCCGAGAAGAAGCCGCTGTGGCACGATCCGCGCCAGCGCGAGTGCACCCTGGCTTCCATCACCAGCTTTGATTTTGAGGGAGACGAATTGGTCTCCGTGCGTTACACCGAACCGTGCCCCGAGCTGCTTGCCGGCGCGGCGAATATCCCTGGAGCCTAAAGCAAAATGACAGATCCTGTGCCTAATCCTCGCCACTTGAGCCGCCGCACCATGTTGCGTTCGCTCATGGTTGCCGCCGCCGTGGTGCCCTTGGCTGCCTGCAGCGGCAAGGAAGATGCGCTGACCGCGCAAGCAAACAGCGGCGACGGCAAGAACTACATCGCTGGCGACGGCGCCGTGGAAGAGTACGAAGTTTCCAAGCGCAGCGAACCGGTTGCCCTCAAGGCCACCACCTACCATGGCACCGATATCGACTTCACGCAGTGGCAGGGCAAGCCCGTAGTCATGAACTTCTGGTATGCCGCCTGCGCTCCGTGCCGCATCGAGGCACCGGATCTGAAGGAAATCGCTGAAGGCTTCGGCGAGAAAGTCGAATTCATTGGCGTCAACGTACGCGATGAAGCCGAAGCGGCGAAGGCCTTCGAGCGCACTTTCGAGATTCCCTATGAGTCGGTACAGGATACCTCCGGGGACATCCAGCTGGCGATGACCAAGTACGTCCCGTTGCAAGCGGTTCCATCCACCTTGGTGCTGGACCGCCAGGGCCGTGTCCGTGCCCGCGTGATCGGTGCCGTAGAGCCTGGCACCCTGAAGTCATTGATCGACTCCGCTCTGACCGAAGAGTTGTGAGCTGATCAGTGACCACTAATCCCTTTGCCGACATCGTCCTGGACGGGTCGTTGCTGCTGGCTGCCCCAGTAGCACTGCTGGCCGGGCTGGTCTCCTTCCTTTCGCCTTGCGTCCTGCCGCTGGTGCCGGGCTACCTCGGTTACGTCACCGGGTTGACTGGTGCGGATCTGAAGGAGCACCGGCGCGGCCGCGTGGTCTCCGGCGTACTGCTCTTTGTCCTGGGATTCTCCGTGGTCTTCATCGCAGCGGGCGTGCTTTTCAGCCAGGCCTCCGCGTGGCTCAGGTTCAACGGCTCCTGGGTCACCCAGGCATTGGGCCTGGTCGTGGTCTTCATGGGCATCGTGTTCATGGGCGGCTTCTCCTGGATGCAGCGTGACCGCAAGATCCACAGGAAACCGCCCGCAGGCCTGTGGGGTGCCCCGGTTCTGGGGCTGACCTTCGGCCTGGGGTGGGCACCGTGCATCGGCCCCACCTTGAGTGCGGTACTGATCATGTCCACCGGTGTGGACGCGAACGTAGGGCGTGGAACGCTCCTGACTGTGTTCTATTGCCTCGGATTGGGTTTGCCCTTCATCCTGATTGCAATGGGGTTGCAGCGCGGCATGCAGGCGCTGGCGTTCTTCCGCAAGCACCAGGTTTTCATCATGCGTTTGGGCGGGGTACTACTCATTGCCTTGGGACTGGTCATGGTGACCGGTCTGTGGGGAACATGGGTAGCAGAACTGCAAAACTGGTTTGCCAATGAAGTGAGGTTGCCAATTTAATGGCGAAACAACAACGGAATTCCAAGGGAACTGGCGACGCGCCTGCTCTGGGATTCATGGGTTCCATGCGTTGGATCTGGACCCAGCTGACATCGATGCCAACAGCCTTGTTCTTGCTGTTGCTGCTCGCCGTCGCTGCGGTACCGGGATCGATCTTCCCGCAACGCGACGCCAACCCCGAATCTGTAGCCCAGTACCTGGAACAGCACACCACCGCTGGTCCATGGCTGGATCGCTTCCAGATGTTCGAAGTGTATTCATCGGTGTGGTTCTCCGCGATCTACATCTTGCTGTTCGTCTCGCTGATTGGCTGCATCATCCCGCGTGTGAAGAAGCACGCCAAAGCCTTGCGCACCCCGCCGCCGAGGACCCCGGTGCGCCTGGAACGACTTCCCCAGTACAGCTCGCATGAAATTCTGGAAGGCGAGACGGATACGCCCGATGACCAGCAGGTCATCGAGGATTCGTTCAGGATCCTGAAGAAGCGCGGCTACCGTGTCGAGCGCCGCGAGGATGCCACCGGGGCCTCGGTTGCCGCAGAGCGCGGGTATACCCGCGAAATCGGCAACCTGCTCTTCCACATCTCGCTGATGGGCGTACTGGCTTCGGCCGCGATCGGCGGAGCCCTGGGCTACACCGGACAGCGCGTGGTTGTCGAGGGGGAGACCTTCGTGAATTCGCTGGTGGCCTACGACTCCTTCACCCCGGGCACCGGCTTCAATGCCGATAATTTGCCGCCCTTTGCTGTGACGCTGGACAAATTCGACATCATCTTCGACCGCGAATCCGAATCGCATTTCGGACAGCCGCTGGACTTCACCGCCCACGTCAAGGTGCGCGAATCGCCCGATGCCGAGCCAGTGAAGCAGGAGCTGAAGGTCAACCATCCGCTGCGGATCAGCGGCGGTGACGTGTACCTGGTCGGCAATGGCTACGCCCCGGTGATCACCGTCAAGGATGGCAACGGCAATGTCTCCTATTCCGGCCCGGCGGTTTCCATTCCGCAGGATTCGGTCTACACCTCGATGTTCGTGCTGAAGGTTCCGGACGCCGAGCCATCGCAGCTGGGCTTCCAGGGCTTCTTGCTGCCAACCGCACTGGTGGATGAGAACGGCTTCGGCATCTCGGGCGATCCCAACGCCATCAACCCCCAGCTGCACCTGAACTCGTACTTCGGGGATCTGGGCCTTGACGACGGCAACCCGCAAAACGTGTTCGTGCTGGACACGGAGAAGATGGAACCGCTGAACAGCCGTGATTTGGATGCCGGCGGCATCATCCTCGAAGCGGGGCAGACCTACGAGCTGCCCGACGGCAAGGGCTCGATTACCTTTGACGACCTCAAGCGCTTCGTTGCATTGGACATCAATCATGACCCGGGCAAGCTGCCAATCGGCATTTTCTCAGGTCTGGCGCTGATCGGCCTTGCGGTCTCGCTGTTCACCCCGCGTCGCCGCGTCTGGGTGAAGCTGAAACAAGAAAACGGCAAGCGTAGTATCGAGTACGCACTGCTGGCACGTGGCGAGGATCCGCGTCTGGAACGCGAAGCTGCAGAACTACAGAAGATCTTTGACAAGGCTTGGCCATTGGCAAGCCAGGAGCAGAACCAAGGAGCAGTAAATGGATAACGCTGGGGCATTAGCGCCAATCAATGAAACGCTGGGTGAATACAGCCAGTTGTTCATGCTGCTGGCCGCCATGGTCTACGGAGTGGTCTTCATCATTTTCGCCTTGGACCTGGCAAAGACCAACAAGTCCATCAGCGAAATGGATTCCGAAGCGCTCAAGCGCGACGAGGAACTGCTGGTTAGCGCCGGCGGCGCCGTGGGCACCAAGCCCCGTTCGCGCCGGGGTGCCGCTGTGCGTGCCGACAACGTCGGCGAGCATATCGTGACCGACAAGATGGAGTACACGCAGTTGTCGGCCAAGCGCCCCACGGCTCGCATTGCCGTGGTGCTGATGTGGCTGGCCGCTGCCCTGCACGGCGGTGCCGTGGTTTCCCGTGCGATAGCCGCGCACCGAGTGCCCTGGGGCAACATGTACGAGTTCCTGTCCACCGGTGCATTCCTGGTGGCTCTGGTCTTCTTGCTGGTGCTGATCTTCAAGGACCTGCGCTTCATGGGATCCTTCATCTCCGGCCTGGTCACCTTGATGCTGTGCGGTGCCACCATCGGCTTCCCGACACCGGTTGGCCACCTCGTTCCTGCCCTGCAGTCGCCATGGATCGTCATTCACGTCTCCATCGCCGTCCTGGCATCGGCACTGTTCGCCATCAGCTTCGCCATGAATGTGCTGCAGCTGGTACAGCATGCTCGCATGAACCGGCTGGCCGCTGGACAGGACGACAAGCTGCCCTTCATGCGCGTGGTGCCAGGTGCCGGCGCATTGGAGAACTTCGCCTACCGCATCAACACCATCGGCTTCGTGATGTGGACCTTCACTGTCATCGCTGGTGCGATCTGGGCTGAGGCCGCTTGGAGCCGCTACTGGGGCTGGGATCCAAAGGAAGTCTGGTCCTTCGTGATCTGGGTTGTCTACGCAGGCTACCTGCACGCCCGTGCCACCGGTGGCTGGACGGGCCCACGCTCGGCCTGGTTGTCGATCATCGGTTTCCTGTGCGTGGTCTTCAACTTCACCATCGTGAATATCTTCTTCGACGGTCTGCACTCCTACGCCGGAGTCTAGTTCCTAAGAATCCAGCACTGCGAGCGGTTTCCCTTTAGCGGGGAGGCCGCTCGCAGTACTTTAAGCGTTCGTTGCGGGCCCTGGTACTCAAGTGCGGGGCACTGACCGGCGCCTGCCCCTCCAGCGCCCGTAGAGGAAGCCCCGCGTCCCTGGCCGCCTGCAAGAATGCCCGAAGTTCTCACGAGGCATGAAAAAGCCCAGCGGCGCTGGCACGCGTGCTGGGCTGGTTGCCGGGATCCCGGCAGTACTAGGGGGTTATTCGGTTTCAGACGAAGAGCTGTCGGTGCCTTCTGGCTTGTTCTTGCGTTCTGCACCTGGCTTCGGTTCCTTGGCCTCAGGCTTGGCTGGTTTCTCGCCATCGGCCTTCTGCACGTCTTCACGTTTAGTGAGGTCTTGCTCACGCGCTTTCGAGTCGGCTTCACGCTGTTGCTGGCGGCGCCAGACCTCCAGCTGGCGCAGGAAATCCTCATCGTCGTCCGGAGCCATGGACTTCTGCGCAGGGGTGCCATTTGACGCAACAGGGCGACCTAGGAGGAACCACAAACCGGCTCCGATTAGCGGAAGGAGGATGACGACCGCAATCCACGCAGGCTTAGGCAATGAACGAATGCTGCGGCGCTCTGCACGAGCGCATTCGATCAGGGTATAAATCGTCAAAGCAACCGAAACCACTGCGGCGAAAATCAATAAGCGGACCATGCTTCCATTCTAGTGATAATCCTGTTCACAGGTTCACCGGTAGAATTGAGACTATGCAGTTTGTGAAATATACCGTTATCCGCCTAGGCATATTCCTAGCCGTTTTCTTGGGCCTCTGGTTAGGTATGAAGTGGCCAATCTTCGTTTCCGGAATTATTGGCCTGGTCGTGGCCTTCGCGGTGGCCTACCTTTTCTTCAATAAACTTCGGCTAAAGGCGAACGAAGATATCCGCAACGCTTTCAGCAAGACCTCGGCAAACAAGACCAGGATGCAGCTAGCTGATGAAGCCGTTGAGGATGAATTCGACGAATCACAGCGCAAGCAGACCCCTGGCGCCGAGTAAATTTCCCCACGCAGGTTCACCTCGAACTGCATAGCCAGCCATTCACGCATGGCCGGCATGACAATTAACGAGATGGGCTGGCCGGATCAATTGATCCGGCCAGCCCATCTCGTTTTTCCTTCTGCAGCGGTGGCTAGGCCAAAACCTCGATGGCGATAGCCAAGGAGAAGAGCACCGCATATACGACATTGACCATGCCGGTCTGCTTGAGCACCAGCACCAGCATTGGCAGCTGCTGCTCGCGAAGCATCAGCAGCGATGGAGCCACTGCAGGAACGAAGGTGAGCAGGACCAGCCACATCCATGGGAAGGCGCTGGTGGCCAGCAAAGGGAGGAGGATGGCTACCGCCAGCATCAGCACGTAGCTCAAGCGGGCATTGTGTTCGCCAAGGCGCACCGCCAAGGTAATCTTTCCCACCTCTTTATCGGTAGGAATGTCTCGCACATTATTGGCCATCAGCAGGGCGCAGCCAATCAGGCCGGTGCCGATGGCACCCCACAGCGAAGCCATGGTCAGCTGGTTGATCTGGGTGAAGGTGGTACCCAAGGTGGCGACCAAGCCGAAGAAGATGAAAACGTAAATATCGCCCAAGCCGCGGTAGCCGTAGGGGTTCTTGCCGCCGGTGTAGCCCCAAGCGGCGAAGATCGCGGCGACGCCTACCAGCAGCAGCGGCCACGAGGAAGAAATGATGACCAGGACCAGACCGAAGATGGCGGCTAGCCCGAAGCAGCCGAAAGCGGCATTGCGCACGTTCTTCGGCTCGGTGAGCTTGGAACCGGTCAGGCGCAGCGGGCCGACGCGTTCGTCATCGGTGCCTCGGATGCCGTCCGAGTAGTCGTTGGAGTAGTTCACTCCGACCTGGAGCAGCAGGCCCACCAGCAGAGCCAAGACGAAACGGAACCAATGAACGGTTCCAGTTTCGCCCAGCGCGGCTGCGGTACCGATGACAACCGGGGCAATGACGATAGGCAAGGTGCGCAAACGCGCCCCAGAAACCCACTGGGAAAGTGTGGCCACTTTCTGTCCTTTCAGGGCAAGCGGAAACTCGTACCCTCTAGTTTCCCGCGATTAGGCGTGCAAGGCGAATCGAGACTAGTCGCGAACGCCTAGTTCTTCGATGACCAGTTGTCGATTGAACTTGCCATTAGGCAGCTGCGGCAAGCCAAGAGGGTAGTGGCGCACGTGCTTGGGCACCGCTTCCTTGCCCAAGGTCCGGCGCACCGCTTCGAAGGCATCGGCGGTATTGGTCGGGCCCGCATAGGCCAGGCCAACGCTGTGGCCCCATTGCGGATCGGGCACCGGGACCACGATTGCCTGCGTGAAGAATTCTTCCAGCAGCCCTTCAATCTTCGATGCCGAAAGCTTGATGCCCCCGGTATTGATCACATCATCGATGCGTCCAATGATCTTCAAGCGCTGTTTTTCAACGGTGCCCAGGTCATCGGTGACGTACCAGCGGACACCATCGCGTTCAATGAAGTGCTCGGCGGTGGCTTCGGGGGAGTTGGCGTATCCGTCGGCGAGCATGGGGCCGGCGACCCAGATGCGCCCCTCATGCGCTGCCAGCTGCACGCCGGGAAGGGCCGTGCCGTTGTAGACCAGGCCGCCGGAAGTTTCCGAGGACCCATAGGTCTGGAAAATCTTCAGCCCATGGTGTCGGGCGCTGACCAGCAGGTCCTTGCTGGCTCGCGCGCCGCCCAAGAGGATGGCGTCGAAACGCTTCAGCGCCTGCAAGGTTTCCGGCGCCGGGTTATCCAGCAGCCGGGCAAGCTGGGTTGGAACCAGCGAGGTGATCCGGCGGGAGTCGATCATTTGATTGGCGGCTTCGGTGAATGCCGTGGCCGAGAAGCTGCCCTCGGTGTCCATCACCACGGGCTTGGTGCCGGCGAACAATGAACGCGTCAGCACGCTCAGTCCCGCGACATAGTGCACCGGCAAGGCCAGCAGCCACTGGCCTTCGAAGCCGAGGAACTCGGCCGTGGCCTGCGCACTGGATGCCAACGCCGAAACGCTGAGCACCGTGCGCTTGGCCCGGCCGGTGGAACCGGAAGTCCGCACCACTGCCATGGGCTGCTCGAAACCTGGCAGGTCCTGTGGTGCCAAGTACTCGATGCGCCAGCCGTTGGGGTTGCTCTCATCGAGCAATACCTCAACGGCCGGCCCCCCGTCATTGGCCGCCGTGGCCAAGGCTGCGAGCAGTTCAGAGAGTTGTCTGTCCATATCCGGTCCTCGTTCCGTCGCGGAAGATTAGAAGTAGTAAGGGTAGTTGGACCAATCCGGGTCGCGCTTGCCCAGGAACGCGTCGCGTCCTTCTACTGCCTCATCAGTCATGTACGCCATGCGGGTGGCTTCGCCAGCGAAGACCTGCTGGCCGGCCAAGCCGTCATCGGCCAAGTTGAAAGCGAACTTCAGCATGCGGATGGCCTGCGGGGACTGGCGGGCGATGTCGGCTGCGTACTCCAGGGCCACCTCTTCGAGGCGTTCGTGCTCTACCGACTCGTTGACGGCGCCCATGCGGACCATGTCATCGGCCGAGTACTCGCGGGCAAGGAAGAAGATTTCGCGGGCGGTCTTCTGCCCGACCTGGCGGGCGAGCAATGCCGAACCGTATCCGGCATCGAAGGAACCGACGGTAGCGTCGGTCTGCTTGAACTTGCCGTTCTGCTTCGAGGCAATGGTCAGATCCGAGACCACGTGCAGCGAATGGCCGCCACCGGCAGCCCAGCCGTTGACGACGCAGAGGACAACCTTGGGCATGGTGCGCATCAGGCGCTGGACTTCCAGGATGTGCAGGCGCCCGGCACGCGCCGGGTCGATGGATTCGCGGGTCTCGCCTTCGGCATAGCGGTAGCCGTCACGGCCACGGATGCGCTGGTCGCCGCCGGAGCAGAATGCGTGTCCGCCGTCCTTTTCCGAGGGGCCATTGCCGGTCAGCAGGACAGTGGCCACGTCGCTGGTCATGCGGGCATGATCCATGGCGCGGAACAGCTCGTCCACGGTGTGCGGGCGGAAGGCGTTGCGCACCTCGGGGCGGTCGAAAGCGATGCGCACGGTCGGAAGGTCGCGCACGATGCTTCCATCCGCCACTCGCTGGACCTGGCGATGGTAAGTGATGTCGGTGAAGTCGAATCCCTCGACCACGCGCCAGCGCGTTGGATCGAAGACATCGGAGACCTTCTCGGGCAATGCGGAATTATTCAGGCTACTCACCCTATGAATGCTAGTCGGTTTCGTCCGGAACTCTAAGAAAGGAGGAGTAGACTTTTCACGGCCCGACTCGCGGTTGCGCGTGGAATCCCCGCCCGTACGGCTTGGACCATCCAGTGAATCACCGGATTCATTTCACGATTTTTGCACGGATTCATTGAACGCGTCCGTAGGTCAGGAGTTCATCTATGCCATCTGGTCAGCATCGCCCGGCAACCCCGGAAATCAGTGCCGAGGGCTACAAGAAATCCCTGAGCCGCCGCCACGTCCAGATGATCGCGATCGGAGGAGCCATCGGTGTGGGCCTGTTCATGGGCTCCGGCGGGCGCCTGGCCTCGACCGGTCCGGCGCTGGTGCTGTCCTATCTGGTAGCTGGCGCATTGGCCTACCTGCTGATGCGGGCACTGGGCGAACTGATCATGTACCGCCAGACTTCCGGTTCCTTCGTCTCGTATGCGGCTGAGCTCTTCGGCCCCAAGGGCGCCTTCATCTCCGGATGGATGTACGTGCTGAATTGGATCATGACCGGCATTGCCGAGCTGATCGCCATCGGCCTGTACTTCCAGTATTTCTTCCCGAATGTTCCGGTAACCGTTTCCGCGTTCTGCGCGTTGCTGCTGCTGGTGGCCATCAACCTCTTCAGCGCCAAGGCTTTCGCAGAATTCGAGTTCTGGGCAGCTTGCATCAAGGTGACCGCGATCGTCCTGTTCCTGGCCGTGGGTACATACATGGTGGTGACCAACGCACAGGTGGGAGACCACACCGCGTCGGTGGCCAACCTCTTCATCGGCGATGAGAACGGCGAGGGCGGAATGTTCCCCCGTGGTTTCTTCGTCAGCATCCTGGTCCTGAACTCGGTGATCTTCGCCTATAACGCCATTGAACTGGTGGGCATTGCCGCCGGCGAGATGGAGAACCCGGAAAAGGAAGTTCCATCGGCAATCCGTGCGGTGGTCGTTCGCATCCTGGTCTTCTACGTAGGCAGCGTCTCCCTGCTGGCCATGGTGCTGCCATGGAACGAATACGAATCCGGGGTCAGCCCGTTTGTCACGGTCTTCGAGAAGATGGGCCTGGGCTGGGTTGGCAGCGCGATGAACCTGGTGGTGATTACCGCTGCGCTGTCCTCGTGCAACTCGGGCCTGTATTCCATCGGCCGCATCCTGCGCACCATGAGCGGCAATGGGCATGCTCCGCAGTGGCTCGCGAAGATGAACAAGCACTTTGTTCCCTCGACCGGCATTATCACCGTGGGCGTGGTCTATCTTGCCGGCGTCATCCTGAACATCTGGCTCGGAGATTCCTTCGCCTTCGACCTTGCCTTGAATACCGCATCCATCGGCGTGCTGTTCACCTGGGCCTCGATTTTCGGATGCCAGCTCATGCTGCGCAAGAAAAAGGGCTCTGTTTCCTCGCTGCCCATGCCCGGGTCGCCCATTACCGGTTGGGTCGGATTGATTTCCTTGCTGGTTATCACCGTCCTGATTTCTTTCGATACCTTGACCGGGGAAAACGGCGAGGTCTTCCCGGTGGGGCTGTACACGATCGCCACAATTCCGGTGTTCGCCTTGCTGTTGTGGGGCGGATGGCATTTTGCTCGCAAGCACGCCCGGCCGGGCATTGATTTCTAGGCCGCCAGCGATTATGCGCCAGCCGCCAAGGGGAGCAGTTCAACTGATGCGCCCCCTTGGCGGCTGGATGGCTCAGGACGTTCGGTTTTCATCGCGCTGCACCGCAGCGAGGATGCCGGTGTCCAAGGCATCGGGAATCGCGGTGCCGCGCAGCGAAGCGCCGGCGGTCTCCGGCATGAACTTGATGGCGATCGCACCAATCACGCACGCTGCCATCATGTAGATGGCCGGGAAGAGCAGGAAACCGGTGGCATTGATGGCCGCTTCATTGACCATCGCGGCGGTGCCGCCGAAGACCGCCGTAGCGATGTTGTAGGTAATCGCGAATCCTGCGAAGCGCACCTGCGAAGGGAACATCGCCGGGAACGTCGCGGTAATCGTGGCCAACTGCGGAATGTAGAGCAGACCCAGCACGGCGAAGCCGACAATGGCCCAGGCGAAGGACTTGCCCATCAGCCAGAACATCGGTACTGCCAAGACGAACAGGCCAATGACTGAGGCGTACCACATTGGCTTGCGTCCGACCTTGTCCGAAAGCGAGCCCGCAAATGGAATTACGGCCATCATGGCCACCTCGCCGATCAGGATGGTGGCCAGCGAAGCGTTGGGGTCCAGCCCCAACTGGGTTTCCAGGTACGTCGGCATGTAGCTGAGCAACGTGTAGTTCACGACGTTCAGCGCAATGACCAGTCCGGTCATGGTCAGCATGGGGCGCCAGTAGGTGAACACCAGTTCCTTGAGCGACCCGCCCTGCTGGGCTTCGCCGGATTCTTCCATCTCCTGGAAGACCGGCGTGTCCTCCAATCTGCTACGCAGGTACAGGCCGATCAGGCCCATGGGCAAAGCGAGGAAGAATGGGATGCGCCAGCCGTAAGCCATCATGGCTTCCTCGCTGAGCACCACCTGCAGGCCCAGCATCACGGCGGTGCCGAGGGCGAAACCGCCCAAGGTGCCGAATTCCAAGAAGGAACCGAAGAAGCCGCGTTTGCGATCCGGCGCATACTCGGCCATGAAGGTTGCCGCGCCGCCGTACTCGCCACCGGTGGAGAAGCCCTGGATCATGCGCAGCAGAACCAGCAGGATTGGCGCGGCGACGCCAATGGCTTCGAAGGTTGGCAGGATGCCGATGAGGAAGGTGGCCAGCGACATCATGATGATGGTCAAGGCCAGGATCTTCTTGCGCCCCAGCTTGTCGCCCAGCGGGCCCCAGACCAGGCCGCCAATCGGGCGGACCAGGAAGGAGAGGGCGAAGGTGGCCAAGGCCATGAAGGTGCCGCCCTCGGTGGGGAAGAAGTGGGCAGTGATGTAGGTGACGGCCACGGCATAGACACCGTAGTCGAACCACTCGGTCATGTTGCCCATGGCAGATGCCGCAGTGGCCTTGCGAACTTCTTGCCGGCCTTCTTGCGTGTTCATGTCCGGCCCGATGTCATGGTCCAGGTCGGGAGCGAAATTATGTGCATTCGAGTTGTCGTTTGGCTGGCTATGTTCCGGTTGCATTGCTGCTCCGTTGTTTTCAGCTTTCCGTCGACCGATCGCCCTAAGGCCAGATAGGAATTCATCGCCTTGGCCGCGGTCCACGATCCGGGAGTTCCCCGGAGTCGGTTAAATACCAGAGGCTATTCGAATCAATTTCTAAAATCAACCACTGACATGGAATTGATTGCCCGCAATTGCGGACAGAACGGGGGTTGGCCCGTGGCCCGGCCATGTGGTCCCGGCGGCCTGGAAATGCTCAATTGTGAAAATCCGGCGACCCGCGACTTTATTATTGAACGAATGGTCGGTAAGTTTAGGTGTTGAGGGTCACTAATCATTTTGGCATAAGGAGCACAGATGACCGAGGCATTTCTCGTAGGTGGAGCACGCACGCCGGTAGGCCGTTATGGAGGTGCGCTCAGTGCTGTGCGCCCCGATGACCTGGCCGCGCTGACTATTCGCCGAGTCATTGAAGACGCGGGCATCGATCCGGCCGACGTTGATGAAGTCATCTACGGAAACGCCAACGGCGCGGGCGAAGAGAACCGCAATGTTGCCCGCATGGCTGCGCTGCTGGCCGGCCTGCCCGTGACCGTCCCGGGCATCACGGTCAACCGCCTCTGCGCCTCGGGCATGAGCGCCATCACTATGGCCAGCCACATGATCAAGGCCGGCGCCGCGGACATCGTGATCGCCGGCGGCACCGAATCCATGTCGCGGGCACCTTGGGTCATGGAAAAGCCTTCCAAGGCCTTCGCCAAGCCGGGAGCAACCTTCGACACCTCCATCGGCTGGCGCTTCACCAACCCGCAATTCCTCTCCGGCCAGTACTCGCGCGATGGCAAAGCCACCTTCTCGATGCCGGAAACCGCCGAGGAAGTCGCCCGCGTCTACAACATCTCGCGTGAGGATTGCGACCAGTTCGCCGTCGAATCCCACGCCAAGGCCATTGCCGCCATCGAGGCCGGGCATTTCCGCGATGAAATCGTTCCGGTCACTGTCAAGGGACGCAAGGCAGAGAGCATCGTGGACACCGACGAGGGGCCACGGCCAGGGACCACCATGGATGTGCTTTCCGCCCTGCGCCCAGTAGTCAAGGGAGGAAGCGTCGTCACTGCTGGCAATGCGTCGACGCTGAACGACGGAGCGTCGGCAATCCTCGTGGTCTCCGAACGGGCCATCAAGAAGTACGGACTGGCGCCTCGCGCCCGAATCGTCGACGGGCAGGCCGCGGGCCTGGAACCAGAAATCATGGGCATGGGACCGGTCCCGGCGACCCGCAAGGTACTTGAACGCGCGGGACTGGGCATTGACCAGATCGGTGCCATGGAAATCAATGAAGCCTTCGCCAGCCAGTCCCTGGCCAGCATGCGCGAGCTGGGGGTCGATGCAGGAATCGTCAACCGCGACGGCGGCGCCATCTCGCTGGGCCATCCGCTGGGTTCCAGCGGTTCCCGCATTGTCATCACCCTGCTGGGGCGCATGGAACGGGAGCTGGCTTCCGAGCAGCGCAAGCTGGGCATTGCCACCATGTGCGTTGGCGTGGGCCAAGGCACCGCGATCTTGCTGGAAGGCGTCTAGAAGTGGGCGATTTGAACAGCGGGTTCACCACCCTCAAGCTGACGGAAACCGATGACCGCCTCTGGGTGCGCCTGCACCGCCCAGCGGTCCGCAATGCCATTGACCAGGCCATGGTCGACGAGCTGCACACCATCTGCGATTATCTGGAGAAGAATCCCAAGATCCTGATTATGGCTGGCACCCCCGCAGAGGCAGCGAGCGAAGCGAATCCCAAGGGGCGCAAGGGCATCTTCGCTTCCGGAGCCGATATTTCCCAGTTGCGCGAACGCCGCCGGGATGACGCGCTCGCCGGGATCAACTCGGGCATCTTCGACAGGATCGCCAAGTTGCCGATGCCGGTGGTTGCGGCATTGGACGGCTTCGCCCTGGGCGGGGGCGCCGAACTGGCCTACGCCGCGGACTTCCGCATCGGCACCCCCGAGCTGCGCATGGGCAACCCGGAAACGAATCTGGGCATCATGGCCGCCGCAGGCGCCACCTGGCGGCTGAAGGAACTGGTCGGCGAGCCGCTGGCCAAGGAAATCCTGCTGGCTGGCAAGGTGCTCACCGGCGAGCAATGCCTGGCCGCCAACCTGGTGACCGAACTGCATCCGGCTGCCGAGCTGGATACCGCCGCCGATGCCCTGGCAGATCGCATAGCAGCCCAGGATCCGCTGGCGGTGCGCATCACCAAGTCCGTCTTCCATGCTCCGCGCGAAGTCCATCCGGTGATCGATACCTTGGCCCAGGGCATGCTTTTCGAGTCCCAAGCCAAGTTCGACCGCATGCAAGCATTCCTAGATCGAAAGAAGAAGTAACCATGAGTGCACAAACCAGCTTCACCACCGGAGCGTTGCCGCAGCAGATGGGCGTGCTCGGCGGCGGACGCATGGGTGCAGGCATCGCCCACGCCTTCTTGACCAGCGGCAGCGCCGTTCTCGTTGTTGAACGCGACGACGAGGCGGCGCAGGCGGCCTATGAGCGCGTGGCCGGATCCGTGGACAAGTCCATTGCCCGTGGCCAGATCAGCGAAAGCCGCGAAGAGCTTTTGTCCCGCTTCTCCACCAGCACCGACTACGAGCAGTTCGCCAGCGCGCAGCTGGTGGTTGAAGCCGTTCCGGAAATCTGGGACCTGAAGGTTTCTTCCCTGCAGGCCGTGGAGCAGGCACTGAACGCCGAGGCGGTGCTCGCTTCGAACACCTCGTCGCTGTCGGTCAGCGGCTTGGCCAAGGAATTGCAGCGTCCCGCGAACTTCCTGGGCTTGCACTTCTTCAACCCGGTTCCCGCCTCCACCCTGATCGAGGTCGTGATCGGCAAGCAGACCGATAAGACCCTGGTGGACGCATCGCGCGGATGGGTTCAAGCACTGGGCAAGACCGCAGTGGTGGTCAATGACGCTCCCGGGTTCGCTTCTTCCCGCTTGGGCGTGGCTATCGCTCTGGAAGCCATGCGCATGGTCGAGGACGGCGTAGCCAGTGCCGAAGACATCGATAACGCGATGGTCCTGGGATACAAGCACCCTACCGGCCCGCTGAAGACCACCGACATTGTCGGTTTGGATGTGCGCCTGGGCATTGCCCAGTACCTGCACGAGACTCTGGGGGAGCGTTTCGCTCCGCCGCAGATCCTCAAGGACCTGGTGGCCCAGGGCAAGCTCGGACGCAAGACCGGCCAGGGCTTCTACAGCTGGTAAACGGCTGAAGCCAGTTGCGACGCCCGTAGCCCGGGCCCGGGGTCCCCGGAATGGCCGCCTAGGGGATCGGGCCCCGGCTGCGAGCGCGCAACACCACATCAAAGCGATTCGTGGCACCCAGCTTTCGCACGGCCGAGGCCAGATAGCTTTTGACGGTGCTTTCGGCTAATCCCAGATGCGTCGCAATCAAGGCGTTGCGCTTGCCCAGCGCCAGATGGGAAAGCACATCCAGCTCACGCGGCGAAAGGTTCGAGGGGCCGTCGATTGCCTGCGGCGCTGGCCCCTGCCCTGGGCGCAGCATCGTGCCGGCCGTGCTGAGCCGTGCGGCGAGCTCCGGATCCTGCACCATCCGCGCAATATCGCGCAGCTCGGTGTAGAGCGCATTGAAATCTTCTTGGCTCAATGCCATCTCCGAGGGGTGCGCGGCCTGCGGTTCGTAGGCACTGAGCACCGCCATGCGCCTCTGGGTCTCTTCATGGACCGATAGTTCCCAAGCGAGCCGGCGGGCCTCTGCTGCGGCGGCGGACAGCATTCCATCGGTCAGCTGCCGGCGGTTTCGCAGTCCGGCATAGATCAGCGCGCGCACCTGGTCGTCAACCACGACCGGTACTGCCAGCAAGACCAGTATTCCCTCGCCGCCAATTTCCCGGTCATAGCTGTGAATGATTTCCGGGGTCTCATGGTACGAATCCGTGGCAGCCAATTGACGCCGCGATAGCGCCAAGCCGCCTAGGCCCTCACCGGGCTTGACCACCAGGCCACGCAGCGAACCGGTACGGGTTCCTGCGAAACAAGTCAGCTTCGTACCCGTGGACCGGGCGAAACCGCCAAAGGCAACTGGCAGGCCGGTGCGTGCCGCCAAAGTATTGAGCGTGCGGTCCAAAAGGGCTATTTCGTGCGAAGAATCAGTGGTCACCGGCTACCTCCTTTAGATGGTAGTGATCCGACTCACCATCAATTTAGGATACCTGCTAAAGGCAAGTGATCGGCATCACTTTCCTGGATTGAACTGACCGCTGACACGATGGAGTATCCGCCATGACCGCACTGCTGACCCGAGAAGACCCCGTTGGAATCGCCTCACCAGCCGCACCGGCCAAGCCGGGCCTGGCTGACCCCGCGGCACTGGGATTGGGCGCCTTTGCGCTGACAACCTTTGCGCTGAGCCTGTCCAACGCCGGGATCATTCCAGAAGCTGGCGCCGCCGTCCTGGCGATTGCCCTATTCTACGGTGGCTTGGTCCAGCTGATTGCTGGCGTCATCGAATTCGCGAAAGGCAATGTCTTCGGCGCCACCGCGTTCACTTCCTATGGCGCATTCTGGATGGCCTTCTGGTGGCTGGAAACCAACCCGGAGGTAGCGCAGGCGGCGGGCCCGGCGGGCCTCGGTGCATTCCTTCTGGGGTGGACCATTTTCACCGCCTACATGGCGGTCGCCGCCCTGCGTACCAATGGCGTGCTGGTTGCCGTGTTCACCATGCTGACCGCGGCCTTCATCTGCCTGACTATCGGCGCCTTCACCGGCAGCACGCTGATACACGAACTCGGAGGCTGGTTGGGCCTGGTTACCGCATTCCTGGCCTGGTGCGGCTCCTTTGCCATTGTCGCGAACGCCACCTGGGGACGCCAGGTCCTGCCTACCTGGGCGAAGTAGGCGGCGGAAAGCTGGTCGCAGGCGCGCGCCCGCGGCGAATCATCGGGATTCGTCGCAGGCGCGCGCCCGCGGCGAATCATCGGGATTCGTCGCGGGCGCGCCCAGTTCTGGCTGTCCTCAGAAGAGGTAGCTCATCAGCGAGGAGAACAATTCATCGGGGTCATTGGGCAAGCCCTTGGAAGTGAACCAATCGCAAAGATTCACGCAATCACGGTGCAGGAAGTCCAAGCCGTTCGGGTTGCCGGCCAGATCTACGCACTGCGGAACATCGATTACTACCAGCCTTTCGCCGGAGACAAGAATGTTGTACGCGGAGAGGTCTCCGTGGGCGATGCCGAGCCCGGCAAATTTCTCCAATGCTCCGGTGAGCTGGTCCCATAGCGATGGAAGGCGCGGGTCAAAGCGCGAGAGCTGCTGCAGGCGAGGCGCTGCCGCATGCTGATCGTCTGGATCGGCAATGAACTCCATGAGGATTTCGGTGCCATCTATTTGCACAGGGTAGGGAACAGGTATGCCCGCCTCGTAGCAACGGAGCAAATAGCTCCATTCGGCATTGGCCCACTGCAGAGCGGCGATCTGCTTGCCGTACGTGGAGTTGTTGCGGATAGCGCGGTTATCACGCGAACGCCGTGCGGAGCGCCCGTCGCTATAGGACTGCGAGCGGCTGAACTGCATTTGCTCGCGCGAACGATAGCGCTTTGCTGCCAGAAGGCTGCTGCGATCTTCGGTGGCACGTTCCAGCAGGAAGACATCGCCTTCCTTGCCCGTTTTCAAGATGCCCAGCTCGGTGTCGATGGCTGCGGCCTCTTCGATGAGCCAGTGCGGATACGGTTTGGGTCCGCGCAAGCCCTTCTCGATAAATGGCCATGTCGAATAACGTTGGCCGTTTGCCGGATCACCGGTCTCGGAGTCGTTCCAGACCGGCTTGTGCTTGCTGAATTTCAGTTGTTGATCGGCATTCGTGGAGGCAGCGGCGATCAGTGGCGAATTTGCGGCCTCGAGGCCAGCGGGAAAATGCATCGGAAGTAGTCCTTGGGAGAAGGGGGAAATGGCTTGTTCAGGCGGTAAGCAATCATTGTTACCCCTCCTTCAATAGACTGATTGACATTTGCCAATGACTAGAACAATACAACAGCCGGGCAATGTGTTGCAATAGGCTTATGAGCCACAGCCTTACCTACCGCAAGCAAGCCGGGGACCTGGACTGGAGCGGAGCCGTTAATGCCCGCCACATCTGCGGAGCCTTCTACCGTATGGGCAGGCATGAGTGGCTGACGGCTGAGGGTTGGCAGCAAATGCACGCTGCTGGCGTCAATAGAGTCATCGACCTGCGCAACCCGGATGAAATCCGCCGTCGCGAGCATGACCCAGCGGTGCCCGCGGCAAGCCTCGCAGGGATCGAGCTGGTGAACCTGCCGCTGGAATCGCCAGGCAATGAACGTTTCGAGTCGGTGGCGGTGCCGTACATGAATCACACCGGGATGTACCAGCTGGTCTGCGAGGAATTCGGCGACCACCTGCGGGCGGTGTTCGAGAGACTCGCGACCGCGGATCAGGGCACGGTGGTCCACTGCTCGGCTGGACGCGACCGATCGGGATTGATAGCCACAATGCTGCTTCAGCTGGCTGGCTTGGATGGCCAGATCCTGCTCCATGATGAACTCGCGGTCAGGGGGATCAATGAGTGGCATCGCATTTCCCCTCGCAAGCACCCGTACGAGAGCTACCGCAGTGAAGGGCAACTGCGGGAAATTATTCATGGCCGAGCTGGCGAACTGGAGAATTTCCTCAGGTGGCTCGGGTCCACGCGGAGGTATTTGCTGGACCAGGGAATGAGCGAGAACGCCGTGGAGCGCCTGCGCCAGCTGGCACGCTAGGAGCCAGGAGAGCGCTGGCGAAGCAGCGAGGCGCGCAAGTGTCCTCGATCACCCCTTCCTGCTATGGTTAACGGTAATACTGACCGACCGTTCAGGAAGGAATTGCGTCAATGACGACAGAACAGATCACCGTAGTACCCAGCTACATCGCGGGGAACTGGCATAGCCCAGCGGCACAAGGCGGAACCGAGGTCCGCGACGCCAATACCGGCGAAGTGCTGGTCACCGTCACCAAGGACAACTTGGATGTTGCTGGCGCCGTGGCATACGGCCGACAGACCGGCCAGCGCGAACTAGCCAAGCTCTCCTTGCATGAGCGGGCGCTCAAGCTCAAGGAACTAGCGCTGTACCTCAATGAGCGGCGCAAGGACCTGTACGAGGTTTCCTTCAAGACCGGTGCCACCAAAATCGACTCGATGGTGGACATCGACGGTGGCATTGGCGTGCTGTTCACCTTCTCTTCCAAGGGCCGGCGCGAACTGCCTAATTCCAACGTGATCCTCGATGGCCCCACCGAGCCGCTGAGCAAGGACGGTTCCTTCATTGGCACCCACATCTACACCGCGATGGCCGGCGTAGTCGTCCAGGTCAATGCCTTCAACTTCCCTGTCTGGGGGATGCTTGAGAAGTTCGCACCGGCCTTCATCGCCGGTGTGCCGACAATCGTCAAGCCGGCAACCCCCACCGGGTACCTCACCGAAGCGGCTGTGCGCATGATGCTGGACTCGGGCATCCTTCCAGAGGGTTCCCTGCAGCTGCTTTCCGGTTCTGCTCGCGACATCATGGACCACCTGGACTACCGCGATATGTTCGCCTTCACCGGATCGGCATCCACCGCAAGCAAGCTCAAGTCGCACCGCAACGTTATCGACGGAGGCGTGCGCTTCGCGGCTGAAACCGATTCCCTGAATGCAGCCATCCTCGGCCCCGACGCTGTGGAAGGCACCCCGGAATTCGACGCTTTCGTCAAGGTTGTCGTCAATGAAATGACGTCGAAGGCCGGCCAGAAATGCACCGCCATCCGTCGCAACATCGTGCCTGCAGCACAGGTGGATGCGGTCATTTCGGCCGTTGGCAAGCGCATCGATGAACGGGTGGTCATCGGCGATCCTCGAGTTGAGGGCGTCACCATGGGTGCCCTGGCTTCGCTGGAACAGCTGGCCGATGTGCGCGGGGCCGTCGAGGACATGATCGCTGCCGGCGGCGAGCTGGCCTACGGCCGCCTGGATGCCCCTGCGGTACGTGTCGCTCCCGAAAAGGACGCCGTGGCAGAAGGCGGAGCCTTCATGTCCCCAGTGGTCCTTCGCTGGAACGACGCGCGCAACCCGATGGTGCACTCGCGCGAAGCCTTCGGCCCTGTCAGTTCCGTCATCGGCTACAGCAGCGTTGACGAGGCCGTGGAACTGGCTGCCATGGGCGCCGGCTCGCTGGTCGCAACCGTGTGCACCAATGACGCCGAAGCCATGCGCGCCCTGTCGTTGGGCATTGCCGCGCACCACGGGCGCGTGCACATCCTGAACCGCGAAACCGCACGATCCACCACCGGCCACGGCTCTCCGGTTCCGCATCTGGTCCATGGCGGTCCAGGCCGGGCCGGAGGCGGCGAAGAACTGGGCGGCATCCGTTCGGTCAAGCACCACATGCAGCGCACCGCGGTGCAGGGCTCACCCAACATGATCACCGCGCTGAGCGGCGTCTGGCACACCGGTGCCCAGCAGTCCCTCGCTGGCAGCCAGCAGTTTGGCGGTAAGCCGCAGAACGTCCACCCGTTCCGCAAGTCGCTGGCTGAGCTGAAGATCGGTGACGGTTTCGTCTCGGATCTGCGTGAAGTCAGCTTGGAGAAGATCACCGAATTCGCTCACGAAACCGGCGATACCTTCTATGCGCACACCGATCAGGCCGCCGCCGAAGCCAACCCGTTCTTCCCGGGAATCGTGGCCCACGGCTACTTGCTGGTTTCCTGGGCCGCGGGACTGTTCGTGGAGCCCGCTCCGGGACCCGTCTTGGCTAACTACGGCCTTGAATCACTGCGATTCATCACCCCTGTAGCTGCCGGCGACTCGATTCGCGTCACCCTGACGGCCAAGAAAATCACCCCGCGCGTCACCGACGAATACGGCGAGGTTGCTTGGGATGCGGTGCTGCACAACCAGAACGATGAACTGGTCGCCACCTACGACGTGCTGACCTTGGTTGAAAAGACCGACTCGACCTATGCCAACTGGAACGGCTAAGTCCGGCTGACCCCTTCGCGGGAAACAAGAAATGGCGTTGGGCCACGATGAGGAAATCGTGGTCCAACGCCATTTTCGCGAAGCCTAGGAAGCGCCGTTGATTCCGTGCTGCTTGTTCAGCTTCGCCAAGGTAGCTTCCTTGGCGGCATCCAGTGCCAGCTCGGCCTCGGAGAGCTCTGCAATGCCTTGACCGGCCTGGCCGGCGGCTGGCAGGTTGCGCCAGAGGAAGAAGCCGTACAGTGCCGCCAAGGCGATGAAGACGAACAGGCCCAGCATGCCCAGCATTGGGGAGATCAGGAAGTAGACGACCAGATCGGCAACGGCGGCCACGGCCAGCACCAGCCAGCCAGCTCGCACACCGCGGGCAACCATGACGAACGATGCGAAGATGGCCGCATCAGCGAAGTACAGCACCCAGATTTCCGGGGTTGCACTCATGAAGCCGCCATTGAAGAGGAACGGGCCGAAGCGCAAGGCGACCAGCAGGATCAGGCCCACGAGCAGGCCGAGCGCGGACCACACTGTCACCGCGGTGCTCGTGACCATGCGGGTGAACTTTCCCTTGAGCTCGTAGCGGGAGAAGCGCCAGAGGCCGAAGATTGCAATCAGCAGCAGCGGAACGGCGTAGATCAGGCCCAGCAGGTCGAACTGCATCGAAGAAATGACCGGGCCTACGAAGACACCCAGGATCAGGGTCCACCAACCCAGGTCGTTGCGGTGCGCCAGCAGTGCGGCGGAGACGAAGACGAGCAGCATGCTCGCAGCCGAGAGCAAAATCTGGACAAAGGAACTACTGCTGTCGGCGGTAGCCATGAAAAGGGTTTCTAAGATGGAATCCACAGCGCTCTTCACTTGGTTGATCGAGAATGACAGGTGCTAAAGCACCCCTTCGATGCTAACGGTGATTTCTGTGAGGACGGCAAGATTACAAGGTTGGCTGCGCCACATTGCAGCGGACGCCCAGCCCGGTTAGCGACGTCGGCTCCCGACTGGAAGGCGGGAGCCGATATGGGGAGCCCGGACTTGGAATCAGGCGCCGCCGGTATGCAGGCCGTTGAAGAGCAGCGAAACAGCCTGGTCCTCCAACTCGGGTCCGTCGATCGGCCCGTCAGCGCGGTACCAGTCCACCACTGAGTTGATCAAGCCGAAAAGCAGCCTGGCGGTGGCCCGAGGTTCCAAGTCGGCACGCAACTTGCCATCCGACTGCGCGGCAGTCACCAATTCTGCCAGCTGGCGGTCCATTGCGCGGCGGCGTTCCAGCGCCTGGCGTTCCAGATCAGTGTTGCCACGCAGACGCAACAACAAGGTCACGTAGGAACGCTTGGCCAGCAGGATCCTGAAGGTTGCGCGCAGGAAGAATTCCAGACGCTCATCCGCGGTGCCCTCATGCGAGCGGACCTCGGCGATCACCGCCTCCAGGGGAATCAGCGCCTCATCCAACGCTAGGCGCAGCAGGTCCTCTTTCGACGGGACATGGTGGTAAATCGCGGATTTGCTGATACCCAGTCGGTCGGCGAGCTTGCCCATGGAGGTCGCGTCGTAGCCGTATTCGTTGAATGCCTCGACAGCAATGCGCAAAACGGTTTCTTGATCGTAACCAGGGCGGCCACGCTTGGCCGGACGGTTGGCAGTATCGGTAGTTTCCATGATTAGTTGATTATCCCATGTCCCGGCGGAGGCTAGTTAGCGCGCATGTCGTAGATGCGCTTGAGCTTGCCCATGGAGCGTTCCAGGGATTCCGGTTCGACAACGTCGATGGCGCAGGAAGAACCGACATGGATCTTGATCAGCTTGGCCAGTTCCTTGGCGCCGTTGGTGGCATCTTCGATGGACGCCTCGCCGCGGCGCTCCACCTTCACCGCCAGCTGGTCCATGCGATCCGGACGGGTCAGGATCAGCTGGAAGTGCGGCGACAGGGTCGGCACCTTCAGGATCAATTCCTCGATCTGGCTTGGGAACAGGTTCACGCCGCGCAGGATGATCATGTCATCGCTGCGTCCGGTGATGCGGCCCATGCGGCGGTGGCCCGGTCGGCTGGTGCCAGGCATCAGGCGGGTCAAATCGTGGGTGCGGTAGCGGATGATCGGCAGGGCCTGCTTGGTCAGCGAGGTGAAGACCAATTCACCGTGCTCGCCATCGGGCAGCACCTTGGTTTCGTCGAAGGCATCAATGATTTCCGGGCGGAAGTGGTCTTCCCAGATGTGGCTGCCATCCTTGCGTTCTCCGGATTCGCCGGCCACCCCGGGGCCCATGACCTCGGAGAGGCCGTAGATGTCGCAGGCGGTGATGTTGAACATCTCTTCCAGCTCGTGGCGCATCTCTTCGGTCCATGGTTCGGCACCGAGGACGGCCACCTTCAGCGAGGTGGACCGCGGATCAAGGCCCTTGCGCTGCATGGCATCGCCAATGGTCAACAGGTAGGTCGGCGTGCACAGGATCGCATCAGGCTCGAAGTCCTGGATCAGCGAGATCTGCTTGTCGGTCTGGCCTCCGGACATGGGGATGACCGTCGCTCCGAGGTGCTCGGCGGCGGCATGCGCACCCAGGCCGCCGGTGAACAGGCCGTAGCCGTAGGCGTTGTGGACCTTCCAGCCTGGCTTGACTCCGGCCAGGCGCAGGCAGCGGGCGCCGAGCTTGGCCCAGTCCTCCAGGTCCTTCTTGGTGTAGCCAACCACGGTGGGCTGGCCAGTGGTACCCGAGGAGGCATGGATGCGGGCGACTGCATGCTGCGGGACGGCGAACATGCCGAAAGGGTAGTTCTTGCGCAGATCTTCCTTGTCGGTGAAGGGGAACTTGGCGAGGTCGCTCAGTTCCTTCAGGTCATCAGGGTGCACGCCAGCGGCATCGTACTTTGCCTTGTAGTACGGCACGTTGTTGTAGGCATGGTGCAGAGTTTCCTTCAAGCGGGTCAGCTGGATCGCTTCGATCTGCTCACGGCTCATGGTTTCTTCTGGATCAAGCGGATTCGGAAGGCTGTCGCGGTCGGTGTTCTGGGACATGCTGAAACTTTCGTGTCGAGTGGGCAGGGTGCTTAGCGGTTCTTCGGTTTCGGGACGGTGCGCGATCGTCCGCGGAACTCTGCGACGGTTTCAATTGAGCCGTCGGCCGCTGGCTGGGTCACCTTGATGTCGTAGATCCCGCTGCGGCCTTGCTGCGAGACACGGTTGCCGGTGGCAGTCAGCACTCGTCCGGGAATGGCTGGCTTGAGGAAGTTGACGTCGGCGCCGGAGGCTACCGTGATGGTCTCGTCGGAGCCTGCCTGCGGATTGCAGCTCAGTGCGAACGCAGTGTCGGCCAGAGCGAAGATCATTCCGCCGTGGCCAATGCCGAAGCCGTTGAGCATTTCCTGCCGGAGCGCCATGGTGATGACTGCGTGGCCGTCGGAGACCTCGACGACTTCGATTCCCATCCACTGGGTGGCGTAGTCATTGCGGAGAATGGCGTGCGGGACCGAATTCTCTAGCTGTGTTTCGCTCATCATCTTCCTTCGCCGAATTATTTACCGAACGATCATTAGGTAATAACATTATGTGAGCTAAGTCAAGTTATGCGGCCGTATCGGCGGTACTGTTTCAGCGATGAAGCGCAGCGGATTCAGGCGGTGAAAATTCGTTGATGGACGTCAAGGATGAAAGGTTCCTTGATCCGGTTGTAGTCCATGACCAGGCCGTTCTCGCCGTCGCTTGCAGCCAATGCGCGGGCGGCTTCCCGCTTTACCGCGGCGTATGCCAAACGGTCGGCTTCATGGTGTTTCAGATGCTCGCGGAAAATCACGAGCCGCAGATACTCGGGGCTTCCTGCGCTGAAGACATGGATATTGGCCTCGGGGAGCCGCGAACCGGCAGCGGGCTTGAGCATGCGGTGGCCATACCAGCCAGGTTCACGATGCCAAAGAAGCATGCCGCTGGATTCCAGCGCCGGAACGTAGGACGCTTCCTGATCCGCGTCGGGGACCAGCAAGACGATGTCGATGATCGGCTTGGCGGGCAGGTCCGGAACGGATGTCGAGCCGGTGTGTTCAATGGCCAACGCGGTGGCCCCCAGGACACTGGCGATTCGATGGTGCAGGCGGTGGAAGTCCCTGGCCCATTGCTTCGATGGCTCGGCAATCTCTATGAGGCCGCGCATCAGCTCTCCACCCACGGCCTCGTATTCCGGATCTTCATCTGGCTGGTCGGTGAGCAGCGGGTAGAAGGGCAAGGTGCACAGGTACCGCCGGGCATCCGGCCAGCGCGGGTCGGCAGAAGACTGCGAAACAACGCAACCCAGCGAGCGGTAAAAACCCACCGCATCCTCTGCAGTGGTGGCCCAAACGTTCTTCTCATGGCAGTCGCGCAGCTCAGCGAGCAGCCTCGAGCCCAGCCCCCGGCCCTGGTGGGATGTTTCCACGGCCAGGTATTCAACGCACACCGCGTATTTGCCGCTGTGCCGGTAGGCGGCCAGTGCCGCAATATCGCCCGCGGCAGTGGCGATGGCAAGCACCTCAAGGCCTTCGCATTCATCGAGCAGCACTTCAAGCGCCTGCTCGTTGGCAGGTTCGGCGGCCAGCACCAGCAAGCGGCGAATCGCAGGGTCGTTGCGGTAGTCGCTGATCTTGATGTGGTGCATGGCCGCCGTTCCTTTGCTACTTAGATTTCGTCGGTGCATCCCAGGGCGTCCAAGGCGAAGGCGTAGTCCCACGCGCGGGCCTTCCAGGACTCGTAACGTCCCGAAGCGCCGCCGTGACCGCCATCCATTTCGGTCTTCAGCACAATCGGGGCCTGTCCGGTACCGACTTCCCGCAGCTTGGCCACCCATTTGGCTGGCTCCACATACAGTACACGGGTGTCATTGAGCGAGGTGACCGCAGCGATCTTCGGGTAATCCTGTGCTGTGACGTTTTCGTAGGGAGTGTAGGACTTCATGTAGTCGTAGACCTCCTTGCTCTCGATCGGGTTGCCCCATTCTTCCCATTCCAGTGCCGAGAGCGGAAGCTCTGGATCCAGGATGGAGGTCAAGGCATCGACGAACGGCACCTGGGCGATGATCGCGGTATACAGCTGCGGAGCCATATTCGCGACAGCGCCCATCAGCAGTCCGCCGGCCGAACCGCCCAGGGCGGCGATGCGCTGCGGATCGGCCCACCCGGAATCGAGCAGGTACTGTGTGGAATCAATGAAGTCGGTGAAGGTGTTCTTCTTGTGCAGCTTCTTGCCCTGCAGGTACCAGTTGCGGCCCAGCTCGCCGCCGCCGCGCACGTGGGCAATGACAAAGACCACTCCGCGATCCAGCACGCTCAAGCGGGGGATGCCGAAACCAGGATCCATGGAGGCCTCGTAGGAACCGTAGCCGTAGATCAGCACCGGCTGGGGAACCGAGGTATCCAGGTCGGCACGGCGCATGATGGTCAAGGGGATCTTGGCGCCATCGGCCGCGGTGGCCCACTCGCGGGTGGACAGGTACTTGGCAGGATCGAAGTTGTTCACCGGGGTCTGCTTGCGCAGCACCAGCGACTGGTTCTGGAGCCACAGGTCGTATACGCGGGCCGGGGTGAAGTCTGCGGTGTAGCCGATGCGGATCAACGGAGCATCCAGCTCGGCAAAGGTCGCCGAGGCAGTGAACAGCTCATCATCGAAATCCGGTTCAATGGCCGGCTGCTGGGCTTTGGTGCCCAATCCGTCCAAGGCGATCAGCTGCACGCGCTCGCAGGTATCTCGGCGCACCGAGAGCACCACGTGCGAACCGGTCAGCGCGGTGCCTTCGATCTTGACCGTGTCCTCGTGGGCCACCACGGTCTGCCAGTGCGCCGGGTCGGCGTTTTCGCCCAGCTGGTCCAGGGATGCCAGCGACACCATGTTGTTCGGTGCCTGGTGGTCGTGGGTGATCAAGGCCTGGCCGGCGCCCGGCATCAGGTCGATTCCGTGCAGCAGGCGCAAGGAGCGCGGCACCAGCAAGGTCACGGCAGCCGAAGGCTCGGCCAGATCCAGCATGCTGGTTTCAGCGTATTCGGAGTTGCCGCTGGAGATCATCAGGGTGTTGCGGTCCGGGCTCAGATCGAAGCCGAGCCACATGCCAGGATCATTTTCCTCGAAAATGATCTTGTCCTGCGTTGGGAGGGTCCCCAGCAGGTGAGCGCGAATCTGGTGTGGCCGCCAGGTTTCGTCAACCACCGTGTAGAAGACAGTTGAAGAATCGGGGGAGAAGGCCAGGCCGTAGAACACTCCTTCAATGGTGTCGCTCAGCAGCAGGCCGGTGTCCAGGTCCTTGATGAAAAGGGTGAATCGCTCATCGCCCGCATTATCGACACAGTAGGCAAGCAAGTTGCCTGCTTCATTCAACGCCATGCCGCCGAGCGAGAAGAACGGCTGCCCTTCGGCTAAGGCGTTGCCATCAAGCAGCACCTCTTCGGCAGGCAATGCAGTTTCCGCGTCGATGACCGGGGGAGTCCAGTCGGCAACAAGGTCCCCGGTGTCCGATGCCTTGACGCGGCACTGGATGGTGTAGGGCTTGCCTTCGGCCGAACGGGTGAAGTACCACCAGCCGCGGCGGCGCACTGGAACCGACAAGTCGGTTTCAACGGTGCGTGCCTTGATCTCGCTGAACAAGGCATCGCGCAGCGGCTGCTGGCTAGCGGTAATAGTGTCGGTGTACTCGTTTTCTGCGGTCAGATGCGCGATGACATCCGGGTTGGCTTTCTCCCGCAGCCACTCGTAGTTGTCGATGAAGTCATCGCCGTGGAAGCTGCGGGTGGTGGGCAGCTTTGCGGCACGCGGTGCATTGGCGGTCAACGATTCTGGAGTCATACCCCTATTCAATCCCACTACCGTGCTATGCGGGTGCAGCTATGCTCAGCGCGGACAGAACAGCGGTTTCAAACCGATAACGATGCAAGTGCAGGCGAGTCGCGGGGTACCGGCTAGGCTTTATAAGTCCTAGGCTTGCAGGCAGAACGTATCATCTGCAACTTGGGCCATTCGCCCTTCAGTACGAGAAAGCGATACATCAGTGGAAAAGAAAAGAACAGCTGCCCCCACAGGGCGCCTGGCCCGATGGATAGCCGCGGCTGCCATCGGTTTGATGGCCCTGGTCGTCGGGGCACCCTCGGCCGTGGCCCAAGGCAGTGAAAGCGTCGAGGGCCAGACCTACGTCATCGGCACGGATACGACTTTCGCGCCCTTCGAGTTCCGCCAGAACGGCGAACTGACCGGTATCGACATGGATCTTCTGCGCGCCATTGCCGAAGACCAGGGTTTTGAAGTCGAGATCAGGTCCCTGGGCTTCAATGCGGCTTTGGCCGCCCTTTCCTCCAACCAGGTGGATGGCGTGATCGCCGGCATGTCGATTACCGACGAGCGCAAGGAGATCTACGACTTCTCCGAGCCGTACTTCGAGTCCGGCGTGCAGATGGCTGTCGCTGCCGGCAATGACGAGATCACCGGTTACGAGGACTTGAAAGGCAAGACCGTTGTCGCCAAGACCGGCGCCGAGGGCGAAAGCTATGCAAAGTCCATCGCCGAGGAATACGGCTTCGAGGTCAAGTCCTTGGACCAGTCGGCCACCATGTACGAATCGGTCAAGGCCGGTTCTGCAGTTGCCGTCTTCGACGACTACCCGGTGCTGGCCTACGGCATTGCCCAGGGCAATGGCCTGAAGACCGTCACCGACAAGGTCCCGGGCGGTTCCTATGGCTTCGCCGTGAACAAGGGCGAGAACACCGCGCTGCTGGCAGCGTTCAACGACGGCTTGGCCGAGCTGAAGGCCAACGGCGAGTACCAGCAGATCCTGGACTCCTACCTTGCCGACCCGACCGCAGCGGCGCCAAGCAACTTCTTCGACCTGCTGGTCAAGTCCATTCCCGCATTGATGACCGGTCTGTGGCACACCCTGCTGGTGACCGCGATTTCCTTCGCCATTGCCATGGCATTGGGCCTGGTCTTCGGCTTCATGAAGATCTCCGGGAACATCGTGCTGCGCGGCATCGCCACGACCTTCGTGAACATCTTCCGCGGCACCCCGTTGCTGCTCTGGGCCTTCATGTTCTACTTCGGCCTGCCGCAGCTGACCGGCTGGGAGATCAGCGTCTGGACCGCAGGCGTGCTGACGCTGTCGCTGAACGCCGGTGCCTATGTCGCCGAAATCGTTCGCGGCGGTATCCAGTCGGTGGATCCAGGGCAACTTGAAGCATCCCGTTCGCTGGGCCTGGGCTATGGCAAGTCGATGCAGAAGGTCGTGATCCCGCAGGCTTTCAAGATGATGACCCCGTCGCTGATCAACCAGTTGATCATCAGCCTGAAGGACTCCTCGTTGCTGCTGGCTATCGGCTTCACCGAGCTGCTCTACCAGGGCCAGCAGATCTACGCGGCGAACTTCCGTGTCACTGAGACGCTGCTGATCGTGGGCATTATCTACTTCATTGCCATTATGGCGCTGACCAAATTGGCAAATTATGCCGATCGGAGGTTCAACAAGTGAGCACCGTAACCGAGCAAAGCTCCAACGTGAAGATCCAGGTCAAGGACTTGCACAAGTCCTTTGGCTCCAACAATGTCCTCAAGGGCATCGACATGGATGTCCGCGAAGGCGAGGTGGTGTGCGTGATCGGCCCTTCCGGGTCCGGCAAGTCCACCTTGCTGCGTTGCCTCAACAAGCTTGAGGACATTACCTCGGGCAAGGTGGTTGTCGATGGCTTTGATGTCACCGACCCCAAGGTGGACATCAATGAGGTGCGCCGCCATGTAGGCATGGTGTTCCAGCACTTCAACCTGTTCCCGCATATGAGCGTGGCAGAGAACATCATGCTGGCGCCGGTCGAGCTCAAGAAGATGAGCAAGGCGGAAGGCCGGGAGCGCGCACTTGAGCTGCTGGAACGCGTGGGCTTGCGCGAGAAGGCCAACGCCCGTCCGGCCTCGCTCTCTGGCGGCCAGAAGCAGCGTGTGGCCATCGCCCGCGCGCTTGCCATGGCCCCGGGCATCATGCTCTTCGACGAGGCTACCAGCGCTCTTGACCCGGAGATGGTCGGCGAAGTGCTGCAGGTTATCAAGGAGCTGGCCGACACCGGCATGACCATGGTTCTGGTGACCCACGAGATGGGCTTTGCGCGCGAAGTCGCTGACCGCGTGGTCTTCATGGCTGATGGTGTTGTCTGCGAGCAGGGTGCGCCCGAACAGCTGTTCGGCAACCCGCAGCAGGCGCGTACCCAGGACTTCTTGTCCAAGGTTCTCTGAGCCGTACCGCCAAGCCAGCGGAAAACCGTGCTGTCCACGACCAGATGAAACTGGTTGCGGGCAGCACGGTTTTTTCGTGACGAAGCTTACGGGACAAAAACCTTCATATGCTTGAAGGTTCAACTTATCCCCTTGTAGGGTTGGAGCAGTAGCCACACGGGATCTTCCCGTGCCCCAATCCCTAGGAGTTAAAATATGTCCGCTCTGGAAAACAACCCGGGTCTGCAGACCGCTGCGCGTACCCTGCTTCGCCTGGCCTTCGGCTTCCTCTTCCTGGCTCATGGCTGGCAGAAATACTTCCAGTTCACCATCGAGGGCACCACTGCGGCCTTTGGCCAGATGGGCGTTCCTGCTGCCGGTTTGATTGCTCCAGTGGCGGCAACCCTGGAGATCGCCGGCGGCGCCGCGATCATCCTTGGCCTGCTGACCCGCGTCTTCGCTGGCCTGCTGGGCCTGCAGATGATTGCCGCCCTGTTCATGGTTCATGCCTCAGGTGGCGTGTTCGTGGAAAATGGCGGCTTCGAGCTTGTCCTGGCACTGGCTGCCGGCGCGCTGGCACTGCTCTTGACGGGCCCAGGCCGCATCTCGCTTGATGCGCTGATATTCAAGGGCAAGAAGTCGGAAAAGGCGCTGGCTAACGCCTAATCCCCAGCTTCAAGGAAACCCCGGGAATTCTTTCCCGGGGTTTTGTTGTGCCTGGAGTGGGTTGGTGTTGACGTGATCGAACGCACTCTGACATACTGAACGAACGGTCAGTATGTAATTTGTTTTCGATGAGGTGAACCCATGGCCCCGACCACACCGCAGGAGCCGGGACTGAGTGCCGTCCCGAGCTACGAAGAAGAGCAGTCCCAAGCGCGTTTCGACGCCTTGATCGATCAGGACTCCCGCGTCGAGCCACGCGACTGGATGCCTGAGAAGTACCGCAAGACCCTCAGCCGCCAGATCTCCCAGCACGCGCACTCCGAAATCATCGGCATGCAGCCTGAGGCCAACTGGATCACCCGTGCTCCCTCGCTGAAGCGCAAGTCAATTCTGATGGCCAAGGTGCAGGATGAAGCCGGGCACGGGCTCTACCTCTACTCGGCTGCCGAGACCCTGGGCACCACCCGCGACGAGTACAACGAGCAGCTGCTCTCCGGCAAGGCCAAGTACTCCTCGATCTTCAACTACCCTGCACGCACTTGGGCGGATATGGGTGCTATCGGCTGGCTGGTCGATGGTGCGGCCATCGCCAACCAGGTTCCGCTGTGCCGCGCCTCCTACGGCCCCTACGGCCGTGCGATGGTGCGCGTGTGCAAGGAAGAATCCTTCCATCAGCGCCAGGGCTTCGAAATCCTGCTCTCGCTCTCCCGCGGCACCGAGGCGCAGAAGAAGATGGCCCAGGACGCCATCAACCGCTTCTACGAACCCTCGCTGATGATGTTCGGTCCGCCAGATGACCAGTCGCCGAACTCCCAGCAGTCCATGGCCTGGAAGATCAAGCGTTTCTCCAATGACGAACTGCGCCAGCGCTTCGTTGGCATGATTGCCGAGCAGGTCAAGGTCCTTGGCCTGACCCTGCCGGATCCCCAGTTGCACTTCGATGAAGAGAAGAAGCAGTGGATCCACAAGGATTTGAACTGGGATGAATTCATGGCAGTGATCAAGGGCAATGGCCCGGCCAACGCGCAGCGGCTGGAACGCCGCCGTGAAGCGCACCGCGAAGGTGCCTGGGTCCGAGAAGCCGCCGCAGCATACGCAGCAAAACAAGCACGAAGTGAGGTCGCCTAGCATGAGCCAACAGAGCAATTGGCCCCTGTGGGAAGTATTCGTCCGTTCGTCCCGAGGACTCTCGCACGTCCACGCCGGATCCCTGCATGCACCGGATCAGCAGATGGCACTGCGCAACGCCCGCGATCTGTACACCCGCCGCAATGAAGGCGTCTCGCTATGGGTCGTAAAATCCTCGGACATCATCAGCTCCGACCCCGGTGAAAAGGATTCCTTTTTCGAATCCCCGCAGGGCAAAGACTACCGCCACGCGACCTATTACAAGGCCAGTGAGGGAGTGAAGCACCTGTGAAGCACGAAGAACTCGACGAAGCGCTCGATAGCTTCGGCGACGCGCTGGCCTCGGCCACCCGCGTCACCCCGGGCAATGCCCTGCGTCCGGAGGACATCGCCGTGGACGGCGTCAAGCCAAGCGAAGAGGTTGCGCGCTACGCGCTGACCCTGGGCGACGATGCCCTGATCCTGGCGCAGCGCATGTCGCACTGGATTTCCCGCGCTCCGGAACTGGAAGAAGATGTTGCCCTGGGCAATATCGCCCTGGATATCCTGGGCCACGCCCGCTCGTTCCTGACCTACGCCGGACTGGCCTGGGACAAGACCGAAGACGAATTGGCCTACTGGCGCGAGGAAGAAGAATTCACTTCGCTGTGGATTGTCGAACAGCCTAACGGCCACTTCGGCGTGACCATCATCCGCCAGCTGATCGTTTCGATCTTCCAGAACCTGCTCTACAAGCAGCTGGCGCAGTCAAAGGACGAAACCCTGGCCGCCATCTCGGCCAAGGCAGTCAAGGAAGTCGACTACCACCGCGACCACGCCATCCAGTGGACCATCCGCCTGGGCATGGGGACCGAGGAATCAGCGTCCAAGGTGCGCCATGCCCTGGAAATCCTCTGGCCGTACGTCGATGAGATGTTCCGCGATGAGGAAGTCCACCAGGACCTTGCGGGCATCGCCGTGCTGCCCTCCACCCTGCGCGGTGCATGGGATGAAGAAATCACTGCGGTACTGGCCGACGCCGGACTGGAGATTCCTGCAACCGGACAGGCCATGGCCTACGGACGCCGCGGCGAGCATTCGGAGCACCTGGGCTACCTGCTGGCAGAGATGCAAGTTCTCGCCCGCAAGCATCCCGGTGCCAGCTGGTAACTACGCAACATTTTTGCCCGAAAAGGGGGAAGCAGTCTTGAGCAAGACGATCGCTGGCGCCAAGGACCTGTTCGCTATCGCCTCCCAGGTGACCGACCCGGAAATTCCGGTGCTATCCATCGCGGACCTGGGAATCCTGCGCGAGGTGGACATGGCCGAGGACGGAACCGTGCAGGTAGTCATCACCCCGACCTATTCAGGTTGCCCGGCGATGGATGCCATCAATGGCGACCTGTACACCGCTTTCGCAGACGCCGGATATGAAAAGGTTGACGTCAAGCTGGTACTGAGCCCGGCGTGGTCAACGGACTGGATGACCGCGGAAGGCAAGGCCAAGCTCGAAGAGTACGGGATTGCCCCACCGACCGGCCAGGGCCACGCAGGCCGCGTCACCCTGGGCATGAGCGTGAAATGCCCGCGGTGCCACTCGCTGAACACCCGGGAGTTGGCCCGCTTCGCCTCGACTTCCTGCAAGGCGCTCTACACCTGCAAAGACTGCTTGGAACCCTTCGACTACTTCAAGGTGCTCTCATGACCGAAAAAACCACTCCCACCCGACGCCGGGCATCCTTCCATCGGCTCACCGTCTCGAACGTGCGCCGGTTGACCAAGGACTCAATTGAAGTCAGCTTCGCCATCCCTGGCGACTTGAGCGAGGAATACGACTACGTCGCAGGCCAGTACGTGGCGTTGCGCAAGGAAATCCCCAACGCCGAAGGCGAGCTGGTCGAACTGCGCCGTTCGTACTCGATCTGCGCCGCCCCGACGGGCGACGAGATCAAGGTGGCGATCAAGCGCGACCTGGGCGGCCTGTTCTCCACCTGGGCCAACGAGTCCCTGGCCGCAGGGGACCAGATCGATGTGATGAGCCCTGCCGGCGCTTTCATCTCCAAGCACAAGCTCACCCAGATCAATAACCCGTCGACCATCGACACCAAAGCGCAGGACCGTTTCGTGGCCGTCGCCGCCGGCTCGGGCATTACCCCGGTGCTGGCCATTGCCCGCACGATCCTCGAAGCCAATGAGCACACCCGCTTCGACCTGATCTACGCGAACAAGGCCGCCATGGACGTCATGTTCCTGGAGGAACTGGCCGACCTGAAGGACCGCTACACATCCCGGCTGGCACTGCACCACGTGCTCAGCCGCGAACAGCGCATTTCGCCGTTGCTTTCGGGCCGCATCGACGCCGAGAAGCTCACCACGCTGCTGACCAGCGTGGTCCAGGCACCGAATGTTGACGAGTGGTTCCTTTGCGGCCCATTCGAGCTCGTCCAGTTGGTCCGCGACCAGCTGGCCAGCTTGGACGTTCCCGCCGAGAAGGTCCGTTTCGAGCTATTCACCACCGGCGAGCCGACGAAGCCGCAAGGGCATATCGGCCGTCCCGTGGTGGCGGACGAGAATGAGGAAAGCTACGAGATCAGCTTCAACCTCGACGGCCTGAAGGGCGAGGTCAAGTCGCCGGTGCGGGCCAACGAAACCGTGCTGAACGCTGCCTTGCGCGTGCGTCCGGATGTGCCGTTCGCTTGCGCTGGCGGCGTGTGCGGCACCTGCCGTGCCAAGGTCACCTGCGGTACGGTCACCATGGCCGAGAACTACGCGCTGGAACCCGACGAAGTCGAAGCCGGCTACGTACTGACCTGCCAGTCGCACCCAACCAGCGAAAAGCTGAGCGTCGACTTCGACGCCTAGAAAGGCCAGGACGAATCCATGATCGAACTGACGATTGAAGATTCCATCGCGCGGGTGGTGCTCAACGCTCCGCAGAAGATGAACTCGCTGGATGAAGCTGCGTTGGCGCAGCTCTCGGAAGCCTATGACAAAGCGGCCGTCGCCGTGGCTGCGGGCACCGTGCGCGCGCTGGTACTGACCGGCGAGGGACGCGGATTCTGCGCAGGTCGCGACATCTCCGGGGTAGATCCCGCGGACGATGACGTGATCGGCTATCTTGACGGCAAGGTCCAGCCGCTGCTGGAAAAGATGTCCAGCTTCCCTGCGCCAACCTTCGCGCTGGTGCAGGGGGCCTGCCTGGGCGTGGGATTGGGGCTGGCGATCGCTACCGACGTAGTCTACGTCGCGGAAAACGCCAAGATCGGCTCGCCGTTCGCGAACCTCGGTGCCACCTTGGACTCGGGCGGGCACTGGCTGTTCACCGAGCGTCTCGGGGCACACCGCACGCTGGATCTGATCTACACCGCCGAACTGATCTCCGGTGCTGAAGCGGTGCGTTCGGGATTGTTCTCGCGTGCGTTCGCGCCCGGGGAACTGGTGGAGCGCAGCGAAGAAATCATTGCCAAGGTAGCCCAGGGTGCAACTCAGGCATTCATCGCTTCCAAGCAGCTGGTCAAGGAAATCCGTGACCAGCGTGCGGGGCTGTGGGAATCGATGCGTACCGAGAACCGGGCGCAGGCAGCCCTGTGCGACACCGCTGACTACGCCGAAGGTTTCAAGTCCTTCCAGGAGAAGCGCAAGCCGGTGTTCACCGGCCAGAAGTAGTTTCGCAGCAGACACGAGAAGAGCACCTGGAAATGGTATCCAGGTGCTCTTCTCGTGTCTTCTGGTGAACTGCTGCCTATCGAGTGTCGGTGTCTTCGAAGATCAGCAGGGTCTGCGTATCCAGGACCGTTGGCAAAGACTGCAATTGCTCGAAGACCACGCGGCGCAGATCCAGATTGTCCTTGGCTCGCACCAGCAGGATCACATCGAAATTGCCTCCGACCAGGCCCACATGATGCACCTCGGGAATGGACGCCAAGTGATCGCGCAGTTCGCGCCAGGAATGCTGGCGGAGTTTCAAGGTCACGTAGGCGCTGGCCTTGAGCCCTGCCTTCACCGGATCAATCACCGCCGTATAACGAGTGATCACCCCGGCATCTTGGAGCTTTGCGATACGGGAATAGGCGTGGGCACGCGATACATGCACCTTTTGTGCCACGGTGGTGACCGACTGGCGCCCGTCGCTGGTTAGCTCAGCGAGGATCGCATGGTCGACATCATCGAGTTTTAACTCCGCTTCCGCGGCCATTGGTACTCCTTGTTGACGTGTCGGACGTCTCTGTTCCAAACACAATCTATCGAAACTTTTCGTCTACGAGTATAAGGATACCAATCACAACTTTCCACGATTCCACGCCGGACTGGATACAGAATGCCACGCATACCCATAATTGATTGCAAATGATGTTTAGGTGAAGTGAGTCACAAGCAGTTGTGCTCATGGACCGAGCCAGAACCACGAAAGGTGGGAGAACATGAGCACTGAAGCGCATGCAGATCGCATCTCTGATGTCAGCAAGAAATTCGGGATTACCCCCGAAGACTACATGCTGCCAGCACGCCACATGATCAACCTGTTGAACCCGGACGGAACCCTGCGCCCAGAGGACCAGCAGGGTACTGAACCTGGCCACGAGTACCCGCTGCCAAGCCCGGCCCGGCTGCTGGAAGCCTATGCGGCCCTGGTCACCGGCCGCCGCGTCAACGACCAGAACTCCGCACTGGTCCGCCAGGGCCGCATGGCTGTCTACCCCTCCAGCCACGGGCAGGAAGCCTGCCAAATCGCAGCAGCCCTGTGCCTGGGCGAGAACGACTGGCTTTTCCCAACCTACCGCGACACGGTAGCGGTGCTGACCAAGGGCGTAGCCCCGATGGAAGTCATGACCAGCTTCCGCGGCGAATGGCACTGCGGCTATGACCCGAAGGCGTATAACTGCGCACCGATGTCCACCCCGCTCACGACCCAGCTGCTGCACGCAGTGGGTGTCGCCCACGCTGCCAAGCTGCGCGGCGAAGACACCGTAGTGGTGGCCATGTGCGGCGATGGCGCCACCAGCGAGGGCGACTTCCACGAAGCGCTGAACTTCGCCGCGGTCTTCAACCTTCCGGTGATCTTCTTCGTGCAGAACAACAAGTACGCCATCTCGGTTCCGCTCTCGCAGCAAAGTGCCGCCCCGTCCCTGGCCCACAAGGCTGTTGGCTACGGCATGGCCGGCGAGCGCGTGGATGGCAACGACCTGATGGCCTTGATGGCCATCATGACCCGTGCGGTGCGCATGGCCCGCGAAGGCCACGGCCCGCTGCTGATCGAGGCCCACACCTACCGCATGCAGGCGCACACCAACGCAGATGACGACAAGCGCTACCGCGAGGACTCCGAGGTCCAGGAATGGATCGCCAAGGATCCGGTGACCCGCATGAAGGCGTACCTGGACGATGCCGGGCTCTTGACCGATAGCACCGTCGCCAAGATCACCGCAGACGCCGAGTCGGTCGCCAAGACCTTGCGTGATGGCATGAACCAGGAAGCCAACACCGATCCACGTGAGCTGTTCGAGCACGTGTACTCGGCCAAGACCCCGCAGCTGGCTGAACAGCAATCCATGCTCGTCGACGAACTAGACCGTGAGGAGGCCTAGGATGACTGCTACTACTTCGCGCTTGAACCCGAACGTCAGCGCTGCCACCGCACGAGCCGCAGCCAAGGCCGCCAATGAGCACCAGCCGGTGACCTTCGGCAAGGCCTTGAATACCGCCCTGGCTGATTCGCTGGTTGCCGACAACTCGGTAGTGATCTTCGGCGAGGATGTGGGAACCCTTGGCGGCGTTTTCCGCATCACCGACGGGCTGACCGCACGCTTTGGTTCCGAACGCTGCTTTGACACCCCGCTGGCCGAATCCGGCATTGTCGGCATGGCCGTGGGCATGGCCATCAACGGCATGCGACCGGTTATCGAGATGCAGTTCGATGCATTCGCCTACCCGGCGTTCGAGCAGATCGCTTCGCATGTCGCCAAAATGCGCAACCGAACCCAGGGCAAGCTGAACCTGCCGATGGTCATCCGCATTCCGTACGCCGGCGGCGTGGGCGGCGTGGAGCACCACTGCGATTCCTCGGAAGCCTACTATGCCCACACTCCAGGGCTGAAGGTCTTCACGCCCTCGTGCGTAGAGGATGCCTACCTGATGCTGCGCGAAGCCATCGATTCGGATGATCCGGTGGTCTTCTTCGAGCCGAAGAAGCTGTACTGGTCCAAGGAGCAGGTGGACTTGGCGCAGCTGGCCGAGCAGTACGAGGCCAAGAAGAGCGCTAGGACCGAGGGCCAGGCGCGCATCGCCCGTCCGGGCAGCGATGCCACGCTGATTACCTATGGTCCAAGCGTTTCCACCGCATTGGAAGCTGCCAAGTTGGCAGCCGAGGAAGGCATCAGCCTGGAAGTTCTCGACATCCGGAGCATTGTGCCCTTCGATGACGAGACCGTCTGCGCATCGGTGCGCAAGACCGGACGCGCTATCGTGGTTGCCGAAGCCCAGGGCTTCGCCTCGGTAGCCAGTGAAATCGTGGCCCGGGTGCAGGAGCGCTGCTTCCACTCGTTGGCCGCTCCAGTGCTTCGCGTGACCGGATTCGACATTCCATACCCGGCCCCAACGCTGGAAAAGTTCCATCTTCCAAGCGCCGAACGCATTCTCGACGCGGTTGACCAGCTTCAGTGGGAGGCGTAAATGAGCATCAAGACTTTTCTCTTGCCAGACCTTGGCGAAGGCCTGACCGAAGCCGAGCTGGTGCGCTGGATGGTTGCCGCCGGTGACGTTGTCGCAGTTGACCAGCCCATAGCGGAGGTGGAAACCGCGAAGTCGCTGGTGGAGATCCCTTGCCCGTTTGAAGGCGTAGTGTCGACCCTGCATGGGGACGCCGGCCAGATGATGCTGGTGGATGAGCCTTTCATCTCCGTGAACACCGGCGGCGAAGAAGCTGAAGCGCCTGAAGCCGAACGTGCGCAGTCCTACCGCGAGGAAGAGCGTGCTGGCACCCAGGTACCTGCCGAAGAATCAGCAGAAGCCGATGAGGGTAGCGGCAATGTGCTCATTGGCTACGGCACTTCCTCTGCCCAGCGCAAGACCAGCCGTCGGCGCAAGCCGCGCGGCGGGGTAGCTACGCCAGCGGCACAGGCACCGGCCGAAGCGGCCCGCGTGATCAACCCGCTGGTACGCAAGCTGGCGCGGGATAACGCCTTGGATATCACAACGGTTCGAGGCTCTGGTCCAGAAGGGCTGATTCTGCGCACCGACGTGGAAGCCGCCTTGTCGGCTGATGCGGCGGCCGCTGCGCCGGCAGCACCGGCCCCGGCTTCCGCAGCCGCGGTGCCCGCTGCACCAGCCCAGGCTGGCGGGGCGGATTCGAAGACCGGCCTGCCGGTCGCATCTTCCCAGGTGCTCTCGGGCGTGCGCAAGACCATCGCCACCGCGATGAGCACTTCGCGCCGCGAGATCCCCGAGGCTACCGTGTGGGTGGATGTCGATGTCACCAAGCTGCTGAAGCTGCGATCGATGATCAAGGAAGCCGAAGGCCAAGCTCCAAGCGTCATGGCACTGATCTCCCGTTTCGCGGTGGCCGGCTTGCGGCGCTTCCCTGAACTGAACAGCCGCATTGAGGCTGAAGCTGATGGGGGCTTGCGCCATACCCTCTTCGAGGGCGTGAACCTCGGGTTCGCAGCCCAGACCGGTCGCGGCCTGGTTGTGCCGAATGTGCGCAACGCCCACAAGCTGAACGCCAAGGAACTGTCAGCCGAGTTCGCTCGACTGGCTACGGTGGCCCGCGAGGGCAAGGCCGGTGTCGCCGACCTGTCCGGCAGCACCTTCACCATCAACAACTACGGCGTGTTCAATGTTGATGGCTCCGCGGCCATCATCAACTACCCGGAAGCGGCCATTCTGGGGCTGGGGCGCATCATCGAGAAGCCGTGGGTGGTCAATGGCAAGATCAAGGTCCGTTCCATCTGCGAGATGACACTGAGCTTTGACCACCGGGTCTGCGATGGCGGAACCGCTGCCGGCTTCATGCGCTATGTTGCCGACGCGATGACGGATCCAAAGACTGCGCTGGCTTCGCTCTAGCGCCTACTGTGCGCAGTGCTCGCTCTCAAGAGTGATCTTGATGCCCGTCGAACCTCACGAGGATTGACGGGCATCACCCTTTTTGCTGATATTTCATCTATGTTCGATCATTTATCAGCATGTCAAATATAGGTTGCTAGAATTGAACCAATTATTATTTCTATGATGGAAATATGTTGGGTTGCTTTCCAGCCGCTTATGACGCGGGCTAGGCAGCAGGAACAGGGGATTGAGATGTCAACAGCGGGGACCGGAATCAAGAACCGGCCATTCATCTACCTGCTGCTCCTGCTACCGACGGCCATTGTGCTGGGCGCCTACGCCCTGCTCGCCGGCAAACTGCCGGAAATGACCGCCACTCACTGGAGTTCGACCTATCCGGACGAGTTTACCCGCACCGCGGTGTTTGTTCCCGTCTGCATCGGGCTATGCATTCTTGGTGCCATCACCGGAGTGATTTCCTTGGCGCTGCGCCGCAAACCGGCACTGCTCATGGTGCTGCTCTTCGCCGGCGGGTTGCTCTCCTGGAGTGCAGCTGGCGTATTCGTCGGCTCGGCGGTGCCTACAGCGCTCGCCGAGACACCTGAAACCGCAGTGCTGGGCGGCATGATGGTTGTGCTGATTGCCTGCTCGCTGCTGGGCATTGCGCCACTGTGGGTCAGCGGCATCTACCAGCAATACACCAGGCAATCCGTTGAGGCCCGCCAGGCACGAAGTGATGCAGCGCAGGGCATCCAGCGGCCTGTTGCGGCGGGGACACCAGTCATGGCACGGCAAGAATTCAATCAAACGATGGCAGCACCGTGGTGGACGTGGCTGCTATGCCTGGTGGTGTTCGTGGCGCTTTTCATTGCTGTTGCGTTGCCGCTGCTGACCGGTGACAGCCAAGATGGCGACTGGGTGGGCTTCATCGTTGCCATGACCCTGTCGGCCGTGGCGTGCGTATCGATTCTGGGTTTGATCTGGATTCGGGTATCGATCAGCGGTGATCGCTTCCGGGTATCATCAGCGGTCTTGGGGTTCCCGATGCGAACCATCAAAATCGACGAAATTGAATCTGCGACCAGCGAAAAGATCGTTCCCATGATGTGGGGAGGCTGGGGCTGGCGAATCATTCCAGGCGGTTCGGCCATCGTGATGAAAGAACACGAAGGCCTCGTTTTCGAACTCAAGAACAAGAAGCGTTTCGCCGTGACCATCCCGGAATCGCAGCAAGCCGCAGACTTGCTCAATGCCCGTATGGCCTGCGGGAAACAGTAGCGAATAACGTTCTGGGCCTGCGCCCTACTTATTGAAGGTGCGCATGGGCCCGATAACCACCGAGCGCAGCACCAAGCCGGATACCAGCGAAGCGGCCACGACATGGATGATCCCCAATGCCGCGTAGACCAATTGCAGGAACTCCGGGATCTTCTGGATATGCGGGTGCGGCAGGAGGAACGAGAGCCCGATTACCGCAGCCCAGACAACCAGGCTGCCGGCCCCAACTTTCCTCGACCAGGTGCCCTTTGGCAGTTCATGGCTCAGCGGCTGGATGCGCTGGAGCACGACCGAGGCCAAGACCATCCAGAATCCGGCCACCACGAAACCAGCTGCAATGTCACTTGGACGGTGCCAACCGCAGATCAAAGTGGCCACCCCGGTCACCGTCGCGAACAACCACGCGATCGGCTGGACTACCGGACGCAGTTTCGGTGGTGAAACCAGGTACATCAGTCCCATTGCGGCGGCAGCGGCGGTGGTGTGTCCTGAGGGAAAAGAATTTCCTGTGGTGCCGAAGTTGAAATCCGGGCGGGACAAGATCTCGTGCTTGAGCAATTGCGTGCTGCCCGCTGCGGCTGCGGCCGCGATGACCGCCACGATGGCCCGCAGGAAGCGCCGGTCTCGAATCACGCGATACAGCAGGAAAACTGCCGCAATGATGCCGCAGATTGCCGGCAAGAGATTCAGGAATTCACGGATCGGATTAATCAGGTCCGTCCGGGGCCACCATTGCGACCACGCTATGAATCCAGCCTGATCGGCCCATTGCCCCACACGCTGCTGGACGAAAAATACGTATTCGAGGCAGAACAGCGAAATCAGCAACAGCAGAGCCCACCACCACCTGATATGGTGCGGGCGCGCGGATGCTGGATTGCGAGGCATATCTCTAGGGTGTCATATCCGGCACGGGGAACGGCACAGTTCAGGCATGTAACTATGCCCACCCTCGATAGGCTTAGAGCATGAGTGTTGAACTTCCGCCCCTTGAAGATCTGCTGGCAAATTCCCATGTTGTCCGGTTGCCGATGCGTGTGAAATTCCGTGGTGTCACCCAGCGTGAAGCGCTGCTGATCAACGGGCCGGAAGGTTGGGGCGAGTTCTCCGCATTTACCGAGTACGGACCGGCCGAAGCCTCACTGTGGCTAGCCGCCGGAATCGAGGCCGCTTACCAGCCGTTCCCGGAACCGTTGCGCACCAGCATTCCGGTCAACGCCACCTTGCCTGCAGTTGCGGTAAAAGATGTCGGAGCGGTTCTCGAACGCTATGACGCGCCGCACACCATCAAGATCAAAGTGGCAGAAAAAGGCCAGGGGATCGAGCAGGACCTGGCGCGTGTAGCTGAGGCCCGTCGGCTCTACCCGCAAGCAGCGCTGCGCGTGGACGCGAATATGGGATGGGATATTGCCCAGGCGGTCCCGGCCTTGAAGGCCCTGAGCGAGTACGACCTGCAATACGCGGAGCAACCAGTGCCTGGCATTACCGGGCTGGCAGAAGTCCGCGAGCAACTGCGCAACGCCGGCAACCCCTTGAAGATCGCCGCTGATGAAGCGGTGCGGAAGCACACCGACCCCTTGGAAGTCTCGCGGTTGGGCGCCGCAGATCTGATGGTCATCAAGGCCCAACCGCTGGGCGGCATCGGCGCGGTGCTCGAAATTGCCAAACAAGCGGAACTGGATGTTGTCGTCTCCAGCGCCCTGGATACTTCGGTAGGGCTGGCCCAAGCCGCCGCCTTAGCCAGCGCGCTGCCAGAACTGCCCTATGCCTGCGGCCTTGCGACGGGCACCTTGTTCGCCGAAGACGTATGTGCCGAGCCGTTGCTGGCCACCGCTGGGTACTTGCCGGTGCGTCGCATTGAGCCGGATCACCGGAAATTGGATGGCTTGCGTCCGCAAGAGGCGCGCGTGCGCTGGTGGCTGCAACGCCTGGAGTCCTGCTATGCCGAGCTGACTAGGGGATAACCTCAGGCAAGAATCTATTTCCCCGGCGTTAACCTTTGCGTTGCATTTAGAACACTTCCAAGTGAAAACCTCAGTTCGAGTCATTCCCCTGACAATGAGCCACATACTGAGGAAGTGAGCGGATCATGAATCCAACCCGTACCCTTTTGCCAATGCTGGGCCACACCCGCGGCGGTCGTTCTGCAGCTACTTGCCACTTCAAGTGCGCCGACGCCTGCACCAAGCCAGATTGCAACACTTCGTCCAACGGCTACTTCAAGGACATTGCCGACAAATCGCTCTCCCGCCGCAGCATGCTGGGCCTGGGCGCCGTCGGTGCTTCAGCCCTGGTCATCGGCCCGCAGCTTTTCGGTGCAGTCGACGCTACCGCGGCACCACTGGTTCCAATGAAGCCAGGCAAGGGCGGGCACCTTTCATTCGATGCCATTGAGCCGGTGTCGCGTTCGGTGGATACTGTTTCCGTTCCAGAAGGCTATGACTGGAATGCCATCATCCGCTGGGGCGACCCGCTCTTCAAGAACACCGCGGAATTCGATGCTTCCAAGCAGTCCGCCCGCAAGCAGGCTGAGCAGTTCGGCTACAACTGCGACTACCTGGACATCATTGTCGACAAGTACTCGGGACGCACCGGCGTGCTGGTTGCCAACCACGAATACACCAATGAAGACATGATGTTCGACTCGGCTTGGTTCGAAGCGAACCAGGAAGAAGCCCGCAAGATCGCGATGAACGCGCATGGCTTCTCAGTGGTTGAGGTCAAGCGCAAGAAGAATGACAAGAAGTGGAGCTACGTGCAGGGCGGCGAACGCAACCGCCGCATCACCGCTAGTACTGAATTCCGGGTCGATGGCCCAGCCGCAGGCAGCGACCTGCTCAAGACCGCCGCAGATCCAACCGGTACCAAGGTTCTTGGCACCTTGAACAACTGCGCCGGAGGCACCACCCCATGGGGCACCGTACTCTCCGGTGAAGAAAACTTCGACCAGTATTTCCGCGGCAAGGGCACCGCCGAGGAATCCCGCTACGGCATTGGCACCGCCGCGACCGACCGCGGCTGGGAAGAAAGCGACCCGCGCTTCGGCCTGCACAACGAAGGCTTCGAAAACGAAGCCAACCGTTTCGGCTGGGTAGTCGAAATCGATCCGCAGGACCCTTCGTCCACGCCGGTCAAGCACACCAACCTGGGCCGTTTCAAGCACGAGGGCGCCAACGTTCGCATTGCCAAGAACGGCAAGGTTGTTGCCTACTCCGGCGATGACTCGCGCTTCGAGTACCTGTACAAGTTCGTCTCGAAAAACACTTTCTCCAAGCACGATCGCAAGCACAATATGGGCTTGCTCTCCGAAGGCGACCTGTACGTTGCCAAGTTCGCCGGCAACTCTCCAGCTAGCGAGATCGACGGCAGCGGCGCAGTTCCGTCTGATGGTGCTTTCGACGGCATGGGAACCTGGCTGCCACTGGTGAAGAACGGCGAATCCAAGGTGGAGGGCATGGGCATCGACGAGGTGCTGGTCTACACCCGCCAAGCAGCTGACAAGGTCGGCGCCACCAAGCTGGACCGTCCCGAAGATGTTGAGCCAAGCCCGGTATCCGGCAAGGTCTATGTGGCACTGACCAACAACACCGACCGCGGCAAGGACGGCAAGGAAGGCGCAACCGAGGTCAGCCCACGGGTACGCAACCGCGACGGCCACGTCTTGGAAATCACCGAAGCCGGCAACGACGCCACCGCCGCGAAGTTCACCTGGAACATCTTGCTGGTTGCCGGCGATCCAAATGTGAACGGATCGACCTACTTCTCCGGCTACCCAACGGACAAGGTCTCGCCAATTTCCTGCCCGGATAACCTGGCATTCGATTCCAAGGGCAACCTGTGGATCTCCACCGACGGCGCCCCTGGCACCATCGGCTACTCCGATGCACTGCACAAGGTCACCCTGACCGGCAAGGATCGCGGCCGTGTCGAGCAGTTCCTGGCCGTGCCAACCGGTGCAGAGACCTGCGGCCCGCTGATCCATGACAGGGACAACTCGGTCTTCGTCGCGGTGCAGCACCCGGGTGAAGGCGGCAGTTTTGCCAGCCCTACCTCGCTGTTCCCGGACTTCGTGAAGAACGCAGGAGGAGCCGGCAAGGGCGAGTTCTACGGCCCGCGCCCATCGGTCGTCCAGGTCTTCAAGCAGGATGTGAAGCCGGGCAACGGCAAGGGCAAGGGACACGACAAAGGCAAGGGACACGACAAATAAGTCGGACTAGCCCGCAGTGCAAGGGCGTCGGCAGGATCCTCTCCGGGATCCGGCCGGCGCCCTTTGCCGTTCCAAGTCGGTTGACCGGCACGTCAAGGCATAGACTTGGATCATTGCCTTCAGCTTTGGAATCTAAGGAGTCATGCGGCGTGGGAATGCAGCAACCTGGCGAGCAACGCGCCATCACTACAGCTCGCCATGTGCTCTCCGCCCTGATCAGTGCCGGGATCAGGGATCTGGTGATTTCTCCCGGTTCGCGCAGCGCGCCCTTGGCCTATGCTGCAGCCGAGGCAGAAGCCGCGGGGATCCTGGATATCCATGTACGCATCGACGAACGCTCCGCGGCCTTCATGGCACTGGGCCTCGCCCAAAGCACCATGCGGCCGGTAGCCCTCGCCGCCACCAGCGGCTCGGCCATCGGGCAAATGCTGCCGGCAGTAATGGAAGCCAACCACACCGCGACACCACTTCTGGTCCTTTCTGCCGACCGTCCCGATGAACTGCACGGCACCGGAGCCAGCCAGAGCACGCGCCAGAAAACCCTCTTTGGCGAGCACGTTCGTCTGGCCGCCAATGTCCCCGCTGCGGCAGATCCGCAACACGAGGTCCAACGCGCATTACTGGCCTTGGCCGGTGACCAGCACACTGCCGCAGGTCCGGTCCAATTGAATCTGCAGTTCCGGGATCCGCTCACCCCTGCACAGGACGAGAGGATCGAGAGCCAAAGCTGGACGGCAGTTGAGCCGGGGCAGTGGAAGGCACACGACCAGCTGGACAGAGCGAGCTTGCCGGTCCAGCAGCTGAAGCCACGCCGGAGCATTGTCGTCGCCGGGCATGGCGCCGGGCAGGAAGCGCAACGATTCGCCCATGGCCTGGGGCTGCCATTGTTTGCCGAGCCATCTTCCAACGCACGGTTCTCGGCCAACGCCATTGGCCACTACCGTCCCCTGATCACGGCGGGCATGGACCGCATTGAACGCGTGGTGCTCTTTGGCCGTCCGACGTTGAGCCGCCCGGTGGGCCAGCTTCTGGCCAACCCGGCGATCGAATCGGTGATTTGGCAGCCTCAGCCGGTGGCCTGGTATGAAGCGGGCCGGCGTCGCGAAACCCCGGTCAGCTCTTGGAGCGAATTGCAGGAGTTCGCCGGCACCGGTGCAAAGGGGTGGCTGGAAGCATGGCAGCAGCTCGATGCCCAGGCCTTGGCCGTGCGCCAGGGCCTCAGCCGCGAATCGGCGATTAACGGGGTAGATGTCGCCGACGCCATTTGGGAACACGCACCAGAAGTTCTCCTGCTTGGCTCATCGAATATAGTTCGCGACTTCGACTTGGCGGCCCGCCCCGCGCCCGGACGAACCATGACCGTGCATGCCAACCGCGGCCTTGCCGGAATTGATGGAACCATTGCCACCGCCTTGGGCCTGGCCCAGGGCGGCAAGCGGCGCACACTGGCGGTAATGGGAGATATCACCTTCGCCCATGACGCCAGTTCGCTGTCCTGGACCCCCGGCGAGGAGCAGCCAATGGTGGATATCGTGGTCTACAACGACGGGGGAGGAGCAATCTTCTCCACACTGGAGCACGGAGCCGTGGATGCCTCGGGCCGCTACGCCAATGCGGTGGAACGCCTCTTTGCCACGCCGCAGCAGCTGAGCCTGCCTGCGCTCGCCGAAGCCTATGGTTGGCAGTACGCCATGGCGGCAAGCAAGGAAGAGCTTAGCGCCATCTTGGCTGCAAGGCAGCCGGCGAACCTGCGCCTGATTGAAGTGCCGGCATCACGGAGCAGCCTGCGCGCGGAGAATCTTGAGTTGAACCGGAAGATCGGGCAGCTTTCCTGGCCAACGACCTAGGGCAAAAGAAATTCCCCTGCCTTGCCCGTCGGCAAAGACGGGCAACGCAGGGGAATTTTTGCAGTTGAACTCAGATATCCACGTGCGTGGGATCGAGCACGCGACGCAGGAAGTCCTGGGTACGTGGCTGCTGCGGATTGCCAATGACATCCACGGCCTTGCCTTCTTCCACCACGACGCCACCGTCCATGAAGAACACGCGGTCAGCAACTTCCTTGGCGAAAGCCATCTCGTGGGTGACCACCAGCATGGTCATGCCCGCTTGGGCCAGATTCTTCATAATGGACAGGACCTCGCCCACGGTCTCCGGATCCAATGCACTGGTTGGCTCATCGAAGAGCATCAGCGTTGGTTCCATGGATAGCGCTCGGGCAATGGCCACGCGCTGCTGCTGGCCGCCGGAAAGCTGGTCGGGGTAGCGATCGCCGAAGTCGCCCAGGCCTACACGTTCCAGATTGCGCAACGCGACCTTCTGGGCGTCGGCCTTCTTGCGCTTGAGCACCTTGATAGGGGATATCGTGCAGTTCTCCAGCACGGTCAGGTGCGGGAAGAGGTTGAACTGCTGGAAGACCATGCCTACTTGCTGGCGCATCTTGTCCAGGTTCACATCGGGATCGGTGACATTGAAGCCACCGACCATAATGGTTCCTCCGTTTGGCTGCTCCAGCAAATTCACGCAACGCAGCAGAGTGGACTTGCCTGAACCGGATGGGCCGATCAGGCAGACAACCTCGCCCGGAGCAACATTCAGGTCAATGCCCTTGAGCACTTCGTTGCTACCGTAGGACTTGCGCAGTCCGGTGATTTCCACGCCCGAAGCATGGACTGAAAGTTCATTGGTGTCAGTCGACATTTTCAAGTCCTATCTATCGCTTGGTCTTGGCGGCGCGGGATTCAAACTTGCGGGCCACCAAGCTCAGCGGGATGGTGATCACCAAGTAGAACAGGCCGGCGACGACCAACGGGGTGATGCCGGCATCGATTTGCGAGATGCCGTCACGGCCAAACTTGGTCATTTCGTACTGGGCCATCGACGCACCGAGGATGAATGCCAACGAGGTGTCCTTGGTCAGCAAGATGATTTCGTTGGTCATGGGCGGCAAGACGATCTTGAACGCCTGCGGAATCACGATGGTGACCATGGCACGCCACGCTGGCATGCCCAACGAACGGGCAGCTTCGGTCTGCCCCTTGGGCACCGCCTGCAGGCCTGCACGCAGGGTCTCAGCGATGTAGGCGGCCGAGACCAGGCCCAAGGCGCACATGACATTGACCGGCTGCGGCCACTGGGTTCCGAACGCCTGAGGCAAGCCGAAGCCGAAGGCCAATAGGACCAGGATGGCTGGAATACCGCGGAAGAATTCGATAAATGCAGTGGCGAACCAGCGATATGGCGCGAAGGACGCCATTTTCATCAGGGCCAGAAGCAGACCCAGGATGAGGCCGAAGGCGAAGGAGATGATCGTGTAGAAGATCGTGTTCTTCAGACCGACCAAGATCATGCCAGGGAACATCGGTCCCAATTTGTCGAAGGAGAAGAAGGCATAAATGGCCTTGTTCCAATCAACGGCCAAGACCAGTGCGATGATCGCGATGATGAAGATGGCGATTTGAATGGTCTTGCTCATGCGGGCGCGCTGACGTGTAGTCATTGCCATGCTTGATTACCTCTCATAAAGGAAGCGGAAGCTGGACTGCCAACCTGTGGGTGCAGTCCATGCCCCCGCTTGCCTTGGAATCAGTTGATGCTCGAGAATTACTTCTCGCCGAACCACTTCACAGTCAGTTCTTCCATGGTTCCTGCATCGGCCAGCCGCTTGAGGGTGCCATTGACCAGTTCCAGGGTCTTGGGCTGGTCCTGCGGAACTGCAATGCCCAGCTGCTCGCCGGTCTTGAAGTCGGCCACGACGCTGAAGCCGTCCTTATCCTTGATCGCGTAGCCCAATACCGACTGGTTGCCCAGCAATGCATCCACTTGGCCAGCCAGAAGTGCCTGGGTTTGCAAACCGGCATCCTCGAAGCCAACGATGTTGCTCAAGCCCTGTTCCTTGGCGTACTTCTCGCCGGTGGTGGCCTGCTGGACGCCGACCTTCTTGTCCTTGGCGGATTCAAGATCCTTGATTTCAGAACCGTCAGCCGAAATCAGCACCAGATCGTCATCCATATAAGGGGTGGAGAAGTCCATCTTGGCCGAACGCTCTTCGGTGATCGATACCGAGGAGATCGCGATATCGCACTGGGTGCTGAACAGGCCGGATTCAATGGAGTCGAAGCTGGCGTCGATGACGTTCAGATCCAGTTCTGCATCCTTGGCAATCTCGGCAGCGATATCCATATCGAAGCCGACGTTCTTGCCGTCCTTGACGAATTCGAATGGTTCGTAAGGAATGTCTGAGCAAATGGTGAGTTTGCCTTCGTTGAGCGGGAAGGAACCAGCTTCGGCTTCACCTTCGGAACTGGAGCCGGAACCGCAGGCGGTGAGAGCCAGCAGTGCAACGGACGTGACGGCAACAGCGGAGGCGAACTTCTTCTTGAGACTACGCATAGGATCAGAACCTACTTTCGGGTTATGCGAGTGGATCAGTGCGTAGCCACAATCATAACCGGGGCAACACTAGGCTGAGATTCACCTCACACATGTCGCGTCGAGGCTAAGTATTATTTATGCTCAGTGCGATCCTAGCGGCCTTGATCCGCTGTGCAGCCTGCGCCTACTCGGCTCGGAGGGCTTGGCGCATGGGGCGCATCTTTGCCCATGATTCGGCTAGTTCATCCTCGGGCACCGAGCCCGGAACAATGCCGCAACCCGCGTACAGGCGCATCAGCTTTTCGTCTTCCAGGATTCCGCCACGCAGCGCGATGCCGAATTCGCCATCGCCACGGCTGTCAACCCAGCCCACGGGGCCGGCATACGGTCCGCGGTCCATGCCTTCCAGCTCGCGCAAGAGCACGCCAGCCTTCTTGGTCGGCGTGCCGCACACGGCAGCGGTCGGATGGAAAATCTCGGCAACATCCAGTGCGGTAGGCAGAACGCCGGCGGCATCGGCGCGCAGCTGGGCGCGTACGTCGCTGGCCAAATGCCAAACATTGGGAAGCTGCAGAATAAAAGGTTCTTCCGGCGCGCTCATGCCGTGCGAAATGGGATTCAGGGAAGCCGTGAGCGAATCTATGGCCAGCTGGTGCTCGTTGCGCTGCTTCGGATCTTCAAAGAGGTTGCGGTGCGCGAAACCGGGGTCCTCGGCGCCAGTGGCCGCGCGGTCCAGCGTGCCAGCTAATACGCGGGCCTCGGCCAAGCCGTCGGTAACGCGCACCAGCATCTCCGGGGTAGCGCCTACCAGGCCGTCCACTGAATAGGTCCAGCAATTGCCATAGTGCTCGGTCAGCGCATCGATCACGCGGGCAAGATTGATCGGGGTGGAACTATGCGCCAACACATCGCGGGCCAGCACCAGCTTGGAAATTCCGCGTTCCTCGAAACGGCCCAGCGCCTGATCCACGGCATCAAGGTAGGAACCGGCGGTCAGCTGCCCGCTGGTCAGTTCGATGCTGCCCGGTTCGCTCGCTGGCAACGACGCATCGGCCATCGCGGCTTCGGCGCGTGCCAAAGCCTGCTGGTAGGTCAGCCCGTCGAGTTCCTCTGCGCTGCCGGTGATGGTAATCCAGGACTTTTCCTCATCGCGTCCGATCACCAGCTGCGGGATCACCATGCGCGATTCGAAGACGCTGGTGAAGGAGAACGCAAAAGAACCGAAGGACACCAGGCCGCTGCCGGGGCGGGCGATCGGGTCAATGATCTGTGCCTGTTCGATGACCTGTGCAAGCCAGGCGCGGGCACGTGCAAAGCGCTCTTCGCCGTGGGTGTGCAAGCGGGCCGCAGTGCCAAAGCCAACCAGACCGTGGCCGTTGCGGGTCCAGACCAAGCTTCGGTGACGCAATGAGTCGGCAACCAGTGTTTCGGGGGCATCAAGGTATTCAAAGGTGATGCTGGTGAGAACAGGAGCCGACGGCTGATGAGCACTGGCGCTAAGAACGGGCGAATCTGCAGACATGATAAGGCTAAGCCTACCGCGCAATGCCGGGGGAAAAGGCTTGCGGGTGTCCGTGGTCACCCCTGTGAGATCGGCCGGGTCTGGTGAGAAGTGCCGGGGGAACCCGGTAAACTCTAAAACGACCTCCTAGGTCGCTGGTACCAGACCGGTATGCCCGGTCTGGCCATGCCAGCAATGTGCAGTGGAAAGCATCGGCTAGAGTGAAGAGATGTTTGCGTGCATCTTGCAGGCAGATTGCCTTCGCCTACCGCGATGGCCAACCCGATGAAAGATAAGTAAGCCGTAGAACAGTGACTGATTCGAAGAGCAACTGGACCGCAGCCGGACACGACGTGTCCGACTCGATTGAGCTGAATCCTGAAACCGCTGCATTAGCTGCGGCCATCAATCTTCCCTCGGGCTTCGCTTTGCTGGCCGAGGACCCGGACTTCGGTCCGGCTATTTCCATCGGCATGGCAAAGGTGGAGAAGCTGCTGCGCGACGCGCTGGCCAACTCCGACCCCTTGATCGACGCATCCAGCCGCCACCTCGTTGAGGCCGGAGGCAAGCGAGTGCGTCCCCTGCTGGTGCTGCTGACTTCCCTGCTGGGCGACGGCGTGAATGACGATGTCATCAAGGCCGCTGCCGTAGTGGAACTCACCCACCTGGCAACCCTGTACCACGATGACGTCATGGACTCTGCTCCAATGCGCCGCGGTGCACCAACAGCTCACGAGGTGTGGGGCAACTCGGTGGCGATTCTCGCCGGCGACCTGATCTTCGCCCGTGCATCGGTCTTCGGATCCGAGCTGGGCCCAGAAGCAGTCATGTGGCAGTCGCGCACCTTCGAGCGCTTGTGCCTCGGACAGCTGCATGAATCCATCGGCCCGCGCGAGGGCGACGATGCCATCGAGCACCACATCCAGGTAATCAGCGACAAGACCGCGTCGCTGCTCTCCACCTCCGGAGCCTTCGGCGCCCGTTTCGGTGGCGCCCCGCAGTACATTGAGGTACTGCGCGAGTATGGCGAAAAGGTTGGCGTTGCCTTCCAGGTCGCCGATGACGTGATCGACTTGGCATCCACGGAAGCCGACTCGGGCAAGACTCCGGGCACCGATTTGCGTGAAGGCGTGCCGACCTTGCCAATTCTGCTGCTGCGCCAGGCAGCAGCCGAGGGCGACGCGCAAGCGCAGCAGGCTGTCGAACTGGTTGATGCGGATCTGGCCACCGATGAAGCACTGGCGGCCGCTGTGGAAGCTGTCACCTCGCACCAGGCAATCCATGATGCATGGAAGGCCGCACGCCAGTGGGCCGATGACGCGATTGCCGTCTTGGCCCCACTGCCCGAGGGCACCGTGAAGCAGGCGCTGATTTCCTTCGCGGATGCGGTTGTTACCCGCGAAGCCTAGGCAAGCTCGAACAAGCAAAACCCCGGAAGACTGCAAAGGTCTTCCGGGGTTCTGTTTTGCCCGCGGCTGCTGCCAGATCCCTGCTAGAGCTGGTCGTTGCAGTTCTGCCCGTCGTCGGTTGACGCTTTACTCCCAGGACGATTCTTGCTGGCGGTAAAGAATCTGACGGCGAGAATGACCAGGCCAATGGCCACGAGGGCCGGGATGATGTAGAAAATAATCAGTTCGTAGGTATTCGGGACCAGGGGATTCATGTCTTCATCTTATGAAGGTCCTGACAGATGCAGTACCACCTCAGTGATGATATTCCTGTAAACCGGGAGCATGGCCCTAGTGCTGAGCGGAAAATGCCTGAGGTCTCCCATAAGTGGCAAGCAGGCCCCGGCAACGAATTCTCGTTCCCGGGGCCCGCGCGCGCCAGCGTCATGCCCTCGTGCTTATCGGACGATGTTCTCCGGGACCAGCGGCTGCGGATGCTCGGGGGAAAAGAGCGCTTGGCGCAGCTGCTGCGCTTTGCCGGCCCGATCCTGGATCGATACCCGGTGGCGCAGCTGCCGATAGAGCTCGTCATCGGCGTAGCGCGGGAAAACGTGCTGATGGTAATGCCAAACATGCTGATTGCCCGCAGGCTCATTATGCTGCCGAGTGCTCGTGCCTTCGGGATTCCAGGCGAGCTTCATCGCCAAGGCAACGCGCTTGGTCTCCCGCATGATCGCGGCGCCGGTCTGCTCGTCCAGATCGTAGAGCGCTTCCAGGTGCGCGGTCGGAATGATCATCACGTGCCCGCCGTAATTGCCGAACCCATCACAAGCCATGATTGCTGCCACCAGATCTGTCTGGTAGATCAGATCCGTGGGCGCGCACAAGTTGTCCAGGCTGAAAGGCTGGTCGTTGACCAGCTCGCAGAAGGGACACTGGTAGTTGGCTGGTTCATGGGAACGGTGGATCACTAGTCCTCCAATTCGGCGGCCAGCTCTTCAAACACCCAGGTGTACATGTCCAGGGTGAATTCGCTGAAGGTGCCTTCCTCGCTGGTCCATTTTCCCTTGGCATTGCTGCGGCGGTAGACGATTGGATCCGGAACATCGAGCTGGGATGCCTTGAAGCCCCACACGAACTTCTCTTCCTCATCTTCCAGGAACAGGAGGTAGCCGTCTTCGATTTCCAGTTCTTCAGGGTCGAAGAAGTAGTGGTAGGCCTCCATGAAATCCTCATTGTTGCCCAGAGCACGATAGAACTCTTCAAGGACAAATGGAATTGAAACCTCGGACTGCGCCAGCCCTTCGCGCAATTCTTCGGCGCTCAAGCCATCGGCTTCGTTCCACTGGTCTTCCAAGTACTTGGGAACCAGGGAACAGAACTTCTCTAGAAACATGTCTGCCATGTCTTTATCCTATCGAGATTAGCCCAGCTCAAGGGCACTCAACGCGATCCAGAGCTGGACTCGGTCGCTAGTCACATTAGGGTCGTAGCCAGAAAGATCGGAAATCTGCTGGATCCGGTAGCGCACCGTATTGCGGTGCAGGCCCAAGGACTCGGCCACTGCCCCCACCGAGCCATCGCGGTTGAGGTATTCACGCAAGGTCAGCAATAGGTCAGAATCGTGGGAGGCGTCGAATTCCTGCAACGGGCCCAGGGCTTCGATGGCCAAATCCTGCAGCGGAACATCGTGGGCGGCGAGCAAGAGCGAGGTGAGAGAAAGCTTGGTGGGTTCGTTGACCCGCTCTCCGTGGCGCAGGGACTCCAGGGCCTCGAAGTAGCTCCAGCGGATGCCGGTGGTATTCGGGTAGCGCCCGCCGTAGCCCACCCGAGCCGGAAGGCCGGCCGCGAGCAGATACTCATCGAGGTGCTTGATGGACAGCTGCAGCTTGCTGTGCGCGACAATGATCGCCAAGCGGCCATCTATGATGGCTGAGACCTGCGAGGACAGATCTGCGGGCAGTGGCAGAGTTTGCAAACGCTCGACCTGTGATGGAGCCTGCACCAGGATGACCGAGTGCTCACGCTGGGTATTCAAGCCAAGTGCCCCAAGGCGGCCAGCGGCATCGGCGCCAACCAGGGCGCCAGTGGCGAGGTCCTCGAGCACCTGGCCGGTGGCATGGCGCTGCGAGGCGCGCAGGCGGGATTTATTGGCCAGTTCCAGCCCGATCAGCGACTGCGCGTAATCGACTACTGGATGGTGGACATAGGGTTCTGCAATATGCAGGGTGCACTTATCACGCAGGCCCGTGGCCACTGGGCGCTCATTCCAGGAACGTGCAGGGTCATAGTCCCCGCTGATCACTTCGCCGTGCAGGGTCAGCGCTACCTGGGTGCCGAGCATTCGCTCGAGTTCCTCGAGCATGCTGTCCAGATCCGAGGAAAGCAGCGTCTGGGCCAGCTTCTGGTGGGATTTCAACAGACTTTCAACACGCTTGAGATGGTCGGAATTCAGTGCTTCGGCGATCAGCCGGGTAATTGCGGCAAAGGGTATCTGATAGGGCACCTCGAAGACAGGAAGCCCTACTTCGCGGGCGGCTTCAACGGTCGCTTGCGGTACTGAAGCGTGTTCCAGACCTGTACCGAAACCTAAAGCGACGGCATCGTTGGCCGCAAGGACTTTGACGAACTGCCGCTGTGCGGCTTTTGTCTTCTGGCGCACGCCGGTGGTCAACACAATTTCTCGCCCGGTCAGGAACTGCGACGGGTCAAGCAGCTCGGTCACCGCGCCCCAGGTGATGACCATGCCATCGCGGTGGGTGTGTTCAGTCAGCGGTCGAAGATCGAGCTCGTCATGTTCCAGAAGACCGCGTAAACTAATTGCCATATAGCCATTCTAGAGGGATGGCGAAAAGTTCCCGATTTAGCAATATGCTCAAAATGTGGACACGCGACCCCTAGAAATGACCACAATGTGAAAGTTTTGCAGTAGCTTAGACACATGAGCACTCCATCTTCATCACAGGGCGCTCCACTCGCAACCGAGAAGCGTGAGACTTTCAGCTCCCGAAAGTTGTTCATCCTTTCAGCGATTGGTTCGGCCGTTGGTCTGGGAAACATCTGGCGTTTCCCTTACGTCGCCTACGAAAACGGCGGCGGCGCATTCTTGATCCCATACCTGGTCGCAATTCTCTGCGCCGGTATTCCGTTGCTGTTCCTCGACTACTCCATCGGCCACCGCTACCGCGGCTCTGCTCCGCTGGCGTACCGCCGGGCCAACCGCAAGGCCGAGGTCCTGGGCTGGTGGCAGGTACTGATCTGCTTCATCATCGCCATCTACTACGCGGCCATCATTGCGTGGGCGGCCATGTACTGCTGGTTCTCCATCACCAAGGCTTGGGACAAGAACGCCGACGGCGCCGCCGGGTTCTTCATGAACGACTTCCTCAAGGTCTCGGAAAACGTCAACGTCGGCTTCGACTTCGTCGGCAACATCTTCATCCCGATGTTCTTCGTTTGGCTGGTGACCATCGTGATCATGGTCGCCGGTGTGAACAAGGGTATTTCCCGGGCAAACGCCGTCTTCATGCCGCTGCTTATCGTCATGTTCCTGATTCTGGTAGTCCAGTCGGTCTTCCTGCCGGGAGCTATCGATGGCCTGAACGCATTCTTCACCCCTGACTTCGCGGCACTGTCAAACCCTGCGGTGTGGGCTGCGGCCTTCGGGCACATCTTCTTCTCGCTGTCCGTGGCTTTCGGCATCATGGTGACGTACTCGTCGTACATGAAGCGCAAGAGCGATCTGACCGGTTCGGGCTACGTTGTTGCCTTTGCCAACTCAAGCTTCGAACTGCTTGCAGGTATCGGCGTGTTCGCGGCGCTTGGCTTCATGGCCTACAACGCCGGCAGCTCTGTGGACGAAGTTGCCACCTCCGGCATCGGCCTGGCCTTCATTGCCTTCCCGACCATCGTTTCCGAGGCGCCCCTGGGCGCGCTAATCGGTGTGCTGTTCTTCGGTTCGCTGGTCTTCGCTGGCCTGACATCGCTGATTTCCATCCTTGAAGTTATCGTGGCAGCTTTCCAGGACAAGCTGGGCTGGAAGCGTGTTCCGGCGACCCTGGTCGTGGGAATTCCTGTGGCCCTGGTTTCGCTGGTGCTGTTCCCGACCACCACGGGCCTGTATCTGCTGGACACCATGGACGCTTTCGTGAACCAATTCGGCATCCTGGCCTGTGCTTTGGTCATGGTGATCGTCTTCGGTGCAGGCCTGGGCATGCTGCCTAAGCTGGCCAAGCACCTGAACCGCCACAGTTCCATCAAGCTGGGTACCGGTTGGAAGGTCCTGGTTGGCGGCATCGGCCCAGCAGCTTTGGGCTACATGCTGATCAATGAAATCCAGAGCAAGATGGCTGAGTCCTACAGCGGTTACCCGGTTTGGTTCAACGGTGTCTTCGGTTGGGGCATGGCTGGAGCGCTGATTGTTGGCGCAGTCCTGCTGTCGCTGGTTCCATGGAGCAAGAACTCGAAGATCGATGATCCCGAATTCGACCAGCATCGTGCGAATGTCGAGGCGGAAGAAGTTCCTGAAGCTTCCGGAAAGGAATACTAGCCATGAGCGCTATCGCGATTGTCTTCATGATTATTTCCATGCTCACCATCTGGGGCGGCCTGGCGATCTCGTTGATCAGCCTGAACCGCCACCCTGAAAAGCACGACGACGATGTGATCGAGCCAGCTGGCTCGGCAGGCAACTAGAACCTGCAAGCAGCATCTGGATCGAAGGCCTCTTCGTTTCAAGCCCCGGCTTGGAATGAAGAGGCCTTTTCCTGTGCAGATGCACTATGCGACACGAAACGTGTTGTGCCGATCCGCGTAGTGGCCGGGCAGCCGGGAGAATACTCTCTAGTTATAGAGACAACAGGGCCAGTGAGCTCACGAATAAGTTATGGAAGGACAATCACATGGACGTTACCTACCGCATTGACCAGAAGCGCAAGATCAATGGTCCGTTCCCCGGCCCGAAGTCGCAGGAACTGACCGCACGCCGAGCCAAAGCAGTTGCTGCCGGCGTAGCTTCCAGCCTGCCGGTGTACGCGGCAGAGGTTGATGGCGGCATCATTGTCGATGTCGATGGCAACCAGCTGATTGACCTGGGCTCCGGCATCGCCGTAACGACCATTGGCGCCTCGAATCAGGCAGTAGCCAAAGCCGTCGCCGAACAGGCCGCGCGCTTCACCCACACCTGCTTCATGGTCGCTCCGTACGAGAACTACATCGAGCTAGCCGAGAAGCTGGCTGCCATCACTCCGGGCAACTTCGAGAAGCGTGCAGTCTTCTTCAACTCCGGTGCCGAAGCGGTAGAGAACGCCATCAAGGTAGCCCGCATTGCCACCGGCCGCCAGGCAGTAGTCGCCTTCGACCACGCCTACCATGGCCGCACCAACCTCACCATGGGCTTGACCGCCAAGGCCGCCCCATACAAGCGCGGCTTCGGCCCACTGGCACCGGAGATCTACCGCATGCCAATGAGCTACCCATACCGCGAAGAGAACCCGAACATCTCCGGCAAGGAAGCAGCCGAGCGCGCGATCCTGGCCATGGAAAAGCAGATCGGCGGCGACCAGATCGCTGCGATCATCATCGAGCCGATCCAGGGCGAGGGCGGCTTCATCGTTCCGGCCACTGGCTTCCTGCCGCGCATCGCCGAATGGGCCAAGGAAAACGGCATTGTCTTCGTTGCTGACGAAGTCCAGGCAGGCTTCGCACGCTCTGGTGCTTGGTTCGCCTCGGACATCGAAGGCATTGAGCCTGACATCATCACCCTGGCCAAGGGCATCGCCGGCGGCATGCCGCTGTCTGGCATTATCGGCCGTGCCGAACTGCTGGATTCGGTGCACGGTGGCGGCCTGGGCGGCACCTACGGCGGCAACCCGGTTGCTGTGGCCGCGGCTCTGGAATCCATCAAGTTCATGGAAGAGCAGGACTTGGCGGGCCGCGCCCGCGAGATCGAAGAGAAGTTCTTCACCCGCTTCGGTGCGCTGCAGAAGGACATCAAGGAAATGGGCGACATCCGTGGCCGTGGCGGCATGGTCGCAATGGAATTCGTCAAGGCTGGTGGCAAGGAGCCGGACGCCGAGCTGACCAAGGCCATCGCAGCCGAATGCCTGGCCCAGGGCGTCTTGATCCTCACCTGCGGCACCTACGGCAACGTGGTTCGCCTCTTGCCTCCGCTGGTGATCGGCGACGAGCTGCTCGAAGATGCATTCAACGTATTGGAAGATGCGATCCGCAAGGCTGTCGCCTAAGTAGCTCAAAACTGGTCCTAAACAGCGAATGCCTCGAACCTCCCACGGGAGATTCGAGGCATTCGCTGTATCGGCGGTGAGTGCAACCGGGCGTTCAGACCAACTTTTTCGGTTCCGGCATGGAGCCAATGCGTGGAGTTCGCATCATGTCCACGAGCACGAAGAGCACCGCAACCCATACCAAGGCGAAACCAACCCAGCGTTCGAATGGCATGTGCTCGCCAAAGACCAGCAGGCCTAGGATGAACTGCAAGAGCGGGGCGAGGAATTGCAATGAGCCCAAGGTGCTCAAAGGCAGGCGGCGAGCCGCGCCCCCGAAGAGCAAGAGCGGAACGGCGGTGATGATGCCGCTCGCTGCCAAAAGCGAGAGGCCAGGAACATCAGCCGAGAACAGCGCAGACTTCCCGTCAACGGCCAGCCAAACCAGATAGCCGATGGCCAACGGGGTCAGCCAGACGGTTTCAATGGTCAAGGACCCCAGCGCAGTTCCGCTTTGGCCCACTTTGTTCTTCACCAGGCCATAGAAGCCAAAGGAGAAAGCCAAGCCGAGGGAAATCCAAGGGACCTGTCCCAAGCCGATCGTCAAGACAAGTACAGCAACGGTGGCTATGGCAACAGCGATCCATTGCAGCCGACGCAATTTTTCTTTCAGGACGACGACACCCAGAAGGATTGCCACAATTGGGTTGATGAAGTAGCCCAGCGAGGCTTCCAGCACATGTCCGGTCAAGACCGCCAGTGCATAGAGAGTCCAGTTAGCTGCAATCAGAACACTAGCCAGTCCCAACTGCCAGATGGTCTTGGAATCCTTGAACATCGCAAGGAACTGCTTGACCTGGCGCGTGAACGCCAGCAGCAGCAGGCAGAAAACCAGCGAGAAGATCACGCGAACGCCAACGAATTCGAAGGCCGAGATGTCAGGCAGCAATAGGAAGTAAGCCGGGAGCATGCCCCAAATCAGGTACGCGGCGGTGCCTTGGATCAGTCCGTAGCTATGTTCTGAACGGATCGGTTTAGCGGTACTTACGGACATGCAGGGCGCACACTTTCAGAAACAAAATGGATCATGGGAGCGGCCCACCGGGAAACAAGTTGTGGAACCGCATCTTAAAACTACAACGTTCCCGCCGTCTGGATATTCCCCAGGGCCGGCGGTGCCTGCCATTGCACGCGGCACTGTGATATTTTCACCGGAACATAAATAGAATTCCAGTCGTTGACTAGACTAGAGAACACCAACTTGGTTTGCTTCATTGAGGGAGTGCATCGCCGTGCATGGACATAACAACGGACTCAAAACCGCCTTTTTGATGGGCGGAATGTTTGCCCTGCTGCTGGCCATTGGCTCGCTGATATCTGCGGGCACCGGCCGTTCAATGTTCATCTGGATATTTGCCTTGATCGGCCTCGGAACTACCGCCTACAGCTATTGGAATAGCGACAAGCTGGCTCTGCGCTCGATGCACGCCTACCCGGTCAGCGAAGCGGAACAGCCGGGAATGTACCGAATCGTGCGTGAGCTGTCGACGAACGCGCAGCAACCGATGCCGCGACTGTACGTTTCGCCAACCACTTCGCCGAACGCCTTTGCCACCGGCCGCAACCCGCAGAATTCGGCGGTGTGCTGCACCGAAGGCATCCTGCAGTTGCTGAACGAACGCGAATTGCGCGGGGTGCTGGGCCACGAGCTGATGCATGTCTACAACCGGGACATCCTCACTTCTTCGGTCGCCGCCGCGGTTGCGGGCGTCATCACCTCCGTTGCCCAGTTCCTGATGTTCTTCGGCGGCGGCAACAGCAATGACAACCGCGGGGTGAATCCGATCGCCTTGATTGCCCTTTCCCTGCTGGCGCCACTGGCAGCGTCGATCATCCAGATGGCCGTGAGCCGCACCCGCGAATATGATGCAGACGAGGACGGAGCCAAGCTGACCAATGACCCGCTGGCGTTGGCGAGCGCGCTTCGGAAACTGGAATCGGGGATTACGCAGGCTCCGCTGGCTTCCAACGACCAGAAGCTGGTCAACAGCTCGCACCTGATGATCGCCAATCCATTCGGCTCGCGCCTCAAGCGCATGTTCTCCACCCACCCGCCAATGGAGGATCGCATCGCACGGCTTGAAGCGATGGCTGGCGGACGCGGATACTAAGTGCCAAACAGCTCCTGGGCTAAAGGCCGCATCTCATATGGAGATGCGGCCTTTAGCTTGTTTTGGGCCTTTACCGTTGAACTAATAGTTACTTCCCCTCCTACTAAAGGATGAGGCGATAATCCTCGTCCCCCCTAGTCAACCCAGGATAGGCTGATCGTAGCGGCACCGAAAAGAAGACCCTCTGCCGTCTGATGATGGAGCAAGGAACAAGGATGCGAGACGACGACGCGGCACTTCTGCCCAGGCTTGGGGATGCCATAGCCGGTCAACTGGCCACCGGAACGGTCAAAGGATTGGCTTGCCTGCTTGCGGCCTGGATTTGCTCATCATGGATTGCCCTCCACACTGCTTTCGGCACATTCGCTATCGCGCTGGCGATCTCGTATCTCCTCTCGGAAATCCTCGGCGCCATCATCGTTCGACCGATTGTCCTGAAAGAACGCCGTCCCAACCCCGGGGGAGTGCTGTACGTCGTCCTTCCATTCGTGGTGTCCATCGTGGTCAGCTTTGCTGCGGCCTATGCAGTTACCAGCTCATTGCGTGATAGCAGTTTTGTGACAGTGCTCGTTGCCGCATGCAACGCCGCTGAGATCCTCTGGATCAAACCATGGGTGCCGGGACCTTCGCCGGAAGAGATGGCCGCGAAGTTCAATGAATTCAAAGCCATGACCCAGGACCACTTCGCTGATGATGTTGCTGATATCAAGCGGCGGGCCAGGGAAAGGACTCGTGAACAGTACTACGCGAAGAAGGCCCGCGAAGAAGCAAAGAGGCTGAAGAAGCAGAAGCGCGACGAGGATCAGCGCTGATCCTTCCCGGGTCCATGATCCAGTGGTGCGCAGAATGGCAGCGAGGGCTGTTTCCCATGGTGAATGGGAAACAGCCCTCGCTGTGTATCACGTGATTTCTAACGCTGGGTCAGTCCTAGCGGAAGTTCACGAACTGCAGATCCGCTTCTTCGAAGTCGCGCAGCAGAGCCATGGTGGCCTGCAGGTCATCGCGGGACTTGGAAGAGACGCGCAGCTCGTCACCCTGAATGGTTGACTTGATGCCCTTAGGCGCCTCATCGCGAATCAGCTTGTTGATCTTCTTGGCGACATCCTGGGCAATGCCCTCCTTGATGCTTGCCTCGATGCGGTATTCCTTGCCGGATGCAAATGGCTCGCCGGCATCCAATGACTTCAGGGAAATGCCGCGCTTGACCAGCTTGGACTGGAAAACATCCAGTACTGCGTTGACGCGCTCTTCCGAGTTGGCCTTCATCAGGATTTTCTCGCCGCTGAAATCAACTTCAGCGCCAACGCCCTTGAAGTCGTAGCGCTGGGCAATTTCCTTCTGGGCCTGGTTCATCGCGTTGGCGACTTCCTGGCTATCAACCTTGCTTACGACGTCGAATGTGGAATCACTAGCCATGTGAATACTCCTAGTTGAAACGGGTCTGATTCGCTTCATAGCCTACCGGTTTTGCCCCCTGGATTTGGGGTGTGATCAGGCTTACAGCAAAAATGCCCCTCTCGATTTAACAACATCGAAAAACTCCTGTAGAGTTATTTCTCGTTCCGACAAGAGCAAATGTTCTTGAAGCGAACGTACTCGGCAGATTACCCGAGTGGCCAAAGGGGGCTGACTGTAAATCAGCTGGCAACGCCTTCACTGGTTCGAATCCAGTATCTGCCACAAAATAACTCCCGGATCCCAGGATCCGGGAGTTTTTTGCATGCGGAAGGAATGCACGGCAACCCGGATCTTTCCTATTCCCGGTTCCGAACAAGATCACCTTTCTACGTATTTCAAATAAGGATCGGCTACCGTATAACCATGGCAACGAAAAATGTGAGCGAAGACGACTTCGCGAAGTTGATTGAAGACAACGACATCGTCCTCGTGGACTTCTGGGCTGACTGGTGCGGGCCGTGCAAGCAGTTTGCACCGGTTTACGACCAGACCTCGGACAAGTTCAGCGACGTCGTTTTTGCCAAGGTGGATACCGAAGCTGAGCAGGGCCTGGCACGTGCAGCTAACGTGACCTCGATTCCTACCATCATGGCGTTCCGCGAACAGGTCCTCGTGTTCTCGCAGGCTGGTGCGTTGAACCAGACCCAGCTCGAAGATCTCGTCACCGCGGTCAAGGGCATTGACATGAGCGAAGTGCACAAGCAGATCGCCGAGGAAGCCGCGCAGGCTGATTCCTAAGAACCATTAGAGGCTTCGGGCTCCTTACCTCCGCCGGTGATCCAGCGGTGCGTAACGGGGCCCGAAGCTTTGTTTTTTCTGCCCCGAAAGCACCAGCAAGCGCACTACGCGTTGACGGTGCGGGGCGTATGGCGCCAATAGCTCCAGCATCTGCCCATCGCTGATTCGGCAACCGGTAAGCACCTGGCCCACGAAATCAGCCAGATGGAAATCTCCCACCGAAATATGGTCACTGGATCCGTGGGAGCGCTGCAGGGTTTCGGCAATTGTCCAGGGACCAATGCCCGGCACCGAACCCAAGGCGGCTTCCAAGGTGCCCGGAGCCTTGGCGGTGGGCCGTGCATGGTCCATTGGCTTCTCTGCCCACCACTGCAAACTGCCGGCAACCTGCAGCAGGCGTGCCATGGTGTTAGCCCGCTGTCCTTCAACGCGCGCCTTTTGCCAGTCCCAGCGCCTCATCGAGGCTAGCTTTTGCGGTCCGGGGAAAATCATCAGGCCCTCGGGAGCCGGACCCGGAGCCCGCTGTCCCAGGTGGCGGATCAGCCAGCGCCAGGCATAATTCGCTTCAATCCCGGTCACCCGCTGTTCCAGGATCGCCCCGGCGGCGTGCTCAAAGATCCTGCCGGTACTGGGCAGAACGAAATCTGGATGCTCGACGCGGGTGCGCGCGATAATTTCCGGGAACTTTCCTTCTTTGATCCTCGCGTCGAAATCGCTCCAGTCATCGAGCGCCCCTAGAAGGTTCGGAGCTGAGCCGATGGCCCAGTGGGCTCCGGGACCCCATGCTCGAAACATTGCCGGGGCGGTGGGCGCGGGCTTGCTGATTTGCAGCGTGGCATCTCCGAACGGTGTTCCAAAGGCCAGCCATGCTTCGCTCTGGGACAGGCGGATGGTCGGATCTCCCAGTCCCCGGCGCAGGATTCCCAAAGTCTTGAGCAAGGACACGGGGCGGTGCGGATCGTAATCGGCGCTCAACGGCTTCTCCATGAATCGCATCCTATAGCCTCGTGCCTGCAGTAGCTTGCGGCAGGCTTGCCTAGCACTGATGAAAAGTGCCCGTCCACTGCGTGACGTTTCGCTACGTGCCGGAACGACATGTATGACAACCGCCGGTAAAGTTCTTGACATGAAGTATGCGTCCACAGTCCTAGATCTGATCGGCAATACCCCTTTGGTGAAGCTCAATCGAGTCACCGAGGGGATCAAAGCCACTGTATTGGTGAAGCTTGAATACTTGAATCCGGGTGGTTCCATCAAGGACCGCATCGCATTGAAGATGGTCGAGCGCGCCGAAGAATCCGGCCAGCTCAAGCCCGGCGGAACCATCGTGGAACCAACCAGCGGCAACACCGGTGTCGGCTTGGCCATGGTGGGCCAGCTCAAGGGCTACAACACCATCTTCGTCACCCCGGATAAGGTCGGCGAGGAAAAGCGCGACGTACTGCGCGCCTACGGTGCCAAGGTAGTAGTCACCCCAACCGCGGTGGCCCCGGATTCCCCTCAGTCCTACTACGGCGTATCGGACCGCCTGGTTACCGAGATCGACGGCGCCTACAAGCCCGACCAGTTCTCCAACCCGGCAGCACCCGACAGCCACTTCGAAACCACCGGACCGGAAATCTGGAACGACACCGACGGCAAGCTGACCCATGCGGTCATCAGCGCAGGAACCGGCGGCACCATCACCGGCACCGGACGCTACCTCAAGCAGGTTTCCGCCGGCCGCGCCTCGGGCCCGGTCAAGATCATTGCCGCTGACCCGGATGGCTCGGTCTACTCCGGTGGCACCGGACGCCCATACTTCGTCGAGGGCGTCGGTGAAGATATGTGGCCAGGGAACTACGACCCATCCGTGCCGGATGCCGTGGAACCAGTCACCGACGCTGAGGCTTTTGAAATGACCCGCCGGTTGGCCAAGGAAGAAGGCCTGCTGCTGGGCGGTTCTTCGGGCATGGCAGTGGTCGCCGCGCTGCGTGCAGCCAAGGACCTGGGCGAAGACGACATAGTTGTCGTGATCGCCCCGGATGGCGGCCGCGGCTACCTGGCCAAGATCTTCAACGACCAGTGGATGCTGGACCAGGGCTTCACCACCGATGAATACTCCGCCTTGGACTTCATCGGCGCGGCACTTGCCAAGCAGGGCACCACCACGGTGGCTTTGGATACAACCCTGGCCGAAGCGGCCAAGGCACTGCGCGAGCAGGGCGATGACGCACTGGTCGTGTCCACTTCGCCGCTGCCAGCGCGTATCGGCGAGATCCGCGGTGTCATTGGCGCGGGGGACATTACCGACGCACTGCTGGCTGGCGCAGAACCAACCAGTACGCTGGCAGACCTGGGCGACTTGGCCAAGCCATTCATCGGCACCGCAGACACCCCGGAACATGCACAGGAACTGCTCAAGAGCCACCCGGCCGTACTGCTGACCAAGGGCGGCGAAGTGATCGCCGCGGCTACCGCAGCCGATCTCTTGGCCTACTCCACCCGCTAGAGACAACACCTCAAAGGATTGATATCGATGACTGAAAACCATCAGGGAGCAAACACCCGCTTTGTCCATGCGGGCCAGGAATTCGAACCGGTCACCGGCGCGGTAGTTCCGCCGCTGCACTTCTCCTCGACCTACGCGCAGGACGGCATTGGCGGCCTGCGCAACGGCTACGAGTACGGCCGCGGCACCAACCCGACCCGCGACGCGCTGCAGGCGCAGCTGGCCGGCGCAGAATTCGGCACCCACGCCTTCTCCTTCGGCTCCGGCCTGGCCGCCGAGGACTCGCTGATCCGTGCGATCCTGCGTCCGGGCGATCACATTGTGCTGGGCAACGACGCCTACGGTGGAACCTTCCGCCTGATTGACCGTGTGCTGGGCGACTGGGGCATCGGCAACACCCCGGTGAACATGGCTGACGAAGCAGCCCTGGCTGCCGCTATCGAAAAGAACAAGGCCAAGCTGGTGTGGGTTGAAACCCCTTCGAACCCGATGATGACCATCACCGACATCGCCAAGGTCGCTGAAATCGCCCATGCTGCCGGCGCATTGCTGGTCGTGGACAACACCTTCGCCAGCCCATTCCTGCAGCAGCCGCTGACCCTGGGTGCTGACATCGTGGTCCACTCGACCACCAAGTACATCGGCGGCCACTCCGATGTGGTGGGCGGTGCGGTGATCGTCAAGGATGCGCAGCTGGCAGAAAAGATCGGCTTCATCCAGTTCGCTGTGGGTGCCGTCTCGGGCCCGATGGACGCCTTCTTGACCACCCGCGGCCTGAAGACCCTGGGCGTTCGCATGCGCGCCCACTCGGAGAACGCCGCACAGGTTGCCGGGTGGCTGCGTGAGCGCAGCGAAGTCGAGCGCGTGCTCTACCCGGGCTTCGAAGACCACCCGGGCCACGAGATTGCCAAGAAGCAGATGTCAGGCTTCGGCGGCATGGTGTCCGTCCAGTTCACCGGCGGAGAATCGGCGGCCCGCAAGATTGCCGAGAGCACCAAGCTTTTCACCTTGGCAGAATCCCTGGGCGGCATCGAATCGCTGATGAACTACCCGTCGGAGATGACCCACGCTTCGGTGAAGGGTACCGAGCTGGCGGTTCCGGTGAACCTGTTGCGCCTGTCCGTTGGCATCGAGGACCCTGCGGATTTGATTGAAGATCTGGAGAAGGCCTTCGCCAACCTGTGAGAACCAAGCGCAAAGGACCTGGGTTCCGCTGCCCGCAAAGGGCAACGGAACCCAGGTCCTTGGTGCTTTGAACGAAGTTCCGGGTCGGCTACCGGCGGCGCTTGGCCGGTTTGGGGTCTACGATCTTGAAATACCTGTTGCTCGCTGGCATCCACATCAGGGCCACGCTGAACATGATGATGGCCGCCAACAGCGAATAGCGGCCGAATCGCAGCAACAGCGGCAGCGCGGTAATCAGGCCCAACCAGGACAGCTGGGCGCGCGCGGCCCGATCTCCGGTGAATAAGCGGTAACCCAGCACACAGCAGGCAAGGCCGGCAGCGGCGAAAAAGATCATCAGCGCAATGGCTCCGAAATCCAGCGCGGAATCCTGGATATGCTCGTAAGCCAGGAAGCCTCCGAAGCCGAGAAAAAGCACTCCGGCTAGGAGCCATAGCATTTGGGCGATGAACAATCCGCCTGGGGTGGGCTCATCTGGACGTCGCGGAAAAAGTGGTTTCTTCACGTTCTCAACCCTACGTGCTTCGGTGCGGTGCCCGATCTCACACGCTCTCGACACTGACAATAGTGGCCTGTTCAAGCTAGCATTAAGTGTTCGCGAACATCAGGGTATCCCTCTCGCATCCAGCCCAATTTTTGAGGCCGGAGCCTTCTCGTGTTGTATTTTCCGCAAAGTGTGTGCGGGTCTTTATGTCATAGGGGAGCGCTTGATGAGCGTGACTTGTATCTGACTGTGCAGCCTATACGTCGTTTCTTTGGGGACGGCCAAGGCCTATCCCCTAACGAATGAGGTAATTCTTCGTGTCTTCTGACATGCCCGTAAACACCGACGACAACCAGACCCCGGAAGAGCCAACCGTGCTCTTCTCCGAACTTGGCCTGGATGCCCGCGTGCTTGCATCGCTTGCCGACCTTGGCTACGAAAAGCCATCGCCAATCCAGGCAGCGACCATTCCACTGCTTCTCGAAGGCCGCGACGTTGTCGGCCTGGCCCAGACCGGTACCGGCAAGACCGCTGCTTTCGCGCTTCCTGCCCTGTCCCGCATGGCAGAGCTGGCTGACACCAATGGTCCAGCCAAGACCCCGCAGATCCTGGTTCTGGCTCCAACCCGCGAGCTGGCCCTCCAGGTCGCCGAAGCCTTCACTTCCTACGCCAAGTACCTGCCGAACTTCACCGTTCTGCCAGTGTACGGCGGCTCGCCATACGGCCCGCAGCTCAACGGCTTGCGCCGTGGCGCCCAGGTAGTCGTTGGTACCCCAGGTCGCGTTATCGACCACATCAACAAGGGTTCCTTGGACCTGTCGAACCTGCAGTACGTTGTCCTTGATGAGGCCGACGAAATGCTGCGCATGGGCTTCGCCGAGGAGGTCGACAAGATCTTGGAAGCTACCCCAGAGGACAAGCAGGTTGCCCTGTTCTCGGCAACCATGCCACGCACCATCCGCCGCATCGCTTCGGAATACCTGCGCAACCCGCAGGAAGTTGCCGTGAAGTCCAAGCAGTCCACCGGCACCAACATCACCCAGCGCTACCTGCAGGTCATGGGCGCCCACAAGCTGGACGCCATGACCCGCATCCTGGAATCCGAGTCGTTCGAAGGCGTTATCACCTTCGTCCGCACCAAGATGGCTACCGAGGACCTGGCCGACAAGCTGAAGGCCCGCGGCTTCACCGCGGCTGCCATCAACGGCGACATCCCTCAGCAGCAGCGTGAGCGCACCGTTGAGAACCTGCGCTCGGGCAAGATCGACATCCTGGTTGCTACCGACGTGGCAGCTCGTGGTTTGGACGTTGAGCGCATTTCGCACGTTATCAACTTCGACATCCCGCATGACACCGAGTCCTACGTGCACCGCATTGGCCGTACCGGCCGTGCCGGCCGCTCGGGCGACGCGATCCTGTTCATGACCCCGCGCGAGAAGTACTTGCTGCGTGCCATCGAGAAGGCTACCCGCCAGCCGGTGACCCAGATGCAGCTGCCTTCGCTGGATTCGGTCAACGACCGTCGTATCCAGAAGTTCACTGATCGCATCGATAAGACCATCAGCGGCCAGGACTTGACCACCTTCCGCGAAATCGTGGAGAAGTTCGCTTCCGAGCACGAAGACCTGGACCAGCTGGAAATCGCAGCTGCACTGGCTCTGATGGCCCAGGGCGGCCGCCCGCTGCTGATGACCGAACCAGTCATGTCCCCTTCGAAGAAGGCGCGCATGGATCGCCCAGAGCGCGGCGAGCGTGGCGACCGCGGTGACCGTGGCGATCGCGGTCCACGTGCCCGCAAGACCGCTGCCGAGGGCAACGCCATGTACCGTCTGGCCGTTGGCCGCCGCAACCGCGTGCAGCCGGGCTCGATCGTTGGCGCACTGGCCAACGAGGGTGGCTTCGATTCTTCGGAAATCGGCGGCATCGAGATCCGTTCGGACCACACCCTGGTCGAGTTGCCAGCAGAGCTGAGCAAGGACCAGTGGCGTGCACTGTCCAAGACCCGCATCGGCGGCGAGGCCATCGAGCTTGAGCTCGACAATGGCCGCAGCCCACGTCGCGACGACGAAGGCGACCGCGGTGGCTTCCGTGGCGGCCGTGGTGGCGGCTTCGGCGGCGGACGCAGCGGCGGACGTGGCGGTTTCGGTGGCGGACGCAGTGGCGGACGTGGCGGTTTCGGTGGCGGCGGACGCGGCGGCAAGGATCGCTTCAGCGATTCGGGCCGTAGCGGTGGACGTCGCGACTACTAAGCCAGTCGCACGCAGCTGAACAGCATTGAATAACGCCCTTGGGGCAAGCCGAAAGCTTGCCCCAAGGGCGTTTTTCGTGCGCCGCAGGCTATTTACGGAGCAGGAGTTCCCACCGGGATCCCGTCCCCGAGATAGACCGTGCCGCCGCTTTCAAGGAACTGCCTGCTTTTCTGCGCCATCCCGGCCAATGCGGCCTGCGCCTCGGCCGAGCCGTACTCGTCGCGGATATCCTGGGAGATGCGCATGGAGCAGAACTTCGGCCCGCACATGGAGCAGAAGTGGGCGGTCTTGGCCGGCTCGGCCGGCAAGGTCTCATCATGGAATTCCTGTGCGGTGACCGGGTCAAGGGACAACGCGAACTGGTCATTCCAGCGGAATTCGAAGCGCGCCTTGCTCAGCGCATCATCCCGCGCTGTGGCACCCGGGTGGCCCTTGGCCAGATCGGCGGCGTGCGCAGCGATCTTGTAGGTGATCACCCCGGTCTTCACATCATCCCGGTTGGGCAGTCCCAGATGCTCCTTGGGGGTGACGTAGCAGAGCATCGCGGTCCCGTACCGTGCGATCTCCGTGGCGCCAATGGCGCTGGTGATGTGGTCGTAGCCCGGGGCGATGTCGGTGACCAGCGGGCCCAGGGTATAGAACGGCGCCCCGTCGCACAGCTGCTGCTGGCGTTCCACATTCTCGCGCACCAGATGGAACGGGATATGCCCCGGGCCTTCGACCATCACCTGCACATCGTACTTCCAGGCGCGCTTGGTCAGCTCGGCCAGGGTGTCCAGCTCGGCGAACTGGGCGGCGTCGTTCGCATCTGCGATGGAGCCCGGGCGCAGCCCGTCGCCCAGCGAGAAGGCCACGTCGTACTGCGCGAAGATCTCGCACAGCTGATCGAAGTGGGTGTACAGGAAATTCTCCTGGTGGTGCGCCAAGCACCAGCCGGCCATGATGGACCCGCCACGCGAGACCATGCCGGTGACCCGGTTGGCGGTCAGCGGGATGTAGCGCAGCAGCACCCCGGCGTGGATGGTCATGTAGTCCACGCCCTGCTCGCACTGCTCAATGACGGTGTCGCGGAAGATCTCCCAGGTCAGTTCGTTGGCTTCGCCGTTGACCTTCTCCAACGCCTGGTAGATCGGCACGGTGCCGATGGGGACCGGGGAGTTGCGGATGATCCACTCGCGGGTGGTGTGGATGTCATCTCCGGTGGACAGGTCCATTACCGTGTCCGCGCCCCATTTGGCCGCCCACTGGAGCTTGGAGACTTCTTCTGCGATGGAGCTGGTCACCGCCGAGTTGCCGATATTCGCATTGATCTTGACCAGGAACGCCTTGCCGATGATCATCGGCTCGGATTCCGGGTGGTTGATGTTCGCCGGGATGATGGCTCGCCCGGCCGCGAGCTCGCTGCGCACCAGCTCGACATCGCATTCCTCGCGCAGGGCCACATAGCGCATTTCCGGGGTGATGATCCCGGCACGCGCATAGTGCATCTGCGTCACGCGGGCTCCGCCAACGGCCCGCAGTGGCGGGGCTGAGCGTCCGGCCCATTCCGCGCTGGCCGTGCCGCGGCGGACCGCTGAGCGTCCGTCGTCGTGCAGGTTGCGTTCGCGGCCTGCATAGGTTTCCACGTCCCCGCGTTCCAGGATCCACCGCTCGCGGAAGGGTTGCAGGCCTTGGGTGGGCTCGCTTCCCGGTCCGCTGGTGCGATATACCGCCAGCGGCTCGTTGGGCTGTCCATTGGGGGAGTCTGCCAATTGGATCTGCGTGACGGGAACAGAAATTCCCGCAGATTCACGGTAGGCAAGGGTGTGGGCAGGGTGCTGTTCAATTTGTTCCACTGGGGAAACTCACTTCCTTCGCCGGCATTACCCGGACAGGTTCAACGGTCGCGGACGGCGATAGCCCGATCTCAGCCCTTGCCAGGGCACCCGTGTGGTCGCGAACAACTTAGCACGCTTGCGAGGAGAAAACGCAAACCCAGTGGTCAGGGCCTGACATCAAGGAAGTGGGAAGGGCCGGCTGTGGCGGGCCAGGATGCTTTTCATTGGCCGGAGACTCTTGCCGGGGGCACCTGGAATCCGGGGCGCAAGACGCGGCCGATAGCCGGTGCTGCAGCTTGGGGTGCGCCTTGGGCCATGCTCGCAGTGGCTACACGGCATCTGCGGGATAAACGAAAAGAGAGGCAATCTGGAACCAGATTGCCTCTCTTATTTCGAGCCCCCTGCCGGAATCGATCCGGCGACCTCGTTCTTACCAAGAACGCGCTCTACCACTGAGCTAAGGGGGCAACAGGTAAATACTTTACACAGGTTTTTGAGGTTTGCAAAATCCGTCGGGAATTTGTTGCTGAGGTCACAATATTCCTACTCAAGACCGGAATGGGCGGCAAGGAGCTGTTGCCTTCCTGGCGGTTTCCAGCACCCCGGTTCACGGCCCGGGATCCAGCTGCCGGGCACCGGAGCCGTGCCTGGGCGCCTAGGTGGATCGGGTGTTGCCCAAGTGCCGCTCGGTCAGGGGTTCTGGAGTGGGAAAGGGTGTCAGCGTTCCGAAGTTCCAAGCGGGGTAATTCGATGCTTGGCCACCGGGGATGATCCGCGGGATTCTATCCTGCGCGTCATGGCAAATCCGCGATTGACCGCGAGGAGCACTCTCGTGAGCATCGTCACCAGGGCACTTTTTGTCCCACCCTTCGTCCCCGGGGTAGCGAGTAAGAGGATAAATAGTCATTGACTAGTGGTTTTACAGAATTCTCCTGGTCTTTTCCGGGGTGATCCGCCGATTTTTCTTTGCCGGGAAATCCGTGTAGAGTATTTACTCGTTGCCCCCTTAGCTCAGTGGTAGAGCGCGTTCTTGGTAAGAACGAGGTCGCCGGATCGATTCCGGCAGGGGGCTCTGAGTGAGAAGCATTCTTGGCTTCTACTGGATTGCTTCTCACTTGTGGCGGCGTAGCTCAGCTGGTTAGAGCGCACGACTCATAATCGTGAGGTCCCGGGATCGAGTCCCGGCGCCGCTACCAAATCAAAGATCCTCGGCCTCGGCCGAGGATCTTTTTTGGTTTCCGGCCCCGAAGCAGCATTGTCCTTCGAGGGCATGAACGGCTAGTGATCCAAGTCCTTCTCCTGGTTCCCGTCCTTGGCTTGCTGAGCCAGCGACAGCAGCCCCTGGATCGCTGTCGTATCGAAATCCGCCTCTTGGCTCGGTGCCTGATTGGCATCATGGCCGTGGACTTCGGTATGCAAGCGCTGCATCTGCATGTCGAGTTTCGTCGCCATGGCCGCCGCGTCGGCAAGCTCTTGCACTAGATGTTCTGGAACTTCGCCCTCGTACTTGTAGAAGATCTTATGTTCCAGGCTTGCCCAGAAATCCTGGGCAATGGTACGGATCTGCAGCTCCACCACGACATCGACCGGGCCATCGGATAAGTAGACCGGGATCTGCACGATCGCATGGACACTTTTATAGCCGTTGGGCTTCGGGTTCTTGATGTAGTCCTTGATTTGGAGGACCTTCAGGTCATTCTGCGAGGTTAGCGTGTTCAGAACCTTGTAGATGTCCTTGACGAAACTGCAGGTAATGCGCACGCCGGCAATGTCGCTGATGTTCTCGCGAATGGCAGGCAGGGACGGGGAGATGTTCCGGCGGGAGACCTTGCGCATGATGCTCTCCGGAGTTTTCACCCGGGAAGTGACGTGCTCAATTGGATTGTAATTGTGCAAATACAAGAACTCTTCACGCAAGATCGAGACCTTGGTCAGCACCTCGTCCACCGCAAACTGGTACTCCATCATGAAACGCTGGAAATCATGGCGGAAAGCCTGCGTCAATCGCTGCAGCTCGGCCGGCGAAGGGGCGGTCTCGGCAGCTGCGATGGCCACTGCACGAGTCTTGTCATCAAATGGGACAGAAATCCTGGATCACCTCAGCAGATTATGGCCCGGCCCGCGGTACGGTTCCGGTGCAGTTCCAGCCTAAGGGCTTCTCCTAGGAATTAGGCCAGAACGAATCGGGAATTCGTCCAGCAAACTTTCGGGCTGCAGGCGCCGGCCAACCTGCCTTGCAGGAGCTAGCCATGTCCGGTGAACTATCGTTGAAGAGGTAACTTCGAGGAAGGCATCGATGGAATTCGCCAGCGACCACCGGCAGCTCTGCCACGGCATCAGCTTCTCAGAGCATGAACGCGCCCCCATGCTCCGGCTTAGGCAAGCGGAAAAATGGAGCACCGAATATCTGGAAGCCAACCGTTCCCTAAGCTTGCGCATCGGCGAACTGAAATTCTGCCTGGGCTACATCACGATGAACAGCGATGGCTCTCGCAACACCTTGCCTTGCCCGAAGAACAAAGCGCTGCGTACCGGAACCCAGTGCGAACGCTGCCGCCGGCTGGATCATTCGAAGTTCATGCATCATTTCCACAAGACCGGCGAAGCCCCGGAAGGCATGCGCAAGTACCTGGAGCAGCCGCACTTCTTGTATGTCGCAAGCTTCGCCCATGGGGCGACCAAAGTCGGTACCACCTCAACCCAGAGCAAATGGACTCGCTTGGCGCAGCAGGGAGCGGTCATTGCCCGCTATATTGCCCGCGCCGCTGATGGAGCCGCTATTCGAGTGCTCGAAGACCTTGTCACTGAACACGTGGGCCTGAGCCAGCAAGTCCGGCAGAAGTCCAAGATCAAGGGACTGGCCAGCTGGGAACTGGACTACGCCCAGCTGGACCAGATCAACTCCGAAGCGGCAAGCCGGGCCCGGTCCTTCCTTGGCGCCCAGCGGGGCTTGGAAACCTACGGCGTGCAGCTGCGCGACGAGCTGTGGGAACAACCGGCCTTTGCCCGCCCGGTAGTAGACGCCTGGGATACCCATGCGCTGCATGCCTGGAATACCGCGCTGGGCGGGAACACCGTGAATCTGCGCATCCGCGGCGTGCTGGGGCAAAGCATCCTCGCAGACAGCGGCGAAGGCACCACCGTGCGCCTGCTGGATGCCGCCGAGTTGAAGACCCGCGAGGTCGCCATCGTGGAGAACTGCGCAGATTTCAGGGAAGAGCAATCCGCCCTGTTCTGAATCAGGCCCAGCGTTGTCGGGGGAGTCACGGGGAAATGCCCCGGCCACAATGAGCGGACACAGCCGGAGCTGAACTAGACTTGAACCATGACCAACACTCCTTGGGAATCAGCCTCACCACGCTATAAGAAGCTCGTCTTCGCTGCCATGGGCATCATGGGCGCAGGCATCATCTTGGCCATCATCGGCGCCAACATTCCATCGCTGCCAACGGTCTACACAGCAATCGGCATCATGGTCATCGGCATGCTCTGCCACATCGCCGGACTGGTTGTCCGCGCCAGGGATGCGCGCCAGTGGCGCATTGCCAATGGCCTGGCGGCCCCTCGAGCCAAGAAGCGCCCGGCGGACGGGCAGGACTAGGGCTCCGCAAGAATTCCACCGTGTGACCGCTTGGCTGCGCCCGGGTCCCGTATCCGGCGGCAGCCTCGCCTGGCCACTTCCAACAACGTTCAGGAGAATCCATGGGCATCAACCCCGACCTGGTAGGGCGCATCTACCCTGCCGGCGAGTCCTACCAGGTAGGCCGCGAAAAGATCCGCGAATTCGCCAAGGCCACCAAGGCCGCCAACCAGGCGCACTACGATGTGCAGGCCGCTCGCGAGCTGGGCTATAGCGATGTCGTTGCCCCTCCGACCTTCGCGATCATCATCGCCCAGCGCGCTGACGCGCAGCTGATTGCCGACCCGGCCAGTGGCATCGACTTCTCCCGCGTGGTGCACGCCGACCAGCGCTTCACCCATCACCGTCCAATCGTTGCCGGCGATGAACTGCTTGCCGAGCTCTACGTGGACCAGGTCCGTGAAATGGGTGCCGGTGCCATGATCACCACCCGCGCGGAAATAACCACCGTGGCTGGCGAGAAGATCGCAACCACCGTTTCATCGCTACTGGTACGAGCTGAGGACTAAGCATGATTGAATTCGAAAGCCTCGAAAAGGGCCAGGTCATTGGATCGCACACGGTGCAGGTCAACCGCGCGGACCTCGTCCGCTATGCAGGTGCCTCGGGCGACTTCAACCCGATTCACTGGAATGAGCGCTTCGCCAAGGAAGTGGAACTGCCATCGGTGATTGCCCACGGCATGTTCACCATGGGATCGGTCATCGACCTGGTCTCCCAGTGGGTCGGCAACCCGGGGGCCATCATCGACTACCAGACCCGCTTCACCAAGCCGGTAGTCGTCGAAGATCCCGAAGGTACCACCATTTCGGTGGAGGGCAAGGTCGGTGCCTTGGACTCCGAAGCCCGCACCGCCCGCATCGATCTGGCAGTCTCGGCCCATGACAGCAAGGTACTGCTCAAGTGCCAAGCCGTGGTGCAGCTCTAGGCATGCAACTTCCCGGTGAAGCGCAGAGGCCTGTAACCCAGTGGCGCAACGCGCTGATGGCCGCCTACCTGGCCAGCGGCCTGCTGATCTCGGCCCTGGTTTCGCGCTTGCCCGCAGTGCGTGATGCCCTGCAGCTGGACCACGCCAGCGTTGGACTGCTGCTGCTGTGCATGAGTGCAGGATCCTTCCTGTCCGTCTCGGTCTCAGGACAACTGGTTCTGCGCCTTGGGGCCACCCGCGTCATGCGCATCGCCGCGACAATAGCCGGCTGTTCACTCATTCTTGTAGGCGTGGGCGCAGGAATCTTTGGCAGCGCCCTGATCTGCGGCATCTTCCTCTTCGCCCAGGGCCTGGGGACCGCATCATGGAATGTCGCCTCCAATGTCCAAGGCGCGGCCATGGAACGCGCCTTGGGCAAGAGCATCATGCCCGCCCTGCACGGTTTCTTCTCCATCGGCACCGTGATCGGTGCCGGCGCTGGTGCGCTAGGTGCCCGACTGCAGATCCCGTTGCAGTACCACTACGGCTTCATGGGCCTGGTTATCGTCTTCACCGTGCTCTACAGTGCCCGATTCTACGGAGAAGACTACAGCCGGACCCCGCGCACCAGCAGCGGGACCTCGCTGAAGAAGGCATGGACCGAACCGCAGACCGTCCTCTTGGGCGTTCTGGTTCTGGGCATGGCCCTGGCTGAAGGCGCAGCCGGCGACTGGGTGGCCATGGCACTGGTGGATGGATACCACACGAAGGAAGGCGTGGGAGCCATCGGCTACGGCGTCTTCGTTACCGCCATGACCCTGACCCGGCTGCTGTCCGGCGATCTGATCTTGCGCCTGGGCCGCGTCGTCATGATCCGGGCCAGCGCCATCAGCGCCCTGGTCGGGGTACTGCTCTTCGCCTTTGGCAACAACCTGCCGCTGGCCTTCGTGGCCTTGGCCATCTGGGGCATGGGAGTGGCCCTGACCTTCCCGCTGGCCATGAGCGCGGCATCGGATGATCCTGTTCATGCCGCGACCCGCGTCTCGGTAGTGTCCACCATCGGCTACGGCGCCTTCCTCGGTGGCCCGCCGCTTTTGGGACTGCTGGCTGAAGTCATCGGCCTGCTCCCTGCTTTGGGTTCCATTTCCATCCTGGTGGTCGTGGCCTTCTGCTTGTCCTCTAATGCCGCCGGAAACCGTACCGGCGGCGCAGGCAAAGCGTAGAACGCCGGCCGGCCGCACCTATTCGTTCCCATACGGAAAGTAAACTGAAGCAATGCTGAAGAATCTGACCACGACCCACGTTGGTGGGCCAGCCCAGCAATTGGTGACCGCTACCAGCGAAGCTGAACTGGCTCAAGCCGTTGCGGCAGCAGACACCGCAGGGCACGACGTTCTGCTCATTGGCGGGGGTTCCAACCTGGTGATCTCCGACGAGGGGTACCCGGGCGTCGCAGTGCAGATCGCCACCCGCGGACTGCACCTGGACGAGCAGCCTAATGGCAAGGTGCTGCTGCGCGCTGCCGCCGGCGAGAACTGGGACACGACCGTTGAATACAGCCTGGCTGAGGGCCTGAGCGGACTGGAAGCGCTCTCGGGCATCCCCGGGTGCACCGGTGCCACTCCGGTGCAGAACGTCGGGGCCTACGGGGCAGACATTTCCCAGACCCTGGCGTGGGTGCGTGCCTACGACCGCCAGAGCAACCAGGTACTCAAGCTGGATAACTCCGAGCTTGGTTTCGCCTACCGCGATTCGGTCATCAAGCGCACGAGCACCAACGGATCCCCACGCTACGTGGTCCTGGAAGTGGCCTTCCTGCTGACCCGTGAAAATGAATCGGCTCCTATCCGCTATGCAGAGCTGGCCCGCCGGCTCGGAGTCGAAGCTGGCGAACGCGCCGACGCACTCGAAGTGCGCCAGACCGTTCTGGACTTGCGTCGTTCCAAGGGCATGGTCTTTGATGCCAGGGATGCCGACTCGCACTCCACGGGTTCCTTCTTCACCAACCCCATCGTTGAATCCAGCGTCATGGGCAAGCTTCCCGAGAACGCTCCGAGCTACCCGGCGGAACAAGCTGGCTTCCTCAAGCTGTCCGCCGCGTGGCTCATCGACCAGGCCGGTTTCGGCAAGGGCTACGGCTTGGAGGGGACCGAGGGGTTCGCGCTCGCTGGCGGCCGAGCGTCCCTGTCCACCAAGCACACACTGGCCATCACCAACCGCGGGGAAGCCACCGCCCAGGACATTGTGGCCATTGCGCGGGCAGTTCGCGCCGGCGTGCAGCAGCGTTTTGGCATTGAACTGGTCAATGAGCCGCTGCTGATCGGCCTAGCTCTCTAAGCGAGCAGCATGCCAGCCATCGCCGGAACACGGGAGGAAAACAAGGGTGCACTTGTCATTGCGAAAGCTCGCGCTGGAGGATATCGACCTGCTGGAAGCGAACTTCCAATCCGTGCAGGGCGCCGGTGAAGCCCAGTGGTTCGGCTTCTGGGATACGAACAAGCTGCGCGCCCGTGTCGGCCAGGACCAGTTGATCGGCAACGCCGATGGCGCACTGGCGGTCTGCTTGGGGGAGCAGGTAATCGGCAAAGTCGATTGGTTCACCGTTTCGTCGTGGGGCCGGGCCAACACCTCGGCCTGCTGGGAAGTCGCTATCGGCATCTTTGCCCAGTACCGCGGCCAGGGCCATGGCACGCAGGCGCAGAAGATGCTCGTCGACTACTTGTTCACCCACTACCCCCGTCATCGGATCCAGGCTACGACAACCGCAGAAAATGCGGCTGAGCAGAAGTGCCTGGAGAAGCTGGGGTTCACCCGCGAGGGTGTCATCCGCCAAGCGCAGTGGCGCGCCGGTGCGTGGCATGACCAGCTGATCTATTCAGTACTCCGGGATGAGTGGGCCCACTAGAGCTCATCCGCAGGGGAAATGGCCAAGCCCAGAACAGAAATTTCTGTTCTGGGCTTGGCCATGGCTTTGCCTCGGAGGTGCCTAGAGGCGGCCCTGGGCGATAGCGAGCATGCGGCGCAGCGGCTCGGCAGCGCCCCACAGCAGCTGGTCTCCAACGGTAAAGGCCGAGATGTACTCAGGACCCATTTCCAGCTTGCGGATACGGCCGACCGGGATATCCAAGGTACCGGACGCCGCGACCGGAGTCAGCTGGTCCATGGTGGCTTCCTTCTCGTTGGGAACGACCTTGGCCCACTGGTTGTCTGCTGAGAGCAGCGACTCGATTTCGGAGACTGGCAGGTCTTCCTTCAGCTTCAGCGTCAGTGCCTGCGAGTGCGAGCGCATGGCACCGATGCGGACGCACAGGCCGTCCATGATGATCTGCTTGTCGCCGGGGGTCTGCAGGATCTTGTTGGTCTCAACGCCTGCCTTCCACTCTTCGCGGGACTGGCCGTTGCCCAAATCAGCGTCGATCCATGGGATCAGCGAGCCGCCCAGTGGTACGCCGAATTGCGCGGCATCCAGGTTTCCGCGCTGGGTTTCCAGGACCTTGCGGTCGATTTCCAGGATGGCGCTGGCTGGATCGGCCAACTCGCTGCCCACCGACGCATTGATGTCGCCGAACTGGGTGAGCAGTTCGCGCATATGGCGTGCGCCGCCGCCGGAAGCGGCCTGGTAGGTCATCGCGGTGCCCCACTCGACCAAGTTGTTCTTGAATAGCCCGCCCAAGCCCATGAGCATGCACGAGACGGTGCAGTTGCCGCCGATGTAGTCCTTGACGCCAGAGGCCAGGGATTCATCGATCACGGCTCGGTTGACCGGGTCCAAAACGATGACCGAATCATCATTCATGCGCAGCGAGGACGCCGCATCGATCCACAGGCCGTCCCAGCCGGACTTGCGAAGCTCGGTGTGGACCTTGGTCGTGTAGTCCCCGCCCTGGGCAGTGACGATGATCGGCAACTTGGACAGCGTTTCAATATCGAACGCGTCCTGCAGCGGCCCAGCACCCTCAGCGAATGCCGGGGCGTTGCCGCCGGCATTGGAAGTCGAGAAAAATACCGGGTCAATCTGGACGAAATCGCCCTCGTCGAGCATGCGCTGCATCAGCACGGAACCAACCATGCCTCGGTAACCTACAAAACCAACAGATGAAGTCATGTATCCATGGTAGGGGCGTTTATCCGGCAGAGCCCGGTTCGTTACACCAGTTAAAGCAGAATCACACCCAAGCCCCAGCAGGGTTCAGGTGTGACTCGGTCCAGCGAAAGTTTTACTTTTCCTCAAGCAGCAGCTTGCGGTTCTTGATCGCCCACATGGCGGAGAAGATAAAGATCTGCGTCGGGACCAGCAGCATGATCAGGCCGAATACCTTGTGGCCGCCGAGAACCATGAAGAAGCCGAGTACGGCCACCACCAAGGCCAGCAGCGGGAAGAGCATGTATCCGAGAATGAAGAGTGCTTCGGGGTGCTGCTTGAGCTCTCCGATGTATTTTTTCATGGTCGTTCTAATCCTTTTGGCGAAGCCAGGTTTCAAAGCGGTAGCGGGTACCGGTGGAGGAAGTGTGCCAGTGGGCAGCTTCCGAATCTAGGGACGGATCGGATGCGCCCAGAGCGAAGTCAGCGGTGAGCTTCGGTGCGGAGGTATCTCCAGCAGGGGAGGCATCGAGCTTGGTAATCACCGCGACGTCCAGCAGCGCCAGTGCCTGGGCATAGACCTTTCCGCCGCCAATGATCCATACTTCTTCGCCGCCGGCGCTGCGCTGTGCCAACGCGATGGCTTCTTCCAAGCTGGAGACGGGGAGTGCGCCATCCTTGCGCAGCTGCGCGTGGGCATCAGCCTGCGTGGTCAGCACGATGTTGGTGCGTCCTGGCAATGGACGGAACTTCGCCGGGAAGGAATTCCATGTGGCACGACCCATGATCACTGGATGGCCAGCGGTCGTGCGCTTGAAATGGGCCAGGTCCTCGGGAACGTGCCATGGCATGGCGCCGTCAGCGCCAATAATGCCGTTCTCGGCTTGGGCCCAAATGGCGCCAACCAGCGGTTCAACGTCGTGTGCGTGGCGAGGCTTGGGAGTCATACCGCTACGGCTCCCTTGATCGTCGGGTGGTGCTGGTAGTCATTGATGCTGAAATCTTCCAGCGTGTAGTCGAAGATCGACTCGGGCTTGGAATTGAAGCTGAGCGTCGGGTATGGGTAGGGATCGCGGGAGAGCTGCTCCTTGACCTGTTCCAAGTGGTTGGTGTAGATATGCACGTCGCCACCAGTCCAGATGAACTCGCCTGGCTCCAGATCGAGCTGGTGGGCAAGCATGCGCGTGAGCAGTGCGTAGGAAGCGATGTTGAACGGTACGCCCAGGAACATGTCTGCACTGCGCTGGTAGAGCTGGCAGGAGAGCTTGCCCTCGGCCACGTAGAACTGGAAGAACACGTGGCATGGAGGCAACGCCATATTCTGGATCTCTGCGACATTCCACGCCGAGACGATGTGGCGGCGGGAGTCCGGATTGTTCCGCAGCGAGTCGACCAGCTGGGAGATCTGGTCAATGTGGCCGCCATCGGGAGTTGGCCAGCTGCGCCACTGGACACCATAGACCGGTCCGAGTTCGCCGGCTTCGTCAGCCCATTCATTCCAGATGCGCACGCCCTGGTCCTGCAGCCACTTCACATTGGATTCGCCGCGCAGGAACCACAAGAGTTCTGCTGCCACGGATTTGAAGTGCACGCGTTTGGTGGTGACCAGCGGGAAAGAATCCTTCAGATCGAAGCGGATCTGGCGGCCGAATACCGACAGCGTTCCAGTTCCGGTGCGGTCTTCCTTGGAGGCGCCGTTCTCCAGCACGTCTCGAAGCAGATCTTCATAAGGGGTTGCGATTGGAGTCGTCATCTTACCTGTCGTGCTGGTGGTCGGCGCTGGCATATTCACACGTCCCAGTTTAGATCAAACGGAAAGCTCCTGGAACTAAGCGCATTGATGATGCTGCTCGCACTCGTGCCTAGCTCGCAGCCACCATGTCGTTATACTCCGGGTAGCGGCGCAGGTAGTCCTGGACGTAGCTGCACTCCGGAATGATCTTCAGCCCCTTGTCGCGGAACTTGTCCAGAACCAAGGTCACCAGCGCGCGAGCGTATCCGCGACGGCCGAATTCCTCATTGACTATGGTGTGCTGGATGGTGGCGATGCCATCTTCTTCGTAGTAGCCGAGGAAACCGACAAAAGTGGAACCGTGCCACAGCGAATAGCGGCCGCGGCTGGCATCGTGATCCAAACGCAGTCCATGGTGCACAATCTTCTCGACTGGCTGGTTCGGTTGCTGGGCAGTCATGGCATTACCTCATTCTTGGCTGTGACGTGTCTCCTATTCATAGTCTTATCCCTAATCGGAGGCAGATGCAACGGCTGGTGCCACGCCCTGAGAGAACACTGAAGCCCGGCATGCAATGCCGGGCTTCAGCCGCATCAGGCTAATCGTGGTACGGCGTATGAATCTCAAAGGAGACAATTCGCGGGCTGCCGGATTGGACCTGCTGCGCAACGATCAGGGACCCCGGTTCCAAATAGGGATTCTGGTCCGGCAGGGCCATGGCCAGTTCGTCAGTGGAGTTCTGGGCAAGAACCTCCAACACGAAGGGCAGCACCGGGCGATGGGTGCAAATCACCTGGGAACGGTACTTGTCGAAGAGTTTTTGCACGGCCTTGCGTGCCCGCTCCGGATTGCGTGTCGCCGCATGTTCGGTCAGGGCTTTAATGCTCTTGAGCTTCAAGGCGTGCAAGGCGGCATAGGGAGTGATCGTCTGGACGCACCGCATCCACGGGGAAGAGGCCACGTGCATCGGCTTCCATGCTTCGAGCATCCGGGAAACTGCCTGCGCCTGGCGTCGCCCCGTCGCCGCCAGCGGGCGGTCTCCTTCGGCACGAGTCCAGTTGCCACGAGGCTTGGCCTTGGCATGGCGGACAATGAGCACCGGGTGCGTATCGAGCACGCCGGCTTCATAGGCCAGGACCAGATCGGACAGCGGCTGGTTGTCCGTGGCAATGGACAGCATTTTGGCAGCCTTCTTGGGACTGGTCCAAAGAGCCTCGTCGCATTCCGCGCCATCAGGCTCAATTACCGTCTGCGCATCGGTCTTGGCTGCCCAATAGTAGACAACCTTGGTTTTCTGGCCCACGGAGTAGGCGGTGGCTGAAAGCGGGATGCCCAAGGTGATGCGCAACCCGATTTCCTCGCGGACCTCGCGCAGCGCACACTCGGCGATGGATTCACCCTGATCCAGTTTGCCCTTGGGCCAGGACCAGTCATCGTACTTTGGGCGGTGGATCAGGAGAACTTGGAGTTTGCCGTCCTTCACGCGCCAGGGGATTGCCCCGGCGGCCACGATGTCGTATTCGCCAAGGCGGATTTCCTCGGCATCTGCAGAACGGATGATGTCACGAGCCCTGGTGCGGGTATCGCGCAGCTCTGGTTCGGTCACTAGCTATTACGTCCACTGTTTCGTCGGCGGGCATGTTCTTCAACTAACCAGAATTGGACGTCCGAGAGCGCCTTGCCATCCTCGTCCTGGTAATGGCGAATCCAGTCGCCATCGGAGTTCAGGTGCCACGAAGCGGTTTTGTCGTCCATGTAGCGGGCCAGCAGGGTGATCATGCGATCAATGTCCTCCTGGTTGCGCAGCGAGACCAGGGCTTCCACGCGACGATCCAGGTTGCGGTGCATCATGTCGGCGGAGCCGATGTACACCAGTGGATCTCCGCCGTTTTCAAACATGAACACGCGGCTGTGCTCAAGGAACCGGCCCAAGATGGAACGTACTTCGATGTTCTCGCTCAGTCCCGGCACTCCCGGGCGCAGGGCACAGATGCCGCGAACGATGACTTCCACCTTGACCCTTGCCTGGCTGGCCCGGTACAGCGCATCGATGATGGCTTCATCCACGATGGAATTGACCTTGATGACGACCTTTGCCGGCTTGCCGGCCGCGGCGTTGACTATCTCCTTCTCGATATGCGCCAGCAAGCCGGTGCGTACCGAGCGCGGAGCAACCAGCAGGCGGTTGTAGGTCGAGCGCGGGGCGTAGCCCGAAAGCTGGTTGAACAGCTTGGAGATATCCTCGCCAACTTCGTCGTCGCAGGTGAGCAGGCCGAAGTCTTCGTAATACCGCGCGGTGCGCGGGTGGTAGTTGCCGGTGCCGATGTGGCAATAGCGGCGCAGCTTGTCGCCTTCGCGGCGAACCACCAAGGAGAGCTTGGAGTGGGTTTTCAGGCCCACGATGCCGTAGACCACGTGCACGCCCGCCTGTTCCAGCTTGCGCGCCCAAGAGATGTTGGCCTGCTCGTCGAAGCGGGCCTTGATTTCTACCAGGGCCAGAACCTGCTTGCCAGCTTCGGCCGCATCAATCAGCGCATCGACGATGGGCGAGTCGCCGCTGGTGCGGTACAGGGTCTGCTTGATGGCCATGACCTTCGGATCAGCTGCGGCCTGTTCCAGGAAGGCCTGCACGCTGGTGGAGAAGGAATCATAGGGATGGTGAAGCAGGATGTCGCGGCGCCGAACGGCCGCGAACACATTGGCGGCTTTGGCAGTTTCTGACTCGTTCAGGTAGTTCGAGGTATGGCCAACATGCTTGGTGTAGTGAAGCTCTGAACGGTCCAGCGACGCGATAACGCCCAAACCGCGCAGGTCCAATGGGGTGGGAAGCTTGAAAACCTCGTCCTCTTCAACACCGAGCTCGCGGGTGAGCAGCTCCATGATTTCAGGGTTGATGTCATTGGCGACTTCCAGGCGAACGGGAGGACCGAAGCGGCGGCGCAGCAATTCCTTCTCCAGCGCCTGCAGCAGGTTCTCTGCATCGTCCTCTTCAACTTCCAGGTCCTCGTTGCGGGTGACACGGAAGAAGTGGTGCTCGACGATTTCCATCCCCGGGAACAACAGCTCCAAGTGCACCGCAATAAGTGCTTCGAGCGGGATGAACCGGGCCGTACGCAACGAAGAGTGCGCCGCGCGGGTGCCGTCGATGCTGATCAGGCGGGCGATGGTGTCTGGCACCTTCAAGCGGGCAAATAGTTCCTTGCCGGTCAGCGGGTTGCGGACCACCACAGCCAGATTCAGCGACAGCCCGGAGATGTACGGGAATGGGTGAGCAGGGTCAACCGCCAGCGGAGTGAGTACCGGGAATACCTGGGAAACGAACCACTTGGAAAGCAGGTCACGCTCGGATGCCGAGAGGTCTTCCCAGGTGGTGATGCGGATACCCTGCTCGGCCAAATCGGGGTATACCGAGTCGGCGAAGACTTTGGCATGGCGGGTCTGCAGCGCGTGGGCCGAGGATAGCAGCAACTCCAACTGGTCTACCGGGTTCATTCCGTTAGCCGCCGGCACCGCCAGTCCAGCGTGGATGCGGCGCTTCAGCCCGGCAACGCGAACCATGAAGAACTCATCAAGGTTCGAGGCGAAGATGGACAGGAAGTTCACCCGTTCAAGCAAGGGCAGATCGGTGTCTTCGGCCAGCTCCAGAACGCGGGCGTTGAAATGCAGCCAGCTGAGCTCACGGTCAAGGAAACGCTCATTTTTGAATCCGCCATCAGGATGCAGATCCGGTAGCGAATCTGCTGGCTCTATACGATCTTCATTGACCTTCGAGGAAGGAACATCACGTAGTTGAGTACCAGTTTCCTTGGGGTAGCTATTCATCGGCTGAACTCACTTCTTTCCTGCAAGTGGACGCTAAAGACACCGCTGGCGGCAGTCGCGATAAATCAGGGACTGCCGGTACCCCTAGTCTATCTTCTGCGGACCGTACATAATGTCCGCATCCCAAAGTGTGAAGCCCAGCGAGCGGTAGAGCTTAACTGCAGCTTCATTATCGGCATCCACGTACAAGATCACCGCATCGACGCCCAGTTCCAGCAGGTAGTTGATGCCGGTGGTGGTCAAGGACCGGCCCAGGCCTAGTCCTTGCGCTTCGGGAACGACGCCGACAACGTAAACCTCGCCGGTGGGGCGGACCGCGTCTGCGGTAGCAGGATGGATTTTGGTCCAGTGGTAGGCGAGCAGATTCTCCTCCGCGTCAAAGGCCAAGAAGAAGCCGGATGGGTCGAACCAGTCCTCGGACATGCGCGCTTCGAGGTCATTGAGGGTCAGCGAACCTTGCTCGGGATGATGCACGAAGGACTTGGCGTTAGCTTCCAGCCATTGCGGCTCGTCCTCGCCAACACGGAAGGTGCGGACCGTAATCCGGCGATCAATCGCAGGCTCTTCAAGGTAATCGGTGCCTTCGCGGCGCATCCGGAACAGCTCGCGTACGCGGTCCAGGCCCACACCTGCGGCCAGCTTCTTGGCTGCATCGTGGTCGCCGTGCGCCCACGCCTGGATCTTCGAGAGATCCAGTAGCTCACCGAGCTTGCCCAGCAGGGCCCGGCCAATGCCAGCGCGGCGATGCTCGGGGTGGACTACCAGTTCCAGGACCCAAGGCTGATCCGGGGATTCCCGAACCGCGATGGCAACGCCGGCCAACGTCGACTCCGCGCCTTCGCCGGCTTCAGCCAGCAGGGCAAGCAGATTCTGGCTAGGCTCATCGGCTGCCAATGCCACCAGGGTCTGGTCGCTCAACGGCGGGTTGCCATCGGCTTTCTGCGCATCGAGGGCTAGCTGGCGCACGTCGGATAGCGCCCGTTCATCAAGCTCACCGGGGACGTGCTGGATGGAAACAGTGTTCTGTGGCAGTTCGCTCATGCATTTCACGATAGTCGTAAAATGTGCGAAGTGGGTAGGAGTTATCTGAAAGTTATGATTCGGTGTGGAAGCGGTAGCCGACGTTGCGCACCGTTCCGATGAGCTGTTCATGATCGGTGCCGAGTTTCGCGCGCAAACGTCGCACATGCACGTCTACGGTACGGGTGCCTCCGTAGTAGTCGTATCCCCACACTTCATGCAGCAGCTGTTCGCGGGTGAAGACTCGGCCGGGGAACTGTGCCAGGTACTTGAGCAGTTCGAACTCTTTGTATGTCAGGTCCAGCATGCGGTTATCGATACGGGCGGTGTAGCTCAACTCATCGATGCGCAGGCCCGAAGTGCTTTCAGCGGCCACCGGTGCGGGGGCGGGAACCGTGGCTCCGGAGAGCATCAGGCGGATGCGTGCATCAAGCTCGGCAGGGATGGCGGAAGGCAACAGGAAATCAGTCGCAAACCAATCCGAGTTCAAAATGCCCAGTGCGCCTTCGCTGACAACCAGCAGCAAGGGCAGATTCAAATTGGCGTGCAATAACTGCGCCAGGGAGCGCGCCGGAATGAGATCTGTACGGGCATCGAGGATGACCGCGTCGCACTCAGGGATTTGGCTCAGCGACTCCGTTGTTGCAGGGAAGAAAGAAATCTCGTGCAATAACAGTTCGAGTGCCGGAAGAACTTCAGCGGCATTTTCGGCATGATTACTTAATAGCAGTAGGTGAGCCAATCGGTCTTCCTCCTGCCAGATAGTTGCGAAAAAATCACTTTTACGTGTCACAGTATAAGGAATGAATCAGTTGAAGCACGCATGTGAACACGCAAGTGCGGACACATTACCGTCAGGAATCAGAATTTGAGAATCAAGGTTTTATTCAGTGGACTCGTTGCAGCGGCACTGCTTGTCGTTGTTGCAAGTCTGGATTCGATGAGCTGGCTGATGGGTGTGCTCACCGCGGTCTTGCAGCTGATTTTCGCCTATACCTGGCCACGAATGGTCCGCTCTGATGCGCCATGGCCGATCACCATCATCTTGGCGTTGTGCTCTTTGGCGGCTACGGCTTCGACCATGTTCATGCCAGGCGGGTCGGTGATGTCACATAGTGTCGAAGCAATCGCCGTTGGCGTGCTTCTGGTATTTATCAGCCAGGTATTGCGCGGGGCAGAAGCCGAAGGCCGGCTGGCCGGTGTGGTTTCTGGCGTGACCGGCATAGTCCTGGGCGTGCTGGGTTCCGCCTGGGCCGCTAGTGCTTATGTGCCCTACGGCTTTGGGCTGGCCGTCACAACCGTGGTCGCTCTGCTTGGGGCTGGTGCGGTTGCCGTTACCCGCCTGCCAAACCGGATGACCATGATTCTGGCGCCTGTGGTCGCTGCCGCATTGGGCGCGGCCTCCAGCGCGCTGCCAATCGATATGCTCTGGTACCAAGGGGCGACCCTGGGACTGCTGACCGGCTTGCTGGTGGGTTCATTACGGGCATTGGCCTTGGTCAGCCGCAGCGTACGAAACATGAGTGGAATCCTTGGCCTTGCCTGCGCCATCTTGCTGATGAGCGGTGCGGTCAGCTGGTACGCGATGGAAGTGCTGGCTTTCATTTAGCGGTGAGCGGTTCAAATATGATGCTAGCTGCGTCACGCGTGTCGAAGTTCTCCTGCCTCCCGCGCTAAGATGAAGCCATGAATGAAAATTACCTTGCAATCGAAATTTTCTTCCAGGCACTTGTAGTGATCGCCGGTCTCGGAATGGCTGGGTTCGCAGGCTTGGTAGTGAAGCGCCTCTTCCAGGGCCAGAAGTAGAAACAGCGCACACAACAACGTGTGCGCTGTTTTCATTTCATCACTAACTGACTTAGGAGCGAGTAGTCCATGGCTTTTGACCTACCTACGGACCTCACCCCGGAACTTGTACCTTTGGCATGGCTCATCGGCACCTGGGAAGGTGCTGGCCGTCTTGGCGAAGGCGAAGCCGAGGACGAGTTTTTCTGGCAGCAAGTCACCTTCCGTGACGTTGGCGGGCCGTACCTTGAATACCGCAGTGAAGCCTGGCTGACCGAAGCCGATGGCACGAAGCTGCGGATCCTAGCCGTTGAAACCGGCTTCTGGTCCTTGGACCGTGAACAGCAGGAAGCCGATGCCGGTCCTGGCATGGAACCCGGTGACATCTTCCCGGTACTGCGTTCGGCCGACGATGTGCAGAAGCTGCATACCGAAGACGGCTTCAAGATCCAGGCGCAAATTGTCCGACCAGACGGCATCTCAGAGCTGTATTACGGCCTGATTAATGGACCACGCATTCAGCTGGCCACCGAGAGCTTGCTGCGCAGCAAGAACGCCCAAGCTTACGCGTCCTCAACCCGGATCTACGGTCTGGTCAATGGCGAGCTGTTCTGGCGCTGGGATGTTTCCAAGGGCAATATGGATCTTCAAGCGCACGCCTCGGCGGCGCTCAAGCGTGTCACCTCGGAAGGCACGGTGCACTAATCATGGCCACTGAATACCGTTCGGTCCTGCTGGACCGTGCTGCTGCAGTGGCAGCTGGCGGCGTAGATGCCGGCGTCGCAGCCCACTACGGCGCTCCTACCCGCGAAGCTCGCAAACTCGCTGAGGGCCAGGCAATTGCCGATCTGAGCCACTTCGATGTCGTGGAGATCCGCGGCGAAGACCGCCAGAGTTGGCTCGATACGCTCAGCAGCCAGCGCATTTCCAGCCTGAAGCCAGGAGACAGCACCCAGACGCTGCTGCTTTCGGTTCAAGGACGCATTGAGCACGAAATGAAGGTGCTGGCCACCGCAGATCGCTTGCTGCTGATCGTTGAACCTGGTGCCGGAGCAGCGTTGGCGCAGTTCCTGAACTCAATGCGCTTCATGCTGCGCGTTGAGGTCAATGATCTTTCCGAGAGCTACGGCGTATTGGCGGCTACCCGCAAGATTGGCACTGCCGGGAGCCTGGTCTGGGAGAACCCATGGCCCGGAATCACCGACGGTGGTTGGGCCTATTCCCGTGAGGATCACCCGGGCAAGGAACGTCCGTGGTTCTTGCATATCGTGGAGTTGGAGCAGCTTGCCGTCGCAGTAGCTGACGAAGAGCTGTCAGGCATGATGGCTGTCGAGGCCTTGCGTATCGCCGCGTGGGAGCCGCGCTTCGGTGCCGAGATAGACGACAAGACCATTCCCCACGAGTTGGATTGGCTGCGTACCGCGGTGCACATGGACAAGGGCTGCTATAAAGGCCAGGAAACAATTGCCCGGGTGCACAACATCGGCCACCCGCCTCGTCGCATGGTTTTCTTGGACCTCGACGGTTCCATGCACACGCTGCCTGCCACCGGCGCCGAAGTGAAGCTGGGGGAGCGCACGGTTGGCCGGATCACTTCCGCGACTTTGCACTATGAAGCCGGGCCAATCGCCTTGGCCGTGGTCAAGCGCAACGTTGACCCGGAAGCGGTTCTGTCCGTGGTGGACGGCGAAACGAGCTACCCGGCAACGCAGGAAGTCATTGTGGCGACCGACGCCGGCCAGGTCGCTGGGCGCTTTACCGGGTTCCTGAGAACCCCGCCGCAAGGCTAAAGGCCAAAGAGAAGGGCGTGGGTTGGAATGCTGTGAACAGCATTCCAACCCACGCCCTTGGTGTATCTCCAGGCCTAGCCGAAGAGCACGGCGGCCTCTTCGTAGCGTTCCATGGGGACACGCTTGAGGTTGTTCAGTGCGGCACGCAGCGGTACGCGCAGCACCTTGGTGCCGTGCAACGCCACCATGGTGCCCCACGCCTCGGCATGGATGGAATCCACCGCAGCCATTCCCAAACGGGTGGCCAGGACACGGTCAAAAGCGGTGGGGACGCCGCCGCGCTGAATATGTCCCAGCACGGTTGCACGCGTTTCGATGCCGGTACGTTCCTCAATGACCGGGGCGAGCATCTCCCCGATGCCGCCAAGGCGGGCGCGTCCGAAGGAATCGAGACCACGTACCGAGAACGCTTCTTCCGTGCCTTCTGGCACAAAGCCTTCGGCCACAACCACCAACGGGGCGCGTCCGCGCTCATGGGCTTCGTTCACCCACTGGCAGATCTGCTCCATGGTGGTGGAAACCTCCGGGATGAGCACCGCGTGCGCACCGGATGCCATCCCCGCGTGCAGTGCAATCCAGCCTACGTGGCGGCCCATTACCTCGGCCACCATGCAGCGGTGGTGGGAATCGCCGGTGGTGCGCAGGCGGTCAATGGCTTCGACCGCAATCTGGTTAGCGGTATCGAAACCGAAGGTGTAATCCGTGGCGTCCAAGTCATTATCGATGGTCTTGGGAACGCCAACGATAGGAAGGCCGGCTTCGCATAGGCGCTGGGCGCCAGCTAAGGTGCCTTCCCCGCCGATGGCAATCATCGCATCGATGCTATTGGATTTGAGAACCTTGGAAATGTTCTCCGCGCCACCAAGTTCACCTTCAAACGCATTGGTGCGTGAGGTGCCCAAAATGGTGCCGCCTTGCTTGGCGATGCCACGCACAGCGGTTCGCGGAAGGTGGAAGAAGTCGCCTTCCTTGACGCCGCGCCAGCCGTCGCGGAAACCGACGAATTCGTCGTCGTAGCTTTTGATGCCATTCAGTACCGCACCGCGGATGACGGCGTTCAGACCGGGGCAGTCGCCGCCTGAGGTCATGATTCCAATGCGCATTGGCCCTCGCTTAGTAATGGGAAAGCCTTGTGCGACAGCTGGAGCGTGCAGGCCCCGTGATAACGCTGTAACAGCAAAGAGTTCCATTCGGATTTCAGTCAATATCCGCGCGCCATTGAGCATCTACTCTGCGTGCCATTGTACGTGCTTAAAGCCACTAGGGCGAGTCTCATGTCACGGAAGTGCACGAGCCTCGCCCTAGCCGGATAGCGATGCCAAGCATCGTTCCCGAGCAGGCCAGCCGGGAACGGTATTTAGAATTTGCGAAGCCAGTTCTGCAAGATGATGGTGTTGTCCTGCGCTGGGATCAGGATCCACGCCAGGATATATGCGGCAACACCCATTACCGGAAGCAAGAACGAAAGCAGTAGGGCGATACGCACCAAGGTGACATCCCACCCGAACTTGTCGGCGATGCCCCCGGCGACGCCACCGGCCAATCGGCCTGGCCCGCGACGAAGCGGCATGGAACGAAGCGAGTTGAAGAATGCGTCCATCAGAGAACTCCTAATTGTTGGAAAAGCTTGGAGGCTTAGAGATTGGGGTCGGTGGGAACCGGTGGTTCGGCTTCGGATTTGCGGGCCTTGCCAGCCGATGCCAATCCGGAGAAGATCATGGCTACGCCGGCCAAGGCGACGATAGCGATGAAGAACAGCGGCATGTCAAAGCTCCACTGCAAGACCAGACGGCTGAGCGATGCCAGGGCGACAACGATCAGAATCAGGCCGAAGACCAAGGTTCCGGTAGGGAATTTCCTAGCGGGAGTAGAAGAAGTATTCATGGGGCTCAGTCCTTAGAAATCCGTGTTGCTGGGGTTCAGGATGCTGGGATCATCCACGGTCGTGGAGAACGAGGAAAAAACTCCGTCTACTTCAATGGTCAGCATTGGTGCATTTCCCGGCAAGGACCGCCGGTCCTGCGGCAGTTCCATATCCATTCCGGAAAGGAATGCGCCGTCGGTCTCGATCTTCACCGGAACATTGTCCGGCAGCAGCAGATCCATTCTGGAGAAGACCGAATCGATCTCCACCGTGGTGGGTTTGGTGATACTGCCCAGATGGGTCAGGTCAACCGTTGAGCTGCTGAAAACAGCGCTGTATTGGCTGTCGCTGCCGGTAGCCGATCGAACGAACCCGCGGGCAGATTCCTCGAATGACGTAGCAGAGAAGATCACCGTCAGGACCAGCAATGGAATGGCCAAACCCAACAGGCCTCCACTGGTTCGCCCGGAGATGGCCGCTAGGACAATGGTGATGCCAACAAGCAACAGGCCGCAAGCCAAGGCCACGGTCCAGCCCGAACCAGGCAAGGCCACGATATCCAGGTAGTCGGCCAGCATGACCACGGCGACCACCAGCACGGTAACGCCGAAGACGGTGGTGCCAAGCCAACCCGGAATCGGGCGGCTGATCGGCTTGCGATTCGCCTTGGCACTGTAGGCCTTCGTGTATGCGGGATCCGGCGAATAGCTATTTTCGTACTGGCCCGCTGGGCCAGAATCACCTGAATTCATGGGGTGCTCCTTCATCGGCGCATCCGGGTAGTTCGTCCCGAACCCGCTAGCTACGCTCGCATTGAAACTCTGGGTGCCGTCCTCACGCCAAGGATGCTCCAACGCGGTGCTCTTCTCGGCAGCCCTTGGCGAGGCAGCAGAGCTGTCACCGGTCGCTGCCGGATTGCGGGCTTGGTCCGGACGCGCAAACCGGGTGTTCTTCCTGCTGAAGATAATGAATGCGATAGCCGCAACAATAGCCAGGGGCCACAGGACCGGTGCCAGCGAATCCAAGAACCAGGGAGCAGGGAAGATGCCCAGCGCAAAGATGATCACCGCGCCAGTCATGCCGCTGGTCCAGTTCCGGTTCACGGCACTTTCCAGATGCATTTTGCCTCCCGCATCAGGAAGCAACGCCCAAGCCAGTCCATAGAGCACCATGCCCAAGCCGCCTAGGACACCGAGCACCACGAAGATGCCGCGGATCAGCACTACATCGACCTTGAAATAATCGGCGACACCAGTTGCAACGCCACCGAGCCACTGCGAGTCCTGGCGAGTGATCGGTGATTTGCGCAGCTGGTCGTAAAAGCCGCGACGACGTTGAGAGCCTTCGTTGTTCATAGTCCAATGTTCTCGTGTGGCAGGGGTCCCGCGCTATGAGGGGATACCCTGAACTTCCCCTAGGGGTGCCCCTAGATCCGGTGATCAACCGGGAAGAAACGACAAGAACGTGCTTGACTTAGAACTATGGAAAGTCCTGAACGGCGTTTGATGGTGCGCAGCGAGAACCGGCTAATCGCCGGCGTCTGCGGCGGCCTCGCGGAGCACCTGGGCATCCCGCTGGGGTACGTGCGTATTGGGTTCCTGGGATTGTCCGCACTGGGCGGCATCGGCATTCTGCTCTACGCGTGGCTTTGGGTATTCGTCCCGAGCGCCGAAGAGGCGCACGCTGACGAGCTTCGCTCCTGGGGCACCAGATCACGCAGCCTTGCTGAAGAAATGAACCGGGTGCAGCAAGGCATCTTCCGTCCACGCGAAGGTTGGGAAAGGAACTCCACCTGGCGTGACACGCTGATCGGTGCGGGCCTGCTGGCGCTCGCCGTCTTGGCTTATGGACAGTGGACCGGCTGGAATATCCGCTGGGATCTGATCTGGCCTACCTTGGGCGTGATTGCCGGTATTGTGCTGGCTTGGATCCAGTTCGATGAAGGTATCACCGAGCACAAGAAGCGCCCGTCATTGCCTTTCCTGCTGCGCCTGGCTTTTGGCCTGGTCCTGGTCATCGGCGGTCTGCTGGCCCTGCTGGGCAATACTGTCGGAGCCGCAGACCTGCTCGGCGGCTTGTGGGCGGCCTTGGCGATCATTGTCGGCGCAGTCGTGGTCTTGCTTCCCTGGGGTACTCGGCTGTGGCGCGATTTCATCGCTGAACGGAGCTCGCGCCAGGCGGCGGCCCAACGTGCAGAGTTCGCGGCCCACCTGCACGACTCGGTCTTGCAGACCTTGGCAGTGATTCAAAAACGCAGTGAAGACCCAGCGGCGGTGAGAACCTTGGCACGTGTCCAAGAGCGTGAACTGCGCCAATGGCTGTACGGCAACCATGACCTTGATGATGAAGATGTAATCGTTGAGATCCAGCACGAGGCAAGCCACATCGAACAGCTGCTACTGCGTGATGTAGAAGTCATATCCGTAGGCAATGCTCAGGGCTTTGCCGGGCAGCAGGCACTGGTGGCCGCTAGCCGCGAGGCGATGATGAACGCAGCGAAGCATGCCGAGGGCAAGATTTCGGTATTCATCGAATGCTCGGCCGAACAAGTAGAAGTGTATGTGCGTGACCGCGGCACCGGTTTCGAAGTAGATGGAATACCGGCGGACCGGCACGGCGTCAGGGAATCAATCATTGGCCGCATGGAACGCGCAGGCGGCATGGCGCATATCCGGAGCGGTGAATCCGGAACTGAGGTGCAGCTGAGCATGCCACTGAACATGGAGGAAGAATAGAAACATGAACGCTGAGAACACCACCGAGAACTACCGTGTAGTGCTGGTGGATGACCACGCCATCTTCCGTTCCGGTTTACGTGCCGATTTGGCCCAGGACATCCAGATTGTCGGGGAAGCTGGCACCGTGGAGGGAGCCATCGAGGTGATCACCGAACAGCAACCGGATGTGGTGCTCCTGGATGTGCACCTGCCCGGTGGCCGCGGCGGGGGCGGGGCCGAAGTGCTCAAGGGGTGCACCGGGCTGCTGGGATCCACGCGTTTCCTGGCATTGAGCGTTTCCGACGCAGCACAGGACGTAGTGACGGTCATCCGTTCCGGTGCTCGCGGGTATGTCACCAAGAGCATTTCCGGGGCCGAAATTTCCGATGCAGTACGTCGCGTGGCCGGGGGAGATGCCGTGTTCTCGCCACGCTTGGCCGGGTTCGTCCTGGACGCCTTTGGCAGCAGCGGTCCGGTGGCAGAAATCGATGAGGAGCTGGATTTGCTCTCTGACCGCGAATTGCAAGTCATGCGTTTGATTGCCCGGGGATATAGCTATAAGGAAGTAGCCAAGGAACTGTTCATCTCGGTAAAGACCGTGGAATCGCATGTGTCCAATGTGCTGCGCAAGCTCCAGCTATCCAACCGCCACGAACTTACCCGTTGGGCTGTGGACCGCAAGATCCTCTAAACGGCACTGCGGCAAAAGCACAGAAGCCGGGCAGTCCATCATGGACTGCCCGGCTTCTTTGGCGGCGCGGTTTTTCTACTTGGCTTCGCCCAGCAGCTTGGCCATCCGTGCGACGCCTTCTTCGAGGTCAGCATCACCCAGTGCATATGACATGCGGATATAGCCGGAAGGGCCGAATGCTTCACCTGGAACGACGGCAACTTCTGCCTGTTCCAGGATGAAAGCAGCAAGTTCTGCACTGGTGTTGTTCACTACGCCGCGGATTTCGCGACCCAGCAGGCCTCGAACATCCGAATACGCGTAGAACGCGCCTTCCGGAGTAGGGCAGTGCAGGCCGTCAATCGCGTTCAGTGATTCGACGATGGCCAAGCGGCGACGGTTGAAGGCAACCTTCATGTCGTTCACGGCATCCAGCGGCCCGGCAACAGCAGCCAGGGCGGCTCGCTGCGATACGTTGGAAACGTTCGAGGTGGCGTGGGACTGCAGGTTGGTGGCGGCCTTGATGACATCCAGCGGACCTGCCATCCAACCCACGCGCCAGCCGGTCATTGCGTAGGTCTTTGCCACGCCGTTGAGGACGACAACTCGGTCTTCGAGCTCTGGGACCAAGGTCGCGATGGAGCTGAAAGTTGCATCGCCGTAGGTCAAGTGCTCGTAGATCTCATCGGTAACAACCCACAGCCCCTTGGAAGCAGCCCACTGGCCGATCTCGCGGACCTGCTCCGGGGTGTATACGGCACCGGTGGGGTTCGAAGGAGAAACGAACAGCAGCACCTTGGTGCGTTCGGTCAGTACGGATTCGAGCTGTTCGACGGTAACCTTGTAGCCCTGCTCCGGGCCGGCAAAGACCGATACGGCCTTGCCTCCGGCGAGCTGGATGGCTTCGGGATAGGTGGTCCAGTACGGAGCCGGAACGATGACCTCGTCACCTGGATCAAGCAGGGTTGCGAAGGTGTTGTACACCGCCTGCTTGCCGCCATTGGTGACCAGAACCTGATTGGCCTTGAGCTCGTAGCCCGAATCGCGCATGGTTTTGGCGGCGATTGCTTCGCGCAGCTCGGGAAGGCCGGCTGCAGGGGAGTAGCGGTGGTTCTTTGGATCCTGGGCCGCCTTGACTGCTGCTTCGACAATGTAGCCAGGGGTTGGGAAGTCGGGTTCACCGGCACCGAAACCGATTACTGGTCGACCTGCTGCTTTAAGAGCCTTCGCCTTGGCATCTACTGCGAGAGTCGCGGATTCGGAAATTGCGCCGATGCGGCGAGAAATGCGAGACATTGGGGATTCGTCCTGAAGTCTATGGGGACAGCTGTTACACCTCAGTTTAGTTCGCAACCTTGCACTTCAGCATCACAATTTTGAAAATGACACAATAAGGTGCGCAACGGGGCGCGGGAATGCGTTCTGCGCCACACCGGAGGTTGTCAGTTCGACATTTCCGATTTCGTTGCGTAAAGTTATTTCTCGTTGCCGAGACATCGCAACGGACGAAGCTGAATGTTTTATCCGCTAAGATGTTCTAGGTGGGAGCGGTAAAAAGCTCCGAAGGGTAGTGGCGCAATTGGTAGCGCAGCGGTCTCCAAAACCGCAGGTTGCAGGTTCGAGTCCTGTCTGCCCTGCGCAATAGCGATTTATCGCTTAGCGAATTATCTCATCACGGTGTGTTGCAGTCGAATAGACTATGGCACACCGTGATTGTTTCAACTGGCCAAATTTTTGAAACGAGGAAGAACATGACCGAATCTGCTCTCAGCTCCGGTAAGGGTGGACAGAAGTTGGGTTTCTTTGCCCGGATCTTCTTGTTTTTCCGCCAGGTAATCGCAGAACTTAAGAAGGTCGTCACCCCGACCCGCAGTGAACTAGTGAATTATTTCCTGGTTGTTGTCGGTTTCGTGGTCGTGGTGATGCTGATCGTGACGGCCCTGGACTTCGTCTTTGGGCAGGGGTCGATCCTCCTGTTCACCAACAAGGTCGAACAGTAATTTTGTTGCCTCGGAGGTATGATTACCCCGAGGCAATTTAGTGTCATTCAGTCAAAGAAAGCAGGAGCTGCAGTGTCCGACAAGGAACTCGAACCGCAGATTAATGACGAGGTCGAAAACGAGTTCGTTGAAGCCGCCGGCGATCAGGTTGAGCCAGCTGTAGAAGCTGACGTCGACCCAACCGAAGCACCAGCACAGGACGCTGAAGACGCTCAGGTAATCGAAGGCGCAGCTGAAGAAGCTGAAGGCGAAGACAACGAAGCTGAAGAAGCCGAGGGCGAAGACAACGAAGCTGAAGAAGCCGAGGGCGAAGACAACGTAGCCAAGCTCAAGGAAGAATTCCGCGCTAAGCTCCGTCGTCTTCCAGGTGACTGGTTTGTCATTCACACCTACGCTGGTTACGAAAACCGCGTGAAGGTCAATCTTGAGACCCGTATCCAGACCCAGGACATGGATGAGTTCATCTTCGATATCCAGGTTCCAATGGAAGAGGTCGTCGAGGTCAAGAACACTCAGCGCAAGATCGTTCGCCGCGTGCGCATCCCGGGCTATGTCCTGGTCCGCATGGAGCTGACTGACGCGTCGTGGGGTGTTGTTCGACACACTCCAGGTGTCACTGGATTCGTTGGCAACGCCCACGATCCAAACCCACTGAGCCTTGACGAAGTGTTCTCCATGCTGGAGCACACCATCGTTGATCCAGTAGAGCAGCCATCGGCGTCCAAGCCAGGCCGTGCTCCAATTACTGAGGTCACCGTGGACTTCGAAGTCGGCGAATCGGTTATCGTCAATGACGGACCGTTCGAAACGATGCCGGCAACCATCTCGGAGATCAAGCTGGATGCCGCACAGCTGGTTGTACTGGTTTCGATCTTCGAACGTGAAACCCCAGTGACCCTGAACTTCAACCAGGTCACCAAGATCCAGTAGTATTAAGTCTTCGTGCCCCGCATCGGTCGCTTATCGATGCGAGGGTACGCTTGGCTGTCGCGCCACGATAGCCAGATCCCCGTGCCACGCTCCTGTGCCACGGGAAACGCAAGAGTAAGAAGGACCCGACATGGCCCCAAAGAAAAAGGTCACCGGACTCATCAAGCTGCAGATCCAGGCAGGTGCTGCTAACCCAGCTCCTCCAATCGGTCCAGCCCTTGGTCAGCACGGCGTCAACATCATGGAATTCTGCAAGGCTTACAACGCAGCGACCGAGTCGCAGCGCGGTAACGTTGTTCCAGTTGAGATCACCGTATACGAAGACCGTTCGTTCACTTTCATCACCAAGACTCCTCCTGCAGCTGAGCTGATCAAGAAGGCAGCTGGCATTGCAAAGGGTTCGGGTGTTCCGCACACCGACAAGGTTGCTAACCTGACCCAGGCTCAGGTTGAGGAAATCGCCACCACCAAGATGGCTGACCTGAACGCAAATGACCTGGCTGCTGCAGCCAAGATCATCGCCGGCACCGCCCGCTCCATGGGCGTGACCGTAGAAGGCTAATCCCGCCTTCCGCTGTTCACACGCTGGATAGCACTCAAGAATTCAATCTAAGGCGAAACGGTCATCTGATCGATTCGCCCGTGGCAGGACCCCGCGCGGTCCATATGACCACGACTGCATAAGGAGAAAACGCAGATGGCAAAGCGCAGCAAAGCATACGTAGCCGCCGCGGCTAAGATCGATGCCGACAACAACGTCTACGCTCCAGCCGAGGCAATTGCCCTGGCTAAGGAGACCGCAGGCGATAAGACCAACTCGACCGTTGAGGTTGCTTTCCGCTTGGGTGTTGACCCACGTAAGGCTGACCAGATGGTTCGCGGTACCGTAAACCTTCCACACGGCACCGGCAAGACCGCCCGCGTGGTTGTTTTCGCTAACGGTGACAAGGCAGAAGCAGCTCGCGAAGCTGGCGCCGACTTCGTTGGCTCGGACGACCTGATCGAAAAGATCCAGGGCGGCTGGACCGACTTCGACGCAGCAGTTGCAACCCCTGACCTGATGGGCAAGGTTGGCCGCTTGGGTAAGGTACTGGGTCCTCGTAACCTGATGCCAAACCCTAAGACCGGCACCGTGACCATGGATGTGGCCAAGGCTGTAACCGACATCAAGGGCGGCAAGATCGACTTCCGCGTCGACAAGCACTCGAACCTGCACTTCATCATTGGCAAGGTTTCGTTCGACGCAAAGCAGCTGACCGAGAACTACGCAGCAGCTCTGGAAGAGGTTATGCGCCTGAAGCCTTCGGCTTCGAAGGGTCGCTACATCTCGAAGGCAACCATCGCTACCACCTTCGGTCCAGGTATTCCTGTTGACGCGAACGTAACCCGCGTTGAGGCCTAAGTCTAGTAGCTAACTAGCTTGAGGGAGCATGCCGATAATCGGCATGCTCCCTTCCTTTTTAAGCGAGGAATCTGCGCGATGGCCACGGCTGCTGGAAAGCGTATTCATGTTTCGTACCAGCCTGTAGCCGATGATAAGCTTTGACTACCGAGTATCTCGGTCATCCGCGTATGGATCCCCCAAGGCCCTACGCGGATGAGATACGAAAGTTTCCCCAAAACTTTTGTATCGGCGGGACTTACTACTAGCGTTCCCCAAGCGTTGGTAAATGAGTCCCGCCATTCTAATTTAATTCCCCTAGTGACCAGGATCATGAGATTGGCTCCGGCTTCGATTTGCTGTGGGCTGGAGTGCTCCTATAAACTAGAAATACCGAAGACCGTCGGTCGAGCATTTGGTTTCCAACTGCTCCTAAAGATCCGCAAGGATGACCAACGCAGGTTACATAGATTTTTTGACTTTGAATAAGTTGAAACGCCCTGTGCTCCTGCGCGGGGCTATTTTTATGGCCTCGCCGGTTTTGAAACGGTACCGAACAAATCCCCGGAAGGAGTGTTATGGCAACCCCAAGCAAGACTGCAGCGATTGAAGAAATCACCGCGGAATTCAATGATTCGTCGGCGGCTGTCTTGACCGAATACCGTGGGCTTACCGTTGCACAGCTCAAGGATCTGCGCCGCTCGCTTGGTCAGGAGACCAAGTACGCAGTCGTAAAGAACACCTTGACCGCAATCGCAGCGAAGAACGCTGGCATCGATGCTTTCGATGAACAGCTTTCTGGTCCAACCGCAATCGCCTTCATTAAGGGCGATGCAGTTGCTGCCGCTAAGAGCCTCACGGAATTCGCCAAGACTAACGAAAAGCTGGTCATCAAGACCGGTTGGTTCGAAGGTAAGGCACTGGACCAGAGCGGCATCGCTGCTTTGGCTGCGCTGGAATCCCGCGAAACTCAGCTCGCCCGCGTTGCAGCAGTGCTGCTGGCTCCAGCTTCCGCTGCTGCCCGCGCTGTCGAAGCTCTGCGTGCAAAGCTCGACGAGAACGGTGGCGAAGCTGCCGAGGAAGCTCCGGCAGAAGCCTAAGCTTTCGAGTTCTCTCGCAACGTAAACCCAAATTCATCGGCCCTCAAGGCCAAAAACCGAAAGGACGCCCACCATGGCGAAGCTCAGCAACGAAGAGCTGCTTTCCGCATTCAAGGAAATGACCATCATCGAACTGTCCGAGTTCGTTAAGGAATTCGAAGAGACCTTCGACGTAACCGCTGCTGCTGTTGCAGTTGCTGGTCCAGCTGCAGGCGGCGAAGCTGCTGCTGAAGAGCAGACCGAATTCGACGTAGTCCTCGAGTCGGCCGGCGACAAGAAGATCGCAGTTATCAAGGAAGTTCGCGCACTGACTTCCCTGGGCCTGAAGGAAGCTAAGGAGCTCGTTGACGCTGCTCCAAAGGCTCTGCTTGAGGGTGTTGCCAAGGACGCTGCCGAGAAGGCTAAGGAAGCTCTGGAAGCTGCCGGCGCTACCGTCACCGTTAAGTAAGTACAGCGGTCACTCGCAACTTATTGCCAAAGGTCCACAGACGAAAGTCTGTGGGCCTTTGGTCGTTAAGCTGGGAAGTCCATAGCAATTGTTTTATAACGTTTCTATTAACAGCGTTTATTCAAGTTCATTGTTTACAGTGAAAATGTGTCAAAAACCGTAGCTACCCAGAACCAGAAACCAGCACCGCGGCTAGGGCTCCTAGACGCATTGAGGATTACAGCTGCGCTAATTGTCGTCCTGTACCACTACACCGCATGGGGACATGATCACTGGGGGAGGCAGGCCGCAGAGTTCTGGCCAGTACTCTCCGAATTCACCCGTTACGGACAGCTGGGTGTACAGCTATTCTTCCTCATCTCGGGCTTCGTTATCCTGACGTCCCTCCAGGGAAAGAACGTCATTGGTTTCATCGGCTCGCGTGTGGGCCGCCTCTACCCGGCCTACTGGCTCGCGGTACTCGCAGCAACAGTACTCTCGCTTGGGATCTGGCCTTCCGGCAACGAGGGACGCTCGGCCAGTGATATTCTGCCCAACCTGAGCATGATGCAGGCTGGATTCGGCGTCACCGATATGGACGGTGTCTATTGGACACTTTGGGTCGAGTTGCGTTTCTACGTGTTGCTCGCAGCGCTCTTGTCCATGGGCTTCGTGAAGAACAAGCACATCCTCTTGCTCTCTGCCATTTGGCCCGCTCTGGGCCTGTATCTGCATTTCACAAGCTTGGATAAGCTGCAGGAATGGATTGCCGGGCAGTATGCGGCCCTGTTCGCAGCCGGCATGGTGCTCTTCTTGATCTATCAAAGCGGCCACAGCATTCTGCGGTGGTCCATGGTCGCAGGCAATACTGCCATCGCCGCATTTTTCACCGGCATCAAGGGGCGCAGTGACGCGGACTTGCTCTCCGGGATGGATATCCCGGCCTGGCATTTCCAGCTGCTGACCGTCCTGTGCGTAGCTCTGCTGGCGGTGTGCACCCTGACTCCGCTCAAGAACGTCCAGGGCAAATGGCTGGCTGTGGCCGGTTCATTGACTTACCCGCTGTACCTCGTGCACCAGTTGTGGGGTTGGTGGCTAATCAACCAGCTGCACGGTTTCGTGAACAAGTACGTGCTGCTGGCCGGTTTGCTGGTGCTGATGCTAGGAATTGCCTACCTGGTGGCACGCTTCGTCGAGCAGCCGCTGGGTCTGCCGCTGCGCAACGCGACGATCAAGGGATTGACCGAGTCGCAGGCCTGGGCCAAGAAGGCATTGGCTAAGCCAGGGCTGGTTATTCCGGAGTCGAAATATCAGCAATCGTGGCATCAAATCCGCTAACCAAATCCTTGGCGCGAACCAGCAGTCCATGGGCTCGGTCCCCGCTGCCCAGTCCTATCTGTTCCGATACGGGCTCTTCGAAGACGCTGGCATCGATGTAGACAGGCAGTACCGTGTGCGAGCCAAAAGGCGTAATGGTTCCGCTCTCGTAGTGCGTGACATCCCAAGCGATATCTGAAGATGGCAGGGAGAGCTTATTGACGCCCATGACTCCGCGCAGCTTCGCCCAGTCCAGTTTACGCCCGCCGGGGATCAGCGCGAAGACAAAGGTGCCGTCTGTGCGTTTGATAACCAGCGTCTTGAGCAAGGCCGAGGCCGAGATTCCCAAGGCGTCCGCAGCCTCTTCCAGCGAGCGGACCTTGTCGCGCGGCACAATCTCGATTGGGATGTTCCGGCGCGAGGCGTCCAGGGTAACTCGAGTCAGTGCTTCATCTGACTGCAGCTTATTCACTTCGTCTCCTAACCGTGGATGTTTGCTCGATCATAGCTAGTGGCGAAAGAAGAAGCCACCGGACACACGAGGTCGCAAAGGCTTATATCTGCTGGGGGAGCGTGTAGCTTCAAGCCTCCCGGATACCCGGAAAAAAATCTCCAAGAACGTTCGCCATGCGGCTGAAGCGGAGAAAAATTGGGGTTTCTGATGCCTGCTGAGGAGAATGTGACAGAAAGCATAACGTTGCCTGATGCCCGGAATCCGGAGACTGCGTTCAGCGGGCCAAGACCTTTGGCAATTCGCAAGAATCCGCGAAAACAAGGGTATCAGTTGGGAAAATGCATGCACTTTTCGGTGCGCGGTACGACCGGGTTGCGCGCTGGCGCGGTGCTTGGAAACCTGAGTGGCAGCCCGCGCGAAAGTGGGGGCGAAAACTATAGCACGAATTTCTGCACCGAGTATCGACAACCGGATTTTCCTCCGGTAGAGTAGAAATTTGCGCCTTGCTGTTTGCGCGCGCGGCCTTCATATAGCGGTGGGTTCGTGCGGACGAAAAAAGAGGAACTGTCCTATGGCAGGAACCTTAGCACGGTAAGCGTTCGGAAACCTGACGGTCTTTGGAAGGATCCATCTTGGTCGCCTCGAGCAACCCTAACAACCAAACCGCTAGTTCGGCTCGCGATGCTGCATACGCTGGCCGACTTTCTTTTGCAAAGATTCACGAACCCCTTGAAGTGCCTAACCTGCTGGCATTGCAGACCGAGAGCTTTGACCGCCTCGTCGGCAACCAGAACTGGGTAGAGCGCCTGGCCAAGGCAGAAGCCGCTGGTGACTTCAGCGTGCCCAACACCTCGGGCCTGGCAGAAATCTTCGAGGAAATCTCCCCAATCGAGGACTTCCAGGACACCATGTCCTTGAGCTTCTCGGATCCGGAGTTCGCTGATCCTAAGTACTCGATCGCAGAGTGCAAGGACCGCGACGCCACCTACGCGGCACCGCTGTATGTCAAGGCCGAATTCATGAATAATGAAACCGGCGAAATCAAGCAGCAGACCGTGTTCATGGGCGATTTCCCGCTGATGAGCGAAAAGGGCACCTTCATCATCAACGGCACCGAGCGTGTCGTTGTGTCCCAGCTGGTTCGCTCCCCAGGTGCGTACTTCGAGTCCACGCCGGACAAGACCAGTGACAAGACGATCTTCTCGGCACGTATCATCCCATCGCGTGGTGCATGGTTCGAGCTGGAAATCGACAAGCGCGACCAGATCGGCGTACGCCTTGATCGCAAGCGCAAGCAGTCGGTCACCGTCTTGCTCAAGGCCCTTGGCTGGAGCGAAGAGCAGATCCTGTCCGAGTTCGGCCAGTACGATTCGATGCGCGCAACCTTGGAAAAGGACAGCATCAAGGATCAGAACGAAGCCTTGCTGGACATCTACCGCAAGCTGCGTCCAGGCGAGCCTCCTACGGTTGAGGCCGCCCAGGCACTGCTGAAGAACATGTACTTCGAGCCTAAGCGCTACGATCTGGCAAAGGTTGGCCGCTACAAGATCAACCGCAAGCTGGGCGTGGAGACTCCGGTCAACGCCGAGAACGCTTCGGTGCTCTCGCTGGACGACCTGGTAGCGATGATCCGCTACCTCGTTGCGCTGCACGCAGGCGAGAAGACTGTTCAGGGCACCCGCAAGGGCGAGATCGTTGACGTTCCTGTCAACGTCGACGACATCGACCACTTCGGCAACCGCCGCATCCGCGCCGTGGGCGAACTGATCGAGAACCAGGTCCGCACCGGCCTGTCCCGCATGGAGCGTGTTGTGCGCGAGCGCATGACCACCCAGGACGTCGAGGCGATCACCCCGCAGACCCTGATCAACATCCGCCCTGTTGTGGCTGCCATCAAGGAGTTCTTCGGAACCTCGCAGCTTTCGCAGTTCATGGACCAGAACAACCCGCTGGCCGGCCTGACCCACAAGCGCCGCTTGTCGGCTCTGGGCCCGGGCGGCCTGTCCCGTGACCGCGCAGGCATGGAAGTACGAGACGTCCACCCGTCCCACTACGGACGCATGTGCCCAATTGAAACCCCGGAAGGCCCGAACATCGGCCTGATCGGTTCGTTGGCTACCTACGGACGCATCAACTCCTTCGGCTTCATCGAAACCCCGTACCGCCGCGTCGCCAATGGCGTCGTGTCCAACGAGGTCGACTACCTGACCGCCGATGACGAGCTGCAGCACTACATCGCACAGGCCAACGCGCCTCTGGATGAGAACGGCCGCTTCGTTGAAGAGACCGTTCTGGTTCGCGAAAAGGGCGGTGGCGGCGAGCCAGTCATCGTCGATTCCGCTGAAGTGACCTTCATGGACGTTTCGCCGCGCCAGATGGTTTCGGTGGCAACCGCGCTGATTCCATTCCTCGAGCACGACGATGCCAACCGCGCACTGATGGGCGCCAACATGCAGCGCCAGGCTGTGCCGCTGCTGAAGTCCGAGCGTCCGCTGGTGGGTACCGGCATGGAGAAGTTCGCCGCGGTTGACGCCGGCGACTCCGTTGTCGCCGCCAAGCCAGGCGTGGTCACCGAGGTATCTGCTGACCTGGTTGTCGTCATGAACGATGACGGCACCGAGTCGATGTACCCGATCATGAAGTTCGCCCGCTCGAACCAGGGCAACGCCTACAACCAGCGCGTTCGCGTGTCCGAAGGCGACCGCCTGGAATACCAGTCGATCATCGCTGACGGTCCTTCGACCGACTCCGGCGAGCTGTCGCTGGGCAAGAACCTGCTCGTGGCATTCATGTCCTGGGAAGGCTACAACTACGAGGATGCGATCATCCTCTCCCAGCGCATGATCTTCGACGACGTACTCACCTCGATTCACATCGAAGAGCACGAAGTCGATGCCCGCGACACCAAGCTCGGTGCCGAGGAAATCACCCGCGACATCCCGAATGTCTCGGAAGACATCCTCTCCCAGCTCGATGACCGCGGCATCGTCTACATCGGTGCCGAGGTCGAGGCCGGCGACGTGCTGGTAGGCCGTGTCACCCCTAAGGGCGAGACCGAACTGACCCCGGAAGAGCGCCTGCTGCGTGCCATCTTCGGTGAGAAGTCGCGCGAAGTGCGCGACACCTCGCTGAAGGTTCCGCACGGCGAGTCCGGCACCGTCATTGGTGTTCGCATCTTCGACCGCGACAACGACGATGACCTTTCCCCTGGTGTCAACCAGCTGGTCCGCGTCTACGTTGCCCAGAAGCGCAAGATCTCGATCGGCGACAAGCTCGCAGGTCGCCACGGTAACAAGGGTGTCATCTCGCGCATCATGCCGCTGGAAGACATGCCATTCCTGGAAGACGGCACCCCGCTGGATGTCATCCTGAACCCGCTAGGTGTGCCAGGTCGTATGAACGTCGGCCAGGTTATGGAAATCCACCTGGGTTGGGCTGCCAAGCAGGGCTGGAAGATCGAAGGCGAGCCTGAATGGGTCCGCGATCTGCCGAACCTGCCACGCGAGTCCGGTTCCACCACCGTGGCAACCCCGGTCTTCGATGGCGCTTCCGAAGAGGAAATCCGCGGCATCCTGGATTCGACCAGCAAGACCCGTGACGGTGTGCGCCTGATTGGCAACTCCGGCAAGGCGAAGCTGTTCGACGGCCGCTCCGGCGACCCGCTGCCGGATCCGGTTTCCGTGGGCTACATGTACATCTTGAAGCTCCACCACCTGGTGGACGACAAGATCCACGCCCGTTCCACCGGTCCATACTCCATGATCACCCAGCAGCCACTGGGCGGTAAGGCCCAGTTCGGTGGCCAGCGCTTCGGCGAGATGGAAGTTTGGGCACTGGAAGCATACGGTGCCGCTTACACGCTGCAGGAAATCCTGACCATCAAGTCGGATGATATCCACGGCCGCGTGAAGGTCTACGAAGCTATCGTCAAGGGCGAGAACGTTCCAGAGCCTGGTGTTCCAGAATCGTTCAAGGTGCTCATCAAGGAAATGCAGTCGCTGTGCTTGAACGTCGAGGTACTCGGTACCGACGGCAACACTATCGAAATGCGTGAGTCGGACGAGGAATCGTTCCGCGCCGCTGAAGAGCTGGGCATCGACCTTTCACGGTCGGAGCCGAACTCCGTAGAGGAAGTGTAATCTGGCGCCCTGCCTGCAGGACCTGCAGGCAGCGGCGGCAAATTCCCACCCTCATTCGTATCGACTTCAGACACCACAGAAGAGAGAAAAGGACCATATGTCCAGCGATTCCTCATTCGGCCTCATGCGAATCAACCTTGCCACCGCGGATGAAATCCGTGGATGGAGCTACGGCGAGGTCAAGAAGCCGGAAACCATTAACTACCGCACCCTGAAGCCGGAGAAGGACGGTCTTTTCTGCGAAAAGATCTTCGGCCCTTCCCGCGACTGGGAATGCTACTGCGGCAAGTACAAGCGCGTGCGCTTCAAGGGCATCATCTGCGAGCGTTGCGGCGTCGAGGTGACCCGCGCGAACGTACGCCGTGAGCGCATGGGCCACATCGAGCTGGCAGCTCCTGTGACCCACATCTGGTACTTCAAGGGCGTTCCATCGCGCTTGGGCTACCTGCTCGATCTGGCTCCGAAGGACCTCGAAAAGGTCATCTACTTCGCTGCCTACATGATCACCGGTGTCGACGAAGCACGCCGCCACGCCGAAATGCCTAACCTGCAGGCCCAGCACGACCTGGAACTGCGCAACCTTGCGAACAACTCGGAAGCTGACAAGAAGGCTGTTGCAGCCGACCTGGAAGCCGAGCTGGAGCGCATGGAAGCTGACGGCGCCAAGAATGCCGAGCTGAACAAGGCCCGCACCTTGGCCGAGAAGACTGTTCTGCAGATCGACAAGCGCGCCAAGGCCGAAGCCGAGCGCCTGCGTGCGGTCTGGGAGCGCTTCAAGAACCTGAAGGTCGCCGACCTCGAAGGCGACGAAGGCCTGTACCGCACCATGCGTGAGAAGTACGGACTGTTCTTCGAAGGCTCCATGGGTGCGGAAGCTATCCAGAAGCGCCTTGAGAACTTCGATCTGGCGGCTGAAGCTGAAGAGCTGAAGACCATCATCGAAAACGGCAAGGGCCAGAAGAAGGCTCGTGCGCTCAAGCGCCTGAAGGTCGTCAACGCGTTCCTTGTCAACGGCAACTCGCCTAAGGGCATGGTCCTTGACGCCGTTCCGGTGATCCCGCCAGAACTGCGCCCGATGGTCCAGCTCGACGGTGGCCGTTTCGCTACCTCGGATCTGAACGACCTGTACCGCCGCGTGATCAACCGCAACAACCGCCTCAAGCGCCTGCTCGATCTCGGTGCGCCAGAGATCATCGTGAACAACGAAAAGCGCATGATGCAGGAAGCTGTTGACTCGCTGTTCGATAACGGCCGTCGTGGCCGTCCGGTGACCGGTCCAGGCAACCGCCCGCTGAAGTCCCTGAGCGACATGCTCAAGGGCAAGCAGGGTCGTTTCCGCCAGAACCTGCTGGGCAAGCGCGTTGACTACTCGGGCCGTTCGGTCATCGTTGTCGGCCCGCAGCTGAAGCTGCACCAGTGCGGTCTGCCAAAGCAGATGGCCCTGGAGCTGTTCAAGCCTTTCGTGATGAAGCGCCTGGTTGACCTCAACCACGCACAGAACATCAAGTCGGCTAAGCGCATGGTCGAGCGTTACCGCCCGCAGGTTTGGGATGTTCTCGAAGAGATCATCACCGAGCACCCGGTACTGCTCAACCGTGCACCTACCCTGCACCGCTTGGGTATCCAGGCCTTCGAACCACAGCTGATCGAAGGCAAGGCCCTGCAGCTGCACCCATTGGTTTGCGGCGCGTTCAACGCTGACTTCGACGGTGACCAGATGGCAGTTCACCTGCCGCTGAGCCCTGAAGCACAGGCTGAAGCCCGTATCTTGATGCTGTCCTCGCACAACATCTTGAAGCCTTCCGATGGCCGCCCAGTGGCACAGCCTTCGCAGGATATGATCATCGGATTGCACCACTTGACCACCAAGCGTGCAACCGAAAAGGGCGCCGGCCGCGTGTTCGCTACCGTATCCGAGGCCATCATGGCCAAGGATCTGGGCGAACTGCACCTGAACGCACCGATCAAGGTCCGCGTGGAGAACTTCGTTCCTTCCGCAGACCAGCCAGCCCCTGAGGGCTGGGAGCCAGGTACCCCGGCATTGCTGGATACCTCGCTTGGCCAGGTGCTGTTCAACGACACCCTGCCTGCGGACTACCCATGGGTAGCCACCGTAGCGGGCAAGGATGCGCTCTCGGAGATCGTCAACGATCTGGCAGAGCGCTACCCGAAGATCATTGCCGCAGCTACCCTGGATAACCTGAAGGACGCCGGTTTCTACTGGTCGACCCGCTCGGGTGTCACCGTGGCGATCTCGGACATTACCTCGAACATGGATAAGGCAGCCATCTTGGCTCCTTACGAGGTAAAGGCCGCCAAGGTCCAGGCTTCCTACGACAAGGGCCTGATTGCAGATACCGAGCGCCGCCAGGACCTGATCGACATCTGGACCAAGGCTACCGACGAGGTTGCCGAGGCAATGAAGAACGGCATGGAAGAGCTGAACACCATTAACCGAATGGTGACTTCCAAGGCTCGTGGTAACTACCTGCAATTGCGTCAGATCGCGGGTATCCGTGGTCTGGTGTCCAACCCTAAGGGTGAAATTATTCCTCGCCCGATCAAGTCTTCCTACCGTGAAGGCCTGTCGGTTCTGGAGTACTTCATCGCGACCCACGGTGCCCGTAAGGGCCTGGCGGATACCGCGCTGAAGACCGCTAACTCGGGTTACCTGACCCGTCGTCTGGTGGACGTTTCGCAGGATGTTATCGTTCGCGAAGAGGACTGCGGCACCAAGCGCGGCTTGACCGTTGCCATTGCAGATAACTCTGCCGGCATCCGCGTCAAGCACGAGACCGTGGAGAACTCGGCATACACCCGTACGCTGGCTACCGACGTCAAGAACGCTGAAGGCACCGTGCTGGCTACCGCCGGTTCGGATGTCGGCGACGTGCTGATCGACGAGCTGTACGCTGCAGGCGTGGATGAAATCCGCGTTCGCTCCGTGCTGACCTGCGACTCGGCTGTTGGAACCTGTGCTCTGTGCTACGGCCGTTCGCTGGCCAGCGGCAAGACCGTGGACATCGGCGAGGCTGTTGGCATTATCGCCGCGCAGTCCATCGGCGAGCCTGGTACCCAGCTGACCATGCGTACCTTCCACACCGGTGGTGTAGCGTCGGCTGACGATATCACCCAGGGTCTGCCTCGTATCCAGGAACTGTTCGAAGCCCGTACCCCTAAGGGTGTGGCTCCGATGTCCGAGGTTGCCGGTCGCGTGTCGATCGAAGACGACGAGAAGCAGCTGCGTGTTGTAGTTACTCCAGACAACGGCGACGAGAAGCAGGCCTACCCGGTTCTGCGCCGTGCTCGCCTGTTGGTTGAAGAGGGCGAAAGCATCGTTGCCGGCACCCAGCTCACCAGCGGTACCTTGGATCCGAAGCAGGTTCTTCGAGTCCTCGGCCCACGTGAGGCACAGAAGTTCCTGGTCCGCGAGGTCCAGGATGTGTACCAGTCCCAGGGTGTAGGCATCCACGATAAGCACGTGGAAGTCATCGTCCGCCAGATGCTGCGCCGCGTCACCGTCATCGAGTCCGGCGAGACCGACTTGCTGCCAGGCGAGTTGGCCGATCGTTCGCGCTTCACCGCTGCGAACCGCAAGGCCGTTTCGGAAGGCCAGCGTCCAGCTGCCGGCCGTGACGAGCTGATGGGCATCACCAAGGCATCGCTGGCCACCGATTCGTGGCTGTCGGCTGCTTCCTTCCAGGAAACCACTCGCGTCCTGACCCAGGCTGCGATGGAAGGCAAGGAAGATCCACTGCGCGGTCTGAAGGAAAACGTGATCATCGGTAAGCTGATCCCGGCCGGTACCGGTCTGGATCGCTACACCCAGGTCAACGTCGAGCCAACCGATGAAGCAAAGGCAACTTTGTTCACCGGCACCTCGGCCTTCTCTTCGGGCCTGTACGACGATGCGCTGGAAGGCGGGCTGTCGCCTGAATTCCGTGCCATCTCGATGGACGACTACGACCACGGCTCGGACTTCCGCTAAACCGGGAGCACTGTCACCGTAAGGTAGTTTGACCCAATGCCTGCCCGCACACTGTGCGGGCAGGCATTGGGCGTTTAACCGCCACAGTTCCCAGTGGTCTGCGTTCCGGGGCCTGCGCGCAACACGGGGTGAAAATAGTAGTCGATGAATCCACTGGGAGATTTAGGAACTAGTATTCGCCTTGATGCGGATCCGCTGGCAAGCCGGCAGCGGACATCCGCGGATTCAGGTGGTTTTCATCTGGCGGTCCCGTGGCGTTCAGCTGGGGTCGATATGGTGGTCACTACCCAAACCGTCTCGATGGCGGCGGGGGCCAAGAGTGGCCTGGTCGGTGAGATAGCTTACTGTACATGGTGGCTCGGTGGATTAATGCTAGACTGAGATCAATTGTTTTATGTGTGGCAAAATGGACTCCGTCCGGGTTGCGGGTAGGTTGCGCAACGAATGCCACACTTTCGCACGCCTAGGGACTTTTGATTCTGAGTGCGCGGTAAAGCAAGCAGCTAGCTACATTGCGAAGCGCTAAAACTTTTCTAGGCTTAGGCGTTTTCGTCGTGTTGCCGAAGAACTTAGACAATGGAAGGACACGAAAGTGCCTACTATTCAGCAGCTGGTCCGCAAGGGCCGCTCGCCTAAGGTCGTCAAGACCAAGGCCCCTGCCCTTAAGGGCAACCCAATGCGCCGTGGCGTGTGCACCCGTGTGTACACCACCACCCCGAAGAAGCCAAACTCGGCTCTGCGTAAGGTCGCACGTGTGCGCCTTGCCGGTGGCGTCGAAGTGACCGCTTACATTCCAGGTGTCGGACACAATCTGCAGGAACACTCCATCGTGCTCGTTCGCGGTGGTCGTGTAAAGGACCTTCCAGGTGTTCGCTACAAGATTGTTCGTGGTGCTCTGGATACCCAGGGTGTGAAGGATCGTAAGCAGGCTCGTTCCCGCTACGGTGCAAAGAAGGATGGTAAGTAATGCCTCGTAAGGGTCCGGCGCCAAAGCGCCCACTAGTTTCTGATCCAGTCTTCGAATCCCCATTGGTCACCCAGCTGATCAACAAGGTTCTCGTAGACGGCAAGAAGTCCACTGCAGAGCGCATTGTTTACGGTGCACTCGAAGGTGCCGCAGCAAAGTCCGGCGCCGACGCTGTTTCGACCCTCAAGAAGGCTATGGACAACATCCGTCCAGCCCTCGAGGTTCGTTCCCGCCGCGTCGGTGGCGCTACCTACCAGGTTCCTGTTGAGGTCAAGCCAGGCCGTGCAACCGCACTGGCTCTGCGCTGGCTGGTTGGCTACTCGAAGGCTCGCCGCGAGAAGACCATGATCGAGCGTTTGATGAACGAGATCCTGGACGCATCGAACGGTCTGGGTGCCGCTGTGAAGCGTCGCGAAGACACTCACAAGATGGCCGAGTCCAACAAGGCCTTCGCACACTACCGCTGGTAAGAACCGCTCGGAAAAGCTGGGCATCAACCGATGCCCAGCAATTCCGGCCTCACCTTATAGGGAGACAACGTGGCACAGGACGTGCTTACTGACCTTAACAAGGTCCGCAATATCGGCATCATGGCTCACATCGATGCCGGTAAGACCACTACTACTGAGCGCATCCTTTTCTACACGGGTGTGAACCACAAGCTCGGTGAAACCCACGACGGTGCTTCGACCACCGACTGGATGGAACAGGAAAAAGAGCGCGGTATCACCATTACCTCCGCTGCTGTTACCTGCTTCTGGAACAAGAACCAGATCAACATCATCGACACCCCGGGCCACGTTGACTTCACCGTTGAGGTGGAGCGCTCGCTGCGCGTGCTCGATGGCGCCGTTGCCGTCTTCGATGGCAAGGAAGGCGTTGAGCCTCAGTCCGAGACCGTTTGGCGCCAGGCTGACAAGTACGACGTTCCACGTATCTGCTTCGTCAACAAGATGGACAAGCTGGGCGCTGACTTCTACTTCACCGTAGATACCATCATCCAGCGCCTTGGTGCCAAGCCGCTGGTTATGCAGCTGCCAATCGGCTCCGAGTCCGAGTTCACCGGTGTCGTTGACCTGCTGTCCATGAAGGCATTCGTTTGGGAAGGCGACTCCAAGGGTGACGTCACCATGGGCGCTGCTTACGAAACCCGCGAAATCCCTGCCGACTTGGTTGAGCGTGCTGAAGAGTACCGCGCCAAGCTGGTTGAAGATGTCGCTGAGGCATCCGAAGAGCTCATGGAGAAGTACCTCGAAGGTGAAGAAATCTCCGTTGAGGAACTCAAGGCTGGCATCCGCAAGCTGACCGTGAACTCGGAAGCTTACCCAGTATTCTGTGGTTCGGCCTTCAAGAACCGCGGCGTTCAGCCAATGCTGGATGCAGTCATCGACTTCCTGCCGAACCCACTGGACGTTGGCGCCACCATCGGTCACGATCCGAAGGACGAAGAAGTTGAGCTGACCCGCGAGCCTTCGGAGGACGCACCGTTCTCGGCACTTGCGTTCAAGATCGCCGCTCACCCGTTCTTCGGCCAGTTGAACTTCATCCGCGTTTACTCCGGCAAGGCAGAGTCCGGCGCACAGCTGCTGAACTCCACCAAGGGCAAGAAGGAACGCGTAGGCAAGCTCTTCCAGATGCACTCCAACAAGGAGAATCCGGTAGACGAGATCCACGCAGGTCACATCTACGCTGTGATCGGCCTGAAGGCCACCACCACCGGTGACACCCTATGTGATCCAGCCCACCCAATCGTTCTCGAATCGATGAGCTTCCCGGATCCCGTGATCTCTGTGGCCATCGAACCAAAGACCAAGGGTGACCAGGAAAAGCTGTCGACCGCTATCCAGAAGCTGTCGGCGGAAGATCCAACCTTCACCGTGTCCCTGAACGAAGACACCGGCCAGACCGTCATTGGCGGTATGGGCGAGCTTCACCTGGACATTCTGGTTGACCGCATGAAGCGCGAATTCCGTGTGGAAGCAAACGTTGGCAAGCCACAGGTTGCATACCGCGAAACCATCAAGAAGGCTGTGGAGAAGGTTGACTTCACCCACAAGAAGCAGACCGGTGGTTCGGGTCAGTTCGCAAAGGTCCAGGTCTCGTTCGAGCCTCTAGAAGTTGTTGACGGCGTCACCTACGAGTTCAAGAACGCCGTGACCGGTGGTCGTGTTCCTCGTGAGTACATCCCATCCGTTGACGCTGGTATCCAGGACGCAATGCAGTACGGTATCCTCGCAGGCTACCCACTGGTCGGTGTCAAGGCTACCCTCATCGATGGTGCTTACCACGATGTTGACTCCTCGGAAATGGCCTTCAAGATCGCTGGTTCGCAGGTATTCAAGGAAGGCGCACGCCGCGCTAACCCTGTTTTGCTTGAACCGCTGATGGCTGTTGAAGTCCGTACCCCGGAAGAGTACATGGGCGACGTTATCGGCGACCTGAACTCCCGTCGTGGTTCGATCAGCGAGATGTCCGACGCTGCTGGCGTCAAGGTCATCCGCGCTGGTGTGCCACTGTCGGAAATGTTCGGTTACATTGGTGACCTGCGTTCGAAGACCCAGGGTCGCGCAGTTTACTCGATGACCTTCGACAGCTACTCTGAGGTCCCGAAGGCAGTTGCCGACGAGATCATCCAGAAGTCCCGCGGCGAGTAATCGTCTCGGTATAAAAACCTGGCCGTGACCCCCTTAGCGGGGAAGTGGCCGATCGCGGGCCGGTTCTGTTGAAAAACGGAGCCGGCACCGCAAACGGCCAACGAGGGATTTGCATCACAATGCAGGCCCCGCAGAGGACCGGAATTTCCTAAATTATCCAAGCCCCCAGTAGACTATTTCTAGTTCGTTTGCGAACCGCGCAGACGAAGAATGTCTTCTGTAAATGTTTCTAGGAGGAACTTGTGGCAAAGGCAAAGTTCGAGCGCAACAAGCCGCACGTCAACATTGGTACCATCGGTCACGTTGACCACGGTAAGACCACTCTGACCGCGGCAATCTCCAAGGTTCTGGCTGACAAGTACCCAGACCTGAACGAACAGCGCGACTTCGCTAACATCGACTCGGCACCGGAAGAGCGCCAGCGCGGTATTACCATCAACATCTCGCACATCGAGTACCAGACCGAGAAGCGCCACTACGCACACGTAGACGCTCCAGGTCACGCTGACTATGTCAAGAACATGATCACCGGTGCTGCTCAGATGGACGGCGCAATCCTCGTTGTTGCCGCTACCGATGGCCCGATGGCTCAGACCCGCGAGCACGTTCTGCTGGCCCGCCAGGTTGGTGTTCCAACCCTGATGGTTGCACTGAACAAGTCGGACATGGTTGATGACGAAGAGCTGCTCGAGCTCGTGGAGATGGAAGTTCGCGAACTTCTGTCCTCGCAGGGCTTCGATGGCGATGACGCTCCAGTGATCCGCGTTTCGGGCCTGAAGGCTCTGGAAGGCGACGCAAAGTGGGTTGCAGCTATCGAGGAACTGATGGATGCAGCTGACAGCTTCATTCCAGACCCAGTTCGCGACCGCGACAAGCCATTCCTGATGCCAATTGAAGACGTCTTCACCATCACCGGCCGCGGTACCGTTGTTACCGGTCGCGCCGAGCGTGGCACCCTGGCTATCAACTCGGAAGTTGAGATTGTTGGCATCCGCCCAATCCAGAAGACTACCGTTACCGGTATCGAGATGTTCCACAAGCAGCTCGACGAAGCATGGGCTGGCGAGAACTGTGGTCTGCTGCTTCGCGGTCTGAAGCGCGACGATGTTGAGCGTGGCCAGGTTATCGTAGCCCCAGGCTCGATCACCCCACACACCAACTTCGAAGCTAACGTCTACATCCTGTCGAAGGACGAAGGCGGACGTCACAACCCGTTCTACTCGAACTACCGTCCGCAGTTCTACTTCCGCACCACCGACGTAACCGGCGTTATCACCCTCCCAGAGGGCACCGAAATGGTTATGCCTGGCGACAACACCGAAATGTCGGTTGAGCTGATCCAGCCAATCGCCATGGAAGAGGGCCTCGGCTTCGCAATTCGCGAAGGCGGCCGCACCGTTGGTTCGGGCAAGGTAACCACCATCACCAAGTAGTCTCTACTTGATGAGGTAGTTCCCTAGTGAACTGAAAAGAATCCCCCAGCACTTTTGTGCTGGGGGATTTTTTTCGTTAAATACGAGCCCCAGCTAGTGAATATATCTAGAAGGTGGTCTAATTGGAGGGCGCGACAATTCGCTAAGTGGGGGAGTGGCATCAATGATGGGCTGGATCATCGTTTCTATCATCTTGGTCCTATTGGCCTTCGGCCTCGGCCGGCGCCAGGGGAGTCGGGATAAATCACAAAGCCAGCAGCAGCTTGATGCGCTGGGCGAAGCGTGGCAGCAAGGCTACGACGAGGCAGTGAAGTACCTGGGGCAACCCGGGCCGCCGGGTGCCTCGGCACCGGCTGCTGCCCAAGCGCCGGGGGTCCCCGCACAGCCGCTCGAAGCGCAGCCTGCAAGCCGCAAAGATGCAGCGCCGGCCGCATCGATGGCACCTTCCAGCCAGCCATACCTCCAGCCAGCGGCGGCCGGTGCTGCCCGCGCGTACCGCGCGCCGCTCCCCACGGCCACCCTCCAGCCTGCTGCACCGGTTAAGCCAATCAAGGTGCTCACCAAACGCGAGCGCGAACTGCGCAACATCAACATCACGCTGTACGTCGCGGCCCTGATGATCGTTGCCGCCGGCGCACTCTTCCTGAGCTTCGCGCTTCCGCCACTGTCAAAGCTCATCGCCTTATTCCTGCTGTCTGCCGCTTTCTACGGCGGAGGCCTGGTCACCTTCGCAGTGAAACCGTCCTTGCGTCCGGCAGGAGCCGCCTTTGCCGGCACCGGGCTGGCTTTGTTGCCGCTGTGCGCCATCGCTACCTACAGCACGGTGAACATATCCGGCCCGGCGACCTGGCTGGTTTTCTCAGCCATCGGCACATTAGCCGTGGGCTACGCAACACTGACGTTCAAGTCCCGTGTTCTGGCGTGGGTTGCCGTGCTGATTCTGGTCAGCACCGCCATGGCCGGCGCGGCCGCGATGCAGCGTGGCGTCCTGTACTACATGCTGATCCTGCTGGTGCTCTCTATTGCGCTGATGCTCTTGGCGGTACGCAGCGAAAGGATCCGCCACTCAATCTTCTTCCGGGCCCTGCACGGCACCGCGCAGCTGCTGCCTGCGTTTGTCTTTGCGTTGTCGGTGATCCTCTTGGAGATGCTCGCCAGCCGGGATTTGTTCTGGATCTTCGCGTTGCTCACCGCCCAGTTGCTGCTCAGTGTCAGGCTGTTGCCCAACCTGCGGCTGCTGCGCACCTACGCTGCCCGCGCTGCTTTCATGGCGATGCTCGTGGCCGGCTGCAACTACCTCGGTTTCTCCGCAACGAGCAGCTGGCTGGTGCTCGCCTTCGCCTTCGGGCTCCAAGCCGTAGCGGTATTGCTCTGCTCCACCGGCTACCAGCAGAGGCTGGGATTGGCGCGCAGGCACCTGCAAAGTGAACGTGCGGTGCTGTGGTGCTTAGCGGTGGCTTCGGTGATCGGCGCGTTTCTCTACGCGCAGGGCTTCGAGACCTTCGTGCTCAGCTACATCGCGGTTCCGATCTTCATGGCGCTGGGCATTCCCGGCTTGCTGCGCAGCGCCAAGCTGGAAGTTGGAGTCATCGCGGTTCTTCCCCTGGTGGCGCTGGTAGATATGCAGAACCACAGTTGGCGCCCGCTGGTGGTATTCGCCCTGGCCCTGCTCGGGCTTTCGCTGGCTCAGCGCAACGCCCGGAACCTGCGCAGGGAAATGACGCTCCATGCGCGCTGGGTCGTTACCCTGGTTGGCGCAGGCGTGCTTGGTGCTGCGCTTGATGAGCTCACGGCTGGGGACTATGGAAATCCTGACGGCTCATCCCCGTTGATTGCGGTGCTCTTCGTGCTGTTCATCTTGTGGGCGGCGAATCTGGCGAGCCGGGCCGTGCTGGATTCCGGCATGGCGCAGGGGCACCGGCTGGGACGGGTGGGCGCTTCGGCTTTGCTTGGCGTGGTGCTGCTCTTCAGCCTGCGCCTGCTGACAACCGCTGGCGACTATTCCTACGCCAGCGAAAGCACCGTGGTGTTCCTGGGTATCGGCGGCCTGGCGTGGTTCATCACTGGCCTTGTGCTCGCAGTTGGCCTGGTCATTGCCTCGGGTTGGCGGCTTCGCGATGTTCCTGCACAGCGCCCCGAGCTGGAACAGCCGATCAATGTCATTGCGGCCTGCCTGCTGATCGGGCTTTATGCGCTCAGCTTCGGCAAGGAGATCTGGCCGCTGGCAATCCTCATCGGGGCGGCAACCTTGGGCTATTTCATCTGGAGCTTGCGCCGCAGCACCAATGCGCGGTGGAAGATCCTCTATGCAGCGTTGGCCCAAGTGCTCTTCAGTTCCATGGTGTGGTGGATTGCCTACAGCATGGAATTCGACATCCACGGCCGGTTCTGCCTGCTGCTGGTTTCGATAGCCGTCCCGCAGCTGCTCCGCTTGCTGGCTAGCATCCGCGACGGCAAAGCACTGCGCCGGGAATTGCGCTGGATGGCAGTGGGACTGCTGGCTGGCATTCCAGTGGCGACGCTGGCCTACGGGCAGTTCGCGGGCGGCATGGATCGGGGAACGATCCTCTTGGCCTGCTTATTCTTCGGGCTGCACGGGCTGGCCGCGTTCAAGGCCGAGACCAGCTTGACGGTGGCCAAGCGACAGCTCTATCTATTTGCCCCGATCCTGGCACTGATCCTGCTGATCAGCATTCCGGCACTGGCCATGGAAGATGCGACCGGATGGGTCCGCTCTACGTGGTGGAGTTCCCAGGTTGCTTGCGCCATGCTGCTGGCCCTGAGCCTGGCGGCACTCGTGCTTGAATGGCGGTTGCGCGCCAACAAGTCGTACTCGATAGCCCTGGGCCTGGCCATCTTCCTTCCGGCGGCGTGGGCCGACGCGTGGCAGGCGGGGTCGTGGTGGGCAGTGGGTGCGCACCTGCTGCTGGCCCTCGGCTTCATCCTGCTGGTGCACACGCGAAAGAGCGCCTGGTACGCGGCCGGAGCCGCCATCATGCTGTGCGTCGCTATCCTGCGTGCAGTCTTCGAGGTGCGGCAAGCCGGTGGGGCAGTGGTGCTAGCACCGATGGATGCCGCATGGGCGCTAGTTGGCGCGGGCCTCGCGCTGTACCTGCTGGCAATCTTCCACGGGCGAATGAAGGACCCAATTCCCGGCTATCCGGAATTCGGCTACCTCCATGCCGATCCGCCCGGCAGCGCCTCGCGCTTGTACTTCGCGGCAATGCTCCTGGCCCTGTTGCTGGCCGGTGGCATCGCCCATCTGGATGGCGGTGCGATTTGGCAGGTGGCCGGCGGAGCGCTGCTGGTCTTCGGCGTTACGGTGCTGGTGCGGCTCTTTGAACTTCCGCGGCGGCTGGTGCCCTACGCGGTGGACGGCTTCATCCTCGTGGGAGCGCTGCTGGCGCTGGGCAGCTATGCCCAGATCCTTGGCACACCGCGGGCCAGCAACCTGGCGGCCTACGCCTGCATTGTTGCAGTAGTGCTGGTCGCGTGGCGCAATATCAGGGCCAACGCGCGATTGGAGAGGACATACCTGCTGGCCGCCTCGGTGGCCGGCAGCCTGGCCTTGCTCGCCGCACTGGTCCAATCCAATGGTGTTGCGCAGGCGATCGGCCTGGTCTTCTTCGGTGGATTGGTGGCCTGGGGCTTGAAGCTGGGGGAGCGGCTGTTCATTTGGTGGGGTGCGGCGGCTATCACCTTGTCCGCCTTGTGGTTCCTGCGCGATTTGGCATTCCTCTGGCTGGTGGTCATTGGCTTGGGGCTGATTGCGGCCGCGGTCTTCAAGCTGGTGAAGGTCGACAAGCAGAATTCGCTGCCGGTGAGGCCGCAAAACCCTGTTGATCCACCGATCCCCGCGGGGCAGGAGCCGTCCGGGCAGGACGGGCCGCGCCAGGTGTGAGGTCAAGATCACGGGCGCGGATAGGCATAAAAGATTTGCGCGATCGTTGCCGACCTGTCAGACTAGATAAGTTGCTTCAATGCAACCCGGTCCCCATTTATGGGGTAACCGGTCTGGTTTGAACGACCGGGATCGACTCTCACGCAGGATAATGCCTGGGGTTCGGGATCGATACGACTGCTTCAAACTATAAGGCCCTTCGATAAAGTGAAAACTTTGTGGGAGTGTTGTGACTGAAAATTTCACGACACGCCCGAGCGCGGGGGTCGGAGCCTCCTGCGGGTGAGGAACCCGGATCTGATCCGGATTCAGCCGCAGAGCAAGGCGTGCCGGTCTGCAAGGACCCGTATATAGGCACAGAAACTTTAGATAGTGCTAACAGAAAGAGGCATGACGCCATGGCGGGACAGAAAATCCGCATCCGGCTGAAGTCGTATGACCACGAGGTCATTGACGTTTCGGCCCGGAAGATCGTTGAGACGGTCACGCGCGCAGGCGCAACCGTAGTCGGCCCAGTGCCGCTGCCAACGGAGAAGAACGTGTACTGCGTTATCCGTTCGCCACACAAGTACAAGGACAGCCGTGAGCACTTCGAAATGCGCACGCACAAGCGTCTGATCGACATCGTCGATCCGACCCCGAAGGCTGTTGATTCGCTGATGCGTCTCGACCTGCCAGCGGATGTCAACATCGAAATCAAGCTTTAAGGGGAGGTGGCGAGAAAACTATGACCGCAACCCGTAATTTCAAGGGCCTGCTGGGCACGAAGCTCGGCATGACCCAGGTTTGGGATTCGAACAACAACCTGATCCCTGTCACCGTCGTGCAGGCTGATAGCAACGTTGTCACCAAGCTCATCAACGAAGAGCGCGATGGCTACACCGCAGTTCAGATCGGCTACGGCCAGATCGATCCTCGCAAGGTCACCAAGCCACTGGCTGGTCACTTCGAGGCTGCTGGCGTCACCCCACGTCGCCACTTGGTAGAACTGCGCACTGCAGACGCTGCCGAGTACACCGCAGGCCAGGAACTTTCCGTAGAGGTCTTCGAAGCCGGCCAGAAGGTCGACGTCGTAGGCACCTCGAAGGGTAAGGGCTTCGCCGGCGTTATGAAGCGTCACAACTTCCACGGTGTTGGCGCATCGCACGGTGCTCACAAGAACCACCGTAAGCCAGGTTCCATCGGCGGCGCATCGACCCCAGGTCGCGTTTTCCGTGGACAGAAGATGGCTGGTCGCATGGGTGCTGAGCGTGTTACCACTCAGAACCTGACCATTCACGCTATCGACGCTGAGAAGAACCTCCTGCTGATCAAGGGTGCCGTTCCAGGCGCCCGCGGCCGCGTCGTTCTCGTACGCAACGCCGTGAAGGGAGCATAAGTAAATGACTAAGGCACTTAACGTCGAACTGCCTGCAGAGATCTTCGACGTACAGACCAACGTCCCGCTGCTGCACCAGGTTGTCGTTGCACAGCTTGCTGCTGCCCGCCAGGGTACCCACAAGACCAAGGACCGCTCCGAGGTTTCGGGTGCAGGTCGCAAGCCGTTCAAGCAGAAGGGTACCGGCCGCGCCCGTCAGGGTTCGATCCGTGCTCCGCACATGACCGGCGGTGGCATTGTCCACGGTCCAACCCCACGTGATTACTCGCAGCGTACCCCGAAGAAGATGAAGGCTGCTGCACTGCGCGGCGCCCTGTCTGATCGCGCACGCTTCGATCGCGTTCACGTGATTGAGAACTTGGTTGCTGGCGAAACGCCTTCGACCAAGGATGCTCTGGCTACCTTGCGTTCGCTCACCGAGCGCAAGAACCTGCTTGTCGTCATCGATCGCGCCAACGATGTTGCAGCCCTTTCGGTTCGCAACCTCGTCAATGTGCACGTTCTGTACGTCGACCAGCTGAACACCTACGATGTTCTGGTTTCGGATGACGTAGTCTTCACCAAGGCTGCCTTCGATGCCCTGGTCCAGAAGGAGGAAGCCAAGTGAGCGCGTTCTCAAAGGCTCCACACGACGTGGTCATCGCACCTGTCGTATCGGAAAAGAGCTACGGTCTGATCGATCAAGGTCAGTACACCTTCGAGGTGGCACCAAGCTCCAACAAGTCGGAAATCAAGTACGCCGTTGAAGCGATCTTCAACGTCAAGGTTGACTCCGTAAACACCATCAACCGAGCTGGTAAGCGCAAGCGCACCCGCTTCGGGTGGGGATCGCGCAAGAGCACCAAGCGCGCCATCATCACCTTGAAGGACGGCTCGATTGACATCTTCGGCGGTCCGCTTTCCTAAGCGGAGACCACTTTAACGAGGAATATTAATAATGGGAATTCGTAAGTACAAGCCGACTACCCCGGGCCTTCGCGGCTCGTCGGTAGCCGACTTCGCAGAAATCACCCGATCGACTCCGGAAAAGTCGTTGGTTCGTCCCCTGACCAAGTCAGGCGGCCGTAACAACACCGGTAAGATCACCACCCGTCACAAGGGTGGCGGACACAAGCGCGCCTACCGTGTTATCGACTTCCGTCGTCACGACAAGGACGGCGTTCCGGCAAAGGTCGCTCACATCGAGTACGACCCGAACCGTACCGCTCGTATCGCACTGCTCCACTACGTGGACGGCACCAAGCGCTACATCATCGCACCGAACAACCTCAAGCAGGGTGACCGAATTGAGGCCGGCGCAAGCGCCGACATCAAGCCAGGCAACAACCTGCCACTGCGTAACATCCCGGTTGGTACCGTGATTCACGCTGTTGAGCTTCGCCCAGGCGGCGGCGCTAAGATGGCTCGTTCCGCTGGTGCATCGATCCAGCTGGTAGCCCGTGAGGGCCGCTACGCCCAGCTGCGTTTGCCTTCGGGTGAAATCCGCAACGTTGATGTGCGCTGCCGCGCAACCATCGGCGAAGTTGGCAACGCTGAGCAGATCAACATCAACTGGGGCAAGGCCGGCCGTATGCGCTGGAAGGGCGTACGCCCAACCGTTCGCGGTGTTGTCATGAACCCAGTTGACCACCCACATGGTGGCGGTGAGGGCAAGACCTCCGGTGGTCGTCACCCGGTCAACCCTAACGGTAAGCGTGAGGGACGCACCCGTCGTCCAAACAAGGAAAGCGACAAGCTCATTGTGCGTCGCCGCAAGACCGGCAAGAACAAGCGATAGGAGCCTGGAAACATGCCACGCAGCCTGAAGAAAGGCCCCTTCGTCGATCAGCACCTGTTCCTAAAGGTCGTTGCTGAAAACGATAAGGGCACCAAGAACGTCATCAAGACGTGGTCCCGCCGTTCGATGATCATCCCGGACATGCTGGGACACACCATCGCCGTACACGACGGTCGCAAGCACATTCCTGTGTTCGTAACCGAATCGATGGTTGGACACAAGCTCGGAGAGTTTGCCCCAACCCGTACGTTCCGTGGCCACGTGAAGGACGACAAGAAGGGCAAGCGCCGCTAGGCCCCGCAAGGGTACTAGTATCGCTTAGCACTTCTTCGATAGACGAGAGAAGGATAGCAATGGAAGCCAAGGCAATTGCGCGTCACATCCGCGTAACGCCTATGAAGGCCCGGCGCGTCGTCAACCTTGTTCGTGGTCTGCAGACCAACGAAGCACTGGCCATCTTGAAGTTTGCCCCACAGGCAGCTTCGGAGCCGGTATACAAGGTTGTCGCATCGGCAGTGGCTAACGCCCGTGCCGCCGCGGACCGCGCAGGTGAAGCATTCAATGAGGACGAGCTGTTTATCAGCGAAGCGTTTGTTGACGAAGGTCCGACCATGAAGCGGTTCCAGCCGCGTGCACAGGGTCGCGCATTCCAGATCAAAAAGCGCACCAGCCACGTGACTGTGGTTGTTTCAACCACGCAGAAGGGTGGGGAGAACTAAATGGGACAGAAGATTAACCCGAACGGTTTCCGTCTCGGCATCACCACCGATCACGTTTCCCACTGGTTCGCTGATTCCAGCAAGCCAGGCCAGCGTTACGCTGACTACGTGAAGGAAGATGTCCAGATCCGCGCCCTGCTGTCTAACGGCATGGATCGCGCTGGCATCGCCCGCGTCGAGATCGAGCGTACCCGTGACCGCGTACGTGTGGATATCCACACTGCACGTCCAGGTATCGTCATTGGTCGTCGCGGCGCAGAAGCTGACCGTATTCGTGGCGAGCTGGAAAAGCTCACCAAGAAGCAGGTTCAGCTGAACATCCTCGAGGTCAAGAACCCTGACATGGAGGCCATGCTGGTCGCCCAGGGCATCGCCGAGCAGCTTGCTTCCCGCGTGGCTTTCCGCCGTGCGATGAAGAAGGCAATGCAGTCGGCAATGCGCGCTGGTGCCAAGGGCATCCGCGTTCAGTGCTCCGGTCGACTTGGCGGCGCAGAAATGTCCCGCAAGGAGTTCTACCGCGAAGGCCGTGTGCCACTGCACACCCTGCGCGCGAACATCGACTTCGGCAAGTTCGAAGCCAAGACCACCTTCGGCCGTATCGGCGTGAAGGTCTGGATCTACAAGGGTGACGTAACCGCCAAGGAACTGGCTGCACAGCAAGCTGCTGCTCCAGCTCGTGGCGGCCGCGGTGGCGGCAACGACCGTCCACGTGGCGGCGAACGCCGTCGTCGTAACGATCGCAAGGGCGCTGCAGCTCCGGCTGCGGAAGGAGGACAGGCTTAAATGCTTATCCCACGTCGTGTGAAGTTCCGCAAGCAGCACCACCCAAAGCGTTCGGGTGCTGCCAAGGGCGGTACCACCGTTGCTTTCGGTGAGTACGGCATCCAGGCGTTGACCCCGGCTTACGTGACTAACCGTCAGATCGAAGCCGCTCGTATCGCCATGACCCGTTACATCAAGCGTGGCGGTAAGGTCTGGATCAACATCTACCCAGACCGTCCGCTTACCAAGAAGCCTGCCGAAACCCGCATGGGTTCCGGTAAGGGTTCGCCGGAGTGGTGGGTCGCCAACGTAAAGCCAGGACGAGTCATGTTTGAACTCGGTGGCGTCAGTGAAGAGGTAGCTAAAGAGGCATTGCGTCTTGCAATCCACAAGCTGCCAATGAAGGCACGCATCGTGCGTCGTGAAGGTGGTGAATAGGGATGTCTATCGGCTCGAAAGACCTTAGCATTGAGTCCCTGGACGGCTTCGATACCGCTCGTTTGAACGAGGAATTGAAGAAGGCCAAGGCAGAACTGTTCAACCTGCGTTTCCAGTCGGCTACCGGCCAGCTGGATTCCCACGGGAACCTGAAGACCATCAAGCGCGATATTGCACGCATTTACACTGTGCTGCGCGAGCGCGAGCTGGGCATTCGTCAGGATGTCGTTGTTCCGGTTGAAGAAACCAAGAAGGATTCCAAGTAATGAGCGAGAAGGAGAACGGTGTGGATAACGCTACCGAGCGTAACGACCGCAAGACCCTCCGTGGTTACGTGGTATCTGACAAGATGCAGAAGACCATCGTCGTAGACGTTGAGGACCGTGTTAAGCACGCCCTTTACGGCAAGGTCATGCGTCGCAACAAGAACGTGAAGGCTCACGACGAGAACAACGACGCCGGCATCGGCGACTTGGTTGTCATCGCTGAGACCCGCCCGCTGTCTGCTGACAAGCGCTGGCGTCTCGTTGAGATCGTGGAGAAGGCTAAGTAAGCTTTCGCTTCGATTTCACGGATCTCGTGATTGAAGAATGCCCCGAACACTTCGCAAGAAGAGTTCGGGGCATTTCTGTCTTAAAAAGCAGTGAATAAAATGCCACACTGGACTATGGAACAGATCAGGAAACTGCGTCCCGCTGGCCTTGTCAACTCCCCAGCTTTCAGCCACGTAGCCATCGTCCCGCCGGGTGCCACGACTATCTATGTTGGCGGGCAGAACGCTGTAGACGGCACAGGGCAGCTGATCGGAGCCGGGGATGCCGCAACGCAGGCGACCAGGGCACTGGGAAACGCCAAGCTCGCACTGGCGGCGGCCAGTGCGGGATTCCAGGATGTTGTGCAGTGGAACGTGCTGCTGGTGGAAGGAACCGACGTCATCAGCGTCTATGGAGCCATAGGCGAACAGTTGGCAGCCACTGAACCACCCCTGGTGTCTGCAGCCTTCGTCGCGAAGCTCGGTGTGCCAGGTGCGCTGGTTGAAATCAGTGCCGTGGCGGCGGTACTGCCAGACTAGGTCCGGCCCTTTCGATAGGTATCAGGGGAGTAGCCCAAGACTTTGCGGAAGTCTGCCGCTAGATGGGCTTGATCCGCATACCCCATTTCCGCTGCGATGCCAGCGATAGAAACTGCAGTGTCTGCGCGCAGCCGATGAGCAGCCTCTTGCAAACGGTACCGCCGAATCACCGCCAGCGGAGCCAGTCCCAAATACCTTTCCGAAATCCGTTGCAGACTGCGTGTACTGAGCGACAAGCGATGGGCCAGTTGGGAGACCCTTACGATTCCGCGCTCCGCTGCGACGGTGTCGAGCAGCTTATTAGCTTGGAGGCCAGAACTTGTGGCTGCTGGAAGGTGAGCGGTGAGCCACGAATCGAAGAGCTCGGCACAGGCCGAACCGGAGTTCCCGTGGCCGGGTTGAGTCTTCATCCTTGTTATCGAGGCCAGCAGCCCAGGTGCGCTGAACTGGATTTCCTGGTCCAGCAACTCTGCGGGGGACACATTGAGAGCCTGCGTAGCCGCTGGGCGCAACATGGCGGAGACTGCCCAACTGCTCCCGGCCAGGTCGCGGTGCGAAGCGCCGCTGGCCGGGCCGGATAGCGTAATGCCTTCTGGCTCAATGACCAGATTCATTTGCGGAAAGGGTAGGAGTTCTTGCCGTGAGGTACGTCCGGGCGCGATGTTCCAATCCACCAGCCAAAACCAGGAGACCAATTCCTGCAGTCCTGGACCGGGGGAGAATCGCTCGATTGCCGGTAGCCGGGCAGGATAGAGAACGCCTCGCGGATCCGGTGCTGATTCCATGGCCTCTACCACCCGTGCAGGTTGTCGCATATCTACAAGAACCAGCGTGCCACACAGACTAGCCTAGGGACATGGAAAATCAAGATGAAGTCACGCAAGGTGTGACGGGAATGCATACAACTGCCGGTGTCCCTCATGGATTCACCAGTCTGACGCCATTCTTGGCTGTGCCCAACGCAAGGGCAGCGCTGGGGTTCTATGAAGAAGTATTCGGTGCGACAGTGGTAGATTCCACCGAAATGGGAGGCGTTGTCGTGCATGCAGAAATTGCATTCGGCAATGGCCGTTTGCAGATCGGGGAACCTTCGCCGGCCTACGGACTAGTCAGCCCGCCAGCTGCGCCGAATGCCTGCTATTCCTTGGGTTTCTACTGCGAAAACGCAGATGAGGTGGTGGCCAGGGCCGAGGCTGCCGGTTCCAGTATCCGAGAACCACTGGGCAACTTCGTCTCGGGTGACCGCTTCGCTTCGATTCTGGATCCCTTCGGTGTGCGCTGGTCCATCATGTCCAGGGTGGAAGACCTGTCGCTGGAAGAGAGCGCCCAGCGCGTCGCGCAGTGGGCCTCGCAGCAGTGATGAAGAAGCCAAGGGCAGTCGCAATCGCATCGAGCCGCTATCGTACCTAGGCGGAAGTGTCCTTGCCGGAATTGTCATCTGCTTCGAATAGGCTCGGATGATGATGACGATGACGCGTGCCCGAAAACCTTCCCTGGGATGGCCTATGGGTACGCTTCTTGTTGCTTCCCTAGCTATTGGCATACTCCCGTATCTGGGTTTCCCCGGTGCAGGATTGATTCCCAAGCTTCAGGCATTCCAGCCATATCTGTTGCTCTTCCCGGCAGTGGTTCTGGTTATCGGGCTACTGCGCAAGCAATGGCTCATCAGCGGGTTCGTGCTGGTGTTCCTGCTCTGCGGTACACTGCCCAACGTGCAATGGAGCTCTCCCGCTGGCCAGACCGGAAACGGCAGCTCCGAGCTGGTTCTCCTATCGTTCAATGCCCTGAAGGCAGGAGCGAATCCGGCGCAGCTCGCTGAACTGATCAGGGACACGGATCCGCAGATTCTCGTCCTTGTTGAAACCAGCGAACCAATGCACCAGCAACTCGCAGGGCTGGACGCGCTGGATGGATTTGGCTATCGGAGCCAAGAGGCACCCGCCGGGGGAGAACGGGATACCGTGATTTTCTCAAAGTACCCATTGCAGGAACGCTCCACCGATCTGGATTCAGCGGACACCGGTTGGTACTCCTTGCCGGTTGCCGATGTGCAGGCACCCGGTGGGATCGTGCGGGTGGCCGGCATCCATGTCTATCCGCCGGTTGGCGTTGCGCAACGATGGAGCCAGGGCTTGGAAGCAGTCATCGACTGGTCGAATCAGCAGCGTGATCATCCCGTTATCCTTGCTGGCGACTTCAACTCAGTTCGCTCCCATCCAGGATTCCGTGCCCTGGGGGACGGGTATGCGCAGGCTGATGGAATCTGGCCCCGCGCGACCTGGCCAGCCAGCCGGAGCTTCCCGCTATTGATCGGCATTGACCATATCGTGGCGAAGGGCCTGTCCATCACGGGCTCTTCTTCTCACATCATCGACGGCTCGGATCATCTTGCGGTGAGCGCCACGGTCGAATTCCGTCGCTGAGCAATGATTCCTGCCGGTGACGGCCGGATGCTGGAGCTGCCCAGGGCTGACCGAAAAATAATTTCACTTTTGGCGATTCAGCCGCTTTTTATCTTCTGTGGCGCATGGGCTACCTCGAATGACACTCTGATGCCACCGCAAGCGACCAGTTGCCCAGCTGGATGGCAGTACCAAAACCCCGAAATTCAGCGAATCTGCGGTGTCCTTGGTGTGACGAACGACGCTCGCTTTTCTCTTACCACACCATTTCGGATTCGCGCCACTCTAGGCTAGACTTAAGAATCTGTGCGCATCATGCCCGGGGACTATCCACCTTCGACATAATGCAGTGCGGTCCAAATCCGTTTGGCCGCGCAAGTGCAGCCTCGATATTTTACGCCTCGGCCCTGCCGGCATTTGGGATCAGCATTCGGTGCGCCCGCGCCAGTGGGGGTAAGCGATACGTATCGTGGAGACCATATCCGTTCCGCAAGGCTCATTCATGAGAACCAGCGAGACGACAGGAGTAAGAAGTGATTCAGCAGGAGTCGCGACTTAAGGTTGCCGATAACACTGGTGCTAAGGAAATCCTTACCATTCGTGTTCTTGGTGGCTCGAAGCGTCGCTACGCAAGCATTGGCGACACCATTGTCGCTACCGTCAAGGATGCAATTCCTGGCGGCAACGTAAAGAAGGGCGACGTCGTAAAGGCAGTCGTCGTTCGCACCAAGAAGGAAATCCGTCGTGCAGACGGTTCCTACATCAAGTTCGACGAGAACGCTGCAGTTATCCTCAAGGGTGACGCTGCCGATCCTCGTGGTACTCGTATTTTCGGCCCAGTGGGCCGCGAGCTTCGTGACAAGAAGTTCATGAAGATCGTTTCGCTGGCTCCGGAGGTGCTGTAACCATGGGCGCAAAGATCAAGAAGGGTGACCTGGTTCAGGTCATCGCTGGCAAGGAACGTGGCTTGCAGGGCAAGGTCCTGAAGGTCATTACCGAGTCCAACCGCGTGCTGGTCGAAGGCGTTAACCGCGTCACCAAGCACACCAAGGCAGGTCAGACCGAATCCGGTTCGACCACCGGCGGCATCGAGGTTGTCGAGGCTCCAGTGCACGTTTCCAACGTTGCAGTGGTTGACCCAGAGACCAAGAAGCCAACCCGCGTCGGCTTCCGCGAGGAAACCGTAGAAAAGAACGGCGTGTCCAAGACTGTACGCGTTCGTTACGCCAAGGCTTCCGGAAAGGATCTGTAATGACTGAAGCAGCCACCAAGATCCAGCCACGTCTGAAGGCTAAGTACGCAGCTGACATCCGCCCTGCCCTGCAGGAGCAGTTCAACTACGCCAACCCAATGCAGGTACCATCCCTGACCAAGGTTGTCGTGAACATGGGTGTTGGCGAAGCAGCCAAGGACTCGAAGCTCATTGAAGGCGCCGTACGCGACCTGACCGCAATTACCGGTCAGAAGCCAGTGGTTACCAAGGCCCGCAAGTCGATCGCACAGTTCAAGCTGCGCGAAGGCATGCCAATCGGTACCCACACCACCCTGCGTAACGATCGCATGTGGGAATTCGTCGACCGCCTGATCACCCTGGCACTGCCTCGTATCCGCGACTTCCGCGGCTTGAGCGACCGCCAGTTCGATGGCAATGGCAACTACACTTTCGGTCTGACCGAACAGTCGATGTTCCATGAAATCGATGTGGACAAGGTTGACCGCGTACGTGGTATGGACATCACTGTCGTTACCACCGCCAAGACTGATGACGAAGGCCGTGCCTTGCTTAAGGCTCTGGGCTTCCCATTCAAGACCAACAACTAATCTCACTACGTTACAGGTCCGCTAAGGAAACCGTAACGAGGAAGGGCTGAAGCCCACATGTCTATGACAGATCCAGTCGCAGATATGCTGACTCGTCTGCGCAACGCCAACTCGGCTTACCACGACACTGTGTCGATGCCGTCGAGCAAGCTGAAAGTGCGCATTGCTAACATCCTCAAGGAACAGGGCTACATCGCCTCGTTCGAGGAAGTAGCAGCAGAAGTCGGCAAGACTCTGACTATCACTTTGAAGTACGGCCCATCGCGCGAGCGTTCGATCGCTGGCGTACGCCGTATCTCCAAGCCAGGTCTTCGCGTTTACGCAAAGTCCACCAACCTGCCTCACGTGCTCGGTGGTCTTGGTATCGCTATCCTGTCCACCTCCTCCGGTCTGCTTACTGACCGTCAGGCTGCAAAGAAGGGCGTGGGTGGGGAAGTCCTCGCCTACGTCTGGTAACGGGAAAGGGGAAACATACAATGTCACGTATTGGACGTCTTCCGATTTCCGTACCTGCCAACGTTGAGTTGAACGTCGACGGCCAGCTGGTCGCCGTCAAGGGTCCTAAGGGTGAACTTTCGATCACCGTTAAGGCTCCAATCACCGTTGCCAAGGACGAGAACACTGTTACCGTCAGCCGCCCGAACGACTCCCGCGAGGCTCGTTCGCTGCACGGTCTGACCCGTACCTTGATCAGCAACATGATCACTGGTGTAACCGATGGTTACGAGAAGAAGCTCGAAATCCACGGTACCGGTTACCGCGTACAGGCTAAGGGTGCCGAGCTGGAGCTTGCTCTGGGCTACTCGCACCCAGTGAAGGTTGCTGCCGTTGAGGGCATCACCTTCTCGGTCGAGGGCAACAACAAGATCACCGTTGCCGGTATCGACAAGCAGCACGTCGGTGAAGTTGCCGCTAACATCCGCAAGCTGCGCAAGACCGAGCCTTACAAGGGCAAGGGCATTCGCTACGCTGGCGAGATCATCCGCCGCAAGGTCGGAAAGGCTGGTAAGTAATCATGGCTATCGGAATCAAGGGCAAGAGCAAGTCCGCTCAGCGCGGTCGTCGTCATCAGCGTTTGCGCAAGCACATCGTTGGTACCTCCGTTCGTCCACGCCTGGTTGTCAACCGCTCGGCTCGTCACATCTTCGTACAGATCGTAGACGACTCGCAGGGTATCACCCTGGCCAGCGCATCGACCATGGAAGCAGATCTTCGCGCAAGCGATGCCGACAAGACCGCAAAGTCCAAGCGCATTGGTGAGCTCGTTGCAGAGCGCGCCAAGGCTGCTGGCATCGAAGCAGTTGTCTTCGACCGCGGTGGCAACAAGTACCACGGTCGCGTGGCTGCTGTTGCTGACGGCGCACGTGAAGGTGGGCTGGCACTGTGAGCGAAGCAACTAACAAGAAGGAAACTCAGGTGTCTGAAGCTACTGAAGCAGTCGAGACTGCATCGGCTCCCGCTACCGAGAACGCAGGATCCCGTCGCGGCGAAGGCCGCGGTCGTGGTGAAGGCCGTGGACGTGGCGAAGGCCGCGGTCGTGGTCGTGACCAGAAGGATAGCCGCAACGAAGACAAGGACAAGTTCCTTGAGCGCGTTGTAGCTATCAACCGCGTCTCCAAGGTCGTCAAGGGTGGTCGTCGCTTCAGCTTCACCGCACTTGTGGTCGTTGGCGACGGCAACGGTATGGTCGGCGTTGGCTACGGTAAGGCCAAGGAAGTTCCTGCTGCTATCGCAAAGGGCGTAGAAGAGGCCAAGAAGTCCTTCTTCCGCGTTCCACGCGTTGGCACCACCATTCCACACCTGGTCAAGGGTGAGGCCGCCGCTGGCGTTGTCTTGCTCCGTCCAGCAGCTCCTGGTACCGGTGTTATCGCCGGTGGCCCAGTGCGCGCCGTGTTGGAATGCGCAGGCATCCACGACATCCTGTCGAAGTCGATGGGTTCGCAGAACCAGATCAACATCGTTCAGGGCACCATTGCTGCACTGAAGGCTCTGGAAGAGCCTGAAGCTGTTGCAGCTCGCCGCGGTCTTCCGCTGGACGAGGTTGCACCAGCAGCAATGCTGCGTCACATCCAGGCCCAGAAGGCAGGTGCTTAATCAATGGCTAAGAACATTGTTCCAAGCGATGCCAAGCTGGCAATCACCCAGGTCAAGTCCATCATTGGTGGAAACCAGAGCCAGCGCGACGTTGTTCGCTCGCTGGGTCTGAAGCGCATCGGTCACACCGTTGTTCGCACCGCCGATCCTGTGACTGTTGGCATGGTCAACAAGGTCCCACACCTGCTGAAGGTCGAGGAGGCGAAGTAGAGATGGCTGAAGAAAAAGCACTTAAGGTTCACCACCTGCGCCCAGCTGAGGGTGCCAAGACCGCTAAGACCCGCGTGGGTCGCGGTGAGGGCTCCAAGGGTAAGACCGCAGGTCGCGGTACCAAGGGTACCAAGGCTCGTTACCAGGTGAAGGCAGGCTTCGCAGGTGGTCAGCTTCCGCTGCACATGCGTCTGCCAAAGCTGCGCGGCTTCAAGAACCCATTCCGCGTCGAGTTCCAGGTTGTAAACCTGGACAAGATCTCGGAACTGTTCCCAGAAGGTGGCGAAGTCACCGTCGAGGCACTGGTTGCCAAGGGCGCCGTTCGCAAGAACCAGCCTGTCAAGGTGCTGGGCACCGGCGACATCACGGTTAAGGTTGACGTGAAGGTTAACGCCTTCTCGACTTCCGCTTCCGAGAAGATCGCTGCTGCTGGCGGCTCGGCAAACACCCTCTAATACAGGGTCAAGCCTTTGAATGGTCCCGGTTCGCGTTGAGCAATCAACGTGAACCGGGACTTTCTTTTTCTCTCGGCGAAACATTCTAAGATTTCTTATAATTGCTTGGCTGATTAGTCGGTTTAGGATCATTCCTGCAAACATTTGTGTGCATTTCGTGTGGCGCATTTGGCAGGATTGCCTAACAGACCGCTAGAATCGTTAGGTCTGGGAAGAATCTCTTCCTCAGGCTCAAGCACTTACTTCAGGAGGACGCTTGTTCAGCGCCATAGCCCGAGTTTTTCGGACGCCTGATCTGCGCAACAAGTTGCTGTTCACGCTTGGGATCATTGCGATCTATCGTGTCGGTGTATTCATTCCCGCTCCGGGCATTGATTACAGCAACGTTCAGCAGTGTCTGGCAATGGGTGAAACCACCGGTGGACTTTATTCATTCGTGAACCTGTTCAGCGGCGGCGCCCTGTTGCAGGTCTCGGTTTTCGCAATGGGAATCATGCCGTACATTACTGCGGCAATTATCGTCCAGTTGCTGCGTGTGGTGATCCCGCACTTCGAGGCCCTGCACAAGGAAGGCCAGGCCGGCCAGGCCAAGATGACGCAGTACACGCGTTACCTGACCATCGCCTTGGCACTGCTTCAGGGAACCACCTTGGTCACCCTGGCCCGTACCGGCAGCCTGTTCCCAAGCTGTACCCTTCCGCTGGTCCCGGATGACTCGTTGATTGTCATCCTGCTGATGATCATCACCCTTACCGCAGGCACCGGCCTGATCATGTGGATGGGCGAGTTGATCACCGAGCGCGGCATCGGCAACGGCATGTCCATCCTGATCTTCATCTCCATCGCTTCGGGTTTCCCATCCTCGATGGGCGCCATCTTCCAGGCGCAGGGCATCATGACCTTCATTGGCGTGCTGCTGGTGGGCTTGTTGATTGTTGCTCTGGTGGTCTTCGTCGAGCAGTCCCAGCGACGTGTTCCGGTGCAGTACGCCAAGCGCACCGTGGGACGCCGCACCGTGGGCGGCACCTCCACCTATATTCCTTTGAAGCTGAATATGGCGAACGTGATCCCAGTGATCTTCGCCAGCTCCATCCTGGCTTTGCCGCAGATGATCGTTCAGTTCAACCAGAACGATGATGGCACCTTGCCCCAGTGGGCGATGTGGCTGCAGGAGCACTCGGCGACTTCATCGCCGTGGTACATGCTGGTGTACACCTTGATGATCATCGGCTTCACCTACTTCTATGTTGCGATTACCTTCAACCCTGAAGAGGTCGCCGACAACATGAAGAAGTACGGCGGATTCATTCCGGGCATTCGTGCTGGTCGTCCGACCGCCGATTACCTGCAGTACGTGATTTCCCGTATTACCTTCCCGGGCGCGTTGTACCTTGCGTTCGTTGCGTTGATCCCGCTGATTGCCTTCGTGCTGTTCAACGCTGACCAAAGCTTCCCATTTGGCGGTACATCGATCCTGATTATGGTTGGTGTGGGTTTGGAAACCGTCAAGCAAATCAATGCTCAAATGCAGCAACGGAACTATGAAGGGCTTCTGCGATGAGTCGACTGCTTATTATTGGACCACCCGGTGCCGGCAAAGGCACCCAGGCCGTAAAGATCTCCGAGCGCTTGGACATTGTCGCCATCTCGACCGGCGACATCTTCCGTGCCAACGTCAAGGGCGGCACCCCGCTGGGTCTCGAAGCCAGCAAGTACATTGACAACGGAGACTTTGTACCTGATTCGGTCACCAACAACATGGTTGAAGACCGCCTGAACCAGGACGATGTCGCCAAGGGCTTCCTGCTCGATGGCTACCCGCGCACCAGTGCGCAGGTGGACGCGCTGGATGCGATGCTGGCCAACAAGGGCATTGCCCTGGACGCAGTGCTGCAGCTGACCGCTGATGACGACGAGCTGGTAGCCCGTCTGCTGAAGCGTGCGCAGATCGAAGGCCGCGCCGATGACACCGAAGAGGTCATCCGCCACCGCCTGGGCCTGTACAACGACGAGACTCGCGTCGTTGTGGAGCGCTACGAGGAACGCGGCATCGTGCGCAAGGTCGACGGCCTGGGCGCTATCGACGAAGTCACCGAGCGTGTTCTTGCAGCGTTGAACGTCAACGCCTAGACACAAGCGTTACATCGCGCAGGGACCGTGCAGCAACAATGGATGTTGCAGCCCGGTCCCTGCGCACTTTTTGCATTGATGGACCTTGCGGTTGCCGGCAGCGGCACGCGGCAAGGACATCACACTTTGAGGCAGGGGAATCGCATTGGCTTTAGGACAGCCGAAAATCGAGTACAAATCCAACTCCGAGATCCTGAAGATGCGCCAGGCCGGATTGGTGCTGGCTGAAGCGCTGGACGAAGCCGTTGCGATGGCTCGGCCCGGGGTGCGGACCGAAGAGATCAACCAGGCCTTTGGCAAGGTGCTCGAACGCCATAACGCGACCAGCAACTTCCTTGGCTACCATGGCTTCCCAGCGAATATCTGCGCTTCGGTCAATCACGAGGTAGTCCACGGCTTCCCATCGGACTACGAGCTGAAGGACGGCGACGTGCTGAAGATCGATGGCGGCGCCATCATCGACGGCTGGCACTCCGACTCGGCACGCACCGTGCTGGTGGGCGAGAACATCGACCCAGCTGACCAGCGCCTGAGCGACATCACAGAGCAGGCCATGTGGGCCGGCATCGCCGCGGCGGCCAACGCACGCTTCATCGGCCAGATCGGCCAGGCCATCGATGACTTCGTCACCAGCCAGCCAGGCGACGAGCTGGGCATCCTCGAGGATTACTGCGGCCATGGCATCGGTTCGCAGATGCACATGGCACCGGATGTGCTGAACTACAACTCCGGGCACCGAGGCCCGCGCATCAAGCCGGGCATGTGCTTGGCCATCGAGCCAATGCTGGTTCGCGGTGGTATCGAAACCTCCGTGCTGGAAGACGACTGGACTGTTGTCACCAACGACAAGTCCAACGCCTCGCAGTGGGAGCACACCGTGGCATTCCACATGGGCGGCATCTGGGTATTGACCGCGCACGATGGGGGAGCGGCCGGGCTGGCCCCATTCGGCGTCACCCCATCGCCGATCCAGGGCTAGCACCAGCCTGGAAATCATCGGATCCAGTACGCCACATGGCTGTGGCGTGCTGGATCTAACATTTTAAATGTCAATGAACGATTGGCACTGTGTGGACTAATGCCGTATCGTTGTTTGTTGGTTCCTGATTTAATTGCGCCTAAAACCCTCGGGTTTTCGGTACAGGGATCAAGGACCAGAACCAATTACTTGTTGGTGGAAATTGCCAACAAAAAAAGTTAGCGGGGAAAATGGGCAAGAAGGAAGGCGTCATCCAGGTAGAGGGCACCGTCTCGGAAGCACTGCCGAACGCGATGTTCCGCGTGGAGCTGCCGAATGGACACGTAGTGCTCGCCACTATCTCGGGTAAGATGCGTCAGCACTACATTCGAATCCTCCCAGAGGACCGAGTGCAGGTTGAAATGAGCCCATACGACCTCAACCGAGGTCGCATCGTTTACCGCTACAAGTAAATCTGCAGAATCCAAGACTTTCCCAGCGTGCGAAGCGCAATCTTGTGCTACGGCCGCTGAAGGATGTTCTTGGACAAAGCTTTTTACTGCTCCACATTTAACTGCAACCGCAAAAGGACAAAGCCTTGAAGGTTAACCCTAGCGTGAAGCCGATCTGCGACAAGTGCAAGGTGATCCGTCGTAACGGCGTGGTCATGGTGATCTGCGAGAACCCACGCCACAAGCAGCGTCAGGGCTAATTCCGTTTTTACGGGATTCCCACGCGTAGTCAATTAGGCAGTATCAGCTAGGACGAAAGTCCTGGTGTACCCCCGGATTCGGAGGCCGGGGCCGTGAGCAATCACGGAAGGTACTGCTCCAGACCTCCGTTCGTTGAAAGGTAGCCACTTGGCTCGTTTAGCAGGCGTGGACATTCCACGCGAGAAGCGCGTAATTATCGCGCTGACTTACATCTACGGCGTGGGCAAGACCCGTGCAGAAGAGACCATCGCAGCGACCGGCATCAGCCCGGACACTCGCGTCAAGGATCTCACCGATGACCAGCTCGTGCAGCTGCGCGACTTCGTCGAAGGCACCTACAAGGTTGAAGGTGACCTGCGCCGTGAGGTTCAGGCTGACATTCGCCGCAAGGTTGAGATCGGATCCTACGAAGGTATTCGTCACCGTAAGGGCCTGCCGGTCCGCGGTCAGCGCACCAAGACCAACGCACGTACCCGTAAGGGCCCGAAGCGTACCGTCGCAGGTAAGAAGAAGACTCGCTAAATCTTAGCGATCTAGTTCAAATACTTTTTTCGTAGGAGAAGAAATGCCCCCAAAGACTCGTGGAGCGGTACGTAAGCCGCGTCGCAAGGACAAAAAGAATATTGCGCAGGGACAGGCGCATATCAAGAGCACCTTCAACAACACCATCGTATCGATCACCGATCCGACTGGCGCTGTTATCTCGTGGGCTTCGGCCGGCGAGGTAGGCATGAAGGGTTCGCGCAAGTCGACCCCATACGCTGCCCAGATGGCTGCTGAGTCCGCTGCAAAGCGCGCTCAAGAGCACGGCATGCGCAAGGTTGACGTTTTCGTCAAGGGCCCAGGCTCGGGACGCGAAACCGCGATCCGTTCGCTGCAGGCTGCTGGCCTTGAGGTTGGATCCATCCAGGATGTTTCCCCAAGCGCTCACAACGGTTGCCGCCCATCGAAGCGTCGCCGCGTCTAATTGATTCGCTAGGCTTAGCCTAAGAAGTCACCGAAGCATTCACTCGTGGGTGCTCCGGTGACTATCTTGGACTTATTAGCCTGCAAAAAGACGAACGGCCACCTCAGGCTACCGTCGTTTCCACCCCCGTGAGGCGTCATATAGCGGACGCTCGCTGAAAGGAAATGTAAGTGCTCATTACGCAGCGCCCAACCCTGACCGAAGAAGTAGTTGCCGAAAACCGCTCCCGGTTCGTTATCGAACCACTGGAGCCAGGCTTTGGCTACACCCTTGGTAACTCGCTCCGCCGTACTCTGCTCTCTTCGATTCCTGGTGCTTCTGTCACCAGTGTTCGAATTGACGGTGTACTGCACGAGTTCACCACCGTAGCCGGTGTCAAGGAAGATGTCACCGAACTGGTCTTGAACATCAAGAACCTGTCGGTATCTTCCGAGCACGACGAGCCAGTCGTTGCCTACCTGCGCAAGCAGGGCCCGGGCATCGTTACTGCAGCGGACATCACCCCTCCAGCAGGTGTGGAGTTCCACAACCCTGATCTGCACATCGCCACCCTCAACGCCAATGGCAAGTTCGACATGGAACTGACCATTGAGCGCGGCCGTGGCTATGTGTCTGCCGCTCAGAACAAGAACATTGATGGCGAGATCGGTCGAATCCCAGTTGATTCGATCTACTCCCCAGTGTTGAAGGTGACCTTCCGCGTGGAAGCAACCCGTGTCGAGCAGCGCACCGACTTCGATCGTTTGATCGTTGACGTGGAGACCAAGGAATCGATCACCCCGCGCGATGCAGTTGCATCCGCAGGTACCACCCTGGTTGAGCTGTTCGGTTTGTTCCGCGAACTGAACACTCAGGCTGAAGGTATCGAAATCGGTCCATCGCCAACCGATGCAGCTATGGCTGCTGACATGGCGCTGCCGATCGAGGATCTGGAACTCACCGTTCGTTCGTACAACTGCTTGAAGCGTGAGGGCATCCACTCTGTGGGTGAACTCGTAACCCGCTCCGAGGCCGACTTGATGGACATCCGCAACTTCGGTGCGAAGTCCATTGACGAAGTCAAGGCCAAGCTGGTTGAACTGGGTCTGGCCCTGAAGGATTCCCCTCCAGGCTTCGATCTGGCCGCTCGTAGCGCCATCGACGATGGCGACGAATACGACGAAGGTCTGTAAGACCCGCGTCTAGCGACACACTACTTCATCCGACTGAACGAAATATTCGTCCAGTACGGGTTATTCATCTAGGAGAACCACAATGCCTACCCCTACCAAGGGTCCGCGTCTCGGCGGCAGTGCAGCACATGAGCGATTGATTTTCGCTAACATGTCGGCACAGCTCTTCGAGAACAAGAAGATCACCACCACCCTGACCCGTGCCAAGCGTCTGCGTCCACACGCAGAGCGCCTGATCACCTTCGCTAAGCGCGGAGACCTGGCTTCGCGTCGCCGCGTCCAGGCCGTCATCGCTTCGCGTTCGCGCACCAACAAGTCGATCGTTCACGAACTGTTCGAGAACATCGCACCAGCAATGGCAAACCGCGAGGGTGGCTACACCCGCATCACCAAGATCGGTAACCGCAAGGGCGACAACGCTCCTATGGCTGTTATCGAGCTCGTGATGGAGCCAGTTTCGCCAAAGCAGGCTGTCGTCAAGGAAGCCACCAAGGCTGCCGAGAAGGCTGCTGAGACCGAAGAGGCCTAAGCCCCTTCGAGCTAATGCTCTCTGCCTGCAAAGCCGAAAAAGATTCCCGTTGGATCCGCAAGGAACCAACGGGAATCTTTTTTATGCCTGTTTGCGTGAAGACGCGGGTGATTTTGCCCGTCAGTTGGAGGGCAGGGGCATCCGCATCTTGGAATTGCCTAGCTGAACGAATCCATGTCCGGGCAAGCCGTATTCAGGTATTCGGTAGCCTCGGAAGCTTCAGTCGTATCCAGTTCGGCGATCTTCTGCGAAATTTCCATCATGTTGCTGCTGTTGCCCTCAGCCATCAGGCCAGCCATTTTCTTGGTCTGCTCCGATGCCGCATTCAAGGACGTGGCAAGCTTGTTGTCCTTCGTGTTCTCAGCGGCTTCGCCCAGGATGGAATCAAACTCGTTCATGATCTCGGCATAAGCCGATGTATCGCCAGCCAAGAGCTCAGCGCTGGAGTCCTCCGCCTTCTTCTGCAGTTCGCGTTCAGCCACCTGGTCGTTGATGTAAACGCAGGTTTCCTCGGTGGACATTTTGCCTGCACTGCAACCAGTGAGCATGACAGATGCAAGGGTGAGCGCAGCGGAAGATGCCGCGAACTTTTTCAACATGGAGATCCTTAGACGATGATGATCCGATGGCCCAGCACGTGAGGCACCGATAAGTACCTGTTTATTCTATAATCAGGAGTTATTGCAGGCAGTGTATGACATGAGCGGATCGGCAAGCAGCGGGTTCCTAAGAAGCGGACGGATCAGGTTCAGAAGCGGAAGCTGGGCACGTTTCACGCACATAGTCGGTGTATTGATCTTGCAGTCCGCCCTCGGTTGCCTCAACGTCTGACGCGAGCGTTGGATCGTCAAAGTAGCGATTGGCAATGAGGTCAATGAAGTCTTGGTAGTTTTCGATTTCGGACCGCAATGCAGTGCGCAAGTGCCTATTGCCAGTTTGCTCGGAGACTTCCCGGTGGATGCCGATGGCTGTTTCCATAGCCTCAATCGCAGGTTGTGAATTCTGCGCAAGAATTCCCATATATGCCAGGGCCCACTTTTCCTCGATGGAATGTTCTACGGCCAGTTCATTAATGAGGGCGCATGATTGCTTTGTGCTCAGCTGTCCCGAACTGCAGCCGCTTAAGCAGAGCGGGACAGCAACTGATATCGCGATAAAGCTAACTGCATTCCTGAACATGGCGAGTCCTTAGAACGTTGCTAGTGAACCAGCCGCATGCGCGGCAGGTCCGTGGAATGCACATAGGCTACTCCCGGCAGCAGCTCTCGTTTTGGCGCCTGTGGATAACGGCGTGAAGGCGGGCACTTGATTCGACGGTTGCGCGTCTGCTTACGCATAATTGAATACATGAGTACTCAGCCAGAAAGCATCGATCCAATGGGCACCACCGCATTGGGGGCCACTGCAGCACCAGCATGGATCCGCATGCGCATGGTGCTCGGATACGACGGTGCCGCCTATAGCGGTTGGGCTCGCCAGCCCAATGTCTTGGGCGTGCAGCAGCTGGTTGAAGAGGCCCTGGAAATGATGATCCGGCGCCGCGTGCGCGTGGTTGTTGCCGGACGCACCGATGCAGGTGTGCATGCCCGCCACCAGGTGGTGCACTTCGATTTGACCGAGGAAGAATACGCGGGACTGCCACGCAAGGCGCCCTTGGCTCCCGGTCCTGCGCTCGTACGCCGCATCAACGGCATCCTTGGCCGTCAAGATGGTGCCGTTTGGGTGCATGAAGCCGAACGCGCACCAGAAGGCTTCGATGCCCGCTTCTCTGCGCTGGCCCGCCGCTACTCCTACCGGATTGCCGATGGGCAGCAGCGCTGGGATCCACTGACCCGCCACCTGACCACGTGGCACCGTGAAGAGCTGGATGTCGAGGCGATGAATCGCGAGGCGCAAAGCGTGCTGGGCCGCCACGACTTCTTGACCTACTGCAAGCCCCGTCCGCATGCCACGACCATTCGTACCCTGCAGGAATTCACCTTCACCCGCGGAGCCGACGGCTTGGTGCTGGCCCATTTGAAGGCCGATGCCTTCTGCCACAACATGGTCCGTGCGCTAATCGGTGCCGCGATGATGGTGGGGGATGGGCGTGAGCAACCGGGGTTCCTGGCCCAGCGGCTGGAACAGATGGTCCGCGACTCCAAGACCAAGCTTTCGCACCCGCGGGCTCTGGTCCTCGAAGAGGTCTACTACCCAGAGGCTGAAGAACTGGCAGAACGAGCACTTCTGACCCGCGCACGGCGAACCGAAGCCGAAGTTGACGAAGCCTGCATGGAAAGCTGATTAACCGATAATCCCCGGGATCTTAAGGGTGTTGTTGCTCACGACGTACATGCTTTTTTGGCCGGAAACACTTTAATCCGCTAAACTTTTATGAGTTGTGTATGTCCACGTTCGACACTACACGCCCAAGCGTGACGGCTTAGTTGCATAGTCGCTGGTCTGCTGGGTGTGCGAACAATATATGGACGGCCGGTTATCATCAGTCCTCACCTGGCGTACTGGTCTAAACACAAGAACAACACGACAGTGCCTGTCACTGGGGGATCTCACCGCCTTCAGCCAAGCGACTGTTTGACCAGAAACGAATCAACGTAAGGCAATTACTGTGCGTACGTACACCCCAAAGCCGGCTGACCAGACTCGTCAGTGGTTTGTCATTGACGCCACCGACGTAGTACTCGGCCGTCTCGCCGTCCAGGCCGCAACCCTGCTGCGCGGCAAGCACAAGCCAACCTATGCTGCACACATGGACATGGGCGACCATGTCATCATCATCAATGCAGACAAGGTTGCACTGACCGGTAAGAAGCTGCTGAACAAGCGCGCTTACCGCCACTCCGGTTTCCCAGGTGGCCTGAAGAGCATCAACTACGCAGACTTGCTGGAAAAGAACCCAGTACTGGCTGTTGAGAAGGCCATCAAGGGCATGCTGCCTAAGAACAAGCTTTCCGATGCCCAGCTGTCGAAGCTGAAGGTCTACCGCGGCGCCGAGCACCCACACGCTGCTCAGTCGCCAAAGGCACTGGAAATCACCCAGGTCGCTCAGTAGTCCTGGCCCCGAGAAGAAATACTTAATAGGAGATTATCGTGGCTCAGAACGCTGAAGAAACCACTGAATTCGAAGGCGAGACCCCTTCGACTTACACCACCGAGACCTCTGCTTCGGCTGTAGTTGCCGAAACCGAGCGCGCTCCGCTGACCGTTCCAGGTGCAGCAGTTGGCCGTCGCAAGCAGGCTATCGCCCGCGTTCGCCTGGTACCAGGCACCGGCAAGTGGACCGTTAACGGTCGCACCCTGGAGAACTTCTTCCCTAACAAGCTGCACCAGCAGGACGTCAACGAGCCTTTCAAGATCCTTGGTCTTGAGGGTGCTTACGACGTTATCGCTCGTATCAACGGTGGCGGCATTTCCGGCCAGGCCGGTGCACTGCGTTTGGGTATCGCTCGCTCGCTGAACGAGATCGATCGCGATGCAAACCGCGCTACCCTGAAGAAGGCTGGCTACTTGACTCGTGACGCACGCGTCATCGAGCGCAAGAAGGCTGGTCTGAAGAAGGCACGTAAGGCTTCGCAGTTCTCGAAGCGCTAAACCTTGCTCCAAGGTCTTTCCAAAGGCCCTGGCATCCTGCAAAGGACGCCGGGGCCTTTGGCCTTTTAACGCCGAAGACTGCAAGATCCCATTAATCTTTTCTCATCTCACTGCCAATGCGGGACTTTAAGCCGTATAAATCAATGCAGAGGGCATATGATTGAAGGCGATGGCAAGGTTATTTGGGACCGATGGGGTCCGAGGAAAAGCAAACGAACTGTTAACTCCCGAGCTCGCGCTGGAACTGGCGCAGGCGGCATCGGTGGTGCTGGGCTTGAGCCAGCCAGAGGACGGCTACAAGCCGGTCGCTGTGGTTGCCAAGGACCCGCGCATCAGTGGTGACTTCCTGTCTGCCGCAATTGAGGCCGGCCTGGCCGCCTCCGGCGTAGACGTCATGGATGCCGGCACGCTGCCGACTCCTGCGGCGGCATTCCTGGTAGGGGACCTGAACGCCGATTTCGGTGTCATGATCTCCGCTTCGCACAACGCGGCTCCGGATAACGGTATTAAGTTCTTGGCCCGTGGCGGCAAAAAGCTGGACGATGCGCTGGAAGATGCCATCGAAGCCTGCTTGAAGATGCCAAAGCCACGTCCAACCGGCGGTGAGGTAGGTCGAGTCTCGCGTTTCGCCGACGCTGAGGACCGCTACATCATGCACCTGCTGCATGCCCTGCCCAACCGGCTGGATGGCATGAAGGTAGTTCTGGACTGCGCCCACGGCGCTGCTTCGGGCTGCTCCCCAGAGGTGTTCAAGGCTGCCGGCGCAGAGATCGTCGTGATTGGCGCAGATCCAGACGGCATCAACATCAATGACGGCTACGGCTCCACCCACCTGGAGAAGCTGCAGGCCGCTGTGCTGGAGCACGGCGCGGACCTGGGCATCGCGCACGACGGCGACGCTGACCGCTGTCTCGCAGTAGACCATGAAGGCACCGTCGTCGACGGTGACCAGATCATGGCCGTCATGGCACTGGACATGAAGGACCGCGGCGAACTCAAGGACAACACCCTGGTTGCCACCGTGATGAGCAACCTCGGCCTGACCCTGGCCATGGAAGCAGCAGGCATCACTGTTAAGCAGACCGGCGTGGGTGACCGCTACGTGCTCGAAGGCATGCGCGAAGGCGATTACTCCCTGGGTGGCGAGCAATCCGGCCACGTGATCTTCTCCAAGCACGCCACCACCGGCGACGGCGTGCTGACCGGCCTGATGATCGCGGCCCGCGTGAAGGCTACCGGCAAGACCCTGAAGGAACTTGCTGCCGTGCTGACCGTCCTGCCACAGGTGCTGATCAACGTACGCGGCGTAGACAAGGCCAGCGTTCCAGAATGCGAACCGCTGCAGCGGGCAATTGCCGCTGCTGAGGCACGCTTGGGCACCACCGGCCGTGTGCTGCTGCGTCCATCGGGGACCGAGCCAGTAGTTCGCGTCATGGTCGAGGCAGCTACCCACGAGCAGGCCCAGGCCGAAGCCGAAGCTCTGGCAGGATCGGTCAAGGAGCATCTGGCCCTCTAGGCCCAGTAGCTTCCCAGCAACCAACACGTAAATATCAAGAAAACTCACACCCCCGCAGCGCGTTCCACGCCGGAACACGCTGCGGGGGTGTGGCATGCTAACTAATAGAAACTGATATCGGTTCGCGTTCTCGGAGAGAAGGACTTTCGTGACTTTACGCATCAGCGTGATCGGCACCGGCTACCTCGGTGCAACCCATGCCGCCTGCATGGCTGAACTGGGCTATGAAGTCATTGGACTGGACGTAGACAAAGCCAAGCTGGAAGCACTGGCCGCTGGCGTTCTGCCCTTCCACGAGCCAGGCCTGCCAGAACTGCTGCGCAAGCATGTGGCCTCCGGACGCCTGCGCTTCACCGACAGCTACGCAGAAGTCGCTGCCGGCGCGGATATCCACTTCATCACCGTGGGCACCCCGCAGCGCGCCGACTCGCAATCCGCAGACATGTCCTACGTAGACGGTGCTGTGGATTCGCTGCTGGAGCACATCACCGGCGAAGCGCTGATTGTCGGGAAGTCCACCGTGCCGGTAGGCACCGCACGCCGGCTGAGCGAGAAAATTGCCCAAGACGCCAAGAACGGAAGCAGCATCGCGCTGGCATGGAATCCGGAGTTCCTTCGAGAAGGCTTCGCCGTCCAGGATACCCTGCGCCCCGATCGCCTGGTCTACGGCCTGGAGCATGAACACGGACTGGAACTGCTGCGCAAAGTCTATGCACCGATCCTTGCCTTGGATACTCCGGAGATCGCCACGGACCTGGAGACTGCAGAACTGGTCAAGGTTGCAGCCAACGCCTTCCTGGCTACCAAGATTTCTTTCATCAACGCCTTTGCGGAGGTGACTGAAACCGTAGGCGGCGACATTAAGGTCCTTGCCGACGCCATTGGCCACGATAAGCGCATTGGACGCCGTTTCCTGAACGCTGGAGTGGGCTTCGGTGGCGGTTGCCTGCCCAAGGACATTCGAGCCCTCCAAGCACGCGTCAGCGAACTTGGCCTGAGCCAGACCATGGGCTTCTTGGCTGAAGTCGACCAGATCAATTTGCGACGCCGTGACCGCGTGGTCTCGCTGGCCTCGCACATGCTGGGCAATGAGCTGGCAGGCAAGCATGTCTGCGTACTCGGCGTGACTTTCAAGCCGAACAGCGATGATGTGCGGGACTCGCCAGCACTGGATATCGCCGTCCGCCTGTACAACGAGGGCGCTGAAGTCTCGGTCTACGACCCAGAAGGCAACGCCAACGCTGCCGGCCGTTTCCCGCGCTTGAACTACGTTGATTCCTTCAAGGAAGCGGCGAAGGATGCGGACCTGACCTTGGTGCTGACCGAATGGAATGAATTCCGCGAACTGAATCCGTCGGATCTGGCGGATCTAGTGGCCAACAAGCAGCTGATTGACGGGCGCAACGTCCTGGACCGCCCTGAATGGCGGAATCAGGGCTGGACTGTTACCGGTCCGGGTGAATACTTCGAGCTGGGCAACATGGCTCCGGCAACTACCTCGATTCCGGTACAGGCTTCCTGAAGCTAGCTGCGGTACGCGACCGCAACTGCAAGAGAGGGGGAGCCGCATGGCATACACTGTGGTCACCGGCGGTGGTCGTGGGTTAGGAGCCGCGATTGCGCTGCGTCTAGCCACCGACCGCAACTTGATCATCGGCTACAGGCAGGATGAGAAATCGGCGCAGGCAGTGGCAGATAAAGTCCGTGAGCTCGGCGCGATTTGCCATGTCCTGCAGATCGACTGCGCCAATGAAGAATCAGTGGCAAGGTTCTTCGCCCGAGTGAAGGACATTGGGGAACTTGAAGGACTGGTAAACAACGCGGGATCAGCGACGGCCATCGGAAATCTGGCAGACAACGAGTTGACCGATATCGCCGCGGATCTGAACGTGAACCTTCTGGGCCCAATTACCTGCATTAAATATGCGCTGCCCCTGCTCCGGTCACATGGCGGTGGTGCAATCGTGAACATTTCATCGGTGGCGGCTGAATCCGGAAGCCCCTTCACGTACGTGCATTACGCTGCAGCCAAGGCCGGAGTAGAAGCCTTGACAGTGGGACTGTCCAAGGAACTGGCTAAGGACGGCATCCGAGTGAATGCGGTTAGCCCGGGAACGCTTTGGACTGAATTCCATAAGGATCCACAGCGCCCTGCGCAAATCGCCGAGACGATCCCGATGGGACGCGCAGGCAAGCCGACAGAAGTAGCCGGTGCGGTGGCTTGGCTATTGTCTAGCGAAGCCGCCTACACCACCGGCAGCGTTCTCAAAGTTTCTGGCGGCCTCTAGAGGGACCCAGAGCCTAGAAGCCGAACTGCTTCATGACCTTAGGCAGGTTCTCGATCAGGCGCGAAGCATTGACAGTTCCCTCTGAAGCGGTCACCCGGCCCAGGTGGCCATGAATGTAAGCGGCACACGCGGTCAGTTCCATCATGCGGCGGTTAGGCACGGTTCGCAGGCCTTCGGTGCCCGTGAGCGAGCTGTCGGAGAGCATGTAGCCCAGGATGCCGGTCAGGACATCGCCGCTGCCTGCAGTGGCCAATTCTGGTGCCGAGTGGCTCACCATCAGGCTGTCGCCATTGGGGGCCACAATGTAGCTGGTTGGTCCCTTGAGCAGGACCACGGCGTTGTATGCCAGGGCGGCCCACCGGGTCCAGCGAATCGGGTCCTGGGAAATCTCATCGGGAGTGATCTTCACTCCAGCGCGGCTGAGCAGCATGCGCAGTTCCTTGGCATGAGGCGTCAGCACGCGAGGCTGCTCGCTTGGGCCGGCAGGAACGACTTCCAATCCGGACGCGTCAATGACGGCCGGCTGCGGGCTGGCAAAGACATCAGCGATGGCGCCAGTCGGGGGAGTGCGTCCATCCAAGCCCGGGCCAATGGCCCAAGCCTTGATCTTGGCGCCCTTGCCGTGAATCTGACGGCGGGAGGAAGACAGCGCTTCCTTGATCTGCTCATCATCCAGTGGCACGGACTCCGGCACGGCGACGGCCATGAGCGGCTGAATGGATTCTGGCACGTGGGTGCGAAGCAATCCGACGCCGCAGGCTACAGCGGCCTTGGCGGTCAGCTGAGCAGCTCCGGGATAAAGGCCGGAACCGGCGATGAGTCCCAGAACTCCACGCTGGTACTTGTGCCGTCCGGCATCCCGCCAAGAGCGGTGCTGGTCCAGCAGCTCGCGAGTGGCCACCTCGTCCACAAGCTGCGTTCCAGCTTGGACGGAAGAAAAGTCGAATTCGAGATCTGCCACGGTAATGTCACCGGTAACCAGCGGTCCGTCTACAGACAGAAGACCGGATTTCATGGCACCGAAAGTTACCGTGCGTTCTGCGCGAAGAACAGAGTCCTGCGCAACGCCCGTTTCAGGATCCAGGCCTGAAGGAATATCGCAGGCCAGCACCCGTGCGCCAGCAGGAAGCTTCGGCAAATCAGAGCCGGCACGGTATCCAAGGCCGTAGATGGCGTCAATAATGAGCGAGGCATTAGCTAATTCGCCTTGACCGTCGGAGAGGTCCAGCACGGTACCGCCGGCAGCTTGATATGCTGCAGCACCTTCGGCATGGATCTGTTCGTGGCACTGCAGAGCCAGAGTGGAAATCTTCTGCAGTTGGAGCTCTGCCAGTGCATACAAGCCATCTCCACCGTTGTTGCCCGGGCCGATAAGCGCCACCACGGAAGCCGGATCGGCGCTGGAATTCTCGGTCAGCATGGCGACTGCCGTTGAAGCCAAATGGGCGGCTGCTTGCTTCATTAAGCTGGTCTCGCCCCGCTTGGAGTTCTCCTGGGCTTCAACCGCACGAATTTGCGCAACACTGTAGACAGGAATCATAAGACAAACAATACTCAAGGCACCTGTGCGATGCCCTATTTAATGAGATGCGTGTCGTTATTCTTTCGTCGTGGCGTTGGTGCCTAGCGTTCTGCAACCACCATTGCGATAGCCATATCTCCATCGTGGGACATGGTCAGATGCCATGATTTGATGCCACGCAGCTCGCTGGCAGCGGCCACTGAACCAGTGTTGTGAACCTGGGGATCACCGGCTTCATCTTTGCGGATAGTGCAGTCCTGCCAGTTCATGCCCGCAGGAGCTCCCAGCGCCTTGGCGATGGCTTCCTTGGCCGCGAAGCGGGCCGCCAGGGATCGCAGGGGCAGGCCCCGCTCTTCTTCGGTGAAGAGCCGTTCACGCAAGCGTGGAGTCTTCTCGAGCTGGCGGCCAAAACGCGGCACATCAACGATGTCCACTCCAATTCCTGCAATCATGCCTATCAGTTTATCCAGTGCTTGCAGGGCATAAAAATTGCGGGCATTCCCGGAAAGGGAATGCCCGCAATTCTGGTGCTCGGTGGATTACTCCACGGTCACCGACTTGGCCAAGTTGCGTGGCTGGTCGACATCGAAGCCCTTGGCGGATGCCAGTTCGCAAGCGAAGATCTGCAGTGGCACGGTGGCCAGCAGAGGCATCAGCAGGGTTGGGGTTTCTGGCACGTAGAAGACCCACTCGGAGAAGTCCTTGACCGCAGCATCGCCATCTTCGGCAATAACCAGGGTCTTAGCGCCACGGGCGCGCACTTCCTGGATATTGGAGACAACCTTGGAGTGCAGCGAGTCGCGACCACGAGGGGAAGGAACTACGACGAACACTGGCTGGCCATCGTCGATCAGGGCGATAGGGCCGTGCTTCAGCTCGCCAGCGGCGAAGCCTTCAGCATGGATGTAGGCGATTTCCTTGAGCTTCAAGGCGCCTTCCATTGCTACCGGGTAGCCTACGTGGCGGCCCAGGAACAGCACGGAGTTGGCATCTGACATGTTGCGTGCCAGATCCTTGATCTCTTCCGCGCGGTCCAAGACGTCCTGGATCTTGGAAGGGATCTTGCCCAGGTCGGCAAGGATGTCCTTGATCTGGCCCTGGAACAGGTTGCCGCGCAGCTGCGCCAGATACAGGCCCAGCAGGTAGGTTGCGGTGATCTGTGCCAGGAATGCCTTGGTGGAAGCCACAGCAATTTCCGGACCAGCGTGGGTGTACAGCACCGCATCCGATTCGCGTGGGATGGTCGATCCGTTGGTGTTGCAGATCGACATGGTCTTGGCGCCCTGCTCCTTGGCGTAACGCACAGCCATCAAGGTGTCCATGGTTTCGCCGGACTGGGAGATCGAAACGATCAGGGTCTTTTCGTCCACGATTGGCTCGCGGTAGCGGAACTCGTGGGAGAGCTCAACTTCTACCGGGATACGGCACCAGGACTCGATAGCGTACTTGGCCACGGAGCCGGCATATGCCGAGGTGCCGCAAGCAAGAACAACAATCTTGGAGATTTCGGCCAGTTCCTCTGGAGCGATACGCAGTTCGTCCAGGGTCAGTCGGCCATCAGCGTCCGAGCGGCCCAGCAGGGTGTCGGCAACAGCTGCAGGCTGGTCGAAGATTTCCTTCTCCATGAAGGATGGGAAGCCGCCCTTTTCAGCGCTGGCTGCATCCCAGTCAACGGTGAATTCCTTGCCTTCGGCCGGGTTGCCGTCGAAGTCGGTGATGGAATGGTTATCCGGGGTGATGGTTACGATCTGGTCCTGGCCCAGTTCTACGGCACGACGGGTGAAGTCGATGAAGCCGGAGACATCCGAACCCAGGAAGTTTTCGCCATCGCCCAGACCGAGAACCAGAGGGGAGTTGCGGCGAGCCGCAACGACAACACCTGGGTGGTCCTGGTGAACTGCCAAGAGGGTGAAAGCACCTTCGAGCTGCTGAACAGCAAGCTGCATGGCGCGGGTCAAATCGCCTTCGGCCTCGGAGCTGTAGAGCTTGCCCAGCAGAGCTGCGGCAACCTCGGTATCGGTATCCGAGAGGAATTCAACGCTCTCGGCTGCCAAGCCGGCCTTGATGCCGGCGAAGTTTTCAATAATTCCGTTGTGGATCATGGCAAGCTTGCCACCATCGGCCAGGTGTGGGTGAGCGTTCTGATCGCTCGGACCACCGTGGGTTGCCCAACGGGTATGCCCAATGCCGGTCATCGACTTAGGCAATGGGGACTCGGCAATTTCATTTTCCAGATTGACCAGCTTGCCGGCCTTCTTACGAGAATGAATGGCGCCATCGGCAACAACAGCGACACCAGCCGAGTCGTAGCCGCGGTATTCCAACCGACGCAAACCTTCAATTAGAACGTCGAGGGCGCCATGATCGGCGACCTGGCTCGAGGTTCCTGCATATCCAACAATTCCGCACATGGGAAAAATCCTACCGGTTCAATGCCCATCGATGGGAATAATCGTGTCGGAGCACTCAAAATTACCTATGTCTTAGATCACCAGTCGGCCGTTTTTTGACTAATCCAATTGCCTTGTTGATGTTGTTAATTGGGATGTGGAGCATATTCTTGGCAGAATTTACCCTCGTGGAACCACACGGAACACTTGAAACGCCTATCTCGCCTTTCGTTGAACTGGAGCGCGAGACATGGGCGCGCCTGTCCAATCAAATGGAACAGCCGCTGAACTACTCGGACATTGAGCGGCTACGCGGCCTCGGCGACCAGCTGGACTTGCAAGAGGTCCGGGACGTCTACCTGCCACTGAGCCGCCTGCTGTCGCTTTATGTCGAGGGTGCCGGCGCGACGCATCAGGCAACCACTACCTTCTTGGGCGAGCAGACCAGCCGCACGCCTTTTGTCATCGGCGTCGCCGGCTCGGTTGCCGTGGGGAAGTCCACAACTGCCCGTGTACTGCAGGAAATGCTGCGCCGCTGGCCGCATACGCCTGATGTCCAGCTCATAACCACTGATGGCTTCTTGTACCCGAATGCCGAGCTCGAGCGCCGCGGGATCATGCACCGCAAGGGGTTCCCCGAATCCTATGACCGGCGGGCGCTGCTGCGCTTTGTCTCGGCGGTAAAGTCCGGTGCCCCAGAAGTAAGCGCTCCGGTCTACTCGCACCTGACCTACGACATCATCCCGGGGGAGCGCAACGTAATCCGCTCACCGCAGGTATTGATTGTCGAGGGACTGAACGTATTGCAGCCTGCTCGAACCCGTTCCGATGGGACCGTGGGCCTGGCCCTGAGCGACTTCTTCGACTTCTCCGTCTACGTGGATGCGCGTACCGCGGATATCGAAGAGTGGTACATCAAGCGGTTCATGCGTCTGCGCTCCGGTGCCTTCTCCGACCCTGCCAGCTACTTCCACCGCTATGCCCAGCTCACTGATGTCGAGGCACGGGAAACTGCTCACGGTATCTGGAAGCGCATTAACGAGCCGAACCTCAGGGAAAACGTCTTGCCTACGCGTGGGCGGGCGCAATTAGTACTGCGCAAGGCGGCGGATCACTCGGTGCGCAGGATGCTATTGAGGAAAATCTAGGCTTCTTCAGCTGATATTTAAGCAAACGATTTCTGTGAGTTTGCCGAACTATTACAGATCGGAGCCCAAATTCGTAGTCGTGCTGTGATTTTCCTGTGTATGCTCTAACCATGCTAAAAGGTTTCCGCGATTTTATTATGAAGGGCAACGTTGTCGATCTGGCCGTTGCTGTTGTTATCGGCGCTGCCTTCGGCGCTGTAGTCACCGCCTTGGTCGATAATGTGCTGATGCCATTGATCGCCGCCCTGGTTGGATCTCCAAACTTCGACAGCTTCTTGTTGCTAACCATTGACGGCGTTGACATCAAGTTCGGTGTCTTCCTGACTGCACTGGTCAACTTCCTGCTGATTGCTGCAGCTGTCTACTTCGCGCTGGTTCTGCCAATGACCAAGCTCAACGAGCGACTGGCTGCACGCCGTGCTGCCGGTGCAGAAGAGCCAGAGGAAGAAGTAGATCCACAGCTGGAGCTGCTCGCCCAGATCCGCGACGAGCTGAAGACTCTGCGCTAAGCCCTGACAAACATCCGTCTCAAAGGGGCGGACCCAGCAACACAGTTGCTTGGGTCCGCCCCTTCCGACTTTAACTCGCACTATGTGCCGAACTGCGCACGGGTGAACAAGGCAAGCGGAACCGAAAAGTGCGAAGATGAATAGGTGAACTCTGAAGCGCTTGAAGAAAGCAACCTGACAAAGAGCACCAGCGGTGCACAGGCTATCGGATTTGAACGTCGTGCAGTCATTGACTTGTCGGCCATCCGCAACAACGTCAAGCAGATTTCTGATGTTGTAGCCCCAGCTGCAGTTATGGCCGTCGTCAAAGCAGACGCCTACGGCCATGGAGCTATCCCCGTAGCCAAGGCCGCCTTGGAGGGCGGCGCCCGCTGGATCGGGTGTGCCCATGCCACGGAAGCTCTCGCCCTGCGTGAAGCGGGCATCGATGCTCCCATGATGGCCTGGCTGCACACCGAGGACACCCCATTCGAGGCCGCCATTGATGCCGGTCTTGATCTGGGAGTCTCAGGCTGGGAGCTGGAATACGTTGCCGCCGCAGCACGTGCCGTGCAGACACCGGCACGTATCCACATCAAGGTGGACACAGGACTTGGCCGCAATGGCTCAACTATGGATGCCCTGCCTGATCTGTTGAACCGCGCCAGCGACTTCCAAGAAGAAGGACTGCTGCGCGTAGTTGGCATCTTCTCCCACCTCGCGGTCGCAGATGAGCCAGAGCGGCCCGAAACGGACGAGCAGCTGGAAATCTTCAACAAGGCCATAGAACTGGTAGAAGCAGCCGGCTTCGATCTTGAAGTGCGCCATATCGCCAATACGCCGGGTATCCTTTCGCGACCTGATTCGCACCACGACATGGTGCGCTTGGGGTTGGGCTTGTATGGCCTGAGCCCCTTTGAAACCGACTCGCCAGAAAGTTTCGGCCTGCGTCCAGCCATGACAGTGAAGACCCGCGTGGCTAACGTCAAGAAGGTCCATCCGGGGCAGGGCGTGTCCTACGGCCTGAATTACAAGACTGAAGCGGAGACCTACCTCGGGCTGATCCCCATGGGCTATGCAGACGGTTTGCCGCGCATCGCAACAGGTGCGCCGGTAACAGTTAACGGACGCACCTACCCGGTACGCGGACGCATCGCCATGGACCAGTGCGTCATTGATCTGGGCGCGGACATCAAGCCTGAGGACTTCCTCGGCGCCGAGGCGATTATCTTCGGTAAAGGCGGGCAGTCGGTGAACACTTGGGCCTATGCGGCGAACACCATCAACTACGAAGTGGTAACCCGCATTTCTCCGCGCGTGCCCCGCTACTACATCGAAGGCAGCTGGGGTGAAGCCGGTGAGTAACCCGGTGCGGGAATTCTCCTGCCAACTAGATGACCTCACTGTTACCGAAGCGCTGGGGGAAGCTCTTGGTGCCCAGCTCAAAGCCGGAGACTTGGTGATTCTTACCGGGGCCTTGGGCGCTGGTAAGACGACCCTGACTCAGTCACTGGGCGTGGGACTGAATGTACGCGAGGGAATCATCTCGCCTACATTCGTTTTGGCCCGCCAGCACCCGGCGCTAGGCGATGGCCCCGGACTGATCCACGTGGATGCCTACCGCTTGAAGGGCCACGACGACGTGGACACCCTGGATCTCGAATCAACGCTGGCTGATTCAGTCACCGTTGTGGAGTGGGGGCTGGGCAAGGTGGAACATCTCACGGACTCGCGTCTGGAAATCCAGCTGGACCGCGAAGCCCTGGCCGCACCGAGTGCCAACCCGTGGGAAGAATCGGAGGAAGAGCTGGACGAGCCGCGGTTGTTTAGCCTGAAGGGGATCGGCCCGCGCTGGGACGAGGACACCTTTGCCCAGTTGAAAGACACTTTGCTGTCTGCAGTAACTGCGCAGCACACGGAAGAGAAGCATGCCTAACTACTTAGCTATCGACACCTCCGCCAACGCATCGGTGGCACTGGTTGACAAAGCCACCGGTTTAGTTGTCGACCAGCGGGTTTCATCCAAGGGGAACGACCAGACCGAAACCCTGTCGGCATACGTCAAGGAACTCTTGGACGCTCATGGACAGAAAGGCCAAGACCTTGCTGGCATTATCGTTGGCGTAGGGCCGGGCCCGTTCACCGGCCTGCGCGTTGGCTTGGTTGCCGCGCGTACCTTCGGCTTCGTATGGCAGGTACCCGTGCATGGTGTGATGTCCTTGCATGCGCTCGCCGAACAGGTGCTGGATGCAGGCGAGGCTCCGGCACAGTTCATTGTGGCTTCCGATGCGCGCCGCAAAGAAGTGTACTGGGCTCGCTACGACCAGGACGGAGCCATGGTTGATGGCCCGCATGTTTCAGCTGCTTCAGCCCTTCCTGCATTCCCGGTCTACGGCATTGGCGCCGGAATCTATGCCGAGCAATTGGAAGAAGCCGGGGCCAAGCCCATGCCTGAGTCCTTTGAATGGATTGCAAACGCTGGCTACCTCGTCCGCCGAGGCATAAGCGATCTGGCTGCGGGCAAGGATCTGTCTGACACTTCGCCGCAGTACCTGCGTGAATCCGATGCACAGGTTCCGGCGTTCATGAAGCAGGCTAAGTGATGAACGAGGCGAACCAGGTCATCCTGCGTCCCATGGTTGCCGAGGATCTGCTGGCCGTCCACGAGCTGGAACAGCAGCTGTTTCCCGAGGATGCATGGCCACTGGCTGGTTTCGAATCCGAGCTAGCGCAGCGCGACACCCGCACCTACTGGGTCTATGAAGACTCTGGTCGAGTTATCGGCTATGCCGGCCTGTGCGTGGTCTTGCCGATTGCCGATGTGCAAACTATTGCCATGCACCCGGACTACCAAGGGCGAGGCTTGGGACGCAAGCTTTTGGCATTGCTCATCCAGACCGCAGGCGAGAAGAATGCATTGGATGTGATGCTCGAAGTTCGCTTTGATAACCCCGGTGCCATTGGTCTGTATGAATCCATGGGATTCACTACCATTCACCGTCGCAAGGGCTACTACAAGGGCGGGGTAGACGCGCTTATTATGAGACTGCCGCTGGATGTCCAGCAAGGACAAGAGGAAGAACGCAACGCATGAGCAACACAGAACCCGTAGTACTGGGCATCGAGTCTTCCTGCGATGAAACCGGCGTGGGCATCGTGCGCGGCAATAGGCTGCTTGCTAACGCTGTCTCCAGTTCCATGGATGAGCACGTACGCTTTGGAGGAGTGATTCCCGAGATCGCTGCGCGAGCTCATTTGGAAGCCTTTGTGCCCACCCTGCAGTCAGCTCTGGACACCGCGGAACTGACTCTTGATGACATTGACGCCATTGCCGTGACCAGCGGTCCAGGCCTGGCCGGTGCTCTGATGGTTGGAGTTTCGGCAGCCAAGGCTCTGGCGTTGGCTACAGGGAAGCCGTTGTACGGGATCAACCACTTGGTTGCTCACGTAGGTGTTGGCGTTCTCGAAGGAACCGTATTGCCGCCAACTTTCGGGGCACTGCTGGTCTCAGGGGGGCACACCGAAATCTTGAAGGTCACTTCGCTGACTAACGACGTGCAGCTGTTGGGCTCCACGATTGATGATGCAGCCGGTGAAGCCTATGACAAGACTGCTCGTTTGCTGGGTCTCGGGTATCCAGGTGGTCCGGCTATCGACAAGGCGGCTAAGGATGGAGACCGAAAGGCATTCCGATTCCCTCGCGGCTTGTCGCTGCCGAAGTTCGTGGGCAGTGCCGAGAATCCTGGCAAGCACCGCAACAACTTCTCGTTCTCAGGACTGAAGACTGCTGTAGCCCGTTGCGTCGAGCACTTCGAGGCCAACGGCGGAGAGATCCCAGTTGCTGACATTGCCGCTTCATTCCAGGAAGCTGTCGTAGACGTGATCACGTCGAAGGCAGTCCGGGCGATGCAGGAACAGGGACTGAAGACTCTGCTTCTGGGCGGGGGAGTGGCGGCGAATACTCGACTGCGTGAACTTCTGGCGGCCCGATGTGCTTCTGCGGGCATAGCCTTGGTGGTTCCTCCGTTTAGCTTGTGCACGGACAACGGCGGAATGGTTGCAGCTCTCGGCGCGCAGCTGGTTGCTGATGGCGTTTCTCCGTCTGGGCTGGAATTCGCAACCGACTCTTCGCAGCCGGTAACGAACATCGTTTTGAATTCTCGAAGCTAGACACCTGAGCAACCTCAGTTTGGGGCCACCACGTACAGGCGGTGGACCCCAAACTAATTTCTAGGGTTGTCCATCCTAATCGGCATTCGTAGTCAAGATCTGTCGGTCCAAGACTAAACAAAACTCCTAACGGGGTCATGAGCCACTGAGTGGAAAAGCGAACAGCAAGACCTCTTGCACCTATGTACGTCTATGTGTCTCAGGGTAATGATTCGTCATAGCATCACGTTGCGAAGGCTTCCTAGCCCGATCTTGCAAACCAGTCGCAAGAAGAAAATGAACTATCTCGTCCGGGGCATCCACCTCTAGCTAGGCATTGATTGCCTTTTGCGTCCTTCTCCCGAGGTGTAGGTGATCTTGTCAATAGTCTCGGGAAGACTTGGCGATGAACTGAAATCTATCGGTCCATTTGCAATCGCTTCACGTTGTAACTGCTCGTGTGGTTCGGCGTGCGCATGATCGATTCGACGGCATTGATTTGGTCGTCGTCGCTGATTCCGGTGTCTTCGAATAGCTCGTTGATCTGCTTAATCTGTCCGTCGAAAGTGCGTAGGGTCGTCTCCCGCACAACGCCCGAATCGGCTGCAGTCACCTCTCGATTCCCTTGCCTTGCCCACCCACTAGCTCCAGGTCCTATGCTTCTTGCACCTCAGGGCATAGTGGGTGAGCGCCGCATCGGAAAGGTCCAAGCTGTTGCCGGCGGCTGTGGTCTGCAGTGCCTTGGCCAGTAGCTTCAGGTAGATCGCGAATTTCTCGATTCGGGTGCTGCCGTAGTCGATGACCTGCGAGAAGAAGTCGTAGGACTTGTTGAAGGCGCCCGCGGTTTTGCGGAATTCGACTGGTTGTTCCGGTTCCAGAGTGTTGTTATCCTGCGTGGCATTCCTGCGGCGGTCGTGGAATACGTCGATGGGAGGTTGCAGGTGTGAGTCCGAGCCCTTGTGGTTGTGTTGGGCTACCCACTTCGTGGCGACCTGGTCCACGTCCTTGTCGCTGTAGCTCCCCATCGAGTCCGGTTTCATGATCATGTCGAAGATGATGCCGGGTTGGATTCCTCGTGGATGGAGGCGTCTTCGTAGAAGGTCTGGAACGCTTTACAAATACGCCGGCCATGGTTTCCAGCTGTTCGATAATTTGCCGTTACCAGTTTCGCTGCGGTAAAAAAAGTCTGGGCAAGACGAAATCGCTCATTCGTCGGTCGGTTTCGTCTTGCTCAGAACTTGTCTTGGCTATGGAAGCGGCAGTGGCCCTTCGATCGGTTGTCCCTGAGTACCCATGTCGATACCCAGATCCTTGGCGAACACGGTGCGGGTTCCGGCGTAAACGCTGTTCTTGTTCTCGTCGAGTTCGAAGACCCGGGCGCCGCGTAGGTGATGGTTCTCGGTCCCACCGAGGCCGTAGGTGCCGAAACCGGTACCTGGACCGTAGCCGAGCTCGATGCCGTAGTAGTCACCCATGTAGGTGTTGATGTGGTCGTGGCCGCAGTACACGCCCCGGACATCTCCGCGTTCCTGCAGCGCGGCGAACATGCCGGAATTGAATGCGCCGGTGTAGACGCCCTCGTTCTTCACTCCGACGATAGAGTGCTTCTTGATGGCCTTCTCGTGGTCAGCGTCGTTCGAGGTGAACTGGGCGCCGTACCACATGTGGTTGTGCTCCCACAGTGGTATGTGGAAGAACATTAGCGACTGAACCTTGCCGTAGCGGTTTTCGGTGGCTATGGAAGCCTCGCGATACCAAGCGATCTGCTCGGGACGGATCCAGTCGTAGGACATGAGGCCCTCGAAGTCCTGGCCGCCAACAGTCTTTGGAGCGTAGCGGTTCGAATCAAGCAGCCAGATGCCAAAGACAGGTTTGGCGGTCTTCGAGGAAGCGATCAGCAACTGGGAATTCGATTCGCCAACAATCTTGTCATTCTTCGAGTTGGCATTGAACTCATAGCCTCGAATGAAGTTCAGGATCTTTGCCTCGTCCATGCCTGTGCCATTGGGCATTGAATCTTCATCGTGATTGCCGAAGGTAAGTGCCCAAGGGATACCGCGGGACTCCATCGGCTGCACGACGTTGTTGATAGCCTGCTTGACTTCGGTAACTGTTTGAGAGGAGCCATTGATTACATCGCCGTTGATCAGGGCGAAGCCGGGCTTCTCGGCATCCAGAACCTTCTCCATCAGCTCAATGGTGCGACGATCGGTGCGCGGTCCATCCTGGGTGTCATTGAACTGAACGATCTTGAACTTGCCATCTGCCGCGAATTTCAGTTTTGGCCTGGGAGCCGTTCCCGGATTCTCAGCCGGTGCTGGGGATGCAGTGGCGCTGTTGGCGGCGAAGAGTCCGGTGATAGCGGCTGCGGTGCCGGCAACCAATATCCCGCGACGTGGAACAGAAGACGATGTTTTCATGGAGACCTTTCAAAATGATTCTGTGATTCGCCGTGTAATTATCGTGGCGACAATGTTTAGATCGTAGGAATCCAGAGTGACGAAATGATGAAATTAAGTCATCGACAATAGGTGTGCAACATAAATAAACCCAATGCAGAAGTTGCGCATTTTTGACATTCCTTACTCAAACGAGAGCGGGGTGGGATGTCGTCGAATTCGACAACATCCCACCCCGCTTCGCCTAATAGTCAGCTATGAGTTCATGGCAGCTTTTGAATGACGCATGAACGGGTCACCATCTACCTGCTGATCATCTTTTTTGAGAGCGAAGAATCCGTAGATCCCAGCTAATAGCACAACTAGAGAAATCACGATGAAGGTCTGCTGGTAGCCCATACGGTCATGGAGCGCACCGAGGGGAGTGGACAGAATGACGTTGCCAATCTGTGCCGATACTTGGAACCCAACCATGTATAGGGTTGCCGACAGTGCCGGATTGAAGTGCAGCGTGAAGTAACGGAAGATCGGCAAGATGAATAGCGGTGTCTCAATGGCATGCAACATCTTGATTGCCGAGACCAGCACCGGATCGTCAACCAGAGCGCAGCCGATGATGCGGACAAACATGATGGCCACTCCCAGTAGCAATGCTGAACGAATGCCTATCCGGCGCATGACCAGGGGGATGATGCCAAGCATGGCCGCTTCAACGAACACCTGAACTGAGTTCAAGATTCCGTATACCCGCTGTCCGGTCTCGGGTGATTCAAATAGGCCGGTGTAGAACTCGGGGAACATCTGCTGGTCGAAGACGGTGTAGAACGTCCAAGATAGCATGACGAACAAGATGATCAGCCAGAGACTCGGCAGCCGGAATAGCCTGAACATTTCACGAATTGTCGGTGTAGTTGCGGGGGAAAGAATTTTCCTGCCGGAACCGGCGGCGATCACTGGCTGTCTATTGGTACGGCCCAGCACCAGCAGCAGGAGATGGGCCAGGCCCAGAACGGACCCGATCCAGAAGTTCAGCATGGGGTTGATAGTGAACAGGAAGCCGGCCGCCAATGCGACCAGAGCGTAGCCAAAGGACCCCCACATGCGGGCCTGCCCGTATTCAAAGTTGAAACGGCGACTGTAGCGTTCGGTCAAGGCTTCAAATAGCCCAACTCCGGCTAGGAAACCAGTTGACAAGACAATGGCGCCAATGAGCACGCCGGCCATGAACTGGGACTGCAATAGTGGCTGGTAGACCCACGTGCAGAATGGCCCGATCAGGGCGGTCACCGAGGCAAGAATGGTGGCCAGATGCTTTCTGTCGCCAAGCCGATCCTGAATGGCCCCGTAGGCAAACATCAGGATCAGCGTTGCCAGCGAGTTTACCGAGTAGAGCGTGCCGACCTGTGCCCCGGTGAGCCCTAGACCTGCTGATTCGCTGGTGAGCCAGATCTGGAAGAAGGACCACCAGATGCCCCACGATGCGAAGAACAGGAGCATCGAGAAGGAACTCTGGAGGTAAATAGGATTCTTGTAAGTAGTCGTAATGCCAGCCATCTTTGTCCTGGATTCTTTCGTGAACGCTGCGAAGCGTAGTTACTGAGCGATTGCGAGGGAGAAGTCTTTAATCCACGGGGGATTGGCTCCGGCTTGTGCCACTGTCAGTGCAGCTGAGGTTAAGGCCTGACGAAGTGCCTCTTCAACATCTTGAGACTTAGCCGTTGCGCCGTGACGAAGAGCTTGAGCGAATTCTGGATTAGCCAGCACTCCAAAGAGCAGCCCGGACATGAAGGCGTCCCCGGCACCTATGGTGTCCACAAGATTGGTGGGAGAGGCAGCGACATCAAATTGCCGTCCCGAGGAAAGCGCCACGCAACCATCGCCGCCCTGAGTCATCACCGCCAAGGCTGGGCCGAGGCTGGCTACGTGCTTCAGAACCTCCCATGGCTCTAGGCCTGGGTATAGCCACTGACCATCAACGTCGCTGAGCTTCACGATGTGGCTCAGGCCCATCAGCAGCTCAATGCGTTGCAAAGCCGAGTCCCTGTCCTCGACAAGATCCGGACGGAGGTTAGGGTCATAGCTTCGAAGTGAATCGTCTGATGCATTCTTGAAAGCATCGACAATGATTTGACCCGAGGGTTCAATCCAAGCAGCGATGGAACCGGTGTGCAGCAATTCGCTGGAATCATCAGCGGGGACAGCAGGAATCTGCTGGTGGATGTCGAAGGTGTAACGAGCATTGAAGTGCTCATCCATCACTACCTGGGCTACGGACGTGGGATGCCCAGTTACTGAGCCGGCGGCAACATGCACTCCCGCCTGATCCAGGTGCTCCGCAATTTGAATGCCGTAGGAATCCTGACCGAATTCCGTATAGAACTGAACATCATGTCCCAGCCGGGCAAGCCCGACGGCGACATTCAGCGGTGATCCGCCAGGATGCGCAGTTTCTTCAACAACGTCGACGAGGGATTCGCCCATTACGCTAATGCGGCTCATGCCTTGGGCTCCAGTGCGTTATCAGAGAGTTCTTGAACTTTGAAAGACGCATTCGCACCAGTTGCGACGCGCAAGGTCGCGTAGGCCAGCGCTGCCTCACCGGTGAGCTGATCCGTAAGGGAACGTCGACCACCAGCAGCTAGGATTTCGATAGATCCGTGATCCACGAGAACTTTCACATCTAGTTCATCCGAACCAGCGGGCAGAGGCATGCGCTGGTTGGAGGCGTAGAGCTCGTGGTCTACCTTGCCTGCTTCGCGGCGGTGCTGAATCAATGCGGATTCAACGGTGAGTTCGCTGATAAGAGTGTCATCGGCGCGGAATAAGGAAAGGACTGCTGGTTCGGTTGGGCTGGTAGCAAACGTCAGTTCAACCAGAGCGGGGGAGCCCAGCTCAATACGATTTTCGCCAGCGTTGGCCTTGCTTGATGCAACGTCGGCTTTTGGCAATCCGAGAATGCGCTGGCGAATGTCCAACTTGCCGTTGGAGTCTTTCACCAAATCCAGCCGGCGTGCGGCGCTCATGGATCCGCGCCATCCGTCGTGGGGGAGCTCGCGGGCGTAGTCCCAGTTGCTCATCCAGGCAATGAGAGTTTGCTCGTCTAGTGGCAAGCCGTGGAAGCTGACACCTGCATAGAAGTCGCGTCCCCAGTCCAGCCAGTCGCCCTGCTTCAAGGATTCGTATCCGAAGCTATCCCAAGTTTCCTGAGTCTCATCAGGAGTGAAGGTGGTGCCGTTGAATTCACCAATGAAGTACTGGGTACCTGAGCCGCCGGCCACGCCGCCTGGGTTCAGCGAAACAATTAGAACCCACTTCAGCTGGTCTGTGCCGGCAACTGGTAGCTGGAATAGATCTGGGCATTCCCAGATTCCGGCAACAGCAGCCTGGGGTCCGAAGCTGGAGAGCTCGGTCCAGTCCTTGAGGTTCTCAGAACGGTAGATCATCACTCGGCGATCAATGGCTTCAACAGCAACCATGACCCAGAAGGAACCCTGCTCGGATTCGTATCGGATGACCTTTGGGTCGCGGAAGTCCTTGGACCCTCGATCCAGAACTGGATTCTGCCCGTATTTGGTGAAAGTGATTCCACCATCCAGCGAGTAGGCGATGGCTTGGGACTGGTTGGTCTCATCCTTGGCTGCCGCGGTGTAGATGGCAACGACCGGCGCAACCGTGCCGTCGCCGAAGCCGCTGGTATTTTCGTGGTCCACCACGATGGAGCCGGAGAAGATATCAGCCATGTCGCCGTGCAGAATCGCGATAGGAAGTTCTTCCCAGTTCACCAGATCGGTGCTGACCGCGTGGCCCCAAGACATGAATCCGTGGCCTACGCCGTGAGGATTGTGCTGGAAGTACAGGTGGTATTGCTTTCCGTCAAAGAACAATCCATTGGGGTCATTGATCCAGTTTTTCTTCGCAGTGAAATGTAGCTGTGGTCGCTTCACCGCGACCTGTTGAGTTTCGGGCAACGCTGCCATCCTTCGATATGAGTTGGCTAAATGGATTTAGCACAAGACTCTAACAGCGTGGCCGAATCACTGCAATAGGCTAGGGTCGAATAATTGCATTCGAACTGTCTCAAGAGGGAAATGTGGAATCGCCTAAAGCCAAGCGGATAACAATTGCTGACGTTTCAGAAGCTTCGGGGATGTCCAAGGCTGCCGTCAGCATGATCCTGAACAATAAGCCGGGCACGCGACTGTCCGCCGAAGCCACGGAACGAGTGCGCGCGGCCGCCAAGAAACTGGGTTACCGGCCAAATGCGGCAGCCCAATCCTTGCGAAGCGGGAAGACGCGCACCCTGGGGTTCATCTCTGATCAAGTTACCGTGACTCGTTTTGCTTCCGAAATGATCACCGGCATCCTGCGCGCAGCGGAAGAGCGAGACCATACGGTGCTCATTGCTGAGACCTTCGGCAAGCCAGAACAAATGGCTGAAGCAATAACGCAGATGACCCACCGGGACGTTGACGGGCTGATTCTTGGGTTCATGGATTCTCGCCAACGTGATTTGAAGATCCCGAAAACTGGATTGCCCACCGTGCTGGTCAACGGCATTGACGACAGCCCTTGCGTCGCAGTGCTTCCCAATGAGATGGATTCGGGGGCTAAAGCCGTGCAGAGGGTTATCGAATCCGGGGCGAAGAGTGTTGCGGTCATCGGTGAACTTGAAAACGCCGAAAAGGATCCGCGAACCTATCCAAGTATCTCTCGCCGCTTCGGCTCCCTGCGCAGAGCCTTGGCGGAATCAAACCTCGAAGTACTGGGCCACTGGGTGCTCGACGACTGGAACCCCACCGACGGATATGAAGCAACAATCCGGATGCTAGCCGACGGGTACAACCCTGACGCCATCATTTGCGCCAATGACCGCGTGGCCATGGGTGTCTTCCAAGCGCTCGCCGAAAATGGCCTGAAGCCAGGAACGGACCTGTCCGTGCTGTCTTTCGATGACGAGATCATTGCCAGCTACCTTCGCCCGCAATTGACCTCTATTCGACTTCCATATGAGGGGATGGGTGCTCTGGCCGTTGAGCTTCTGCTCGATGGAAAGCTGGAGCCCGGGGAGCATCAGATCGACATGCCGCTCATCGAGCGCGAGTCCATGAAATCCCGCTGACTCGCGGGCGCAACCGAGCCGGCCGGTTCCGCCAACCTGATTTCCACGATTTCCTTTGTGTCTACCAGTGCCATTTCGGGGAATGGCTGCCATGCTTCGGGGTGCTGATTACGCCTCTGCCCTGTGGCATCGTGCCCCATTTGCCCTACTCAGCTGAATGAAGCAAGGGATTCCCATGTCTTGGATCCATGGCCTTGACGGTCAGGAATCGATCCTGTCAATGATTTTCACTGCCGCAAAACTTCTTCCTTGACAGCCGTAAGTGATGTAGGTTACCTTATTTCACAGCGTAGTAACGCGCGTTACTGAATCGTGTTAGCAAACCGTTGGCACGACGCGAAACGCACTGATCTCGAAGGGGAGGAGGGGCATGTCTCAGCAGTCAGTGACCATGGCCGACGTTGCCAAAGCAGCCGGGGTGAGCCGAACAACCGTCTCATTCGTACTCAACGGCCGGATGGAATCAAGCATCCCCGAAACCACAAGAGAACGAATCAACCAAACGGCGCGCGAACTGGGCTACCGCCCCAACGCAGCCGCACGAACCTTGGCCAGCAAACGCAGCTCCTGGTTCGGGCTGGTGACCGAAATTGCCACCTCGCCCTTTGCCACTGACGTGATCAAGGGAGCGCAGCAGGCAGCATGGAAAGACGGCAACTTCCTCCTTATCGCACCCAGCGACGATGATCCAGGCATGGACAACCTCGCCGTTGAGAAGCTGCTTGAACAGCAGGTTGGCGGATTGATCATCGCGACTTCCTGGCACCGCCAAATCACGGTGCCGGAAAATGCAAAATCAGTTCCCTGCGTACTGGTCAACTGCTTCGACGCCGGAGGCCAATTGCCATCAATTGTTCCGGATGAATTCGGCGGCGGATACGCTGCCGCTGAAATCCTGGCCAAGGCCGGGCACACCAGCATCGGGCACATCACTCTCAAAACAGGAATTCCTGCGCAAATCGGACGCCAAGCCGGTATGAAGCAGGCCCTGCGCGATCACGGAATTGAATTCGATGATTCCCGGATCGTGCCTGGTGATGGAACTGCCGACAGCGGGTACCACGGTACGCAAACGCTGCTAAGCCAACTGGATCCGCCTACCGCAATTTTTTGCGGAAATGACCGGATCGCCATGGGCGCCTATGACGCAATCAAGGAACGCGGATTGCAGGTGGGAAAAGACATTTCAATCGTCGGATTCGATGATCAGGAAATTCTGGCACCGCATATGCGGCCAAAGCTGACAACCATTGCCTTGCCCTTCGAAGAACTGGGCATGGCGGGGGTGTCCCTATTGAATCAAATGGTAGAGGGCTCGCCGATCGAGAATCGCCAAATTACCATCGGCTGCCCCCCACGCATTCGTTCGTCTGTGGCCATGCACGGCCGCAGATGAACTTCCCCTCCGCTACACATCACATGAATGGATGAGGAACTTCAATGATAATCAAATACTTACGTCGCGCGCACCTTGCCGTGGCCGCGACCGCTGTGGCCGGCACCCTCGCCTTGAGCGGATGCGTCGCATCGAATCCAGGCGGAACTGAAGGGGGCGACGGATCAGCCAACGCCGCGTTCCTGACCATTCCGCGCGAGGACATGGGAACCTTCTCAAAAAACTTCAACCCCTTCTCGCCCAATGCTGCGCCAATGACCGGGCAGTCCATTTACGAATCCATGCTGGTCTACAACCCGGCAGGCGGCGACACCGTGCCTTGGCTGGCCACGGAGTGGAGTGCAGGCAAAGACGGAAAGTCGCTGGCCTTCAATCTGCGTCCGGGCGTTAGATTCTCCGATGGCACCCCGCTGACGTCCAAGGACGTCAAGCTCTCAGTTGAACTGCAAAAGGAACTGCTCGGCGGCTATGACTACCTGAAGTCCATCAAGACTCTCGATGACTCGACCATCGAGTTCCACTTCAAGCAGGCATTCACCCCGGCCCTCTACGAACTGGGCCAGCAGGTGATTGTCCCGGCCCACATCTGGTCCAAGTTCGACAAGCCCGGAAATGAAGAGAACCCGAAACCGGTAGGCACCGGACCATACACCGAAGTAGCCAATTTCCAGGCGCAGTCCTTCGAATTGGGCAAGAACCCATACTATTGGCAACCCGAGAAGCAGAATATCGGCGGCATCCGCATGCTCGCTTTCGCCGGCAACGACGGAGCCAACCTCGCCGCCATCTCCGGCGATGTTGACTGGACGCAAACCTACATGCCGGATATCCAATCGACCTACGTGGACAAGGATCCGGAGCACCGTCATTTCTGGTTCCCGACCACTGGCGCCGAAATCAACTGGCAGCTGAACACTACCAAGAAAGAATTCTCGGATGTTCGCGTACGCAAGGCGTTGAGCATGGCCGTAGACCGCGAACAGGTTGTCAAGGTCGGCATGTCCGACTACGCCAAACCAGCGGACTGCACCGGACTGTCCGGCAACTATGACAAGTGGCGCGACACTGCGGTCGTCGAACAGTGCGACTGGACCACGCGGGATGTGGAAGGCGCAAAGAAGCTTCTTGATGAAGCAGGCTTCAAGGAGAATGCACAGGGGCAGCGCACCACCGCCGCTGGCAAGCCATTCACCTTCGATATCTCCGTGGGTTCAACCTCCTCGGATTGGCTTTCGGTAGCGAATATCATCGCCCAAAACCTCCAGGACGTGGGCATCAAGGCCACTGTTGATTCGCCGGATTGGGCCGCGGTGACCGCAAGCTACGAAACCGGTGAATTCGACACCGGAATCGTTTGGACCGCTAACGCTCCGACTCCTTACCAGTACTACCTCAACCTCATGGGCAGCCAGAACGTCAAGCCCGTGGGCAAGCAGACCTTTGACAACTACCACCGGTTCAGCGATAAAAAAGCAGATGAGCTGTTGAACAAGTTCGTGGCTGCCGGCGATGAGGGAGAACAGAAGCAGATCGTTAACGACCTGCAGGCTCGCTACAGCGAACTGGCACCGGTAGTACCGCTATTCGCCGGCCCGGAATGGGGTGCCTACACCACTGAGAACTTCGTGGGTTGGCCAACCGAAGATAACCCGTATGCCACGTTGAGCAACCGGGCCCCGACCACCGTTCTGGTGCTCACCAGCCTGGAACCAGCGAACTAGCAACATTTTCCCTTCGCAGCGGGCGGATACCGTCCGCCCGCTGCGTTGCGATCCTTAGCCAAGGACACACAACATGAGTTTCCTCCTACGGCGCTTGGGCTTTTATCTCCTAGCCTTCTGGGCGTCAATCACCCTGAATTTCCTTCTACCGCGGCTGATGCCAGGCGATCCCGTCACCCGCATGCTGTCCCGCTCGCAGCAACGGCTTGAGCCACAACAAGTCGAAGCACTTCGAACCCTGATGGGAGTGGACGGCGGCCCCATCATCCCCGAATACTTTGGCTATCTTAGCCGTGTCTTGACCGGCGACTTTGGGATGTCGATTTCCCGTTTCCCCACTCCAGTCTCCGAGGTCATCGCCTCGCAGCTGCCGTGGACCTTGCTGCTGGGACTGACTTCATTGATTTTCGCCGTGATCCTCGGAAACCTCCTGGGCATCCTTGCCGCCTGGCGCCGTGGCGGCTTCTTGGACTCGGTTGCTCCACCGCTGCTGGTGTTCATCGGTTCTTTCCCGTATTTCTGGCTAGCCATGGGGGCCTTGTACATCTTCGGCATCAACATGGGCGTCGCCCCGATGCGCCATGCCTTCTCCGTAGGCCTGGTTCCCGGATTCAATCTCGAATTCATCCTGGACGTTGCAGCGCACCTGGTCCTGCCCGCGCTGACCATCGTGCTGGTTTCCCTGGGCGGCTGGATGCTGGGCATGCGCAACACCATGATTGCCACCAACTCCGAAGACTATATTTTGATGGCCGAGGCCAAGGGGCTGCGACCGCACCGCATCATGCTGAACTACGCGGCACGCAACGGGATGCTGCCATCGGTCACCAGCATGGGCATGAGCATCGGCTTCATCGTCGGCGGCGCACTGCTGACCGAAGTGGTATTCGCCTACCCAGGCGTCGGCTACCAGCTGCTCGGCGCTGTCCAAGGCCTTGACTACCCGCTGATGCAGGGCATGTTCCTGACCATTACTGCCGCGGTGCTGATAGCCAACTTCCTCGTAGACCTTGTCTACGTCCGACTCGACCCTCGCGTGCGGAAAGGCTGATCGCCATGACCCAGAATGCTACAGATCCACAGACTCTGGCTGCCTCGCAACCAGCGGAGGAAAGCGGCTCCGCGCGTGCCAGAGTCAGTGCTACCCGGTTGCTGCGGACTTTGCTCCGCAACGGCAAGGCCGTGGCTGGGCTCAGCATCCTGCTTGCCTTTATCATCCTGGCCTTGCTTGCCCCGGCGCTCTTCCCCGGGGATCCGTCGCGGATTACCTCGGCCGGTGCCAGCGCACCAAGCATGGAGCATTGGCTGGGTACCACCAGCAAGGGCCAAGACGTTTTGGGGCTGACCCTGTGGGGTGCCCGCTCGTCGCTCTTCGTCGGCTTCGCCGCCGGCATCCTCTCCACCATTGTCGGCGTGCTGGTCGGGTTGAGCGGGGCCTACTTCGGCCGCGGCCTGGACGAGGTGCTCTCCCTGGTTACCAACGTCTTCCTGCTGGTGCCCGGCCTGCCGTTGCTGGTGATCCTGGCGGCATTCATGCCGCCTGGTCTTGGCACGGTGATCGTGGTGCTGATGATTACCGGATGGGCAGGCAGCGCACGCGTCATGCGTTCCCAGGCCATGTCCATCCGCGGAAAAGACTATGTTGCCGCGGCTTTGGTATCGGGCGAGCGCCCGCTGCGCATCATGGTCCGCGAAATGCTCCCCAATATGGCCTCGGTCGTCATGACCACGCTGCTTGGCTGCATCATCGGCTCCATCGGCGCACAGGCTGGGCTTGAATTCCTGGGCTTGGGCGACGTGAACACCATCTCCTGGGGTACCAACCTGTTCTGGGCGACCAGCGACGGATCGCTGATGCTGGGCCAATGGTGGATTTTCGTGCCATCGGGCCTGGCCATCGCCTTGGTCGCCTTCGCCTTGGCCCTGTGCAACTATGCGGTGGATGAAATCACCAATCCGCGCCTGCGCCGCCCGAAGCATGCAACGAAAAGCACCGCGGCGACTACCGTGGTGCGAAAGGAAGAAAAATGAGCGTCCCGGTATTGGAAGTCCAGGACCTGACCGTCGAGTACGTCAGCGACGAGAGAGCTGTGCGCGGCGCTGACCGGGTCAGCTTCGCCATCCACTCCGGTGAAATCTTCGGTTTGGCGGGGGAGTCCGGCTGCGGCAAGTCCACCATTGCCAACTCGATCATGCGCTTGCTGAAAGATCCTGCGCGGATCACCCACGGCAAGATCCTCTTTGAAGGCCAAGATGTGCTGGGCATGGACGAAGCGGAACTGCGCGCCTGGCGCTGGAACAACGTCGCCATGGTATTCCAGTCGGCGATGAACTCATTGAACCCGGTCACTCGAATTGGCGAGCAGTTTGTCGACGTGATCCGCACGCACCGTGGCGGCACCCGTGCTGCCGCGGTGCAGCGCGCCGAAGAGCTGCTCACCATGGTGCGCATCGATCCGGCGCGATTGCGGGCCTATCCGCACCAGCTTTCAGGCGGACAGCGCCAGCGCATTGTCATTGCCATGGCCTGTGCGCTGAACCCGCGGTTGCTGATCCTGGATGAGCCCACCACGGCGCTGGACGTAGTGGTTCAGCAAGAAATCCTGGAGCAGATCAGGGAACTGCAAAGCGAACTCGGATTCGCCATCCTGTTCATCACCCATGACATGTCGCTGATGCTTGAGCTCTCCGATCGCATTGGCATCATGTACGGCGGGCGCATCGTGGAGCTGGCACCGGCGCCGTCGTTGCGCCATGGTTCGAAGCACCCCTATACGCAGGCGCTGCTCGGAGCGTTCCCGCCCCTGCACGGACCGAAAGTCAAGCTCACCGGCTTGGCCGAAGGCACCAGATTCACCAACATCAAGGACCTTAGGCAGGTAGGCGAAGGCCATTGGGTCGCCCCGACCCAAGCCCCGGTCCTCACTCAAGGAGAACTGCCATGACCTCGACAGCTGCCAAGCACGCCTCTATGGTGCCAGTGGTGCGTATCCGTTCGCTGAGCAAATCTTTCACCAGCACCGCACTGTTCCGTCGCACGAAGGTTCCGGCCCTGAGGGGTATCGACCTGGAGCTGCACCGCGGTGAAATCGTGGCGCTGGTGGGCGAATCAGGTTCCGGTAAATCGACGTTGGCCCGCTGCTTGGCATTGCTTGAGGTACCGGATTCCGGGGAAATGCTGGTCAATGGAAAGGACATATCCGGGCTCAAGGGATCAGCGGCCCGGAACTACCGCAGCGAAGTGCAAATGGTGTTCCAAGACCCTTTCGGTTCGTTGAACCCGGCCTTCCGAGTGGAGCACATCCTGGAACGCGCCTTGGCGCTGCACCAGCCAAGCATCAAGTCCAAGCGCGCAGAAATGGCCAAGCTGGTGTCCACCGTCGGGCTGAGCCCGGATGTGTTGTCCTCATTCCCGCACGAGCTCTCCGGCGGACAGCGCCAGCGCATTGCAATCGCCCGCGTGCTGGCAGCCAAGCCGAAAGTCATCCTGGCCGATGAGCCGACCTCCATGCTGGATGTCTCGGTGCGGATCGGCGTGCTGAATCTGCTGCACAAGCTGCGCGATGAGCATGGGATCTGCATCCTCTATGTCACCCACGACTTGGCATCCGCCCGCTATCTCTCGGACCGGATCGCGGTACTTAACGAGGGGCGAATAGTCGAGTCGGGCGAGTCCGTGCAGCTGCTGGACAATCCCCGGCATCCATACACCCGGCTGCTGGTGGGCGCGGTACCCGACCCGGACCGCGACAGCAGCCAGGATGCGTCGAAGCGCGCGGCCCTGCGTGAACAGATCCACCGCTGGTCGGCCAGCACCACCCTGAAAAAGCACATGATCGATGAATCACGCCAGCACTGGGTGCTGGCCGGCGAAAGCGAAATGAATTGAATCTGGATATGAATGCCGCCTACGGCAGCGCCTCCCGGAGAAATGTTGTCAAAACCCTGGCTGCAGCCACCGCTTTGGGGCTGGCCGGGGTTGGCCCAGATGCAGCCAATGCCGCTCCCGCAGGCAGCTCCAAGACCAAGAGGGGCGTTTCCCCGGCCATGAGCTACCGTCCCACCTACCACTTCAGCGTCCCCGACAATTGGAAGAACGACCCGCAGCGTCCGGTGTATCTTGATGGCGAATACCTGTACTACTACCTCTACAACGAGGACTACATTCTCGGCGGCAATGGGACCAGCTGGCGCATGGCGAGCACCACTGACCACGTCAATTTCACTGACCGCGGCGTAGCTATCAGCAAGCATGAGAGCCCCAACGGGGACTGCTGGTCCGGATCAATTGTCATCGACCAGCAAAACACCGCAGGATACGGGAAGGGCACGCTGATTGCTTTGGTCACCCAAGCCCCCAATGGCGTGCAGGCCCAGTACCTCTGGTACTCCACCGACAAGGGACGCAGCTTCAAACCTGGAGGGACCGAACCGGTTCTGGCCAACCCGGGCACCGATGCCTTCCGAGACCCGAAGGTGATCTGGCATGAGCAGAGCTCTCAGTGGGTCCTGCTCAATGCCGAGGGAGACCGCATCGGAATCTATGCTTCGGCGGATCTGAAGCAGTGGACGAGAACCAGCGAATTCGTGCGCACCACTCTGGGCATTCTTGAATGCCCAGATCTCTTCCAGATCCAGGCTTCGGATGGTTCCAGGCATTGGGTGCTGGGAACCAGCGCTAACGGCAAGCCCCGCGATTTGCCCGCTACCTACGCCTACTGGATTGGCGACTTCGACGGAAAGGCCTTCACTGCTTCTCAGGCCGAGCCGCAATGGCTGGATTGGGGCTTCGACTTCTACGGCGCGGTGACCTATCCGGACCGCCACGCCGATGGCAGCGAAAATCCCGGAATGCGCCGCGCCATTGGCTGGAACAACTTCTGGGATTATCCGCATAATGCTCCGAGCATGGCCACCGATGGCTACAACGGAGACGACATGATTGTGCGCGAGGTGCGGATGGTTGCCGGACCGAATGGCAATTACCTCGCTTCTGTTCCGGTGGCGCAGCTGGACAGGCTAGCCCGTGCAACCACCAAGTTCGGCAGCCCTGTGGTTTCGGGGGAGAAGATTCTCCCGTTCTCCAGCAGTGCTTATGTGCTGCAGTGCGAATTGCAGTGGGACCCGGCCAACCCGCCGGAAAACATCGGTTTCGAGCTGTGCCGGGCCGTATCCGGAACGCGCCATGTGGCAACCGGGCTCTATTTGGCCGGCGGGTTCGCCTATGTGAATCGCAAGCCGGGCTTCCATCCGGGGGATAAGGGCGAATCCAAGAGCCCATTGGAGGTACCGAGCGGGAAACTCGACGTGCGCATCCTGGTGGATCGCTCTAGCGTCGAGGTGTTCTTCGGCGACGGGCGGCTCGTCCACTCTCATCGCGTGTTCCCGCTGTCCACTGATGCCGGGATCAAGCTCTTTGTCTCCGGCGGGAAAGCGTCATACAAGAATCTCACGGCGCGCGAGCTGGGCTTCGCATAGGAGGCTGGCTGCTGCCAGGATCCAGGAAGCCCGAGGGTGGCTTGGGGTAAATCGGGTCGCGGGCCATCCTGCGGTGCTTGCCAAGTGCACGACGTAGCCGGAGTTCGGCCCCGAGCAGCAGTACTTGGCGGACAGAAGCGGGCACGCCGCGAGGTTCTGGTGCGCTGGATCACAGGATTCGCCGCGTGAAACATCAAACGTCTAATGTTTAAACGTGATCGACAACGCATCAGAATCCGCGGCCCCGCCTCCTGCCAGCAAAGCCGCCAAGCATCCCTGGCGGGCAAGCGCACTGGCAGTTGCGGCGGTGATCCTCGTCGGGCTGAACCTGCGCATGGGTATTGCCTCGGCATCTCCGCTCTTCCATGACCTGCAGGAGATGATGGGGTACGGCACGTTCATCGCTTCGCTGCTGCCGACGATCCCAGTTTTGTGCTTTGCCGTGGCTGGCGCGGCAACGAGCTTGGTGATCCGCAGGACCGGACTGGAACTGGGCATCGCCCTGTCCTTGCTGCTGCTCACCGCTGGGCTGGCCTTGCGCATTGTCGATTCAACTTGGGCTTTGCTGGCCGGCACCGTGGTAGGCATGTGCGGCTTGGCCATCTGCAATGTGGCCATGCCCTCATTTATTCGAGAGCACCACGGGAACCGCGCCGCGTCGATGACCGCGGCCTACACGACCACCATGTCCATCGGCGCGACGCTGGCCTCCGCAATCAGCGTCCCGCTGGCGGTGAAGGCGGGTTCGCCGACGACGGCATTGGCTTTGTGGGCGATTCCCGCCGGCCTGGCTTTGCTGGTCTTTGTGCCGCTGTCCATCTCCGGGAAGCGCTCCGCTGTTCAGAAGGGCACGCATGTTTCTCCATGGCCGCTACTGGCCACGCGCAAGGGCTTGCTGTTCACCACTGTTTTCGGCATCCAGTCGCTGCTGGTCTATACCGTGGTCAGCTGGTTGCCGCATATCCTCATTTCGCGCGGGCTGGAGCCAGTTGATGCCGGCTTGATGCTGGGCATCGTGCAGGGAGTCAGCATCCCGGCAGTCATGATCATGCTCTGGATGGCTTCGAAGCCGGCCCTGCTGCGCAGTGCCTTCGTGCTGACTACCAGCTGCTCGGTACTCGGTTTTATCGCTCTGCTGCTCTTGCCGGTAGAACTGTCCTTGATCAGCTCGGTCTTCATTGGCCTGGGCTTCGGGGTGTTCCCGCTGGTGATGCTCATGCTCAGCCGCAGTGGCGGCAGCGCAGAAGAAACGACAGCAATGTCCACGGTGGCCCAATCTGTCGGCTACCTGATTGCAGCCATTGGACCCTTCGCCCTGGGGCTCATGCAGGGCGCATTGGGATCTTGGACGGTTGGCTTGGTGATCATCCTCGCCTTCGCTGTGGTGCAGCTTCTGTTCTGCTACAAGCTGGGCGGCCTGCGTACCGAAGCCGATTCGCATCCGTTGATCGAAGTGGACGGCTCGGCTGAAGCAGGGCGGCCATGAACAAGGCCCCATTGCGTCCGCCCTTGTCCGAAGAGGTCGTGGCGAAGCTGCAGAGCGCCGTAGCGCAGGGCCGCTGGAAGGTGGGGGACCGCATTCCGGCTGAACCCGAGCTGATGGCGGAAATGGGCGTCTCCCGCGGGACCTTGCGCGAAGCCATCAAGGCGCTGGCCAGCACGGGGATCTTCGAGGTCCGCCGTGGAGATGGCACCTACGTGCGCGCGACCAGCGAGATCAGCGGCACCGCCCAACGGGTGTACCGAGACCACTCCGACCAGGACGTGCTCCAGGTGCGATTCGCCCTGGATACCCAGTCGGCCCGGCTCGCTGCCAAAGCCGCTGATGCAAAAGTAGTCGAACAGTTGCGCGCGTTGCTGGGCCAGCGAAGCGAAGCATGGGGAAACCGGGATTATCCTGCGTGGGCGAAAGCCGACTGGAAATTCCATCTGGAAGTGGCGCGGGCTTCCCGTGTTCCGCTGATGCATGAGATCTATGAGAGCTTCGGGGATGTTTTCCACGGAACCAAGATGGTCCAGAGGCTTTCCGACGGATTCGATGGCTGCCTGCACGAGGGCCACGAATCACTGGTAGACGCAATCGAAGCAGGCGATCCCGAAGCAGCAGCTCGAACTGTTATCAAGAATCTTGATTACTGCATGAGCTGGATGCCTTAATTCCTGACTTCGAGGGCGCTGCCCGGACTAAACAGCCTTCATGCGCCGGACGTTTTCCTGCACCACTGCCTTGAAGTCCCCGCCCGAAGCCGCAAAGGTATTGCGCTGCAACTGGTATTCCGCCCCGCGTTCGATCAAACGGATTATGCCCTGCAGTTCCTCGGCGCATCCCAGCTGCTCGGCAATCGGTGCCAGGCGCTTGACCTCTGAGCGCAGGTGGTCGGTCACCAGCATCTCGTCGCCTTGGGCGTTGAGGATGATGATGGCATCCAGCCCGTAGCGGGCGGCGCGCCACTTGTTCTCCACTCGGAACCAGGCCGGCATAACAGGAATCTTGTAGCCGGCTTCGATGGATAGCGACATGTCGTGCACCAGGCACTGGGTCAGTGCGGTAAAAGCGGCAATGTCATCCAGAGAGCTCACGCCATCGCAGATGCGCATTTCCACGGTGCCCAAACGAGGTACCGGACGCACATCCCAGCGGATCTCGGAGACATCATCAATAACCCCGGTATGCAGCATGTCTGCAACGTGGGATTCGTATTCGGACCATGAATCGAAGTGGAAGGGGATCCCGGCAGCTGGCAGCTGCTGGAACATCAGCGAACGCTGCGAAGCGTAGCCGGTGTCTTCCCCGCCCCAGTACGGGGAGGAGGCGCTGAGTGCTTGGAAATGCGGCTGGTAGTTGATCAAACCGTCAGTGATTGGAAGCGCTTTTTCGCGATCGTCCAAGCCCACGTGCACGTGCACGCCGTAGATCACCATCTGGCGGCCCCACCACTGGGTGCGGTCAATCAGCTTGGCATAGCGGTCCTTGTCCGTCACCGGCTGCAAGGTCGGCGCGGCAAAAGGATGGGAGCCCGCGGAATACAGGTCCACGCCGTGGTTTCCGGCGACCTCGTTGAGCATGCGCACGTTGGTGCGCAGTTCCTCAGCCGCGTCTGCCACGTTGGTATGGACACCGGTGACCACCTCCACGGTATTCATCAACAATTCCGGCTTCACTGTCGGATGCTCATCTTCGCGGTCAAGACCGGCCTCATCCTTGAGCTGGTCAAGGATACTCTCGGCAACCGAGCACAAGTCCGCACTTTCGCGATTGACCAAGGCGATTTCCCATTCGACACCGATAGTGGATTGGGAAGAGTGGGCGAACTCGATTTTCTGCACGGCGCTCCTATTGATGACGTCTCGGACGGAATGCTCCGGAGCCGAACAAAGTGGATGGAGCGTCCACCGATTCCTCGATGTTTCTCCATACTCATTGTATGTATTGCGCCGCTCCTGCCGGGACAATGCTCCGGTGGGACCTGCGTCACCCCAGACTAGTGCGGGATGACCTCGAAAGCTACGCGTTTGTCGCCGAGGCGAGCCAGGATCAGCGTTGCCTTGTTCTTGGCGCTCTTGGGGGAGCCTGCCAGCAAAATGCGGCGCAATTCTTCGGGCGTGACGTCGACTCCGCGCTTCTTGATATCCAATGTGCCGATGCCGTTGGATTTCACCCAGCTGCGCAGCTTCTTCACGTTGTAGTCATGCACTGCCATGACTTTGTATCCGCGGGCAAACGGCGTGGAAATCTGCTGGTTATGGGTGAAGTAGGCGATGTGCTCATCGAGCAGGTGGCCGCCAGTGCGCTCCAGCAAGGTCGAGATCAGGTGGGAACGGATCACTGCGCCATCGGGTTCGTAGATGTGCGCTTCCAATTCGCCTACCGGGGCTGGCTGATCATTTGCCGCGGCAGCTGCACTGGCCAACTCGTGGGCGCCGTCCTTGTCGATGACCAGCGCGGCACGGGCGATGTCCTTGCGCTTGAGCTTGCCGAACCAGAGGCAGGCCTCGATGACCGAGCCGTGGTCCGAAATCCAGACAGCCTCGGCGTTCGCCGGAATCGCTTCATGGGGCAGGCCCGGACCGAGTTTCACTCCGACGTCCAGCCCGGAGTCCACCAGCTTCTCCACGAAAGACAGGGGCGGGGAAAACGCCTCGGGGTCGAAGAGTCGGCGGGTGCTTCCCTTCACGTCGGTACGCCGGGCTGGATCCAGCCAGACGCCGTCAATCCCGGTCAGATCGGTGTCCTCGGCGCTGCCGTGGATCACGGTGGCATTGTCGAAGGGCATCAGGTTCAAGGTTGTGGCTGCCGCGGTGGTTTCATCCAGCTCTACTGCGGTGACCTGCAGGCCAGCGCTGGCCAGCGCAATGGAGTCGGTGCCGATGCCGCATCCGAGGTCTGCGACGTGGGTGGAACCGGCATTGGTGTAGCGGCGGGCATGCAGCCCGGCGATGGTCAGGCGCGTGGCCTGCTCCAGTCCGGCCGGGGTCAAGATCAACGAGTCTGCAAAGGGGCCGAATTTCACCCTCGCCCGGAAACGCAGCTCGGCCTGCGCCATGACGGCGCGAACCACCTGGGCGTCGTGGCCTTCCTTGCGCAGCTTCTCATTCAGCGACCAAGCAGCATCCTTGGTGGCCACCATGGACGGGTCGATGGTGGAAAGCAGCTTCCAGCCGTCTTCCGAAAGCAGGGCGGCGAATTGTTCATTGAGCGTAGAGTCATTTGAAGCCTGGGCCATGATCCAAGACTATCGTTGATGCGTCTTGGAACAGACTGGCCCTCTCGGTGTGCCCAGCCCGCAGGGCCAGTGATCTATGTGACAAAAACGCGTCACATTCAGAATTCACAGAATCGCCAAGCGGGCTTCGCCAAGCTCCGGGATCCGGCCGCCCAGCAGTTGCGCCAAGAGCAGTTCGAAGCCGGGAGATGTGAAGCCCTGAAACGAAAAGACTAAGTATCGCTATCTCATAGGCATTGATTTCGTTAGAGAGAGTAATGCTTGTTGCTAATTGGATCATCTGGCTAACGAGTAGCCCTATCGCTGTTTTACAGTTCTCCGCCACTAGGAAGCGGTTCGCTGGACCAAGTCGCCCCGCTTGCTGCGAGCGGCTGCATGTCCTCCGCAAGACCTGAAGTGATCCACGTCGCATTCCCCTGTGGAACTGGTGTTGTATGGCACCTGTGATGAAACCTATGCAGCGAACGACAGTGACGTCGACAACCGGTCCAAAGGCCGTGGATCCCGCACCCCTGGTGCAGAACCAGCTCAAGCGCGGCATGAGCAGCCGCCACCTGCAGATGATCGCCATTGGCGGTTCCATCGGCACCGGGCTGTTCGTGGCCTCCGGCGGCACTATTGCCCAGGCGGGTCCCGGCGGCGCGCTGCTGGCCTACGCCGCGGTGGGTCTCATGGTGTACCTGCTCATGCAGTCCCTGGGCGAGATGACCGCGAAGATCCCGGTGGCCGGATCCTTCCAGACCTTCGCTACCCGCTTCGTTTCCCCCTCCTTCGGCTTCGCCATCGGCTGGAACTACTGGTTCAACTGGGCCATCACTGTTGCAGCGGAACTGGTGGCCGCTGGCATCGTGATGAGCTTCTGGTTGCCTGATGTCCCCGGTTGGGTCTGGGCCGGCTCTTTCCTGGTGGCCTTGACCGCCTTGAATGCTTTGTCCGCCAAGGCCTTCGGCGAAGGCGAGTTCTGGCTGGCCATGATCAAGGTGGTCACCGTCATCGCCTTCCTGGCCGCCGGCGTGCTGATGATCTTCGGGGTGCTCGGCGCGCACACCGATCCGCTGGCCAACTGGCGCGAAGGCAAGGATGTCTTCCATGGCGGCTGGCTGTCCATCGTCTCGGTCTTCATGATTGCCGGATTCTCCTTCCAGGGCACCGAGCTGGTGGGTGTCGCCGCAGGCGAAGCCAAGGATCCGCGCCGCGAAGTGCCCAAGGCCATCCGCCGGGTGTTCTGGCGCATCATGCTCTTCTACATCGGTGCCATCTTCATCATCGGCTGCCTGATTCCGTTCACCGACCCGAGCCTGCTGGCCAGCGGCGAAGCCGACGTGGCTTCCTCGCCCTTCACCCTGGTCTTCGAGCGGGCCGGCATCGCTTTTGCCGCTGCTGCCATGAACGCGGTCATTCTCACCGCCATCCTCTCGGCTGGCAACTCGGGGCTCTACGCCTCAACCCGCATGCTCTACTCCATGGCCCACGATGGCAAGGCTCCGAAGATCTTCGGGCGCACCAACTCCAGCGGCGTGCCGATCATGGCTCTGCTGGCCACCGCTGCGGTAGGCCTCTTCGGGTTCCTCACCGCCCTGGTGGGCCAGGGTGCGGCCTATACCTGGCTGCTGAATGTCTCGGGGCTGTGCGGGTTCATCGTCTGGGTGGGTATTGCCGTATCCCACTACCGCTTCCGCCGCGGTTATCTCGCCCAGGGCTACAGCGTGAAGGACCTGCCCTACTTGGCCCCGCTCTTCCCGCTAGGACCCATCGTGGCCTTCCTGATGCTGAGTGCCGTGATCGTCGGTCAGAACTACCAAGCGGTGCTGGCCGGCCACGGACTGGAAGTGCTCTCGGCCTATATCGGGCTGCCGCTGTTCCTCGGACTGTGGCTGGTGCACCGCATGGTGACCAAGTCCAAGATGGTCAAGCTCACCGAGATGGATCTGGACGCTCCGGAGGATATCGAAGAGTCCGCGGCTGTGCGCTCTGCGCGAACCGGTGTGAAGAAGTAGGGCAATGATTAGCACTCGCCTTGACCGAGTGCTAAAGCTCGTCCTAAAGTCATGTGTGGGTGTCACGATGGAAGTCGCATCTGCAGCTTGCAGCGTTACACACCGCCTGACTGGATACCACCAACTGGCACCGCGACGACGGTTGGTCCAATGCCATAGGGCGCACCCCTACAACCATTGGTTCATACACGAAAAGGAGAGACCATGTCTGTCTCCATTAAGCCGCTCGAAGACCGCATTGTCATCAAGCAGGTCGAAGCCGTAACCACCACCGCTTCGGGCCTGGTCATCCCAGACTCCGCTAAGGAAAAACCACAGGAAGGCGCCGTAGTCGCCGTAGGCCCAGGCCGCATCGATGACAACGGCAACCGCATTCCCCTGGACGTTGCAGAAGGCGACGTAGTCCTGTACTCGAAGTACGGCGGAACCGAGGTCAAGGTCGGCAACGAAGAGTACCTGGTGCTCTCGGCTCGCGACGTACTGGCAGTCGTCGTAAAGTAACGCCAACCTCTCTAAAGTTTCAGGAGAAAATGCATGGCTAAGCAGCTAGCATTCAACGAGGAAGCGCGACGCGCCCTCGAAGCGGGCATTGATAAGCTTGCAAACACGGTGAAGGTCACCCTCGGCCCACTCGGCCGCAATGTGGTGCTTGCCAAGACCTGGGGCGCCCCGACCATCACCAATGACGGTGTCACCATTGCGCGTGAGATCGATCTGGAAGATCCATACGAGAACCTTGGCGCGCAGCTGGCCAAGGAAGTAGCCACCAAGACCAATGACGTAGCAGGCGACGGCACCACCACCGCCACCGTGCTCGCTCAGGCCCTGGTCAAGGAAGGCCTGAAGAACGTCGCCGCAGGCGCCGCTCCGGGCGATGTCCGCAAGGGCATTGAACTGGCTGTGGAGATCGTTTCGGACGCATTGGCCGCTAACGCCGTTGCCGTAGAGGACAAGGTTGCTAACGTAGCCGCGATCTCCGCGCAGTCGGATGAAATCGGCGAATTGCTGGCCAAGGCCTTCAAGACCGTGGGCACCGATGGCGTGATCACCATCGAGGAGTCCTCGACTACCGCTACCGAGCTGGTCCTGACCGAAGGCATGCAGTTCGACAAGGGCTACCTCTCGCCACAGTTCATCACCGACCAGGAGCGCCAGGAAGTTGTCCTGGAAGACGCACTGATCCTGATCAACCCAGCCAAGATCTCCACCGTGGCAGAATTCCTGCCACTGCTGGAAAAGGTCCTGGAAGCGAAGAAGCCGCTGCTGATCATCGCCGAGGATGTCGAGGGCGAAGCCCTTTCCACCCTGGTGGTCAACAAGCTGCGCGGCCTGCTGAACGTGGTAGCCGTCAAGGCTCCAGGCTTCGGCGACCGCCGCAAGGCAATGATGCAGGATCTGGCTATCCTCACCGGTGCCCAGGTTGTCTCCCCGGAACTGGGCCTGTCCCTGGACCAGGTTGGCACCGAGGTACTCGGCTCGGCACGCCGCGTGACCATCACCAAGGATTCCACCACCATCGTTGATGGCGCTGGCACCGAGGAAGATGTCGCAGAGCGCGTAGCCCAGCTGAAGGCTGAGCTGAACCGCACCGATTCGGAGTGGGACCGCGAGAAGCTGTCCGAGCGCCTGGCCAAGCTGTCCGGCGGCATCGGCGTGATCAAGGTGGGCGCTTCCACGGAGGTCGAGCTGAAGGAACGCAAGCACCGCATCGAGGATGCTGTGTCCTCCACCCGTGCTGCCCTGGAAGAGGGCATCGTTGCCGGCGGCGGTACCGCCCTGGTCGACGCGCTGGCTTCGCTGGATACCGATGCCCGCATCGCAGCCACCGAAGGCGACGTAGCAGCAGGCGTTGCGATTGTCCGCCGCGCGCTGGTGCAGCCGCTCTTCTGGATCGCTACCAACGCCGGCTTCGACGGTGCGGTAGTTGCTTCCAAGGTGGCGGAGTCCCCAGCCAACGAAGGCTTCAACGCCAAGACCGGTGTCTACGAGAACCTGCTGCACGCAGGCGTCATCGACCCAGTCAAGGTAACCCGCTCGGCACTGCGCAACGCAGCATCGATCGCTGCCTTGGTTCTGACCACCGAGACCTTGGTGGCAGAGAAGGCTGAAGAAGCTGAAGAGGCGCACGGCCACTAGGGTTTAGCCCGTCACCGAAGCATTGCTTCGTGAGCGAAAGCCGCCGTTGGATCCAGGATTTATCTCCTGGATCCAGCGGCGGCTTTTTGTTCTGCGAAATCGATCCACCCGGGGTGACCCAGCTCATTGACACGATAAATGAGTGCGCTCATAATTGAACTCAGTCAAAGATTGATGCCCATTTCATATCCGTACAGGAGATCTTCCATGCACGCGTTCGTTCTCGAAAACTACAAGGGTGCCCTGGTGCAGGCCGAGGTCGCTGAACCTGAGTTGGGGGAGCGGGAGGTACTCATCGAGATTGCGGCCGCTGGCGTCAACCAGCTTGACGAGAAGATCCGCGCAGGCGAATTCAAGGCAATCCTGCCCTACAAGATGCCGCTGGTTCTCGGCCACGACGTCGCAGGGACCGTGATCGGGCTCGGCTCAGGAGTCCGCGGCTTTACGGTAGGGGACCAGATTTTTGCCCGCCCTCGAGATCATCGGATCGGAGCTTTCGCCCAGCGCATGGCCGTGAATGAAATGGATATTGCGAAGGCACCTGTCTCCATCGACCTGGTGCAAGCGGCCTCGCTGCCCCTGGTTGCACTGACTGCGTGGCAGGCACTAGTTGAGCGGGGAAATCTGCAGCCGGGGCAGCGAGTACTCATCCACGCTGGCGCTGGCGGCGTCGGAACCATCGCCATCCAGCTGGCCAAGCACCTGGGCGCTTACGTCGCGACAACAGCGTCGGCGACGAACGCCGAATTCTTGCAGGATCTCGGAGCCGATGAAGTCATCGACTACAAGACCGAGGATTTCCAGGTAAGTATCTCGGGCTATGACCTGGTGCTTGACAGCCTGGGCGGCGAAACGCTTGCCAAGTCGCTGGGAGTTCTGCGCCCTGGAGGGAAGGTCATCGGCATCTCGGGTCCGCCGACTCCGGCATTCGCCAAGGAAGCAGGGCTGAATCCGGTGATGGGCTTGGCGGTCCGCGCGCTGAGCCGGTCAGTTCTCAAGAAGGCCAAGAAGCTGGGTGTCGGGTACGAGTTCCTCTTCATGAAGCCCAGCGGCCAGCAGCTGCGAGGCATTGCCGAACTGGTGGACTCCGGGGTCCTGACGCCCGTGGTGGGCCAGGTCTTCGGTTTTGCGCAAACTGCAGAGGCCCTTGAATCGATGGAGGCTGGTGGCCGGCGCGGCAAGACCGTCATCTCCATGCAGCAGAAGTAAAGCGAGCGCGTTCGCCTGGGCGGTGGGCGCGCTTTGCTCGTCAGTGGGGGAGGAATGCAGCAATCTGAGCGCGGATGCCCCGGGCGACTTCAGCTGTGGCCAGTGCCGGGTCCGCAGCAGTAGCCATCGCCAGGAACTGGATGGAAGTGATGGCCCGCGCAATCGTGGCTGCCTCCGGCGCCTCCAGATTCCTATGCGTGCCCAGGAGCTCGGCAATCGCCTGTTCGGTCAACGCCGCTATGCGCAGGGCTTCGGCATGATGCGGTTCCGCCGAATCGCCAAAAACCATTTCGCGCAGATAAAAGCGCCCGTTGTCGACATGCTTCCGATTGCAGTCGATGATCGGTACCAAAAGGGCCATGGTTGCCTCCAGCGCGGTCTTTGCTGATTTAGAGGCCTCGATGCCTTGCTCCAAGGAGCGTTCGTAGCGGTGGTTCTGCACCATGAGCAGCAGCTCGGATTTGGACTTGGCGTAGAGGAAAAGGGTTCCGGTTCCGATATCCGCCGCGTCGGCGATCTGCTGCGTGGTGACCTCATCGACACCGTGTGCCGCGAAGAGTTCGCTGGCCGCGGAGATGATCCGTTCAAGCTTCGCCTGCTTGTTGCGTTCGCGTCGTCCTGGCATAGGAGTTGAAGACGTCACCCGGGAGCCCCTCGGCTAGAACTGATCAGAGTTATTCATGAGTCTAATCAAGAAAGCTGTTGTTTCAGAATGCGCGGATTGACTTCGCTCACCTGGCCAAGCAACAATTTGCCGCCGTGCCGACGATGGCTGGGCGGCAAACCGCCGTGGAACTTTGCGCCAGTTCTCGAATTTCGACAGCTAATCCTGAGCAGGTCAGGCCAATACGTTCAATCTATATACGCTGCTTTACAGCGGCAGCAGCGTCAACTCGCACGGTGTGGCCATGGCGAATTGATAAGATGGTTGGTTGTCTGACGTGAATCAAGTAGAAAACGCCGAGGACAATTACCTGCCCCCGAAGAAAGCGCAGCCAGTGAGCCATACCTTGGATCAGTCTCGGACAAGCACCCAGCGTGCCGGTTTCCGAGTTGATTTGCAGGGACTTCGCGCCCTCGCAGTCCTGCTGGTGATGTGCTATCACATCTGGTTCTCCCGGGTCTCCGGCGGTGTGGACATCTTCTTGATGCTCTCCGCCTTCTTCCTCACTTCTTCCACCGCACGGCGCATCGCGCGCGGGCAGCGCCCGCCTCTGCTCGACGGCTGGCTGCATCGATTCTCGCGCCTGATACCGCAAGCGGCGGTAGTCATCATTGGCGTGGTCATCGCTGCGTGGATCATCCTGCCTAGTACGCGCTGGCTGGAGCTGATCGACCAGTCCAATGCCGCGCTGTTCTACTGGCAGAACTGGTACCTCTCGGATCACCAGGTGGACTACTACGCCTTCAACACAGCCGCCGCCTCGCCGCTGCAGCACTTCTGGTCCCTGTCTGTCCAGGGACAGATCTTCATCATCTGGCCGCTGGTTCTTGCCGGCAGCGCACTGCTCTGGAAGAAGTTCTTCTCCCGGCACAGCTTCGCCGCCGTAGCAGGCGGCGCCTTCGGAGCCATCTTCCTCGGCGCGCTCGCGTATTCCATTCACATCACCGCCACCAACCAGCAGGTGGCCTACTTCCACACGGGCGCGCGCCTATGGGAATTCGCCCTCGGTTCGCTGCTCGCCTTGGCATTGCCGTGGCTCTCCAGCCTGCCCGAGAAGATCCGCCGCATCGGAGGTTGGGCCGGCCTGGCCACCGTCATAGGCAGTGGCGCCGTACTGGATGTGCAGGGGCAGTTCCCGGGCTTCATGGCTTTGGTGCCCACGGTCGCCGCCGCCTTGGTGATCTCGGCTCCGGCACCGCGCAGCTGGGCCAACCCGTCGGGCCTGCTTTCCTTGCCCCCGCTGGTAAAGCTGGGCGACCTGTCCTACGGCATGTACCTGTGGCACTGGCCGTTGCTGGTCTTCTACCTTGAGGTCTCCGGGAACGAGAAGGCTTCCTTCGCTGCCGGCAGCGTCTTGATTCTTGCCTCGATCCTCGCTTCGTGGGCCACCACCAAGTTCGTCGAGAAACCGGCCATCGCCTGGCAAGCCAGTGCCAGCTTCTCGCGCCTGATTCCGCAAACCGGGTTCAAGCTCATTGCCCAGTTTGCCGTGGTCGCCGTGGGGCTTGGCGTAGCCAGCCTTCCGGTGATGGCCTGGGAGAACAACGTCGAACACCGCAGGGCCATGGCCGCGGCGCAGACCGCCACCGACAACCCCGGGGCCAACGCCGAAGATGACTGGGATCCGTCACCTGCGGCTTTGACCCTGCCGCTGGCGACCGAACTGGATAGCGAATGGCAGACTCCCGGCGATGTCTGCGAAGGGGCGAACGCTCCAGATGACGAGCGCATCCACTTCTGCGAGCAGGGCGGCACTTTCGACGGGGGAGCGCCGGACCTGGTAATGCTGGGAGATTCGCACATGCAGCACTGGTCTGCGGCGGCTTCGGCAATGATCGAGGAAGCTGGCGGCAGCTGGATCTTGGTGTACGAACCGGGTTGCCGCTACGGCTCCGATGCTGACCGCGTGGAAGAAGCCTGCTCCGGTTTCCAGGACGCGGCGCAGGAATACGTAGCGGATCTGGCTCCGCAGATGGTGCTGACCACGGCCAGCAAGACCGTAGCGGACCCTGATGACATGCTTCGCAGCCCGGGGGAGCAGGAGATCCTGGTGGACAACTACGCCGAGATGATCCAGCCGCTGCTCGATGCCGGAAGCCGGGTCATCGCGATGCGCGATACCCCGCGCTATACCTACTCCATTCCGGAATGCGTGGATTCGAACAAGGGACTTCCTGCCAACTGCGATGGTTCGGCCGGCTACGCCTTGAACAGCGTGAATCCAGTGGAGCAATTCCTGGATTCCAATGATTATGGCGACCAGGTTGTTTCCCTGGACATGACGGGGTTGCTCTGCCCCGAGGGGGTCTGCAAAGCTGTCATAGGCAACGTCTTGACGTACCTGGATGATTCGCACCTGTCCAAGACCTTCGTGCTCAGTGCCAAGCGCCAGTTCGCTTCTTCTTTCAAGGAAGCAACAAACTGGGAATAAGTCACCCCTGATGCGGGATGGGGCATGAGGTTGAACACAGTGCGCCAAGAAGGAATAACCGGAACGCCAAAAGAGCTCTACCATTTAATCAACCTCCGCTGTCGCCCCGAAAGGTTCCCCCGTGACTGAGTTCAACCCCTTTGCCTTTGAAGGACTCACCTACGACGACGTTCTGCTGTTGCCTGGCCCGACGGATGTGATTCCTTCGGAGGCGGACACCACCACCCGCTTCACCAAGCGCATCAACATCCAGGTGCCCATCAGCTCCGCTGCAATGGACACGGTGACCGAAGCACCCATGGCAATCGCGCTGGCACGCCAGGGCGGTATCGGCGTGATCCACCGCAACCTTTCCATTGAGTCCCAGGCCAAGCAGGTTGACCAGGTTAAGCGCAGCGAGTCGGGCATGATCACCGACCCAGTCACTGTGCACCCGGGTGCCACCTTGGCTGAATGGGATGAGCTGTGCGCTCAGTACCGCGTCTCCGGTCTGCCAGTGGTAGATGAGAACCGCAAGCTGTTGGGCATCATCACCAACCGCGACACCCGCTTTGTTCCTCGCGAACGCTACATGACCACCAAGGTCTACGAAGTGATGACCGGCATGCCGCTGGTGACCGCTCATGACGGTGTAGCTCCAGAGAAGGTAATCGAGCTCCTGTCCAAGAACCGCATCGAGAAGCTTCCACTCATCGATAACGACGGCAAGCTCACCGGCTTGATCACCGTCAAGGACTTCGACAAGGCCGAGCAGTACCCTCTGGCGACCAAGGACGACGAAGGCCGTCTGCGTGTTGCAGCTGCTGTTGGATTCTTCGGCGAAGGCTACGAGCGTGCCATGACCCTGATCGACGCCGGAGTTGACGCACTGGTTGTCGACACCGCCAATGGCCACTCGCAGGGCGTGCTGGAGATGATTGCACGCCTGAAGAAGGATCCAGCGGCCGCGCACGTGGACATCATCGGCGGCCAGGCAGCCACCTATGACGGTGCCAAGGCACTGATCGATGCTGGCGCTGACGCCATCAAGGTCGGCGTTGGCCCGGGCTCCATCTGCACCACCCGCATCGTTGCCGGCGTGGGCGTTCCCCAGGTTACCGCTATCTACGAAGCAGCCAAGGCAGCTATTCCAGCTGGCGTTCCATTGATCGCTGACGGCGGCCTGCAGCACTCGGGCGATATCGGCAAGGCCCTGGTGGCCGGCGCCGACTCGGTCATGCTCGGCTCCCTGCTGGCAGGTACCGCTGAGTCCCCAGGCGATCTGGTCTTCATGGGCGGCAAGCAGTTCAAGGCCTACCGCGGCATGGGCTCGCTGGGCGCAATGGAAACCCGTGGCAAGAACACCTCGTACTCCAAGGACCGCTACTTCCAGGCTGACGCGCCATCGAACGAGAAGCTGATCCCTGAAGGCATCGAAGGCCAGGTCCCTTACCGCGGCCCGCTGTCGGCTGTCACCCACCAGCTCGTGGGCGGCCTGCGCCAGACCATGTTCTACGTTGGCGGACGCACCGTTCCCGAGCTGAAGGCACGCGGCAAGTTCGTCCGCATCACCGCAGCAGGCCTGAAGGAATCGCACCCGCACGACATCATGATGACCGTTGAGGCACCGAACTACCGTTCGCGCTAAGGCTCATTGAAAAGATCCTGGCGGAATCCACGCTCCAGAGCGGATTCCGCCAGGATCTTTTGCATGCCGGGAGCCAAAGGGGAACAAAGCCGCAGCCAATGCATCCATGCGGGGCTGTGGCGCAGGGGGCGTTATCAGCCCTCGGCGGATGCCCATTCTTCACGAGTTGCCACGTACTCGAATTCACCGTCCTGGGTTACCACCGTGACCGAGCGCAGGTCCTTGTCCCGTTCGCCGATTCGAAGCATCGTATTGATGCCTACATATGCCAAATCGGAGTGGGCGTCGACTTCCCAAGCATATGGTTCAAGAGTAATGAGCAATTCACCGTATTCCGGGGCTTCGAAGGGAAGCATGTGCCCGTGCGGATCAGTTGGGTACCACTTCAGGAAGTCCTTGGGCTCGTCGATGTCCATGACAACGTCCTCCCAGCCCTTGTTGATGTCGTCCATCCATTGCTGCATCTTTTCGTTGGCCCACTCTTGCAGTTCTTCATCCGAGTAATCCTTGCTTGCTTTCGGGGCCGGCTTTTCTGCCGGTGCTGGCAGTTCTGCTGGTTCCGGCTTTTCAGGAGCGAAAGCGGCTGCAGGCTCAGAAGGCAGGGGCTCCTCCGATCCGGATGAAGTGCAAGCTGCCAGTGGCACTACTGCGATGGCAATCAGGGGCAAGCAAGTTAGAAGTTTGCGCACGGGTGGCTTTCTCGAGAAGGGCGGCATGGTGATGCACCCGAGTCTATGGGAGCGCAGCGACGAATACTCGGCAAAGACGAGCGTTGACGCCTTTTCGTTATTCACCGGATCTTTACTGGGGACTTGTCCAGAAGCACAGTGCGCAAGGCTACCTGCACACACGGCCCCACGTAGAATGAAAACTAGGCAATACCTCTCGGTGCGCGGGAACCACCCGCTAGTGAGTGACCGTCAACGAAGGGCATCAATTTGGGCCAGCCAGCCAACCTGAAGAAGCAAACCCGACAGCGTATGGAACGCACGGGGGAGAGCTACACCACCGCGCGCAAGAACATCTTGGCCGGCAAGCCTGAAAGCCCTCGGGCCGCTCGCGCTGCCGCCGCACGCGACTACGCCAAGGAAGCACGCGAAAAGGCCAAGGCGCAGGAGCAGAAAGGCAAGAACGCTCCGACTGCTTCGCCAGCTGACGAACTGCCTGAGTACCCAGCGCCAAAAGATGTCATCCAGTACGATGCTGCGCTCTGGCACCGAGTCCTAGTCCAAGCTGGCGTCACCAACAAGCACACCGGCGAACCGCTGAGCCAGGCATTGCTCGCTGGCCTTGCCGGCGGTATCGGCTTCATGGCTTTCACCCATGAAGGAGGCGAAGAGACTGCAGTAACGCTGGTGACCCGCCACAACCCGGAACCCTATACCCAGAACCTGCTGGCCCGTTGCGGTGCTACGGTGACCGAACGTACCACCGGCTCAGCCGAACGCGCCGTCGAATACATGGACGCAGCCCTGGACGCAGGCCGCACTGTGGTGGTTCGCGTGGCAATCAGCGCGCTGCCATGGATTGACGGCAACACGGTTGATGAGGCCGAGACCCTGGATCTCGTCGTCGTTGGCGAGCACAAGAAGGACCTGATGGTAGATGACGGTTCAGGTGCGTTGAACCTCATCAGCCCCAAGGAACTGGCCATCGCCCGTGCGATGCGCAAGAAGGAAAAGCACTGGCAGGCATGGATCCCGTCCTCGCGCTCGCCGAATGCCGAGACTTTGGCCGCCAATGCCGTCGAGGCGATTGGGGAAACCACCGCTCGCCTGCTGGGCACCAGCGAGCTTTCCGGGGTTCCAGTGCACTTTGCCAAGAACTTCGGCATTACCGGCATGCGCACCTTGGCCACGCGACTGCGCGATAACGAGTCCAAGACCGGTTGGTCCCAGATCTTCGCAAGCCAGCAAGCGCTGGCCAACGGCTTGGACCAGCTCGCAGGTTTCTTCTCCGACACGCGTTTCAGCGGCGAGGGCGCGTTGCGCGGCCTGTACGCGGAGTTCCTTTCGGAAGCGGCGGAACTTCCAGGCCTGGCGCCGCTGGCAGCTCACGTAGATGCTTACCGGCAGCTCTCCACGCAGTGGGATGCGTTCGCGGACCTGATTGATCCAGAGACCGAGTTCGCCAAGCGTGCTGAGCACTTCGCCGTATTGGCTGACGCGATTGAGCGCATTGCCGATTCTGAAGAGCAAGCCGCCACCTCCTTGGCCGTGACCGCCAAGAAGCTTGCATCCAAGGCAGCCAGGTAAACCTGGCTCAACATAGGCCCTGCCATCCGGTGATCTTACTCACCGGCCGGCAGGGCATTGTTGTCCCGGTGTGCCACTTGCGGCCCCATGCACCAGAGCCAGCGCAGAAACATCGCCTAAAGCCAATGCGCTATCAAAAGCGGGATTATCCGGGAATCTTGATAACCTAGTTAGGTGAGTAACGAGATTGAGATCGGCCGCGGCAAGCGGGCAACTAAGGCATATTCCCTGGACGACGTAGCGATCGTACCGAATCGCCGTACCCGTGATCCGAAGGACGTATCGGTGTCCTGGCAGATCGACGCCTTCCAGTTCGACACCCCTATCCTGGGCGCACCAATGGATTCGGTGACCTCCCCGTCTACCGCAATCGCCTTGGGCAAGCTCGGCGGCCTAGGCGTGCTGAACCTCGAGGGCCTGTGGACCCGCTACGAGGACCCGGAAGCAGTGCTGGCCGAAATTGCCGGCCTGAAGTCCGAGGCGGCAACCCGCAACGACCCGAAGACCACCGCAAAGCTGCAGGAACTGTACTCGGCTCCCATCCAGCCTGAGCTGATCACCTCGCGCATCTCCGAGATCCGCGACTCCGGAGTTGTCGTTGCCGGCTCGCTGACCCCGCAGCGCACCCAGGAGCACTACAAGACCGTTGTCGCTGCCGGCGTGGACATCTTCGTCATCCGCGGCACCACTGTTTCGGCCGAGCACGTCTCGAAGACCACCGAACCGCTGAACCTCAAGCAGTTCATCTACGAACTCGATGTCCCAGTGATCGTGGGCGGCGCAGCCGGATACACCCCGGCCATGCACCTGATGCGCACCGGTGCAGCCGGCGTGCTCGTTGGCTTCGGTGGCGGCGCATCCTCCACCACCCGCCGCACTCTGGGTATCCACGCGCCGATGGCTACCGCCATTGCCGACGTTGCAGCCGCACGCCGCGACTACATCGAAGAGTCCGGCGGACGCTATGTCCACGTCATCGCCGATGGCGGCATGGGGAACTCCGGCGACATCGTCAAGGCCATCGCCATGGGCGCCGACGCAGTGATGCTCGGTACCGCACTGGCCCGCGCCGATGAAGCACCAGGCGCCGGCTACCACTGGGGCATGGAAGCAGTTCACGAGGCCAGCCCACGTGGCGACCGCGCCAAGGTCGGCACCGTCGGCTCGCTGGAGAAGGTCCTGCACGGCCCATCGCACGAGACCAACGGCACCTCGAACCTGGTTGGCGCACTGCGCCGCTCGATGGCCACCACCGGCTACTCGACCCTCAAGGAATTCCAGCGCGTCGACGTCGTGCTGTCCCCGTACGAATCCGATCGCTTCTAGCTGATCCTGATCTGGCCCTGCTCTTCTTTCGAAGGGTGGGGCCAGTGTCGTTTAACCGCTTGGTCTCAACGAATGAATGAGCAAGTTGGTTCCACCAGCGGAAAATAAGGCAACAGGGCTAATCTCACGCCATCGCATTTCGAGTTCTACGCCAAATAGAAGTACCGTTAGAGTGTGCTTAAAACCGCTCTGAAGCCCAAATGGATCGGCGCCCTCTTTGCCGCGCTAGCTCTCGCCACCGGATTCGTTCTCTTGTCCGGATGGCAGTTCGGCGCCTCCGAAACCGAGCCGCCGGTCAAGATCGACAAGACCGAGAAGCCGGTCGCGCTGATCGAGCATCAGGAAGTCGGCAAGGAACTGCTGGGCATCAAGGCAGACCAGATCGTCACCATGGAGGGCGAATTCGTCCCCGGCACCGATCAGCTGATTGCGCCTCGGCTGAATGGCGATCAGCGCGGTGTCTGGGTCATCACCCAATTCAAGGTCGAGGGTGCGACCCAGGACGCCGGTATTGCGGTGGTACGCGGCTGGCAGCCTGAAGCAACCAAGCCAGCTCCGGCACCTGAAGGTGAACTGGAGATCACCGGGCGCCTGCTGCCTAGCGAAGGCCCGGAATTCCGCGAGGACCTGCGCAGCTCAACGCTGCCAACTCTCGCCTCGGCACAGCTGGCGAACATCTGGGATTCGGTCCTCTTTGAAGGATTCGTCACGGCCCACGAAATCACCACGGCCAAGGGCGAAACCGTAGCGCAGCCGGGCCTGGATATCGTCGACGTCGGTCCGCAGCCCCAGGAAGCGCAGATCAACTGGCTGAACGTTTTCTACGGCCTGGAATGGGTCCTCTTCGCAGGGTTCGCCATCTTCCTCTGGTACCGCATGGTGCGCGATGATTACCAGCGGGATCTTGACGAGATTGCTGAGCTCGCTGCCGAAACACATATCAAGGGCGGCAACGCCACCCAAGCTGGAAACAGCAACGAATAGCATTTCACGCACACCGCACTTCTTACCGAAATCGGAAGGAATCACTAACGATGTCCAGCACCACCCCGGCACCGAAGCCCCGGAAATTCGGCGGCACCCCTAAGCAGATCCGTGCAGCCGCAACCTTCTACAAGGTCTTCGCCTACATCACCGGCGTGATGCTGCTGCTGCTCGTGCTGGAAATGATTTTCAAGTACTTCTGGTCCCTGGAACTCTTCGTGGGTGGCACTTTGGTAGATGGCACCTCCAACGCCGTCGGCATGTACAACCGCGCCGAGGTGGCCGGGGGACTGAACCTCTCGCTGGGCATCCTGATCGCCCACGGCTGGCTATACGTGGTGTACCTCTTTGCCGACTTCCGCCTGTGGACCTTGATGCGCTGGCCATTCATGCGCTTCATTACGATCGCGCTCGGCGGCGTCGTTCCGTTCCTTTCCTTCTGGACCGAAGCCAAGGTGCACGCAGAAGTAGACCGCGAGCTGGCCGCGCATCCAAAGGCCGCCAAGCGCTACTGACACGTGGCCGCATTCATTGCCAAAGGGCAGATCCGTTCATCGAAAATGAACAGATCTGCCCTTTGCCTTTGCCAAAAATCCACTAGGTGACGCTGATGACATCACCTTGGCTGTTTCGCGCGCAGTGAACCGCGTAGACTGTAACGGTGACTACTGCTCCCCTCAATCCAGAACATAAGCCGGTTCTGGTCGTCGACTACGGGGCCCAATACGCGCAGCTTATCGCTCGCCGCGTACGTGAGGCCCGTGTGTACTCGGAGATCGTTCCGCACACCCTGTCCACCGAAGCCATCCTGGCCAAGAACCCTGCAGCGATCATCCTCTCCGGTGGTCCTTCCAGCGTTTACGCCGATGGCGCCCCTTCCGTCGGGGCTGACCTGTTTGAAGCCGGCGTGCCGGTCTTGGGCATCTGCTACGGCTTCCAGGCCATGGCTAACGCCTTGGGCGGTACCGTGGCCGAAACCGGCCTGCGCGAGTACGGCCGCACCGCAACCAACTTTGAGGGCGATGCCCGCTCCATCCTGGCAGGCGCCGCTCAGGCCCCTACCGTCTGGATGAGCCACGGCGACTCCGTCTCCAAGGCCCCAGAAGGCTTCGAAGTGCTGGCCACCACCGCTGGTGCTCCGGTTGCCGCTTTCGCAAATGAAGCAAAGCGACTGTACGGCGTGCAGTGGCACCCAGAGGTGAAGCACTGCGAGTTCGGCCAGGATGTCCTGGAGAATTTCCTGTACAACGGTGCTGGCCTGAAGGGCGACTGGACCGCTGACAACATCGCTGACGAGCAGATCGAGCGCATCCGCGCCCAGGTCGGCACCGGCAAGGCCATCTGCGGCCTGTCCGGCGGCGTGGACTCCGCTGTTGCAGCTGCCCTGGTGCAGCGCGCCATTGGCGACCAGCTCACCTGCGTGTTCGTCAACCACGGCCTGCTGCGCGAAGGCGAAGCCGAGCAGGTTGAGAAGGACTTCGTAGCTTCCACCGGCGCCAAGCTGTACATTGCCGACGAGCGCGAGCGCTTCCTGACTGCTTTGGACGGTGTCACCGACCCGGAGACCAAGCGCAAGATCATTGGCCGCGAATTCATTCGCGCCTTCGAAGCAGCGGAAGCGGCGATCATCGCCGAGGCCGCTTCTGAGGGCGAGCCAGTGAAGTTCCTGGTCCAGGGCACCTTGTACCCGGACATCGTCGAATCCGGCGGTGGCGAAGGCACCTCGAACATCAAGAGCCACCACAACGTGGGCGGCTTGCCAGAGGACCTGGACTTCGAGCTGGTTGAACCACTGCGCACCCTGTTCAAGGACGAGGTCCGTGCAGTGGGCCGCGAGCTCGGCTTGCCTGAGGAAATCGTTGGCCGCCAGCCATTCCCTGGCCCAGGCCTGGGCATCCGCATCATCGGTGCCGTCAACGAAGAGCGCCTGTCCATCCTGCGCAAGGCTGACGCGATCGCTCGCGCCGAGCTGACTGCTGCAGGACTGGATGACGAAGTTTGGCAGATGCCAGTAGTGCTGCTCGCTGACGTACGCTCGGTAGGCGTACAGGGCGATCACCGCACCTACGGCCACCCAATCGTGCTGCGTCCGGTTTCCTCCGAGGATGCCATGACCGCTGACTGGTCGCACCTGCCATACGATCTGCTCTCGAAGATCTCCAACCGCATCACCAACGAGGTAGATGGGGTGAACCGCGTGGTGCTGGACGTTACTTCCAAGCCACCTGGAACCATCGAGTGGGAGTAAATCCCCAAGACTGCTAATTCACTGCGCTTTGGCGGGTGAATGGGAAGCGGATCCGGTACGCCGGTTCCGCTTCCCGCAGTTAAAACGTGTTTCGCGCACCGGTTCTGCACGGTGCGTGCACTACGTTAGAAAGAGGCGTATCTGCACCTGTGGTGCGCCCGAATGTGGTCGGTTCAGTGAAGGGAATGACTGTCGTGACTAGTGGACAGAATGCTGCCGCCGAGCGTGTAGCTGCCTGGGTGAAATCCCTGGGACAGAGTGCCGGGGCGGATACCACCCTGCGATTTGCTCCGTCGACCTCCAATAGCATCGACATAACCCATGCCAATCCATCGGGATTGGCCCAGTTCCTTGCCGGACGGCGTACCCGCCTGTCCACGCTGCTGCACGATGCGGACCAGTACGCTACCGCGCGCCGCACTGCCCGTGCGCTCTCGGCCAAGATCAATGAACTGTGGGAAGAACGCGGCATCGACGTCGGCTACCTGGCCGCCGGTGTCGCCAACTGGCGCGCGGTCCACGATGGCAAGAGCGAGCCTGTCTCGGCTCCCATCATGCTCGGCCGCATCACACTGACCAAGCACGTTGATGCTGACGACTACGACCTGCAGCTGGTCGGCCGCGCCACCGTATCCCCGGCCTTCGTGCGCCAATTCGAAGCCGACCACAACGCCAAGGTCGATGTCGCCGCGGTGGACGCCGAAGCGTACTCCATCGCCCGTTTCGACCCGGTCCGCGGAATGGATGCCCTGCGCCACCAGATGTCCGAGGTTCCCGGCGTAGTGGTGGGCCACCGCCTGCTGCTCTCCACCTTCTCCGAGCTGATGGACCCAGCTGACCCGGCCAAGCTCAATGGGTCCCACCCGGTCATCGAGGCGCTAATTCGTCACGACTCCGCGGAAAAGCAGGCTGGGAACAGCCAAAGCAGCAAGACCTCCGAAGCGCTGGCCAACCTGGTCGCTTCCAAGCCGGGCGCTTCCAAAACCGAGGGCTCAAAGCCTGAAGAAGCCAAGGACGAGTCTGCCGCTGAAAAGAAGCAGGACGAAGAGCAGCCTGAAGCGCAGGCCGCCGATGCCAAGGGTCATGAAGCTGCCGGCTCCCGCCTGAGCCGCGTGAAGAACATTCTCAAGGAAACCGCGCGCTCGCGTAAGCAGAGCCTTGCCTCCGAAGGATCTTCTGCCCGCAAGGTCCACACCGGAACCACCACCATTGCCAAGTCTTCTGATGACCGTGATCCGGAAGATGAACTGTTCTTGCTGGACGCGGATGAGTCCCAGTCCAAGATGCTTGACTACATCGCTGCCGGTGAATCGGTGGCCATCAACGCCGCTGCCGGTACCGGTGCTACCCAGACCGCGCTGAACGCAGCCGCGCTGCTGGCCGCCCAGGGCAAGCGAGTACTGGTGGTTGCGGAACAGCGTTCTGCCGCCGAAGAATTCGTGACCCGCTTCAACGAGCACCTGGATGCAGGCAGCATGCTGCTGGAACCCAACGAGGATCCAGAAGCGCTGCGCGCGATGATGACCAAGGCAATTCTGCGCAACGAACGCGCTGCCGAGCCGCAGCTGGGCTCCATGTTCAAGCGCCTGCGCGAATCCCGCCACGCACTGCACGAGCACGTGAAGTCGCTGCACTCGGTGCGCAGCCGTTGGGGTTGCTCGCCATACCAGGCAATGCAGGAACTGGCACGTCTCTCCGCACTGGAACCAGCGCCATCCACCACCGTGCGCCTGAAGCGTTCGGTGCTGGATTCCATGGGCCAGCGCGGACATGTTGCCGCACAGCTCAAGCGCGCAGCGCAGCTTGGCGCCTTCTCCAAGATGCACACCACCAGCCCATGGCATGGTGCACCGCTGCGCAACACCGAAGCCACCGAAAAGGCCTTGAACCTGGCCAGCGGGCTGGGCCGCGACCTGCCCATCCTGCATGAGCACATGCTGCAGATCGCCGAGCGTTCGCAGATCCGCCTGGAAGAAAGCTACGACAAGTGGGGAGACCAGCTGCAGTTGCTGGTCGCCGTCCGCGGATCGCTGGACAAGTTCGAGGCCGACATCTTCGAGGGCGACATCGATGATTTGATCGCCGCTACCGCAACCAGCGCATGGCGCCGCGAGCACGGCGTGGAGATGGGCTCCATTGTCCGTTCCCGGCTGCGCAAGATTGCCAAGGAATACGTCCGCCCGGGCATGCACGTAGCTGACCTGCAGTCCGCTCTGCAGGCGGTGGCGGTCCAGCGCGATGCCTGGCGAGCCATTGCCACCAGCCAGCGCAACCCGCAGGTCCCAGGCGGCCTGCTGGATGTTGAAGCCGGATACCACGACGCCGGTGCCCGCATCGACAAGCTGGCCGAAATGCTGCCGTCCTCCCTGGGCTCGCGCCTGCGCGAAATGCCCATCAAGGAGCTGCTCTCGGTGATTGCAGCGCTGGTCGAGCGCCGCGAGGACCTGGGCGAGCTGCCCGAGCGCACGTTGATCTCCGAGCAGCTGGCTGAAGCCGGGCTGGGCGACCTGCTCGATGACTTCGCCGAACGCGAGATCGACGCCGACCAGGTAGACAGCGAATTGGAGCTTGCCTGGTGGCAGTCCGTGCTGGATGCCATGATCTCCGGTGACGACTTCCTGGCCATGAATGACGGCTCCAAGCTGGAGAAGATCGAGGCTGACTACCGACTGGCTGACGGCGCGCACATCGCTGCCGGCCCGCAGCGCATCCGCTGGGCGCTGACTCGCAACTGGAAGGCAGCGCTGGCTGACCACCGAGCCGGTTCCCGCGCGCTGCGCGAGATGCTCAAGGGCGGAACCCCGAGCATTGCCGGGCTGCTGGATCTTGGAGCACCGCTGGCCAATTCGCTGACCCCGGTCATCGTCTCGGCTCCGCTGCTGCTGGGCAGCGCCCTGCCGGAGGACACGAAGTTCGATGCGGTCATCCTGCTGGAAGCCAACTACCTCACCCTGCGTGAAGTCCTGGATGCGATCCGCCGCTCCGGCCAGGTCATTGCCATTGGCGATGAAATGCTGGGCGGTCCGAAGCGCTTCGAGGTCTCCGTAGACCCGACCGCACGAGTTCGCGAGCAGAGCGTGGACCGTTCCGCGCTGGAAGCCCTGAACAAGGTCCTGGTGACCGGTTCGCTGTCCACCGTGTACCGCGGCATTGACGAAGGCCTGGTGGAACAGCTGTCCGCCACCTACTACGATTCGGCGCTCTCGCGCCTGCCAATGGCGGTGAACCTCACCGGCGACTCCTCGCTGCTGCGCGGCGAATACGTGCCAGATGCCACCGGCTCACTGTCCAGCAGCGAAGACGGTGTGCAGACCACCGCAGCAGAAGTGGCGCGCGTGGTGGATCTGGTCTTCGGCCACTTCAAGAACCACGGGGGCGAATCGCTGGCAGTCATTGCCTCGAACCGCAGCCATGCCTCGGCCATCGCCGAAGCGATTCGTGTCCAGCTGCCAAACCACAAGTACGCGATGGAGCACCTGCGCTCCAAGCGCGAACCATTCGTGGTGACCACCATGGACCGGCTGATCGGCCTGCGCCGGGACTCGGTCATCTTCGCCTGGGGCTACGGACGTACTCCGCACGGCAAGACCCTGCACGAATTCGGTGCACTGTCCCGCGAGGGCGGCGAACAGCTGTTCGTCGCCGCCATGACCCGATCGCGGACCCGCATGACCTTGGTGTCCAGCCTGTTGCCCGAAGACGTGGACCTGAACCGCGTCTACCGTGGTGCCCGACAGTTCTTCGAACTGTTCGGACGCGTGCAGGCAGGGGATTCCGGAGTCAGCTCGATGCGCAATCCGCGCTTCGATCCATTGGTCTCCGATCTGGCCCGCCGCCTGCGCGAAAGCGGTGCCATCGTTTCCGAGGACTACCGCGGTGTGCTGGACCTGTCGGCTCACGCCTACGACTCTGCGCACAGCGGCATCCGCCCATTGGCTGTGGTCTACGACGGCACCGAGCACTATGCCGGACTGACCGTGCGTGAACGCAGCCGACTGCGCCCGGAATTCTTCGAGAAGCACGGCTGGCGCTATGTTCCGCTGTGGACCATTGACGTCTTCACCGATCCGGGTGCTGTCACCGATCGCCTGGCCCATGCACTGGGATTGAAAAAGCCTGCGGCCCCAGCCCAGGCTTCGACCCGTACCGGTGTGGCCGCCGCTCGGCCGGTGTCGGCCCGTGAAGTCACCACAGAGGCGGAAACGCCGAAGGAAAAGTCCAATCTGCTCAAGTCCGCCAAGGCGCGACTGGAACCAAAGGCCGAGACCAAGCAGGAAGCGCCAGCTGCTGAAAGCGGTGCCAAAGCTGAAGCTGGCGACGCACCTGCAAAGGACAGCGCGGATAAGCCACTGACTCCAGCCCCTGTTCCGGCTACCAGCAAGAACGAGGATCCGGAGCCAAAGAAGTAATGACTTCTGAGCAAGAACCAACGCGCGGCCGCCGCAAGCGGCCGCGCGTTGTCGCACCCCCGCAGTATCTGACTGCTCGCGTTGAACTCACCGGCAGCTACGCGCCAGTGCCGCATTCAGACTCCGTGAACCGGGCACTAGCCGGCCACCAGCCCGCCGAGACTTCTGCTGCGGCGACGGCGTCCCGCACCAAACAGCCGGCCGCCGATCCGCTGTCCGAGTTGCTGGCCAAAGACCAGGACCCGAGAAACTGGGGCGACGCCAAGGAAGACCTGGCTGAAATGATGAAGCGCGAGAAGCCGCCGCACTGGGGCTGATCTCCTAATTCACCAAGACGGCTGAAACCTTGCCGCGCGATACTGCCCCGGCCAGATCATCCGAGAGGCTGCTGGCAGCCGCGACCACCACAATTCCTTCACCGGTCGGAACCGCGCCGCTGAGCATGCCGAATTCGGAGCTGCTGGCATTATCCGGAACCCAGAGCACCGGCACCGCCTTGGCGATGGTCTGCGAGCTGATGTCCTTTTCAAAGCCATCTCCGGTGGTCAATACGATATCCACCAGTTGCCCTGGATGGAGCAGCGTCACGGTGGCAGGATCGCTCAAGCGCAAGGGAACGGCCACGGTGCCTTCCGGCGAACCGGTCAAAAGTTGTGGCCCCACCAAGGAATAGTTGCGCAGCACCGTTCCGGCAGTCAGTGCCACGGCTGCCCGTTGCCCCGAGATGGCATCGATGCTTTCAAAGACTTCGGCATCTTCCGGGGCAAGCCGCACCGTTTGCACCGTCAGCTGGTTGGCGGATATGCGGGACCCGGCAGGAATGTCGCTCAGCGCCACCACGACCTCGCGCTGCGCTAATTGCCCGGAGGAAAACACATTGAGCACGCCCGCCAAGGCCAGCAACGCGCAGGCGATGGCCAAAGGCTTCCGGTAGCGGCGCAACAACTCATTGCGGTTGCGCACGGGACGGATCTTCGGCTTGGGAATCACCGGGGGCCGGGAGGCAGCATGCGGTCTGGGGAAGAAGCTCATAACCCCATGCAACCTTCAGGTCCAGCGGCACACTGCGAGCTGCCCGCGAGCTGTGTGTAAATCAGATGATCTGATGCACCTGCTGCGGAGTGAACACCAAGTCCACGGGTTGGTCATGCTCATCGATCTGGAAGGAACCGGCCGGAACATACTCGTGCTCATAAACCACGGCCGCCACACGGACCGGCGCATCGTCGATCAAGGGCAGGAAGCGATCGTAGTAGCCACCGCCTTGGCCTAAACGCAGCCCGTTCGAATCGATGGACAGCGCAGGCATGATCAGCGTATTGATCTCGTCAAAGAGCTCTGTGCCCATCCGCTTGCCCACCGGCTCCATCACCGGGGCCAAGGTACTTGGCTGGAATTCCATGCCGGGGGAGTACTCAACCCACGAGAGCGCGTACTCCGGTTCGCACACCGGCAGGTAGACTTCAATGCCTTCCTTGGCCAAAGCATCCAAGAGCGCCTCGGTGGACGGTTCATCCGGACCCGAGCAATAGGCCGCGACCTTCTGGACGACACCGGTGCTCTGGCTCAGATAGCCAATCACCGTGTGCGCCAGATCCAGTCCGAACTGCTCACGCTTGCTCGGATCAAGTGCCCTGCGCCAAGTGCGCACAGCGGCACGCGCGGCCTTCTTGCCGGCGCCAGAATTCAGATCAGCGGTGGGATTCATGCCTACAGCTTACGTGCAAGAAACGAAACGCTGCCTGCTAGCGCTGTTGCCAGCTGCAAGCATGACGAAGTAATACGATGTGCACATGTTCTTCTCTCGTCGAGCAAAGCGCCTGGTTCCGGATCTGGCCTCGGAACGGCTGTTGTTGCGCCAACTGACTGCCAGTGACGAAGCCGAGTGGATCAATCTGCGCTACGCCAATTCCAAATGGCTCAAGCCATGGGATCCCACCAGTCCCTTGGGCCCGCCAGAAGCCATGACTTTTCGCGAGATGCTCAGGGCCAAGGATGAATCAGCAGTTGACGGCAGCGGATTCACCTGGGCCTTGGCTCTTCCCCAGCTGCACAAGGGGCGCCCGCCATTAATCGGGCAGGTTTCCGTGGCGTCGGTGCAATATGGTGCCGCGCGCACAGCGTCCATCGGCTACTGGCTGGATCGCAACCATGCCGGCTTCGGCCTGATGCCCGAAGCCTGCGCCTTGGTCATAGACCATTGCTTCGAGCAACTGCAGCTGCACCGCCTGGAAATCAACATCCGTCCGGAGAATTCGGCCAGCCTGCGGGTGGTGGACAAGCTCGGGTTCCGCGATGAAGGGCTGCGCAAAGGCTATCTGCACATCGATGGGCAGTGGCGGGATCACCGCACCTTTGCGTTGACCCGTGAAGAGGTGGAAACGACGCTGCTCGAACGCATCTACGAATACTGAGGCGGATTTCGTGCTATTTCGTTCAATCGAGCTCTGATATGAGAGAACTGCATTGAAAACATGCAGACACGCCAAGGGATGTGCATGAGCGCGCACCCAAGGTTGCATAGTGTTGATTCGAAGGAACCATATTTAGTTCCACGAGGATTTGACCGACTCAATCGGTGATGGAGGACCCACATGGCTGGCACGTCACAGAGCGCTTCGCAGGAAAGTGCTGCGACCAAACTCAAGATTCGTGTGCGCTATGGCCGGTTGTCCGTCGCGCTCGTCGGTGCCTTGGCAGTCCTCGCGACCGTCTTCGGTCTCATTCTGGCTCCTTTCACTGCTCTGACCTTCGGCACCGTAGGCCTGTTCGCGCTGATTGCTGTAGCATCCTTCGCCACCCTGCGCGGGCTGGCTGTCCGCGACCGCAACCGCAAGCTGCTCGAGCACCTCGAAGCCACCCGGCAGCAGGCGCTGCGGACTCCCGCTTTTGACGACGCGGCTAACCAGGTCATCTCGCGCAAGCATGAGGATGACGAGGTCTTCGACGCTCGCCCGGGTTCGTCCCGCCGCGCTCCAGCGATTACCGCTGAAGAGCTGCGCGCCGAAGCGCTGCGAGTTGCTCACGGCTATGGCGGCGTAAAGCAGCCAGGTACTTGGGAACCAACGCACGTGCCCAAGCCAACTTACGTGGAAGCCAGCGAGCGCATCGCCAAGACCGCGGAGCTGGCAGCTGAACAGGGTGCCAAGCGGACCCACAAGGCAGCACTGCCGGTGGAAGAACCGCTGCGTCCGAGCAAACAGATCAGCCTGAAGGCATCGGAAGATGCAAAGCGCCTGGCCACCGAAGTTTCGGCCGAAGAGCGCGCAGCGGTCGCTTCGGTAGTTGCCAAGCGTACCGAGAGCGCACCAGCTGCCAAGGAAACCGTTGCAGCGCCATCCCCCGCACCGGAAGCCGCACCCGTGGCTGCCGCGGGTACCAAGCCTCGCCTGAACCTGGACGCGGTCATGCAGCGCCGCCGCGCATAAGCATTCCAAGCACAAAGACTTGTGGCCCGGACCTCGCGAGGTCCGGGCCACAAGTCGCTTAAGCGCTGCTAGCTGATCATGTCATCGAATGGCAGCGGGCCGCGGTTGCCGCGGTGGTGCGCGAAGACCAAGGTGGTTTCGGTATGGCCCACCGACTCGTCGGTGGCGAGGTTGTCCAGTACCCAGTCACGCAGTGCATCGGTGGAACCGACCGCGATATGCAGCAGGTAATCGGTGCCGCCGGAAACATGGAACATGGACAGCACCTCGGGCAGCTGCGGGATGCGTGCCACGAAAGCGTCAATCTTCTCGCGGTCGTGGGCGCGCAGCTTGACCGAGATCAGTGCCTGCACGGTACGGCCTACAGCGCCCAGCGATACCTCGGCGTGGTAGCCGGTGAGGATGCCGCGCTCGACCAGCGAACGGGTGCGCAACAGTGCGGTGGATGGAGCGATGCCCGCACGCTGTGCGAGGGTCGCATTGGAGATACGTGCATTAGCGACCAATTCGTCGATGATGATTCGATCGATTTCGTCCAGATCGACGTTTGATGAAAGCTCTGATTGCTGGGCCATAAGAATATTTCATCATATTCGCGAGATATCAGTGGGATCTTTGGCAGAAAAATCGGTGTATGCCGTCCGCGTACGAGTAAATAATCGGTGAACAAACGGATATATTGGGGATATGACACGTCGTTCTGAGCACACCGGTGAATCCTTTGATACCAGGCTGGCGGCCTATTGCTTGGTGGAACACGACGGAAAGGTACTGCTTACGCTCTGGGATATGCGTCATCGCGATCCACGCTTCACCCCGCGCTGGTCCCTTCCCGGCGGCGGCATCGACTTGGGGGAGCCTATCGAAGAAGGCGCGCGCCGTGAAGTCTATGAAGAGACCGGCTACGCGGTGGGCGAGCTGGGGCTCCTGGATGTCAGCACGGGAGTTATTCCCGGTTCCAAGCGCTACTCGGGCGAAGGCCATGCCATGCAAACGGTGGCGGTCACCTATCGGGCCAAACTGACCGGTGGAGAACTGCGCCATGAAGTCAACGGTTCTACCAGCCAGGCCGCCTGGTTTACCCGCGAGGAGATCGCCAAGCTGAACTGCATTGAACGCGTTGAGAGCATCTTGCGACTGACCGCACCCGGCAAGTAGCGGCGGATCGCCGCTGGCCTGCCCTAGAATCAATAGGGACATGAACTTGCGAAATACCATCACCGTTGGCGCACTCAGCGCAACCCTGCTGCTAACCCTGTCTGCTTGCACCGAAGAGGCAACGCCGACGGCCGAGCCAAGCAAGGCCATCACCTTGCAGATTGCTGCCGGTTCTCAACCTGCAGACCAGGCCTTGGTCCATGTCTATGCCAATGCGCTGAAAGCCGAAGGCTATAAGGTGTCGTTGAACAAGCCCAGTGCTGATCCTTACCAGCAGGTGGTCGACGGAAAAGCCGATTTGGCGGTGGACCAAGCGGCCAAGGCGCTGCCCCTGGTTGCTGACCCGGCGGCCATCACTGGTGAAGATCAATTGCTGAGCGTCGAGGAATCCAAGAACCTGCGCAGCGCCATCAATGACGCTGAGGGGGAGCTCTCTGCCTTGGAACTCAGCCCAGCTGATGCGGGAAAGGTCTTGGTCATGAGCCAGGCCCAGGCAACCTTGCACAAGGTCGATTCGGTGGAAACCCTGATTGCGGCTTGCACAGATCTGACGATCATTAGCGATGAAGCCAACGCCGCATCCTTGAAGGCATCATTGGAGGACGCTGGCTGCGGGAAGCCGAAGGTCGTGGCTGAGGAGCCGGCGAAACTGGCCAGCAAGCTGCGTGCCTCGGTGGACAGCGCAGTGGCGCTCGGGTCGGGAGATGCCGTCATGTCAGATGAAGGCTTCTACAGTATTCCGGGAAGCGCCGCCTTCTTCAACGCCGAGCAGTACATGGTGCTGGCCAACGGCGACGTGGATGACAAGGCCCGGGCAGAACTGGACAAGGTCACCGGCGAATTCTCGCAGCAGTCCCTCGTGGACCTGAACCGGATGGTCAGCCAGGCCGACGGACTGAGCCCAGAGCAAGCGGCCACCCGTTGGGAATGGATCATCGAAGAGTAGGCCCCAGCCAGCTCTCCCAGGATTTCGACCGCTGACCATAGCGGTCGAGTAACAAGGTGTGTCGATCGCACCTGACGTGAGAAAGTGTAACCATGGCAGAATTCAAACAATCAACGAAACTGCACAACGTCCTCTACGACATCCGCGGCCCGCTGCTTGAGCACGCCACGCGCATGGAGTCCGAAGGACATCGCATCCTGAAGCTGAACATCGGCAATCCCGCGCCGTTCGGCTTCGAGGCGCCCGACGCGGTGCTCGTTGACATGATTCGCAACCTGCCTAACGCCCAAGGATACTCGGACTCCCGCGGCATTCTCTCGGCACGTACCGCCGTCTCGCAGTACTACCAGACCCGTGGCATCCAGACCATTGGCGTGGATGACGTCTACCTGGGCAACGGTGTCTCCGAGCTGATTACCCTCTCGTTGAATGCGCTGCTGAATAACGGCGACGAGATCCTGATTCCCGCCCCTGACTACCCGCTGTGGACCGCTTCGGTTTCGCTGGCTGGCGGCACCCCGGTGCATTACATGAATACCGAGGAAGAGGGCTGGCTTCCTGATCTTCAGGACATGGAAGCGAAGATCACCGATCGCACCAAGGGCATCGTGATCATCAACCCCAATAACCCGACCGGTGCGGTGTACCCCAAGGAAACCCTGGAGGGAATCCTCGAGCTGGCGCGCAAGCACAACCTGATTGTGTTCTCGGACGAGATCTACGAAAAGATCCTCTACGAAGACGCCGTGCATATCAACACCGCTTCGTTGGCAGATGACGTGCTGATACTGACCTTCTCCGGCCTGTCCAAGGCCTACCGCGTGTGCGGCTTCCGTGCTGGGTGGATGGCCATTTCCGGTCCCAAGCACCAGGCCGGCGACTACATCGAGGGCATCAACCTGCTGACCAACATGCGCCTGTGCGCCAATGTGCCGGCGCAGCACGCAATCCAGACCGCCTTGGGCGGGTACCAGTCGATCAATGACTTGATCCTGCCTGGCGGACGGCTGCTTGAACAGCGCGATGCGGCCTACAACCTGCTCAGCGCGATTCCTGGCGTGAGCGTCCAGAAGGCCAAGGGCGCGCTCTACATGTTCCCGAAGCTGGATCCCGAGGTCTACCCGATCCACAATGATGAGACCTTCGCCCTTGAACTGCTCAAGGCGCAGAAGATCCTGATCTCCCAGGGCACCGCCTTCAACTGGATCCGTCCGGACCACTTCCGTTTGGTCACCTTGCCCAACGTGCGCGACCTGACTGATGCGGTTGGACGCATCGGACAGTTCCTGGAGGACTGGCGCGCTCGCGCATAGGCTGCCCGGATGCGCAACCGGCCCAGAATCACCCACGTGATTCTGGGCCGGTTGTGCGTTAACGCGGCCACCGGGGAATGCGGTCCCGGGAACTTCAGGGGTATCGCCTGCCAGCGACTGCGATCGGAGAATTTGGTGTCCTGCAGCCGAAGAATTGCGTTTTCGCGGGGCTCAGCGATCCTGAGCATCGAGCCGTGATGGGTGCTTCACCGTTGACGAATACCGCTTCTCACGGCGCCTGCAGTGGCAGTAGGCTGGCAACAACGAATCGCATCACTTCGACACACGCGTGAGGACTTAATGATGAGCGCCTACCCTGCCAACCTGTTAGAAGCACTACGTGCAGAACCGGGCGTGAAGCTTTCAGAGCGCGCAACCAAGGATGCTGATTGGTGGCCCGGGGACGCCCCGCAGGATAAGAAGGCCGCCGAGAAGCGCATGGTGCAGCTGGCTGAACTGCTCTCGGATCTGCAAGAGAGGCTCTTCGCCGCCTCGGTAGCTGGCGGACAAGGCCCAGCAGTCCTGCTCATTTTGCAGGGGATGGATACGTCCGGCAAGGGAGGGACTGTTCGCCACGTCCTTGGCATGCTGGATCCGCAGGGCGTCAAGCACCATGCCTTCAAGGCGCCAACCGAGGAAGAAGCAGCCCATGACTTCCTCTGGCGCATCACCAGGCAATTGCCCGCCGGGGGACTAGTGGGAGTCTTTGACCGTTCCCACTATGAAGACGTTCTGGTCGCCAAAGTGAAGGGCTTCGCCACCCCGGATGCGGTCGAGTCCCGCTACGGGAAAATAGTCGACTTCGAGAAGCAGCTGATCGAGCAGGGCATCCACCCGATCAAGGTGATGCTGCATATCAGCCGAGAAGAACAATTCGAGCGCCTCTCGGCACGCCTGGAGCGTGCCGACAAGCATTGGAAGTATTCGCCGGGCGATGTCGATGATCGCCTGCTGTGGGATGACTTCCAGTCCGCCTACGAGGTGGCGATTAACCGCACCGATAACCAGGGCGCACCATGGCATATCGTTCCCGCTGACCAGAAGTGGAAGGCCCGCTTGTGCGTCGCTGAGCTGCTGCTGGCTACCCTGGAGCGTGTCGCTCCGGACTGGCCCGTTGCCACCTTCGATGTGGAGCAGGAGAAGGCCCGGCTGGCGGCCGCGAAGTAGGTCCGGGTGAGGACAGGCTATTCGCCGGCGGCCTGCTCGTGCTTGGCGCGAGCCTGCTCCAGACGCTGAGAGACACCGTTGAGCCAGTTCTCGCAGTGGGCTGCCAGTGCTTCGCCACGCTCCCACAATGCCAGCGAGGCTTCCAGCGCAACTCCGCCGGTCTCGAGCTGGTTGACCACGGCCAGCAGTTCTTCGCGAGCCTGCTCGTAGGAAAGCTTGGCAATGTCGTCAGGGATTTGTGCAGTCATGATTACTCCAAATTGGTATTCGTGGTGATTAGCTTGCGTTGTCGCCGGCAGGGAGGGATTCAAGGGTTCGTGCAACCAGCTGCCCGGAAGCCACCCGGATGAGCACCTTGCTGTCTGCTGGCGCCTGGGCTGCCTCGCGCACGATGCTTCCGTCCTCCAGCTGGGTGACCGAATAGCCGCGGTCCAGGGTCTGCTGCGGAGACAGGGCACGCATCTGGTTCTTCAGATGGTTGATCTCGTCGTTGGCGCGCATCACGCGGTGGCGCAGCAGATCCGTCGAGCGCTGCTTCCAGCGCTCCAGGTCTTCGGCACGGGAGGTGACCATCACCTGCGGGTTGGCCAGCACCGGGCGTTCGCGCACCGAGGCCAGCAGCTGGGCTTCGCGCTGGAGAAGATTGTTGATGGAACGGTCCAAGCGATTGCGGGCGATTTCCAAGCCGGCGAATTCTTCTTGCAGATCCGGGACAATGCGCTTGGCTGCATCGGTGGGGGTCGACGCGCGAAGATCGGCCACATCGTCAAGGATCGGGCGGTCCGCTTCGTGGCCGATGGCCGAAACCACCGGCGTCTGGGCGGCGAAGACCGCACGCACCAGATCCTCATTGGAGAAGGGCAAGAGGTCTTCCAGGGCCCCGCCGCCACGGGCGATGACGATGACATCGATGTCCGGGTCCGCATCCAGCTGCTGCAGGGCTGCGATGACCTGGTTGGCGGCATCCATTCCCTGCACGGCGGTATTGATGACCTTGAATTGCACGGATGGCCAGCGCAGGCTGGCATTGCGCAGCACGTCCTTCTCCGCATCCGAATCACGCCCGGTAATCAGGCCGATGCGGTGGGGAAGAACCGGCAGCGGGCGCTTGTGCTCAGGGGAGAAGAGGCCTTCTGCTCCCAGCGCCTGGCGCAATCGTTCCAGGCGCACCAGCAGCTCGCCCAAGCCAACTGGGCGCAGGTCCGTGGCATTCAAGGAAAGCCGGCCGGTCTTGGCGTAGAAGCTCGGTTTCACCTGGGCCACCACGCGGGAGCCCACCTGCGGGGTGGCATCCAGCTTGCGCATCGTCGAGGCCCAAATGGTCACCGAGAAAGAGAAGTCCGCATCGACATCGCGCAGGGTGAGGTAGGCGTGGCCGTTGCGCACATTGGCTTCCAGCAACTGGCCTTCAACCCAAACCACCGGAGAGTTCTCGATATGGATTTTCAGCTTCTCCGAGAGCAGCCGCAGCGGCCAAGGATTGTCCGCGGTGGTCTGCCCGGCGGTCGCCGGAAAACTGGCGGGGGCTTGGGGATCCATCGGTGCCGCTCCTTGGAAAGTCGAATCTCTGGTGCATCTGTGAGACTACCGCATGGCACCGACGGCTGGCCGGATCCCCGGGGGCTGGGGCTAGGCCGCGGTAGGTGGAGCGCAGGTATCGCAATGGGCGATTTTCATACCCGATTGGCCCCGCAAGACCCGGGGAAACGGGGTTTTCCAACAATTGGGACAAGCCTGCCTGCGGGCATTGCGAGGGGCAATGTGCGGGTGGACACTATTGAGCATTGGGGAAGCACTCGAGAAGGATGCAGGGCCATGCGTGGGGCATTGGGGAATAAGAATATTGCGCGTTCGGGGTGGACTTGGGTGGCAGCGCTCAGCTTGCTGGCCGGTTCCATTCCGCTCTCCGCCGCGGCCTCGATGCCCGCGCTGGCGGCTGCGGCAGTGCCGGCCGCAACGGTGCACGTTGCCAGTGCCATATCCATCGACTTGCCGGTCCGGGTGCGCACCACGGCGGATCTGAATATGCGCACCGGCGCCTCGACCAGTTACCGGATCCTGGTGCAGATACCCACGGGGACCTCGGTTCCGGTATCCGGGCGTGCCTCCAACGGCTGGTACAAGGTCAGCTACACCGGGTACACCGGGTACGTCAGCGGCTACTACGTGGTCGCCGCTTCGGTGCGCACGCTCGATGACCTGAATCTGCGCACCGGCACATCCACCAGCTACCGGGTCCTGCTGAGTATCCCGAAAGGGAAGACGGTGCCCGCGTACGCCCGCGCCTCCAACGGATGGTACAAGGCCAGTTACGGAGGGTACACCGGCTGGGTCAGCGGCAGCTACGTGACCACCTATCCGAAGCCGCCCTCCGCACCGCAGTCCACCGGTCCCAACCGGACATCGAGGGTGGTGCTCACCTTCGATGACTGCCCGCGCACGCTGAGCGCCTTCACCTCGGTGATGGATTACGCCGCCAGCAGCAACATCGGCCTGGTGATCGCTCCCACCGGCGATTGCCTCGGCTCGTTCAAGTCGCGCTACGGCGTGGACCTGGCCGCGCTGGCCCGGGCCAAGGGCCAATGGGTGATCAACCATTCGATCAGCCACCCGGATCTGCGCCCGCTGTCCTGCCAGCAGGCCGGTGCGCAACTGGGCGGCTCCGGAGTGCACACGAATTTCGGGCGCCCGCCTTTCGGAGCCATCGACGCTTCGGTGCGTTGCGGCTACGACAGCCGCGGGATGGCCATCTGGACCTGGTCCCGCGACACCCGCGACTGGGACGTGAAATCCAAGTCGATCACCATCTCGCGGGCCTCGGCCGCGGTGCCCGGGGACACCGTGCTGATGCACATGCAGTGGTATGGCTTCTCGCCCGATGCGCTGCGCCAGATCAAGGCGAACCTCGGCGCCCGCTCGGTGGGCGTGTGCCGGGCCTACCGCGGGTCCGATGGCACCGGCGCGGTGGTGCGCACCCCGGTGCTGCTGCCCAGTTCGCTGCCCTGCTGAACCGGCATGCACCCTTCGGAGGCAGATCTCACAGTCCCCGGAGGGTGGCGCGCATCATATGAGCATGGGCTAACTTGCATGCACTTCGTAGACTAGAGGTATGGCTACTTCCACTTCCACTACGGTCTCGCTGTCAATGCCTCGGATCCCGCGGGTGCGCCGCACCCCGGCCGAGATTGCAGCTGCCTCCCCAACGGTCACCGAGCGCAAGGTCCTGCTGGCCGCTCCTCGCGGCTACTGCGCAGGCGTGGACCGGGCAGTGGTTGCCGTTGAAAAGGCGCTGGAGCACTACGGCCCGCCGGTGTACGTGCGCAAGCAGATCGTGCACAACCTGCACGTGGTCTCCGAGCTGGAATCCCGCGGCGCGATTTTCGTCGAGGAGAACGAGGAAGTGCCCGAGGGCGCCCTGGTGGTCTTCTCCGCCCACGGCGTCTCCCCGGCCGTGGTGCAGTCCGCGGCGGACCGCAACCTGCAGACCATCGATGCCACCTGCCCGCTGGTCACCAAGGTGCACCGCGAAGCCGTGCGCTTCGCCAAGAACGACTACGAGATCCTGCTGATCGGCCACGAAGGCCATGAAGAGGTCGAGGGCACCTACGGCGAAGCCCCGGAGGTCACCACCATCGTGAACAACCCCGAGGAAGCCGACACCGTCCAGGTGAAGAACCCGGACAAGCTGATCTGGCTCTCGCAGACCACCCTGAGCGTGGACGAGACCATGGAAACCGTGCGCCGGCTGCGCGAGCGCTTCCCGAACCTGCAGGATCCACCCAGCGATGACATCTGCTACGCAACCACCAACCGCCAGGCCGCGATCAAGAACATTGCGCCGCAGTCGGATCTGGTGATCGTGGTCGGTTCGGCGAACTCCTCGAACTCGGTGCGCCTGGTCGAGGTGGCACTGGACCACGGGGCAAAGGCTTCCTACCGCGTGGACTTCGCCAACGAAGTGGACGAGGCCTGGTTCGAGGGCGTCTCCACCGTCGGCGTGACCTCCGGTGCCTCGGTGCCAGAGGTGCTGGTCCGCGAAGTCGTGGCGCTGCTGGCAGAGTACGGCTTCACCGACGTTTCCGAGGTCACCACCGCGCAGGAAGACATCATCTTCTCGCTGCCCAAGGAAATCCGCGGAAAGCTCAAGGAAGCCGGGGACGAGGAACGTGCCCTGGGCGGACACGCCCGCCCGCAGGCCTGATTTCTCCATAAGAATTCAAGCGCCAGTACACCATTGCGCGCTCATCACTAGTAAAAGGTAGAATTTCCTCCCGTGGCTCTTACTATCGGAATCGTCGGACTGCCAAACGTCGGCAAGTCCACCATGTTCAACGCGCTGACCCGTGCCCAGGTGCTGGCAGCCAACTACCCGTTCGCAACCATCGAACCCAATGTGGGTGTCGTGCCGTTGCCTGACTCGCGGCTGAAGGTGCTCGCCGGAATCTTCAATTCCGAGCGCATCCTGCCTGCGACCGTCTCCTTCGTGGATATCGCCGGCATCGTCAAGGGCGCTTCGGAAGGCGAAGGCCTGGGCAATAAGTTCCTGGCGACCATCCGCGAAGCTGATGCGATCTGCCAGGTCACCCGCGCATTCGTGAATGACGACGTGATCCATGTGAACGGCAAGGTGGACCCGGCCTCGGATATCGAGACCATCGCTACCGAGCTGATCCTCGCGGACCTGCAGACCATCGAGAACCAGCTGCCTCGCCTGGAAAAGGAACTGCGCACCAAGAAGATCGAGAAGTCGTTCCTGGACGCAGTGCTCAACGCGCAGAAGGTGCTCGAAGAAGGCATCACCTTGTTCGCCGCCGCGAAGACCAAGGGCGTGGACCTTGAAGAGCTCGCGCCGATGCAGCTGATGACCACCAAGCCATTCATCTACGTGTTCAACACCGATGAGGCTGGCCTGGCCGATACCGAGATGCAGGCCAAGCTCTCCGAGCTGGTTGCCCCTGCCGAGGCGATCTTCCTGGATGCCCAGTTCGAATCCGAACTGGCTGAACTGGAAGAAGACGAAGCGGCCGAAATGATGGAAGATGCCGGCATCGTCGAGTCCGGCCTGGGCAAGCTGGCCCGCGTCGGCTTCGACACCCTGGGCCTGCAGACCTACCTGACCGCTGGCCCGAAGGAAACCCGCGCATGGACCATCGCCAAGGGCGCCACCGCGCCTGAGGCAGCCGGTGTCATCCACACCGACTTCCAGCGCGGCTTCATCAAGGCCGAGGTCATCGGCTTCGAAGACCTCGTTGCCGCTGGTTCGGTGGCTAATGCCAAGTCTGCGGGCAAGGCCCGCATCGAAGGCAAGGAATACATCATGAAGGACGGCGACGTCGTGGAGTTCCGCTTCAACGTGTAATTTTCATGTCTCAATCGCCCTCGGTTTCTTTTGGAACCGGGGGCGATTTTGCTTATGAAAAAAAGCGTATAGAGGACTAAGAAACAATCACATAATTATATTTTCGCTCCCTATATTGCAAATCGGTTTCATGGATGAGTCTGTTCTCGGAATGTTGGAGTAAGATCGACTAATTGCCGGTTGGCGTAGTTAAAAACTTTGAAAGAATGACAATATGAATGCCAGATCTTCCTCGCCCAATCCTTCCGCTCATAGTCCGTTGGCATTAGTGACTGACACGGAGACGTTCCTAGACGACCTAGACATTGTTCTCGACGTGAAACCAAATGTTCCCACACCTTTGCGCATCGATGCTGTCCGTATTCGTAACTTTAAAAAAATTCAAGATACGCGGATCAGCTTGGGTCCAATAACCTACCTAGTAGGTGGAAATAATTCTGGTAAAAGTAGCGTCCTTCAAGCAATCCATACAGCTGTCAGCTGTGCACAAGTTTCTGTAGAGCTTGGGCAACAGGTCATAGCAGAGGCAACGCTTCGATATTCTCCGGTAGCGGAGTTTTCTCTCCTAGGACACAAAGTACCGTACGAAAACAGAAGCAATGGACAACGCGGAATTGTTGATTTTGAGGGGTTCCCAGCGGACAGTGATACGAAGGGCGAATACAGAATCGAGATGTATAAAGCCCGAAATCACAATAATGTCGGCGTTGACCGTTCGGGAATCTCACCTGGATTCGGCCAGGTCTTGAGCGATCCTAAGAAGCTCTTTAGCGTTTATGTGCCCGGACTAGCGGGGGTACCACATAGGGAAGAGATGGCCGGTTATGCAGCGGTATTCCGCAAAGCGGCGAGTGGCGATGCAAACTTAGTCTTTCGAAATATCATCCGACTTCTAGCAGATCGTGGCTTGCTAAGAGAGCTAGAAAAATTGCTGGAATCTGTGCTGAAGACCCCCGTTGCATTTCAAGTTGAGTATGACTCTGAGCGTGACTTGTACGTCGACGTACGCATTGCTACGGGGGTAGAAATTGCATCGAATGACTATCTACCGGTCGATTTGTGGGGAACTGGGATACTTCAAATTACTCAGATTTTCGCGTATGTGCTCCTTTTCAAACCGGCTCTATTGCTGGTTGATGAGCCGGATAGTCACCTTCACCCTTCGCGGCAAAGAGCGCTGGGAGCGGCCCTAGAACGGGTGTCGGTGGAGTTCTCCTGCAAGGTAGTGGTGAGTACGCATAGTCGGCACCTGATCACTGGGGCATCAGAAAACGTCAGCGTTGTATGGATGAAAGATGGCCAAGTCGAGTCAAACGACCAGAGAGAACTGACTGGAATCCTTATGGACCTCGGGGCCCTAGATCAGCTGGACCTTGAAAGCCAGATAATTCTATGCACTGAAGATGAAGACACGAGGGCTATAACGCTTGCTTTGCAGGCCTGTGGTCAATCTGAGGCGGACGTAAAAGTTGTGTCTTTCAACGGTCTGAATAATGTATTCGCGGCGGAGGCGTTCCGAGAAATGGCCGAGCTGATGCCGGTGAGCCCTCGTGTACTCGTCCACCGGGACAGAGATTTTCTTACCGACGATGAGCTGAATATATGGTCAAAGGTGTTCCTAGACCGTGGCATTGAGGTATTCTGCCCACCACTTTGCGATACAGAGGCGTATCACGTAACTCCCGAGCATATTGCCGGAATGACAGGGCTTTCTGTTGATCAGGCAAGGCGTTTTCGCGAAGGAGTCATTGCTGAATGGATGCCGAAGCTCCGTGCAAAGCACCGGGATAAGAGGCGCACAATCAATCGAACATATCTTGACGGTGGTGCACCTCTCACAGAAAGTCTTTGGCCCGCTGAAGCGGATCCTACTGATGAGGTATTGTATGGCAAGCTACTCTTGACGCAAGTTCAGAAGAAGCTGCGAGAGGAGAAGTATCTAGATACTTCGACGTCTCTCCTCGATGAACCAAGCGGACAACTTGCCTCCGAATTGCGAAAAATACTCAATTAGATGCTGAACTCATGGCTATGAATGGGGCGCAGATGAGTCGCTTCAAAGCCAAATAATGTCGTGGCGACGGAATCATTAGATCTTCGAAGACTGCTCTATTTGTTGAAAGCCCGGGCTAGTGGTGCGCAGTTTCCGTAGAGTCTGCGCGACACTAGATGAACTACTGGCGTGTCAGAAAACCTTAAATTCGAATGATGCCGGAATTAGGGCACATATGCTGGAAATGCAGAGATCGCCGATTCCGATCTGGGCAAGCTGGAGCGCGTCGGCTTCGACAACCTGGGTCTGCAGCCCTACCTGGCCGTTGGTCCGAAGGAAACTCGTGCCTTGACCAGCGCAAAGCATGCCACCGCGCCCGAGGGTGTCGGAGTTATCCACGCCGATTTCATCAAGTCCGCGGGCAAGACCCGCATCGAAGGCAAAGAATACATCATGAAGGACGGCGATGTGGTGGAGCTCCGCTTCAACGTCTAGTTCTGCGCTATTGCGCAGGTGTGAATGGGTTCGGTCCTTGGCCAGTCCGTACCCACTCCGCAAGATTTTCGGCCGACCGTTCGGTCCCGGGTAGATGACAGCTCACTTCGGTATGGGCATCGATTATCGGTGGCGCTGTCATGAAAGTGTGGGAAGCCCGATTGGTGATTCTGCCGAGGTCGCGGAAGAATGACGCATTCCCTTCTCAGCAACCCAAGCATCCTGCCGAGCGGTATCCTTGCCCGCGATCCGCTACGCTTGAAACAGCTTGACCTTTGCGAGGAGTTGGTCTGACCTGTGGCTGATGCTGACATTGTTCGAACCACGCGTAGTGGAGACAGATTTCACTATCTTTGGGCTTCGTTGCGTGCGCTACGGCTTCTCGACTCGACTTCCGACCTCGTGGCGATCAGCGTCGAAGGGCCAATCGAAGGTGAGAGCGTACCGAGCGAGGAGATTATCGACGTCGCCGAGTACTTTGGCGAGAGCCCGGATGACCCGACAAGTCGAGTCCATTACCACCAGCTCAAGCACTCCTCTGTCCGCATCGGCAACCCGATCACAAGCTCTGAACTGTCTAAGACCCTGAGCAAGTTCGCGGATATCTACCGTGCCGCTTTTTCCGAGGGCAATGCGGCCACGGTCCAGTTCAGTTTCGTCACTAACAGGCATCTCAACATTAAGGTTCGCCAAACCCTGGCCGACTTGCGCGCTGGGCGTCCTCCATCGCATACGGCCGAGGGGCAGTACCTTCGCGCCGCGCTTGGGTTTGGAACGGATACGGGCTCCGAAAAGCACTTCTGCGAGCAATTGACGGTTGATGACGGCACCTCTGGGGTCGCAGATGTTGAGCGGATCCTGATTGACGAGCTCAAGGACCACCTCCCCGGTGGGGGCACCGGATCCGAACTCGCTGACCTCATGAATCACGTCTCCCGCATGGCGACACACGAGTCCAAGTCGAACACCCTCAAACGTCACGATCTTCTCGTCATATTACGTACAACCGAGGAACAGATTTTCCCCGCAATGCCCGTGTTCGAGGATCTCGAACACGTAATTCGGACAGCAGACGTAGACGCTATCGCCTCCGTCCTTCGCACCGGCGACGAGACCAAGCTCCTTCTCACCGCACACGGCGGCGTCGGAAAATCGATCTTCACCGGGATGCTGAGGGACGAACTCGCAGATAGGTCGTTGACGTTGGTCTTCGACAGCTTCGCGGGAGGTGACTACCGCCAGATCGGTCGGCGACGGCACCAGCACAAGGTTGCACTGACTCAACTTGCGAACGAGCTCGCGAGTAAAGGTCTTTCCACGGCTCTGGTCCCGTCCCAGATCGCAGAAGATGGTGACTACGTTCGAGCCTTCGAGAACAAGGTCCGCAAGGCATGCGAGCGTCTCGCAGACGCCCAGTCGGATGGATTCCTCACTATCGTCATCGACGCTGCGGACAACGCCGTGATGGCAGCTGTGAAGTTCGATGAGCGACCATTCGTAGTAGACCTGTTCGAAATAGAGTGGCCTACAAACTTCCGCCTCGTTGTCCTGTGCCGCCCTGAGCGAAAACATCTCTTGGAGCTCCAGGGAGACGTTCGCGAGATCGCACTTACTGGATTCGACCAACCACAAACACTGGCGCACCTTCGGACTAGGTTTCCCTCGGCGACTGAGTCTCAGGGAGCTCAACTTCACGTGCTGAGTACTGGGAACCCGCGAGTCCAGGCGATGGCCATGGAAGGTGCTCAGACCGCGGGCGGGGCCATCTCGGCGCTCCAGATCGCGACCAACAGACCAGGAGAAGCCCTCGACACCTTGCTGGCAGAACAGGTTCGCAAGGTTGCCTCGCAGGGGCACCTGCTCCCTGACGAATTGAAGCGGTTGTGCCAGGCACTCGCGACGATGCATCCGACCATTCCACTTGTCGATCTCTCCAAGATCACAGTCGTCAGCGTAGACGCAATTCGAAGTTTCGCAGTTGCGCTTGGCAGGGGCCTTCATTTCAATAACAACTCCCTCCAGTTCCGTGACGAACCGACAGAGACGTGGTTTACGAATAACCACAGCCTCAATCCCGTTGAAATGCGCGATTTCGCGACCCGTGTCGTTCCTCACGCCTCCGACTCTGCTTACATCGCCACAGTGCTGCCCCAGTTGCTGTTCGAAGCTCGAATGGTCGATGAATTGGTTGAACTGGCGCTGTCGGACGGCGGTCTTCCGGCCGGTATTGATGACCTTCAGGCACAGGAGATCGCGAGAGCCCGTGCTCGGTTCGCTTTGGGAGCGGCGCTGCGCGCAAAGCGAAACAGTGACGCCGCACTGTTGGCTGTAAAGGCGGGCACGCTCTCTTCGGGTCATGCGCGTAGGATGAAGATGTTCCGCGCGAACCCTGACATTGCCGCTAGGTTCCTTGCTAGGGACGTAGTCGACTCACTGTGCTCCGGTCGCGAATTGACCGCTCGCTGGCCAGGTTCGAATCTTCACGTCGAGGCTCTGATGTTGTCGAGTCTCGAAGAACGGCGCGATCTAGGCCGTGCCCGTTTCACAGCTTCGTACAACACTATTAGCGCAATCCTTCGTTTGGACAGAGACGCGCGCCGCGAACTTCATGCGAGGATCAGCCCTGAGGATATTGCCGATCTCGCGTGTGCCATCACTAATCTCGAAGGTGCCAACGCAGGGGTTCGTTTTCTTGCTGGTTGGCGGCCCAACGACTTCGTACGCGAAGTCAGCGCTAAGTTCGCATCGCGGCTTGCCGACGCTGGTCGGACCGATCAGCTGTCCGAGCTGCTGGTTCTTGCTGCCTCTCGGAAGCACATCCAGATCGGCATCATCGAGACGATGTTCGACTACGGAATCGTCCCCTCCGACGAGGCCACAACTGCCCTCGCTGAGATGCTGAGCGACCGAAAAAAGCAGTTCAACAACGCGCGGGGACCTTACGTCTATGACAAGGACCTTCGTGGCGTTACTTGGGCGCTCTTGCATGCTGTCCTCATCTCTGCGGTCACAAACGCCGAAGCACTCCGGATTCTCGACATTCATCTCGTGCCTCTCGGGAATCACGAAGGTGAACGCTGGTCCGGATTGCCTTCAACGAGTTGCCTTCTCGGGCATGCACTAAAAGCTCGTCTCGCCGGTCAGATTCTGAGCCTCGAGGATGTCGTGACAGCGGAGTTCTTCAAACGCCTATCGAAGGACCGGGCGACCCATGATCGTGCCACGCGCGACTTCAAGGAGAACATTCCACAGCTCCTGCCGTGGGCTACGTGCATTGTCGATGTAGTGCTAGACGGACCGACTGAGTCCGTTAGCAAGGCGCTGGGGGCGCTCGCTGCGACCGACTTCGCTGTCAGGCCCCGCTACGACATGCCATTCGTCCTGCTCAATGGAATCGCAGACTTCACAATCCGGGTCTTGGGCGTACTGCCAGATCCCACCGTTGTCGCTCAATTTGAGACGTGGCATGAAGCCTCGGGGGAAACCCTGATTCGTTCTCAACTCACCGCCATCAGGTGTGCTGCACGCAACCCGGCACTTGCAGGGTTCGCGATTGCAGCGGTGAACCGAGCCCTGATTGCGAGTCAGAAGGACCGTGCCAATGCGGACATGCGAGTTGACGAGCTGGTCGAGTTGGCGCGCGCAATCTTGGCAACGAGTGAAACTGAGGCGCGAGCCATCTTCAACATCGCGGACAGAGAGGCCAAACTCGTCGGTGATGACCTGCCTGCGCGTTGGTACGCGCTGACGAACACTGCTCATCGGCTCGGAACGGGTGCAGAGCCTGAGCGAGCATACCGGCTCCTTCAGATCGGTGAGACTCTCGATACTGACGAACGTTCGGACGTTTCGCAGCTCGCCAACCCGCTCTTTGCGATGCATCCACCGAGCTATTATGCAGCCGTGTCTAGGCAACGGGACCGACGCGCGCTGTCTTTCGACAGGCTCCTGGGTCCGATCATGCGCAGTTCGTCGAGTACATGTGGACCGGTTGGTGCTCTCGCTGTTGACGCGTTTGGAGCACCCGCTCAATGGGAAACCATCACTGGACGCTTGCCGGCGAAGGACACAGAACGCCTGAACGACGTTTACTCCGAGTTCACGAGATACTTGCGGAGCGCCAACGTTGTTCCGCGTGCGGACCGTAGCACAGGAATGTCTCGCACTTGGCGTGGTTCCACGAAACTGAAACCGTCAAAGGTGGTTAAACGGTTCGACTTCACCACTGCGGAGGGCTGGGACGGCGCGTTCGAGCATGTGGAATGGTACGCCGATGCTCGGAAAAAGGTTGTTCGCCGTGCGCTGAGAAAGATTCCTGCGAAGTTGGCTGAGTCCATCCGGGCTATCGCTGACTCGGCCGGGGCACGCGAAGAAGATTTCGTCTTAGCGGCAACGTACGCATCCGAGCAAACTCCGAGCGCGGGCTTGAATGAATCGATTACCTATATGGCTACCGTGTTCGCCGACCGGTTTGCGTCAAATATCGCGACGCGCTGGTACGACCGCACCGAGCTGAACAAATTCGCCGTAGCCGCAGGGGTGTCGAGGGAAATTATTCTTAAGGGTGGGTTCGTGAAACTCGGCGAAAGGGCGCACACTCTGAATCATGAGGAGTACTTCAGCTTGGCGTCCCACATCGCTCGCACACTTACCATTCCCGAGGCGCAGCTCGTGTTCGATGCGCTCGCTATGCTCTTCGACGACCTCGCACCGACAGCGACAACGTCAGACGGCCCGTATGACACTTTACCAGCCGCTCCTACTAGCCTGGCCAGCTGCCTTGCCGGTTTGATTTGGGCGGCTCTGGGGGACATCGCAGTTTCTCGCCGGTGGCAAGCTGCCCACGCGGTGCTGCTGTTAGTGCAGATCGGAGATAGAAATACGTTCGCCGAATTGGCTAGATTCGCTGACGGGACGAACGACCCTTCGCCGTTCCACGACGGTCGATTCCCTAGATATGAGATCCATTCGCGGATGTGGTTGTTGTTCGCGCTGGAGAGAGCAGCGTCGGAGCCTAATGCTAATCTCCTGGTTCCGTTTGTTCCGTGGATGCTCAACCTGGTTGACGGGCCAGCTCATGCTGTTAACCAGGTCCTAGCGCAGCGGACGCTTCAGATCTTGTTCGACAGTGCTGTAATATCACCGACGCCGGAGTTGGCCGAGCGCCTCTCCCGACGCTTGCTCGCCGACTGGGAAGAACTCGACTGGCAAGGACAACGCTCACGGAAAGACCCGTTCGAATCCGACATAGACCAAGACAGCGACGGGTACCCGTTCTTCTTCGACTTCCAGTCTTATTGGGTTCAGCCCCTCGGGCGAGTTTTCGGAACAACCGAGCAGGCCTTGGCCAAGAAGACAATGGCCATCTCCAGGGATCTGACCGGGTACGACGACGATAATACGGACCCTCGCCGCGACGCCGGGGTGTACGGCCAGAGCGGCTCATATCCCGACCATCGCAGCTGGCCTCAGGAAGAGGACTTCACGTTCTACTCCGCAGTGCATTCGCTCCTGACGCTTGCCGCTGACCTTGCGCTGACGCTAAAGTCGCACAAAGAAGCGGATTCTGAGTTCGACGAGTACACTTCGTGGCTCAACGATTTCATGCCGAAGCGTCGCGATGGCCGTTGGTTGGCCGACCGTCGGGACGCCCCTCCGGTGCCTGCTCCCGAGTTGCGCATTGCGGGTAGCGGGAGTAATACATGGAGGTGGTCACTGACTCCATCATTGTTCGAAAGCGCTGTAGGCCACGGCATGGATTGGATCGTGGTCAACGCGTCGTATGACACGACGTTCCAAGACATGTCCGAAGAAGCCAGCATTTCGAGTGCTTTGGTTCCTCGTTCGACGGCTCGCTCGTACCTTATTGCATTGCAGACGAACGTGCTGGGATATCTCGGGCGGCTCCCGACGACCGACGAAAACCTCCAAGATGACTACGACCACCAGCGCGGGGCGTCATTTCGGTTGCTCCCGTGGATTGACGCGTCGAGCTTCTATGCGGCGATGGACAAGGATGACGAGCGAGGGCGGAACGTCGTGTTCCCGCCATTTCGTCCAGGTGCCGATATCGTGGACAGATTCGGCCTCACAACCGATAAGGATCTCCGGGATTGGACCTACATGGGCGGCCCAGCGTTCCGTAGCCAGGTGTGGGACGCCACTGAACAGACCGGGCGGGAGCACCGGAGCGGAACGAGTGGTCAAAAGTTGGAGATAAGCTCACAGTTCCTCCTGGAAGTTCTCAACGAGCTCGACATGAGCCTAGTGGTCCAAGTGAATCTGAGACGAGACGTACACAGGTCGTCCTATGAACGGAAGAAATCCGATGAAATCAACAGGGTCGAGTGGTCTACAAAGGTCTATCTCATCAGTCCGGATGGGCAGTGGACCGAGTATTGAAGCTACCCTAGAACTTGGTCGGAAGCTTGCTGCGGCGTGTGAGGAGCACGACGTGACGGGGCAGTGGATGGCGCACCACCTTGCTGCCTTGATTGTCGCCGCAGAAACTGACGATGACGTAACAATTGGACAGAGGACGGAGATCGTCGAGACGATCTTGAGCGTTTGGGGTGCTCGGCGGAAGCTTCCCGGGCAGGTCCCCGCGTACGAGCTCGACTTAGTGTTCTCTGCGCTAGACATGCTGGGTGATGATCGGCCGTGGAGGTTCTCGCGGCTGCAGGAGTATGCTGGCGGGCTAAATGCGGCAGAGAAAGCCGAGGCCCCACTTGTTGTTCAGGCGGTTTCTCTTGAGCGGCTTACGCGGCAGGCTGTACTGGCATTGATTTGGCTAGCCTGTCAGGACGCGACAACGCGGAACGAGCCATGGTTGGCCACAGCTTCGGCTGCGTTGGCACCTTTGGAGGACGAGCTGACGGCGACCACTCGACGTGTTCACCGGCGCCTGCGCGAGTTCATTGGTGACGAGCCTTTCTATAGGTTGGACACGGAGGAGAAGACTGAGTCGGACAACTGCGTCCTTGCCCGAAGGCTTCGGGCAATGGCTGATGAGCTCACCGGTCTTGCCGACGAACTAGACGGCAAGACTTCCCCCAGCCTTTGATCCTGGTCCTGTGAGGCTCCCAGCCAAGCCGCTGTGGCAATTTTTCGCTGAAGTTACGAATTGCACAGCATGTTGTTCCGTGACGGAACTCGCTGGAGTTCCGCTTCAACGTGTAATTTTCATGTTTCAATCGCCCTCGATTTCTTTTGGAGCCGGGGGTGATTTTTTGCCTCGTGCCATTGATTCATCACGAAGTGGCGCCGGAAGGAAAGCTCCTCCACATTAGCGATGCCGTTCAAGGTGCATGGGCCATTTCCCTTATGGGGCAACGCCGCAAGCAGGCTAAGGCACCAGGCCCCGCGTTACGGCGATCTAACCGACTGTCTGGGAGCCGGATCCGCGAGGCATTCCGGTCGGACTCCGCCGTGCGCTCTAGAGCTCTTACTTGGGTGGAGCCCCGAAGCGCGATTAGGGACCTGTTGAGTTCATGGGCACTCAAGTATCGGCCTGAGCTCCCTGCGGCCACTGCCCGCGGCGCGCAAGGAGCTGCCCTGCCGATCATGCCCCGCAGAGGACGGGATTCTCCGGCACCTTGTGCGTGCGGAAGTCAGGCGTGATCCATCGCGTCGATGTATCGCGTCAGCGCGTCGCGGTTCTGCTGGAGCAGGACGATGCGCTCGGCCAGCTTGTCGCGCTGATCGACGAGCATCGCGCGCAGTTCAGGATCGGGATCGGCAACGATCGTGCTGCCAATGTCGTTCAGGCACGGCAGCATGTCGCGGATGATCCGGGTGGGGACCCCTGAGTCGAGCAGCCTGCGGATCTTCAGCACGCGCTCCACGAGATACTCGTCGTAGTCGCGGTACCCGTTCTCCAGCCGCAGCGGCGTGATGAGTCCCTGCTCCTCGTAGTACCGGAGCATGCGCGTGGGCACCCCAGCTCGATTGGCCAGCTCGCCGATCCGCATTCCCGTTCTCCTTCACATCCATGTCAAGGATACGGGTCGGAACTGCCTCCCGGCCACGGCAGCCCTCATCGAATCCGCCCGCAGGCTGCGCGCAATCGGCCATGGTGCCAGAGTCCGCGGGCCTGCAGGCAAGGTAATTTGACCTTTACATGGATGTCAATGTTCGATGATGGTTCCATGGACAAGGAACAACGCAAGATGATTCTCGGCTTGGCGCTGACTGACGGCTACGGCACCCTGCCCGGTGCCTGGCGGGCACCGCACGTCGACCCTGGAAACTACTCGAAGGTCGAGGCGAACATTCGCTACGCCCAAGCCGCCGAGCGCGGTGGCTTCTCGTTCGTATTCACGCCCGACTTCCCGGCCGTGCGGGGCAGCCTGGAGCATTCGACCGTCAGCAACATCATGGATCCGCTCATGGAGGCGGCCGCGATCTCGCAAGCGACGAACAACATCGGTTTCGTGCTCACGGGGTCCACAACGTTCCAGGAACCGTACAACACGGCCCGGCAGTTCAAGACGCTGGACATCATGAGCCGTGGCCGCGCCGGTTGGAACGCCGTCACGACGAGCGACCAGCTCGTCGCGTCGAACTACGGCAAGCCCGTCGCGGACCGGGCCGAGCGATACCAGCGCGCCCATGAATCGATCCAGATCGTGCAGTCGCTCTGGGGCAGCTGGGAGATGGATGCCTGGATCAAGGACCAGGAATCGGGCCGCTTCATCGACCCCGCGAAGCTGCAGCCGATCAACCTCAGCGGCGAGTACGTCGCATCCCGTGGGCCGCTCGCGTTGCCGCCGTCGGAGCAAGGGCAGCCCGTCGTCTTCACCTCGGGAGGACCGAGCCCGCATCTGCTCGAGCTGGCGGGGCGCTATGCGAGCGGCTTCATCACGGAGGTGTGGACGATCGACGAGGCTCGCGCTGCGCGCAGGGCGCTGCGCCGGGCCGCCGAGGAAGCTGGCCGCAACCCCGACGACGTGAAGTTCATCGTCGGCATCATGACCACAGTGTCCCCAACGGTGCGCGAAGGGCTCGACCGGCGCCTGTCGATGTCAGGCGAGGTCATGGAGGCGCGCCTGCCGCACCTCAGCGCGATGATCGGTGTGCCGATCCTGTCCGAGCGCATCGACAAGCCGCTCACGCCCGAACAGCTGGCCAGCGCTCACGCCTCGCCGCAGGACCCGCGCTCCGGGATCGCGCTCAAGGTGGCGCGCGAGGGGTGGTCGCCGCGCGACATCCTCGCGCACGGCGTGATCGACTACCATCCCGTGACCGTGGGGCCGGGAACGGTGCACGCCGATCACCTGCAGGAATGGTTCGAGGCCGGTGCTGCCGACGGCTTCTGGCTGTCGCCCGATGTCTATGAGGACGGCGTTGACGCGTTCGTCGACGAGGTCGTGCCGATCCTGCGCGAACGCGGCCTCTATCCCGAGGACTACGTGGGCTCCACGTTGCGCGAGAACCTCGGCGTCCCCGGCCAGTACGGACTCGGCGACTGGCTGAAGTGATCACGCCTGATCGGATGCCTGCGAACTCGCTCGTGCGGGTGCCGCTGGTCGCGCCGCTCGTCTGATTGCGGGTCGCGAGAGCAGAGGTTGGCCTGTGCCGGAACCTCGTGGAGTCCAGGGATAATGTATAGTCGCGTTTCACGTTGACTACTGGATGAGCTGCGCCAGACAGAGGGCAGGATCCGCGCATTGGTGCGGGATACTGGCAAGGGAAATATGGCAGGAGACAGTAATCCATATCCCACGCATACCCCTGATACTTGAAGCAGTTACCGGAATCCAAAAGGAGGCCTGTCGTTGACGCGAGCAGACGATTCGAGCGAAGCCACGATACTTGAAACTGCGCTGGAGATTGTTGCGCACGCAGAACTGGCAGAGCAAGATGCCGCGGAGCTTCGCAGACTGTTCGATGCCGAGTACCTGCGGGATGCCGGCATCTGGGATCCGGATCTGCCATATGGCTATGCCCCGCATGATTTCCACATCATGGCCCGGTGCAAAGGCGAGGTTGTCGGCCATGTCGGGTGGGCGCGACGCACGATCGGTGTGGGAGGCCGCGACCTTGTCGTTGCAGGTGTGGGTGGAGTGTTGGTTTCCGAGCGCGCGCGGGGCCGCGGCCTAGGCGGAATCCTGATGAATCTCGTGGCTTCATCGATGGTTGATGCCGGCGGTATTGCGTTCGGCTATCTCGGTTGCCGCGAGGAGGTGGCCGCTTTCTACAGCTCGTGTGGATGGACTCGGATTTCCGCTGCCGAGCGTTCGATTAGCCGTGGAGGACAAGCAATTTACGACCCGGCGGGCCAACCCCTGCTCATTTTGCCCATCGAGTCCCAGCTTGCTTCCTGGCCACAAGGGGAAGTCGACCTTCGCGGGCGGGCGTGGTGACGCCCAAGCGATATCCTACGCAGGATATGACCGGGCTTGGCGATAGCCCGGGCTATTTTTCACGGTCGATGTTGTATATCCCCACAGCTCAACATACCGTTGGAAGAAAAAGGATCGAGCGCTAGGGAAGTGGAGGCAGATCGAATGAGGAAACTTCCCAAGGTAGCCTGGCTACGAGTCTCGGTGTACCTTGGCATCTCGATTTTGGGGCTGGCCTTGTTCCTTGCGTGCTATTGCATGATTTCCGGCCGGTCGCTCGCCGAGGCTCTTGGCAGCTTCTGGATCGCGATAGCAATTGCTCTTGCTACATCCGCTATCACTGCGGTACGCGACCAACGGCAAGACACTGGAACCGAGTACTCCGAGCCGGAACTATAGCCCCTGCCTTTCGGCTGGTTCAGTTGGAAGGCTTAGTTGCGATGCCGTCGAGCCACAGAACATCTGATTCGTCATTGTGCTTGCCTCCGGATCCAACGTGCTTGCTGGAGATATTCGGTCCCTTTTGAATGACATGGACCATCGCCATGCCGTGGCCCCGGCCAAGCTGGTAGTCCTCCTTGAGCCATGCCAGGATCTCTGCTGCTTTGACCCCTTCTTGGCCAAGGCCTTTCTCACGGGCGATCTCGATCAGCTGGCGAGCAGTGAGCCCGGTCTTCATTTCTATGGTGTCCAGATAGGCTTGAAATGACATGGAGAAACCTCTCGAAGGCATGAATAGGTGCCTCGAATACTAGACCTAATCCCACGCCGCGCATAGAAGTAGTAGCCGGAGGATGCCACGCGGCCAGCGCACGAGAACCACGGTGTGCTCCACGACTGGCATCCTTGCGGCCTTCCGCGTCTAATCGCCACCAGTGATGGCGCCCTGATCGGCAGCAACCAGGCTGGTTGAAATGACCCGCAGGCAAGTAAAGACGCATGCCTCGGGACAGTGGAGAACAGCTGCCCGCAAGTGCTGAAGCCTAGTTCCGTTCGCTGAATTCCAACGTGTAATTCTCCGCCGTTGGCAGGTGCCCGGGATCGTCTTCAAACGGCATGTAATCGACTGAATGCAGGTATCCGGCAACAACCCAGAGATCCAGATGCCCCAGCTCCTTGCCATCTTTTGAAACGAGAACAGTGGAGAATGGGCCACCACCATGCCGGACGCTTTGGCAATCGAGTTTGCTTGTGAAGGAAATCGAGAAGCACTCGCATTCTTTGAACTGGTAGCCGCCCCAACGCGCAAACTTCAGTTGCTGTCGAGCCTTTGCTGATTCAGCATCTGTGCCGCTGCAGAGCAAGGCCAGCAGCTCTAGTTCAGCAGGTCGAAGTTCTCCGCCTGGGACTCGCTTAGGTCGGTTATCCATGGGGACAGCCTATATTGCCCTGTGACTAGGAATTGCATCGCTACGTTCCTAGAGCAGCAGCATCGAAGAAGCTACCTCGGAGATCGCCGAAGACGGAATGGCAGTTGAAGCGTTTTCAAGGACGAGCAAGGAAGCGTTCGGGATTTCTTCGGCTAGCACTATACCGTTGCCGACGGGGAAAAACGGATCCTTTGCACCGTGAACCACCAAGGTGGGGATATCGAGCTCGGACAGCCGCTCGCGCCAGCGCGGAGTGCAGTCCAGCTTGGAAAAGACGATCCCGATCTGGTTTGCCAGATGGGCTTCGGGCTCTGCGCTGGCCGTACGGTCCCAGATGCGGGAGGCCAAGTCCATGGCAACTTCTGGATCATTGCCTAGAATTTGCGAACCCTCGGCGGAGAATTGGGCAACGGCCGCGCGGTCTGCCCAATCCGGCATAGGGCGGGAAAACAGCTTGCCCATGGTTGCCTGGTCATGATCTGGCAAATCTTTGTCTACCGGACCGGGAGCTACTGGTCGTGTGCCTATCAGCGTCAGGGCGCCAAATGATTTGGGATGATCCAGCGCCGCAATCTGCGCGATCATGCCGCTGACTCCGATACCGGCTACATGCGCTGGACGGTTATCCAGTAATCTGGCCAGCGCTGCGGCATCCGAGGCCAGATCGCGCAGGTTGTAATCGGGTTTCATCGGGTTCCCGGCCGTTGATTCACCGCAATCCCGCAGGTCGTAGCGAACCACATGGCGCCCGCCAGCGGCCAGAGCCTGGCACAGGGCATCTGGCCAAGCAAGCATAGTGGTTCCGCCGATGAGGAGAACCAATGGATCACTTTTGCTGCCGAAGGATTCGGCACCGAGCTCCACAACGTTGGCTTCAACCGTTCCCATGCGCGACCTGCCTTTGCTATCAGAATCCAAGGATGGCTTGCCTGCCGTCCTGGGGTCAATAGGAATCGGAGTTCTAGAAGAGCGGCCAGGGCACGGCGGGCATCTGCCCCCTATGAGCAGGGAAGTGCCCTTCGCTGCGCAGGGTAGCGCAGCGCTCGGCGAGCGCCGCGATTTCTTCATCGTCTAGCAGGTTGGTCAGTTCTTGGCCAAGTTCTGCGTCCAGGGCATCGCTGACTGTTCGGAGGCCGGCCAGTTCTTCTTCACCCAGCGGTTGGCCAACCCAACCCCAAAGCACGGTGCGCAGCTTGTGCTCTGCGTTGAAGCAGAGCCCATGATCGACTCCGTAGCGGTGGCCACCGGGCATGGCTAGAACGTGGTCGCCCTTGCGGTCTGCGTTGTTGACCAGTGCATCGAAGACCGCCATGCGCCGCAGCGCAGGTGTATCCTCGTGGATCAAGGTCATCTGCCGCCCCGATTCATCCTGCCCATGCAGAATGGTCTTCCAACCGCCAGCTGGCACCATGTCCGCGGCTACGATGTCTACTGGGTGCTGTCCTCGATCAACTTCTTGCCATAGCTGCACCATGCCTTCGCCAAACTGCCCTTCGCGCAGCCAAGTGCGCGGGACGAGGTTCCAGCCCAGGGCTTCAGATACGAGGAAGGCGGCAACTTCGCGGTATGCGAGGGTGCCATGGGGAAAATCCCAGAGGGGTTTCTCGCCAGCAATGGGCTTGTAGACCACGCTGTTCTCGCCGATGCTGCCCAGGAAAGTTGCGTTGGAGGCGGTGGTGATGCGGCCGGTGAGTTCCAGCTGCGCGGTCAGCAGATCGGGAGAGCTCATTCGCCATTCTCATCTTTGCAAGTGTGCCCATCCGGATCAATCGGATAACCGCAGTTGGCGCACATAGGCCGCCCAGCAGCCACGATCTCATGGGTGCGCATGGCGAAAGCGCGTGCAGTGCCTACGGGCATGCGCACGCGCAGGAGCGCGCCCGGTCCATCTGGATCAAAGTCGGCTTCATCTTCTTCGTTCAAGGAGAAGGCTTCCAGAACTACCTGCGCTACGGTGGCATCCCATCCGAGATTCATGGAACCCACCCGGAAGGACTCGTTGACTTCTTCCAGCGGATCGTTGTCAACCAGTTCCACCGGAGTATGTTCGGGAACGCTGAAGGGGTTGCCCTTGACGGTAGAGAGCTGATCGAGAATCTCGTCAATCATCTCGGCAACCACCGCGGCTTGCTGTTTTTCCAAGGCGATGCTGGACAGTTCCTTGCCGGCTCTTGCCTGGAGGTAGAAGGTGCGGGACCCGGGCTCGCCGATGGTGCCAATGACAATGCGGTCTGGCCAATTGAATTCGTTGACTGTTGCCGTCATTTCGCTCTCCTTAGTGTCCTGCTCCGCCGCCGACTGGGGCATCGGTTGTCTTGATTCCTGGGGCTAGCCAGGAGAGGTCTCCGGCGTCGGTGTTGATGGAATACACGCGAGGCGCACCGGTCCCGTAGTGCACAATTGATGCGGAAGCCGGGCCCACATTCAGTCGCTGGAACAGATCCAAATGCATTCCCAGCGCGTCAGCCAGTACCGACTTGATGATATCGCCATGGCTGAAGGCCGCCCATACCGCTCCGGCACCATGCTCGGCCTCGATGGCCGCGTCATGGCGCCTGATGGCTGCTACTGCCCGGGATTGCATCCCGGCCATGGATTCGCCATCCGGGAAGGTCACCGAGGACGGAGCTGACTGCACCGCTTTCCAGAGGTCTTCGGCGGCCAAGTCCTGCAGCGTGCGGCCTTGCCACTGGCCGTAGTCGCATTCCGAGAGTTCGGGTTCAATCAGCAAATGCGCCGCTGGGCTTTGCCGTTGCATGGCGAACTCCGCCGTTTGCACACAGCGTTCCAGCGGGCTTGAGACAACGCCAGCCAAGGGGAGCGCTGCTAGGCGTTCGGCGGTACGAATCGCCTGTTCTTCGCCGGTTTGGTCGAGGAATACTGAGGGGGTGCGTCCGGCCAGTACGCCGGTGGCGTTGGCGGTAGTGCGTCCGTGCCGCACAAGGATTACTGTGGCCATGAACCCAGCCTAGTCATGGAGATGGTGGCAAGCGACTCCTGGGCTGAAAACAGGTCCGGGGCTTCGAAGAGCCCGGCAGGTTCTGGAGGTGCGGTACCTTCACCCGTTGCACCCTTGCTGCAACGCGAGGGCCAGGGCTGATCATTGGTTCGCCGAGCGAACGCTATGGCTCGATGAGCGCCGGGCGAGGTGTGAGTTCAGTCCTCATAACAGCGCCTTTGCTCGTACCGGCTCACGGCATCGGGGTACCATGAAAGTTGGCCAATTCGGGGGCGGCAGCTCCCGGAAGTCCCTTGCAAATGACTCGTCGAAAGCGGCGACGCCATGATCCACCACTGGATGTGGCCTTATAAACGGAGTGATAATTCTTGTCTGGAGTCCTCCAGCAGCCAGCGTCAGAACAGCGGTCTGATTCCAAGACACGCACCATCCTTGTCGACGGCGGGCATGCTGGCCGGCGGATCGAGAAGTTCCTCCGGGTCCAGCTCAAGACGGTGCCCGCCGGGCAGCTTTTCCGGCTGATGCGCAAAGGGCAACTGCGTGTCAACGGCAAGAAAGTCCAGGAAGGGTACCGGCTAGCCGTAAACGACCAGATCACGCTGCCGGCGCTATATGCAGAACAGGGCGTGGCACCAGCCTTCGATGTCCCGGCACCCTTGCTCAAGCGGCTACGCAACTGCGTCCTGCACGAAGACCAAGACGTCCTGGTGATTGACAAACCTGCCGGCGTCGCCGTGCACCGGGGAACCGATATTCCTGCGGGGGTTATCGAAGCTTTCCGCCAGTTGCGCCCCGAGCTGCCGGACCTGGAATTGAGCCACCGGCTGGATCGCGATACTTCCGGGCTGCTGGTGTTGGCGAAGACCCCGAGCATGCTGCGCTACCTGCATGAGATGCTTCGGGAGAGCGAAGAGGAGATAGAACGCCACTACCTTGCGCTCGTTGCAGGGCATTGGAGCGAAAAGACCGAATCGATCCACTCGCCGCTGCTGCGCCGTGCCGACAAGGTCGTAGTTGATCCGAACGGGCAGCGAGCCGAAACACATGTCACCGTGAAGCAGCGCGTAGGCCAGCGCGCCACCATTCTGGATGTGCAACTGATGACCGGGCGCAAGCACCAGATCCGGGTCCACCTGCAAAGCGAAGGCCATCCGATTGCAGGAGACGACCGGTATGGCTTCGCGAAGTTCAACCGCCGCGTCGAACAGCTTGGGGGTCGCGGGCTGTTCCTGCATGCGACTAAGCTGGTGATTCCCAAGCCCGATGGCCAGGAACTGGTGATCGAGGCACCCATGCCGCAGCGCTGGAAGCAGCTGCTGAAGGCGGGGCTATAGCCCAAGCAAGGCTGGCACGAGGGGAAAAGATGGCTGAAGGACCCTGGAAGCACGTTGCCGAGGGAGTATTCCAGCGCAGATATGAACCGTTGGATATTACCGTGGGCGCGGTGCTCGGCGGGCAAGGCGTGGCGATCATCGATACCCGCAACAACGCACCCGAAGCACAAGAAATCCTTGACGAAGCCACAACGCAATTCGGACTGCCGATCGTTGCCGTGATCAACACCCACGCGCATTATGACCACACCTTCGGCAACCAGCTCTTTGCCCAGCGGGGAATCCCGATTTACGGCCATCACCGGATCCCCGCGCACTTCGAGCAGTTCGAGAAGCCCCGGCTTGAAATGGTGCAGCGCTCGCCGGAACTCGAACCTGAAACGAATTGGAGCGGTGTAACGCTGACGCCGCCTAGCCACTTGCTGGCCGAACCCTGCACGGCAAATCTAGGCGGACGGGAAGTTGAACTGATCCCGCTGGGTGCCGGGCATACCGACACCGACCTTGCGATCCATATTCCTGATGCCAAGGCATGGTTCCTTGGCGACATCATCGAGCAGTCTGGTCCACCGATGTTCGGCTCGGGCGCCTATCCGATGAAGTGGCCTGTGGTGCTCCAATCCCTGCTAGCGCGCATCCAGCCGGGAGACGTGATTGTTCCAGGCCATGGAGAGCCCGTCGACCGGGAATTCGTCGTTCGGCAAATGCACTGCTTCGAGCTGCTCGCCACGACCCTGGGTTCGGCTCATGAGAACGGTGCGGCAATCAAGGACATTGCGTTCCCTGCAGAGCTGCAAGAACTGTGGCCTGCCGATTTCCTTCTCGAAGCTGCCAAAGATGCCTACGCGCAGCTGCCGGGTAACGCGAAGGAACCAGGAAAGCGCGGCGCATGAAGCCAGAGCACGAAATGACCTCATGGCCGGCACTCGACTGAGGGCAGCGGCGGAATGGGCGAAATGTCAGTATTCGTTCTTGATCACGAAGTACGAGCCGCGGATGGTCCCTGCAAGCTTGGACTTCTGGCGAGCGAACTTGAACTTCCCTTCCAGCTCGCTGGGCACAGCCATGCCATCGGAAAGCTTGAAGCCCACGGCGCGCTTCTCGCCGGGACCCAGGCCGTAGAGAACATTGATGGACAAGCCGGACGCGTAGAAGACATAGGCGCGCTTGGCGCCATCCGCCTCGAACACAGCTGCCTGCAATGGCTTCGATGCGATGTGCAAGTCGCGTTCCTGCGCCAGAATCGTGTGCACCCAAGCTATGGCTTCCCTAGCGTCGTCTGCTTGCTCCACGGCAAAGTCGTGGTTGAACTTGTTCTTCAGATAGCGCGCTTCGTTGGCGCGCAAGCCTGCCAGCGCGTCAGCAACAGGCGAAGTCTCAAGACCCTGGGTGGATACGTCTTTGAAATCAACAAGGTATGGCAAGGGCATCCCTTCGGGCGTTGGCCCCGTGGATTCGGTAATTCGTTGTTATCGTACTCCGCGAAACTAGCCGAAGGCACTGAATCCGGTCAGGTCCCTGCCGAGGATCAATGCCTGCACAGACTCGGTTCCCTCATAGGTATGCAATGCCTCGATATCGCCGAAATGGCGAATCACGTGATTTTCCAGCAAGATTCCATTGCCGCCGAGCAGGTCGCGGGCGGTGGCTGCCACCCGGCGGGCAGCCCGGGTGTTGTGGTACTTCAGCAGCGAAGCTTGCGTGTCTTTCAACCGGCCGGCAGCCTGGGCACCGGCCACGGCCACGCACTGCAACTGCATATTGGTGATTTCGGCGAGCATCTGCGCCAATCGTTCCTGCACCATCTGGTGCGCGCCCAGGGGTTTGCCGAACTGCGTGCGCTGCTTGGCGTACTGCAGGGCCGCTTCGAAGACGAACTGGGCATGGCCTAGCGCCGACCAACCAACATTCACCCGGGTTTCAACCAGTGCCCGCGAGACATCCTTGAATGCGCCGGCCCCGGTGAGCCTGGCGGATTCAGGAACGCGAACGTCCGTGAGCCGGATCTCTGCCTGTTCGATCGCGCGAAGCACGCCCTTGCCGCGCACCGGGGAAGCCTCGTAGCCAGGGGCCTGCTGGTCGAGAATGAACCCCTTGACCCGGGAGTCGGCGACGTCGCGTGCCCACACAATGGTGATGCCTCCGGCGGCTCCATTGCCGATCCATTTCTTATGGCCATTGATGATCCAGTGATCCCCATCGCGCCGGGCACTGGAATCCAGGCCAACAGAGTCCGAGCCATGATGCGGCTCGCTGAGGGCGAAACCACCGAGCAGCTCACCGGAGGCCACGGGTTCCAGATACTTCTCCTGCTGTTCGGGGCTGCCGAAGAATTTCAGGCTGCGCAGCACCAGGCCGCCCTGCACCGCGGCGGCCGCGGCCATCGAACCGTCTGCGCGCGAAAGCTCCATGGCCACTAGGCCCGCGGCCAGCGGGGAGAAGTGGGCGTGGCCTGGAATCCGAAGACCGTCGGTGAACAAATCGAGTTCGCCCATGCGGCGAACCAGATCCAGCGGATAATGCGCGTTCTCCCAATGCTGGTTGATGCTGGGCAGGATCTCTACTCCGTAGTGCCGGGCGCGGGCCCAATGCTTGCGATCCTCGTCGGTGGCAGCATCGAAAGCGGATAGATAATCGATGTCCAAAGCCGAGGCCAGGTCGTAGGGTGCCCATGGGTCCCGGGTCAATGGGTGCCGCCCGAAGTCTTGTTGCGTTCGGCACGCAGCTGGCGCTTGAGCAATTTGCCCGATTGGTTGCGGGGCAGCTGTGCGGCAAAGTCCACCCGCTTGGGAACCTTGTAGTGCGCCAGCTTGGACTTGACGTGCTCGCGCACCTCTTCGGCGGTGAGCGTGGCGCCGGCCTTGAGCACAATGACCGCGGTCACCGCCTCGATCCAGCGTTCATCATCAATGCCCACCACCGCGACTTCCGCAATTTCGGGCAATTCGTGGATGCAGTCCTCCACTTCGCGCGGGGCTACCAGCACCCCACCGGTATTGATGACGTCCTTGATGCGATCCACCACCTGGATGTAGCCGCCCTGGTCCTTGACCACTTGGTCCCCGGAGCGGAACCAGCCGTCGGCAAATGCCTGCTCGGTTTCCGCCGGCTTGTTCCAGTAGCCGCTCATGACCTGTGCAGAACGGTATTGGATCTCTCCGGGCTCACCGGCATCGGCGAGCTTCCCCTCGGCGGTCATCACGCGCGCTTCGATGAAGAACACCGGGCGGCCGCAGGACGCGGGGCGTGCATCGTGCTCCTCGGGGCGCAGCACCGTGCACAACGGGCCGAGCTCGGACTGGCCAAAGCAGTTGTAGAACCCGATCTGCGGATAGCGGTCGCGCAAGCGGGCCAGCACGGTTACCGGCATGATCGAGGCACCGTACTGCGCCTTGGCCAGCGAGCCCAGGTCGCGGGTGTCCAGATCCGGGTGATTGCTCAGAGGCACCCAGACGGTGGGGGCCAAGAACAGCGAGCCGATGCGTTCGGATTCGACGCGTTCCAGGATTTCGCCGATATCGGGTTTGGCGAGCAAGCGGATGCTGGCACCCAATGACAGATAGGGAAGCAGGAACACGTGCATGGCCGCCGAGTGGTAGAGCGGCATCGCGATCAGGGGCCGGTCCGTGCCCTCCAGATCCAGGGCGATAATGGCTGAGACGTACTGGGCCACCAGCGCCGAATGGGTCATCATTGCACCCTTGGGTGCCGAGGTGGTTCCGGAGGTATAGAGCAGCTGGGCCAGATCCGTGCCGGCCACCGCAGCTCCAGGCGGCGCGGCCTCCACGCTTTCATCCATCGCCGTTTCCAGCACGCTGGTGCTGTTTCCGGTTCCGGGCAGCAGCGGCCAAACATCCTTGACTGCCTGCAGGCCGCCGGCATCGCGCAGTTCCTGGACCAGTTCGAGGCGTGACTCATCGGCGATGACCAGTGCGGCCCCGGAATCGTGCAGCAGGTAGCGCAACTCGTCGCCCCTGAGCGCGAAGTTCACCGGCACGTGGACCAACCCGGCACTGGCGCAGGCGAGGAACAAGATGGCATAGGCGTCGCTGTTCGCTGCATAGGCAGCAACTCGCGAACCGGCCGGCAGGCCTGCCTGCCGCAACCGGGCAGTCACCCGATTCACCCCGTCGGCCAGCTGGCTGTAGGTCCAGTTCCGTTCCCCGAAGGCCAGAGCATTGTCCGCGGGGCAGCGGGCCACCGAGCGGCGCAGCAGCGCGCCAATGGTGTTCTGGTCATCGGAATTCATCGCCGAGGTGGCTCGCAATGCACTCATGGTAGTTTCCTTTGCGGCGGGTGCGGGTAGCTAGAGGCGTTCGATGATGGTGACGTTGGCTTGGCCGCCGCCCTCGCACATGGTCTGCAGGCCGAAGCGGGTATCGCTGCGTTCCAGCTCATGGAGCAAGGAGGTCATCAGCCGTGCACCGGTGGCACCGATGGGGTGGCCCAGGGCGATGGCGCCGCCATTGACGTTGACCTTGGACATGTCGGCGCCGGTTTCCTGCTGCCAGGCAAGCACTACCGCGGCGAAGGCCTCGTTGATTTCAATGCGGTCCATGTCTTCGATGCCCATCCCGGCGCGTGCCAGGGCATGCTTGGTGGCGCGGATCGGGGCCGAAAGCATCATGACCGGGTCATCGCCTCGGGCCGAGATGTGGTGGATGCGGGCGCGGGGTTTCAGCCCATAGCGTTTGACCGCGGCCTCGGAAGCAATGAGCAGCATCGCGGCGCCGTCAGACATCTGCGATGCTGTGGCTGCCGTATGCGCGCCGCCTTCGGCAATCGGTGCCAATGACTGCATCTTGGCACGGTCCACGGGGCGTGGCCCCTCATCTGCAGCCAGGGAATCCAAAGCAAGGATCTCGCGGTCGAAGTATCCTTGCGCCTGGGCGTTCAATGCCCGCTCATGGGAGGCCGCAGCGAAGTCCTCTAGCTGGGTGCGGGTGAGGCTCCAGCGTTCTGCCATCATCTCTGCGCCGCGGAACTGCGAGATTTCCTGCTCGCCGTAGCGGGACGCCCACAGCGTGGAGCCGGTGTAGGGATCGGGGAAGCCGAAGTCCTTGGCGGCGGAGTTGGAATAGGACAGGGGAATGCTCGACATGGACTGGACGCCACCGGCAACCACGAGGTCGCTGCTTCCGCTCATGACCGCTTGGGCCGCGTAGGAGATCGCCTGCTGCCCGGAGCCGCACTGGCGTTCTACCGTTGTCCCGGGGACATGTTCGCAAAGGCCGGCGGCCAACCATGCGTTGCGGGCGATGTCCATTGCCTGGGGTCCCAGCTGGTCGATGCAACCGAGGATGACCTCATCGTATTGCTCGGAATCAATGTTGTTGCGGTTCACCAGTTCGGCCAGCGGAGCGGCGGCGAGGTCCAGCGGATGCATATGCGCCAGAGACTTTCCCCGGCGTCCGACAGGTGTACGCAGCGCATCGATAATGTAGGCCTCGGGCATGGGCTCCTCCAGGAAGTTTTTGACAGGAAACGTCTGCTGAACCAACAATGCCCAATTCATCAACGGTTGTCTAGGTCACAATTGCCACGCTTGGCTTGGGAAAATGCCACTAGCTCCAAATTCGCTACCGATAGGCGCGGCTTGGCTGGGGAATATGCTCCAGAACGGAAAACGGATGCGCGGGCGAAGCGAGCCGGGAAATTGCCTGCGACCGGAATAGCGCCCAGTCCAGGTTCAGCGACCCCAACCCGGACCTGCTAAACGTCGCCGAGTCACGGGCACAAGACCGTCTGATCGTTTTTGCTTCGGGAAGCCTGCAACCATTGCCGGGACTCATCCGGCCTCCGCTGGACCTGCGGTGCCCAAGGCCGCGGTCAACTCGTGGCGTGATTCCGGGTGCTGCCAGGTGGAGACAGGGCATGGAAGGCAGCCAATTCGGTTCCGCGCTTTGCCAAGGCTGGAGTCCTGGAAGGTCAAAGCAGGAGCGCGGTGCCCTCGGTGTTGGCGCGAGTACTCGGCGTGGTGTCCGGCGAATTGAACACGCCTGATGGAAGTACTTGCCAATGGGCGGGCTGCACCTAGGCAATGCAAGAATTGATGGAGCACGCTGCACCTCGACGGAAATTTTGAGAACGGAATAGGCCCAAGTGAGCTTCGCTGACTACGATCCACGAATCATTGCGCTCTACGATACGGATAATCCCGACGGACCGGATCATGACTATTACCGTGCCTTAGCGGCTGGAACCAAAGCGAACCGGATTCTGGATCTCGGCTCCGGCACCGGCCTTTTGACGATTACGCTTGCCATTGCGCAAAGAACTGTCGTTGGAGTTGACCCCTCACCGGTAATGATGGACTACGCCAGGCAACGACCCAACGCTGAGCAAGTCACATGGATTGACGGCGACGCTTCGGCAATCGACGGCGGACCCTTTGACCTGATGGTGATGACCGGCAACGTAGCCCAGCACATCCCGGATCCGCAGTGGGCGCAAACCCTAGAACAACTACGCGCTGCCGCGGCGACCGGGGCCGTGCTGGCCTTTGAAAGCAGGAACCCATCGACTCGCGCCTGGGAGACATGGAATGACGAAGAAGCAGTAACCCGGGACACGCAATTCGGTCCGCTGACCGAATGGTGCGATGCGGAAGAAACCAGCGTGGGACTCGTGCGCTTGACGTCCTATGTCAAGATTGAGCACTCGCAGGAAGTACTGGTCGAAAAGCTGGACCTGGCTTTCCGCAGCGCCGAGCAGATCAGTGCAGATCTAGTTGCCGCAGGGTTCAATATTCGCGCAATTTGGGGTGACTGGCAGAAGAACCGCTTCAACGGAGAGCAACCACTGATGATCTTCGAAGCTGAAGCGATCAGGGGAGTGGACGGGGAAACTGCTCATGGATAGGCAACCTTCCAAGTTGCCGGTTACCCTGCTTTCCATCAAGCATTCAGCGTGCCTGCAACGGCTGATGGAAAGCAACCCGGGATATTCCCAACGTGTCACCGGCGCCGGCCCCGCATCCGACGCCGCAGTTCAGGCATTGAGCGCCCTGCCACCGAAGGCGCAATCCGAGCAGAAAATTGATCTTGGCCTATGGGAAGGCGAAGAACTGGCCGGATTCGCGGATCTGATCGTCGGCTGGCCCAGACCAGATACGGTCCACATCGGATTGCTCATGGTCGATGGTGCCAGGCACGGACGGGGCCTGGGGAAGCAGATCCATGAAGCGGTGCTCGATGTGATCCAGGATCATCCGTTGATCACCGCCTGCCGGATTTCGATAGTCGATGCAAATGCTGCTGAAGTTGAACCGTTTTGGAAGAGCCTTGGTTATGCGCCGACCGGAGAAATCAGCACCTACGCGGTGGGGGACAAGCAGTCATGGGCGCGCACGTGGTCGCGCCAGATCACCAGCATGAGGAAGGAGAACCTTGATGAGTAGGTCCCCGGACAACATTTTGCTGCACCTTCCAGCAGAGCAGGAGCAGCAAGTGCAGGAGGTCTTTGCCCAGTTGGAGATGCGCGGCTTCCCCGCGCAACACCAGACTCCGCATATCACCATTACCTTTTCGCCCAGCATGAGCGAGGTCGTGACGCAGCGGGCGGCAGAATTACTGCCTGCGCTCATCCCCGCGAGCTTCCAACGGGTGGGCACTATTGTCTTTGGCACGAAGCGCAAGCAGACGGTTGCGTGGCTGCTGGAAACCACGGATGCCTTGGAAATGGCAGCCCGGGAAATCAGCGCGCTGAATCCCGATGGGCGGGGACCGCGGTGGACCCCGCACCTGACCATGGGGTTGCGGCTGCCACGCGAAATTGTTCCCGACTATATCCGGGCACTTGAAGAGCTGGCCTCAACGCAGCTCAGGGAACTGACTGCCTGCCGGGCAGCCTTGTGGAAGCCGCGAATACCCGAACTGACGCTCCTGGCCGGAGCAATGCAGCAGGAAAACCGCGACTAGCTGGCCGATGCAGCTTGCTCTTTGGCAGAAGCACGCATGATGCGCAGATAGCCGAACCCGACAAATAAATGCAGCACCGTACCGGCAGTCAAAATGGCTACGCCCGGTGTTGCCAGCACCGAAAAATCGGGGATCCTGCCACACGCCACGCAGGCCAGCCCCAGCATCATGATGGCGGTGCGGATCTTTCCCAGCCACGTGGAAGCTGGCGGGGAGCCCAGGCGCAAGAAGAAATAGGTGCACAGCAGGATCAGGTCGGTGATGAAAATGGCCAGGCCAACCCATAAGGGGATCGCCCCATTGGCCACCAGGGCGATCGCGATAGCCACGATGCCCAAACGATCAGCTATGGGATCCAGCAGGACGCCCAGATGCGAAACCTGATTGAACTTGCGGGCAATAAACCCGTCAACCCAGTCGCTCAAGCCGAAGGCGAGAAGCAGAACCGCTGTCAGTGCCGGTTCGGTATCGGCCAGCAAATAGCCGACGATGGGAACCACCAGGAGAAAGCGAATAATCGTGATGGCGTTCGGAATCGTCGCCCACTCATGCTTGCGTACCGCGCGCGTTTCCACTGCTTTCCCCTTTCCCTTAGTTGAACGATGACGCACTGCGTCGCAATATACAAGGGTGCGGGGCATCTGGCCTGCAAATATGATCCGTCCAGCGTACCGGTGCAGGGAGATTGTTAACGAACTGCGGGGCCGTCCCGAAGGACGACCCCCGCAGCCAAAGTTAAAGGGCAGGGTGCAGAATTAGCCCTGCTCAAGGAGCTGGAAGCTTACGCCACCCTGCTCATCCACCGCCGCGTCGAGTACTTTGCCCTCCAAAGCGTCGGCAATCGCTTCATCCACGTAGACTGGGCTGCCTTCGGAAGCCACGACGCCGTCGGTGCTTTCGGGAGCGGGGACAATCTGCAGGCCGAAAGCGGCATCTTCCGGGTGGGTGCTGTCTGCCTGCATGATGCGCAGACCAGCGGTTTCTTCCTCGGCCTGGTTGGTGACGATCGCGGTCACGATCGATGCTGCTTGGTCGGTCAGTGCGAGCACGAGGCTCTCCTTCCGGTTGAGGACATACCAAGTTCAGGGCATGTGGGTGCCACGATTCCAAAAAACGCAACGAATCTCAACACCGCTTAACAGCTGCGCAACATGCTTGGACTTGAACCCCGCCAGCCCGATAGGGTCCGCCCCAACACATAGACTGGCGTTGCCCTGCAAAGGAGAAATAATGCGCGATGCTCAGGCAGCCAGCGGCAGGAGTGCCGCTGGGCACGGAATACGCTTGGCTGATTTTCAACCGCAGGACTTGCCTGCAATCCATGCCTTTGCCGCTGACCCAGTGGTGTGCCAGTACTCGACATGGGGACCCAACCAACTGGCCGACACCCGGGAATTTCTCGCCGATGCACTGCTCGAGCAACCGCATAGGGTCCTGCAGGCGGTCATGCTCGGTGATGTTCTCATCGGTTCAGCGTCGGTGTGGGTCACCGACCGGAAAGCCAAGGCAGGGGAGATCGGCTACACCCTGAATCGAGAATACTGGGGAAACGGATACGCCACCGAAACCGCTGGACTCCTGCTCCGTCGGGGATTCGAGGATCTTGGTTTGGAACGGATCAGTGCAACCTGCGATGCGAGAAACGCAGCTTCCATCCGAGTCCTTGAAAAGACCGGATTCAAGCTGGAAGGACGCCGGGTTGAAGATCCAGACAGTGACGCAGCACGGGCTGAAACCCTGATCTTCAATATTGGCCGAACCTAGCCCTGGGCAGTCTCCTTGCAGGTATATTGGCAGCAACAGCGACGAGGAAGGCCCAGATGAGACTCCATCACGTTCAGTTGCCGATGCCACGCGGCCAGGAAGCTGAAGCCCGCCGGTTCTACGGCGAAGCCCTGGGCCTAAGCGAAGTCCCCAAGCCGCCTTCCCTTGCCGGCAGGGGAGGTTGCTGGTTCCGCGCTTTCAACGCAGATGCCGTTGTGGCGGAAATCCATCTGGGCATAGACGATCCATTCATTCCAGCCAAGAAAGCGCATCCTGGAATGGTCTGCGACTCGGTAGAGGAGTGGGAAACCCTCGCTGGCCGTATCGATTCCATGGGCTATGAACTGTCTTGGGCAGAGCGCGAAACCTTTGAAGGATATCTGCGGTTCCATGCCCGCGACGGTTTCGGGAATCGTCTGGAAATCGTGACCCCATCTAGCTAGCGCAAGTACTATCCGGTCAGGAGCCATCGTGATCTAGCTAGCGCAAGTACTATCCGGTCAGGAGCCATCGTGGAACAATCCAGCTTTGCAGCAACCAGGGACCATCCCGTGCCAGACGACGTTGCGCGGTTGCTTGCCACCGTTCCTGAATGGTTTGGCCAACCTGAATCAAACGCAGAGTACATCCAGTCCGCGCGGACCAAGGAAACCTGGACCGTTCGCAATGCCCAAGGCGCAGTGCTCGGTGTGCTCTTGGCAGAACGGCACTACCACCACTCCGTTGAGATCCATCTGATGGTGGTCGACCGTGGATACCACGGCGGTGGAATCGGTTCGGCTTTGTGCGCAGCCATTGAAGCCGAGGCGCTCGCCGGCGGAGTGCAGCTCTTGCAGGTCAAGACCCTGGGTCCTTCGCACCCGGATGCCGGCTACGCGAAAACTCGGCGATTCTATGAAAAGCAGGGCTTCCTTCCCCTGGAGGAAACTAGCCTCTGGGGAGCTGGGACGCCCTGCTTGACCATGGTTAAACCGCTACCTGGCAAGTAGCAATAGGATTGAAATGATGCCTGGTTCCAGCGCTCATGCCGAATCCTGGGAGTTCATCTTCCAGTTGTTTCCATCGTGGACTCCGAGCCGTAGACTGGGTGGATTCCGTCACGACTCTAGGAGATATCCTTGACTGAAATTTCAGCTCTCGCCCAGAACCTCGCCAAGCAGCACGCCTCAGGTGAACTGCTGGTCATGCCAACCGTGTGGGATGCCTTCAGCGCCAACATCGCGGCATCCGCTGGCTTCGCCTCGCTGACTGTCGGAAGCCACCCCGTCGCCGATGCCTTGGGCAGTGAAGATGGCGAGAAGATGGACTTCGCAGACTATCTGGCCGCGGTTCAGCGAATCACCAGCAGTGTCGATGTGCCGGTCAGCGCTGACGTTGAATCCGGCTACGGCCTGGATCCGAAGGAACTCTTCGAACGCGTTGCGGCAGCGGGCGCTGTCGGCGTGAATATCGAAGATGTTCTCCACCGTGAAGGCGGCCGTGTCCGTGAACGCCATGAGCATGCGGACTACATTAACGGCGTCCGCCAAGCAGCAGATGCAGCAGGCATCGAATTCGTGATCAACGGACGCACCGATGCAGTGAAGCTGGCCGATAAGTTCGCAGACCCGCTGGGCGAGGCAATCGAGCGCATCAAGCTGATGGAGCAGGCTGGTGCGCGTAGCGTGTATCCGGTGGCCCTGGCCAATGCCGATCAGGTTGCTCAGGTCGTGCAAGCAGTCAGCATTCCGGTGAACGTGACGGCCCACCCAGTCAACGCGCACCCGGCCGGTGACCTCGCAGCCTTGCGTGAGCTAGGGGTTCGTCGCGTGAGCTTCGGACCGCTGTGGCAAATGTGGTTGGCGGAGATGTCCGGCAAGCAGCTCGGAGCTTGGCTCTAGGCCTTCCCCGGATCAGGCAGTGCGCGCCAGGCGGGCGACGGCCGCACGCTGGTTGCAACGAGGAACGGCAACCCGGGCACAGTCCGGCACCTCCCAGGACATTTCAGTTCTGTGAATACTTGGAAAATCTGCCGTCAGGGTATTTCGCCTTGGCGGCAGGCTCCGGCATTGCCGGGACTGGCCCGCACCAAACGGGCGTCAGGGGCCCCTGGCTTTCCGCAGCCGAATTAGTTGCTGATGCCGTAGGCCTTGCTGATGCTCTGGTTGCTTTGAAGTGTTTCGAGCATGAACGCGGCAAGATCATCACGCGTGATGCTTCCACCCAGCCGGCCTGGTTCACCAACTTGCAGTGCGGTCCACTTGCCGAGGGCAGGCTTGCTGCCCAATCCGGTGGGGCGCACAATGCTCCAATCCAAGCCAGAATCTTCCACTAGCTTTTCCTGCTCGGTGTGGTCGGCCAAAGGCTTGGCCAATAGCATTTTGGAGATGAGACCGATGACGCCGGGAAGTTGCGAACCGGAGTTTCCGGCGCCCAGGGAAGACTGGATCAGCAGGCGCTGGGGACCGTTCGCCTGCATCGCGTGGATAACACTGCGTGTCACGCTGGTGCGGGCATTTTTCTTTCCCTTGCTGCCACCCACGGTGATAGCTACGGCGTCGGCGCCGGCAATCGCCTGCACCGCGAATTCAGGATCAGAGGCATCGCCGTTGAGCTGATTTATTTGCCCATGCGCGGTGCGGGAACCGCTTCGCGAGACGACGGTAACTTCATGGGATGCCTGGCGGGCGAGTTCAGCCAGCGCAGCGCCGGTTCCGCTGTTGCCACCGATAATAACGAGTTTCATGAGTTCTTTCCTTGAAGTGTGAAGGCATCAGGTGCCCCGCACTATTCTCCCGCAATACGGTTGAGAGTTTTCATCAGTTTCTTGAAGGTGCGCTGGCCACTCTCCGACAGGCACACGAGGGTGATGCCGTAGCGGTCTTTGCGTTCCTTTGACAGGTGGATTAGTTCACGATTTTCCAGATCCTTGAGGATCTTTGAAAGGTCGGCGGTGGACAGCCCCGTGGCTGCTTGGAGTCCAGCGAAATCCGCCTGTTCTACTTGGCTCAGATGCGCCAGCGTAACGAATCTTTTGGGCGCCAGAAGCAAGGGATCAAGTTCTTGGTAATTCATGGAGCTCAGCGCCGAATTAACAGGAAGAGATAGTAGCCAAGCCACAGCATCGGTGCGAAGCCTCCCAGCAGCAGCGCTTCAGGCCAAGGTGCGGTTTCATGATGGACGATGCTTCGCCAAATAGGCAGGAGCAACCAGGTGGCAAAAATGGCCAGGATCGTGCGGGCACCGGGATAACGCGGTTCATTGATGCGGCGCTGCCGCGCAGCGAACCAGTGATTCGCTGACAAAAAGGCAATAATTGCTGGCGCTATGGAGATCCAACCGTATCCGGACAGCGCCAGTAGTCCTGCCGCCAATGATGCGGCAACAACCAAGATCGCTATCGCGTGATCGACGGCCTTGAGTTCGCGGCGGGGGCGGTGGGGGACCGAGCCCAGCAGTTGCTGCGCCTTGCCGGGCGATAGCGGGGTGGATGAACTGGAATCTTGGCTCATGCCTCAATCTTTGCAACTAGTTGCAATATTTGCAAGTAGTATTTTGTTTCAATTCCGTATCTGTTCATGCTTTTTATGATCGGACGGTTGAGGAACTGCTATTCTCGGACGGAGCCAGCTAAACCACCCACGGCACCGAGGCACGTCAACATGAATGCTTTTTCTGCTCGATCTGAAACAGCCATGGATCACCGTCGGAGTGCATTCGCGTGGCGACCTGAAGCCGATACGCTCATTGCCTTGGCCACGTTGCTGGCGTTTTCCCTGTGCTACTACGCGGGGACCGCGATTGATAGCCTTTTTCTCTGGCTCGGCATTTTGGTCTTCGGAACCTTTGTCCCTCTCTGGACGGTGCTGCACCGGCGCCGAGAGACTCTTGCAGGGGTGGGGATCACGAGAAAACTCCTGCTGGCATCCCTCGCTATTTCCCTGGTGCTGGGTGCCGGGTCCGCCTACCAGCTGGTCACCTTGGCCAACGCCAGTGGCGCCGATATCGCAAGCCATCTGGCGGCGAACTTCTTGGTCTTGTGGGAACCGTTCTTTGTCTTTGGATGGTTGTATCTGCGGTGGGAACGCGCTTTCGGATGGTTGCCAGCTATTGCGCTGACTGGCCTCGGCTTCATGGTTCAGCACCTCGGTTCGGTTCCGGTGGCAGCTGCAGCAGGATTCGGTGTTTTCGCGATCTTGTTCGCGATTGCCTTTGCCATGATGCGCAACCTCGCGGTGTTGTGGCCGCTGTTCTACCCAGTAGCCAGTGGAATCGGGACCTTGCAGGCTGGGTATTCGATGGGATGGGGCGATGCCGGCATCTCGGCTATCGTACTGGTGCTCCAGCTGGTGATCTTCTGGTGGATCGCCAAGAGGGCCAAAAGCCTGCCTGCAGCCTAGCCCAAGGCGCCAGCGGCATAGGCAGCCTGCCCGACATGGACCGAGGCGTCGTCAATGATCGATACCAAGCGCACCCCACGGGTAACCGCCGGGTCCCAGCTTCGATCAATGATTTCGTTGAGTTCGTCCTCGCGCAGTCTTGAGGCGTAGCCGCCGAGCGCGGAAAAGCACGCCTCCAAATAGTCCAGGAGCAGCTGCTGGTCGTTGACGATGATCGAGCGAGCCTGCTCGGCGCTGTGCCCGAAGCCCATCGAATCGCCGAGCTCGCCCAAATTGAAGCGGTCCCGGAACTGCTCCCAGAGTTCAGGCTGACCGCTCAGCGCCGAGAGCTGGATATCTGCTTCGCGCCCTGAATGCCATAGAAGCCATGCAATGGAGTTGGGGTGGTTGCCCGGGTGCGCGTTGAGCTGTTCATTGCCCAGCTTCGGTAGCGCGCGTGCCGCGTCAATTGTCCGCTGGGCCAAGTCTGACAGGAGCTCGGAGACTTTCATGATTCCTCGTTCTTCCCGCGATGCCAGTCGCAGGATTCGTTATCGGCAATGAATTCGGCGGCGAGATAGGTGGCAACGGCGGCAGTGTTGTCGCTGGCAGTGCATACCAAGGCGCTGGATGCTCCCATGGATCGCAGTTCTGCAGCGGCCGCCAGGCTGATCGCCGTGCCGTACCCCTGGCCGCGGGATGCCGGATGCACCGCGATGGGCTCCAGCAGCCCTGGCCGTCCGGGACCAGCAGACCAGACCGCTGCGACAGCCAGCGGGTTCATGTCGCTGTCATAGGCGGTCAGGCATTGCCCCTGGGCATAGATGGGAGTACTGGCCATGGTATGCCAGCGCTGCACCGCACGCGCCAAGTCTTCTGCTGAGAAATCGGCGCCGCGAAAGGCATTGAGGTGGACTTCCATCCATTGGCTGGCTTGGGCGGAATCGACCCGCCGAAAGGTAAGCTCCGGCAGATGCACCGGAGTGTCCAGCGAACGGCGCAAGGGAGTCCATGCTTCGCCCGGAACCCACCCGTTGGCCTGCAGGACCTGGCCCAAGGCCGTCGCGCCGCGGGCTTCGATGCTGGCGGATGAGGAAGGGAAGATCCGCTGTTGCGGCGAGAGGAGGTCGGTGTGGATCTGCTCGGCCAGCGGCTGGATGCCGACGTAGTCCGGATGCAGGGCCATTCGCATGAGATCCGGGCCATCGAGCAGGCCAATGGCATAAATCGATTCGCGATCCGCCCAGACCCGCAGGCTTTGCGCAGTGATTTCCAGACCCCGCATTGCGTACCAGCCCACATCCCCGGGATGCAGCTGCAGGGGCAGGCCATCGCGTTGCCAGCTGGCGAGCTCATCGACGAGGTCGGCAACCTGCGCCGCGGCGGGGGTAAGCATTCTAAGGCCCATTGGCCCATTCAAGCACTGGGCCTGCCATGGGACAAGGGTTCGCGGCAGGCAGCGGGCCAGCAGCATCCGCCGGATGCTGCTGGCCCGCTGCCTATGGGCGTGCAAGTTGCATCGGACTACAGGTTGGCGGTGGCCTTCCACGCAGAATGCACGGCACCGTGGATGTAGTTGACCGCACTGGCATCGCCGATGACATCGACGCTGAATCCGGCACCGCGCAGCTGATCGGCTACCGGCGCGGCACTGGTGGTGCCATCGGCGTAGATGACCATGTCGGCCGGGGCGCTGAACTGCTCTTCGCCTTCGGTCCATTCCACGGTCTTCTCGGTGATGCGGGTGACCGAGACATTGCGGTGGATCTTGACGCCATGCGCGAGATTCTCCTTGACGGCGGTCCAGCGGCGCGGCATGGCCAGCGGCAAGCCCAGCTGCCGGCTCTCATGGACCAGAGTGACGTTGCGGCCGCGCTCGGCCAGGAACTCGGCCAGTTCCAGTCCCACCAGCGAGCCGCCGATGACTACAACGTCCTTGCCCATCGGCAGCCAGAACTTGGTGAACTGGCGGACGAATTCCGGGGACTTGGTCAAGCCCGAGAGTCGTCCGAGCTTGCCCATGGTGCTCAGCACCAGTCCGGCTTCCTCGGCTGTAGCGGTACCCAGCATCATGGCGCGCAGGGTGTCGCCGGTCTGCACGTTGGGCAGGTCGCCGCCTGGCATGTCCGGCTTCGGGCGCACGGCGCCGGTAGCGACAATGACGTGGTCGGGGTTCAGCCCGCGGATGGTTTCCGCGGTGGCTGGGGTATTGAGCTTCACCGCAACCCGCAGGCGCTTGAGCTCGGATTTCAACCAGCGCAGCAGGCGCTCGTTATCCGGGGTGGTCATGGTGGAGAACCACATGGTTCCGCCCAAGCGGTCGGCCTTGTCGACGATGGTCACCCGGTGCCCGCGCTCGGTGAGCACGCGTGCGCTCTCCATGCCCGCAGGGCCCGCGCCAACGACAACCACATGCTTCGAGGCGCTTGCCGGCTTCAACGGCAGCAGCTTCTCGTTACCCAGTGCCGGGTTCACTGCGCAGAACGGGGTGTCATCGAAGAAGTTCTCCGCCACGCACAGGTAGCAATTGATGCATGGGCGCACCTGGTCAAGCTTTCCGTCGCGCAGCTTGTTGGGAAGCTCCGGGTCGGCCAGCAGCTGGCGTCCCATGGCAGCGAAGTCCACCTTGTTCTGGGCGATCGCCTTCTCGGAAATGTCCGGGAGCATGCGGCCCACGGCGATCACCGGAATGGAAACATGCTTCTTGATCTCTGCGGCATTCTCCAGGTAGGCCCCGACCTTGTTCGGCAGCGGCCCGTCGGTGAAGTTGTCGAAGGGGTTGCGTCCCCAACCGGTCACGTGGATGCCGTCAGCGCCTGCGGCTTCGAACATCTTGGACGCCTCGATGGATTCGGCAAGGCTCAACGCGCCTTCCTGGCCGTATTCCTCTCCGGCTACGCGCACCAGGATCGCCAAGGAATCTCCCACACGTTCCTTGACGGCGGCGATGACCTGGCAGGCCAGGCGGGCACGGTTCTCCAGCGAGCCGCCGTACTGGTCGGTGCGCAGATTATCGCGCTGGTTCAAGAAGACGCCAAGGATGTATCCGTGCGCCGCGTGGATCTCGATGGCGTCTGCTCCGCCCTTGGCTACGCGTTCTGCCGCGTCGGCCCATGCGGCGATCAGCCAGTCGATGTCCTCTTGGGCCATCTCGTGGTAGCTGGCTTGCTTGCCCTTGGTGGCAGCACCCATCTTCGCGAGTTCCTCGGGGGTGCAGTCGGCCAGCGCGCTCATGGAGTAGCTGTAGTCCGGCTTGTTCGGCGCCATGACTGGACGTCCGTTGGCGGTGTCTACGCGCGCTACCTTGCCATGGTGGGTGGACTGGATGCACAGCTTGGAGCCTGCAGCGTGGATGGCGTCGGCTAGTGCCTTGATGCCCGGGATGTACTTGTCGTCTGACAGTCCCGGTTCCTTCATCGAGGCCGCTCCGTAAGGGAAGGCGATAGCGCATGCGCCGGTGATGACAAGTCCGGCTCCGCCGGCGGCACGCGCGACATAGTGGTCGATTTCCGACTGCTCGATTTCACCGCCTTCGGAAACGTTCATGTCCATAGCGGGAAGGACAATGCGGTTGGCGGTGCTCATAGGCCCGATCCGGCCTTCTGACATCAGGTGGGGAAAATCCGTGTTGCTCATGGCAACATAACACCGGCGGAAAATGCTCCAATTTCCGCCAGGAGAATCTTGGAATCGGAATTAATGGCACTAAGATAAACAACTTGCTCAAATTCAAGCATGTAATCATGGTGTTAGAAATTAGCATTGCAACTAATTCTTGTGGAAATCCTGCGAAAAGAATTCTTGTTTCCATTGCCTAAGTCAACGATAATCAATTTCCACATGTGGATATTATTGGCCGGTTCAACGAATGCGCGAAGTGACCTGAATCACACCAGCGGTAGGCTGGAAGCATGTACTGGGAAAATATCGTCTTCGATGCCGAAAGCCCGAAACAGCAAGGGGAATTCTGGGAGACCCTGCTCAAATGCCAGATGCTGACCGATAACGCCGACGGCTATGAAACCCGGCTGCAGCTGGCCGGACCGAGATACCTGGATTTGTGCTTCCCCGCTGTCCGGGACCCGGACCGTGCTCAACAGCGCGTGCACCTGATCCTCGGATCCGGCACCCATTTCAGCGAACGTCTTGGCGATCGGCACCCGGATGCCATGGAGTCCAGGCTCGATGCCGCAGGCAACGAATTTCTGCTCCGTGCCCACGACCAGGACGCAAGCGGCTTGGTGCTTGAAGCCCTGCAACTGGCCTGCGTTGACCCGGCTGGAGATGCAGAATTCTGGAAGCAGCTGCTGGGCTGGGACATCGTTGCGCGGTCTCCAGCGGTTCTGGCTCATCCATCAGGCGCGGGCCCGCGGCTGGTCCTTGTCCGGGAGGCTTCACCCAAGACTGCGGGGAAGAATGCGATCCATCTGGACCTGCGTCTCGAACAGGCCGAGAGCATGGAGGACGCGTTGGGAATCATCTGCGCATTGGGCGGCAAGGAACTGGACCGTCCGTGGGGTACGCTGCCATGGCGGGTATTCCAGGACCGCTCGGGCAATGAATTCTGCGTCCTGGCCCCGTCGGCTTCCAACCGGTGACGGATCCGGCAACGCCCCGAGGCCGCTAAACGCAATTATCGGCACTACCCAAGGAAGAAAGTGCAACCACACCTAGGCAATGAGCACACCGTTGCGGTGATCCCGGGGCAGTCACGCCGCGGGATCGCGGCTCTGGCGCTCCTGCTCGCAACTGCCACCCATTTGCTGGCACAACTGTTGTGGCCTTCGGGGCTGCTGGCGGACGCCACGCAGATCCTGCTGATGCCGCTGTTGGCAGGAACGGTTCTCGCCCTCACCACCTCGCCGCGTGGCACACTGGTCCGGCTGGTGCTCATAGCCCTTTTCTTCTCGTGGGTCGGTGACACCTTGCCCCGGTTCATGGACGGCGATTCTGCATTCCTGGCCATGGTTAGCGCATTCCTGGTTGCGCAGTTCTTCTACATCGCCGCTCTGGCAAGATACTGGAAATCTTCGATACTGCGCCATTGGTGGATGCCGCTTCCTTATCTTGCCGCATTTGCCCTGCTGCTGGTCCTCTGCTCACCCAGTGCGGGAGTGCTGCTCGCCCCGGTGATCATCTATGGCTTGGCATTGACGATGATGGCCATCCTCAGTACCGGGCTGGGTCCGATCGCAGGCTTCGGCGGCGCAATATTCTTCCTCTCCGATTCCTTGATCGCGCTGCGCTCATTTGCGGATATCGATGTCCCCGGAATGGGATTCTGGATTATGCTCACCTACGTAGCTGGCCAATGGATGATCAGCTACGCTGCGAGCCAGCGCGAGGCACAGGAGAAGAGCACGGTGAAATGCGAGTAGCCCCAAAGAGCAGGATCCCGTTGTTCATGGTGCATGGCAACGGGGTAGACCACCGTATCCTCAAGCCGCTGGAAGCAGAGCTGGCCAACGCGCAGATCTTCGACTTGCACTACGTCGACTTGCCCGGCTTCGGAACCTGTCCACCGCTAGGGAACCCCGGGGGACTGCCAGAACTTGCAAACTGGTTGGAGGAACTGATCAGGCAAACCGCGGGAGAGGGGCCGTTCGCACTGCTGGGCAACTCTCTTGGCGCCTTGCTCTGCCAGGAGATGGCCGACAGGTTTCCCGGCCAGGCCCAAGGACTATTCCTCCTGGCCCCAGTGGTCTTTCCCGATGCCTCGCGGCGCACTGTGCCCGAAGCGCAGGTAGTCGTAGAGGATCCCGGGCTGTTGGCCCGGATAGATCCCCGCCAAGCACAGCAATTCTCCGATATTGCCGTGGTGCAATCGCAGCAGGCGTGGCAGAGCTTCGCGCAGTGGGTGCTGCCCGGGCTGGACTGCGCGAACTTGCGCTCTATGGCCAAGCTATCCAAGCGCTACTTCCTGGATCCTCTGCCCGTGGAGCGTAAACGCCAGCTGGATATTCCGGTAACCATCCTGTGCGGGAAACAAGACCACATCACCGGATACCGGGATCCAGAGCAGCTATCGCGCCGGTACCCCTCGATGAGGATCCGCGTGCTTGATTCTGCAGGGCATAACGTGCACCTTGAGCAGCCCGAGCAGGCCGCGGCCGAATTGCGGGACTGGGCACACCGCACGGGCCGCATGAACGAGCCGGCTTGAGCCGGGGAAAAACCGCATGCTGGTGTGCCGCAACGATCCATGAAAACTTGAGGAATCGCTGGCACCCGGCTACATTTCGAATCAGCAAGTACGGATTCGCTTGAGCATGAAGGAATATGGCATGGAAGAGACTCTCCTGCTGCGCGAGCTGTCGAGCGTGGATGAAGTGCCTGACCTGCTCGACATTTGGCGCAGTTCGGTGGAACGCCGGGGAGACTTCCTCTCGGCTGCTGATATTGATGCGGTGGCCGTCGCCCTGGAAGCTGTCTATAGCCAATCGGTCTCAGTCAGGATTGCCCAGCATGGTCGACGCATTGTTGGCTTTGCGGCATGGAGCAGTACACGCATCGAACTGCTCTGGGTGAGGCACACTGATCGCCAGAAGGGTGTGGGCCGCATCCTGCTGGATGAAATCATCGCCAGCATTCCCGGGATCAGCGTTCATCTCGATTGCCAGCGCCAGCCTGCCATTGCGTTCTTTGGCGACTGCGGATTCGTGCCTGTGCCCGGGGAATCTGCATCGTCGCCGCAACGAGTCGTATTGCGCCACGTGTAGTCTTCAGCCTGGATCGTGGCACGATAGTTTCATGAGTGAAAATAGCCGTGAGATCCGTGAAGTCAGCATCGAACGCGTCGAGGCACGCAAGTACAGGGCCACTAGCCTCGAATCGGGAGCCAGCCTAGAATTCGGCCAGGGCGAAGGATTGCTAACCCCGGTGGAGTTGCTGCTTGCTGCCATCGCAGGATGTTCCGCAATTGATGTTGATGTGGCGACCACCAGGAGAAGCGAGCCTGAGAAATTCGAAGTCAAAGCGGGCGGCTACAAGGTCTCTGAGAACTCGGCGAGCCGGATGGAGGACATCCATCTTGGTTTCGATTTGAAGTTCCCCGATACCGAGGAAGGCCGCAAGGCAGCCAGCATGGTGGAGCGCATCGTCAAGCTTTCGCATGACAAATACTGCACCGTCTCCCGCACCGTTGAACTGGGCGCTTCCGTGCGGAGCGAAGTCATCAACTAGGTAGCGGGACTTCCGGCAATTCCCGGATTATTAAAGGTCAATGGCTGAATCCGCAATAGCTTCCATGGCAATTCACGGGTTTGGACGCAACCGCGAACTTTCTAACATTGCGTGGATCAGTTGTCGGCAAGGTCTTATTATTCGGAATTCGTTGAATACATCGGGATATAGTCAGCTTTTCGCAATTCGAGCTGTGAAAGTCCAATGATTCAAGCTGGGAGCATGGGTCTTTGCCCTAGTCAGCGGAGAACCTTCATCGTAGGGTCGGACTGTCCCTACGTTGAAGGAGCAGCAATGCAGTCTGAGAACGTTTTAGGCAATATCGACTGGGCGTCGATGCTACAAAAGGTTGGCATCGCGCTAATCATCCTCATCATTACGTGGCTAGTTGCACGCATAATTCGTTGGGCTGCCGCCAAACTGGTGAACAGGGTGAAGTTCCTGCAAAAGCAGGGCAATGACGGAGAACAAATAGGCCAATCCCTGGGCAAGGTCGCGGGGTTGATTGTCTGGCTCTTCGGCCTCGTGGCAATCCTGCAGGTCTTCGCTCTATCCGAAGTGCTATCGCCGGTGCAGGGCATGCTCGGCGGCGTCATGGCCTTCATCCCCAACCTCATCGGTGCGGGCTTCATCTTCTTCATTGGCTACGTCATCGCGAATATCGTTCGCCAGCTGCTGAGGACCGGTTTGGGAACTGTCGATTTTAGCGGACTGGTCCGCAAGGTCACCCCAGGCAACGAACCAGTAGATGAAGTTCAGTCTCGCGAATCCCAAGCGAAGATCGTTGACATCATTGCCAACATCGTCTTCGCCTTGATCCTGCTAGTCGTCGCAATATCAGCCCTGCAGGTTCTGGGCATCGCGGCAATTTCGGTACCTGCCCAGCAGATGCTGCAGCTGGTCTTCACCGCAATCCCGCAGGTCATCATGGCCTTGGCGCTCTTGGCCGTGGGTATCCTGATTGCCAAGTTCGTCGGGCAGCTACTTGAATCCACCCTCCACGGCGTGGGTACCGACACTGTTGTTGCCCAGTGGGGCGTAGTTCCCGAGGGCAAGAGCGCTTCGGGAATCATCGCTGGCATCGTCAAGATTGCTATCGTGCTGTTCTTCGGTGTGATGGCGGCCCAGATGCTGAACTTCCCAGCGATCACCAATATCCTCAATGAGATCCTGGCCTTGGGCGGCAAGATCCTCTTCGGCGCAGCAATTATCGCCGCAGGTTTCGTCATCGCCAATGTGATTGGCCGCTTCTTGGGTGACACTACTGCTTCGAAGATCATCCGCTACACGGCAATTGCGCTGTTCGTGGCGATGGGCCTGAAGTACATGGGTATCGCCGATTCGATCATCAACATGGCCTTCGGCGCAATCGTCATTGGCGCAGCATTGGCAGCGGCTCTGGCCTTTGGCCTCGGCGGTCGTGATGCTGCGGCCCGCACGCTGAAAAAGATGGAGGCCCAACAGGCCACCAATGGCCCGGACTCGACGCCACCGGCATCGAACCCAGGCATCTAACCACGCATCACAAAACCTGAGGGACAGATAAGAAGTCGTGGAATCCAAAACCGGATTCCGCGACTTTTTTGATGCCCGCCAAGCTACTGCTGCGTGCCCCACGGCAAGGGCATGACCGCAGAGCCGCCATCGGTACGCAACCGCGCGTAGGTGTGCACATCGATGCGTTCTCCGGCAACCAGGAATTTGCCCCGCTCGACACCTTCGTGCAGGAAGCCGTTGCTTTCTGCCACATGCTTCGACCCGGGATTATTTGCCCGCAAGCCCAGCTCCAAGCGGTACAGTCCCAGCTCGTCGAACAGGTAATCCACCAAGGTTGCCACGGCGCGGGTGGCCAGCGACCGGCCCCGGTAATTCTGGTTCATCCAATACCAAATCCACGCGTTCCGATTGGCCGGGTCGACCGTACCGCACACCAGTCCCACCAGCCGATCCCGATATGCGACGGCCATCGCCTGCTGGCGTTCCCCGGCCTCCAGCAGTGCGCGCACATACGACTCAGCCTTTTGCGGGGAATCCGCGTCGCCTTGGCGCAACATGTCGGGGTTCGAGGAGAATGCCTCGAAGACCGCTTCGGCATCCGAAAGGCGCAGCCGGCGCACCGAGAATTCACCGTCGGCATGCACGGTTTCCTTCGGTCCTGCAGATGGCTGCGGATGAGCGGCGGCCGTGCCCTGGTGGAAGAGCTGCTGCCAGCGGCCCTGCTCATGGATCCACAGTGAACTGCGTTCGCTGGGGGAACCGGAGAGCAGCTTCCAGCGCAGCAGCACCAGCTGGTCTGAAAGCTGGAGAGCCACCGGGCTTTCGACTTTCAACGCCCCGGCATCCCGTGCCGGCTCCTGGGCCAGCTGGGCAATGATGGCCTCGCGATCATAGACTCGCCCGCTGGCTCCCACCTCGGCGAACCGAGGATGCAAGCGCCGCTGCAATTGCTCCTGGCTATGGCGTTGGCTGGATTCCAAGAGTTCTTGCTCCAACGAGATGATGGTGCTGGATAGCGCAGAACCTTGGGAAAGCACGATAGGGAAGTCATGGAATGCCATGTCAGCAAGTACATCACAGAAGATGACGGAACTGCGTTCAGTGAAGTTCGACTTTATGAGCTGCATCATGCTTATAATCGCTGTAATCCGCGGGAGCCTGAATCGACCAGGCTGAGAGGGCACCGAGCCGACCGCTACACCTGATGCGGGTCATGCCGCCGTAGGAAGGAAGCGTGCCCTTGTGCATGTCAACATTGTTGGCGCCGGGATAATCGGCCTGGCCGTCGCGTTCGAGCTGGAATCACGCGCACACACCGTCACCCTCATCGATCCGGCACCCGGCCAAGGTGCAAGCTACGCGGCAGCAGGAATGCTGGCCCCGGTAGCTGAAACGGTCTGGGGCAATGGCCCGTTGCACCAGCTGCTTGCCGCCTCGAATGCCGCCTATCCGCAGTTCATCGAGCGCATCGAATCGGCCACCGGGCAACGCCCGGACTACTTGCAGAACTCCACGCTCGTTGTCGCCGCAGAGCCTGCGGACCGCGAAGCCCTGCACGAGCTGGCCGAACTGCAGATATCCCTCGGCCTGTCAGCGCAGAAGCTGCTGCCCAGCCAAGCCCGCAAGCTCGAACCAGCCTTGGCCGCCAATATTGCCGGCGCGGTCCTGTGCCAAGATGACCACCAGGTCGACCCTCGATCCATCGTCAAGATCCTGTTGGAGCATCTGCGTCCGCACCTGGTCGAGGAACGGGCGCAGGCACTGGTGACCGACGGGAAGCGGACCACCGCTGTGCGGACCGCATCGGGCCGAATCCTCGAAGCGGAGCAGACCATCGTGGCCACCGGTCTTGGCACCCTCGATGGCTTGAACGAACTTCCGCTGCGCCCGGTCTACGGGGACATCCTCCGGATCCAGGGACCAGCAGGCCCGCCGCTCATCACCCGCACCATCCGCGGCATCGTGCACCGGGAACAGGTGTATCTGGTGCCGAGAAGGGACGGCAGCCTCGTCCTTGGCGCCAGCGTCCGTGAAGACCGGCAACAAGCGGTGAACATTGGCGCGATGCACCTGCTGCTGGACAACGCGAGAAAGCTGGTCCCCGGCATCAGCGACTGCACGCTGAACGAAGCAACGGCCCGGGCACGTCCCGCCACGCCAGATGACCGGCCGCTGCTTGGACGCCTTGATCCAGGGCTGCTGCTCTGCACCGGGTACTCCCGGCACGGCGTGCTGCTGGCTCCGCTGGGCGCAACGCTCACTGCGGATCTCGCCCACGGCCACCAATCCCACCCCTTGCACCAGGCTGTGGATCCCCACCGCTTTGCCAACGCAACCTAGACCGCTCACCGAACGGAGCAGCAACCATGACAAGCATCGGCATCAATTTCAATTCACGGCAACTGAACCTGGACGAAGGAACCACCCTTCGCGAATTCATCAGCACGCAAATCGGCAAGGAACTGGACGCCAACTCGGTGGCCGCTGACGGCAGCAAGCTCGGAGTTGCCGCCGCCGTCAATGGCGCTGTCGTTCCACGCAGCGCCTGGAATAGCTACCTGCTGGCCGAAGGGCACAGCATTGAACTCGTTACCGCGGCCCAGGGAGGCTAGGCATGGAAACGCGCAACATCACCGAGCTGGACATCCACAGCGACCCATTCCAGATCGCCGGACGCACCTTGTCCTCGCGCTTGATCCTCGGCACCGGGGGAGCGAGTTCGCTGACCACCCTGGAAAGCGCCCTGCAGGCCTCCGGAACGGAGCTGACCACCGTGGCCATCCGCCACTTTTCGGCGGCCGGCGCAGGCAACGTGTATGAACTGCTGCAGCGCAACAACGTGATTGCGCTGCCCAACACCGCTGGATGCTTCACCGCCCGCGATGCGATCCTCACCGCGCACCTGGCCCGTGAAGCTCTGGAAACCAATTGGATCAAGCTCGAAGTCATTGCCGATGAGCACACGCTGCTGCCGGACCCGCTGGAACTGCATGCGGCCACCGAGCAACTAGTGGCCGACGGGTTCCAGGTCTTCGCCTATACCAATGATGATCCGGCACTTGCCCAACGCCTGCAGGACGCCGGGGTTGCGGCAATCATGCCGGCCGGAGCGCCGATCGGCTCGGGCCTGGGGATCCTGAATCCGCACAATATTTCCACCATCGTCTCCCGCGCGCAGGTACCGGTGATCCTTGACGCCGGGGTGGGCACCGCCTCGGATGCGGCCCTGGCCATGGAGCTCGGCTGCGACGCGGTGCTGCTGGCCAGCGCGGTGACCCGGGCGCACAACGCGCCGCTCATGGCCAGGGCCATGAAGGATGCCGTGCGTGCCGGGCGCGCCGCGCGGCTCGCTGGCCGGATCCCGCGCCGCGATACCGCACTGGCCTCCTCGCCGGCCGAAGGCATGATGCGAACCCTGGTCGGTGACTTCTCGTGAGCCGGGAAGCCCTGGTAGCACCCGGCGCGCAGCTGGAACCGGAAGAGCTGGCGCGCTACTCCCGGCACTTGTCCCTGCCCGGGGTGGGAGAAGAAGGGCAACGCCGCATCGCCAACGCCAAGGTGCTGGTTATCGGAGCCGGGGGCCTGGGCAGTCCCATTGCCAGCTACCTGGTCGCTGCGGGAATCGGCACCCTCGGGGTCATCGACGATGACACCGTCGAGCTGTCCAATCTGCAACGACAAACCATGCACCGGCAACAGGATGCAGGGCGCCTGAAAGTGGATTCGGTGCGGCGGATGGCCCACGAGCAGAACCGGAACGTCCAGATCATCACCGTGGATGAAAAGCTGGATGAATCCAACGCCGTGGCACTTTTCAGTGAATATGACTTGGTCATCGACGGCAGCGACAACTTTGCCACGCGGTACCTGTCCAATGATGCCGCGGAAATCACCGGCACCCCGCTGGTGTGGGGAACCCTCTTCCAGTTCTCCGGGCAGGTGTCCGTCTTCGATCCGCGCACCGGCCCGATGCTGCGTGATCTTTTTCCGGAAATCCCCGACGCGGACTCCGTGCCCAGCTGCGCCGAAGGAGGAGTCTTCGGCGCACTGTGCGGCGTTATCGGTTCGGTGATGTGCGCCGAAGCCCTGAAGCTCATTACCGGAATCGGGACCACCCTGAGCGGCAAGCTCTGGCTCTATGATGCGCTGGAAGCCACTGTGCGGACCCTCGATTTCGCCAGGGATCCGCAACGTGAGCCGGTGACCGGGCTGGGGGAGTACCAGCCGGTTTCCTGCGCTGCCGAAGGGCATGTCCCGGAGCTCACAGTTCAGCAGCTAGCGGAGCTGGAAGCGGATGAACCGGTATTGCTGGTGGATGTGCGCGAATCCTGGGAACGCGACATCATAGCGATCCCGCACAGCCAGCACCTTCCGCTCGCGCAGCTCAAAGAACGGGGACTGGGAAAGCTCGCGCACAGCGCTTCGGCGGTCGTATTCGTGTGCAAAACCGGTGCCCGTTCGCAGCAGGCAGCGCGGATCACCATGTCAGGTCGGGATGCAGGCATTGCCGTCTACAGCCTCAGCGGCGGAACCGTGGAATGGGCCAGGCAAGTGCGGGGCCAGCAGGTGGCCTACTAGGGCTCAGGCGCATCTTTGGCGCGCAATTCACCGGTGGGAAGTGGAGGCGCTCTGGCATACTGGCGCTATGACGTTGGGAAAGACGCTGGAGATCCGTGAATTGGAAAGCCAGGACGAACAGCAGGCAATCGACGCCCACCACTTGGTGCTTCGCGAAGACTTCGAGTTCTTGCCGACTTGGTCTGCAGCCGAGGACTGGGAGGACTATATCTACCGGATGAAGGCAGGGCGCCGAGGCGAGCACATTCCAGAAGGCTGGGTTCGCTCGGCGCTGTTCGCCGCCTTTGACGAGGGAGACCTGGTTGGCCGGGTTTCCGTCAGATATGAAATCAACGAGAGCCTTTTTCAGGTCGGCGGACATATCGGCTATGGTGTAGTTCCCGAGTATCGTCGCCGTGGTGTGGCACAGGAACTGTGCAAATTCGGGTTGCAGGAACTTCGCGAATCAGGAATTGAACATGCGCTGGTTACCTGTGATTCCGATAACATCGGTTCAAAATCCACCATAGAAAAATGCGGCGGCTTGCTTGACGCTGAACTCCCGGAAATTGAAGTCAACTTTGGGCCTAGCAAGCTGCGTTTTTGGATGCCAACGCGGTTAATCCGCTGAATTCTTTGCGACAGATACATGAAATTCCTGTATGTTCTGACACAGATCAACAGACTATGAGTCTCGAGCGCGTAAACTGGATTGTTGGGTCGACTTTGGCCCCGACTCCACAGACCCAAATTTTCGAGCGGAAGTGAGCCTTCACGCATGTCAGCAAACACCATTACTCGCGATGAACTTCGCAATGTAGCCATCGTTGCGCACGTTGACCACGGCAAGACCACCCTCGTCAACGCCATGCTCCAGCAGACTGGCGCATTCGACAGCCATGGTGAAACCGAAGATCGCGTGATGGACTCAGGTGAGCTGGAACGCGAGAAGGGCATCACCATTCTTGCTAAGAACACCACCGTGTTCTACAACGGCCCAGCAGCCGAGGGCAAGAAGATGACCATCAACGTCATTGATACCCCAGGCCACGCCGACTTCGGTGGCGAGGTGGAACGCGGCCTGTCCATGGTTGACGGCGTGGTTCTGCTCGTTGACGCATCCGAGGGCCCGCTCCCGCAGACCCGCTTCGTGCTGCGCAAGGCATTGAGCGCCAACCTGCCAGTGATCATCGTGGTCAACAAGACCGACCGTCCCGACTCCCGCATCGATGGCGTCATCTCCGACTCCATGGACCTGCTGCTGGGCTTGGCTTCGGACTTGGCTGACGAAGCTCCGGATCTGGACCTGGACGCAATCTTGAACGTTCCTGTCGTCTTCGCCTCGGGCAAGGCCGGCTACGCTTCGATGAACCAGCCTGGCGATGGCACCTTGCCGGATAACGAAGATCTTGAGCCACTGTTCGAGACCATCATCAAGCACGTTCCTGCACCGACCTACACCGAAGGTGAAGTCCTGCAGGCCCACGTCACCAACCTTGACGCTTCGCCATTCCTTGGGCGCCTGGCGCTGCTGCGCATGATCAACGGCACCTTGCGCAAGGGCCAGCAGGTTAACTGGGCCCGCCAGGATGGCACCATGAAGCAGGTCAAGATCACCGAACTGCTGGCCACCCAGGGCCTGACCCGCGTTCCAGCTGACGAAGCTGGTCCAGGCGAGATCGTTGCAGTTGCCGGTATCGAAGACATCATGATCGGCGAGACCCTCACCGACCTTGAGAACCCTAAGCCGCTGCCACTGATCACCGTTGATCCACCTGCGATCTCGATGACCATCGGTATCAACACCTCGCCACTGGCTGGCAAGGTCAAGGGCGCCAAGGTCACCGCACGACAGGTCAAGGATCGCCTGGACAAGGAACTGATCGGCAACGTTTCGCTGAACATCCTGCCTACCGAGCGTCCAGATGCTTGGGAAGTCCAGGGCCGTGGCGAATTGGCACTGGCCATCCTCGTTGAGCAGATGCGCCGTGAAGGCTTCGAGCTGACCGTTGGCAAGCCACAGGTTGTTACCAAGATGGTTGACGGCAAGGTTCACGAGCCAATGGAACGCATGACCATCGACGTGCCTGAAGAGTACCTGGGTGCTATCACCCAGCTGATGGCATCGCGCAAGGGCCGCATGACCGACATGGCTAACCACGGCACCGGCTGGGTTCGCATGGAATTCATGGTTCCAGCACGTGGCCTGATCGGCTTCCGTACCCGCTTCATGACCGAAACCCGCGGCGCCGGCATTGCTGCCTCGCTGGCTGAAGGCTACGAGCCATGGGCAGGCCCAATCGAATACCGCATCAACGGTTCGATCGTTGCCGACCGTTCAGGCGTTGTGACTCCATTCGCGATGATCAACCTGCAGGAGCGCATGAACTTCTTCGTGAAGCCAACCGAAGAGGTTTACGAGGGCATGATCGTCGGCGAGAACTCCCGCGCCGACGACATGGACGTGAACATCACCAAGGAAAAGAAGCTCACCAACATGCGTGCTGCTTCCTCGGACTCGTTCGAGAACCTGACCCCACCACGTAACTTGACCCTGGAAGAGTCGCTCGAATTCGCTCGCGAAGACGAGTGCGTTGAGGTTACCCCGGAAGCCATCCGCATCCGCAAGGTTCTGCTGAACGCCAACGACCGTGCCAAGGCTACCCGTGCACGCGCTCGCTCCTAATAAGCGCAAATCCCTCGGCAGCAACTTCTCCGCGCTCTGGCGCGGTGTTGTTGCCGCCGTGGCAGCAGGATTATTCGGGACCGCAATCCACGCCTCCATCAGCTATGTCGGAAACGACATCCCGCTGGTTTGGGGTGTGGGTCTGGCCTGGCTCCTGCTCGGAGTTCTGGTGTACTGGGCTGCGGTTTCTTCATCGAAGCTGTGGGCCGGTGCGCTGGGGTTCATCGGTTGCTATGTGACCGTTGGCCTGATTTCCTATGTGGGCGATGACCAGCTGATCTTGGGCATGGAGTACTACAAGTACCTGCCCGGGCCAACGCTGGCCTCGGCCTTGTGGATGTATGGAATGGTTATTCCATCGGTGATTGCCCTGCTGTGCTCCTTGCGAGTGCTGCGCAAGCAACAACGCCAGAACTGAAAACAGAAGGAGCTCTTCCCAACGGGAAGAGCTCCTTCTGTGTTTAACTAGGCGAAACGCAGGCTACTGGTCTTTGCGCGCATTGCCGGTGATATCCAGGTGGTGGGCCAAGAACAACGAGGTGGCAACGCCATCTGGATCCGGATCTCGCATCGCGTAGTCCTCAATCACAGCGCGCAGCCGGCTCATGAGATCCTTCTGGCTTTCTTCATTGAGCTTCAGGCCCAAGCGGATTACCTGTATCTCCTGGGGATCAAGTCCCTCGATTTCCTGCAGGAAGGTGTCCACCAGCATGGGGGCCGCGTCGGGAATGCGCGTGCCCCAGGACTGCTTGGTGCTGCGGTAGGGCACTTCTTTGGCGCCACGGTTGCCTCGGCGTGATTCTTCTGCCGCGAGGTAACCGTTGCTGACCAGGGTTCGCACGTGATGCAAGGAGGTGGCGGGATTCAAATCGAGAATGTCCGCAATTTCCTTGTTCGTTCGTGACTCATGCAGGCACAAGCGCAAGATGCGAAGCCTCAGCGGGGAGCTGAGGGCTCGTGCTCGCGATTGGACAAGTTTATCGGAGGGCATGGAAACAGCATACGCGAAAAGCGCTGAGTGATTGGCAGTTTCAAATCACATGTCGTCCCAAGCGGTATGGGTGTGCCCGCGGCAGCAACACCTGGAAGCAGGAAAATTGCACGGCTTGCAGGCTGCTACTCGGTGCGAGGGGCACGGGGCCTGCGGCGCGCCGGAGCCGGCGGTACCCGCTTGGCGTGAGTGATCGCCGCGCGGGGGATGCATACCAGTTCAGCCCGGGTTTGGATGCTCACCGATTCCTCCGTCACTTCCTGCAGCTCGCCCAGTGCATCGGAAAAATGCTCACCGGCCCGGCCGTCGGCCAAGCGGTAGCGGACAACAAGCCGTTCACCGGGCGTCACATCACTGAAATTAAGCATTTGGAAGCGTCATCTTTTCGTAAGAAGAATTCATCTGGACCCCGGGAAGCTGAAATGTGAATGGTCGATTACGTCACAGCGAGCCAATGGGCGGTCCGATGCATGGGTATCAGGACTAGACTGTAGTTTGAGCTGGTAAAGGATTCAAAGAGCATCTGAGGAAACCACTAGCTCCTGTTGAAACCACCCAGTGCAAGGAAAGGTCTCGGCCCTCGTGACTTACATCATCGCTCAGCCGTGCGTCGACGTTAAAGACAAGGCGTGCGTCGAAGAGTGCCCGGTAGATTGTATCTATGAAGGTGAGCGCTCGCTCTACATTCACCCGGATGAATGCGTTGACTGCGGCGCCTGCGAACCTGTCTGCCCCGTTGAAGCCATCTACTACGAAGATGACGTGCCGGATGAATGGGCCGACTATTACAAGGCAAACGTCGACTTTTTCGACGAACTTGGATCCCCGGGCGGCGCCGCTAAAATTGGTAACACCGGCACTGACCACCCACTGATCAGCGCCTTGCCACCACAGAACCAAGGCTAGGTTTTCACTTTTATGCTTGAGCTCCCCGATTACCCCTGGAACCAGCTCGCCCCATACCGCGAGCAAGCATCCACGCATCCGGGGGGAGTCGTGGACCTGTCGATCGGCACGCCGATCGATGGCACGCCGCAACTGATCCAGCAGGCGCTGGCCGAGGCGGCGAACTCGCACGGATACCCGACCACGCACGGCACCATTGAAGTTCGCGAGGCCATCGTCGACTGGTTCGCCCGTCGCCGCAATGTCACCGGTTTGAGCACCGATGATGTCATGCCAACGGTCGGTTCCAAGGAAATGGTGGCATGGCTGCCGCTGTTCCTGGGCCTGGGTGCCGGCGACATAGTGGTACGTCCAGAGATCGCCTACCCCACCTATGACATCGGCGCCCAGCTGGTTGGCGCGACCCCCATCGCCACCGACGACCTTTCGGATTTGACTGCTGAGCAGCGTGAACGCGTGAAGCTCATCTGGGTCAACTCGCCAGGCAACCCGACCGGCAAGGTCCGTGCTACTGCCGAGCTGGCAAGCATCGTGGCCCAGGCGCGTGAGATGGGTGCCGTCGTGGCCTCCGATGAGTGCTACGCCGAACTGGGATGGGATGAATACGAGGGCCAGGTGCCAAGCATCCTGGACCCGGCGGTCAACGGAGGAAACCTCGATGACCTGTTCGCCCTGTACTCGCTGTCCAAGCAGTCGAACCTCGCCGGATACCGCGCCGCTTTCGTTGCCGGCGCCCCGAACCTGATGCCAACTCTGGTCAACAGCCGAAAGCATGCGGGCATGATCGTGCCCGGTCCAATCCAGCACGCCATGGTGGTGGCATTGAATGACGACGAGCATGTTGCGGCGCAGCGCGAGCTGTACCGGGCACGCCGGGCCATGCTGCGGCCAGCGCTGGAGAACTTCGGCTTGGCCATCGATGATTCGGTGGCAGGACTGTACCTGTGGTGCACCGCTGGGCGGCCAAGCTTCGAAACCATCGGGGCTCTGGCGGAACTGGGCATCGTTGCCGGTCCTGGCGTCTTCTACGGCACCGCGGGGGAACGCCATGTACGCGTGGCCTTGACCGCCTCCGATGAGCGGATCGCGGCTGCCGTTGAACGGTTGAATTCTTCCGCCAACCGGTGAAGATGACACCCTAATTAGCTTGAATGGGTCAAATCGCGGTATGTTCTACGGTGACGACTGACCTTTCGGAACTACACGCTTTCCGGTTAGGAGATGCAATGACAGATACCACATCTGCACAGCTACACTTTGGAGAATCCAACCTCGAGCTGCCAGTAATTCAGGCAGCAGAGGGCAATGACGGATTTGGCGTAGCCCCACTTTTGAAGACTACCGGGAACGTGACCTACGATCCCGGCTTCATGAACACCGCGGCTACCAAGTCCGCGATTACCTACATCGACGGCGACGCGGGCATCCTGCGCTATCGCGGTTACCCAATCGAGCAGCTGGCCGAGAAGTCCAGCTTCATCGAGGTAACCTACCTGCTGATCTACGGCGAACTGCCGACTGCTGATCAGCTGGCCGAGTTCGACAATTCGCTGCGCCGCCATACCCTGCTGCACGAAGAGCTCAAGGGCTTCTTCGGCGGCTTCCCGCGCGACGCGCACCCGATGCCGGTCTTGTCCTCGGCTGTTTCGGCCCTGTCGACCTGGTACCAGGATTCGCTGGATCCGAAGGATGACGCACAGGTTGAGCGTTCGACCCTGCGCCTGCTGGCAAAGCTGCCGGTATTGGCTGCGTACGCGCACAAGAAGTCCATCGGCCAGGCATTGCTGTACCCGGACAACTCGATGAACATGGTCGAGAACTTCCTGCGCCTGTGCTTCGGCACCGCTGCCGAGCCTTACCTTGCGGATCCGGATGTGGTCAAGGCCCTCGACTTGCTGCTGATCCTGCACGCTGACCACGAGCAGAACTGCTCCACCTCCACCGTGCGCCTGGTCGGTTCCTCCGAAGCCAACATGTTCGCTTCGGTTTCTGCAGGTATCCATGCACTGTCCGGCCCAGCCCACGGCGGCGCCAACGAAGCCGTGCTGAAGATGCTGCGCGAGATCCAGTCCTCCGGCATCTCCCCAGAAGACTTCATGCAGAAGGTCAAGAACAAGGAAGACGGCGTACGCCTGATGGGCTTCGGCCACCGTGTGTACAAGAACTACGATCCACGCGCCAAGATCATCAAGAAGACCGCTCACGACCTGCTGGCAAAGCAGGGCAAGAACGAGCTGCTTGAGATCGCGATGAAGCTGGAAGAAACTGCGCTGAATGATGAGTACTTCATCTCGCGTAAGCTCTACCCGAACGTGGACTTCTACACCGGCTTGATCTACACCGCAATGGGCTTCCCGGAGAAGATGTTCACCGTGCTGTTCGCCATCGGCCGTCTGCCAGGCTGGATCGCACAGTGGCGCGAAATGATCAAGGACCCAGAGCTGAAGATCGGCCGCCCACGCCAGCTGTACATGGGTGAAACCGCTCGCGACTATCCCGGCTACCAGGCCTAGGGCGAGTTTCCGGATTCCGGCGGCAGGACCTGTCTTCCCACACAAGTGGGGCGACAGGTCCTTCCCTGTTTTAAGCGGTACTTCGGGAGTATCCTATGAGGCAGAGGGAACGACAAGTGTGCCGAAGAGTCAGGTGGTATGCATGTACCAACGTCGTGGAAATAATTGGTCGCTAGCCATAAATACCAATCAGAATATGCTGATGGCGTTGTACCTGCGCGAACTGTCAGGCGTCCACCCCGCGGAGGCCGGACCCAATAGCCGGCTGGCTTCCAATATCAAGAACCGCAACAAGATCGACGACTCGCATGGACAGCTCAAGCAGGAATGGAGCTCCTGGTGGGATTCGCTGACCGCAATAGCGCCGGCCAAGGAGCCGGCGGCCAGCGATGCACTGATTGAACGGCTTCAAGACGACGGCTACCCGGCCCTGGCCCGGCTGGCACGCGCGCACTACGGCCAGGCCACGGTTTTTGCCCAGCAGCATGCCCAGGACTTTGCAGAAAACAGTGGCAAGTACGTGCCGCACCGCATGGATGAGCTGGAAAGAATCCTCATCGACCACGGGGTGGAGCACGGCATGCAATCCACCCGCCAGGAAATCCAGCTCATTGACGTGCCCCTGGACGAGCCCAGGGCATGGCTGACCGGCACGGCTACCATCGTGGCCAGTACGTCGCTGCTACGCGACTCCAAGGCCTTCCACGGCTTCATCCAGCCGATGGTGACCATCATCTTCCCCGGCGGATAGCCCAGCAATAAAAAACTGGCAGATCACTTCCGTGATCTGCCAGTTGGATTGCAGGGCAAGAACTAGTTGGCGTGCAGTGCGCTGTTCAGCTCAACGGTCTGGCCGGCGCGCGGCAACGCCTCAACTGCTCCGGTGATGGAATTGCGGCGGAAGAGCAGGTTCGGCACGCCGGAAAGCTCCAGCGCCTTGACCTGCTTCTCGCCCAGAACCACACGGGTGCCGGCGGTCACGTACAGGCCAGCTTCCACTACCGAGTCGTCACCGATGGAAATGCCTACACCGGCGTTGGCACCCAGCAGTACGCGTTCGCCAATGACAATGCGCTCCTTGCCGCCACCGGAGAGGGTGCCCATGATCGAGGCACCGCCGCCGACATCCGAACCATCGCCGACAACGACCGAAGCGGACACGCGGCCTTCCACCATCGAAGTGCCCAAGGTGCCGGCGTTGAAATTGACGAATCCTTCATGCATGACGGTGGTGCCTTCGGCCAGGTGGGCGCCGAGGCGCACGCGGCCAGCGTCGGCAATGCGCACGCCGGCTGGGACCACGTAGTCGACCATGCGCGGGAACTTGTCCACGCCGTACACGGTGACCGCTCCACGGGCGCGCAGCTTCAAGCGAGTCACCTCGAAGCCCTCCACCTGGCAAGGCCCGAAGTTGGTCCACACGACATTGGCGAGGTGGCCGAAGATGCCGTCGAGGTTGATGCTGTTCGGCTGGACCAGACGGTGCGAGAGCAGGTGCAGGCGCAGCCACACATCGGCGGTGTCAGCTGGTGCTACATCAAGATTAATGGTCAGTGAAACGACCTTCTGGGTGGTGCCGCGGGCTGCATCGTCCTGCGCGGCGGCAGCGAGTTCACCGGAGAGCCCTTCAGCCTTGGCGAGTTCGCCCAAGACTGGAGCCGGGTACCAAACATCAAGGATCGTTCCATCGGATGCGACCGTTGCCAGGCCATGGGCTGAGGCTAAACGGACAGATGATTCGCTGGATGTCACAGATTCTGAAGTCATACACTGATCGTATCTTTGTTGCCCGGAGTAACGTTGATAAATGACAAAAAAGTGAAGCTAGAGACTCAGGACGTAGCCAGCCGTGAACGAATTGGACCTGCAGCAAGACGTTGCCCTGCTTACCGAGCAGATCATGAACATTGAATCCGTTTCCGGCAACGAGCAAGAGCTGGCCGACAAGGTGCACCAGGCGCTGCGGAAGCTGGCGCACCTTGAGGTGCACCGGGACCAGGACGCCATCGTAGCGCGCACCAACTTCGGCCGCGAACGCCGCGTCGTGCTGGCCGGGCACCTCGATACCGTGCCTTTGCCGCGCACCGAGGGCGCCAAGGGCACCGTGCCCGCAGAAGTCATCGACGGGGTGCTCTATGGCCGTGGTGCCACGGACATGAAAGGCGGGGTCGCCGTGCAGCTTGCGCTGGCTGCAGAACTGACCGAGGCCAAATACGATATCACCTACGTCTTCTACGACCACGAGGAAGTAGAAGCAGCCAAATCCGGTCTGGGCCGCCTGGCCAAGAACAGCCCGGAACTCTTGGAGGCCGACTTCGCGATCCTGCTGGAACCGACCGACGGCACCGTCGAAGGCGGCTGCAACGGAACCAGCCGCTTCGTCATCCGCACCCGCGGCAAGGCAGCCCACTCGGGACGTGCATGGATGGGGCATAACGCGATCCACGATGCGGGGGAGATCCTGCAGCGCTTGGCTGCCTACCAGCCCCGGACCATCACTGTTGAAGGCTTGGACTACCGTGAAGGCATGAACGCGGTCCGTGTTGCCGGCGGCATTGCCGGCAACGTGATTCCCGATTACTGCGAGGTGGAAGTGAACTACCGCTTCGCTCCGGACAAGACACTGGCCCAAGCTGAAGCCGTGGTCCTTGAGCTTTTCGACGGCTTCGACATTGAACGCACCGATGGCGCTGATGGCGCCAAACCCGGTTTGGACCAGGAGATCGCCGCAGACCTGATCAAGGTACTGGGCCAGGAACCGAAGCCGAAGTACGGATGGACCGATGTTTCCCGCTTCTCCGCCCTGGGCATCTCTGCCGTGAACTTCGGCCCGGGCGATGCGCTGCTGGCGCACAGCGATGATGAGCATGTGCCGCAGCAGGCCATCCGCGATTGCCTGCAGACCCTGCGCACTTGGTTGGGCTAGCGCAGAGGCTGGGATGATCAGCCTTTGAAGAGACAAAAAATCTCCGTACCGCGTGAATCATGCGGTACGGAGATTTTTTGTTTCAGCTGCTAGGCCTTGGGATCGGAAGGATCCTGTGGCGCTGGCACGTCGAGGCCGGCTGGGGCGCCGACTATAGCTGCGGCCGGGCCGGCCGGGGTATTCTTCTCCTTCTTCACCCGGCTGCTCAGCCGGCGCGAGACAATCACGGCAATCTTGCTCAAGGTGAAGTTGATGATGATGAAGATGGCTGCCGCCACAATCAGCGCCTGCAGGACGTTGCCGTTAGGCGAGGAGTAGGTGCGGGCGAAGAACAGCAACTCGTTGAAGCTGATGATGTAGCCCAAAGCCGAGTCCTTCAAGATCACAACGAACTGGCCGATCAACGCCGGCAGCATGGCGACCAGCGCCTGCGGGATCTCGATGTGGCGCAGCGACATGCCACGGGTCAGGCCGATCGCTATGCCTGCCTCGCGCTGTCCCTTGGGCAGATTGTGCACGCCGGAACGGACCAGCTCCGCAACGACCGAGCCGTTGTAGAAGATCAGCGCCGCGACCACGGCCCACATCGCCGTATCACCTGACAGCTGCAGGGAACGGGAGAAGAAGACGTTGAAGAACACGATCATCAGCAGCACTGGTACCGCGCGGAAGAATTCGACAATCACGGTGGAGATTCCGTTGATCAGCTTATTCTGCGCCAAGCGGCCGACACCGAAGATCAGGCCGAAGATCACCGAGCCGATGATGCCCAGGACTGCTGCCTTGGTGGTGTTCCACAAGCCCGGAAGCAGGTAGTTCTTCCAGGTGCTGCCTTCGATGAAGTCATCCCATTGCGAAGGCTGCATCTGGTCCTTGGCGGCCAGGCCGAGGACGATCCACGCCACGATGCCCAAGGCAATCAAGGCGCCGACTATGTTTACCGCCAAGATGCGGCGGCGGGCCTTTGGCCCGGGAGTATCAAAAAGAATCGACGCGCTCATCGTGCCACCGCCAGTTTCTTAGAAGCCCAAGTAGTCAACAGGCCCACCGGGATGACGATGATCACGAAGCCCACTGCGAAGGTCAAGAAGATCGGGATCACGATATCTGCGCGGAACTCAATCATGGTCTTCATGACCGAGGAGGATTCCGTGGCAACCGAACCGACCGCTGCGACGGTGGAGTTCTTGATCAAGGCGATCAAGGTGTTGCCCAAGGGGACAATCGCGCCGCGGAAGGCCTGCGGCAGAATCACCAAGCGCGCTGCGGGCAAGAAGCTCAGGCCGATGGCACGAGCAGCTTCTGCCTGTCCCAGGGGAACCGTGTTCACGCCCGAGCGGATCGCTTCGCACACGAACGCCGCGTGGTAAACCGCAAGGCCAAGGACGGCGAGGCGGAAGAAGTTTCCCTGGAAATCGCTGCTGAGCACGAATCCGAGCTGGCCGTAGAGGGCCAGCACGCAGAACAGGATGATGATGGTCAGCGGGGTATTGCGAATCAGGTTAACGTAGCTGGTGCCCAGGGCCTGGAAGCTCCCCACGGGGGAGATGCGCAGCAAGGCCAAGATGGTGCCCAGCACGAGGGCGCCAATGGCAGCCCAAAAAGTTAGTTGGATATTGACCCAGAAAGCTCCGGGAATGTCGTACTCAGTGAATATGGATAAGTAATTCTCCACTGCAAGCCTCTGTCTCGATGGCCGGAAAACCGGCCAAGCGGCTATGGGTCCGGTACCTGCATTAGCTGGTACCTGGGAAACGCAGATTGCAGATGGGGGCCAAACACGCTGCGTTTGGCCCCCATCGCATCAGATGCTGCTAGGCGCAGGAATCCGAAAGGGTTGGCGGGTTGGTTTCAGCGTTCGGCTTGTAACCGGTGCCTTCGGTGTTCTTGTCCAGGGCCTTCTGCCACTCGCCGGACTCGATCATCTTGGTGATTGCCGCATTGATGTCGCCGCACTTGTCGGTGCCATCAGGCAGGCCCACGCCGTAGTTCTCTTCGGTGAATGGCGCGCCGACAACCTTGAACTTGCCCTTGTAGGCAGGCTGCGCAGCCAGGCCGGCAAGGATGATGTCATCGGTGGTAACCGCGTCAATGGTGCCGCCACTCATCTGGGTGGTGCACTCTGCATAGCCCGGAAGTTCCTGCAGGTTGGTGTTCTGGGCGTAGTTGTCCTTGACCTTCTGGGCCGAGGTGGAACCGGTGACCGAGCACAGGTTCTTGCCATCGAGGTCTTCTGGGCCGGCGATATCCGAGTCGGATGGAACCAGCAGGTCCTGGCCGGCGACAAAGTATGGACCAGCGAAGTCGACAACCTTGTTGCGCTCATCGGTGATCGAGTAGGTTGCGAAGATCATGTCAACCTGGTTGTTCTGCAGCATGGTCTCGCGGTTGGCCGACGGTGCCGAAATGAATTCGATCTTGTCCTCGGTGTAGCCCAGTTCGCTGGCTACGTACTTGGCGACGTCAACGTCGAAACCGGTGTAGTTATCGCCGTCCTTGAAGCCGAGTCCCGGCTGGTCGTACTTGATGCCGATGCGGATCTTGTCGCCGTCGGCTTCGCTGTCGCCGGAGCCGCCACATGAAGTCAGGGCCAGGGCTGCGACGGCGGCCATTGCGGCTACAGTGCCGAAACGAGTCTTGCGCATTGTTCCTCCTATTGGATGCGTGATGATGAAATTAGTGGTTGGTGATCAACTTGCCAAGGAAATCCTTGGCACGGTCGGATTTGGGATTGGTGAAGAATTCCTCAGGAGTGGCCTGCTCGACGATCTGGCCGTCGGCCATGAAGATCACGCGGTCCGCCGCCTTGCGGGCAAAGCCCATCTCGTGGGTGACCACGAGCATGGTCATGCCTTCCTTGGCAAGACCCACCATGGTGTCCAGGACCTCGTTGATCATTTCCGGGTCCAGGGCACTGGTTGGCTCGTCGAAGAGCATCACCTTAGGCTTCATGGCCAGTGCGCGGGCGATCGCCACACGCTGCTGCTGGCCGCCAGAAAGCTGTGCGGGCAGTTTGCCGGCCTGATTGGCTACGCCCACGCGCTCCAGCAGCTGCATCGCCAATTTCTTGGCCTCGTCCTTCTTCATGCCCTTGACCTTCATCGGACCGAGGGTCACGTTCTCCAAGATCGATTTGTGGGCAAAGAGGTTGAAGGACTGGAAGACCATGCCGACATCGGCCCGGAGATTGGCCAGTGCCTTGCCCTCTTCGGGAAGGGTCTTGCCATCAATCTTGATGGTGCCTTCGTCGATGGTTTCCAGTCGGTTGATGGCGCGGCACAGCGTGGACTTGCCCGAGCCCGACGGGCCGAGGATCACAACGACCTCGCCCTTGGTCACTTCGAGATTGATGCCGTTGAGCACATGCAGCGCACCGTAGTGCTTATTGACCCCAGTCAGCTGGACGATAGGGCCTTCAGAAGAAGCTTGAGCCTGATGATCGCTTTTCATGTTGTAGACATTACTTGATGTGACGGCGACTACGCGACCCGTCGACCATGTCACACCTAGTTGTTATCAAACTGTTCTCCAATCCGCGGTAGGTCACATCCGAAGATGCGCAGGAGTAACCGATAGAGTGAAGCTATGGTTCATCAGCGTAAGAGTGAAGAAAATGCCCGGGTCGGGCAAAAGCGCCACATCGAAGCGAGCTGGCCAGGAAAGCAACCGGAAGATCAGCTTGACCACCATCTTCTGGAAAGCCCGCAGGTCGATGTCACGCATAGCGACGTGTGGCGCGTGTTGCGTATCCAATCGGAATTCGTCTCTGGCTTTGGAAATATGGCCGGCACCGGTCCTGCCATCGCGGTTTTTGGTTCCGCGCGCACGGATCCAGGCAGCCCGTACTATGCGATGGCCCAGCGTGTCGGCAGCCGCTTGGCCGAGGAAGGCATCACTACCATCACCGGTGGCGGCCCCGGCGCCATGGAAGCGGCCAACAAGGGAGCTGCTGACAAGGACGGCGTTTCCGTAGGCCTGGGTATTGAGCTGCCTTTTGAAACCGGGTTGAATGCCTGGGTCAACAAGGGCCTGAACTTCCGCTACTTCTTCGTGCGCAAGACGATGTTCGTGAAGTACTCGCAGGGCTTCATCGTGCTGCCCGGGGGTTTTGGCACCCTCGACGAACTGTTCGAAGCGTTGACCTTGGTCCAGACCAAGAAGATCACCAGCTTCCCGATTGTGCTCGTGGGCACCGAATACTGGGGCGGCTTGGTGGACTGGATGACCAAGACGCTCGTTGCTGAAGGCACCATTTCCCCCGGTGATCTGGACTTGTTCACTATCACCGATGATCCTGATGAAGCGGTGGATCTGGTGCTGCGTGCGCATGAAGAAAACCTGAAGGTCGGCGACCTGGCGAAGGGGCAGTAGGCGATGCCGTTCCTCCTTGTTGCCATCGCAGTATTGCTGGTGGGTGCTGTTGCCCTGCTGCTGTCCAGCCAGCGGAAGAATGTACCGGCAGGTCGCCACTTCGAATCCACTGGGGAGCCCATCACGGGATTGGTAGAGCACCAGGCTTCGTTGCCGCCGGTGCTGCTGGCCAAGAATCCGCGCGCTGAAGATGTGGAGAAAGTTCGCTTCTCCTTGGGCTTGCGCGGTTACCGCTGCGACCAGGTGGATGAGGTGCTCGATGTCCTCGCGGCAGAAATTACCGAGCTGGAGAATACGGTTCGTGACCTTGAGTCACGGCGTGTGATTAGCGACACGGGCGAAAATTAGTAATAATAAAAGATAAGTGTCCCAACTCAGCAGGGAATCCTTGCTGAGGATGGACTAGGCATTCGGTTGTATGCACGGCAAGCGCCAGTGCATGCGTTAGCCACAGACGAAGGGAACAGCTTAATGGCTGCTATGAAGCCACGCACCGGTGATGGACCAATGGAAGTCGCTAAGGAAGGCCGCAGCCTCATCTTGCGCCTTCCAATCGACGGAGGCGGACGACTGGTAGTCGAGTTGAACAACGACGAGGCAACCGAATTGCGTGAGTGCCTGCTCAAGGTAACTGAGTAAGCTTGCCCAAGTTCTAGCTTTGGCCGCACGGGTTGCTGGTGCGGCAATCGAGGACCGACAGAAATGTCGGTCCTTTGTCTTTCCCGAAATCAGCGGCTAGAGGCGGGTCGCGGCCTTGGCAGGAAGGACAGTGGCCACAAACAGGCCCTGCTCGGTAGGGAACAGGTGGGTCTGCAAGCGCGGGTCCTCGCGCAGCATGCGCAGCGCATCTCGGGTCGTGACGGTGGAGGGGCGGCGAACCGCGGGCTTGGCCAGGCGGTGCTCGTCATAGGCGTTGTTAACTATGATCACCCCGCCGGTTCCGACCAGCCGCTTGGCCTCGGCCACGTACTCGAGCAGCAGCTCAGCGCCGGCGTCGATGAGTACCAGGTCGTAGGCGTGGTCGGCCAAGCGCGAGAGCACGTTCTCTGCGCGCTCATTGATAATGCGGGCGCGGGCCGTGGGGATGCCTGAATCGCGCAGGCCCTGGCGCATCGCGTTGGCGTGCTCCAGATCCGATTCAATCGCAGTCAACGTCATGGCGTTGCCCATGACCTCGAGCATCGCCAGCGATGCGACGCCCACACCGGATCCGATCTCCACGATATTGCGCGGCTGGCGCAGGGTGCAGAGCATCTGCAGCATCGAGCGGCCGGCCTGATCGATGCAGCGCACGCCCAGGTCTTCCGCACGTTCGCGAACCGGGGCGACATGCTCTGGTTCGTTGACGTGGTTCTGGGTATAGGTCCAGCTCGCGAAGAGTTCTGGATTCATCGATGGCATCGGCGGAGGTCCTCAAGGGTTGAATTGGCGGGGCCAGTTCCCATCGTACCTACGTCGTTACCTGAAGTTGTTGAACTTGGAGGTTCTCGCGCAGGGTATTCTTAGCTTCAGCTCAGCTTCCCATTTCATACTTGGAGTGTGAACAATGCACGAAGTGAAACAGTTTCTTCTACGGTGACTGCCGAAACCACGACTCCGACATGGGATCAGATGGTCCAAGAACATGGGCAACGGGTCTTCCGTTTGTCCTACCGTTTGACTGGTAACCGCCAAGATGCCGAGGACCTCTCCCAGGAGGCATTCGTTCGCGCATTCAAAGCCTTGGAAAATTACACCCCCGGAACCATGGGCGGGTGGCTGCACCGCATTACCACCAACCTGTTCCTGGACCAGGCTCGGCGCAAGAGCAAGATCCGCTTCGACCGTTTCGCCGAGGGATCCGAAGACCGGATGCCCGGTACCGCGGTAACCCCGGAACGCTATTTCGAATTCAACAACTTGGATGTCGACGTGCAAGAAGCCCTGCGTGCGTTGTCGCCGGAGTTCCGTGCCGCTATTGTCCTGTGCGATATGGAAGGCTTCTCCTACGAGGAAGTCTCACGCATCCTGGATGTCAAGCTCGGGACCGTGCGTTCTCGCATCCACCGTGGCCGCGCCATGCTTCGTGATGCGCTCGCTCACCGCAATCCAGCCAACCGCCCTGCAAAGACCATGTCGTTGCCGCGCATCCCGCGAGGCTTGCGCGCCGCCAGCTAACCCCGTTCATCGCGTGTTCACCGTTGGCGTGGCGCGGTGACTTCGTTAGTGGCACTGGAACAAGGTAATCTTCTTACGTGGATCTTTTTGGTATTAATGGTGGCGAGTTTGTCGTTCTCGCCGTGCTGGCGGTCGTTATTCTGGGCCCCGAAAAGCTTCCCGAGTACGCCAAAAAGCTAGCGAACCTGGTCAAGGAAGTGCGGCGCATGGCCAATGGCGCCAAGGAGCAGCTGCGCGAGGAAGTAGGCGACGAGGTTGCCGACATCGACTGGAAGAAGCTGGACCCGCGCCAGTATGATCCACGTCGAATCATCAAGGAGGCGCTTGTCGATGAATTCGACGACGCCGTGAATGCCGCAAAAGGTTCTCCAGCCAAGACCGTGGCCCCAGCACCGGTGCGCACCGCGGTCCCTTCGGCTACCGCGCAGCAGCTGCAGCTGGGCGCCAACGAACCGGCACCCTTCGACTCAGAAGCCACCTAGGCCCAGAAGTCCTCAGAAAGACATCGGCAGCGATCGCCCGGCAAGCCCGCGCGGTCGCTGTTCCAATTTCCCGGCCAATTCACGCATCGCTGCCGCGGCCGGTGCTCCCGGGGTGCTGAGCACTACCGGCTGGCCCTGATCCGAACCCACGCGTACGGACTCTTCCAGCGGAATCTGGGCCAGCATCCCAACAGGGTAGCCCAGCTGCTGGCTCAGCGATTCGCTGAGCTTGGCACCGCCACCGGAACCGAAGACCTCCATGCGCGACCCGTCGGGCAGCTGCAGGAAGCTCATGTTCTCAACCACCCCGATCACCTTCTGATGGGTCTGCAAGGCGATGGTGCCGGCGCGTTCGGCAACCTCGGTAGCCGTGGACTGCGGAGTCGTGACCACCAGCAGCTCGCTATTGGGCAGCAGCTGGGACACGGAGATGGCCATGTCCCCGGTGCCTGGCGGCAGGTCCAGCAACAAGTAGTCCAGGTCCCCGAAGTAGACATCCGAGAGGAACTGCTCCAGGGCCCGGTGCAGCATCGGGCCGCGCCAGATCACCGGCTGGTTGGAATCCAGGAACATGCCAATGGAAATGACCTTCACTCCGTGCGCCACCGGCGGCAGGATCATGTCATCAACCCGGGTGGGGTTCTGCGAAATACCCATCAGCGAGGGAATGGAGAAACCATGGACATCGGCGTCGATCAGGCCGACCTTCAAGCCCTGGGAGGCTAGCTGGCAGGCCAGATTCGCGGTAATCGACGACTTGCCCACGCCGCCCTTGCCGCTGGCCACAGCGATCACCCGGGTCAGGGAAGCAGGATCGGAGAACGGGGTGCGGCGGCTGGCCAGTGACTCGCGCAGCTCCGCGCGCTGCTGCGGATCCATGACGCCCAGGCTCACCTCAACGCGCTGCACCGCTGCTACGGTCAGCAGGGCCGCGGTGGCCTCTTCCTCGATGGTGGAGCGCATCGGGCAACCGGCGATGGTCAGCAAGATCTTGACCCTGGCGGTGCCATCGGCCAGGACAGCTGATTCCACCATGCCCAATTCGGTGATCGGCCGGCGAAGCTCCGGGTCGTTGACCTTTGCGAGGGCGGCTAGGAGTTCTGGCGTGGTGCTCAATGCTTATTTGCTCTTCCGGTGCTGGCCCTGCTGGGGCTTGACGGTTTCGATCATCCCGGTTTGCGGGTGCGAATTCTTATTGCCGCCCTTTTTCTTCGCGCGCAGGTGCAGCTCTTCGCCATCAGAGGTTTCCAGCAGCTCTTCAAGCACATTGCGCAGTTCGGAACGCACGTAGTCGCGGGTGGCAACATCGCGCAGTGCCAAGCGCAGGGAAGCCAGCTCGCGGGTCAGGTACTCGGTGTCGTACAGATTGCGTTCAGCACGGGCGCGGTCCTCGGTCAGCGAGACGCGGTCGCGGTCATCCTGGCGGTTCTGCGCCAGCAGGAGCAGCGGAGCGGCGTAGGAGGCCTGCAAGGAGAGCATCAAGGTCAGCGCGGTGAAGCCGATGGTGGCATCGTCAAAACGCCAATTGATCGGGGCGACCGAGTTCCAGATCAGCCAGAAGGCGCAGAACACCGTCATGTACAGCAGGAAGGTCGGGGTGCCCATGAAGCGGGCGAACTTCTCCGTGGCCGAACCAAAGAGGTCAGGGTTCGGGGAGAACCGGGGCCAGAAGCGTTGTCGTGCTGCAAGCGGGGTATCCAGGCCGTTACTCTTGCGCTGCTCAGCCATAGCTGGAACTCCTTTGCTGCTGATGGGTGGGTGGGGCGTTGGCTAGTCTTGGGAACGCCAGTCATCCGGGAGGATGTGGTCCAGCACGTCATCCACGGTGATGGCCCCTACAAGCCGGCCTTCCTTGTTGGTCACGCCTACGCTGGTGAGGTTGTAGGTGGCCAAATGGCGAACCACTTCGGTGATATTGGCCAGATCCGACATGGGCTCCAGCTCCGTATCAAGGATATCGCCCAGCGGCTCCGGGGGAGCGGCACGCAGCAGCGCCTGGATGTGGACTTGGCCCAGGTAGCGTCCCGTGGGCGTCTCCAGCGGCGGGCGCACCACATATACGGTCGAAGCAAGCGCCGGGCTCAATTCCTCCAGGCGCACCGAAGCCAGGGCTTCAGCGACCGTGGATTCAGGGGTGAGAATCACCGGAACCGGGGTCATGATCGACCCGGCGGTACCTTCCGGGTAGGCGAGCAAGCGGCGGACATCCTTGGCCTCTTCCTCGTTCATCAGATCCAGCAGCTGGTGCTTGGTCTCTTCGCTGACTTCAGCCAGAAGGTCGGCCGCGTCATCCGGGTCCATTTCCTCAAGCACGTCCGCGGCACGTTCCAGGCCCAGGGCGGAGAGGATCTCCACCTGCTCGCGGTCCGGAAGTTCCTGGAGCACGTCGGCCAGGCGCTCATCTTGCAGATGGGCCGCGATTTCCAGGCGGCGCTTCTCATTCATTTCATGCAGGGCGTCAGCAAAGTCGGCAGGCTTCATCTCATCGTGGGCGGCCACGAAGGTGTCAGCGGACTGCGGTTCATTCTTCGAACCGTGGCTGACCTCGTCCCAGGAGACCAGCACCTTGTTGCGGCGGCGCGAACGCAGTCCCAGCAAATTGGCCGTCGGTTCTCCACGCTGGACATAGTATTCGTTGATTTCCCAGTCCCCGCGACGGGTCTGCGCCAAACCGATGTCCTCGATGACACCGCGACCGGAACCATCAACGAAGGTGATGGTGCGGTCGAACATTTCGGCGACAACCAGAATTTCCTGGCCGCGCTGCTGGAAGCGGCGCATGTTCACCAGGCCGTTGCAGATCACCTGGTTGGCTTCCATAGACTGGATGCGGGTCATCGGAACGAACACCCGCCGTTTGCCGGGGACCTCGACGACCAAGCCCACGCAGGCGGCGGGTTTCTTGGGGCCGCGGGAGACCACCACGACATCGCGCAAGCGGCCTAAGCGGTCGCCCAAGGGGTCAAAGACATCAAGCCCGAGCAGCCGGGCGACGAAGATTTTAGACACTTGTGCGCTCACCCTCCTAGACTATCGCGTTTCAGCCCCGTTCCCGGTGTGCAAAGCCACAGGGCCAGTGCTGTTTCTTTCACCCTCAGCGATAGTTGCTTCACAACTAGGCAGGCTCACAGTAAACCTGTGCACAATATAGTTATGACCTCGCCTCATGGAGTAAATTCGATTAGCACCAGCGGCCTGCCGCGCGGAGAACTGCTTGGACGTTACACCAGCTATCTCGACGCGCAGAAGCTCGTGGATTACCTGGCCGATAATGATTTCCCGGTCGCCGCGGTAAGCATCGTCGGCAATGACGTACGCACCGTGGAGCGAGTCACCGCGAAACTTTCCTACCCGCGCGTGGCGCTGGCTGGCGCGGCCCAGGGCGGCATGATGGGCCTGTTTGTCGGCCTGCTCCTGACCCTCTTCGGCGGTGGCGGCAACGGGCTGTACCAGATTCTCTCCGCCATCGGCCTGGGCATGGCTATTTGGATGATCGCCGGCGTGATCAGCTATTCGACGCGTCGCGGCAAGCGCGATTTCGCGTCCTCCAGCCAGTTCGTGGCCACCAGCTTTGACGTGGTGGTGGATTTCGAGCATGCGCAGTCGGCCCGCATCCTGGCCTCCAAGCTGCCCATGCGTCCGCAGCAGGCACCTGCGCAACCAGTTGCCCAAGCCCCGCAGCAGCAGCCTGCCGCAGCTGCCGCACCGTCGGCCCAGGCAGCCGCCGCAGTACCGGCCACGCCTGCGCAGCCGGCCTCCGAGGAAGAGCGCAGCTCGCAGTTCCCCGACCTGCCCGATGGGCGTCCCCGCTATGGCGTGCGCGTCAACGAAGCCAAGCCAGCTGCGCCAGTTGCGCCGGTCGAGCAGCCAGCCAAGGACGAAGCGCAAGCACCGGCCGCCGAGGCCAAGGACACGCAGGACCTGTCGCAGGTAGAGCCGCGAGTGGATACTTCGCAGCAGCCTCAGGCCCCGGTCCAGGAACCAGCGCCTCGCAAGGATCCTGAAGCATAGGGACCAGCTAGGCCAAAGAAAGGCATGGGCGCAGTTACCTCGGTAACTGCGCCCATGCCTTTCGCTGGTTAACGCTGCGGGACGAATTAGCCGCGCAATTTAGCCATCCACGCTTCAACTTCCTCAGGCTTGCGTGGCAGGGCAACGCTCAAGTTCTCGGCGCCATCGGCGGTGACCAGGATGTCATCCTCGATGCGCACGCCCAGGCCGCGGTACTCCTCGGGGATCGCCAGATCCTCGTCCTTGAAGTAGAGTCCGGGCTCGATGGTGAAGACCATGCCCTCCTCCAGCTCGGCATCCAGGTACAGCTCGGCGCGTGCCTGGGCGCAGTCGTGCACGTCCAGACCGAGATGGTGGCTGGTGCCATGCGGCATCCAGCGGCGGTGATGCTGCCCCTCTGGATCCATGGCTTCTTCCACAGATACCGGCAAGATGCCCCACTCGGAGAGCCGCTCAGCCAAAACGCGGGTAGCCACCAGATGCAGGTCGCGGAACTTCAGGCCCGGCTTGGCCGCAGCGAAGGCGGCATCGGCGGCATCCAGCACGGCCTGGTAGACCTTGCGCTGCACCTCGGTGTACTTGCCGGACACCGGCAGCGAGCGGGTGATGTCTGCGGTGTACAGGGATTCGGCCTCGACACCTGCATCCAGCAGCAGCACCTCGCCCTGCTTGACGGTTCCGGTGTTGCGGATCCAGTGCAAGATGGTGGCGTTGTTGCCCGAGGCGGCGATGGTGTCGTAGCCCAGCTCGTTGCCTTCAAGCCGGGCGCGGGCGAAGAACGCGCCTTCGACAACGCGTTCGCCGCGTTCGTGCGCGACGGCCTTGTCCAGGTTGCGCACCACGTCTTCGAAGCCGTTGATGGTCGCGGCAACCGACTTGCGCAGTTCGGCGATTTCGTACGCGTCCTTGACCAGGCGAAGCTCGGAAACGAACTCGGCCAGCTCGGTATCCAGGGCATCGCTGGCTTCCAGGTCCTGGCCGGTGTTGATGCGCGAGGTATCCACCAGCGCCTCGATGTTCAGATCCACCTCGCGCACCAGACGGATGCGGATGCCGCCCAGGGCCTGCGGGCCGGAATTCTTGGTGATCGCGATTTCCAGCTGTTCCAGCGAATCGGTGGGCATCCCGGTGCGCGCCGACAGCGAGGACAGGGTTGGGCGCGGGCCCACCCAGAATTCGCCGGAACGCGAATTCAAATAGAAATCGGTGGTGTCGCGGCCGGCCATCGGCGCGAAATACAGGGTGGAAACGTGGTTGGAGCCGTGCTCGCCCACGCCGTCATCGGTCGGTTCCATGACCAGTACGGCGTCGGGCTCGTGGTCGACGCCCAGGCCGGTCAGGTGGGCGAACGCCGAATGCGGGCGGAAACGGTAGTCCGTATCGTTGGAGCGGACCTTGAGCGGGCCTGCCGGAATGACGATGCGCTCACCGGGGAAATTCTCCGAGAGCTTGGCACGGCGAGCGGTTGCGTAGCTGGCAGCGGCATCTTGTTCTGGCAGATCAGAAGTGTCTTGCGCCCACGAGGAGGCCATGAAGTCCTGGAATGCCTTGGACGTTGGACGCTGGGAACGGTTGTTCACGCGGTCTTCCAACGGCTGATCAGTGCTTGGTGCAGATGAATCTTGATTGGTCATGTTCCAAGTGTGTCACCATCAGCTGTATCCCAGCAAAGAATCAGCGCAGGGGATAACCTAGGCATATGCGAATCGACCTGCACACCCACTCCAATGTGTCCGACGGAACTGAAACTCCGGCCGAGCTCATGCGCGCCGCTTCGGTTGCGGGCCTGGATGTCGTGGCGTTGACAGATCATGACCAGACCACCGGTTGGGCCGAAGCCGCGGCGCAAGCCGGGAAGCTGGGACTGGGATTCATACCGGGCATGGAAATCACCTGCCAGGATACCCACGGCATCAGCGTGCATCTGCTCAGCTACCTGCATGACCCCACCTACCAGCCGCTGCTCGATGAGCTGGATATTGCGCTGAACTCGCGGATCGTTCGTGCCCGCCGCATTGTCGACCTGCTGGCCGAGGACTATCCGATCAGCTGGGATCTGGTGGGGGAGCATTGCCTGCCGGGTTCAACCGTGGGCCGCCCGCATATTGCCGATGCGCTGGTGACCGCGGGGGTGGTGGATAACCGCAATGAAGCGTTCGCCAACATCCTCTCCTCGCGTTCGCGCTACTACGTTTCGCATCCAGCGGTGAATCCTGCCACTGCGGTGCAATTGGTGCGGGAAGCCGGTGGCGTTCCGGTGTTCGCGCATCCCAAGGCCTCTGCACGCGGACGGGTAGTTCCCGATTCCACCTTCTACGAGATGATCGATGCCGGGCTAGCGGGGGTCGAAGTGCACCACCGGGACAATACCGCCGAGGGAAAGGCCTGGTTGCTCCAGCTGGCCGCAGATCGCGATCTGATTGTCACCGGATCCTCCGACTACCACGGCACCGGAAAGCTGAACCGGCTCGGCGAGAATCTCACCGAGCCGGAAATGCTGCATAGGATTATTGCCCAGGGGACCGGAACTCAGGCCTCGATATAGCTGGTGCTTCCAGGCAAACGAGCCTTCATCACCTCGACGGCCTCGGGGTTCTGGTCAATCAGCACATACTGGCGTCCCAGCTTCGCGGACACCGCACCGGTGGTGCCTGAGCCGGCAAAGAAGTCCAGCACCCAATCACCGGGGCGCGACGACGCGGCCACAATCCGGCGCAGCACGCCTTCGGGCTTCTGCGTCGGGTAGCCGGTCTTTTCCTTGCCGGTCGGCGAGACGATGGTGTGCCACCAGACATCGGTCGGCAACTTGCCCAGGGCGCGCTTCTCCGGGGTGACCAGGCCGGGAGCCATATACGGCTCGCGGTCCACCTCGGCCGAATCGAAGTGGTACTTCTTCGGATCCTTCACGTAGACCAGGATGGTGTCGTGCTTGGCCGGCCAGCGGCTCTTGGCGCGGGCACCATAGTCGTAGGCCCAGATCAGTTCGTTCAGGAAGCAGTCCCGGCCGAAAATCCCATCGAGCAGCACCTTCACGTAGTGCACCTCGCGGTAATCGAGGTGCACATAGAGCGTGCCGTCCTCGGCCAGCAGGCGGTGGGCCTCGCGTAGCCGCGGCTCGATGAAGCTGAGGTAGTCGTCGAAGGTATCGTGATACGAACGGGCGATCCCCAGCTCGGTGTTGTACTCGCGTCCCTTGAATCCGGTGCGGTCGCCTTCGCCTTCGGCAGCGCGAACCATGGTGCGCTGGGCACGGGTCTGCTTGCGCCCGGTGTTGAACGGCGGGTCCACATAGATCAAGGTGAAGCTTTGATCGGGCAGGGTGCCAAGGATGGAGAGGTTATCACCGTGATACACGGTATTACCCGAGGCTGGAACGACGGACGCCGGGGCATCCTGCGTTCCAGCGTCGGGCAAAGCTGGTTCTTCGGGTAGAGCGAGCACCGCTGGTGTGGGTTCCTTTCGGAAAAGTTGGCTGACCGGTTGGACTGGGGATTAGTCCTGGCCGCCTGCTTCGGTGCTGCGGGTGCGACGGCGCGGACGGCGTCGGCGGGCAGCGGATGCGCCCTCGGTCGCCTCCTGCTCCCCGCCGGAAGCATGGGTTTCGCGGTGGCGCTCGTTTTCGCGTGCCGGACGGTCCTGTTTGCCCTTGGAGTGGCCGTGGCGTGCGCCGTCCTGTTCGGCGCCGGAGTCCTGCGCACCGCGCTGCTGGGTCTGCTCGCCGTTCACGGTGCGGGTGCGGGTACGTGAATTGCTGCGGCGGCGCGGGGTGCGCGCCGAATCCTCGCGGCGTGGCGAGCCATCGCCCTCAGCTGCCGCGGTCTTCTTGGCACGCTGCAAGCGGCCCTTGGTGCCCTTGGGGATTCCCAAGTCGGCGAAGAAATGCGGCGAGGACGAGTAGGTCTCTACCGGCTCGGGAACGTTCAGGCCCAGCGCCTTGTTGATCAGCGACCAGCGGGGCACCGAATCCCAATCCACGAAGGTGACCGCAATACCGGTGTTGCCGGCACGACCGGTACGGCCTACGCGGTGCAGATAGGTGTTCTCATCATCCGGGCACTGCAGGTTGACCACGTGGGTGACGTCATCCACGTCGATGCCGCGGGCCGCGACATCGGTAGCTACCAGGATGTCGACCTTGCCGGCGCGGAAGGCCTTCAAGGCCTGCTCGCGGGCGCCCTGGCCCAGATCGCCGTGCAGCGAACCGGCGTTGAAGCCACGGTCCACCAGCTCATCGGACAGCTTGGCAGCCGAGCGCTTGGTCTGGGTGAAGATGATGGTTTTGCCGCGGCCTTCTGCCTGCAGCAGGCGGGCCACCATCTCGTCCTTGTCCATGTTGTGCGCGCGGTAGACCAGCTGGCGGATGTTGCGCTTGGTCAGCGAGTCATCATCGCCGGGATCCTGGGCGCGGATGTGGGTGGGACGGGTCATGTAGCGGCGGGCCATGGTGATCACGGCGCCGGGCATGGTGGCGGAGAACAGCATCGCCTGGCGTACCGGCGGCAAGGCGGCCAGAATGCGCTCGACATCGGGCAGGAAGCCCAGGTCCAGCATCTCGTCGGCCTCGTCCAGTACCACGGTGCGAACCTGCTTGAGGTTCAGCACGCGCTGGCGGTTCAGGTCGATCAAGCGGCCCGGGGTGCCGACAATCACGTCGGTGCCGGCCTTCAGGGCATTGATCTGCTCTTCGTAGGGGCGGCCGCCGTAGATGGTGGTGATCGAGATGTTCGAGTGCTTCGATGCCTGGGCCAGGTCGGCGCCGACCTGGATGGCCAGCTCGCGGGTCGGGGCCACGATCAGTGCCTGCGGGGCACCGGGGAATTCAAGATCCCCGTAGCCCTTGTCGCCTTCGCGGATCACGCGCTGCAGGGCAGGGATGCCAAAGCCCAGGGTCTTGCCGGTGCCGGTCTTGGCCTGGCCGATGATGTCGTTGCCGCCCAGGGCAACTGGCAGGGTCAGGGCCTGGATGGGGAACGGGTACTCGATCCCGGCTTCCGAAAGCGAAGCAACGATGTCTTCGCGAACCTTCAAATCGGCAAAGCTCTGCTTGATCGGCTCTGCGATGGTTGGCTCATTGTCTTGTGGTTCGGCCACTGGGGCCGAAAGCGTCGTGTCAGTCACGATGTCTTTGTTCTCGTTTCATGTGGGCACGGTACCTGCTCCATTCCGGCTTGCAACAAGCCAGGAGCATGCGGATACCGCACGAATCCAGCGGAGCCGATCGCTACTTTCACGTTAGGTGGCTTGGTCAAGCACCTGCGGGATGGCGGCCGCTGGGAAGTCGCCATAAAACTGTTTCATCTATCAGCCCATTGCGATCGGGCATCCTATTTACTAATAGGCCAAGCATAGCCGGTTTTGCCCGGAAACCCGGGTTTAGGAGTCTCAGGCCACGATTTCGAAGCTGATCTTGCGGGCCACGGGATCAGCTTGGACCAGCTTTACGCGCACCAAGGCGCCCGGCTGGGCGGAACCGGAAAACTCTCCGGTGACCGGTTCATCGGCCAGCTGCAGCACTCCGGGACGAATCTTTCCATCTTCCTTTTGCTCGGCTGACTTCAGCACGATGGCTTGGAATTCTCCCCCGACACGTGTTTTGAGCACATAGGCTTCGAGCAGGTCGACGGCAGCATTGTTCACCCGGTTGGCGGCAATGCTGCTGGTACGCATCAGCCCGGGCAGCTCTTCCAGGGCCGAGGCGAGCTGCTCGGGGATCGGTTGGCCGGTGGAAAGCAGGTGGCAGGTGAGCAGCACGAAGCGGTCCACGAGCCGGCGCAGCGGCGCGGTGGTGTGCGCGTAGGGTGCCGCCAGTGCCGCTTGGATCAGTTCCTCTTCGGGCTGCCCGGCTATGACCCGGTAGTCCGCACCGCGGAACAGCGCAGCGGCACGATGCATGATCACCAGTTGCTTCGGGTCGCTGACATCCAATGCATGCAGGTACTGCCCATAGCTTTGCGTTGCGTCCCACGGCGTGCCCAGCAACTGGGTCTGGGTGCGGAATTCCTGCTGGTCCGCTTCATCCGGTGCGGGCATGGTGCGCAGGATGCCCACACCGGCCTCGAGCATGATGCGGGCTGCGGCTATGCCGGTGAGCAGGGAAATCTGCGCGTTGTGCCCTTCCAGGGGCAGCGGGGTGCGGCTGACCAGCTTGTAGCCGTCGCCTGCTTCTTCAATTTCCTGGTCCGGCAGGTTCAATGAGGCGCCGCCGCGCAGTTGCTCCTGCAGCAGGCGCGCAGCACCGATTTCGGCGAGCAATTCCAGCTGCTCATCGGGTTCCCCCGAATCCAGCCGGGCCTGGGCGGAGGCGTAGTCGAGCTGGGCGCGGGAACGGATGCGCGCGCGGTTCAGCTGGACCTCGCCCAGGGCGCCATCGGCATCCAGGGAAATTTTCCAGTGGAAGGCCGGCCGGTCCTGGTCTGGCAGCAGCGAGCCCTGGTCTTCGGAAATCAGGGGCGGGTGCAAGGTGATCTTGCGGTGCGGCAGGTAATAGGTCTGACCGCGTTGGCGGGCCACCTGGTCCAGCTGGCTGCCCAAGGTCACGAACGCGGGAACGTCCGCGATCGCATAGTGCACGGTATAGCCCTGGCCGTTTCGTTCAAGGAACATCGCCTGGTCGAGATCGGTGGCGCCGAGCGGGTCAATGGTGAAGAACGGGATGCCGGTGGCGTCTTCTTCGGGGTGCTGGACCTGGGCTACCGCCAGTTCCGCGGCTTTCAGGGTTTGCTCGTCGAAGGGTGCCGGTACCTCGAACTCTGCTTCAAGGCCGAGCAGTAGCTGGGCCAGCGAGTTGGCGGGAACCGGGCGGGGGCTGCGGATTCTTCGTTCAGTCACCCCTTAGCAATACCATGACTCGGTGAGTCAAATCACCATTTGGGCGAAGAAATAGCCGGTTTCGCTTCTAAGCGAAACCGGCCACCAGCTGCCAAGGCGATGCCTCGGCGCGCAACAAGCTCTACTGTGCGAAGCCGACGCGGCGGACTTCTTCCGGGCCAACCTCAACGTAAGCGATGCCAGCAGCAGGCACCAGGACCTCGCGGCCCTTTGGATCCTTCAGTGCCAGAACGGTGCCGTCGGCGATCGCCTTCGAGACCAGCTCATTGACTTCGGCGTTGCTGAGCTCGGATTCAAGTACAACTTCGCGGGCTACATTCTGAATGCCAATGCGGATTTCCATGATTGTCGCAGATCCTCTCGAACGAAATAGGTGTCCCGTATGGGGCCTCTGAACACTAATTTAGCTAGTTTTCTTTCGGGAACTGCGAAATTCCGCGCCAAGCTAAACGGGAGATGAGATCCACGGCGGCATTCTGGTTCACCGAGGAGCTGCTGGTGGCCCAGTAACGCGCCGAAACCTGGGAGAGGCCTGCCAGGGCACGGCCTGCCAGCAGGCCTTCCTCCTCGCTCATGTCGGTATCTTCGACCACGACGCGGGCGATGGAGGAAGCCAGCGAACTGTTGAACTGCTCGATGCGATGGGCGATCAGCGGGTCCGAGAGCACATCGGATTCGAAGATCAGGCGGTACGCCTGGGATTCGCCCTTGATGTAGCTGTAGTAGGTGTTGATGGTGGCGAAGACGCGCTCGCGATTGTCGCTGGTGGAGCGGATCGCTTCATCCAGCTGACGGCTGAAGTCGGCCAGGTGCGAATCCAGCAAGGCGAGGTAGAGTTCGCGTTTGCCGGGGAAATGCTGGTAGAGCACCGGTTTGGAAACCAGGGCGACTTCAGCGATTTCGTCCATGGACGCACCATGGTACCCATGGGCCACGAAAACCTGGTGCGCTGCCTGCAGCAGCTGGCGACGACGCGCTTCACGGGGCATCCGTTGCGGGCGGGTGCCTTTGATATTTTCGAGTTCCGTCATGTCGAATGGGGCCTTTCCAGCTGCAGAGTGATCAGCTCCCAAGTCATCAAAGGAATTCTCGGGTGGATAATCTACTTGGAAGTAGTATTCCATGCTTCTGTGCGGAAAGTGGAAATATGCTGGGGGAAATCAGGTTTTCTACGCTGATTTGGCTTCCGGGGCGGCTGGACAGTTGCCCAGGGCCTGCGTAGTCTCCGATTTCCCGGGCTCCGGCTGCGAGAGTTCCAAGCCGTAGAGGGTTTCCAGGGCCGAGACGTATTCGCCGGTGCGGCCTTCGCCTGCCAGTTCGCGGGCACGCACGGTAGGCACATGCAAAAGCTGGCGCACCATGCGGCGCATGGCCAGCTCGACTTCCTCGGCTGCGGCGCTGCAGCCGTGCTGGGCACGGACCTTCGCGATCTCGGCATCCAGAACGGCTTTGGTGTGCTGGCGCAGCGCGACAATCGCGAAGTCGGCCTCGCGTTCACGCTGAGCGGCGGCAAATTCTGCGGTGGCGTTCTTGACGATGCGGCTAGCCGCGTGAACGGCCATGGCCTGCTCGGTCGGGGCGGCCATGCGCACCGATTCCAAGGTAATCAGTTCAACATCGGGCAGTTCGACCATGGTCGGATCGAAGTCGTGGGTGAGCGCCATGTCGATGGCGATCAGCGGGTGCTTCTTCACGCGCAGCGCTTCAAGCTCTGCACGGGCCAACTGGTGACCGCCGCCGGAGCAGCCAACGATGATGTCAGCTTCGCGCAGGGCCTGCGGCAGCAATTCGTCGCTGAGCGGGAAACCGCCGCGCTTCGCGGTGAAATCTGCGGCGCGCCCGGAATGCGAGTAAACCGAAATGCGCTGGACGCCGCGTTCCTTGAGCAACGCCATGGTGGCGCCAGCGTAGGAACCGGTGCCAAAGAGCACAACATCCTGCTCGGACCAGTCGCGGCCTTCAGTGGCCAGTTCTTCGGCCAGATCGAGGGCCACCGAAACCACGGACTTGCCCTGGGTGCCAAGGTCGGTATTCGAACCGACATCCTTAGCCGCGCGGGTGGCGTTCTGGAACAGGCGGGTGAGGTTGCTGGTTGTGGTCTTCTCTTGCTGCGCCTGGGTCAGTGCTCGACGCACCTGGCCAGCGATTTCGCGTTCGCCGACAACGGCCGAGTCCAGTCCGGCGCCTACGGAGAAGAGGTGCTCAACTACCGGGTCGCCTTCCAGCGTGGTGAGACGGCGGGCCAGGAATTCGGGGGAGAGGTCGGTGCTTGCTGCCAGCTCGTTGACCAGATGTTCTGCTGCGTCCTCCACGTGGTCCACGTCTGCGTAGACTTCGAAGCGGTTGCAGGTGGCCAGCACGACGGCGCCATTGATAGCCGCCGAACCGTTAACGGAGGCAGCTGCCAGCCCGTCGGCCGAAGCACTGATTTGTGCGACGGTCTCCAGATCGAGCTGGGAATGCGATGCGACAAGAGATAAGAAAACCACAGTGACCCCAGAATAGGCCGGAAAATACCGGCAGACAACGCAGGTGTGCCTAAATCCGCATGGTTCCAAGGGGTTAGTTTGCTCACCTTCCCCTGCGGGCGAACGCAGTAAATGGGCTTTTAATCTGAAGAGTTGGCAGAATTGGGGCATGACCCTGTCGCAGAACCATCCGTTGATTGATGGACGTACCCAAGATTCCGCTTTGATCCAAGCTTTGACCGGCAAGAAGCCGTCGCATCACCCGGTGTGGTTCATGCGCCAGGCTGGCCGTTCGCTGCCTGAATACCTGAAGCTGCGTGAAGGGGTGAGCATGCTCGACTCCTGCCTTGACCCTGCCATGGCCAGCGAGATCACCTTGCAGCCGGTGCGCCGCCACAAGGTGGACGCCGGCATCTTCTTCTCGGACATCGTCATCCCGCTGCGCCTTGCAGGCATTGGCGTGGACATCGTGCCAGGCGTTGGCCCGGTGCTGGACACCCCGATTCGCACCAGGGAACAGGTAGCTGCCCTTCCGGAGCTGACGGACGAGTCGCTGGAACCCATCCGCGAAGCCGTGCGCTTGACCGTGGCCGAGCTGGGCAAGACCCCGCTGATCGGTTTCGCCGGTGCGCCATTCACCGTGGCCGCCTACATGGTCGAGGGCAAGCCAAGCCGCGACCACCTGGGCCCGCGCACCATGATGCACACCGACCCGGACGTCTGGGACGGACTGATGACCTGGGCTGCCGACGCCTCGGGCAAGTTCCTGCGGGCGCAGGTTGAAGCCGGCGCCTCGGCCGCGCAGCTCTTCGACTCCTGGGCTGGTTCGCTCTCGCTTCCGGACTACCAGAAGCACGTCGCCCCGTACTCGGTGAAGTCCCTGGACTACGTCCGCGACCTGGGCGTGCCGTTGATCCACTTCGGAACCGGCACCGGCGAACTGCTCACCGCCATGCGCGATGCTGGCGTGGATACCGTGGGCGTGGATTACCGCATCCCGCTGGAAACCGCGATTGAACGCTTGGGCCAGGACGTTTCGGTCCAGGGCAACATCGACCCGGCGTTGCTCGATGCCCCGTGGGAAGTCCTCGAGGCGCACGTGCGCGAAGTGGTTGCAGCAGGCAAGAAGGCCCGCGGACATGTGGTGAACCTGGGCCATGGCGTTCCGCCAACCACCGACCCAACCGTGTTGACCCGTGTGGTGGAGCTCATTCACTCGCTGTAATTCAACAGGTCTAAGCTAGGTTTAACGCTGTGTTCCAACTGGCCCTCGAGGCCATGGGCAGGGAACAGGGCATCGGCATATTGTGAAGGTAGAAGGTGCTAGGCACGTGAGCAAGGAACAGCGCAATCTGCGCGCAGGGGATTCAGCTGAAGCCACCGGGGCGTCCAAACCGCGACGCGATATTGCCAACGATGCCGCAGCGCATGCCTTGCGCCTGCTGGAAAAGGTGCGCAGCGCCAGCGAAGCACGCCTAGCGAAGAGCGAATCGGCCGATCAGGCCCAGAAGCCATTGGCCCCGCATGCGGTGGTGATCGGTGGCGGCATCGCCGGCCTGGTCGCTGCCCGTGAACTTCGCCAGACCGGACACGAAGTGACCGTGCTGGAAGCAACCGCGAACTTCGGTGGCTGCGTGCGCACCACCGAAGTTGCCGGCATGGAGATTGATGCTGGCGCGGAATCCTTCGCCCTGCGTGGCGGCATTGTTTCCTCCTACCTCGACGAGCTGGATCTAGGCGGGCAGATCGCCAGGACCTCCGGAGAGCGGGCCTGGCTCATCCAGGGGGAAGAGCAGGAAATTCATGCTCACCAGATGCCTGCCACCGCAATGCTGGGCATCCCGGGCAATGTGCGCACCGACGAGGTGCGCGGCATCATTGGCCGACCGGCCACCGTGCGTGCCGCAGCGGATCTGATCACGCCAATGAACAAGAAGTGGGCCACGGAGAACCTGACCATCGCTGAAGTGGTCCGTTCCCGCATGGGACAGGCGGTACTGGACCAGCTGGTGGCCCCGGTCATCAACGGCGTCTATTCCACCGACCCTGCCAAGATTTCCATTGACGCCGCCGCGCCTGGCCTGCGCCAAGCCATGCAGGAGACCGGTTCGCTGGCCCGCGCCGTCACCCGGCTGCAGGCTTCGGCTCCGGCTGGTTCCCGTGTGGCTGGCCTCAACGGCGGCATGTACAGCATGGTCGAAGCCCTGGTGTCCCAGCTGGAGCAGGCTGGCGTTGCGCTGGTGCGCAATTCGCCGGTGACCTCCTTGCGCCACGATGCGCAGTCGCCAACTCCGTATGCAGTCACGACCTTGGGCCATGAACTGCTCGCTGACCGGGTAGTTCTCGCGACGCCGGCCGAGCCGGCACTGGACCTGCTGAACCCCCTGCTGGCACCAGAAGAGCGGATCGCCGGCGAAAGCGGTGCCAATGCCATTGCCTTGGCGATCCTGGTGGTCGATAAGCCGGAACTCGATGATGCCCCGCGCGGATCGGGTGTGCTGGTCTCCAGGAACGCCCCGCTGACGGCCAAGGCGCTGACCCATTCCACGGCCAAGTGGCCCTGGCTCGCCGCAGAGGCCGGCCCTGGCACCCACGTACTGCGCCTGTCCTTTGGACGAATCGGCGAACATGAGCAACTTGTCGAATCCGGAGATGATTCAGCTCTCATCGACCAGGCAATCAAAGATGCTTCAAAGATTCTCGGTGTTCAATTGCATCTTGATGATGTCTTGGGAAGCACCGTTTCACGCTTCAGCGACATGGTTCCGCTGCAGGGCCAGGCCGCTACCACGCGCCGCGCGCAACTGCAGCGCAGCCTGTCGGGCTTCGAAGGGCTCGATGTGGTTGGCGCATGGATTGCCGGCACCGGACTGGCGCGAGTTATCGCCCAAGCCCGCAGTGCCGTCGCGATCAGCGCCCGCTAACCGCACCCGGGCCAACTATCCTGGACTTTTGTCCGAAACCAGATCAAGGAGAATATCAAGTGAGCAACGCACCGGAGCATAATTCCCCAGTAATTCGTGAACGCGAAAATGCAGGAGAAAACCCGACGTTCTTCTACACTCTCTGGACCATTTTCAAGCGTTCGGAAATTGTCGAGCGTTCCGAGGCTGCTGCCGCTGAATTCGATGCGCTGGTCGCCGAGCTGGCCGCCGAAGGCGCCACCGTGCGCGGCATCTACGACGTTTCGGCCATGCGCGAGGACGCTGACGTGATGTTCTGGGTGCACGGGCCATCGGCCCAGCTGCTGCAGGCATCGATGCGCAAGATCCGCCGTTCGGCCCTGCTGGCCGGCACCGAAATCGTTTACTCCACCATGGCCGTGCACCGTGAAGCGGAATTCGCCAAGGACCACTCGCCAGCGTTCGCGCGCGGCCTGGATCCGAAGGAATGGATGACCGTTTACCCATTCGTCCGCTCCACCGAGTGGTACACCCTGGATCCGGCGGCCCGCGGCAAGATGCTGCGCGACCACGGCATCCTGGGCCGCGAATTCCCGAACGTGCTGGCCAACACCGTAGCGGCCTTCTCCTTCGGCGACTACGAATGGCAGATCTGCCTCGAAGCCGACGACATGATCGATCTCGTCGACATGATGCGCCACCTGCGCTACACCGAAGCCCGCCACCATGTGCGTGAGGAGACTCCGTTCTACACCGGCCGCCGCATCTCGGCAGCTGAAGCGCTAGAGGTACTGAAGTGAGCCAGGCCTTTGACCCCCGCGAGGGATATGACCGCAACGGCCAGATGATTCCCAAGTCCTACGATGCCATCTTGCTGGCATCCTTCGGCGGACCGGAAGGGCAGGATGATGTCATCCCGTTCCTGCGCAAGGTCACCGAGGGCCGCGGCATCCCTGACGAGCGCCTGGAAGAAGTTGCGGTGCACTACCGCAAGAACGGCGGCGTCTCGCCAATCAACGCGCAGAACCGTGCACTGAAGGCCGCGCTGGAGGCAGAGCTGGCTACCCGCGGCATCGACCTGCCCATTTACTGGGGCAACCGCAACTGGCACCCGTTTATCGACGACACCCTCAAGCAGCTGGCTGCCGACGGCCACCGCAAGGTGCTGCTTATGGGCACCGGCGCCTACTCCGGCTACTCGGCCTGCCGCCAGTACCGCGAGGATGCGGGCATGGGCCTAGTCAACACCGGGCTGGACGGTGTGGTGGAAGTGGACAAGCTGCGCCAGTTCTTCGACACTCCTGCCTTCGTGACGCCCTTTGCGCAGTCCTTGCGTTCCTCGCTGGCCAATGTGCGTGCGCAGCTGGCCGAAGCGGGCAAGGAAGACGGGGCGATCAAGATCGTCTTCGTCACCCACTCCATTCCGATGGCCGACGCCGAGGCCGCAGGACCCGAAGGTATCCGGGCCGCAGGCTACGGGAATCTCTACACCAGCCAGCACCAGGCGGTGGCCAACTACATCCTGTCCCAGGTGGAGGAGGCCAAGGGCCTGGAGCACAGCCTGGTCTACCAGTCCCGCTCCGGGGCACCGCATGTGCCATGGCTGGAACCGGATATCAACGACGCGCTGGAAGAGGATGCCGCAGCCGGTGTCGCCGGCGTCGTGGTCGTGCCCATCGGCTTCATCTCGGACCACATGGAAGTCATGTGGGATCTGGATACCGAAGCCAAGGACAGCTGCGCCCAACTGGGCCTGGCCTTTGACCGCGTCGCCACCCCGGGCACCCACCAGGCGTTCATCTCCGGACTGGTGGACTTGGTCGAAGAACGCCTGGCCGGCCCCGATGGCAAGGCCCTGCGCGCCGGCCGCACCTCGGTTCTCGAATGCGGCCCATGGTTTGATGTCTGCCGTCCGGGCTGCTGCGAGAAGCGCGCCCTGGACGGAACCTTGCGCCCGACCATCGGCGCAGTCGATTCAGAAGTTGGTGTACCCCAGCCATGACCGAAGCATTTCGCGTAGGAACGCGCGGCAGCGCGCTGGCGACCACCCAGACCGGATGGGCCGCGCAGAAGCTGGCCGGGATTTCCGGGTTGGCCGCGCAGACCGTGCTGGTCAAGACCGAAGGCGATGTGGTGACCGGCTCGCTGGCCACCCTCGGAGGCACCGGCGTCTTCGCCGCCGCGCTGCGCCAGCACCTGCTCGATTCCGGCTGCGACCTGGCCGTGCACTCGCTCAAGGACCTGCCCACTGCGCAGCCCGAGGGCTTGGTCCTGGCCTCGATCCCGCCGCGCGAGGATGTCCGCGATGCCCTGTGCTCGCGCGACTCGCTGGGCTTGGACCAGCTGCCCCAGGGTGCGAAGATCGGTACCGGTTCGCCGCGCCGTGCAGCCCAGCTGCTGGCCTACCGCAGCGACTTCGAGATTGTCGATATCCGCGGCAACGTCCCCACCCGCTTAGGCCGGGTCAAGGGTGTCGGGAAGACGCTGGATGATGGCAGCGTGGGCCGCGGCACCCAGGGTGACCTGGACGCGGTGATCCTGGCAGCTGCCGGGATGCGCCGCCTGGGCTTGGACAAGCACATCACCGAGTACCTGGATCCCTCCATCATGCTGCCCGCCCCGGGCCAGGGCGCCTTGGCGCTGGAAACCCGTACCGCGGGCACCGGCCACGGCGCATTGGATGCGGCTCTGGCGCAGTTCGATGATGCCGCCACCCGCATGCAGGTGGAGGCCGAACGTGCGCTGCTCTCCGAATTGGAAGCCGGCTGTGCTGCCCCGATTGGCGCCTTGGCCCATATCGAGGGCGATGAGCTGGTCCTCGAAGCGGTGGCCTGCAACCCCGATGGCTCGCAGACCATGCGCCGCAGTGCGCGGATCTCCTGCAGCACGGCGGATGCAGCACAGCAGCTGGGCCGTTCGCTGGCGCAGTCGATGATCGCTGATGGCGCTGCCGTAGTTGCCGGGCTGGCCTAGTTCCGGACCATGGCTTATCAAGCACTGATCCTGCGCAACCCGGCACGTGCCGCGGCCACCGTGCAGGAATTCGATCGGCTGGGCATCACCTCGTGGTGCGCCCAGCTGATCGAAACTGTTTGGCCCGCCGACCGCAGCGCATTGCAGCGCATGGCCAGCGATCTGGTCGCCGGAGACTACTCCTGGCTGGTCTTCACCTCGGTGAATACCGTCAAGGTGGTGCAGCAGGTGCTGGCTGGAGCGCTCCTGCCGGAGCAGCTGCGTCTGGCCTCGGTTGGAGAGAAGTCCACCGAGGCCATCAAGCGGCACTTGGGCCGCAGCGTGGACTTCGAAGCTGAAGAGCAATCGGCTGCCGGCATGCTTGCGGCATGGATCCCTGAGCCGGGTGCCAGGATCTGCTATCCGCACGGCGATCTGGCCAGCTCCACGCTGGCTGATGGGCTGGGCAAATACCCGGTGCAGGTCAACGAATTCATTGCCTATGAAACCGTGGATGCCCCGGCGCCCGGCACCCCGGTCTCTGAGCCGGAAGCGGCAGCCGGACTCAACGTCCTACCGGCGAACCGGATCGGTGACAGACTGGAAGAACAGGATTTGGTGGTCTTCTCGGCGCCCAGCGTGGTCCGCCGCTTCGTGCAGCTGGCAGGGACGCAGCTGCCCGGGAAGCTGCAGACCATCGCGATTGGCCATCCAACGGCCCGGGCTATGGAGCGTGCCGGGCTGCCGGTGCATGCCGTGGCCTCCGCTCCCACCCCGCAGGGCCTGGCCCGTGCGGCCCAAGATTTGCTCCGGCACCGGTAACTCCGGGACCGGAAGTGTGCACAACGGAATAAGAAGTTATGAGAACTGGAGAAAGAGGAGCCATGGGTTTCCCTCAGCATCGCCCGCGCCGGTTGCGGCAGAATCCTGCCATCCGCCGCCTGGTGGCAGAAAATGAGCTTTCGGCACGCCAACTGATCTTGCCTGCCTTCGTGCGCGAGGGACTGGTCGAACCCAACGAGATCACCTCCATGCCGGGGGTCTACCAGCACACCATGGACTCGCTGAAGGCTGCCGCGGCGTACGCGGCCGAGCTGGGGCTGGGGGGCATCATGCTCTTTGGCATCCCGGAAGTACGCGACGAGAACGGCTCGGCCGGTCTGGACCCGCAGGGCATCTTGAACCGCGGCATTGCCGCGGTGCGCGCCGAGGTAGGCGATGAACTGGTGGTCATGTCCGATGTCTGTCTGGATGAATTCACCTCGCACGGCCATTGCGGCGTGCTCGATGCCCAGGGCAACGTGGATAACGATGCCACCTTGGAAATCTACGGTCAGATGGCCGTGGCCCAGGCCGAAGCCGGCGCCCACATGCTGGGCCCGTCGGGCATGATGGACGGCCAGATCGGTGTCATCCGCCAGGCACTGGATGCTGCCGGGCGCCAGGATGTCTCCATCCTCGCCTACAGCGCCAAGTACGCCAGCGCTTTCTACGGCCCGTTCCGCGAGGCAGTGGACTCCCAGCTGGTGGGGGACCGCCGCACCTACCAGATGGATTCGGCCAACCGCAGCGAAGCGGTGCTGGAAGCTGAACTGGATATTGCCGAAGGCGCGGACATGATCATGGTCAAGCCGGCCATGAGCTACCTGGATATCGTGCGCGATATTGCCGATATTTCCCCAGTTCCAGTCTCCGCCTACCAGATTTCCGGCGAGTACTCGATGATCGAGGCCGCCGCCGCCAACGGCTGGATTGACCGCAAGGCGTCCGTGCTTGAATCGCTGCTGTCGATCAAGCGCTCCGGTGCCCAGCAGATCCTCACCTACTATGCAGCCGAAGTTGCCGGCTGGCTCAAGGAAGGCAAGTAATAACATGTCGAACTCTGAAAAGCTTTTCGCCGAAGCCCGCGAAGTCATGCCAGGTGGCGTGAACTCCCCGGTGCGCGCCTTCGGTTCGGTCGGCGGTGTTCCTCCATTCATGGTCGGTGCCAAGGGCGCATACCTGACCGACGCCGACGGCAAGGAGTATGTCGACCTGGTGTGCTCATGGGGTCCGGCACTGCTGGGCCACGCCCACCCGGAGATCCAGGCTGCCGTGCACGCGGCCGTGGACCGCGGTTTGTCCTTCGGCGCATCCACTCCGGATGAGGCCAAGCTCGGCGCGCTGATCAAGTCCCGCATGGGCGGGGTGGAACGCGTGCGCATGGTCTCCACCGGCACCGAAGCCACCATGACCGCCGTCCGCCTGGCCCGCGGCTACACCGGCCGTGACCTTGTCATCAAGTTCTCCGGCTGCTACCACGGCCACCTCGATGGCCTGCTGGCCGACGCCGGCTCGGGTGTTGCCACCCTGGCCTTGCCAGGTTCCGCCGGCGTGACCGCTGCCACGGCAGCAGAGACCTTGGTGCTGCCCTATAACGACCGCGCCGCCATCGAGGCGGCCTTCGCCGAGCACGGTGCGAATATCGCTGCGGTGATTACCGAATCTGCTCCGTGCAACATGGGTGTCGTAGTTCCAGAGGACGGATTCAACAAGTTCCTGAAGGAAACTACCGCCAAGCACGGCGCGCTGCTGATCCTCGACGAGGTCCTCACCGGCTTCCGCGCTTCCTCATCGGGCTACTGGGGCCTGACCGGCAAGGAAGAGGGCTGGAACGCAGACCTCTACACCTTCGGCAAGGTCATCGGCGGCGGTTTGCCCACCGCGGCCCTGGGCGGACGCGCTGAGGTCATGGACTACCTGGCACCATTGGGTCCGGTCTACCAGGCAGGCACGCTGTCGGGCAACCCGGTAGCGATGGCTGCCGGCATCGCCCAGCTGACCCACGCGACCGAGGACGTCTACGCGCACCTGGCCAAGCAGTCCGAGGCGCTGCAGGGTGCCATCACCGAATCCTTCAATGCTGCTGGCCTGGACCACTCGATCCAGCGCGCCGGTACCTTGTTCTCGGTAGCTTTCGGCACCTCCGAAAGGGGAGTGCGCAACTACGCTGACGCGCAGGGGCAGGAAGCCTTCCGCTATGCACCGTTCTTCCACTCGATGCTGGACTCCGGGGTGTACCTGCCGCCAAGCGTCTTCGAAGCATGGTTCGTCTCGGCGGCCCATGATGATGCCGCAATGGAGAAGATCTTCGCGGCCCTCCCAGCAGCTGCCCGGGCCGCTGCGGCCGCCACGGCCTAATTGCAGGCTCCCGAGGGCAACAGCCAGGGCCAGGCAGGCACCGTGAGGTGCTTGCCTGGCCCTGGCTCATTTAAGCCTGGAAAGACGGTGGGAAACGGAACTGCCCGAGTTCCGTATACGGAACTCGGGCAGTCAAGGTTCAAGCGTTCGGGAATGCCCCGTGGCTGGAAACCGGATTAGAAAGCGGCGATAACGCTGCCGTCGGTCCAGGTCTTCTCGATGTAATCGCGGACCTCATCGGAGTGCAACAGCTCTTCAAGCTTCGCAACAGCCGGGGTCTCTTCGCCGTCGCGCCAGGTCAGGAAGTTGGCGTTGGGGTTGTTCGCGCCCGACTCCTGGGCAAGCATCTCTGCTTTGTCCAGCTTGGCCTGGACGATGTAGTTGCCGTTGATGACCGCCAAGCCGATGGAATCATCGGACTTGTAGTACTGGACGACCTGCTCGGCGTTGGCGTCAGTGATTTCGAGGTTCAGCGGGTTCTTGTCCGCGTTGCCGTTGACGGTCAGCAGGGAATCATCATCGCTGAGGTTCTGCAGCAGCCCTGCTTCTTCCAGGACGCGCATGCCGCGGATCTGATTCACCGGGTCGTTGTTCAGCAGTACCTTGGTGCCTTCTGCGACGTCCTTGGCGTCCTTGAACTTCTTCGAGAAGACGGTCATTGGCTCCACATGAACGCCAGCGCCGTGCGCGAACTCGTAGCCCTTTTCCTTCATCTCGGTAGCCAGGTAGGCCTCGGTCTGGAAGTAGTTGGCATCCAGCGAGCCGTCGGCAAGTCCGGTGTTCGGGGTGACGTAGTCATCGATCTCCATGACTTCCAAGTCGATGCCGGCTTCCTTCGCCAAGTTCTCATCGATGAAGTTCAGGATGTCTGCCTGTGGGACCGGGCTGGCGCCTACCTTGATAACCGTAGGGTTTGCCGGATCCAGGGTCGCTGCAGCATCAGCAGTTGGTTCGCTGCTGCCGCAAGCAGTCAGGGCGAATGCGGTGGCAACACCGGTGATGGCGAGTGCGAGTTTCTTGCGCATAACTTGTCTTTCCTTAGGTAGAGCCGTGAGGCACGATGCGAGTGGATTTGCCGTGTCCTCAGCGGTTCCACGGCTCCGCCGGATAGACCGGCGGAAGTTTTGACTAGCGGTGATCGACCTTGCGGGCGATCGCATCACCGATGACCTGCACCAGCTGGACCATGATCACGATAATCACGATGGTCGCAAGCATGATGGGCATGTTGTAGCGGACGTAGCCGTAGTTGTAGGCCAGACGACCCAAACCGCCACCGCCTACCAAGCCAGCCATCGCGGAGTAGCCGATCAAGGTCACCAGAGTGGTGGTGACGGCCGAAATGATGCCGGGCATGGCTTCAGGCACCAGGACCTTGCGAATGGTTTGCAGCTTGGTGGAACCCATCACCAGCGCGGCATCGACCTTGCCAGCGGAAACATCGCGCAAGGCGGTTTCCACCAGGCGGGCGAAAAATGGGACCGTGCCGATGGTCAAAGAGACCGAGGCAGCGATCGGGCCCAGCGCGGTGCCGATGAGCATCGCGGCGAACGGAATCAGGGCGACCATTAAGATGGCGAACGGGACGGAACGGGTGATGTTCACGATCACCGTGGAGAGAATCGCGTTTAGCCAGCGGACCGGCGCCAGTCCGCCTTTGCCAGTGACATGCAGCAAGATACCCAGCAGCAGTCCGATGATCACGGTGATCACACCTGAGATCAAGACCATCTGCAGGGTTTCGACGGTCGCTTGGCCTACGGCCTTGAGTACGGTGGGGGTGAAGAAATCCATTGCTTACTTGGCTCCCTTCACGGTTACGGCGATGCCGGTGGACTTCAGGTGGTTCACGATTGCATCCAGATCCGCGTCGGGAGCCAGCTGCAGGCGCAAGTGCGCGTACTGCTGGTTGCCAAGCTGCTCGACCGAACCAGCCAAGACATTGACATCGGTATTGAACAAGCGGGCAATGGAAGAGATGACAGGCTGGGTCGCCTGGCCGCCGGTGTAGAGCAGGTCCAGGATCGGTCCTTCGCCCTCGATGCGTGGTGCGTCGCCCGGAAGCGGGAGCAACGTGGAAGCCAAAGTGCCTTCGGCGTTGGTGATGACCTGTTCGATATTGCCGTGCTCCACGATCTTGCCGCCTTCCAGCAGCGAAACGGAATCGCAGGCTTGCTTCACGACGTGCATTTCGTGGGTAATGATCAGCACGGTGATGTTCAACCGATCGCGCAGTTTCTTGACCAAATCGAGGATTTCATCGGTGGTCTTCGGATCCAAGGCACTGGTCGGCTCATCACAGAGCAGGACATCCGGATCGGTGGCCAGCGCCCGGGCGATACCAACGCGCTGGCGCTGGCCACCGGAAAGCTGGGATGGGTACCCTTTGGCGAACCTGGTCAGGCCCACGAGCTCCAGGAGTTCAGCGACCTTGGCATCAATTTCGGCTTTGGGCATGCCACCAAGCTCCAGCGGGTATGCCACATTCTGCTCGGTGGTGCGCGAGTCGAAGAGGTTCGCGTGCTGGAAAACCATGCCAATTCGACGTCGCGCATTCCGTAACTCGTCGGTGCTGACGTTGGTCAGCTCCTTGCCGTTAACGGCAACGGTTCCGGATGTGGGCTGGTCGAGCAAGGTCAAGCAACGGACGAGAGTGGATTTACCCGCTCCGGAATGTCCGACGATGCCATGAATTTTCCCGGTAGGGACTTCAAGGCTGACACCATCAAGGGCAACAACATCCTTGCCGTCTTGCTGGTAGACCTTGCGCAGGTCACTGACTGTGATCACTAGGCGTGTTCCTTCAGATTCTCAAAGGGTGTAGAGAGTACCCTCCATTGAATCATCATCGAACAAAATCGCCCGAATCAAGGGGAAATTACAGTCAAGATTCTTAGTATGAGGCCTTAATGGGGGAGCCTTCGAATATAATTTGTTGATTTGTGACAGAAAATGAACGATTGGCTTCCGCATGGTGGTCGCGAGGCCTGTTGACCCCATGTGAAACGGGGCACAAGAAGCTGATTATTTCAATCTTTACGACTCGGTGATAGGCCAAGCGCCGTCGACAACAGCTTCAGGCTTCGTCTTGCGCAAGTATTTCTGGAAACTTTCTGCCTGTTCTTTCGCCCAACCGATCTGCCAGCCGTGCAGCACCATCGGATCTACTTGCAACTGCGGATAGCGTTCGCCCAGCTGGCGAGCGACCTCGACGCAGGCAACTGCATCGGCCAACGAGGTGTGCGCATTTTCGAGGACTACACCGTAGAACTCGCAAGCCGCCGCAAGGGTGCGCTTCCCCTTGCGGAACTTGTCAACCTGCTTGTCGATGATGAACGGATCGATCACATTGCCCGGGAAAAACGGCTCAAGGTCGTAGCGAACGGCTTCGCTGTAGAGCACTGAGAAATCGTACGAAGCATTAAAAGCAACGATTGGCGCTTGCTCCGAGGCGAACTTCAGCAAATTCAAGATCTCCTGAACGGACTGTTTCGCCGGGGCACCGTCGGCGCGGGCTTTCTCGGTGGAGATTCCGTGAACTGCGGCCGCGGCCTCTGGAATCTCGACCCCGGGGTTTACCAGCCACTCGCGGTTGTTCACCACTTTGCCATCGGCATCCAGCAAGACAACCGATGCCGTAACGATGCGTGCAGTATTGGTATCAACACCAGTGGTTTCCAAATCAAAGCCAATTGCCAGGCCCTTGTGCCATTCAGTCATGGATATAACGCTACAGCCAAGGCGGGACAGGACGGCCCTGCGAATTGCGTGTTGTGGAGTCCTGCAAGCTAATTGGCAGAATAGGGCTATGACATCTGACGCAGCCGAAAAGCCCCTGGACTATTCAGAGGCGGTGCATCGCCTCGCAGCACTCGTCCCGGCAGGGGCGGTGCTCAGCTACAAGGACGTGGCAGAACTTCTCGGAAGCGGGGGAGCACGCCAAACGGGCAAGGCGATGGCAAGCGCGCCGGAAGGGACACCATGGTGGCGGATTATCCGCTCCAACGGTTCCATGGCCGATGCGCTTGCCGAAGCAGCAGAACGGCACTGGATCGCAGAAGAACTGGCAGCACCTGGCCGTCACGTGAACATGAATAGATACCGCTGGAACCCCAACGACTGGGCGTGGGAAAAAATTGACGCGCTGCGTACGGCGCTGGGCAACCCCAAAATGTCCGAGATGGATGATCAACTATGAGTATGGAAGAGACCCGAAGCCAGCCCCGCGAAGAAGCCACCTCGGTCCTTGGCCACTTGCATTCGGTGGAAAGCCCGGTCCTGGTCACTGGGGCTCCGGGTACCGGCAAGACCCATCTGCTCATCGACACCGCGGTGGCGCACCTTGACGCCGGGCTCGATCCGCAGGCCCTCTTGATCATCGGGCCAACTCGACTGACCGCTGCCTCGATCCGTGATGAGCTCAGCCGCCGAGCAGAACGGACTTTCACCGAACCGGTGGTTCGCACCTGGTCGGCTTATGCCTTTGACTTGATCCGCCGTGCCCGCGTTGAAGGACTCTTGCCCCAGCTCGAACGCATTCCCCGCTTGCTCTCCGGTCCGGAACAGGACACCCTCATCGGCCACCTGCTGGAAGGCCATGCCGAAGGCCTCACCGAAGGACCGCAGTGGCCAAGCGAACTGGCGCTGGCAGTAGGGACTCGCGGCTTCCGCAAGGAAATCCGCGAGTTCTTCGACCGTGTTTCAGAGCTGGGATTGGAACCTGCAGACATCGCTGACCTCGGCCAGCAAGCCAACCGCCCCGAATGGCACGCTGCTGCGCTGTTCTACCAGGAATACCGCGACCTGCTGGACTTGGGCAGCGCCGAAGCCTTCGACCCGGCAGGGCTGATTACCCGGGCGGCACAAATTCTGGAAGACAATGAAGCGTTCCTGCACGCAGAACAGGACCGGTTGGCCCTGATCCTCGTGGATGACCTGCAAGAAGCCACCCTGTCGCAGCACCGCCTCCTGGCTCTGCTCGGCAAGGACCGCGCCATGGTCGCTTTCGCTGCACCCGACAGCGTAGTTCAGGGATTCCGCGGTGCCCGCACCGATGAATTGCATCGTTTCGCACAGAATTACGCGAGTGCTGGCGAAGCGACCTGCCTCGAACTGACCCACGGCTATCGAATGTCTGGACAGATCACCGAGGCATGGAAACGGATCGTCAGCCGCGTGCCGCTGGCTGCAGGCTTGCGCGGACGAGCTATTGAGCCGTTGAACGTGCCGGAACACGAACTGTGCCAGGCACTGGTATTCGAGAATTCCACCTTGGAAGAACGTTTCATTGCCCAGCGGATAGTGCATCTGAACCTCTACGAGAACCGCAGCCTCGCTGAAATTGCGATTGTGGTGCGCAACGGTTCACAGGTGCGCTCCTTCAGCCGTTTTCTTGAAGGCCAGGGAATCGGCGTGCAGGTGCCGCCGGCCGAAATTCCATTGAAGGATGAAGGTGCGGTCCGTCCGCTGCTTGACCTGTTGAACTTGGCGTTCAGCGATTCTGTCACCGATGACCCGCTCCTGATGCAGAACCTGCTGCTGTCGCGTTATGGGATGAGCACTGCCTTGGAAATCCGCCGGATCCGCCAGCTCTTGCGCCAGCAGGAAGCCGCAGCCGGCGGACGCCGCTCCAGCCAGGAGTTGCTTGAATCCTGCCTGCGTGAACCGGCAATGGCCGAGAAATTGGGCAAGCCGGGTTACGGATTGAACCGGCTGCTGAAGATGTACTCCGCGCTGCAAGACGAACTGGCCAGCGGAACCGCTACACCGGAAACAGCGCTCTGGGTGATGTGGGAGGCCTCGGGCCGGGCAAAGGCCTGGCGCGAAGAGGCCCTGGGCACCGGCACTGCCGCCCGCCGCGCAGATCATGACCTGGATGCTGTCCTGTCGCTTTTCCAAGCCGCAGAACGTTTTGTGGATCAGCTTCCCGGCGCCAGCGTCCAGCAGTTCATCGAGCACATCTTGCAGCAGGAATTGCCCATGGACTCCTTGGCAACCCGTGCTGCCGGTGGGCAAACCGTCACGGTTCTCACTACCGCTGCCGCTGCCGGAAAGCAATGGCCAGTGGTCTTTATCCCCGGGCTGCAAGAAGGCTCCTGGCCCAACCTCCGGCTCCGTGGCGAGCTGCTCGGTTCCAATGCGCTCGCCGACGCCGCGGAGCATGGCATTGAATTCCTGGCCACCCGAACGCCAACGCATCTGGTACGCCAAATCCGCAACGACGAATTGCGCAGCTTCAGCAATGCCGTCTCCCGTGCTGGAGACCAGCTGATTTGCACGGCGGTCGATAACGAAGACAGCCAGCCTTCCTCTTTCCTGGATCTGGTCGAGCCACCGGGGCCAGAAGGCAGGGAACCAACCGCGGTTCCGCGCATCCGTTCGCTTCCAACCTTGGTGGCAGAGCTGCGCAGCACCGCCGAGAGAGCCAGGGCCGCCGGCCTTGGGGCAGCGCCAGCGCCGGACGATGTGGAAGCAGCTAACCTGTACCAGGACGCCACCCACGTGCTTGGACGCCTGGCTCAGGCAGAGCGCCCGGTGCGAGGAGCGCATCCAAGTTCCTGGTGGGGGTTGCGCGAACTGACTACCCATGAACCGGTTATCCCGGAAGACCAGCCTCGGCGGGTGTCACCGTCGAAGGTGGAAACCCTGGTGAAATCGCCGCTGAACTGGTTTGTGCAAAGCGCTGGTGGAACCGCTGCCCGCGATTTCGCGGCCTCCTTGGGTACGCTGATCCACTCCATCGCCGAAGAGCATCCCGATGCAAGCGGAAGCGAATACCAGCAGATCCTGGAGCAACGCTGGCCAGAGCTGGAAAAACTGGAGAACTGGGAAGGTCAAAGGGACTTCGACCGTGCCAATAGCATGCTCAAGAAGTTCGCCGCCTACTGCGTCACCATGCGCCAAGAAGGACGCGAACTGGTGGCTCGCGAGATGCCGTTCCAGATCGAGGTCCCGGCCCCTGACGGCACGCATATCCAGCTTCGCGGAATTATCGACCGCGTCGAAGCTGACGCCAACGGCAAGGTGAGGGTCGTTGACCTGAAAACCGGTTCCACTGCGCCATCCAAGGACGCAACCTTGGAACACCCGCAGCTAGGCGTCTACCAAACCGCAATCCAGCTCGGCGCGTTGCAAGATCACGAGGAAACTGCAGGACTCCCGGATGAGCCAGCCGGCGCATCCTTGGTCTACGTCGGTACCAGCACCAAGGGCGCCTCGGTCCGTGAACAACCATCAATTGGTGAAGGGGACTGGGCCCGCGCGCTCATCTTCGAAGCTGCCTCGCTGATGGGAAACAGTGAATTCATCACCCGGCACGTTTCGGGAGCCGCAGGGATCCTCGGCAACTGCACGCTGCCTGAAATCTGCCCTTTGTGCGCCCAAGGACGACAGGTCACCGAACCATGAGCAATATCAGATTCACTCCAGAAGAACTCTCCGCAGCCCTGGGCGAGCAGTTTCCGCCCACCGCGCAGCAGGCTGAGATAGTCGCTGCGCCATTGGAACCGATGCTGGTCATCGCCGGCGCCGGCTCGGGCAAGACCAAAACCATGGCGGATAAAGTCGTCTGGCTGGTAGCCAACCAGCTGGTCCGGCCGGAAGAGATTCTCGGGGTGACCTTTACCCGCAAGGCAGCGGGAGAGCTTTCCGTGCGTATCCGTGCCAAGATCGCGCAGCTTGTGGCCACCGGTCTGCTCAGCCCAGAAGAAACCCGGGACTTCCTTGACCCTGCGGTATCCACCTACCACTCCTACGCCAACACCCTGGTCCAAGACCATGGGCTGCGGCTTGGCCTTGAAGAAGACAGTGCCTTGTTGGGCGCGGCCCAATCATGGCAGGTGGCCCACTCGGTGCTGGAAAGATACACCGGCAACTACGAGCACCTGAACAGTGCCACCAGCACACTGATTGATGCCATCGTTTCCTTCAGTTCGGAAGCATCCGAGCACTTGGTCACCGCACCTGAGGCCCATCAGTGGATTGATGACCTGGTGGCACGCCTGCGCACCTTGCCGATGGACGCAGAGAAGCCCAAGAAAACTACCCAAGCAGCCCTCAAGCTCATCGACAAGCTGGCTTCACGTGCCACCATCGCTGAGTTGGCTGAAGAGTACGCCCGGGAAAAGAAGCGCCTCGGGGTGATGGACTACGGCGACTTGGTGGCCCACGCAGCGCGTATCGCCCAGGAGGTGCCGGCAGCTGCGCTCGCCGAACGGGCTAGCCACAAGGTGGTGCTGCTGGATGAATTCCAGGACACCTCGCACGCGCAGATGGTGCTCTTCTCTCAACTCTATGGCGAAGGCCATCCGGTCACCGCGGTGGGTGACCCTAACCAATCCATCTACGGATTCCGCGGGGCTAGTGCCGGTCAGCTGTTCCGATTCCCAGAAGTCTTCCCGATTGTTCGGGACACAGGCCGGGACGTCGCCCACGTGAAGCACCTGACCATCGCATGGCGCAATACCGTCAACGTGCTCGCGGCAGCGAATAGCATCACTGCCGGCGGGCCGCAGCATCAAGGCCCGGTCTCGGTCAAGCCCTTGGATTCCTCGGCGCATGCCAAGCCAGGTCGTGTGGTGCTCAACCGTTGCGCAACGGTTCGCGACGAGGCAGACGCCATAGCCGACATGATTGTTGCCGAGAATAGGGCATCTTCCGAGCCGAAGACCAGTGCGGTGCTCTCGCGAAATCGTACCCAGTTGAGCATCATGGGCGAGGTGCTCGCTGAGCGGGGCATCAAATACCAGCTCGTGGGACTATCCGGATTGCTGAGCACCCCTGAGCTCACCGACCTGGTCTCGTACCTGCACGTGCTGGTTGACCCGCTGCGCTCCGACAAGCTCATGCGCTTATTGGCTGGAGCGCGCTGGCGGCTGGGTGCCGCAGACCTGATGGCCTTCGCCGATTGGTCCCGCCAGCTGGAACGGCGGCGAGCCCGCGGGCTGCAGCCAGACCCGGCAGAAAGCGAAGAGGCGCAGAGCCCCGAAGAAGCAGTGACCGAGGCGGCCCGCGCCGAACTCAATGATGCGGCCAGCCTCGTCGAAGCACTGGACTTCCTGCCCAGGGAAGGGTGGACCAGCAATGACGGCAGGACCATTAGCGCAGCGGGCTACGAGCGCTTGGCGGCCCTGCGCGATGAACTCGCCGGCCTGCGGCTGCTGGCCAATGACGACCTTGAAACGCTGATTCGCGAGACCGAACGCGCCATGAACCTGGACATCGAGGTGGCTGCCCGTCCGTGGATATCTCGAGACAAGGCGCGAGCCAACCTCGATGCCTTCGCCGATGTGGTACGCGAATACTGCCGCAATGCGCCACGCGTTGAACTGTCCGGCTTCTTGATGTGGCTGGAACAGGCCGCCGAAAAGGAAAAGGGACTACCGCTGCCAAGCGAAGATGCTGACCCCGCGGCAGTCCAATTGCTGACGGTTCACGCGTCCAAGGGATTGGAATGGGACATCGTGGCGGTGATGACCTTGAACGACGGGGTGTTCCCGGGTTCCAAATCCGACCGGTGGACCAGCGGTGACAAAGCGCTGCCCTGGGAAATCCGTGGCGACGCCCGCGACCTGCCCCAATGGGACACCGAACAGCCGGCCTTGAAGGAACTGCTGGAAGCCGAATCGGTCTTCAAGGACCAGGTAGAGGACCACCACATTGCCGAAGAGCGTCGCCTGGCCTATGTTGCGGTGACCCGCGCCAAGTCATTGCTGATTTGCAGTAGCAGCGTCTGGACGAGCACCCGTACCAAGCCAACCGAGCCATCAGAATTCTTCACCTGTTTGCTTCCGCTGGCCGAAGGCGAGGAACCCCAGGCGGAGATCGGGGTCTGGGTGAAGGACGAAGAAGCGCCGGAACAAAACCCGAGCACTTTGACGCCCCTTGAAGCGCTGTGGCCGTACGATCCATTGGAAGGCCCCGTCGTCACGGGGGGAGTGCAAAAGACTCCATACCCGTATTCACGGCGCAATGTCATTGCGGAAGTGGCGAAGGATCTCGAATCCGTTCCAACAGATCATGAGCCGCTGACCAGCTTCGGGAGGCAGTGGGCTGAAGAAGCCGAGAAACTTCTAGGCCAGCGCGAGTTCTTGGCTGGCCGTGAGCGCAGCATCGAGGCACCAGAGCATGTGCGTGCTTCATTGTTTGTCGAGCTGGCCGAGGACCCGGTTGGGGTACTGGAAAACCTTCGACGCCCGGTGCCGCGTCGACCGGGGCTCGCTGCACGGCGCGGTACCGCGTTCCATGCCTGGATTGAAGAGTTCTACGAGAAGACGTCAATGCTTGATCTGGGAGACCTGCAGGATCCGGCAGATGGCTATCTTGATGAGGCGCTGGACCTTGAATCCATGAAGGAAGCGTTCCTATGCAGCGAATGGTCCAAGCTGCAGCCGGCCTATGTCGAGGTTCCATTGGAGACCCGTGTGGGTCCGGTGGCTGTGCGTGGCCGCATTGATGCCGTCTTCCGGATGGACGACGGTACGTGGCTGATGCTGGACTGGAAAACCGGTCGAGTTCCTAGCGGCAAGGATCTGAAGAGCAAGCTGGTCCAGCTCGCGGTGTATCGTCTGGGCTGGTCACGCCTGCACGGAATCCCGCTAGAGGAGATCAAGGCCGCCTTCTACTATGTGGCGGCGGGCATTACGATCCACGCGGAGTATCTCTCCGATGAGCAAGAACTGGAACAGATGATCAGCAGCGCGTTTGAACAGCTCGAAGGCTAGCCGCTCAGGACGCTGGGAAGTCTTTACTTCTCGGCGTCCTCAACAGGCTTGTTGTTCTTTTCAGCAGGCTCAGCCGTGCTCATTGGCCGTGCGGCAGCTGACTCGGCCTCCGCTGCATCACTATCGTGTTCGGCGGCCTTGGAGGCGGGTTCATCCTTCGCAGGCGAACTGTTCTTGGCATCAGCCTGAACAGCATCAGATTTTGGCTGGTCACCAGACTCCTCTGGCGCGGCCTGGACATTGGACGCTGTGCTTCGGGGTGTTGCGGAGTTCGGCGATTCCGCTGCCAGGGGAGTGACCTTGTCGGTGTTAATGCTTGGCGCGGCGACGGCGGCCGGCTTTTCCGGAGCCTTCTGGGCCGGTGCTTCTGGCTGGGGAGCCAAAGGGCGCGGAGCTTCCACGACCGACAATGGCTGGCCACCGTACTCCGCGATGTTCTGGTCCAATTCGCGTAGCATCTCTTCGGCCTCGGCGATGCGCTCGTAGTCCTTGGAATCCAAAGACTTCACCAGCCACTGCGCCAGCGCGAATTCGGCGGCCAGCGCGGCGCGACGCATGATGTGCGGATCCGCAGCCTTGCCGCGGGCTTCGACATAGGCGGTGAAAACGCGCTCGCTGAAGCTCTGGTCTTCTATGGCCGAAAGCCAAGCGAAGTCATCAGCGGGATCACCGACGTGCAAATCTGTCCAGCCCTTGACTGCAGTGATGCTGGAATGGGAAATCTGCAGCTGCTCTTCATCGAAGTCGCCGTGAACTACGGCAGCGTTGAAACGCCACAGCGCCACGTCCTCCATGGCGTGTTCCCAACGGCGCAGTAAACCGCTTGGCACCTTGCCCGTAGCCGCGGCCGTATCCAGTTCGTTGAGTTTGCGCTGTCGAATCTCGTCGGCAGTGTAGGTCGGCAGGCCTGCCACTTCAACAGCTTCATCTGGGATCTGGTGGATGGCAGCCATGCATTGGCCCAGCGACTTGGCCAGGTTGCTGCCGACATCAACCAATTCATCGAGGGTCGGAACGTGTCCGGGCATATCCTTGTAGACAAAGGTGCGCAGTGGGCCCTGGCGCACGGTGCCGGCTACGGCAGGCAAGGAAAACGGCAGTGAAGCGCGGACCTTGGCGGAGAAAGCGCGCAAGGCCGAAAGCTCTGCTTCCAGACGCATGCTTGCCTCGTCATGCCGAGGTGAACGAACGCGCCAGCGATGCTTGAGTGCGTCGACGATCAATGCTGAGTCAAAATCTTCTGCATCGTCGGACAGCGCCGCGAAGCCTACCGGAGTCAATCCGGGGACGGCGGCGGTGGCAATTGCGGCGAGTTCCATGGCAGTGCGTTTCACAAGTTCCACCGTATGCGAGATTCCCTTTTCTATCGTTGAATGACGCACGGAATATGGCGGGATTCACCGGCAACATTCAGAGTTGCGACGAATCTCATTGATCAACAGCTATCCACATTGAGCAAGCATCAAGATTCTGGAGCGCTATGTGCATTAGGTTAGAGGTATGGCTCTGGCAGAAACTTATCGAACCCCACTTACCGGACTTCACTTCGGACAGTCTCTGATTGAGCGCCCACTGACCGAAAAGCAAGACCCGATGCTTTTGCCTGGCCTATTTAAGCAGCGCAGCACCAAGGTGCTGCTGATCAGTGGTGGTGGCGCGGCAACTATCGGCTCTGATCTCTTCTTTCTCAACGGCACGGACTACCTCGCAAAAGACTCCGAGCGCCAGGTGTACCTGGGGCGTGCATCAGGCACGGAATACGTTCTGGCTCTCGTTGATGCCGAGGACTATGCCTCCAGCGGCATCGAGCGCTGGACGACGCTACGTGAAGGCTTCAACCTGCTCAATGAACTGCATGCAGAACTCTTCGTTGAAGCGCAGGCGATCGCCAATTGGATCCGTTCAGAGAAATTCTGCCCACGCTGCGGTTCACCCGTTAGGGCTGCCACCTTCGGGTGGGGCCAGCGTTGCGTGAACAATGACCACGAGCTTTTTCCACGTACCGACCCGGCAATCATTGCCTCGGTGATCGACAGCCAAGATCGATTGCTGCTCGGATCCAACGCCACCTTCAAGCACCGGATGTACTCGGTGCTTGCAGGATTCGTCGAAGCAGGGGAGTCCCTAGAGTCTGCTGTGCGCCGCGAGATCTTTGAAGAATCCGGTGTGCGTATTGGAGAGGTCGCCTACCGCGGTTCCCAGCCCTGGCCAATGCCGCGATCGCTGATGCTCGGTTTCGCTGCTGAAGCCTTGAGCGAAGAGCTGGTTCCGGATGGTGCAGAAATCATGGACCTTCGCTGGTTCACACGAGCCGAACTGCGTGAAGCTCTGGAATCAGGAACAATAGATATACCGCGCGGAGTCTCGATAGCCCACGCATTGATCCGTACCTGGTACGGCGAACCCCTTCCGGAGGCCCTGAGCAAGTGACCGAATACGACAATCCGCCAGCAGACAATTTGCTGGCGGGACTGGATGCTGAACAGCGGCAAGCAGCTGAAACCCTCAGCGGTCCACTGTGTATTCTGGCGGGCGCAGGAACCGGCAAGACCAGAGCAATTACCCACCGGATCGCCCACGGCGTGCATACTGGCATCTACAACCCGACCAGTGTTCTCGCGCTGACTTTCACCACGCGTGCAGCTGCGGAGATGCGTACCCGCTTGCGTCAGCTCGGCGCACCCGGCGTGCAGACGCGTACCTTCCACGCAGCTGCCTTGCGCCAGCTGCAGTACTTCTGGCCGCAGGCCGTTGGCGGTACCCTGCCGAACTTGGTAGAACACAAGGCCCCGCTCATTGCGGAGGCGGCGCGTCGCCTGCGCATTTCCAGCGACCGCGCCATGGTCCGTGATCTGGCTGCGGAAATCGAATGGGCCAAGGTCTCCATGCATACCCCGGAAAGCTACGCCAAGATTGCGTCTTCCCGAGAACTGCCCAACGGTCTCGAAGCAGTGAGCATGGCCCGCATCTTCCAAACCTACGAAGAGCTCAAAGATGACCGCGGAGTTATCGACTTTGAAGACGTACTGCTGCTGACCATTGCAATTCTTGAAGACAATGAAAAAGTCGCAGCCAGTGTACGCCAGCAGTACCGCCACTTCGTCGTCGACGAGTACCAGGACGTTTCGCCGTTGCAGCAACGGCTCCTGGATCTCTGGCTTGGCCAGCGCAACGAACTGTGCGTGGTGGGCGATGCCTCCCAGACCATCTATTCTTTCACCGGTGCACGCCCAGACTTCTTGCTGAACTTCGGCACACGGTTTCCGGAAGCAAAGGTCGTGAAGCTGGTACGCGATTACCGCTCCACTCCTGAAGTCGTGAACCTGGCGAATAAGGTGCTTGCTAATCGGCGCATTGAATCCCAAGTCCCTGACCGTAACGTGACCTGGCCCGAACCACTGGAACTCATCGCGCAACGCGATCACGGTCCGGCCCCTGAATTCTTTGAAGCGACGGATGACGAAAATGAAGCCGAGGAAGTCGCCCAGCGCATCAAGCAGCTGCTCAAAAACGGCCAGGACATCTCCGAGATTGCCATCTTGTACCGCACCAACGGGCAGTCCCAGGCTTTTGAGCAAGCACTGACGGCGTATTCCATCCCCTACGTAATGCGTGGTGCCGAGCGGTTCTTCTCCCGTCGCGAAGTCAAGGAAGGGATGCTGGCCTTGCGGGCCGGCTTGAGCGTCGCCGCAGATACTCCGGTTGCGCAGATGGTGCGCGATGTGCTCTCCTCGCACGGCTACTCGGCGAATGCCCCAAGCGGCGGCACTGGTGCGGTGCGCCAGCGTTGGGAATCGATGTCGGCACTGGTTCGCCTGGCCGACGAAGTCGTTGCGCTTAAAAAAGAACAAGACATTGATGCCACATTGCACGATGTGGTCAAGGAATTGGAAGACCGCGCAGCGATCCAGCACGCGCCAACTCTGGATGGCGTCACCTTGGCATCATTCCACGCAGCCAAGGGGCTGGAATGGGATGCTGTATTCCTGGTTGGATTGAACGAAGGCCTGGTCCCGATCTCCTATGCCAAGGACCAAGCGGGCTTCGATGAAGAACGGCGGCTGCTGTACGTGGGTATTACCCGCGCACGGAAGCACCTGTACCTGTCCTGGTCGCTGGCAAGGACCCCGGGCGGACGCGCGCACCGATACCCATCACGATTCCTCGATGGAATTAAATCGGTACGCCAAGCCAGCAGCAGGCAGCAGACCACCTACCGCAAACGCGAACAGAAAATCACGCCCGCAGTCTGCATGACCTGTGGATCCTTCTTGACCAGTGCAAAAGAGCGAAAGCTCAAACGTTGCGCCTCGTGCCCTGCTGCCTATGATGAAGCGTTGTTTGAGACTTTGCGTGAATGGCGATCGGAGGTTGCCCAATCCAACGCGGTCCCGGCATTCGTCATATTCACCGATGCAACCCTCATGTCCATCGCGGAGCACCAGCCGGATTCAATCCAGGGATTGTCGAAGATTCCCGGGGTGGGACGTAGCAAGCTTGAACGATATGGCGAGGCGGTGCTTGCGGTCGTTGACGAGCGCCGCGCATAGGGTTCTCCACAAGTTGGCGAATTGGTCCGAAGCTGTTCAGGCTAGGACGTAGCTTAGAGATCACGTAGTGAGCGGACAGGAAGGTCCCCGGCCGCTGCCATAGATGAGGAAAGAGGCGCAATGCAATGCCAGCTTTTCCAAACACCGTCGACTTCGTCGCGCCGGATGAGATTCCAGTGCGGGTTCTCCGCTCGGCCAAGCGCAAGAAGACCATTTCCTCCCAGTGGCGCGATAACCGGCTGATTATCCAAGTCCCTGCAGCGCTGGACGAAAAAACGGAACGCGCTTTCGTTGATGAGATGATCTCGAAGTATCGCAAGGGACGCCAAGCGCGTACCGCGGGTCATACCGATGATGCGCTGGAGCGCCGAGCGGCATCTCTTGACCAGCAGTACTTCGCCGGCGAAGCCGCGCCGCAATCCGTGCGTTGGGTAGCCAACCAAAATAAGCGTTGGGGTTCGGCTTCATATCGGCAGCGCAGCATCCGCTTATCGGTCACGTTGCAGCATATGCCCAGCTGGGTGCAGGACTATGTTCTAGTCCACGAGCTTGCGCATCTGGTGGTCCCGCGGGCCGGCCACGGACCTAGGTTCCAGGCTTTGCTGAACCGGTTCGAACGCCGAGCGCAGGCGGATATTTTCTTGGAGGCATTCCACGCAGGCTACAACGCTCACGCCAAGGAATTGGGCCGGGCCCAGGATGAACTTTCGGGTTTCGGCCATGACGAGGAACAGTAGCTCAATGCACGAAGGAGGGATGTGCACTCGTGCACATCCCTCCTTCGAGGTTTCGATCTAATCAGTTCTTCGGATCCTCTGGATTCCCTGAACCGTCATCGCCTTCGGCTTCGGGTTCAGCGTTGTCGAAGCCGCCGTCCAGAAGCTTACCCAGTGCTGCGTCAAAGTCGTCGAACTCGGTCGCGGCAACTTCACGGCGATGCGTGAAGCCCTTGGGATCGGTGAGGTCTTCCGCGGTAGGCATCAGATCTGGGTGATCCCATACGGCATCACGGCCCTCGATTCCACGTTCGTCGTACAAGTGCTCCCACAGGGCAGCCGCTTCGCGCAGCTTGCGTGGGCGCAATTCAAGGCCAACCAGAGATGCGAAGGCAGTCTCAGCTGGGCCACCCGAAGCTCGGCGGCGACGCATCGTCTCGCGCAGGTGACCAGCAAATGGAAGGTTCTGGGCGGCCAAGGAGACCACATGATCAACCCAGCCCTCGATCAATGCCAACGTCAGTTCTAGGTTTTCTAGAGCCTTCTCCTGAGCGGGGGTGCGCTGCGGGGTGAACAATCCTTCACCCAGCATCGACTGCAGCGCTTCAGGGTTGGACGGATCGATACCGCGTACTGCTTCTTCAATGCGCGACATGTCGATATGGATGCCCCGAGCATAGGATTCCACGGCACCAATCAACTTGGAGCTTAGCCAAGGGACCCGGTTGAACAATCGTGCGTGTGCGTTCTCCCGCAGAATCACATACAGCAGGACTTCCTGCTCTGGGATTTCAAGGCCATCGCCGAACTTGCTGACGTTGGCCGCGACAATGCCTGGAGTGGTTCCTGCCAAAGGCAGGCCGATATCGGTGCCGCCAAGCACATCGGTTGCCAAGCCGCCCAGTGCAGTGCCCAGCTGCATGCCGAACATGCTGGCTCCGAGATTGCGGAACATGCCATCGGAATTGCCGAGCATGCCCTTCATCTCTTCGGGGATCTGATCCTTCATCGCGGTGGTGATTGCGTTAGCTACCGACTCGGCAACAGGCTCGGTGACCTGCTTCCAGGTGGCCAGGGTCTTGTCATACCATCGTTTACGAGTCCATGCCTCGGTCGAGCGGCCGTTCGACTCGAACACCGTAGCGTTGTTCAGCCACAGTTCAGAAAGGTTTGACGCATCGCTGATGGCGTTGTTGCGCGCGTCCGATACCGCCGGATCATCGCTGGCATATGCCTGCAAAGCGGTGTCGGATGCAAGCTTCCAGTTCACCGGACCGGAAGACGCGTTATTGCTCATCATCGCGGACATCATGGCCTGGGCCTGCTGCATCATTTTCTGCATCGCAGCCGGATCGCCTTGAGCACCAAGGGCATCACGAAGCTGCGGCGGGAGGTCATTCGGGTCGAATCCGCCACCGAAGAGCTGACCAAACATTGCAGAAAATGGGTCCTGCGGATTGTTTTCGTCGTCATCGCCGTTAGGGCGGTTATTCGGGGGGTTCTGTGCCATGCCTTTAAAACTACCGCGAGTAGCTGATAGTTCCCATGAATCTGGGCTTCAGTTCGCTTTCGGCACATCGAATACGCCTTGATGCTGATGCTTTTAAACCCAGGGCTTCAGTAGGCTAAGGGTGGGGATGTCTGCAAGGACGGATCCGCGTATTTTTTGACAGTTGGCGGGAGCAGGATCAGTGCACGTACAGGAACCACAAGACTCGACTTTGGAGCCAGGCGATTCCAGCCGCACTCCGCGAGGTTCCAAAACCATGAAACGCACCAGCTCCGGCGTCGTTGCGCTCCTCCTGATCGGCGTCATGATGTTTCTCCCGACGAATTTCATGATCCGGTCGCCTGGCCCAGTGTTTAACACTCTTGGCGAGGACAACGGGCACGATGTGGTCTCCATCAAGGGAGCCCAGTCATACCCTTCGGAGAGCGTCTTGGATCTGTTGACCATTTACGTCCAGGGTGGCGGGCAGAACCGAATCACCATACCTGTCGTACTTGAAGCATTGGTCAATTCGGCCAAGGATCTAGTTCCTGAAGAAACCATCATTTCTCGTGGTGTCTCTTCGGAAGAGAAGAATGAACAAAATGATTTCATGATGACTTCATCGCAGGACTTGGCTGTGGCAGCGGCTTTGGCCGAGCTGGATCAGGGCTTTACCGAGTGGCTTACGGTCGCTGAGTTCTCCACCGGCACGAATGAAAAAGTGCTTGAGCCCAAGGATCGCCTTCTGAAATTCGAAGGAGAGCAGATCACTTCGCTGGAACAGCTGAAGGAAGAACTGAATTCCCGCGGTGCAGAACCAGCAATCTTGACCGTTGGCAGACCGGATAAGCATGGCGTCTACAGCGACGTAGATGTCACTGTGAACACCAAGGAAGCCGAGAATGGCGAACGCCAGTTGGGTGTCTTCCTGGGCAACGAATACGAGTTCCCTATCGATGTGAGCTTCGGGTTGGAAAATGTTGGCGGTCCCAGCGCCGGCATGATGTTTGCCTTGGCGATCATTGACCGCCTGACGGAAGGCTCATTGGCGGGAGACCACCACATCGCAGGTACCGGTGAGATTTCAGCCGATGGCAAGGTCGGTCCAATCGGTGGAATCGCCCAGAAGATGGTGGCGGCGAAGAATGCCGGAGCAACCGTCTTCTTGGCCCCAGCCGACAACTGCGCTGAAGCCATAGGGCGTATTCCTGCCGGACTGGATGTCATCAAGGTTGCAACCCTGTCAGAAGCTCGCCAGGCATTGGAGAAGATCGCCGCAGGTGAAGACCCGGCGACTTTCACGACATGCGAATAGATTTAGCCGGGCATCAAGGGAAGAATGTGATGCAAGGAAACCAGTCTCGTACACAACGCCCGTACAAGAATTAGGTACACGAGTTCTCTTGTTGGGAACAACGGGAAGAACCCAAAGTAAGGAATAGATAGTGTCTTTCGGATCGGATAGTCCGTTCGGGGGTCCGCCGCGGCCCCAAGAACCACAACGACCTTCCAACCCTTCGGGCAAGAAAGCCTCGCCGCTGACCCTGACCATCTTCGCGGTGGTCATTCTCGTCGCAGTCTTCGTTTTCTTGTCGAATTTCTACGCTGATATCCTCTGGTTCAACCAGCTGGGTTTCTCCGAGGTCTACTGGACTGAGCGGATCTCCAAATTAGTGATCTTCCTGATCGCTTTGGTGCTGATGGCGGTTCCAATGTGGTTCTCGATGCGCAGTGCCTACAAGCACCGCCCTGTCTATGCGCCAAACTCGACCCGACCTGATTCCATGTCGCGCTACCAGGCCCAGCTGGAACCAGTCCGCCGATTCCTGATGGTTGGCATTCCATTGGTGATCGGCATTTTCGCTGCCGTTGCCGTGGCCGGACAGTGGCAGACCATCTTGCTGTTCTTCAACCAGGTCGGTTTCGGTAGCACTGACCCCCAGTTCAACATGGATCTGGGCTTCTTCGTTTTCTCCCTTCCATTCATCGCACTGGTCAACGGCTTCCTGATCTCGGTCGTGCTGCTCAGCGGCGTGGCTGGTCTGCTGACCCACTACCTCTACGGCGGAATCCGCGTTGAAGAGCGTGGCGGCATAACCGTTGGCAAGGCCGCTCGGGTGCACACCGCAGTTGTTGTCGGAGTCTTCTTGATCTTCCAGGCTGTGAACTTCTGGATCGGCCAGTACGAGACCCTCACCGACCAGTCCGGCCGTGTCGCCGGTGCACTGTACAAGGATGTCCACGCTGTCATCCCTGCACAGATGATTCTGGCCATTGTGGCAGTCCTTATCGCCATCACCTTCGTGATTGCGGCAATCAACGGTCGCTGGCGTTTGCCATTGATCGGCACCGCCATGCTGGTAGCAACGATGATCGTTGCCAGCGGCGTCTACCCGTTCCTGATCCAGCAGTACAAGGTGGTCCCTTCCCAAAGGGCGTTGGAGAGCGACTATATTGAGCGCAACATCGAAATGACGCGCTTGGCTTTCGGTCTCGACGATGTCGAAGTTACTGACTACGATGCGAAGATCTCGACTGAGAAGAATGCGCTGGCCGAGGAAACCTCAACCACCGCGAATATCCGCCTGCTGGATCCAAACCTGGTTTCGGCTGCTTTCGCGCAGCTGCAGCAGTTCCGCGGCTACTACACCTTCGCCGAGACCCTTAACGTCGACCGTTACGAGATCGACGGCAAGGTGGAAGATACCGTTATTGCCGCCCGTGAAGTGAACGTGGACCCAACCGACACGTGGGTGAACCAGCACATCAACTACACCCATGGCTACGGCCTGGTGGCTGCCTACGGTAACCGCGTGGCTGCCGGTGGTCGTCCGGACTTCATGCTCGGTGGCATCCCGACCTCCGGTGATTTGATTACCGACGAGGATTACGAGCCGCGGATCTACTTCGGTGAGAATTCTCCGTCCTACTCCATTGTCGGCGGGCCGGATGAGGGATGGACCGACCAGGAACTTGACCGTCCAGGTACCGGTGGCGAGAACCAAGACACCCGCTATACCTTCCAGGGCGATGGCGGTCCGAACGTTGGCAACATGTTCAACCGCTTGGTCTACGCACTGAAGTTCGCCTCCACTGACCTCTTGCTCTCACAGAACGTCAATAGCGAATCGCAGATCCTCTACGATCGTGATCCTCGCGATCGCGTGAGCAAGGTTGCTCCGTACCTGACGCTGGATTCCCAGGCGTACCCTGCCATCATTGATGGCCGCGTGCAGTGGATCATCGATGGCTACACCACCTCCAACGACTTCCCGTATTCGCAGCAGCAGCAATTGGACTCGGCAGTGACCGACTCGCTGACTAATGCGCAGGACCTGTCTTTGACCGGCCGCGTGAACTACCTGCGCAACTCGGTGAAGGCCACCGTCGACGCCTATGACGGAACGGTCAAGCTTTACGCCTGGGACACCGAAGACCCGATCCTGCAGTCCTGGCAGAAGGTCTTCCCTACGGCATTGAACCCGTTGGATGACATGTCGGCTGAGTTGATGGAGCACGTACGTTACCCTGAGGACATGTTCAAGGTGCAGCGCGAAGTGCTAACCACCTACCACGTGGACAACCCGGACGCGTTCTACGAGTCCAACGACGCGTGGGCTGTGCCGGATGATCCGACCTCATCCGCCGCTGGCGTGAAGCAGCCGCCATACTTCATGTCCTTGAAGATGCCGACCCAGGATGAAGCGTCGTTCTCGCTGACCTCGACGTTTATCCCTGCTGCCGCGGCCAACGGCCAGCAGCGCAACGTGCTCTTCGGCTTCCTTTCGGCCAACGCCGATGCCGGCTCCGAACCTGGGGCGAAGGCCGAAGACTACGGCAAGCTGCGCCTGCTCGAGCTGCCACGAGATACTGCGGTTCCTGGCCCAGGCCAAGCACAGCAGAACTTCGATACCAACACACGCGTGACCACTGAATTGAACCTGCTGCGTCAGGGTGCTTCGGAGGTCAAGAACGGCAACCTGCTGTCGCTGCCAGTTGGCGGCGGTATCCTCTACGTTCAGCCGGTCTACGTTCAGTCCTCGGGACAGACCAGCTACCCGACCTTGCGTAAGGTCCTGGTTTCCTTCGGCGACAAGGTTGGCTTCGCCGATACCTTGGCTGAAGCACTGGATGAGGTCTTCGGCGGTGAGTCCGGTGCAGTGACTGGTGAGACCGAAGGCGTTACGCCAGAGGATGATCCAAAGGGCGAGAAGGAACCAACCAAGACTGATACCCAGAAGCTCTCCGAAGCTCTGGCTGATGCGAATGAAGCCATCAAGAATGGCCAGGAAGCGCTGGCCAAGAGTGACTTCGGAGCCTACGGCGAATCGCAGAAGCAGTTGGAGGATGCCTTGACCCGCGCGATGGACGCAGATGCGGCCATCAACGGCACCGAGGTTGACGGGGATGTGAAACTGGACGACGGACAAAATCAGGACGCAGCCCAATCGCCAGCACCCCAGGACGGTGCTGAAGGCTAAGCACTAGCATCAGCTGACCGATTTGCTTTCACTCCGCGATGATGCAAGAATTGTCTAGTCATCGCGGGGTGGAGCAGTTCGGTAGCTCGCCGGGCTCATAACCCGGAGGTCGCAAGTTCAAATCTTGCCCCCGCCACGAATGGCAAAATGGAGATCCTAACGGATCTCCATTTTGCGTTAATCTGCAAGTTGCCCGTTGCCGGATCAGTACCCGTGAATTGATGCGGGAACTGCCGTCAACCCATGTACGGGAAGGGGGCGGTCGCCGGCATATGTGTAAGTTGGGGCCGAAGGCTGACGCAGTTCCAGGCCTACCGCAGGGCCCCGGGCGCTGGAAGGCCCGAGAATCTTCCCCTGAGCGGGCTAGGGTGATCGCAGCAGACTCTCAGGCACCTTGTGGCGACGGGCTACCCGCCGGAGTGTGCAATCATGCGGCGGAAGACCCCTGGGGTCTTTGAAACCCGGGTAACGCCGGGCCGAGGCATCTGGATATAACCAAAGGATAATTCGGATCAGGTCGGACATTTAGGCGTAGTGCGATTAAGGACACTCTTTTCGATTCGCTATTGAGTTCACCAGTTGGTAATGTTGTATTTACCGACGCGGGGTGGAGCAGTTCGGTAGCTCGCCGGGCTCATAACCCGGAGGTCAGAGGTTCAAATCCTCTCCCCGCCACGAAAGTGGAAACGGAGATCCGGAAGGGTCTCCGTTTTTGGTTTAACCGGACTTCTCAGGCCTGCGCCAATGGGCGACCGTGGCGTTTATTTTGGGCTATAGGCAATAAAGTGTGTCTGACCCGGGCGTGTTCCCGGGCCAGACAACCTTAAAACCCTGCTCTAGTAGATATTCCTCATCCACTCACTGCGAATGAATTGCCCATCCTCAGTGCTGGCGCCAGTGCCATAAAGCTCCGGGCCGATTGGTGCTTCATCAACTATGTGCTGCGCCTTCTTCTTCGCTTCGGGAGTGTAATGCTCCGGGCGCAACAGTGTCCGCAAGGCCGGGTGGTTCCCGTCATCCGCATGCGTCCAGCAGAACCACTCGCACGCCCGCCGGCGATGCTCAATGGGCATCCCTCGGTGATAGAAAATCATGGCCCGGATGCCGGAGTTCACCGCACCTTCAATCATGTTCGTCGTCGCGTTGATCCCCAAGCCGTTCAGATCTGTATCCAGGTAGGTGAACAGGTGCCCGCGTCGCAGGGCGTTATTCATGGACTCGTAGGCGCTGCGTAGCCGATCGTGGGTGTACCACCACTTGCGGTTGCGTCGCAGGCCCCGCGGCCAGGCACCGGACCAGTCAGCAGCGTAGGTGCGTTCATTGATCAGCTCGTGGTTTTCGGCATGCCACGCAGCGAAGGCGGCAATCCATTCTGCTGCGGCTTCCTGCGTCCGGATTTTCGTGAGTTTCAGGCTCAATCGACGTAATGACTTCCCTGCAGGCAAACGCGGATTCAGGGTCAGGTAGGTGCGCACGTTGCGCTGGATATGCACCAAGCAGCGTTGAATTTTCACGTTCGGCCAGAACTCTTTGAGCGCTTTCATCAGGCCTGATCCGCCGTCGGTCACCACGACTTTCGGTCCGGGGAAATGCTGCAGCAACACGGTCCAGGCCTCGGCTTTTTCGCGGTCGCACCACTGCCATCCGATGACACGTCCGTGAGCGATGGCGATCAGCAGGCACCAGCCTTGGCGCAGATAGATGCCGTCGACTTGGATCTCGTCGAAGACTTCGCCGGTGTGATGCAGGTAGGGGTGCACGTTCCAGCACCAAGCGGTCTGATGCCGGAAGGTGCGGCCGGTTCCGCCGCCGAATTCGGCTTGGGAATGTTTGCTCATCAGCCAGGTGACGAAGCCGGTGAGTTGGTTGCGGGCGGTGGTGTCTTCGCGTTTGAAAACGGTGCTGGCATTGCAGGTGATGCAGCGCCAGCGCTGGGTTCCTTTGGAGGTGGTTCCGTTTTTCTTCAGTCGGGAATGACAGATAATACAAGTATGGGATTGTCCAGTAAGCTTCACACTTATGGATTCAATACCCATGTGAACCTTGATCCTGCCCCGGCTGTCCGGGGCAGGATCAGGTTTTCAGACACACTTTATTGCCTATAGCCCTTTATTTTTATTCAAGCTCGCCGGATGGGTCTGAAAAGCTTTCCCTTCATCCGGGGGAGAGCCTGTGCAGAGTTGGGCGGTTGCCCCCGCTTCGCGAGCCGGGGGTGTCCTGGTGATGCAATGCACTATCCCAGGATTGGCCAAGTCATTCACTGATTGGTAATGTTGTATTTACCGACGCGGGGTGGAGCAGTTCGGTAGCTCGCCGGGCTCATAACCCGGAGGTCAGAGGTTCAAATCCTCTCCCCGCCACGAAAGTGGAAACGGAGATCCGGAAGGGTCTCCGTTTTTGGTTTAATTGGATTTCTCAGGACGGCGCCAACGGGTGAGCGTGGCCAAGCGCCAGTAGGCACATGATCGACTTCCCGATGGGGGAGCAACTAATATGTCCGCATTCACTGGGCCGAGGCGGACAGGCAGCGGACCCATGGCGTTGATTTTGTTTCGAGCCCGCCGGATGGTCCTGAAAAGCTTTCCCTTGACCCTGTGGAGATGCCGTGGGGAGTGGGGCGATTTCCCCGCTTCATGAGCCAGGGGTCTCTTGGTGACGCAATGCACTATCCCAGGATTGGCCAAGTCATTCACTGATTGGTAATGTTGTATTTACCGACGCGGGGTGGAGCAGTTCGGTAGCTCGCCGGGCTCATAACCCGGAGGTCAGAGGTTCAAATCCTCTCCCCGCCACGAAAGTGGAAGCGGAGATCCGGAAGGGTCTCCGCTTTTGGTTTAAGCATTAAAGAAGTTGGCTGGCAATGCTTTCGCACTGCCAGCCAATTGACACAGTTCAGAGAGCAGAAAGTTTAGCTCTCCAAAGCATCGGTTTGTTTGGCCTTCAGAGCGGCCAGACGGGCTTCCACCTCGGTCTGCTCACCCAGATCTTCCAGAGACTCGAACTGGGAGTCCAGGCTTGATGCCTGCAATTCTGCAGCACCGCGAACGCGGGCTTCTTCGCGACGAACCTTTTCTTCGAAGCGACCAATTTCGCTGGACGGATCCATGATGTTCACGGACTTGATGGCTTCATTGACCTGGTTTTGAGCGTGTGCCGACTTGGAACGGGCGACCAGCTCGTCGCGCTTGCTTGCCAGTTCGGTACGCTTTTCCTTCATCATGTTCAAGCCGCTTTTGAGCTTGTCCACGATCTCGCGTTGCGAAGCGATCGTCGGCTCGGCGGTCTTCATCTCGGACTCGGCCTGCATCTGGCGCTGGATGGCGACCTTAGCCAAGTTGTCGAACTTCGAGGCATCATCGGCATTGCCTGCAACACGGAACTCTTCTGCCTTGTTGGATGCTGCCAGAGCCTTGTTGCCCCACTCGGAAGCTGCCTGCTCGTCTTCGCGGAAGTCGTCTTCCAGCATGCGCAAGTTGCCGATGGTCTGGGCAATCGCCTGCTCTGCTTCAGCAATATTGTCGTTGTAGTCGCGCACCATCTGATCCATCATTTTCTGGGGATCTTCAGCTGAGTCGAGCATTGCATTGATATTGGCCTTGGCCAACTGGGAAATGCGTCCGAAGATTGACTGCTTGATCATGGTTGGACCTTTCTGTCCGTCAAGAAAACACTATGAACTTGAAACCTTCTGGTGAAACTGGTCCGGCAAGCTAGAAGTTGCCGCCTCCTCCGCCTCCGAAGTCACCTCCTCCAAAGCCGCCTCCGCCGCCGAAGCCACCGAAGCCGCCCCCGCCAAAGAAACCTCCACCGTCGCCGCCATCGGAATGACCGCCATGGCCTCCGCCGCCGAGGATGGTATTGATCAGGATGCCTCCGAGCATCGCGCCACCGATGCCATCAAACATCCCGCCCCCGCGGCCACGGCCGTAGTTCCCGTAACCGCGCGAGTCGCCGAAGCCGTCGAATCCGCTGACGTCGCTTTCGGCCATCTGCGCAGCTTGGTCAGCTAGCTGAATGGCACGCTGTGCGGAACCTACAGCACGCAGCGGATCGCTGCCAGAAAGCGAGCGCGCCTCATCGAAGGTGCGCTGCGCCTCAGCAAGGCGGGTTCGAGCTGAAGAGCGGACGCCGCCGCGACGGGCACGGATGTAATCGTCGGTACCGCTGATGCGCGACGCTGCGGTGTGCAGCAACGAATCCAGTTGTGCACGGGCTGATTGTTCCTGCTGAGCCTGGTTACGCGTACTTGAAAGAGCTTCTGAAAGCGGGCGAACGGACTCATCGAGCTGGGTGATCAAAGCCAGCGGGTTGTATTTGCCGCTGCTCAGTGCTTGCTTGGTATTCGCCAGAGTGCTTTCGACACCGGCCGCGGCGCTGGAAAGGCGGGGATTTGCTCCGTTGCCAACGAAGGCGTTCGCTTGAGCCAGGTCGCGTTCGGCCAGCGCGATTGCGGACTTCAAGTCTTGCTGGGCCTGCCCCAAGGCTTCGCCAGCCTTGTTGATGGCCTTGAGCAGCACATCGGCCTGGTCGTGGGCTTCTTCCGCATTCTGGATCAAGATCGCGGCATTGGATCGGTCAGTGGCCAGTTTCTCTGATGCCTGCTTCAAGGCGGAAGAAGCAAAGGTCAGGCGCTCGGCGGCCTGGTCGGCGTTGTCCTTGATCTGCGATACTGCGCTGGCGTCATATTGGCCGGCAAGGCGTTCCAAGTCTGCCACGCGGGCCGACAGCCTCTGGTTGAGCGGTTCCTGGTTCGCCGATACCTCAGTAATGCGATCCTCGGCATTCTGCTCCAGCTGGCGCAATTGCTTGAACTCGTCAGCATGGGCCTGCAGGGAACTGTTGACCTTCTTGCAACGGTCGATGATTTCATTCAACCATGAACGCTGATCTTGCTCGGTATCGGGGATATCGTCATCCAACTGCTGCTGCAGGCGGAAAGATTCAGTCAGGTGGTTCTTGGCTTGTTCAATATCCTCCACATAGACCTGGACAGCCTGCTTGCCGTATTGTGCTTCGGCGAAGCCCAATTCTTGCTGCGAAGAACGGATCGAGTCATCTGCAGCCACCAGCAATTGGTCTGCCTGCAAACGGAGCTTGTCCAGGGGGACCAGTTGCTGCTGCGGAGCAGGGGCGCCGTACTGTCCTGGGTGTTGGCCTTGGCTCTGGCCGAGTTGCGCGGTCTTCTTCTTGCTGCGCCGTGAAAGGAAAAGGAACCCAACCACAGCAACGGCACCAATGGCCAGTACGACGGTTAGGAAACCACCGCCAGAGGATGAACCATCTGGGCTGCCTCCACCTTCAACGCTGCGCATGCCAGCGATGGCCCCCTCGACTGCACCGGCCCAGTTTTTCTCACTGAGTGCCGGGCTGATTTGGCTGCTGTAGATTTCAGTATCGGCTTTGGCAATCGGACCGCCTTCGGCGCCAGCAAAATATGCTTGGCGGGTCTCGGTTGCCACCACCAGGATGGAGTCAGCGCTGCCCAAACCCTTTTGGTTGGCAACTTCGGCGGCCCATTGATCTGCCTGGTCTGGGTTGGAGAACTCGTCGACGAATATCGCAAACAGGTTTAGTCCGGTATTGCTGCGAAGTTCCTTAATTTCGGATTCCAAACGCGTTTCGTCGGAGCCGAGCACGCCTGAAGAATCGACGACGAAGTCGCCAGGTGGAATCGTTACAGGCGATTCAGCCATCGCAGGTGCCGATAAGCCGAAAGAGGCTACCGTTGCCAATATTGCTCCAGCAATCAGCCGTCGAGCTTTCATACGCATGTCTTGTTCCCCACCTGAAATGCATCAGTCAATCTAAAATCGGGAGAATCCCGATCTGGTGATCCCCGAGATTGGGTTCACACTTATGATTGATTCTATTTGCCCTAATGAACAACGTCTACGACATTCAGCTGGCAGAATAGTTAACTCACAGCCGGTGCTCAGACACCACAATTCGATGCCACAGACCAGAGTTGGATAATAGAACTCAAGAGATTCGACAGTTCGAAAGAGGCAAGCCATGAGCCAGACACCGAATGAGCCACGTGGGAACGATGCGGGCGATTCAGCAGAGCCAATTAACGACACCAATAACGACCCAATTGCTTCGGCCGAACCTACGGTGCGCTACCCGCGAGTGAATCAGGCTCCAAGCGCCAGCGAGAATCCAACCAGCGTTTACCCCGCGCCGTCCGTTGACAGAACGCAGAACGCGGCCCACTCCCACGGACAGCATTCCGACGCCCAGCAAGTCCAGAACGGCTCTCCCTACGGTTCCCCTTACGGCCCTCCGTCCAACGAGCCTGCGAATTACCCGATCCCGCCCGAGAAGCCTTCCAAGGACAAGAAGTCCTTCTCTGGCAGCACGCTCATCGCCGGAATGATTGCCGCGGCCTTGGTAGGTGGCGTCACTGCCGCTGGCACGACCTACCTGATGAATGACGACGCGGGGTCTTCCTCGGTGAGCAGTTCGCCGCGTGAGGGCGTGGTGATCAACAACCCGGACAAGGTCACCGAAGTCACCGCCGCTGCCGCCAAGGCAAGCCCAAGCGTGGTGACCATCGAGGTTTCCGGCAACGGTTCTGGCGGTTCCGGATCGGGCATCGTCATGGACGACAAGGGCAATATTCTGACCAACACCCACGTGGTTACCCTGGGTGGCGAAGTTGCCAATCCCAAAATTTCGGTCCAGATGAACGACGGTTCGGTGCATAGTGCCACCGTGGTAGGCACAGATCCTCTATCGGACCTGGCAGTCATCAATATCCCGGCCGACGGCCTGGTGCCTGCCGCCGTGGGTTCCTCGGCCGAGCTGAATGTCGGGGATACCGCTGTCGCCATCGGCGCACCGCTGGGTCTAAGCGGCACCGTCACCGACGGCATCATTTCCACCTTGAACCGCACCATCTCCATCGCTTCTTCGGCCGTTCCGAAGGAAAGCGACCAGAGCGAGGGCGGGGATGGCAACCAATTCAACTTCCAATTCCCGGGACAGGAACAAGAGCAGCAGCGTTCAAGCGGTTCGATCTACGTAAACGTCATCCAGACTGACGCGGCGATCAACCACGGCAATTCCGGCGGCGCATTGGTCAACGCCAATGGTGAAATCATTGGTGTCAACGTTGCTATTGCCTCGGCAGGCAACAGTGAAGAAGGCGGATCGATTGGCGTTGGCTTCGCGATCCCTATCGACTACGCAAAGCGTGTTGCCCAGGAACTGATCGATAACGGCGTGGCTACCCACGGTCTGCTCGGAGCCACGGTGACCCCGCAGGGCGCAGCTGGATCGAACCAGCAGAACGCTTCGGCGTTCTCGGTGGGTGCCCGCGTTGTTGAAATTAGCCCTGACTCGGCAGCTGATAAGGCCGGTCTGAAGTCCGGTGACGTGATCACCGGCGTCAACGGCCGTGCAGTCCAGGACTCGCAGACCGTGACCGCGGCCATCCGCGAGATTCCAGCCGGGGGAGAAGTGGAAATCAGCTACCTTCGCAATGGCAAGGAACAGACCGCAACAGCAACTGTCGGAGCGCTGTCAAATAACTAAACAAATCGTCATGATGACGCTGTGAAACAAGTAACGCGGGCTGGTGATCGACTAGCCCGCGTCACTTGTTGATCTGAGAGCGATAAACACCCAGTGAACTGCATTGTGTCGATACGATAGACACTGAAGGAATTAGCCTGCCCCGGTGCCCCGCACCGGTGCGGGCATCGAAGCTCGTAGGAAGGCGCGAATGAGCGAGGAAAGCACCACTCCACTGAAAATAGTGGTCCTGGTCAAACACGTCCCAGATGTTCAATTTGACCGTCATATCGATTCGGGAACGCTGCGCCTTGACCGTGCAGAATCAGTACTCTCCGAACTTGACGAATACGCCGTGGAAGCTGCTGTTTCCATCGTGGAAGCCAACGGCGGATTCGCCGCCGGGCATGAAGTCATCGCCGCGACCATGGGCGGCAAGGGATCGGGCAACTCCGTCAAGAAGGCCCTGCAGATGGGTGCCAGCTCAGGGCTGCATCTGAACGATGACGCCTTGGCCGGTTCCGACACCATCGCCACGTCGAAAGCGCTTGCGGCGCTGGTTGAGCATGCCGGCAACGTGGACCTGGTTATTACCGGGATGTCCTCGACCGACGCTGAAACCTCGGTTGTTCCAGCCCAGCTCGCAGAACGGCTGGGCTTTGCGCAGCTGACTCACGCGCTGGCCGTTGAGTTCGATGCCGCACAGCGTGAACTGGCCATTAAGCGCGATCACCTGGACCGCACTTTGACCCTGAAGGCGAACCTGCCGGCAGTGCTCTCGGTCACCGACCAGGCCAACGAGCCGCGCTACCCGAATTTCAAGGCAATCATGGCTGCCAAGAAGAAGACTGTCACCGAGCTGGACCTGGCCGCTATCGGCCTGGATGCAGCCGCGGTCGGCGCCCTCGGCTCGAACACCGAAGTTATCGCAGCTGAAGCCCGCCCTGCGCGCCAAGCCGGAACGGTCATCAACGACAGCGGCCAGGCAGGTATCGCCTTGGTTGATTTCTTGGCCGAACAGAAGCTGATCTAAGGAATATTGAACATGCCTTCAGCACTAGTATTTTTCACTGAGCTTTCCGCGGCTCCCTCCAAAGGCCAGCGCGAACTGCTGACCCTGGTCTCTGGTTTCGAGAACCCGGCCGTGGCCGTTGCCAACCAAGTCAGCGACGAAGCCCAGCAGGTTCTCGCTTCCTATGGCGTGGTGAAGCTATTCACCGCTTCCGGCGATGCCCCAGTTTTCGGCCAGCACGAAATTTCCGTGCTTGACGCAGCCGTGCAGGCTACTGCCGCCAAATTGGTCTTGCTTGCTAATGACAATTTCAGCCGTGAGCTCGGTGCCCGTTTGGCTGTGCGCCGCAACGGTGCGATTATCACCGACGTCATTGGCATCAGCGGGGATCTTGTAGCTACCAAGGATGAACTGGCAGGAAGCTACAGCGTTCAGGCCAGGGCAACCAACGGCACCCTGTTTGCCACCTTGAAGCCGAACAGCATCGAAGACGCGCCAGCGGCCTCCAGCACCGCCTTGGCAGTTGAGGAATTGGCTTTGGAGAACTCCAACGATGCCAAGGTCCGGATTGCTGCGGCGGAGGCGAAAGGCGCAAGTGATCGACCTGCCCTGACCGAAGCGCGCGTCGTGGTTGCTGGTGGTCGTGGTGTCAACGGAGACTTTGGCCCGGTTGAAGACCTTGCCGATGCCCTGGGAGCTGCCGTGGGCGCTTCTCGTGCAGCTACCGATGCCGGCTGGATCTCGCACGATGCGCAGATCGGCCAGACCGGTGCCACCGTCGCACCGCAGCTGTACATCTCTGCCGGCATCTCGGGAGCGATACAGCAGAAGGCCGGAATGCAGACCAGCAAGTTCATCATCGCGATCAACAAGGATGTCGACGCCCCGGTGTTCGAGATCGCAGACCTGGGTATCGTTGGTGACCTGGCCAAGGTCCTGCCGCAGGCCGCCGAAGAGATTCGACGTCGCAAGGCATGATCGATACAGCGCAATTCATTGGTGCAGGCGCCCAACGGGTCCTGGCCTTCGGCGCCCATCCCGATGATCTGGACTTTGGGGCAGCCGGGACGGTAGCGGCCCTGACCGCGGCGGGGGCAGAGGTTCAGTATTGCATCATGACTGACGGCGACGCCGGCGGTTTTGATGACCGGGATCCTGAGGAAACGGCTAAGCTGCGCCACGAAGAGCAGAAACAGGCCGCCGCCAAGGTGGGTGTGAAAACGGTCCACTTCCTTGGCGAACGCGATGGCTTCCTGGAAGCCAACCACGATGTCATGCGCAAGGTGGTCCGGCTGATGCGCCAGGTGAAGCCAACCATCGTGATTGCAATGCACCCGGAGCGCAAGTGGGATCGGATACAGGCCTCGCACCCAGACCATCTGGCCTGCGGTGAAGCGGTCACCCGTGCGATCTACCCGGCGGTGGAGAATCCGTTCTCCTACCCGGAGCTGCTGCATGGCGAAGGACTGGAAGCCTACAAGGTGCCTTGGCTCTGGTTGTGCGGGGCTCCGCAGGAACGCGAGAACGCCTATGTGGACATCACCGAATTCTTCGAGAAGAAGATGGACGCCTTGCGTTCGCACTTCACCCAGCACCCGGATGTTGCCGCCATGGAAAACTACGTTTTGCAGCAGTGCGAGGAAAACGCCGAGCGTGGCCAGCTGGGAAAGGGCAAGCTTGCCGAAGCATTCCACGCAGTTGCCGTGAACGCCCGCGACACGATAGCCGGGTTCTGAGTATCCAGGCAAAGCAGACCGGAAAAAGTTCGGGGCGAAGATCAAGAATTGATCTTCGCCCCGAACTTTTTGGCTGGCCAGAGGTGAGCTGCTAGCTCTCGTCTTCCGTTGCCTTGTCTTGAGCCAGTGGCAGGTCGACCGATGCTTCAGCATCTTCAGATGGAGCGTCAGGGATCTTGGATCCCTCAATGGTGATGTGGAGGGCAATCACGTCTTCAGCTGGAGACAGCCCAGCCGCGGCATCTTCACCGGTGCTGGAAACGATCACGGAGACGCTGCCGGACTCATGCACGGCCCATGCAACGTACTGTTCCGAACCGTCCAGGGCAGGCAGCTCGGAGAGCTCGACACCCACAGCGCTTTCGGACTTCGACGAGCTGAGCACCGCTTGGCCTCCGCTCTTCAATTCGACGGTCTCGGTGACTGCATCATCGGCCTTGGATGCTTTGGACGCCTTGGTGCCTCCATTGAGCAGGGAGAAAATGACCACCGCTAGGACAACGATGATGGCAAGTCCCGTGACAGCGAAGATCCAGCGCTTAGGCTTTTTCTTGGCTGCACGTGAACTGCTGGCCACTTGGCTCACCAGATCTAGACCCAGGTTCTCGTCCTGGGGCTCGTCGCGGTGCTGAGAATGGCTACCGTTCATTGTCTTGGATTCTCCCGAAATGTAGTCGGCACAGTTCAATACCCGAAAACTGCGGGTACAGACTCGAGCCTACTTTATAAAGATTAGGTAAAGCTGTATGCGTGGCGCGGGCTGGCTGGTACTTTATGCGCCAGCGAAGCCGTGCTGGCGCCAAGCTTCGAAGGCTACCACCGAAGCGGTATTGGCCAGATTCATCGATCGGCGGCCTGGAAGCATCGGCAAGCGGACCAGGTCGTTGATGCGCGGATGCTTCTTGTCTTCTGCGCTCAAGCCAACCGATTCACGGCCGAAGAGCAGGATGTCGCTGGCCTCGTAGCTGATATCCGAATAGACAGTAGTTCCTTCGGATGTGAAGGCAAAGACCCGGCCTTCTCCCAGTGCTTCAAAGGCTGCGTCAAGATTTTCATGCACCGTGACGTAAGCCAGGTCGTGGTAGTCCAATCCTGCGCGACGCAGGTTGGCATCCTCGAAGTTGAAGCCTAATGGCTTGACCAAATGCAGTTCTGCGCCGGTGATGGCGGCTAGTCGGATAGCGTTGCCGGAATTACCCGGGATCTCTGGGGCATTGAAAACGATACGAAACACTCAACCAGTTTAAGCTCTCACCAACAAGAAATAGGCCATTGACCTTAGTACATCGCTTCACGTAACTGCGCCAGGGCTAGGCGATCGACGACATTCGGCGATGGGCCAGAGCCCAAGAAGAGTTTCAACTCGCGAATCAATCCCGCTGCATTGAGCACATTCGGAGTCGATGCAAGTGTTGGATCGGCATTGCGCCGGTACTCAATGACCGGTTCGTGGTGATTGCCGTTGGCAGAAAGCACCAAGGTGAACGCAACTACGTTCATCTGCATGAATTGCCGTTGCAAACCGGAGATGGAGAACTGCGGAGGCTGCGTCAGCTTATTGCCGTGGCGCAAGACATTGCCATCAAATGAATAGTAGCCATCGGGCAGAGTCATCGTATTGATCACCGCCATGCGGTAACCGGCAATCAGCACATGATCGTAGTGCCCCGACGCGGGCGAACGCAGGCCGTTGACCAAACGGGCAGCTGGCAAGATATTCAGGACGTTCTTGGAAAGCAGGTTGATGGTCTGCGCCTCGCGGATCAGCCGTGCACGGTTGGAGAACAGACCGCGTTTTCGGGGTTCTCCATGAACGCGCTGCTCACAGACTTTTCTGTCCAGCAATGTAGGAGACGTATCCGAGAACGGTGGAACATATTCGGTGGGCAACTGCGCCTTGGGCTGCTGAGGGCTCTTGCGCAGGCGCTCGTCAAAAGGACGGGCGCTGAACCCGGCGCGTGGAGCGTTGCCCGGAGACTGGAAGGTCTGCTCATAACCCAGCGGAGACGCCATCTCGCTGAGCTGCTGGAAAGCGCGCTGTACTTCTTTGAACTTTTCTTCGCTGCCACCGAGATCGGGATGGGTCGCGCGAGCGGCCCTTCGGTAAGCGACCTTGATATCTTCCATGCTCGCAGTAGGCGCGACACCAAGAATTTCGTATGGGCTTGGTGTACTCATTGAACGGAGGAATCCTCTCGGTGAAAAAGACCGGATGGCCAGTGTTCCCCAGTTTAGCGAATCCAACCCAGCAAATTCTTTGTAGAAGCGTCAAGTTGCTGGGTAATCTCTATGGTCATGAGCTCGTTTGGTCGCACCGCAGAAATCCGCATCATCTTCCACCCCGCCTCAGGCCGAGGCCGGGGGATGCGCCTTGCCCAGCAGCTTGCCCACGCGCTTGGCAAGCTCGGGCTGGAACATGGGCTAGTTGATACTTCAAGGACGAGCGTGGAACTGGTGGGGGACCAGCTCAGAGCTTCGCGGGCGATCGTCATCATTGGCGGTGATGGGCTGATCCACCACTGCATCCAGCACGTTGCGGGAACTTCGATTCCCATCGGTGTCATCCCCGCAGGCAGCGGCAACGACTTCTGGCGCATGACAGGGGACGCGAATGCAGAAGAATCCTTGGCCAAGGTGATTGCGTTTTGCAAGCAGCCGGGAGCAACTATGCCCATTGACGTGCTGGAGCTGCGGTTTGACCAGGCCGGCAGAACACCGCGCTATGCACTGGGTGCCGTGTCCTGGGGATTTGAAGCCACCGTCAACGCGAAAGCCAACGCGTTGCCGCGGCAGCTGGGAGCACTGCGGTATATCGCCGGTTTGATCCTGTGCCTTCCCCAGCTGCGCGGATGCCCCAGTGGGGTGAGGGCCGACGGGCTGCGATTCAGCGGAAGCGTCCTGGCCGCCAGCGTCGCGAATATCAAGTCCCTTGGTGGCGGCATCAAGCTCTTCCCGCATGCTGATTTCACCGACGGTACCGCGGAATTGGCTATCGTACGCGGACCAAATATTCTGCGGGTCCTTCCGTATCTGGCAAGGATCCTCACCGGAGCGCCGCATCCATGGAAGGTCAGCGCAAACCTCACGCGGGCCCGCATCGAGACATCCCGGGACAGCTATGCTGACGGGGAATGCATGGGGGCCGGGTCCTTTGAGCTAGCTGTTATTCCCGCGGGGATCCAGCTGATTTCCTAAGTCGATAGTCGCAGAAGAGCATGCTGTCCTCTTCAAACAAGGAATGCAGCTCGAAGGCGTGGAACCCCTGACGATCGTGAACCGCTATTCTCATGCCATCACCTGCCACAAGGACAGGAGAGTAGCTGATGCAAACCGAATCCACCGCGCCAGCCGAGGCGAACTGCCCAAAAACGTGAGGACCGCCTTCAGCGTGGATGAAGCCGTATCCCTTGGAATGCAGATATGCGATGATTTCGGTCGGATCACACCCGCCCTCGGTTTCGGAAACCTGCACGAGAGTGGCATTGGGTCCAAAGGACCGACGCTGTTCGTCGGTGACCTGAACGCTGGTGAAAAGCAGAACCGGAACCGGGGATTGGGCAAACACCGGGGCCGTTGGCTCCAGATGCAATCCTCGTGAGATGAGCGCCAGCACGGGCTGTGGCGGCAGGCCATGTTCGATACGCCACGCCATGTCCTCCGCGGACAGGAGCTGGCCTTCGTAGCCCTCGGCACGAACCGTTCCAGCACCCACCATGATCACGTCGGCAAGCCGGCGCAAGAGTGCGAAAACCCTCTGATCGCCAGGAGAGCCCAATGCTTTGGAGAGCCCATCAACCTGGGCACTTCCGTCGATGCTGCTGACGAAGTTGAAACGCACGAATGGGCGATGCTCGCTGGAATAGCGCTCAAGCAGGAACTGGTCATCAACCTGATCTGCTGGTTGGGGAAGCAGGGCACGCATCTGGGAAAATCCTTACTTGCTGACTTCGGGTTCTGGGTGAGCAGGAGGATTGACATCCCCCATGTTGTGTATCTGGTAGGCAGGCTCCCGCCACCCTTGTGCTGCTTCGAGCAGGCGTACTGTCTGCACCGATTCAGGAATATTGTGCATCCGCAATATGCGGGCACCGTTCATGGCACAGATCGTTGCTGCCACCATAGAACCAACCATGCGCTCAGCCTTCGGCAAGTTCAAGGTTTCACCGATGAAGTCCTTGTTCGAGACCGCTGCCAAGGCCGGATAGCCCAAATCGGCAAAGGCCTGGAACCCAGCGGTCAAATCCAGAGTGTGGCGGGTGTTCTTGTTCAGGTCGTGCCCTGGATCAACAATGATCTTTGCCGGAGAAACACCAGCGTCCAACGCAATCTGGATTTTCTCCAGCAGATACTGGCGGATCTCGGCCACCACATCGTCGTAGCTAGGGCGCGGGTAAACGGTGCGGGGCTTGGCTAGCGAATGGGTGATCACCACATGCACGTTGTTCTTGGCTACCACCCGGGCCAAACCGGGATAGGAAAAGCCTGTGGTGTCATTGATGACATCAGCGCCGGCATCAATGGCAGCCTGCGCCACCTGTGGATGGAAAGTGTCTGCAGAAATAATCACCGAACTGCGGCTACGCACTTGATGGATAACCGGCACAATTCGCTCTGCTTCCTCCTGCCACGGGAGCTCCGGGCCCGGAGAGAAGGGGACTCCGCCGATATCCACCCAGTCAGCACCTGCCTCGACCGCACGCATGGCAGCGGCCACAGCATCATCCAAGCCAAAGGTCGACCCGGCATCGTAGAAAGAATCCGGAGTGCGGTTGATCACTGCCATCACCGCGATCCGCTGTGAGAAATCCAGGGAGCGCTGGGAGAAATCATGGACTGGAACCAAGAAATCAGGCTTGAACATGCAGGAAGGCTCCCTTAGCTGGAATCGACACGTCATCAGTTGTTCCTCTATTCATACCACCGACCACGGTTCGGAGGAGGAATCCGCCCGCTGCTCTCGCTAGGCTTGGACCATGCAGTTTTCACACCTCTCCGCAGCCCACGGGCAATGGATCGCCGCAGCTTGTGCATCAGCCGACCCCAGCACGGTAGTAGCCCAGATCCCGCATGGCTACGAACGCTACGTCCGCATCCTTCACCCAGCACTGGATGAAGATGACCAGTTGGTGCGCTGGGAGACGGTGGCACAGAGCCGCAAGCACATCATCACCGCCGCGGATCTTTTTGAAACCGTGGCCGGACTGGACGCGCAAGGCAATCCTGCGACCGAAGACGCCTGGGTAGATACCGACCTGCCGCTGGACCAGCTCCCGGAATCGCAATGGCAAGCACTAGCCGCCGAAATGGTCCGGGTTTCTGCCAAAGACCAGAAGTTCGTGGTGGGCTTGTGGGCCGGTTACGCATTTATCGCGGGCGGGGAACGCATACAGATTGAGCGCGAGCCGGATCCTGCATTGAGCGATGACGAGAACCAGCGGGTGTACGAGTTGGCGCTCGCCGAGGCGCAGAAACCTGCCTTTGGTCCCGAGATCATCCAGGCAGAACCGTTCGACCTGGGTGGCGGATACCGGAACTACCACCTGTTCGAAGCGGACGCGGAGTTCCTGGCGCAGCCCGAATGGGCCAGAACTGCCGACGGCGCCCAACGCCAGCGCCCGGCGCTGGCGTTTGCGGCGGACCATTCCTGGATGCTGTCGACAGAACCGTTTGATGATTGCACCATCCTGGGTGGTCCTGCTTCATTGATTGAGGCGGTCTTGAACAATCCGGCGCTGGAGGCCATTGAGGTTGGCCAATTCACACGGATCGGCCATTCAAACTAGGGCGCCCCACCCCGTACCATTGAAGTGTTATGAAAACTTCCGCCGTATACCTGGATCACGCGGCAACCACCGATCTGAATCCAGCAGCTCTGGCTGCCATCACCGAACAGTATTCCCGCACCGGAAACCCGTCTTCTTTGCATGGGGCCGGACGTCGCGCCAACCGTGCGGTGGATGATGCCCGCCAAGCTATCGCCATGGCCGCCGGGGCGCACTCCAGCGAATTGATCTTCACATCTGGTGGGACTGAATCGGATAACTTGGCGCTGAAGGGACTGTTCTGGAACCGCGTGGCGGCCAATGAGCAGGCGCGTGCCATCGTGCTCACCGGCATTGAGCACCACGCGGTCCTGGATACGGCTACCTGGCTGCAGGACCATGAGAATGCCACCTTGCTGTGGCTCGCCGTGGATGAAGACGGTGTCGTTGATCTGCAGGCGGCCGAAAAGCTATTTGAAGAGCAGCACGAGCAGATCGCTTTGGCCACCTTGATGTGGGCCAACAATGAAGTCGGCACCGTTCAGCCGATCCGTGAATTTGCTGCCCTAGCTGGCAAGTACGGGGTCCCGGTGCATTCGGATGCGGTGCAGGCCTTTGGTGCGCTCGCGGTCGACTTCGGCTCCTCGAATCTGGCCACCATGGCGATTAGCGCGCATAAGATCGGTGGCCCGGTAGGCATCGGCGGGCTACTGGTTCGCCGCGATATTGTGCTCACCCCGGTCCAGCACGGCGGTGGACACGAACGCAAGCTGCGATCGGGGACTTTGAATGCTGCCCACGCGGCCGGCTTTGCCGCCGCGGCTACCGCGGTGCGTTCTGGATTGCGGCAGGAAGCTGCGCGGCTGAGCGAACTGCGTGAATATGCGATTGAGAAGATCACCGGCTTGATTCCGGAAGCGGTGCTGAACGGACCACGGGATCAGGGCAATGAGGGCCAGCGCCTCCCGGGCAATCTGCACTTCACCTTCCCGGAATGCGAGGGGGACTCCTTGCTATTCGGCTTGGACATGGTTGGCATCGCATCATCCACCGGTTCGGCGTGCACCGCTGGTGTTCCGCAGCCTTCGCATGTTTTGCTGGCTATGGGACGCGATGCGCGCACCTCGCGCAGTGTGCAACGCTTCACATTGGGGCATACATCCACACGCGCCGACGTTGACGCATTATTAGAGGCTTTGCCCCAAGCGTATGCTCAGGCAAAGAAGGCTGGCATGGCAGCCGATGAAAGCAGCATCCACACGGCAGGAACAGGTTTTACACGATGAAAGTACTAGCAGCGATGTCCGGAGGCGTGGACTCGGCGGTAGCCGCGGCCCGCGCAGTTGAAGCCGGCCATGATGTGGTCGGCGTGCACCTGGCCCTGTCTCGCATGCCGGGGACCCTTCGCACCGGTTCGCGCGGTTGCTGCACCTTGGAAGACTCCAATGATGCATGGCGTGCCTGCGACAAGCTGGGCATCCCATACTACGTCTGGGACTTCTCGGACCGCTTCGCAGAAGACGTGGTGCAGGACTTCGTGGATGAATACGAAGCTGGCCGCACCCCGAATCCCTGCATGCGATGCAATGAGAAGATCAAGTTCGCTGCCTTGCTGGAAAAGGCATTGGCCCTGGGCTTCGACGCGGTATGCACCGGGCACTACGCCAAGGTGCTGCGCGATTCCGAGGGCAACCCGGAGCTGCACCGAGCCGCAGACTGGGCCAAGGACCAGTCCTACGTTTTGGGCGTGCTGACCCACGAACAGCTGGAACACTGCATGTTCCCGCTAGCCGAGACTCCCTCCAAGGCGGAAGTTCGCGCCGAAGCCGCAGCGCGCGGACTGACCGTGGCGAACAAGCCAGATAGCTATGACATCTGCTTCATTCCCGATGGCGATACCCGCGGTTGGCTGGCTGAACGCATCGAGATGAAACCAGGCGAGATCGTTGACCACGAGGGCAACCAGCTCGGTGAGCACGAAGGCGCCCAAGCCTTCACGGTTGGCCAGCGCAAGGGTCTTCGACTGGGTCGTCCGGCCGCCGACGGCAAACCGCGCTTCGTCTTGGAAATCCGTCCGAAGGACAACAAGGTCATCGTCGGTCCAGAGGCCCTGCTGGCTGTGGACCAGCTGCGCGGCATCCGCATTTCCTGGGCTGGCCTGCCGATCGCTGAAGTTTTCAGCGGAGACAAGTTCGACTGCATGGTGCAGGTGCGCGCGCACGGCGATCCGGTCGCCGCGGTAGCCCACATGGAGCGCTCGGAAGAAGGCCGCGACGAGTTGGTTGTCAACCTTCCCGAAGGCATGCGTGGAGTCGCGCCGGGCCAGACCATGGTCGTCTACCAGGACAGCCGCGTGCTGGGCCAAGCGACCATCGATTCTGCTCGTTCCAGCGAATGGGACTCCAGCATGGTCAATTAATTAGCCATCCAAAGAAACCCTTGGTCCAGTTCAAGATAATGAACTGGACCAAGGGTTTCTTCGCGTCGTGATTCAAGTTAGACGAACGGCTGGTTGCAACGGAGCTCGGCGGCCATCCGCTTCGGCCGTGGGCATCCGGCACGTATTCGCCCGGCATTGCCGGCGATTACCGGTGGTGTGTGGGATTCGGCCTGTCTTCAAGGGCCGCTTGGGGCTTGCTGGCTCACTGCATTGGTTCGACCCTCTAGGTTTCGCTATTGAATTGGGCTGCCGACCCTGTTGCGCCACCGGATGCCCTGGCTTCCAATGCGCTCGCTGCGATGTTCTCGAGAATGCTCACCAGCGGTAGCTGGGCGGATAGGGGCGCATCGTCCAGAACAACGGATCATTCCAGTCGGCAGAACCAATTCGTACCAATCCGGAAGGCCTCCACGAGCTAGATGCCCGAGGGGCTCGGGCAGCAGTACTCAAGGCCTTCGCAAGATCCAGCCGACGGCCGGTGCATGGAACCTGCACTGGATGATGCTGGACTCTGTCCGGTTGCCCGCTGCATGCATTCCCGTGGCGGAAAGGACGCCCAGGGGGATGAACCGAGTGAAGAGCACGAGCTTGCGCGACAGCGAAGGGTGCCGGACCAATATCGGTCCGGCACCCTTCGCCATTGTGTTGTATTCAGCTTTTAGCCTTCATCGACAATGCCGAACATATGAGCGGAAATATCTTGGTACTCCACCCGGGTCTTGCCCTTTTCCAGCTTTGGAAGCTGCGCCGGGGAGTGGGTGTGGCAGTGAACGAAATCGAAGGCAGGCCACCACTTCTTGGGGCGTTCGTATTCGCTGAAGCCGCAGACTTCGCAGACCAGATGAATCCACACGGGGCGTTTGCCGGTGCGGTTGGCGCGCGACTGCTCCAACCAAGCTGGTGGATTGGTGTTCAGCTCACGGAATTCTGCTTCGCTCATTTTGGAAGGAATGCCGTGGCGCTTGGCCATTTCTACTGGGATATCCAACGCGATTGCCGCGTCTCTACGAGTCATCATTGACATCTAGCTTATGCCACCTGGCCAACGAGCCGGAAGGAATGCCAACCCATCTCACCATTGAGTTAGAAAGGCTATGGGCTGAAGCACAAAAAGTGGGCGTCGAGACCACGTTTTTGCCAATTTCCGCCGGTTCCATTCGTATTTTGTGCCCTGCATCACTTAGGCTATGTGAAGCATGTGTTAATCATCACAGCCCATGCATGTACCTAGACGAAGGATGACTCATGACTCGCAAGAAGAACGGGCTGCGACTCGCAGCAGCCGTTGTGGGTATCTCTGCCCTGGCTCTGACCGGCTGCACCCAAGCTGCAGACAGTGGCAATGAAGAGGGCGGCAGCGGCGATGCCAGCGCTCCAATCACCCTGGGCACCACCGACAAAGTGACCTCCCTGGACCCTGCTGGATCTTACGACAACGGTTCGTTCATGGTCATGAACCAGATCTACCCATTCCTGCTCAACTCCGAGCCGGGCAGCCCGGACCCATCGATGAGCCTTGCCGAGTCCGCAGAGTTCACCACCCCGACTGAATACACGGTCAAGCTGAAGCCGGGCTTGAAGTGGGCCAATGACCACGACCTTGATTCCAAGGACGTCAAGTTCACCTTCGACCGCCAGCTGAAGATCGCGGACCCTAACGGCCCATCCTCGCTGCTGGGCAACGTTGAGTCCATCGAGGCGCCTGACGCCACTACCGTAGTCTTCAAGCTGAAGGTCGGCAATGACCAGACCTTCCCGCAGGTGCTGACTTCCCCGGTCGGCCCGATCGTCGATGACGAAGTCTTCCCCGCAGACGCAGTCATGGACGACCAGAAGATCGTTGAGGCCAAGGCCTTCGGAGGCCAATACGTTATTGATTCGTACAACAAGAACAACCTGATCTCCTTCAGCGCTAACGAGTCCTACCAGGGCGTTCTGGGCCCTGCAGCCAACGACAAGGCAGCGATCAAGTACTACGCGGACGCCAATAACCTGAAGCTCGAAGTCCAAGAAGGCAAGATCGACGTCGCATGGCGTTCGCTGACCCCAACCGACATCGAAGACTTGGGCAAGGATGAGAATCTGGCGGTCCACAAGGGACCGGGTGGCGAGCTGCGCTACATCGTCTTCAACTTCGATTCCATGCCATACGGTGCCAAGACCGATGATGCTGATGAAGCGAAGTCACTGGCCGTACGCCAGGCAGCGGCGCACCTTGTGGACCGCGAAGCCATCGCGAAGAACGTCTATAAGGACACCTACACCCCGGCTTACTCGTACGTGCCGCAAGGCTTCACCGGCGCCACCGAGCCGCTGAAGGACATGTACGGCACCGACGGCAAGCCGGATGCAGCCAAGGCCAAGAAGGTTCTGGAAGATGCCGGAGTGAAGACCCCGGTCAAGCTCGCGCTGCAGTACAACCCGGATCACTATGGCCCGAACTCCGGTGACGAATACGCACTGGTTGAAAAGCAGCTGGAGGCCGATGGCCTGTTCGAAGTGGATTTGAAGTCCACCGAATGGGTGACCTACCAGAAGCAGCGCGTCACGGATTACCCGGCCTACCAGCTGGGCTGGTTCCCGGACTACTCGGATGCCGACAACTACCTGTCGCCGTTCTTTGCCAAGGAGAACTTCCTTTCGAACAACTACGACAACCCCGAGGTTGACAAGCTGATCTCCGATCAGCGAGGAATGGTCGACGCTGCGGAGCGCACCAAGGCCATCGAAGAACTGCAGACGATGGTGGCTGAGGACTTGTCCACGCTTCCACTGCTGCAGGGTGCCCAGGTGGCCATTGCAGGCAAGGACGTCAAGGACGTTGACAAGACCTTGGACGCATCGTTCAAGTTCCGTCTCGGTGTGCTGAGCAAGTAATTCGGCTCTCGCCTCGCAGACACCAAACCTGAGGGGATCTGCCACGCGCCAACCCTTGGCGCGCGCGGTGGATCCCCTTGGCATGCGCCGTCATTGACCGCTCAAGGCGGCGCATTGCCACGCATCCTGAACCATAAGGACAGACGATGACTATCACGTCGCCACCGGGCCAAGAAGCAAGCCCGCTAGCAACACCCAAACCAGCAAAGCAAAAAGGCGGAGGATTCCTCCGTTACTTGATTACCCGATTCTTGCTGATCATTCCCACTGTCTTCATCCTCATCACAGTGGTGTTCTTCCTGATGCGCGTGACCGGAGACCCGATCACCGCAGCCTTGGGCGGACGGCTCACCCCGGACCAGCTGGCCCAGCGCATCCATGAAGCCGGATACGACCGGCCGATCCTGATCCAGTACTTCGAGTACCTGGGCCAGATCTTCACCGGCGACCTGGGCCGCACCATGAGCGATAACCGGGCGGTCACCGAGGTGCTGGCCACCTACGGCGCAGCAACTTTGGAACTGGCCATCAACGCGGTCCTCGTCGCACTGCTGGTCGGCATCCCGCTGGGCCTGGTTGCCGCGAAGTTCCGCGACCGCTACCCGGATGCCGTGTTGCGCATCCTTGCAATCCTCTCCTACGCCACCCCGGTGTTCTTCGCCGGCTTGCTGCTCAAGCTGGTCTTCGGCGTATGGCTAGGCTGGCTGCCGATCAGCGGCCGTGCCGACTGGCAGACCGAGCTTGAACTGACCGGCCTGCAGAGCCCATCGGGCATCTACTGGCTCGATGCGCTGCGCAGCGGCAATAGCGCTGCCTTCTGGAATGTCACCGAGCATGCGATCCTGCCAGCCCTGGCACTGGGCCTGCTCACCGGCGGCGTGTTCCTGCGCCTGGTGCGCACCAACGCAATTGGCACGCTGGGCCGCGAATACGTGGAAGCCGGCCGTTCGCGCGGTGTCAGCGAATTCCGCCTCACCACCAAGCACGCCTACCGTCCGGCGCTGATTCCGATTATCACTGTCATGGGCCTGCAGATTGCCATGCTGCTCGGTGGAGCAGTGCTGACCGAGACCACCTTCGAATGGTCGGGATTGGGCTTCAAGCTCGCCGAATACCTCACCGCCCGCGACTTCGTGGCTGTGCAGGGCATCGTGGTGCTGCTGGCCATTATCGTCGCCGTCACCAACTTCATCGTTGACGTGCTGGCCGCCTTGATCGACCCGAGAGTCAGGTACTAATCATGAGTACAGCTACCTTGCCGGCTTCGAACAAGTCCTGGCTGGACCGGCTCCCGGTCATCTCCCACCTGCGCATGTCCTCGGGCCTGCAGCGGGGCATGCTGGTTGCCGGTCTGGCGCTCTCCGGCCTGTTCATCGTTACCGCCTTGTTCGCGCCGCTGATTGCGCCTTTCGATTTCGCGCAGTCCTCGGATGCATCCGGGGACTTCCCGCGCCAGGTGGCTCCGGACAGCAAATTCATCTGGGGCACCACCGCCACCGGCTATGACGTGTTCTCGCGGACCCTCTTCGGTGCGCAGACGGCCATCTGGGTGATCCTGGCGGCCGTGGTCATGTCCCTGTTCCTGGGCGTATTGCTGGGCTTGATCTCCGGCTACCTCGGCGGCTGGTTCGACCGCATCGCCGTGGTGTTGGCCGATGCGATCTACGCGTTCCCATCCCTGCTGCTGGCCATCGTGATGTCCATCGTGATTTCCCAGGGCCAGTCTTCGCTCTTCGGCGGCGTGATGGCAGCGGCCATCTCCATCACCGTGGTATTCATCCCGCAGTACTTCCGCGTGGTCCGCGCCGAAGTGATGCGGCTGAAGGCGGAACCCTTCGTAGAATCCGCACAGGTGATCGGCGCCAGCCCATGGCGAGTGATGTTCGCGCACCTGCTGCGCAACGCCACCCGCACCTTGCCGCTGATCTTCACGCTGAATGCCACCGAGGCATTGCTGACCCTGGCGGGCCTGGGCTTCCTGGGCTTCGGCATCGAACCGACCAGTGCTTCGGAATGGGGCTACGACCTGAACCGAGCGATGTCAGATGCCACTAGCGGAATCTGGTGGACCGGCCTGTTCCCGGGCTTGGCCATCGTGCTCACCGTGATGGGCTTGACCCTGGTTGGCGAGTCCATGAATGACCTCAATGACCCGCGCCTGCGCCGCTTCAGCCGCAAGAAGGCCAAGCGCATCACCCAGTCCGGACAGGTAGGAGCAAACAAATGACCAACAGTCCTCTCCTCGACTCCGAGGCCAACGTCGGCACACCCGCTGTCTTGCGCATCGAAGACCTGAACATTGATTTCGTCACGGACGCCGGCGCAGTGCCGGCAGTGCGCGGCGTTGATTTGCAAGTCAGGGCCGGCGAGATCCTGGCCATCGTGGGCGAATCCGGATCCGGCAAGTCCGTCACGGCACGCACTGCTCTGGGCATCCTGGCCGAGAACGGTGCCTCGCACGGCGGGGTCTACCTCAAAGGCAAGAACATGCTCACCCTGCGCGGCCGCGAGCTGCGCGCGGCTCGCGGCCGGGATGTGGCCATGGTCTTCCAGGAACCATCCACGGCACTGAACCCGGTGTACACCGTGGGGTGGCAGATCATGGAGGGCATCCGCGCGCACAACAGGATTTCCAAGAAGGAGGCCAGGACGCGCGCCATCGAGGCAATGCGCCAGGTCGGCATCCCGGATCCAGAGCAGCGCGTGGACTACTACCCGCACCAGTTCTCCGGTGGCCAGAAGCAGCGCGTGGTCATCGCCGCGGCGCTGGCCCTGAAGCCGGAACTGATTGTGGCAGATGAGCCAACCACCGCATTGGATGTCACGGTGCAGGCTGAAATTCTCCAGCTGCTGCGCGACCTGCGTGATCAGCTGGGTACCGCCATCGTCATCATCACCCACAATATGGGGGTGGTGGCCGATATCGCCGACCGCGTGATCGTGATGAACCAGGGGCAGATCGTTGAGCAAGCACCATCGATCCAGCTCTTCGAAGCACCGCAAGAGGACTACACCAAGTCCCTGCTGGCTGCCGTGCCGCACCTGGGGCGCGAAAGCGCCTCGGAGGGACTAGTCGAACGTCCGAACCAGGATGCTGAATTGCTGGTGGAAGCCAAGGGCCTGAAGGTGCATTTCCCGGGACGCCTCGGGGCCCCGGGCTTCACCGCGGTCGATGAGGTGGATCTGAAGATCCACGCCGGCGAGGTCTACGGACTGGTGGGCGAGTCCGGTTCGGGGAAAACCACCATCGGACGCAGCATCGCGGGATTGAACCGCATCACCGGTGGCTCGCTGAAGGTGCTGGGCTACGAGATGGCCCACTTCAAGGAACGCACCTTCAAGCCGCTGCGTGAGCAGATCGGCTTCGTGTTCCAGGATCCAGCGGCAAGCTTCAATCCGCACTTGACCGTAGGCGAATGCGTGGCCGAGCCACTGGCCGTGCACCGTGATCTGAACCCGCTGCAGACCCGCAACAAGGTGGCCGAACTGCTTGAGGCCGTGCAGCTTCCAGCCGGTTTTGCCAACCGCTACCCGCACGAACTCTCCGGCGGCCAGCGCCAGCGCGCGTCGCTGGCCCGCGCACTGGCCTTGGAGCCGAAGCTGCTGATTGCCGATGAGCCAACCAGCGCACTGGACGTTTCGGTGCAGGCCAAGGTGCTGGAGCTGTTCCGCGAATTGCAGACCGAACTGGGCTTCGCAGCCCTGTTCGTCTCGCATGATCTGGCAGTGGTGGACCAGCTGGCTACCTGGGTGGGCGTCCTGTTCCGGGGCACCTTGCTGGAAGAAGGCTTGGGCTCCAAGGTCCTGGCCAACCCGCAGCATGAATACACCCAGCGCCTGATCGCCTCGCTTCCGGTTCCGGACCCGCGCGAACAGGCGCAGCGACGCAAACTGATTGAACAGCTGAACGCCTCCTGAGCAGCTGGCAATCAAGGAACAACGGGCATGCCCCGGGCACGGTCAGGCACCGTGTCCGGGGCATGTCACCTTGTGGGTAATCCGTCATGCGAACCCGTAAACTGGTGATCATGAACGAGCCGAAGAACACTGAGACCACCCAGTCATTCGACCCGCACGCCAGCTCGTTGCAGGGCGAGGTCCAGAATGAAGTCCTCGAAGAGCTGTACGCCATCCGCGGCAGCATCGACAACTTCGATGCGCAGCTGGTTTTCCTGTTGGCTGAACGCTTCAAGGCGACTCAGCGCGTAGGGGTCCTGAAGGCCGAGCACCAGTTGCCGCCGAGCGACCCTAGCCGCGAGAAGGCGCAGATCGAGCGCCTGCGCGCCCTGGCCCACGAAGCGCATCTTGATCCAGAATTCGCCGAAAAATTCCTGAATTTCGTGATCTCTGAAGTCATCCGCCACCACCAGAACATTTCTGACTCGCACAACAATGACTGAGCAGGAACACGAGGCCGCTGAACGCCGCGATGTTCACGCCACCGCTTTCTGCCAGTTCCCGGGCAGCGACCCGTCGGCCATCCACGAAGTGGTGCGCGGGGAATTGGGAGAACCCAACCTCGCGGTCTTCCCGCAGCTGCCGGATCGTGGCGTCGGCGCCGATGCGGTAGGGCGCAGCGCCACCTTGCTGGCAGACCTCGGCTTCGATCTGCAGCCGCACGGCTGGAGGATCGGTGCCAAGGACGGTATCGATGCCCGTCGTGCCCGCAGCATCCTGCGCAGTGACGAGAATCTGCTAGCTGATGTACTCGGCGCGGAAGCGAAACCTGCCCAGCGCCTCAAGCTCACCTTGCTCGGTCCGTGGACCTTGGCCGCCAGCCTGTACCTGTCGAACGGGGAGCGGGTGATCAGCGATCATGGGGCGTGCCGCGACATCATCGAGTCCTACGCCCACGGAGCACGCGAGCATCTGGACCGACTGGCCCGCATTACCTCGCTGGCGGACTTCACTATCCAGATTGATGAGCCGCTGCTGGGCGACGCGCTCGACGGCACAATCAGTACCGCCAGCGGATACCGGACCCTGCGCTCGATCCCACGCGCCGAAGTGCGAAGCGCCTATGCGCAGTTCTTCAAGGTGCTCGCTGGCGAGGCCGAAGGCCAACGGGTCACCTCGCTGCTGAATCTGCCTACCCAGGATGAACACTGGATTGAACGGGTGGATCTGCTGCACCAAGCCGGTGCCGGCGCGCTGGTCATCGACCCTGGAGGCTTGACGCACCGCAAGTGGGAGCGGGTAGCGGGACTTGTCGAAGGCGGGGGCCGCGTCTTCTTGCAGGTGCTCGCCCCCGGAACCCGGGCACCAGGTGTTGTAGAAGGGGTGAACTCCATTCTTCGTCCTTGGCGTCAGCTGGGCTTGGGCTTGGGGCAGCTAGGTGCACTAACCCTGATGCCGCGTGGAGACTTCTCGCGCAGCAGCTCGGCGCAGGCCATCGAGAACCTGCGACGGCTGGCCAGTTATGCCCAAGCGTTGGAGCAGACACGCGTCGATGCGTAGCTAACTGCCTGATTCCTGCCGGTCACAGCCCGAAAAGGGCGGTTGATCATGTATCTTAGGAATAGTGGGGTAGCGGATCTACCCGGTTTGGCCAGTTGGCTGAAACCTCAAACCTACGGTTTCAGGGGGACATGGGATGAAGGCACGGATTTTAGTCGTTGACGATGACGAAGCGTTGTCGGAAATGATTGGCATTGTCCTGCAAAATGACGGCTTCGATGCCTCATTCTGCTACGACGGTTCCGGCGCTCTGGAAGCATTCCGTGAAGCGAACCCCGACCTGGTGCTCCTTGACCTGATGCTGCCTGGCATTGACGGCATCGAGGTATGCAAGCAGATCCGCGCGGAATCCGACGTTCCCGTCGTGATGCTCACCGCCAAGTCGGACACTGCCGACGTTGTCCGCGGGCTGGAATCCGGTGCCGATGACTACGTGCCCAAGCCTTTCAAGCCAGCCGAGCTGGTGGCCCGCGTGCGAGCCCGTTTGCGTCCAAGCGAAACCCACGCCGCGGAGACTTTGCAAGTTGGCGAAGTGACCATCGACGTGGCCGGGCACCGAGTGACCCGCGGAACCGATGTCGTGTCGCTGACCCCGCTGGAATTCGACCTCCTGGTCACCATGGCCCGCAAGCCATGGCAGGTCTTCAGCCGCGAGCAGCTGCTGGAAGCCGTCTGGGGCTACCGGCACGCTGCAGATACCCGCTTGGTCAACGTGCACGTGCAGCGCCTGCGCTCGAAGATTGAAATTGACCCGGAGAAGCCGCAGATTATCGAGACCGTTCGCGGTGTCGGATACAAGGCTGGTTCGGCAAGTTGAGTTCGCACACGTCGACCGGTGCAGAGTTGGTTCCGGTCGATGTGCATGCCCAGTCGCAGTCCAAACCCGCCCGGTGGAGCAAAATCGAGCAGTGGATCAAGCGTCCCTGGCACACCGCCAAGCTGCGTTGGCAACGCCACCTGCTGTTCCGCACCGTCATTTCGACGCTGCTTTTCACTGCGCTGGCTTTGGTTGCCGCCGGCGCCTTCCTTTCCAACCAGATCGCCTCCACGCTTTTCGAAGAGCGCGTGAACCAGATATCCAAGGAATCGGAACGCGGCCTGGTCCAGGCCCGCTCCATTCTCGAATCGGCTTCCACCACCGATCGCGCCTCCACCCAGGCCCTGGTGAATTCGACCTTGGCTTCCCTGGAAGGCGATGGCGCAACCGTAGTCCGCGATTTCGTGCTGATGCCCATTGCCGGTGACCAAAGCCTTTATGTTGGGCCAATGGCTTCCGGTTCCCTGACCACCCGCGTGATCCCTGGCGATCTCGCGGAGCGGGTTGCAGGGGAGCAAGGCATCTATTGGCGTTCCATCGAGCTGGGTGCCGATACCGCAACCAAGCCCGGTCTCATTGTCGGCACCAAGGTACTGATTCCGCCTGGACGCGAGTACGGACTGTATCTGGTCTACGACCTGTCCAGCGTGCAGGATACCCTCGAATTCATCAATCGTGCGATGGCTTTCACCGGGCTGATTCTGCTGGCAGTGGTTGGCTTCGTTGCGTGGTCGGTCGCCCGTACCGTGGTCCGCCCGGTGGCCGATGCCGCGTATGTTTCGGAGAGGATTGCTTCCGGTGACCTCGACCGCCGAATGAAGGTCGCCGGCAAGGACGAGGTGGCCCGATTGGGGACGGCCTTCAACCACATGGCCCATTCATTGCAAGAGCAGATCACCGCATTGAATAATCTCTCGGCCATGCAGCAACGCTTCGTTTCCGATGTCTCGCACGAATTGCGCACCCCGCTGACCACCGTGCGCATGGCTGCCGAAGTGATCCACGATGCCCGCGAGGACTTCGATCCGCTTACCGCGCGGTCCGCCGAACTGATGTACAACCAGATCGAGCGTTTCCAGCACCTGCTCAATGACCTGCTGGAAGTGTCCCGCTTCGATGCCGGCGTCGCGGTGCTTGACCGTGAGTCAACGGACTTGAACGTCATAGCCCGCAAGGTTATCGATACCGCCACCCCGGTGGCTGATGAATACGGTTCGCTCATCCGCCTGAACGCGCCCAGCGACGGTTGCGTCGCAGAAGTGGATCCGCGCCGCGTCGAGCGTGTGATCCGCAATCTGGTGCTCAACGCGGTGGAGCACGGTGAAAGCAAGCCAATCGATATCACCATCGGCGCCAACCAGAGCGCGGTGGCGATCACCGTGCGCGACTACGGCATCGGCATGTCCGAAGAGGCGTGCAACCACGTCTTCGACCGATTCTGGCGCGCTGATCCGGCCCGTGCACGGACCACCGGAGGTTCCGGCCTGGGCTTGTCGATCTCGATGGAGGACACCAGGTTGCACGATGGCCGATTGGAAGCGTGGGGCAAGCCGGGGGTCGGCTCGGTCTTCCGCCTGACCTTGCCACGCAGCGAGGACCTGGAGATCGCTTCGTCGCCGCTTCCACTGGAACCGCCAGTTCCTGAAAGCCTGGCTACGGTGATTTTGGGAGACAGCTTCCCGCTGACCGGTGAAGTGCCAAAGATCGGATACACGCCGCTGGTTCTTGATCCGGATTTGGATGCGGATTCGCCAGATGACGATGTCACCAATCCGAACCTCGGCAGCAACGAGCAGAAGAAGGAAGGGGAGAGCTGATGCGGAAGAAATTCTTTTCCAGCCTCGCGATCATCCTTGCTGCTGCGCTTGCGATCTCTGGCTGCGCCTCGATTCCTAGAACTTCCACCGTCCAGCAGATTGAAGCCGGAACCGACACTAGCGGGGCTGAAAGCTACAGCTATGCGGCCGATGGACCGGCAGCAGGTGCTGATGCCAGGGCCATCGTCGAGGGGTTCGTCGAGGCTGGGCGTTCGGTATCCGAAGATTATGCTGTCTCCCGCGAATTCATGGACGCGCAGCTGAGCAACACCTGGCGCGGTGATACGCAGACGCTGATCTACGATGCCTTCAATGTGGTCAACGGGGCCGATGCGAACAAGTACACCATCCAGCTCGAAATCACCGGTGAAGTCGACGCGCATGGCGTGCGCACCGACTACCCGGATCACTCGACCCGTGCAGTGGATATCGAAGTCGCCAAGGTAGACGACGAATGGCGCATTACCAAAGCCCCGGACGGCACGATGCTCGAAGCCTCGACGTTCACCAAGATCTTTGCCGCGCAGACCCTGTACTTCTACGATGCGAGCTTCGCCTATTTGGTTCCCGACATACGGTGGTTCACCTCGGGTTCGGGCACCACCACGTCGATGGTGGAAGCCTTGTTGGCAGGACCAGCCCCGTACCTGCAAAATGCTGTCGTCTCCGCTTTCTCGACGGCCAGCGGACTGGTGCGTTCAGCGGTGCCGGTGCGCGATGGCGAAGCGACCATCGATTTGAACTCCAATACCTTCGCAGATGCTACCGACCGGAGCATCTTGCTGATGAAGCAGCAGATGGAAGCCACGCTGACCAGCCTAGCTCCGGTGGACTCGGTAAAGCTGCTGCGGGAGGAAAACGAAGTCAACCTTTCGACCGAAGACACTAACTTCGAGCCGGCTACGTCCAACCCCAGCACGCAGGATACGCTGATCGGCATTTCGGACCAGTACTTGGTCTACGTCAAGGGACTCTCGATCATTCCGGTGGGCGGCGTCCCGGATATTTCCGGATACAACCCACGGGACCCGGCCATGTCTCCGGTCGGCAATCGCTATGCCTTCCTCAACGGCCGCCGCACCCAGCTGTGGGGGATTGACGACAAGGGCAGCCTGCGCCTTTCGCTGGAGGGCGAGGAGCTCATCCAGCCGTCCATGGATCTGGCCGGCTGGACCTGGACCGCGGATAACGGGGCAGCTACCCCGATCAGGGCGGTCCCTGCCGACACCGAAATGAAGGGTGAAGCCCGTCCAATCGATGTGGCCTGGCTGGAAGATGCCCAGATCGATTCCTTGCGGATTTCCCGCGACGGCGCGCGGGCGCTGATCGTGGCAACCATCGGCAAGACCACGTCGGTTTACGTCGCCGGCGTGATCCGCGATGCTGAAGGTGTGCCCCGCGGACTCACGGATTCGCCAATGAAGATCTATCCAGAAGTTCCGGTGAATACCGCGCTATGGGATTCGGACAGATCCATTATTGTTGCCGAGCTCGGTGATGACCAAGCTGTTGAAGCGGCCCAGATCACCTTCGAAGGCGGCAGCGAGCACCTGCAGCTGCTGTTGGGCATGGTCGGCATCGCTACCGGTGTCGGCAGCCGCCGCGAAGTGTATGCCGAGACCAACGAGAAGCTGTATACCCGCGTGGGCAATTCCTGGCACGAGCTTGAGGATTTTGCCCAGGACGTCGCCTATCCCGGCTAAGCAGGACCTTGCTCCACAGCTCGTTGGCGACCAGACCGATCGACGCGGTTCATCGGCCAGTCTGGCCGTATGGAAATTCCCGAAGAGTGGCTGCGGTACTTCGATGAGCTGTCCCGCAGCAGGCCCATGCGCTGGCTGGGATTCGGCACCAGGGAAATCGCGAACTTCCTGCTTCCGGCCTGTTGCGCGGTCTGCGCCCGGGCAGATTTTCGGCTTTGCCCCGAATGCCGCAGTGAAATCCAACGCCAACTGAGCCTGCCGCCCCTGCCGGACACGCATCATCTCTATGTCGAGCTTCCCGCGCTCGGCCAGCAGCTTGCCGTTAGTTCCTGCGGCGCTTACGGCAAGGAGCTGGCTCGGGCTTTGCTGGCATTCAAGAACAAGCAGCGCTACTTCCTCGTCTCGCTCTTCGCCCCTTATCTTGCTGCCGCGCTGAACGCCGGATGCATCCCGCAGCGCGCGAATCTTCCTACCCTGGTGGTGCCGGTGCCCAGTTCGCTCAAGGCAACAGCGCAGCGTGGCTACTCTCCGGTGAAGACGATGCTCGACCACGGCTTCGCTCGCGGGCTGCTGTCGGCAGATCTAGAGTGCCGCACGCTGCTGCACTACCGCCTCGGTTCCGCCTTGGGCGGGGCGCAGAAAACCAAGAGCGGTTCAGACCGGCGCGGCGGCCGAACCCATTTCGTTGCCGAGCGTGCCAGCGCTAATGGCCAGCCGGTCATCCTGGTCGACGACGTCCTAACCACCGGTTCGACGTTGCGGCACGCGGCCATGGCCTGCCATGAGGCAGGATATGACGTCACCAGCGCGGTGGTACTGGCTTTGACGAGACCGCCAAATAATGCACCTGAACAGTAATTACGCTTACCGCGATCGGAAATTGTGAGCCCGGATACTTGAATCTTGGCCACGGTGGCATAAGGTGAAGTATGGGATGCATCACAGATGCAGCTAAAAGCCCATCTTCAGTCCGAAAGGATGGAACTTTCGGACTGTTGTGTCACCCGACTCCCTATTGGAGGACACCATGGAGCTGAACTACAGCGGACGCAACATCACCATTTCGGATCGTTTCCGTGAGTATGTTGACGAGAAAATCACCAAGGTTGACCAGCTGGCCACCAAAATACAGCGCATCGACGTCAAGGTCCTCAAAGAAGCACACGCTCGTGATCAGAGCACTGCACTGTCCGTTGAATTGACCGTTGTTGGCCGTGGCCCAGCAATTCGAGCCGAGGCTCGCGGCGCTGACAAGTTCGCGGCTTTCGACATCGCGTTCGCAAAACTGCTTGAACGCCTGCGCAAGGCCCGCGACAAGCGCAAGGTGCATCGCGGCAACCACACCCCGCTGGCTGTCCACCAGGCAACTGGCGGCCTGCCTACCGCATCGAGCGGCAAGTCGTTGGTTGAAGAAACCATCGAAGCCCAGAAAGCCGCGGAAGCTGCCGAAGTCGAGGCCAACGCCGAGTACTCGCCAGTGGTCATCCGCCGCAAGTCCTTCCCTGCAGAAGTGATGAGCGTTGATGACGCAGTGGACCGCATGGAACTGGTCGGCCATCCGTTCTACCTCTTCATCGATGAAGCCACCGGCGAGCACGCCGTGGTCTATGGCCGCACCCAGTACCAGTACGGTGTCATCTCCTTGGATCCATCACTGAACTCCAATGAAGAAGCCACCAGGGAAACTCGCGGCTACCGTGACAAAGCCTTGGCAACAGAAGGCTAGTCATCGGAACCACAACTAGCGTGGGCGGCCAACGCATTCTCAGCCTCAAGCAGGCACGAAGAATCGCGTTGGCCGCCCAAGGCCTGTCCAAGGGCAGGAAAGAACAACCCGTCACCGCGCGGAGAATCGTCAGCGCTATCGGCAGTATCGCGCAATTGCAGATTGACTCGGTGAACGTCGTTCGCAGGGCCCATTACATGCCGATGTTCGCCCGGCTCGGCGCCTATGACACCAAGGTGCTGGACCAGCTTCTGGCCAAACCGCTCAGCCCTATCACCGAATATTGGGCCCATGAGGCCTCGGTGGTCAGCTCCGAACTCATTCAAGACCTGCGGGTATGGCAGCGCCGAACCTGGATCGATAAATCAGATGGGTTCTCCGCCGAACAGCATGACCTCTCGGATCGCGTCCTTGAATACCTGTCCAATAATCCAGGCTCCAGCGCCCGGCAAATCAGCCAGGCTTTGGACGTCGCCCCGGTCGGGGAGAAAAAGCATTGGGGGTGGAATTGGAATGACACCAAGTTCGTCACCGAGTCGCTTTTCGCCCAAGCCAAGATCTTGACGCTGGGACGCAACTCCCAGTTTGAACGCCGTTACGCACTAGCCGCGGATGTGGTGGGCACGCAACAGGAACTCGATGCGGCGCAGCGGCACGAGGCCCTCGCCCGGCTGGTTGTCCGGGCCATGGATGCCCTTGGCATCGCCACCGCTCACTGCGTCGCAGAGTATTTCCGTCTTCCGGTGCGCGCGGCGAAAGAAGAGCTCGCCCAGCAGGCACGTGCTGGTCTCATCGAAGAAGTACAGGTTGCCGGCATTGCCGAGCCTTGCTATTTGCAGGCCGGCACCGAGATTCCGCGCAGGATCGATCCTGACCTGCGTTTGCTGTCACCTTTTGATTCGATGGTTTTCAATCGCCGCCGGCTGGAGAAGTTCTTCGGGTTCGAATACCGCATCGAAATCTACGTGCCGGAAAATCAGCGCCGCTACGGCTACTACGTTTTCCCGATGCTTTTCGGCGAAGAGTTCGTGGGCCGAGTGGATCTGAAAGCTGACCGGGCCAGGTCGGTGCTGCACGCAAAGCAGGTGCATTACGAGCAGGGTGTCGACGCCAGTGTCGAGGCTGGATTGCGAGCCGAGCTGGATCGCATGGCGCGCTGGCTGGAACTTGAACGAGTGGAAATCGGGCTGTGAAGGGCCTGTTGATCAAATCGCTGTTCGCTATAAGAACAGCGCAAATGGGATTGAAATAGCCAGATGTGCTGTTTTCCTCACGTAGACTGAAGACGCCAGAAATTACTGTGCTTGAGATATTGGGAGCTACCACGTGGCATCATTGCTAGAACGTATTTTGCGTACCGGCGACAAGAAGATTCTGAAGACTCTTCGTAAGTACGCCGACACGATCAATACGTTGGAAGTCGAAATTCGCGAACTTTCGGACGAAGAGCTCAAGGGTGAAACCGACAAGTTCCGCGAACGTTTGGCTAACGGTGAGACGTTGGATGACTTGCTCCCAGAAGCTTTTGCGGTGGTCCGCGAAGCCTCGGACCGGGTCCTTGGCATGCGCCACTTCGATGTCCAGCTCATGGGCGGTGCTGCCCTGCATCTGGGAAACATCGCTGAAATGCGTACCGGTGAAGGCAAGACCCTGGTCGCTACCGCACCGGCTTACCTGAACGCGTTGACCGGTGACGGCGTGCACGTGGTGACAACCAACGACTTCCTCGCCCAGTACCAGTCGGATCTGATGGGTCGCGTCTTCCGCTTCCTCGGTCTGACCTGCGGCTGCATTCTCTCCAGCCAGAAGCCTGCCGAGCGGCGCAAGCAGTATGAAGCCGATATCACCTACGGCACGAACAACGAGTTCGGATTCGACTACCTGCGCGACAACATGGCGTGGAGCAAGGACGAGCTGGTCCAGCGCGGACACAACTTCGTCATCGTCGATGAGGTCGACTCGATCCTGATCGATGAGGCGCGTACCCCGCTGATCATTTCCGGACAGGCTTCGGGAGATGTGAACCGCTGGTACACCGAATTCTCCAAGATCGTCTCGCGACTGAAGCGTGAAGACGATTACGAGGTCGACGAAAAGAAGCGCACCATCGGCGTGCTGGAGTCGGGCATCGAAAAGGTCGAGGACTACCTGGGCATCGATAACCTCTACGAAGCGAACAACACCCCGCTGATCGGCTTCCTGAACAGCGCCATTAAGGCCAAGGAACTGTTCAAGAAGGACAAGGACTACGTCGTTGTCAACGGCGAAGTCATGATCGTTGACGAGCATACCGGCCGTGCACTGGCTGGCCGCCGCTACTCCGAGGGCATGCACCAGGCCATCGAGGCCAAGGAAAACGTTGAGATCAAGGCCGAGAACCAGACTCTGGCCACCGTGACCTTGCAGAACTACTTCCGCATGTACGCCAAGATCTCGGGCATGACCGGTACGGCGCAGACCGAGGCCGCGGAATTCATGGGTACCTACAAGCTGGGCGTGGTGGAGATTCCCACCAATAAGCCAGCAATCCGCATGGACCAGTCGGACTACATCTACAAGAATGAAGTCGCCAAGTTCAATGCTGTGGTTGAGGACATTGCCGAGCGCCATGCGACGGGACAGCCGATCCTGGTGGGCACCACCAGCGTGGAAAAGAGCGAATACCTCTCCCGGCTGCTCTCCAAGAAGGGCATCCGCCACGAGGTGCTCAACGCCAAGCAGCACGCTCGCGAAGCTGCCGTGGTCGCGATGGCCGGCCGCAAGAACGCGGTGACCGTTTCTACCAACATGGCCGGCCGCGGTACCGACATCATGCTCGGCGGCAACGCTGAGTTCCTGGCCGTGGCCGAGATGGAGCGCCGTGGCCTGGATGCGGAGAACAACCCGGAAGAGTACAACACGGTCTGGGACGAAGTCTTTGACAAGGCGAAGGAAACCGTCGCCAACGAATCGAAGGAAGTTGCGGCGCTCGGCGGCCTGTACGTGCTGGGCACCGAACGGCACGAATCACGTCGCATCGATAACCAGCTGCGTGGTCGCTCCGGCCGCCAGGGCGACCCGGGCGAATCGCGTTTCTACCTGTCGATGACCGATGACCTGATGCGCCGGTTCAACTCCGGGATGGCCGAGCGCATCATGAACAACCCGTCGATGCCAGATGACGTGGCGCTGGAATCCAAGATGGTTTCGCGCGCCATTGAGTCCGCCCAGGCACAGGTGGAAGGCGTCAACGCCGAGCAGCGCAAGAATGTGCTGAAATACGATGACGTGATGAACCGCCAGCGTGAAGCGATCTACGCTGACCGCCGTTCCATCCTGGAAGGCGACGACCTCGAAGAAAAGGTCGGCCACTTCCTGGAAGATGTCGTCAAGGCAATGGTCCTGGAAGCGACCCAGGTCGGCGACCCGGACGATTGGGAGCTCAAGTCGTTGTGGACCAACCTCAAGCAGCTGTACCCGATCGGCATCACCATCGATGAAGTTCTCGAAGAGGCCGGCGGAGTGGGGCACCTCTCCGCGCAGTTCCTGGAACGCGAAATCCTCTCGGATGCCCAGTACCAGTACGAAGAGCGGGAAAAGCTTGTTGGTTCTTCCACCATGCGCGATCTGGAGCGCCGTGTAGTGCTCTCGACCATCGGTCGCAAGTGGCAGGAGCACCTGTACGAGATGGATTACCTCAAGGAAGGAATCGGACTGCGTGCCATGGCCCAGCGCGACCCGCTGGTGGAATATCAGCGTGAAGGCTACACCATGTTCCAGACCATGATGGAAGGCATCCGCGAGGAAAGCATCGGAACCCTCTTCAACTTGGAGATCCCCACCGGAGCTGAAGCAGCTGCCGCGCCAGTGGTTGACGAATCGGCGAAGCCGAAGAACCTGCAGTTCACCGGCCCGGATGAAGATGGCGAAGCCAGCACCACTCGCGCCCAGGCAACGTCGAGCAAGAAGAAGAACAAGAAGGCCAAGCGCAGCTAGATTAGCTCCACATCGGTCACCTGCCACCGTCCGTGCCAGGGCTCAATTTTCAGAGCCACGGCACGGACGCGGTATTTAAAGCCCAAGATGACGGTGCATTCCCAAGAACCTGATATGCACCGGTCCAGGTGCAATGAGATGATCTGCCCGTGTGCCGTGCCCGGCAGCGGCTCGAGCGTGTAGCACTGGGTCTCCAGGAGGGCCCGGCGCCGGAGCTTGGCAATGCAAGAGGGCTCCATCACGAATGCCAGCTGATTCACGGTGCGGTACCCAGCCACGATTTCGAAGACCGCGCGGGCTACTGCATGCGAAATCTCAACGATGGCCCGGTGCTCGCTGCGGTAGACAGCAGAGCGATGGAAGATATTGTCCATTGCCCGACGCAGGTGAGCCGGAGCCTGGCAAGGCTCGGCGGCCGAGGTGGCGCCAGCCGGGTTCGGGTCTGGGAGGTTGGCTGCGTAGATGTCCGGTTGATAGTAGCCGGTGTTGGCGCTACGGGGGCTGATGGCGATGGTGCTCATGATGACTCCTAGTTGGGCGTGGGGAAGTTCTTGAATGCGCTTAGCCGGCTGGCGGTAGTTCAAGTACCGTTCCAACTCGCAGCAGGTCCGGGTCGGTGCCGATGGACTTCTTGTTGCGTTGATAGATCTTTGGCCAATAGGCAGAAATTTCTTCCACGGTGGCCTGGGCACCTAGATGTTCTGCCGCTATGGTCCACAGATTCTGCCCTTCAGCGACGACAACTTCTGTGCGTTGCACCGAACGTTGGCCTGGATTCCTGGCCCCGGGGGATACCAGTGGGCTCAGGGGAACGCTCATGGATTCGGGGAACCATTGCGGGCTCGGTACGGAGTTTTGCTGCGGGCCTGCATAGCTGGCTAGTTCTTGGCTGGCGTTTTCCGCCGGGACCTGTGCCAGGGAAACTGCCAGTGGTTCACCCGCGTAGGCTGCAGCGACTGAAGAGAGGGCAATCGAGGTTCCAAGCATTGAGCCTAGAATTCTTCTGCTCAGTGCGGGGGCGATTCGTTCGAAGAACCGCGCTAGCTTCGGCTTGCGGTGGGTGAACGCCCAGCGGATCATCTGGGCCAAGGCCACGCGCAGCAAGTACAGCGTAAGTAACGCCAGGAACGAAAGGCTGACGAGAAGCCTTATGTGGTCCGCTGTGGCGAGCCCATCGACTGGGGACCGGAAGTAATCAGATATCCACTGGATTCCCACATAGATAATGACCAATGACGCTGCCGAAAAGAGCAGCAGCACGAATATTTGCCGTTGGCGAGACACCCGAATCACTTCCTTGAATGAATTTTGATGTCATTTGATGTTGTTTGATGTTCATAGTGACACTTAGAGATCGTTTTGTGAATAGGGTTACGCAAAAATGTTTATTCTCGTACAGTGGGCGCATGCGGTGGGATTCACTCTTCGACGACTTGGAGGCTCAGCTAGCAGAACAGAGCCGGGCGCAGCTGCGTGAAGAAATTGCCGAAAACATCAGGGTTGAACGGGCAACTGCCGAACTGCTGCCTACTCTGATGCGGTTCTACGGACACGAATTGAGCCTCCGGCTGGCCGGGGGAAGCGAACTCCGCGCGAAGCTCGGCCCTTGCGCGACCGATTACATCTGCCTGGAAACAGAGCAGGCCCAATGGGTGATCCGCAGTGGAGCGATTGAATCCTTTGCCCTTCCGCCGAGGCGCGCACCTGCGGTGGAACGGCGGGCGCCGGGCCGCTCGGTGAAGTTTTCCTCGGTTCTGCGGGGATTGCTCCGGGACCGCGCACGATGCCATGTTTTTGGCCGTGCGGGCAGCTCCATGGCTGAAGGAACTCTGACTCAGGTAGCCAAGGATTTTTTGATTATTCTGGTGCATCCTCGCGATGAATTCGCCAGAGCCCAGCAGGCCTCAACGCAACTGCTGATTCCACTGGATGCTATCGGATGGGTCGAAGCGATCACTCTTTCGTGATCCACAAGTGCACGCAAGGTCTTTCCAGCAGGACCAAGTTGTCGTAGGCTCACCATCCATAAGCACCTATGCTGGCGGAAGGTCAAAGCCTTGATCACAGAACAGATCGCCCAGGACGCGCGGACAACCTCGGCCTCGCGTGTGCGACGGCCTAGTTGGAAGGACCCACGCCTGGCTCTCGGCGCGGTGCTCGTAGTCGCTTCGGTCGCGGGAACCGTGTACCTGGTCGGCGAATTGCATCAGACGTCCACGGTGTATGTCGCCAGCACCAATATCACCCTCGGAGAAAAGCTGACCAGCGAGAACATGAAAACTCAAGAAGTCCAGCTTGGCGAAACTCTCGAGAACTACCTGCACACAGATGCGCAGCTCGGCCAGGACGCCCGAGCGAACACCTTTATCAGCGAAGGGCAGCTGATTCCAGTCACCTCGATAATGCACAGTGAAGTGGGATCGCGCAGGCCGGTCAATGTCGATCTTCCGGCAGACCTTTCTTCGTCGATTACCCCCGGTAGCTTTGTTGACGTATGGATTGCCAAACGCGAAACCAGCGGCAGCACCTACGGAGTCCCGGAAAAGCTCTCCTCCATGGTCGAAGTCGCCGCACGCGTTGAAAGCGGCGGGGGACTGGTGGGAACCCAAGGCACCAACCTGGAACTGCTGGTGGAACCGAATCAGCTTGAACCGCTGCTTCAAGCGCTGGCAAACGAATCGAGAATTATCGTCGTCTACAACCCGGCCGGGACCGAACAATGAGTATTTCGGTCGTAGTGCTCGGCGACCAGGAGAAAATCGTCCGGCAAATCGAAGGGTACCGCGGGGAACTGATGGTCACCCGCGTCTGCTCCGGCATAGCCGAAGCCATTGCCGCTTGCGATACCGGAATGGCTGATGTGCTGATCGTTGCCGACGCCCAGCTGGTGCCGCCCATGGAACAACTTGATGCGTTGCTGATGCGCCAGACAGCGGTTGTCCTGTTCTTTGACCGGCCCGAAGACTGGAAGCCATTGCCTGATGTCCTTCATCTGCCTGCGGATTCCGGCATGGCCGAGCTGGAAGGACGCATCAGGGGCGTAGTTCAGTCATTGAATCATTCTGGAACCGACGGAACGCTCGCGGTTCCCGAACCGGAGGACGACTCTACGGGCCGGAACGGAAGAATCGTCAGCTTCTGGAGCGCCCCTGGATCTCCCGGGCGCAGTACCGTCGCGCTGAATTATGCGGTGGAAACGGCGGCAGCAGGAAAAACCGTGGTGCTTCTGGACGCAGATACCTACGCCGCCAGCATCGCCATTCAATTGGGGCTCATGGACGAATCGGCATCCATCGCGCAGTTGTGCCGTGCCATCGACGCCGGCTCGATGGATGTTGCCCGACTCAACGCTGCATGTTCCTTGGTCCAGGTCGGGGAGGCGACCATGCGCGTGGCGACCGGAATCCCGCGTGCTAGCCGGTGGCCCGAGGTCCGGGCCTCGGCGCTGCGGCGAGCGGCCATGCTGCTCAAAGTTCACTACGACCTGGTCGTATTGGATTTGGCTCCGTACATTGAATTGGACGAACAGCTCAGTTTCGATACCCAAGCACCACAGCGAAACGCTGTCACCGTCGAGATGCTCCAGTGCTCCGATGAGCTTTTCATGATCGTGCGTGCCGACAGCTTGGGAATTCCGCGTGCACTTCGCGCCATCGACGAATTGGAGGATGCACTGCCCGGGCTGAATCCGAAAATCGTCTTCAACCGCGTGGGAGCCAGCAGTACCGGGCGCAGCCCGAAGCGCAGGTTGATTGAAGCGTGGGACCGGTTTGGGCCGACGCACCAAATCGCAGGGTATCTGCCCGAGGACAGCGCCGCGTGCAACGCGGCAGTGCTGGGAGGAAGCCCATTGCTCGAAATCGCACCTCGGTGCCTATTGCGTATGGAAATACGGTCTTTGGCCGGCATAAATTCCACGGATTCACCCAAGAAATGGAATAGTCGTCGATTTCACTCCGAAGCTTGAACCCCAGAGGTGAAAACCGAGTAATGTGGGTAAAACTAGAGATCCGCAAAGGCGCGGGTTGATCGAACTTTGTTCTTGGAGGCGTTCTTTTGAACTCGTCGGAATCCAGCATGTCAGAATCATTCATGGATGAGACACTCACCTCGAAATTGGTGAGCGAGTACTATGGCCAAATTGCGACCGAAGACGTGGCGGCCTACCGGCCAGACGAACTCGAAGCTCGCGTGGCAGCACATCTGGAAATCGGGTATCAGCGTGATGCTGAAAACGCTAATGTCGCCATTACCCGCAACAACGGAATTTCAGTGGTCCACATCGTCACCGATGACATGCCATTCCTTGTTGATTCGGTAACTGCCGCACTAGTGCAGCTGAATTCACCAATTCAGCTGGTAGTGCATCCGACGTTCGTTGTCTCCCGCAAGACCGAGACCGGCGAAATTTCAAAGATCAGCCATGCTGGTCTGCAGCATGTTGCCAGCGGTGACACCGCTGCGCTCTCGGATTTGAGCACCCTGATTTCGGCCGGTGCAGAAACCCGCATCGAATCGTGGATTTCAGTCGAGCTCGCTCGCGAGCTCAGCGATGAGCAGGCCAAGGAATTTGTTGAGCGCCTCTATAGCGTTCTGGCAGATGTGCGTGTTGCAGTGAAGGACTGGCCGGCCATGCTGGACCGGGCCAAGGATATTGCGCAGAGCCTTCCGCAGACTCCGAAGGCTGAGGAAATCGCCGAGGTGCAGCAGGCATCGGAGCTGCTGGACTGGTTAGCTGACGGAAAGTTCACGTTCCTGGGCTACCGCGACTACTCGCTGGAAACCATCAACGGCGAAGACGTCCTGGTCGCCCGCCCAGGCAGCGGCTTGGGACTGATGCGCGATCTGGCGGACCAAGGTCCACAGCACCTGACCAAGCGCGGCCGCATCACCGCTCGCGACAAGCGTGCGCTGATCGTGACCAAGGCGAACTCCCGTTCCACCGTTCACCGTGGCGTGTACCTGGACTATGTCGGAGTCAAGAGCTTCGATGCCAATGGCGAAGTCAACGGCGAACGCCGTTTCATCGGCCTCTTCTCCTCCAGTGTTTACACCTCGAGCGTGAAGACCGTCCCGCTGGTACGCGAAAAGGTTGAAGCGGTGCTGAAGCGCACCGGCTTCGCGCCTGATTCCCACTCGGGCAAGGACATCACCACCATTCTGGAAAGCTACCCACGCGATGAGATGTTCCAGATCTCTGTCGACGAGTTGACCAAGATTGCCCTCGGTATCCTGCGCCTGCAGGAACGCCGCCGCACCTCGGTCTTCCTTCGCAAGGACGACTACGGCCGCTTCGTCACTGCCATGGTGTTCCTGCCACGTGATCGTTTCTCCACCGCAGTGCGCCTGCGGGTGGAGCAGGAGCTGCAGCGCAGCTTCAACGCAGAATCCGTTGAATATGAAGCGCAGCTGGGTGCCGGCGCGCTCGTTCGCTTGTTCTACCGGCTGCGCCTGCAACGCCACGGACTGGCCCCCGTGGTTGACCGCAAGGCACTGGAGGATCGTATTGCCAAGGCCGTGCGCTCCTGGTCTGACGCCATCGTTGACACCGCCCGCGCGCGCCTGGAACTGGGCGATGCCAACACGCTGTCCAATGCTTGGGCCGAAGCTTTCCCGGCTTCCTACAAGGTGCAGTTCGAAATCGAAGATGCGCTGAAGGATATTGACCTGCTCACCGAGTTGAGCAGTCCAGAAGTCGATGGCCCGGTTGTCTCCTTCTACGATGACGAGAAGCAGGATGAGGATTCTGCTGTTTCCAAGCGCATGAAGATCTATGTGACCAAGCCGCTGCTGCTCTCGCGCATACTGCCAGTTCTGCAGCATCTGGGTCTGGAAGTCGTCGATGAACGCCCCTACGAGCTGAATCCAGAAGGAATCGGCGAACGCTACATCTACGACATGGGCCTGAAGATCGATGAGGAGATCAACTTCCAGGCCGTGGAAGCCAAGCTGGCTGAGGCCTACTGCGCAGTGGTCCGCAACCTCGCCGAATCCGACAGCCTTAACGCACTGGTGCTGCACGAGGGACTCACGTGGGAGGAAGTCTCGATGCTTCGTGCCTACGCCCACTACCTGCTGCAGCTCGGGGTTCCGAACTCCACTGGCTTCATCGCCAGCACCCTGGTTGGCAACCCGTCAGTCACCCACGCCATTGTGGAGCTGTTCCAGGCCACCTTCGACCCGCAGCTGAGCTCCGTGGCTTCGGAAGCTGCTCGGCAGAAGGCGCACGCAAAGGTCGCCGAAGCGCTGGAATCCGTGCCAACGTTGGATGCCGACACCTTGCTGCGCCGTTTCGTGAAGGTGATCGAAGCGACCAAACGCACCAACTACTTCACCACCCACAAGGCACTGGCATTCAAGCTGGCCCCGGAAGAGATCGATTTCGCGCCATTCCCGCGTCCGAAGCACGAACTGTGGGTCTACTCGCCGCGTGTTGAGGGTACCCACTTCCGCTTCGGCGCCGTGGCCCGCGGTGGCCTGCGCTGGTCCGATCGCCGAGAAGATTTCCGTACGGAAGTGCTAGGTCTGGTCAAGGCCCAGATGGTCAAGAACTCCGTCATCGTGCCAACTGGTGCCAAGGGCGGTTTCTACGCCAAGCAGCTTCCCAATCCAGCTCTCGACCGCGGTGCATGGATGGAAGAAGGCAAGGGCGCGTACAAGGTCTTCATCCGCACCCTGCTGGAGCTGACCGACAACATGGTTACCGACGAAAACGGTGAGCACATCGAAGCCCCTGCCAACGTGGTTCGTCGCGATGGCGATGATTCCTACCTGGTGGTCGCTGCCGACAAGGGCACCGCGAGCTTCTCCGATATCGCCAACTCGATCTCGGCCGACAAGGGCCACTGGCTGGGCGATGCCTTTGCTTCGGGCGGCTCGGTGGGCTACGACCACAAGGGCATGGGCATCACCGCACGCGGCGCCTGGGAATCGGTGAAGCGCCACTTCTTCGAGTTGGGCATCGACACCCAGAAGGACGAATTCACCGCCGTCGGCGTGGGCGATATGTCCGGAGACGTGTTCGGCAACGGTTTGCGCCGTACCCCCACCGTGAAGCTGGTGGCGGCCTTCGACCACCGTGATATCTTCCTGGATCCGAACCCGAATCCCCAGGTCGCCTTTGACGAGCGCCAGCGCCTGTATGATCTGCCACGCTCCAGCTGGGCAGACTACAACAAGGAGCTGCTCTCGGCCGGAGGCGGCGTGTACTCGCGCAGCCTCAAGTCCGTGCCGGTTAGCGCCGAGGTCCGCGAGGTCCTGGGATTGGACGCCGGCACCACCAAGCTGAGCCCTAACGAACTGCTCAAGGCCATCCTCTCAGCGCCAGTGGACCTGCTCTACAACGGCGGTATTGGTACCTACGTGAAGTCAGCGGCTGAAACCCACGGCCAGGTCGGCGACCGAGCCAACGACGCCATCCGCGTCGACGGCGCAGATCTGCGCGTGAAAGTTGTTGGCGAAGGCGGCAACTTGGGCATGACCCAGCTGGGCCGTATTGAGGCAGCCCGCAAGGGCGTCCTGCTGAACACCGATGCCATTGACAACTCTGCTGGCGTGGACACTTCTGACCGCGAAGTGAACATCAAGATCTTCGTGGACCGCCAGATCAAGGCGGGCAATCTCACCGAGGCTGAACGCACGGAGTTCCTGCTCTCGATGACCGATAACATCGGTGATCTGGTGCTGACGACCAACTTCGAACAGAACGTGTTGTTGCTCAATGAGAAGCATGCGGCACTGACCTGGACACCAGCGTACGAGCGCCTGATGCAGTGGCTGGAAGCCCATGCTGACTTGAACCGTGGCTTGGAGTTCTTGCCAAACGCGGATCAGCTGGAAGAGCGCCGCGCCGCTGGCGAGGCGATGACCACCCCAGAGCTCTCGGTGCTGGCCGCATACGCGAAGATCCAGCTGGCGAACGCGCTGACCGAATCCGATCTCGCCGATGATCCGTACTTCACCCGGACCCTGCGCCGCTACTTCCCAACCAAGTTGGTAGAGCGTTTCGGGGATCAGCTCGAAAGCCATCCGTTGCGCCGAGAAATCATCGCGACCGTGATCGCCAACGACATCGTGAACATGGGCGGCATCACCTACGTCTTCCGTGCCATGGAAGAAACCAGTGCCAGCGAAGTCCAGATTGCCAAGGTCTTCTGCGCGCTGCGTGAGATCTACGGATTCGACCGCCAGTTCGATGCGATCAATGCACAGCCTGCCGGAACCGATCTGGAACACTGGGGCCGCCAGCACCACGACATGCGCCGCCTGCTGGACCGTGCCACCCGCTGGTTCATCAACCGCGTCGATCAGGAACTGCTGGTCACCGAAGCGGTCAAACGCTACGAAGCGACGGTTACCGAACTGCGTGAGGCCCTGCCAACCTTGGTTCGGGGCACTGACCTCCAGAGATTCCAGGAGTGGCGTGAAGAGGCCATGGACCAGGGGATCCCGGAGCGTCGTGCCAGCATGTGGGCGACTCAGTTCGAATCCTACGCGCTGCTGGACGTGGCAGAATATGTGCACCGCACCGGGACCGCTCCGGTCAAGGTTGCAGAAACATACTACGTGCTCTACGACTTGTTCGATGTGGACAGCCTGCTGAATCGCATCACCAACCTTCCTCGCTCGGATCGTTGGCAGGCGCTGGCTCGTGCCGCAATGCGCGATGACCTGTACACCACGATCATCGACCTGACCGGCAACATCCTGGATGCCCACGGCGATATTGCTGACCCGGCAGAGCGTGTTGCTGCATGGGAAGAGGCAAACGCGGCTAACCTTGATCGTGCGAAGACTATGTTCGCGGAAGTGAACAGCCTGGAACGAGACGACATGGCTTCACTTTCCGTGGCACTTCGCCTCTTGCGTTCCATCGTCCGAAGGTAAATACCGCCAATGGCCCTCATCACCGAAGAATTACGTCAACGTGCTGCACTAGCGCCCGGTGATGAGGATTGGCTCCACCTCCTGGTGGGGGACTGGCAACTGGTCTCGGATCTAGCATTCGCAGACCTGGTGCTCTGGTTCCCCACCGGGGACGGTTCCTATACGGCTTTGGCACACGTGCGCCCTTCCACCTCGCATACCGCCTTCCATAGCGACTTCGTGGGAGAACGGATCCGCAAGGATCTGCGCATCATGGTGGACCGCGCTTGGGAAACCAAGCAAGTGCAACGCTCGGCCGAACAAGCCGGCAAAGATATCATCATGGGGTTGACCACGGTGCAGGCGATTCCGCTAGTGCGCCAGAACCAACCGGTTGCGGTCATCACTTCCCACTTCGATCCGAACCAGTCCCGCACACCCAGCAATCTGGAATTGGTCTACCGGCAAAGCGCTGATGACCTGTTGCAGATGGGTACCCAAGGGCTGTGGCCGGACTTCGCCAGCCCTACCGGCTCCCGCCGTGGCGCGCCGCGCGTCGGTGATGGTTTCATCCGGCTCAACGTTGATGGAGCCGTCGAATTCGCCAGCCCGAACGCTGTTTCAGCTTTCCGCCGATTAGGCGCAGCTGATGTCCTCCAGGGCCAGCCACTGGCTGATCTGACGATGGCACTGGTCAGCGACCGTCGTGTAGTCGACGAAACTCTTCCGCTGGTGCTCCAGGGCAAGATGCCATGGCGTACCGAGGTGGAACATCGCGGAGTCACCCTCTCCCTGCGTGCCATTCCGCTGCGCAACGAATCAAAGCGCTGGGGCGCACTGGTGCTGTGCCGCGATGTGTCCGAACTGCGCCGTCGCGAAAAAGAACTGGTCACCAAGGACGCTACGATCCGTGAAATCCATCATCGCGTGAAGAACAACTTGCAGACTGTCGCGGCGCTGTTGCGCATGCAATCGCGCAGGATGAGCTCAGAGGACGGCAAGCAGGGCCTGGAGCAGGCAATGCGACGAGTCTCCACTATCGCTTCGGTCCACGACTTCCTGTCCAAGGGCCTGAACGAAACCGTCAAATTTGATGATCTGATGGATCGCCAGTTCCGTCTGATCGTGGAAATCGCTTCTCCGGAGCAAAGGGTATCCACGCGTCGTGAAGGCGAATTCGGCATGCTTGACGCTGATTTGGCGACACCGTTGTCACTGGTGATCAATGAGCTGGTGACTAATGCCGTGGAACATGGACTAGCGCATCGCAACGGTGAAGTCGCGCTGGTTGCCGAACGCTACAAGGGTGCCGATAGCAAGGATTGGCTACGGGTTGTCATTGAAGATGACGGCCACGGGTTGCCAGAAGAGCCACGCCGCGAGGGACTTGGGCTGCAAATTGTCCGCACTCTGGTTACCAGCGAACTATCGGGTGAAATCCGTTGGGTACAGAGCGAGAAGGGCGGGACCAAGGTGGTAATCGACATGCCATTGGATCTTGACCACCGTACAGGCTAGGAGCAGCCTGATCAGCTGCAACAAAAAAAGAGGCACTTCCAACACACCGTGTTGGAAGCGCCTCTCCTTTTGGCTATTTAGCGGTAATTCTTCATGTGAGCCTTGATGCTGGCTACATAATGCTTGGTGTCTTCGTACATGCCGTTGTTACGAACACCGGCCAGGCCCTGGTAGTACGATGCGATTGCGTTGTCCAGGTTGTCGGTGTTGTCCAAATTGTAGGCAATTACTGCGACACCAGCGACAACGTTATCCCGTGGGTTCAGGACGTTCAGGTCCTGGCCAATGACCGATGCGATCCAGTCACCGGTGCTTGGCAGTACCTGCATGGCGCCAACGGCGTTAGCAGGGGAGACCGCACGCATGTTGAAGCCAGACTCCTGGTACGCGTGAGCCAACGCCAGAGCCGGGTCAACGCCCATGCTCTTTGCAGTGGAACGGATCAGGTCCTGCATCTCGCCGCGGCTCGGGACACTGATCGAGTCAAGGTAGTCCTTGTTCGAGTTAGCATCTCGCACAACGTGATCTGCGTAGGTACGACCAGCGAAGCTATTGCCGATCTTCTGCTTCTTGACCTGACCCGACGGTGCAACCGAGGAGCCCGAAACCTTCAGCTTGGCGCCGATCTTCAATGGCGTGCTCGAGCTGTACTCGGGGTTCAAATCCAGCAAGGTGGCCAGCTTCATGTCGTGGCTGGTCGCGATGCCACTGAGAGTATCGCCGGACTTCACGGAGTAGGTCGACGTCTTGGCCTTGGCCTTGGGCGCAGCAGTGCTCTTCGGCGAGGAGCTCGAAGACGACGTGCCACCCGAGACCTTGATCTTGCTGCCTGGGAAGATCGGCTTGCTGGCAGAGATGTCATTGGTCTTCAACAGATCGGACAAGCTCATGCCGTGCTTGGCCGCAATGCCGCTGAGCGTGTCACCGGACTTGACGGTGTAGCTTGAAGAACCGGAGGAGGAGGACTTCTTCTGGGAGGACTTCGACGAAGAGCCAGAGGACGAAGAACCCTTGACCTTGATCTTGTCGCCAGGGAAGATCACCTTGCTGGCCGAGATATCGTTCTTGCTAAGGAGCGAAGACAAGCTCATATTGTGCTTGATGGCGATGCTTCCGAGGGTGTCACCGTTCTTCACAGTGTAGGTTGAAGAACCCGACGAAGAAGAAGTTTTCTTCGTCTGCGTCGTATTGCTGGAGCTCGACGCCGAACCCTTGACCTTCAGCTTATTGCCGGGGAAGATTACCTTGCTTGCAGAGATGTCATTCTTCTTCAACAGATCAGACAAGCTCATGTCGTGCTTGCTCGCAATGCCGCTGAGGGTGTCACCGTTCTTGACGGTGTAAGTGGCGGTACTTGAAGATGACGAGCTCGAAGACTTGCCCTTGGGGCTGTTTTTCGAAGCATGACCGGAGACCTTGAGTGTCTTGCCGGCGACGATTGAATCATTCTTAAGATTATTGAGCTTCTTCAGCTCTGACACGGTTGTGTCATATTCCCGAGCGATGCTCCATAGGGACGCACCTGCCGGGATCTTGATTTCAGAAACATCTCGTTTAGCTGGTAATCCCAGCGTAGATACTCGCGAAGCGATCAGGTGGGCCTTGATCTGGTCTTCAGCGACCTTGATGGTCTCCGGAGTTACCGACTTGGCAAAGCTTCCTGAGGTGTTGGGAACAGTCATCGGTGCTGCCTGCGCTGCGGGAGCTAAGGCGAGGCTGCCAATGACCGCAGCGGGAATGGCCGCGCCTGCTACAACGCCTAACGCATGCTTGGAAGCATGTTTGGATTCGTGGGGCATGGAGTCAATCCTCATTTATACGGTGAAAATAACGGGCTTTGCTCCGCAGGTAACAGAGGGGAAGTGGTACCCCATGTTGACTGTGATGCAATTGTTATCAAAGTGATACAAGAAAATTTACACTACTCCTGTGACTCATGGGAACTGCTGAGGTGAGTTTCATCCAAATTTCTGCGCGGATCAGGAATTTGTGGGAACCTTAAGGGGTGAAGGAAACCGTAGATCTCGTCGGCCAGTGGCTGACCCTGCCCGATGTGGCTGAAGAATTAGATGTAGATATTCGCCGCGTGCACCGACTGCTGGATGAGCGTGCCATTGTTTCGTTGAGAATTGGCGCTCGCAATGTCCGTTCGATCCCTGCAGATTTTCTCCAAGACGGAGTAGTGGTGGAAAGCCTGAAGGGCACTCTTTCGGTACTCTTGGATGCCGGCTTCTCCGATGAGGAATCGGTTATTTGGCTGTTCACCGAGGATGAATCGCTGCCCGGCACTCCAATGAATGCTCTGCGCACCGGACGTAAAACTGAAATCCGTCGGCGGGCGCAGGCCATGGGCTGGTAATGGCCCGGACGAACTAGCCTCAGTAATAACAAAAGGTCTCAACCGTATTCCATATCGCATGGATGGTTGAGACCTTTCGTTATGTCTTAGTAACGAATCGCTATTTACTTCTCTTTGTCACTGCATCACTGAGCTGCTGCATTCCCGCTAAGGCGAGGGGCGTGACGTGCAATGCGTTCAGGGCGAGATCTGATTGGGTGGTCAACTCACTAATGCTCTGCTCGGTGGCCGCCAGGGCGCCGCTATCGCGCAGAATACCGCTTAGTCTCAACACTTCTTCTTCGCTGAGATCCACTGCGCCGAGGCGACTCTGAATGAAGTCCTGTTCGTCAGAAGTTGATAGCAAGAGGGCGTGGGCAATCAATTCCGTGCGCTTGCCTTCTTGCAAATCGCCGCCGGTCGGCTTCCCTGTGACTGCTGGATCGCCAAACACGCCCAGAACATCGTCACGTAGCTGGAATGCCTCACCCAGCGGAAGCGCGAATGCGGAGTAGCGCTCCATAAGAGCCTCGCTGGCGCCGGCCAACGCGCCGCCAAGCAAGAATGGGTTTTCAGTGGAGTATTTGGCTGACTTGAAGCGCACGATAGTGCGAGCTCGCTTGACCGCTTCCTTCGGATCGTAGGCGGGGCCCGCAGACTCTTCTAGAACATCAAGATACTGCCCGGCCATCACCTGGGTGCGCATCTGATTGAAGATGGTACGCGCCCGAGCGTTGAGGGAAGCAATACCTGAGAAGACTTCCTCGCTCAACGACAGGCATAGGTCGCCGGTAAGGATTGCGCTGGCCATGCCGTAGCTCGTTGCGCTCCCCGCAAGCCCAAGTTCTCGGTGCTGGGCCTCGAAGCGCTTGTGAACGCTCGGCTGACCGCGTCGTGTATCGGAATTGTCGATGATGTCGTCATGAATCAGCGCGGCTCCTTGGAAGAGTTCCAAGGCCACCCCGAGTTGGACGATGTCGCGTTCATCGGGCCGACCACCTGCACCGAGGTAACCCCAGAAAGCGAACAGGGCGCGAAGCCGCTTGCCGCCACGGGTCAGTGACGTGATCGCATTGACGATTTCGACGGCGCTGCTAGTAATCTGACCAACTTCAACGCTTTTCGCAGCCAGGAATTCTTCCAATAACTGAGCAACGTCAGAAGTGTAGGTACGGCTCAAGCTCTGGGCTTCAGTGTTGAGGTCCGGCACAGAATCAGGCATCGACATGCAAAATCATTTCTACGGGTAAACAACTAGTGGTTAGCAACAACTCTACCGGTGATTCCCGCCCGGCGAAGAAGGCACCCAAAGTACGCGGGGTGGGAACGGAATCCGAATATACATTCGAGTAAGCTGGTGGTGCAGCCGAACGAGGGGAGAGGAATTGAAATGGTGGATCGTGCAATCCTCCATGTCGATATGGACGCCTTCTTTGTTTCAGTGGAACTGCGGGACCGCCCTGACCTAGTAGGCAAGCCAGTTATTGTAGGCCACCGTTCAGGCCGGAGCGTGGTGCTCTCTGCGTCTTATGACTGCCGAGCTCGCGGGATCCATTCGGCCATGCCGATGAGCCAAGCCATCCCGCTGCTACCGCAAGCTACCGTGATCGAGCCGAGCCATCACAAGTACACGCAAGCCTCGGCCCAGATCATGGCGTACTTCCGCACATTGACGCCTCTGGTTGAGCAAGTCAGTGTCGACGAAGCGTTCCTAGACGTTACTGGAAGCATGCGCATGCTTGGCGGGCCAGTGCAGATCGCTCAGCAGATCCGCGAATATATACGCAAAGAAATGGGACTGCCGGCCAGCGTGGGCATTGCAAGGAATAAATTCGTTGCGAAACTCGCTTCGACGTACGCCAAGCCTGACGGCATGGCGGTAGTTGCGCCCGAGCGAACCGAAGAATTCCTGCACGAATTACCCGTGTCGAAAATGTGGGGCGTGGGAAAACGAACCGCTAGTCAGCTTCACTCCTTGGGGATTGAGACCGTGGGGCAACTCGCTGGCGAGCCAGAAGCAAGATTGATTAGCCGGTTGGGGGAACACGGCCGCGCCCTTTATTTGCTCTCGCGGGGGATCGATAACCGTCCGGTGGAGGTTAGCCGGGATGAGAAGAGCATTTCATCGGAACATACCTTTGCGGTGGATATCACCGATCCCCAGGTGCTTGAGGGCGAACTTTTGCGGCTGAGCCATAAGGTCGGTCAACGGCTGCGGCAGCACGGCAAATCAGCCAACGGTGTTGGGCTCAAGATCAAGTACAAGGACTTTTCTGGAATTACGCGTTCGAAGGCGCTCGCAGCTGCGACAGATTCTTCAACGAAAATTAGCGAGTCCGCGCTGGCCCTTCTGCGAAAATTGACCCCTATGCCGCAACCGGTCCGGCTGATCGGGGTGAAAGCTGAACGGTTGCAAGATTACGAGTTGGGTCTGCAATTTAGCTTGGACCCCCGCGAAGAGAAAGCCCGAGAAGCGGAACGCATCGCTGACCAGATCGGACAGAGATTCCCGCAGTCCATCGTGACCCCAGCACGTTTTCTGCGCCCCAAGGAATAAACACATTCTGTGTAGAACGTATGGATATCTGGACAGTGGGGAAGATCAACTAGCAGGGCGGGTGCAAAAGAGACTATCCTTGAATTAAGTTCGATCGAATCCAGGGAACTTTTCCCTTCGACCCGACGTTGAACTTGAAGACGGTGGACGACCGTCGAGATTGCCTTTGGAAGGAGAAGACGATGCCGCTATCGGAACACGAGCAGCGTTTGTTGGAGCAGTTGGAAAAGCAGCTGCATGAAGACCGTCGCTTCGCTTCGAGCATGAAAGGCCCATCGGGCACGGGACGTTTGTCGACCCGCAATATTGCTCTGGGTATCTTGCTGGTAATCGTCGGCCTAGCGGGACTCATCTTTGGAATCTCGCAGCACATCATCATCGTAGGCGTTCTCGGCTTTGCGGTGATGTTCGCGGGTGTACTGCTTGCCCTGACTAAATCGGCTACTGGAAAAATTGGTCCGTCCAACGGAACGGGATCAAAATCTGCAGCCAAGAACAATTCGCAGTTCCTTTCCGGCCTGGAAGAAAAATGGAACCAGCGAAAGCGTGATCAGTCCGATAGCTGATCTGCATTGATATTGAGGTGTGACCCCTAGGGTTGCACCTCTTTTCTGTTTAAGCCCCGCTTCTCACATCCCTACGGTCACCGTGCACCTCATGCCGGGGCGCATGGGTTTCATTCAATTCGGGAAGTTGGATGTCCTGGATATTCGGTGCGCCTATCTGAAGGCCGCGCGACTTTGCAAGTGATCTTGAATTCTCTGCAGATTCCAAGGTTCACGTCCACCTCGCCGGTCAGGCAGGCCCCCACTTCCCTCCCCAGGTTCCTCCACTTCCCACCACCGCGCCTAAAAATAGCAATATTCCGCGGATTTGCGTGTGGAATCTCTGAAAAATACTGGATCATGCAGCTGGACGATTCCCATCCCTCCACCTGAACATAGGCTGAGCATCCGCTAGATTCAGGTGTTTTTTAAGTCCAGACCCTCGCGAAACCACTGAAATTGCATTGACAGTGGAGGGTTGTGGAGTAAAGTGGAGGCAAGTAGAGAAGAATGGGGCTTCTGGCCACTTCACGGGAAAGGTGGTGTGCATGTTCCTTGGAACTTACACACCGCGTCTTGATGAAAAAGGTCGGTTGATTCTTCCAGCTAAATATCGAGATGAGCTGTCCTATGGGCTGGTTCTCACTCGCGGCCAAGAGCGTTGCATATACGTTTTCAGCCAGCGGGAATTTGAGAAGCAGCACGAGCAGCTGGCGCAGGCATCCTTGACCTCCCGGCGAGCACGCGACTATGCGCGTGTGTTCCTCTCAGGGGCCTCGGATGAAGTTCCAGATAAGCAGGGGCGCGTAACGATTCCGCAAGTGCTGCGCACTTATGGAGGCCTTGATCGGGAGGTCACAGTTATCGGTGCGGGCAACCGTATTGAAATCTGGGATTCGACCGCATGGCAGCAGTACTTGGATGAACAAGAAGACGTGTTCTCCGATACTGACGAAGATTAGGGCTTTGTGCCCTACACCGACAAAACACCACGTTTGTTGAGATGAGATCTCCAGCCACCTTGGGGTAGAAAATCGTCTGGCTTCACTTCCCCGGAGCCAGAAGGTTGGATCGCCACTTGGTTGGAGGGGGATCTGATCTCAACAGCAGATCGAAAGCGAAAGGGGGCGCAGTGCCAAATCAGGATTCCCAGCGACCAGCATCCGAACGCCACGTTCCAGTACTTCTGGACCGATGCGTTAATTTGCTAGCTCCAGGTATTGAGCGAGCCAATGCTGAAGGCCGTCGGGCAATTGTGGTTGACTGCACCCTCGGGATGGGTGGGCACTCCGAAGCCATTCTCAAGCGGTTCGACAACTTGCACCTGATCGGTCTAGACCGTGACGAGCAGGCTCACGAACTTGCCGGTGCACGACTCGCCCCGTTCCAGGACCGCATCGACCTCGTGCACGCGGTGTATGACGAAATTGCGGATGTCGTGGAAGATCTTGGGTTCCCGGGGGTCGACGGCGTTCTGTTCGACCTTGGCGTTTCCTCGCTGCAGCTCGATGAGCGTGAACGGGGTTTCGCCTATTCGTATGATGCACCGCTGGATATGCGCATGGACACCTCTGTTGGCCCAACTGCCGAGGACCTGGTCAACGACTTGGAACGCGACGAACTGCTTCGAATTATTCGACAGTGGGGCGAAGAGAAGTTTGCTGGACGCATCTCGACGGCAATCGTCGAGGCACGCGCCAAGAGCCGCATCACTACCACTGCTGAACTAGTTGAAGTGATCCGCAGCGTTGTGCCCGCGGCGGCTGCTCGAAACCATGGACACCCGGCCAAGAGGACCTTCCAAGCATTGCGTATTGCAGTGAATGAGGAACTTGACGTCTTGGAACGTGCGATCCCGGCGGCAATGGGAGCTTTGAACGTCGGCGGAAGAGTCGTCGTGATGAGTTACCACTCCTTGGAAGACAAAATCACCAAGCGGCACTTCGTCCATGGATCTACCTCGTCGGCCCCTCCGGGATTCCCGGTGGAGCTGGACGAACACAAAGCTGAATACAAGGTGCTCACCAAGGGCACCGAGAAGCCAAGCGACCACGAAATAGCAGAAAATTCACGTGCAGCCTCAGCCCGCTTGCGAGCTGTGGAACGAGTGTTGAAGAGGAGCTAGCATGAGCCAACGAGCCCAGCGCCGCGTGCAGAAGACCGCAGCCGTGAACAACCAGCCTGTTGTCGACGGTAATACTGCGCGTGCAATGCGACCCGAGCCCGTCCCAGCTAGCAACCTGCCTAAAGGCGATTCGCGTCAGCGCGTAACTCTTTCGTTGGTTCCTAAGATGAACGAAACCAGCAAGCGCTCCATGTTCACCATGTCTGCGGTGCTCGTTGTCTTGGCATTCAGCGTGATTGTTACGCTGGTGCTGCTCAATACTTCTGTAGCTCAGCGGCAGTACGACATCGTGAACTTGCGTTCGCAAGAGCGTGCGCTTTCCCAAGAGAATCAGGCACTGCTGAAGGAGGCCCAGTCGTTGGCGGCGCCACAGGCACTGGCCGCCAAGGCAAAGGACCTCGGTTTGGTTTCGCCAGGTGCTCCAGGGCTGATCAGCCTGTCTGAGGGCAAGGTTGCCCAAGACGCTGAGAAGGCGGTCAAGGCAAAGAACAGCAAGCAGGAATACGGAACTATTCCGCTGCCGGGCGACAGCATCCGCAAGGGTGAAAGCAAAACTGAAGCCAACGCATCAAACACGCCGAAGACCACTGTGGGTAAAGCCTCAGCAGATTCACAGAAGGAGTCCGGTGCCACTGAAGGTTCCAAGGAACCAGAGGTGAAGCCGGAGAAAGCTGAACGTGAAGTTGCCAGTGATGGCCGCCCAGTGTTCAATGACGCTGAGCTTAACGGGGGCACGATCCCTGCACCAAGCATCAAATCCCCAGCAGAGTAGTTAGCCCTTTCTAAGCTAGATACAGGTGGCCTACGCTGCTGGAAAACCACGCTGAGGGAAAGTTAGGTTCTTTTGTGAGCTCGACGGCAATCGACACTGCGAAAAAGCGAATGCGCTTTGTGCTGCTCCTCTCCGTGGTTTTGCTGCTGGTGATCCTGGGCCGGCTGGTCTGGGTCCAGGGCATCAACTCGGCAACCATTGCCAACGCTGCACAGGAAAACCGCGAACGCGTTGAAAACATTGCGCCAAATCGAGGATCCATCGAAGACCGCAATGGCACCACCCTCGCCGTCTCAGTAGACCGCTATGATCTGGTCATCGACCAGCGCGAGCAGGGTGAGAACATTCGCCGTGCGAAGCGGGATGGAACCAATGGCCAGGAACGCATCACGTGGGACCAAGCCATTGACGAACTAGCCGATACCCTTGACCAGGACCGTGAGGAACTTGCCACGAAGGTTCGCCCGCAGGGCGATGCCAAGCCCAAAGGGTACGTCATGCTCGCCAAGAGCGTGACCCCGGAAGTACGCAACGAAGTCCTCGAAATCGGTATTCCGCGACTTGCCTCATTGCTGCGCAGCGAACGCCAGTACCCGCAAGGCGTAATTGCAGGACCACTGCTGGGGTTCGTGCGCAACTCCGAAGACCAAACAGCCGTGGTGGGAGCCGAAGGCCTGGAACTGAGCCAGGAGGAACACCTGGCCGGCACGGCCGGCAGCCGCAAGTTCGAGATCAGCGCCGATGGCGTGCGCATTCCCGTCACCGAGGTCGAAGAAACCCCTGCAGTCGATGGCCAGGACGTCATCCTGACCATCGACTCCGACATCAACTACGTTGCCCAGCGTGCAGCAGAAAAGAAGCAAGCTCAGTTCAACGCTGAGTGGGTTTCCGTGGTCGTCATGAAAGCGGATACCGGCAAGATCCTCGCCATCGGCGACTCCGCTGAATTGGACCCGAATGATCCAGGCGCTACCAAGCCGGAGTTCCGCCGCTCCACCTCCATCACCCGTGCTTTCGAGCCAGGTTCCACCGGCAAGGCCGCGATCTTCGCGGCGGCCATCGACCAGGGCGGAGTGGATCCGCTGACCGAGATGCGTGTGCCGAATAAGAAGACGTTCACCAAGGAAACCATCAATGACTCGTTGGAACACCCAACGTACGACATGACGGTCTCGGGCATCTTCGCCCGTTCCTACAACACCGGCACCGTGATGGTCGGAAATACCATGAGCAAGCAGACCCGTTACGACTACATGCGTGCCTTCGGATTGGGTTCGCCCATCCGCGTCGGCTTGAATGGCGCTAGCGCTGGCCAATTGGCGCATCCCGATAATTGGGACCGCCGCCAGCAGTACACCACCATGTTCGGCCAGGGCTATTCGCAGACCGTGCTGCACACCGCTTCAATTTTCCAGTCCTTGGCCAACGGCGGCGTTCGCCTTTCGCCAAGCCTGATTGAGGGCTACCGCAACGAAGACGGTACCATCACCAAGATCCCCGCACCGGAAAAGAAGCGCGTGGTCAAGAAAAGCACCGCTGACGAAATGCTCAAGCTCATGGAATCGGTCGTTGACGACGGTACCGGCTACAAGGAGCGCATTCCCGGGTACCGCGTGGGCGGCAAGACCGGTACAGGCCAGGCGGCAAGCGCCAAGGGCTATGACGGATATACTTATTCCTTTGCAGGTGTCGCTCCCTTGGAAGATCCGCAGTTCGTCGTCGTGGCAACCATGTACAGGCCAAAGGGCAACTGGAAAGACTTCTCGGTAGCTGACACGTTTACCGATGTTATGAGCCATACTCTCAACACATTCAATGTGCCACCGAGCACGACAAAGTCAGAGGCGTATGACGTCTTTGTAGGTGAGGATCAGAAGAAATCTTGGTAGTCCAGAACCCCGACACTCCGCGTGAGCTAGAACGGTACCTACGCCCAGAGAGCATCGCCGGTCTTGGCTTCGACCAGCTCTGCGGCACAGCTGGCGCGGTGCGAACTGGAGCGCTGCTCAATGCCGCTCCGCAAATCCTCGGCGTCAGCCTCAACCCGCAGATCGTACAGAGCGGTGACGTCTTCCTGGGTATTTCCGGCGCCAAGCGCCACGGTGCCGAATTCGTGGAAACCGCCATCGGCAACGGTGCTGTCGCACTGATCACCGATACTGCAGGACTCGAATTCCTCAGCGATGACCTCTCGATCCCGGTGGCCGTCGTTGCAGATGTACGCAAATCCGCAGCCGTGATCGCGCAGAGCGTCTACGGAACCGACCAGCGCAGCCCGAAGCTGTTCGCTGTCACCGGCACCAACGGCAAGACCACCACAACCTTCATGATCCGCGCGATCCTGGATGCGCTGGGTGAAGAAACCGGCCTGATCGGCACGATTGAGATGTCCGCCCGCGGGCAGATCATCCCCAGCGTGCTGACCACCCCGGAGTCCACCCAGCTGCACGGCGTGCTCTCGCGCATGGCGCAGCAGGAAGTCACGTCGGTGGCCATGGAGGTATCCAGCCACTCGCTGAGCTATGGCCGCGTTGATGCCCTGCGCTTTGCCGTTTCCGGTTACACCAACCTGACCCAGGACCACTTGGACCTGCACGGCACGATGGACGAGTACTTCGAAACCAAGGCCGAACTATTCACCGCGGAACGCTCCGAGCGCGCAGTGGTCATGGTAGACGATGAATACGGCCAGCGCCTGGCCGAGCGCGCCCTGGTGCCTACCGAGACCCTGAGCCTCGACGGCGAACACCCTTCGGCGCACTGGAGGGTTGCCGAACTGGCGCACTGCGGATTGGGCCACAGTTTCACCCTGGTGCACCGGGATGGACGCCAGCTGCGGACCCGGACCCTGCTTCCAGGCATGTTCAACGTCGCCAACGGAGCACTGGCGGCCTTGATGGTGCTGGCCGGCGGTGCGGACCTCGAAGCCCTGCAGCAGGCCTTGGACTCCAAGGATCCGCTGTCGGTCGCCGTTCCAGGGCGGATGCAGGTCGTAGCCGAATCTCCGGTAGCCGTAGTCGATTTCGCCCATAATTCGGATGCACTGGCAAAGGCTTTGGATTCCATCCGTCCGGGGGAGCAGGGACGCCGGATCGTCGTCTTCGGCGCCACCGGAGAGCGCGATAAGACCAAGCGCCCGGATATGGGAGCGGTGGCAGCCCGCCACGCGGATATCGTCATTGTGACCGACGACGACCCGCACAGCGAAGACCCGGCTCCGATCCGCGCCCAGGTTGCCGCCGGAGCACAGCAAGTTCTCGATTCCGAGCGTCCGCAGGTGCAGCTTCACAACATCGCGCCACGCGCCAAAGCCGTAGAGTTCGCTGTGAGTTTGGCCGAAGCCAACGACGCGATTCTCGTGGCCGGGCGGGGACATGAAGTCAGCCAAGACGTCGCGGGAATTGACGTGGAACTGGATGATCGAGTGGAACTAGCGAAAGCACTGAATCTTCATGGATTTGTGACCAATTCCTAGAACGTACAAGTCCACTATCGCCACCGCTCAAGTGTAAAGTCCTTATTGCCATGATTGAACTGTCTCTGACCGACCTGCTGGAAATCACCGGCGGAAAAGCGACTGCTACAGCCGCCTCCGACACGGTGATCACTTCCGTGACCACTGACTCGCGCGAAGTCGTCCCGGGTGCCTTATTCGTCGCCAAGCCCGGAGAACTCTCCGACGGGCACGCCTTTATCGACCGTGCACGCGCCGCCGGCGCAGTGCTGGCCCTAGCTGAACGCATTACCCACGATGAAGACCGCAGGGAACACCCGGCGATCATCATTGAAGACGCGGTAGAAGCAATGGGCAAAATTGCCGCGCACATCGTTGCGCTTCTCAAGGAAAAGAACGACGCCAAGGTCGTGGGCATCACCGGTTCGGCCGGCAAGACCACCACCAAGGACCTGCTCGCCGGTATTCTGTCGCAAGTGGCGCCGACCGTGTCGCCAATCGGCTCGTACAATGGCGAAGTCGGCGTCCCGCTGACGGTATTCAGCGCCACCGAAGAGACCAAGTACTTTGTCATCGAGATGGGGGCCACCGGCATTGGCCACCTGACGTACCTGACAGATATGGTGCACCCGCAGGTCGGTGTCGTGTTGTGCGTCGGTACCGCCCATGCCGGCGAATTCGGCGGGGTGGAGAACATCGAGAAGGCCAAGGGCGAACTCGTTGAAGCCCTGCCAGCCGATGGCACGGCCATCTTGAATGCTGAAGACCCCCGCGTGGCACGCATGGACTTGCGTTCCGGGGGAGCCGTGCGCTTCTTCGGCACCGGAAAGAACAAGCCGGAAAACGCTGGGGTCTGGGCCACCGACGTTGTTGTGAATTCCCACGGGCAGCCAGAACTCACTCTTGAATTCCCTGGCGGCTACAGCAAGCGCATCACCTCGGGCCTCCTGGGACGCCATCACGTCTCGAATATCCTCGCCGCGGCCAACGCTGCACTGGCCCTGGATATCGCCCCGGAATTGATCGCCGCAGGCCTGGAAGGCCGCGCTGCCGGCAGCCGCTGGCGCATGGAGCGCATCGAGCGCGCTGACGGCGTGAGCATCATCAACGACGCGTACAACGCGAACCCTGAATCAATGCGCGCTGCGCTGGTGACCCTGGCCGAATTGGGCCTGGGCGCCGACGGCGCACCGGGCCGACGCACTTGGGCAGTCCTGGGCGAAATGCTGGAACTGGGCGATGACAGCATCCACCAGCACGACCTGCTGGGCCGCATGGCAGTTCGCATGAACATCAAGAAACTTGTAGTGGTAGGCCGTGGCGCAAAGCCCGCCTACAACTCCGCTGTGCTCGAAGGCAGCTGGGGCGACGAGGCCTTCTACGTTGAAGACGTAGATGAGGCTCGCGCGCTGCTGCAAGAGCAGCTTCAGCCAGGCGACATCGCCTTGTTCAAGTCCTCTAACGGGGCCGGTCTACGCTTCCTCGGCGACGACATTGCAGCATTCGCGAAGGAAGGCGACAACGCATGATCGCATTGATTCTGGGGGCCGGCATTGCCCTCGTGCTGACCATGGTGGCCATGCCGCTGTACATCCGCCTGCTCACCAAGAAGCAATACGGGCAGGTCGTGCGCGACGACGGGCCGAACTCGCACGCCATCAAGTCCGGCACCCCGACCATGGGCGGAGTGGTCTTCGTCCTGGCCGTGTTCGTGGCGTACTTCGCCACCCATGGCATCCTTTCGCTCATGGGACGCACTTCTTCGGGAATTACCGCCAGCGGAATGCTGGTCCTGATGCTCTTCGGCGGCATGGGACTGGTCGGCTTCCTCGATGACTTCATCAAGATCTTCAAGAAGCGCTCATTGGGCTTGCGCGCCTGGCAGAAGATTGTCCTGCAGGCATTCTTCGGCATCAGCTTCGCCGTGCTGGCCTTGCAGTTCCCCAATGACCAGGGCCTGACTCCGGGCTCTACCGCGATCTCCTTCCTGCGCGACACCAACATCGACCTGGCCTTCGCAGGCCCGATGCTGGGCATGATCCTGTTCGTGCTCTGGGCGAACTTCATCGTTACCGGTGCTACCAACGGCGTGAACTTGACCGATGGCCTGGACGGACTGGCTACCGGTGCCTCGATCATGGTCTTCGGCGCCTACACCCTGATGGGCATCTGGCAGCAGAACCAGGCCTGCAGCAACATGGACTCGCTGGACGTCTGCTACTCGGTACGCGACCCGCAGGACCTGGCCCTGCTGGGGGCCACCCTCTCCGGTGCGCTGATCGCCTTCCTCTGGTTCAACGCCAAGCCGGCGAAGATCTTCATGGGCGACACCGGATCGCTGGCCATCGGCGGCGCCGTGGCTGCCTTCGCGATCCTCTCGCGCACCCAGCTGCTGCTGGTGGTAATTGCCGGCCTGTTCGTGATCATCTCCCTGTCGGTGATCATCCAGGTGGGCTACTTCAAGCTCTCGGGCGGCAAGCGCGTGTTCAAGATGGCGCCGCTGCAGCACCACTTCGAGCTTTCGGGCTGGTCCGAAGAAAACGTTGTTATCCGATTCTGGATCCTTGCCGGCCTGTTCGTGGCCGCGGGCCTGGGTCTCTTCTACTCTGAATGGGTTGTCGCACTGTGAGCGTAGACGCTGGCAAATCTCTTGACTCGCTAACCAGCTGGGATGCTGATTGGAAAGGCCTGCGCGTAGTCGTCGCCGGACTGGGACTCTCCGGATTCTCTGCGGCCGACACCCTCATCGAGCTGGGTGCCATCGTCACCGTCATCGACGGCCGCGATGACCAGCTGAACCAGCAACGTGCCGAGACGCTGAAGATCGTCGGGGCCCATGAGGTGCTGCTGGGCGACGGGAACGTACAAGCCCTGCCGTTGGTCGATGGCAAGCTGGCCCAGCTGGTCATGGTTTCCCCAGGCTGGAATCCCCGTAATCCGGTCATCGCAGAGGCCGAGTCCGAGGGCATCGAGATCTGGAGCGATATCGAGCTGGCTTGGCGCGTGCAGAACCGTGCCGGCCACACAGCACCACAGTGGCTGGCGATTACCGGCACCAACGGCAAGACCACCACTGTGGGCATGACCGAGGCGATCCTGCGCGCCGATGGGCTGAAGGCCATCGCCGTCGGCAACGTCGGCACCCCGATCCTGGATGCCGTACGCGAACCGGTGGACTATGACGTATTCGCCGTCGAGCTCTCCAGCTTCCAGCTGCACTACACGCATAGCATTTCTCCGCTTGCCTCGGTGGTCTTGAACCTGGCCGAAGACCACGTGGACTGGCATGGCGGCTTCGACAACTACAAGGCCGCCAAGGCCAAGATCTACGAACGCACCCAGGTAGCAGCGATCTTCAACGCCGCCGATGAGCGCACCATCACCATGGTGGAAAACGCTGAAGTCATCGAAGGCTGCCGTGCTATCGGCTTCACCACCGATACCCCAGCAGTATCGATGGTGGGTGTTGTCGAAGGCCTGCTGGTGGACCGCGCCTTCATCGAAGAGCGCAAGACCAGTGCCGTGGAACTGATCGCCCTGAAGGACATCGGCGAGATTGTTCCGCGCCACACCGCCGCGAACGCGGCTGCCGCGGCGGCGCTGACCCGCGCGTACGGAGTGAATGCAGAAGCTGTCGCTGCGGGTTTGGCGAACTTCGACTCCGGCGATCACCGGATCCAGGCCGTCGCCCGCAAGAACGACATCCTGTGGATCAATGATTCCAAGGCCACTAATCCGCATGCGGCCGATGCTTCGTTGGCTGCATTCACCCGTGTGGTCTGGATTGCCGGTGGCTTGTCCAAGGGCGTGGAATACGGCGACTTGATCGCCAAGCACGCGCAGCGCCTGGCCAAGGTCTTGCTCATCGGCACCGACACCGCCGGTTTGCGCCAAGCACTCGCTGCCCACGCGCCAGAGGTTGAAGTCATCGACATCACTGGGGCAGCGCAGGGCGGTGACGGTTCGGTTCCAAGCGGCGCCCAGGTCATGACGCGTGCGGTCTCCAAGGCTGCCGAAGTAGCCGAAGCAGGGGATACCGTGCTCATGGCTCCCGCCGCGGCCTCGATGGACCAATTCAGTTCCTACGCCCAGCGTGGCAACGCATTTATCGCTGCCGTCAGTGATCTGATGGATAAAACTGGCGAAGACCAGTAATCGAAAGCTGACCGAATAAACGACACCGAGGCAGGAGGCACCGATGGCGATGAAAATGAACAAGAAGCCAGCAGGTTCCAAAGCCGAACTCCCTTGGTACGCGAGATTCGGCAGGATGCTCGGAACCGTCGAGAACTCCAGCGGCCGCATGGCCTCCACGGACTACTGGCTGGTGCTCGTGGGCTCCATCGTGCTGGCCGTTTTCGGTGTGGTCATGGTCCAGTCATCGGCGTCGGTTGAAGCGATCGCGAAGGGCAGGGACGGTTTCACCGTGGCGCTGTCCCAGGGTGGCTTTGCCGCCTTGGGTATTCTCTGCATGCTGGTCATGCAGCGGATCAAGCCGGAAACGCTGAAGCGGCTGGCCTGGCCTTCCGTTATTGCGGCAGTGGTCCTGTTGTTCCTCGTGGCGTTCACGCCATTGGGCCATACGGTGCTCGGCAACCGAAACTGGATCCGCATCGGCGGCTTCGGCCTGCAGCCCAGCGAGTTCGCCAAACTGGCGTTGTCTGTTTTTGCCGCGTTCATGCTGGAAAAGAAGCAGCATCTGCTGCACGACATCAAGCATTTGGTCGTCCCAGTGGTTGCCCCGGTGGGGGTCTTCATTGTTGGCCTCATCGTGGTCGGCAAGGACGTAGGTACAGCGCTGGTCTTGTTGATGATCATTGCCTCGGCGATGTTCTTGGGCGGCATCCGGATGAAGTGGCTGGCGGCGTTTTCGGTGGTCGGTGTCCTGGGCCTGTCCGTGGCGATCTTCGCTTCCTCCAACCGCCGCCAGCGCATCGTCGCTTGGCTTGATACCGATTGCGGCCCGAGCAGCGACCTTTGCTACCAGGCCAGCATGGGCCTTCACGCCTTCGCCTCCGGCGGCTGGTTCGGTGTGGGCGCAGGCCAGTCCCGCATGAAGTGGTCCTATGTGCCTGAGGCGCAGAACGACTTCATCTTCTCCATCCTGGGTGAAGAGTTCGGCCTGATCGGCGTGCTGTTCGTCCTGGTCATGTTCATGCTGCTGGCCTTGGCGATGTATCGCATTGCAGCACGCGCCAAGGACTTGTACACCAAGGTGCTCATGGGTTGCCTGATGTCCTGGGTCATCGGCCAGACCTTCGTGAATCTGGGTACCGTCACCGGCGTACTTCCCGTGATCGGTGTTCCGCTGCCGTTCATTTCCTCCGGCGGCTCGGCGATGCTCGCCATCATGCTGGCAATGGGCTATGTCCTCTCCTCGGCCCGGGCGCAAAAACTTGAATTCGAAGCAACGCTGGAAAAGAAACCGGCAAAGAGCAAGAAAACCAAATAGTGCGCAGCTAGCGGCCGCTATCAGAAGCAGAGGCCCATCGCTGAATCTGCGGTGGACGTTGATCCTGCCCATTGGCAGGACGAAGGAGTACAGCAACAGATGAGCGAAGCACTTCGTCTAGTCGTCGCCGGCGGCGGAACTGCCGGCCATATCTCGCCCATGCTGGCCATAGCTGATGCCGTGAAGGCCGAGCATCCCGAAGCAATGGTCACAGCACTGGGTTCTCCCGGTGGCCTGGAAACCAAGCTGGTGCCGGAAGCCGGCTACCCGCTCGAACTCATCCCCAAGGCCCCGATGCCACGCAGCATCAACGTGGATCTGCTCAAGTTCCCTTTCCGTTTCATCAAGGCCATTAACAACGCCAAGAACGTTCTGCGCACTACCAAGGCCGAGGCCGTCCTGGGCGTCGGCGGTTATGTCTGCACCCCGGCATATCTTGCCGCGAAGCAGCTGAAGCTGCCGATCTTCGTGCATGAGGCCAACTCCGTTGCCGGCATGGCCAACAAGCTCGGGGCAAAGAACGCGGCATTCGTCGGAACCACTTTCGCCAACACCGGGCTGCCCGGTGAGATGCAGGTGGGCATGCCGATGCGCTCCAACGTTGCCACCATGGACAAAGCCGCGCTGCGAGGCGAAGCACGCGGGTACTTCGGTATCACCGGGCAGAAGCCGGTACTTCTGGTCACCGGTGGATCCTCCGGAGCGCAGAGCATCAATACCGCCATCGAGCAGTCCCTGGACGAGCTGAACGCAGCTGGCATCCACACTATCCACATCACCGGACGCGGAAAGCAGATTCTGGACGCCTCGGGCAATCTGCTGTCCCATGAAGGCTACAGCCAGACCGAATACGTGGACCGCATGGACTACGCCTACGCCGTCGCGGATTTGATGATCTGCCGCTCCGGCGCGGGCACCGTCTGCGAACTGGCCGTAGCTGGCACGGCCTCGGTACTGGTTCCGCTGCCCATCGGCAACGGCGAGCAAAAGCTCAACGCCCGTGAACTGGTCGCTGCCGGGGGAGCCGTCCTGGTTTCCGACGCGGAGTTCACAAAGTCCTATATCAGCGAAAATGTCATCAATCTGCTGACCGATCAGCATAAAATTGAAAAGATGTCTCAAGCCGCTGCCTCATTGGGGCAGCGCGACGCCGCGCAGATCATGGCGCGACGGATTATTGATGAAGTTTCAACCCGCCGCCGTGCGGGTCAGGAAGGCTAGAACCATGGCACTGCGAGCCGACGAACTGAACGCCGATCTGGGCAAGGTACACCTGATGGGTGTAGGCGGGGTTGGCGTATCAGCGGTTGCACGGCTGCTGCTCGACTACGGCCTGGCTGTCTCCGGCACCGATGCCAAGGATCTCCCGGTGCTCGATGGCTTGCGTGAGCGCGGCGCGCGAATCCACGTAGGCTACGACCCAGCGAACCTCGGCGACGCCGACACCGTGGTGATCTCCTCGATCATCAAGGCCGGAAACCCGGAATATGACGAAGCCCTGCGCCGCGGACTGCGAATCTTGCACCGCTCCGAAGGCCTGGAAGCTACCATGCGCGGCCACGAGAAGATCGTGGCCATCGCCGGTACTCACGGCAAGACCACCACCACTTCGCTGACCGCCCATATGCTCAAGACCATTGGCGCGCGTCCGAGCTTCGCCGTGGGAGCGAATATTCCAAGCCTGGGCACCAACGCCGAGCTCGGGGCCGGATCCTACTTCGTGGCCGAAGCGGACGAATCCGACGCTTCCTTCCTCAACTACCGGCCGGATGCCATCATCGTGACCAACGTCGAAGCCGACCACCTGGATCACTACGGTACCGCTGAAGCAGTGCACCAGGCCTTCGTGGACTTCGCCAGGCTATTGCCGGCAGACGGCTTGCTGATCTGCTGTGCAGATGATGAGGGTTCCAACGATCTGGCGCACAAGATGCGCGCAGAGCGTCCGGAAATCCGCGTGCAGACCTACGGCTTCAGCGATCACGCCGACCGCCGCCTTTCCGATGCCCGCGCCACCGAAGACGGCCGCTTCACCGCAACCATCGAATGGGGCAGCGGACAAAGCCGCATCCTGGATCTGGCAGTGCCCGGCCAGCACAACCTGCTTAATGCTGCCGCCGCATTGTCTGTCGGCATTGATGCAGGTGTGGACGTTGACGAAGCGCTGCAGGCGCTCTCCAGTTTCTCCGGGGCAGCTCGCCGATTCGAATTCAAGGGTGAAGCCGCAGAGGTCCGTGTCTACGACGACTACGCGCACCACCCGACCGAGGTGCAGGCAGCGCTGACCGCCGGCCGTACGGTGGCCGGCAACGGCCGGCTGCACATTGTCTTCCAGCCGCACCTGTTCAGCCGTACCCAAGAGTTCTTCCGCCAATTCGCCCAGGCCTTGTCCCTGGCCGATTCGGTGGCCGTGCTGGATATCTACCCGGCACGTGAAGAACCTATCGATGGCGTGGACAGCGAACTGATCGCATCGCGCATCGAGGTTCCTGCCCAGGTACTTTCGCCGGCAGCCGCTGTAGCGCACGTGGTTGAGCAGTCCGAGCCGGGCGATGTCATCATGACCATTGGCGCCGGCGATGTCACAGCGCTAGGCCCAGACATCGTCAAGTCGCTGAGCTGACGAATTCCGTCCCGAGTCCGAGGCCATCGCAGTTGGTCCACTTCCGTCTACCAAGGTGATCCATGGGTGAAGCAGCAAAAGTCGTAGAACTTCCGGAGAGCCCGGAGAAAAAACGGCGCAAGATCCTGATTATTCTCACGGCATGCATCGTCGTGCTCAGCCTCGCTGCGGTTTTGATCTTGAGCTTCTCACCGGTGATCGCTGCCAAGAAGATCGAAGTAACCGGCACCAAGCTGGTCAATTCCGAGAAGCTGGGGAAGTCCCTGGAACCATTGAAGGGCGTTCCGCTGCCGCGGATCTCTGAATCGAGGGTCCAGGAGCTGATCGGCGAGCAGCCGGCCATCGACGAAATCGTGGTCAAGGCCCAGATGCCCAACACCTTGGTCGTTGAGGTAATCGAAGCTGTGCCGGTGGCCATCTTGCTGGAGGGCAAGAAGCAGTACCTGGTCTCCGAGACCGGCAAGAAGCTTCGCACCGTCGGCAAGAATGACAAGGACCAGTTGCCCAAGATCAAGGCCACCGACGTCACTGCTGATCCGGAGCAGTTCAAGCTGCTGACCGGAATCTTGAGCACCGTTGACAAGAAAGTGCTCAAGGAAGTCTCAACGGCATCCTTGTCCAAGGCAGGGTTCGCCGAACTGGCGTTGCCGAAGAACCGCACTTTGATTTGGGGAGACGCCAAGAAAGCGGCCCTGAAAAATGAAGTGGCGACGATCTTCTTGAAAGAGCTTGAGAAAAAGCACGCGGCCAAGACGACCATCGACGTCACCAACCCAGAAAATCCCGTGGTCTATTAAGTCGCGGTGCTCTGGGCGCGGGAAGACCAATAAGCCAAGAAATTCTGGAAAGATAGTTTTGAATAAGCGACACGCCTAGGCGGTCGTTGCAGAAAGACCACACGACTCATAGCGTTTCTAATAACGACAGCTTGACAGAATCTTAACCTTAAGGCTAAAGGTGAAGGTCTTTAGCTGGAGTCGTGAAATATGTAGCACATCTAACAAGGGAAGCGGGACGTGGCAGCTCCACAGAATTACCTCGCGGTCATTAAAGTCGTCGGAATCGGCGGTGGCGGTGTAAACGCAGTCAATCGAATGATCGAAGTCGGTCTCAAGGGCGTAGAGTTCATCGCCATTAACACCGATGCCCAGGCTCTGCTTATGAGTGATGCCGACGTCAAACTCGACGTAGGACGCGAACTGACTCGTGGCCTGGGCGCTGGCGCCAACCCTGATGTGGGACGCCAGGCAGCGGAAGATCATGTAGAAGAAATCGAAGACGTCCTGCGCGGCGCGGACATGGTCTTCGTGACCGCTGGCGAAGGCGGCGGTACTGGTACCGGCGGCGCGCCGGTCGTGGCCCGCATTGCCCGCTCGCTTGGCGCGCTGACCATCGGCGTGGTCACCCGTCCATTCACCTTCGAGGGTCGCCGCCGCGCTAACTCCGCCGAGTCGGGCATCGAAGCCCTGCGCGACGAAGTGGATACCCTCATTGTGATCCCGAACGATCGACTGCTGTCGATCTCGGATCGCAACGTATCGGTGCTCGATGCATTCCGCCAGGCAGACCAGGTTCTGCTCTCCGGCGTGCAGGGCATTACCGACCTGATCACTACCTCGGGCCTGATCAACCTCGACTTCGCCGACGTGAAGTCCGTTATGCAGGGCGCAGGCTCGGCATTGATGGGCATCGGTTCGGCGCGGGGCGAAGACCGTGCAGTGAAGGCAGCGGAGCTGGCTATTGCCTCGCCACTGCTCGAAGCTTCTATCGATGGCGCCCACGGCGTCCTGCTCTCCATCCAGGGCGGCTCCGACCTCGGCTTGTTCGAAATCAACGAAGCTGCACGCCTCGTGCAGGAAGTTGCCCACCCGGAAGCCAACATCATCTTCGGTGCCGTCATTGACGACGCCTTGGGCGACGAAGCACGTGTCACCGTGATTGCAGCCGGCTTCGACGAGCCAGATGTCACCAGCAAGCCAATGGCACCGGTCGCAGCAAAGCCAGCTGTCTCCGCGCGCCCGGCTGAGCAAGTGCCAGCGAGCATTCCAGAAACACCAGCACCTGCTGCAACCGAAGCTGCGAAGCCAGCCCAGGTTGCTCATGAGAAGCCAGCTGCCGCAGAGCAGGCTAGCTCCTTCCAGGACCTTCCAGATGTTGTCGACTCGGACCTGAATGGTTCGAACGACGACCTGGATGTCCCGGACTTCCTGAAGTAAAAACAGCAAGAAGCTGAGCAGTGCTACATTTCGCGTCGAACCTCGATCCGAGCATCCAACTGGCATTCACATCGCAGGCTGAGGGAAACCTCGCCCTGCACGTGAATGACGATCCCCGCCTTGTGGCGGAGAATCGAGCCAAATTGGAGGACTTGATCGGGGTTCGACGCTTCTCGCTTAACTTCATGAACCAGGTGCACTCCGCCGATGTATATGAGGTCACGCCGGTGCGGCGCACCTCGTGGCTAGAGCCGGCAGCGCCAACCTGCGATGGATTGCTGGACCCAACTGGCACCCAGCCCCTGGCAGTGATGGTCGCCGACTGCCTTCCGGTGCTCTTTGTCGGAAGAAACACGCGCGATGGGCAAACCCTGAGTGCCGCAACCCACGCCGGCCGGCGCGGGCTGCTCGACGGGATCCTGGCAAAAACGGTCGAGGGCCTGAAGGCTCATGGTGCCGACACAGTGGAAGCCGTGATCGGCCCTTCGATCTGCGGCCGATGCTATGAAGTTCCAGAAAGCATGGCCCAGGAATCCGAAGAGTTGCGCACCGGGATTCGCACCACGACTCGCTGGGGGACCCATGGGCTGGACCTTCCGGCCTCAGCCGAACAAGAACTGCGCGGCCTCGGGGTGGACGTGCGGCAATCCGGTGTCTGCACCTTGGAAGACGAAAGTTACTATTCCTACCGGCGTTCAAGCCGTGCAGGACGACTTGCCGGACTCATCTGGACCGCCGCGTAGGCGTGCGCGACACACCGCCAAGAATTGATCGAATGAACGATGCCTGCATTATTTTGTGCGGTAGCGTCGAAGTAGCGGAAGCGTGCAATGGGGTTGCATGCATGGGATAAACGAGGAGAAACATCGTGGCTGACGGACTGCGTAAGGCAATGGTATATCTCGGCTTGGCGGACGCCGTCGAGCAGGAAGAGACCCAGACACAACACGCTGAGCCCAAAACCCAGGTTCGGGTAGTTGAGGACACAGCTCCAAAGCGACCTGCCGAAGCCCCACGCCCACAGCCTGTTGCAAGGCAGGCTGCGCCGCAAACACAAGCTAGAGAACCAGAGACGGAATACCGTGCTCCGGTCACCCCTATTAAGCGTGCCCCTTCAGTACGGGATGAGGATTCCGAATTGCGTCAGATTACTACCGTCCACCCTCGTTCTTATAACGATGCCAAGATCATCGGTGAGAACTTCCGTGACGGCATCCCGGTGATTATGAATGTCACCGACATGGGTGAAACCGATGCCAAGCGCCTCGTCGACTTCTCGGCCGGTCTTGTTTTCGCCCTGCACGGCTCCATTGAGCGAGTCACGAACAAGGTCTTCTTGCTCTCACCAGCGACCGTTGAGGTCCTCGGTGAAGATCGCAAGCAGTCCGAAGCGCAAGCAACCTTCTTTAATCAGAGCTAAGACACCAGGAGCACAAGCACAAAATGGTGTTCGGGATCATCTATCTCGCCTTAGCCATCCTCCAGATTCTGCTCTTAATGAGAATTGTGTTGGATGTAACGGAAAGCTTTGCTCGCCACTGGCGACCCAAAGGCATCGCATTGATTGTCGCAAGTGCAATCGTGTCGATTACCGATCCTCCGCTGCGCTGGTTGCGCCGGAGGATCAAACCCCTGGATCTCGGCGGAATCCGTCTTGACCTGTCCTTTCTTGTGTTGTTCATCGTCGTAATCATTCTTAAAGCGGTGGTAGCCAACCTGGGTCTCAGGACAGGGATCTGATTAGGGCATTTCCGTGCTTCACGGGGATTGTCCTGAGCAGTCAAAAGCTGTAGATTCAAAGAATAAGAGACTCGCGCGTAAGCTCGATTTCGTAATAATTGTCCAAATCGTTATATCCTTTAGGAAATGGTGCTCCGACTTCACCGGTCGCGACACTGACAAAAACGGTAAGTGTTTCGCAAGGCAAGACAATGGTCGTGCGGAAATGATCCCAGTATTGAGGTGACCCAATGGCTCTGACGCCAGAAGACGTAGTCAATAAGCGGTTTCAGCCGACCAAGTTCCGTGAAGGCTACGACCAAGACGAGGTAGATGACTTCCTCGACGAAATCGTTGTGGAGCTGCGTCGCCTAACCGGTGAGAACGAGGCTCTGCGCAGCCGCCTTGCCGAACTTGGCGAAGATGCGGGTTCGGTATCGAAGGAGCAGGCTGTTCCTGCACCTGTTTCGGCCGCTCCAGTTACTCCTGCTGCTCCAGCTGCTAAGCCAGCTGAAGAGAAGAAGGCAGAAGCTAAGCCTGCAGAGCCAGCGAAGGCAGAAACCCCAGCTGCCAAGCCAGCTGAGGAAAAGAAGGCAGAAGCTAAGCCAGCTGCCGCTGAGAAGGCACCTGCAGCTCCGGCCGCAGCAGCAGCGCCAGCTGCAACTCCTCGCTCCGAATCCGCAGAGTCGGCAGCCAACGTGCTGTCCATGGCTCAGCGTCTGCACGACGAGTACGTCGCTGCCGGTGTCGAGCAGCGCGACAAGATCATCTCCGAAGCGAAGACCGAAGCTAACACCTTGGTCACCACCGCTGAAGAGAAGAGCCGCAAGACCTTGTCGGCCTTGGAGCAGCAGAAGTCGGTTCTGGAGCGCAAGCTCGAGCAGTTGCGTGGCTTCGAACGCGATTACCGTGCTCGCCTGAAGACCTACATCGAAGGACAGCTGCGTGACCTTGAGTCCCAGGGTTCGATCGATGCTGGTGCGGCAGGCAAGACCAGCTAGTCGCTGACAGTTCATAACTTGATCTAGCTATCAAGTAAGATCAACGGTGGTGAACGGATACATTCCGATCACCACCGTTGACGTTTAAGAGGAAATAATGGGTACCACTGTGGACGCAGTTCAATCCGGAAACGCGGGCGCGAAGGCGAAGAAATACGTTGGCCTTGGCCTCGTGATCGCTCTGATCGCGCTGGTACTGGACCAAACCGTCAAAATTGCCGTTGAACAGAACATGCGGCTTGGCCAATCGATTGAAGTGATTCCCGGATTCTTCAACATCCACTACATCCTGAACCCTGGTGCCGCCTTCTCCATCGGCGAAGACTTCACCATAGTCTTCGCGATCCTGCAATCGGCAGTCGCGGTCTACGTCATTTACCTGTTTTTCCGCAAGGTGCTGTCCAGAAGCTGGGCCATAGCCCTGGGCTGCCTGCTCGGCGGTGTCCTGGGCAATGTCGTGGACCGGCTGTTCCGTGAACCGGGCTTCGGATTCGGCCATGTGGTAGACATGTTTTCCGTCACCCACTTCGCTATCTTCAACGTCGCCGACTCCTTCATCGTCTGTTCCATGATCGCGGTGGCGTACATGCTCATCCGCGGGCGCAACCTCGATGGCAGCATTGGCGATCCTCCAAAGAAAGACAAGTCCAACAAGGAGGAAGCAGAACCAAACGCATGATCTCGAACGAAACCACCATTCACGAACTGCTGGTTGACCCAGCCGATGCCGGCGCACGCCTTGACGCCTATATCTCCCGGTCCCTGCAGATCCCGCGCACCTTGGCTTCGAGCCTTTGCAAGGATTCGCAGATCCAGGTCAACGGACGAACCATTGCCAAATCTCTGAAGATCAAGGCGGGGGACCAGCTGGTAGTCACCATCCCGCCGCAGGCAGACCCATTAGAAATTAAGGTTGAGAAAGTGGAAGAGCTGAAGATTATCGCGGACGACGATGACTATGTGGTCATCGACAAGCCCGTGGGTGTCGCAGCCCATCCATCCCCGGGGTGGGTGGGCCCGACAGTTGTCGGCGCACTCATGGCCGAGGGCTACAACATCACCACTTCCGGTGCCGCCGAACGCCAAGGCATAGTGCACCGCTTGGACGTGGGCACCAGCGGCCTGATGGTCGTGGCGAAAACCGAACGCGCCTACACCGAACTGAAGCGCGCCTTCAAGGAACGCACCCCCAAGAAGATCTACCATGCGGTGGTGCAGGGCCTGCCTGACCCGCTGGAAGGCACCATCGAGGCGCCGATCGGGCGCCACCCGGGCCACGACTGGAAGTTCGCTGTCCTGGATGGCGGGCGGGACTCGGTCACCCACTACAAGGTGATCGAGGCCTTCGGCCGCGCCTCGCTGGTCGAGGTGCAACTGGAAACCGGGCGCACCCACCAGATCCGCGTCCACTTCTCAGCCTTCGGGCACCCTTGTGCCGGAGACCAGACCTACGGAGCGGATCCCAAGCTGGGTGCCGCTCTGGGCCTGACCCGGCAGTGGCTGCATGCAAAACGTCTTGGATTCTCCCATCCGGTCTCCGGCCAGTGGATGGAATACGAAAGCGAATATCCTGCGGATCTGGCAGGCGCCGTCGAGCTGCTGCGCGAAGGCGGATACTGAGTTCCAAGGTGCTGTTGGCCACTGGCCGGCAGCACCTTGTGTCGTGCTAGCCACAGCACCGCGCCGGGGTGGGCCCAAGTCCGGGTTTGATCGCTAGACTGGTTGGGTGAGTGCTACACGTGACGGATTTGTCCATCTTCATACCCACACCGAATACTCCATGCTGGACGGTGCGGCGCGCCTAGGCGAACTCTTCGCCGAAGCTAACCGGCAGGGCATGGAAGCCATGGCGATTACCGACCATGGCTACCTGTTCGGTGCCTTCGATTTCTGGCGCCAAGCCACCGGAGCTGGCGTTAAGCCGATCATCGGCGTAGAAGCCTATGTCACCCCGGGCACCGCGCGCGACGACAAGACCCGCGTGAAATGGCGTACCGACGAATCGCAAAAGGGCGATGACGTTTCCGGTGGCGGCCTGTACAACCACATGACCCTGCTCTCGTACAACAACAAGGGCATGGACAACCTTTTCAAGGGTTCGTCCCGCGCCTCGCTGGACTCCGTGTTCGGCAAATACCCGCGCTGGGACCGCGAGCTGCTCAACGAGCACCACGAAGGCCTCATTGCCACGACCGGCTGCCCTTCGGGTGAAGTCCAGACCAAGCTTCGCCTGGGCCAGTACGATGCGGCGAAGGCGGCCGCGGCTGAACTGCAGGATTTATTCGGCAAGGAAAACTACTTCTGCGAGATCATGGACCACGGTCTGGAGATCGAACGCCGCATCACCAAGGACCTGCTGCGCCTGGCCAAGGAACTGGGCATTCCGCTGGTGGCTACCAACGACCTGCACTACACCCATGAATCCGATGCCAAGGCCCACGAGGCGCTGCTGGCCATCAACTCCGGCTCCACGCTCGACGAGCCCACCTATGACCAGGGCGGCAGCCGCTTCGCTTTTTCCGGCACCGGCTACTACCTGAAATCGGCGCGCGAAATGCGCGATTTGTTCAAGGAATTTCCTGAAGCCTGCGACAACACCCTGGCGATCGCCGACCGGGTCGAGGTCTCCTTCGACACGAACGCCAACTACATGCCGAAATTCCCTTGCCCGCCGGGGGAGGACGAAACCAGCTGGCTGATCAAGGAAGTCGACAAGGGACTGCACTACCGCTACCCGAACGGCATCCCAGAAGCTTCGCGCAAGCAGGCAGACTACGAGCTGGACGTCATCATCAAGATGGGCTTCCCGGGATACTTCCTGGTCGTGGCCGACTTCATCAACTGGTCCAAGGACCACGGCATCCGTGTTGGCCCGGGGCGTGGTTCGGGTGCAGGCTCCATGGTCGCCTACGCCATGCGGATCACGGACCTCGATCCGCTGGTGCACGGCCTGATCTTCGAGCGTTTCCTGAACCCGGAACGTGTTTCCATGCCCGACTTCGATGTCGACTTCGATGATCGCCGCCGTTCCGAGGTCATCAAGTACGTGACCGAGAAGTACGGTGATGAGCGCGTATCGATGATCGTGACCTACGGTTCAATCAAGACCAAGCAGGCGCTGAAGGACTCATCGCGCGTGCTCGGCTACCCGTTCAGCATGGGCGAGACCCTGACCAAGGCGCTGCCGCCGGCGGTGATGGCCAAGGACATCCCGCTGAACGACATCGAGAACCCGCAATCCAAGCGCTATTCGGAGGCGGGGGACTTCCGCAACCTGGTGGCCAATGACCCGGAGGCGGCCCGCGTCTTCGAGACGGCCAAGGGCCTGGAAGGCCTGAAGCGCCAGTGGGGCGTGCACGCCGCCGGCGTGATCATGAGCTCGGACCCGATCATCGACGTCATCCCCATCATGCGGCGCATCCAGGATGGACAGGTCATTACCCAGTTCGACTACCCGACCTGTGAAGGCCTGGGGCTGATCAAGATGGACTTCCTGGGGTTGCGCAACCTCACCATCATTTCCGATGCCCTGGAGAACATCGAGTACAACACCGGCATCAAAATCGACCTCGAGACCCTGAGTATCGAGGACCCCGAGGCCTACAACCTGCTGGCCCGCGGCGACACCCTGGGCGTGTTCCAGCTCGATGGCGGTCCCATGCGCTCGCTGCTGAAGATGATGCGCCCCGATAACTTCGAAGACATCTCCGCAGTGATCGCGCTGTACCGTCCGGGCCCGATGGGCGCCAACTCCCACACCAACTACGCCCTGCGCAAGACCGGGTTGCAGGAAGTCACCCCAATCCACCCGGAGCTCGCTGAACCGCTGGCAGAGATCCTCGGCGGCACCTACGGCCTGATCGTGTATCAGGAGCAGGTTATGGCTATTGCGCAGAAGCTGGCCGGCTACTCGCTGGGCCAGGCCGATATCTTGCGCCGTGCCATGGGCAAGAAGAAGAAGTCGGAACTGGATAAGCAGTTCGCCGGCTTCAAGCAGGGCATGAACGACAACGGCTACTCGGACGCCGCCGTGCAGACCCTGTGGGACATCTTGCTGCCATTCTCCGACTACGCGTTCAACAAGGCCCACTCGGCCGCGTACGGCGTGGTCTCCTACTGGACCGCCTACCTCAAGGCGCACTACCCGGCCGAATACATGGCCGCGCTGCTGACCTCGGTGGGCGATGACAAGGACAAGCTGGCACTGTACCTGAACGAATGCCGCCACATCGGCATCACCGTGCTGCCGCCGGATGTCAACGAATCGGCGTTGAACTTCACCCCAGTGGGCAAGGATATCCGCTTCGGCATGGGCGCCATCCGCAACGTCGGCACCAATGCGGTGGCCGGCATGGTCGAGGCCCGCACGGAGAAGGGCAACTACAACGACTTCAACGATTTCCTGGGCAAGGTCCCGGCCGTGGTCTGCAACAAGCGAACCATTGAATCGCTGATCAAGGCCGGTGCCTTCGACTCCATGAAGCATCCACGCCGGGCGCTGGTGGCCATCCACGAAGAAGCCGTGGATTCGGTGATCCAGGTCAAGCGCAACGAGGCGGCCAACCAGTTCGACCTGTTCAGCGCCCTGGGCGCGGATGAGTCCTCGGAGTCGATGCACGTGGCGATCCCCGACATGCCCGATTGGGACAAAAAGGAAAAACTGGCCTACGAGCGCGACATGCTCGGCCTGTACGTTTCCGACCACCCGCTGCAGGGACTGGGCTCGGCCCTGGACCAGTACGCTGACATGCCGGTCACGCACGTGCTCTCGGATGACGGCCCGCAGGATGGCCACATCATTTCCATCGCCGGCATGATTTCCGGTCTGCAGCGGCGCATCGCCAAGAAGAGCGGCAACCCGTATGCGCGCTGCGAGATCGAAGACCTCTCCGGTTCGATGGAGGTCATGTTCTTCGGCCAGGCCTACCAGCCGATCGCCGAGATCCTGGCCGATGACCTGATCGTGGTCATCAAGGGGCGCGTGCAGCGCCGCGATGACGGCTCCATCACCCTGAACGCGCAGGAAATGATGATCCCGGAAATTTCCGAGGATGCCAACGGGGGACCGGTAGTCATCGGCATTCCGACACACAAGGCCACCGAGACCCTGGTGCAGAAGCTGGGCGATGTGCTGCGCACCCACAGCGGCAACACCGAGGTGCGGGTGAAGCTCACCGGCAGCCGCGGCACCTCGCTGCTGCGCCTGGGCATGAACTTCAGGGTGAACCCCAATCCTGCCCTGTTCGGCGATTTGAAGGTGCTGCTGGGCCCTCACTGCCTGGACGTATAGGGAAACGGATCACGGCTTGGATGACCGGGGAAGGTAACTAATGAACCTTCCCCGGTCATCGGCGTTAAACTAGGTAGGTGAGCACTATTCCAGAAACCGAATTCTCAGCACTCGCCACCCTTGATTGGCGCAACGAATCCCTGGGCTACGCACAGCTGAAAGCCAAGCTGCCGCGCCCGGAGATGAACTCCCAGACCGCAGCCGAAACCGTGCAGCAGATCATCGATGATGTCCGCGCCCATGGCATGGAAACACTCAAGGACCTGGCCCAGCGCTTTGACCACGTTGAGCTGGAGCATACCCGTGTGCCGCAGCATGAGCTGGACCGCGCCCTGGAAGAACTGGACCCGCAGGTTCGCCTGGCGCTGGAAGAATCCATTGACCGCGCCCGCGTATTCGCCAAGGCCCAGCGCCCGGACGACGCCGAAGTCCGCTACGCTACCGGGGCAACTGTCACCCAGCGCTGGGTCCCGGTGCGCCGCGTCGGCCTGTACGTGCCAGGTGGCCTGGCCGTCTACCCGTCCTCGGTCATCATGAACGCCGTACCTGCCCAGGCAGCCGGCGTCAGCTCGCTAGCCCTGGCCAGCCCGCCGCAGAAGGAATTCGCCGGACTGCCGCACCCCACCATCTTGGCTGCCGCCAAGCTGCTGGGCATCGACGAGGTGCACGCCATGGGCGGTGCCCAGGCTGTTGCCGCGTTCGCCTACGGGGTGGACATGCCGAACGATGAGCGTGGCGGGATCGAACCGGTTGACGTGATCTCCGGTCCAGGCAACGTGTTCGTGGCAACCGCCAAGCGCTTGGTCAAGGGCGTGGTAGGCATTGACGCTGAAGCTGGTCCTACGGAAATCGCGATTCTTGCCGACAAGGGAGCTAACCCGGGCTTCGTCGCTGCCGATATGATTTCGCAGGCAGAACACGATGCCAACGCCGCGGCCGTGCTGATTACCGATTCACCTGAACTAGCTGCTGGCGTGCGCAAGGAACTCATGGTGCAGGTTGCCGCCACCAAGCACTCCGCCCGTGTGACAGAGGCACTGTCAGGATCCCAATCGGCCGTCATCTTGGTCAAGGACCTGGAGCAGGGGATCGAGGTGTGCAACGCCTACGCCGCCGAGCACCTGGAAATCATGGTGGCCGAGGCGGAATCCACCGCGGCCCGCATCACCGCTGCTGGCGCCGTGTTTGTCGGCGCCTATGCCCCGGTTTCGCTGGGCGACTACTGCGCAGGATCCAACCACGTGCTGCCGACTAGTGGCACCGCGCTGCACGCCTCGGGGCTGAACGTGAATACCTTCTTGAAAGCCATCCAGGTGATCAACTACGACAAGGCCGCGCTGGGCGAAGTGGCCGCTCACGTGATTAATCTTGCCAATGCCGAGGACCTGCCAGCCCATGGAGACGCGGTCGCGGTGCGAAACGCGCAATAGACGCTAAACTGTTAGGTGACATGAGTTGATTCTTGCCACCATGGGTGAACCGAGAATGCTTCTTAGGCTACAGATGGAGGTGCCGTGAACTGCCCGTATTGCCGCAATGCGGATTCCCGAGTGGTCGATAGTCGAGTTGCCGACGACGGCGTCTCGATCCGCCGCCGACGCCAGTGCACGGCTTGTTCGCGCCGTTTCACCACCACCGAAACTGCCAGCCTCAACGTGCTCAAGCAGTCCGGTGCCGTAGAACCGTTCTCGCGCAACAAGGTCATTAACGGTGTTCGCAAGGCCTGCCAGGGCCGCCCGGTCACCGATCACGACCTTGCCGTCCTGGCCCAGGAAGTCGAAGAGGCAGTCCGGACCTCCGGGGCTGCTGAAATCCCGGCCCACCAGGTGGGCCTGGCCATCTTGGAGCCATTGTCGCGCCTCGACGAGGTCGCTTACTTGCGCTTTGCCAGTGTCTACCACAACTTCCAGTCGCTGACTGATTTCGAGACCGCCATTGCCCGGCTGCGCGATCGCCGTGGCAAGGTTCCGCAGGGAAACCAGCGTCCGCTCTCGGCCGACTAGCAGTTTTCGCGTAGAGCAAACGCCAGTGCCCCAGACCTTTCGAGGTCGCGGGCACTGGCGTTTGGCGTAGGCGTCGCAGCGGCTATGGCAGGGTGAGAATTTCCGCGCCATCGTCGGTGACCAGCAGGGTGTGCTCGAACTGCGCGGTGCGCTTCTTGTCCTTGGTGGTCACGGTCCAGTCGTCTTCCCACATGTCCCATTCGACGGTGCCCAAGGTGAGCATCGGCTCGATGGTGAAAACCATGCCCGGCTCGATGGGAGTGTTGTAGGCCGGCGCCGCATCGTAATGCGGGATGATCAAGCCGGAATGGAAGGCCTCGCCGACGCCGTGGCCGGTGAAGTCGCGGACCACGCCGTAGCCGAACCGCTTGGCGTAGGTTTCAATGCTTCGGCCGATCACATTGATCTCACGCCCTGGCATCACGGCCTTGATGGCGCGCTTCAGCGAGTTTTCGGTGCGCTCGACCAGCAGGCGCGATTCTTCATCCACGTCACCGACCAGGAAGGTGGCGTTGTTATCTCCGTGAACGCCACCGATGAAGGCGGTGATATCGATATTGATGATGTCGCCATCTTGCAACACGGTGGTGTCCGGGATGCCGTGGCAGATGACCTCGTTCAACGAGGAGCACAGCGACTTGGGGAATCCGCGGTAGCCCAAGGTTGACGGGTAGGCGTTGTGATCCATGAGGAATTCGTGGCCAAGCCGATCGAGCTGGTCGGTGGTGGCTCCCGGCTGGCAAGCCTTGCCAACTTCCTGCAGTGCCTGAGCGGCAATCCTTGAAGCTATGCGAATGCGTTCGATGACTTCTGGGCTTTTGATTTCCGAAGCCGTGTTGCTGGCAGGTTCCTTCTTGCCAACGTATTCGGGGCGTTCAATGTGTTTCGGTACCGGAAGTTCCGGGGAGACCGTGCCGGCGGTGAGATTTCCAAGGGGTGCAGTTGAAGCAATAGCCATGCTTTTATTCTAGCTTCACGTATCTGCCGCTTCGCTAGGAGATAGCCGATAGAACAGGTGGTGTTGCACCTATTTTCCGCCGGTTGGGATACCGTGGAAGAAGCAGCAAGAATCGAGAATAGAGGAGTTTTCCATGAGCTCAGTTGGCACCCCGGGCGAGGGGCAGTACTGGTACAACGTCTCGACCAAGACCGTGGAGAATGGCCCGCAGTCTGATTGGTCGCAGTTGCTTGGCCCATATGACACGGTTGCTGAAGCCGAAGCGGCAATGGCGAAGGTCCAGGCACGCAATGAGGCGTGGGACGACGCAGAGGAAGACGACGAGTAGAAGTCAAGGGCACCGAGCTAGGCCGGTGCGGCGAATGGCAAAGCGGTGCGCTGCCACGATGGATGACATCGAGGCAGCGCACCGCTTTGCGATATGGCGTGAGCCGGCTTCTATTCCTTGAACTCGTACTCTGCCGAGGGGAAGGTGCCGGAAACCACGTCCTGGTGGTACTCGCGCACCGCGTTGCCGACAACCTCACGCAGATCAGCGTACTTCTTCACGAAGCGCGGGGTGCGGCCCCCGCCAAGACCCAGCATGTCCTGCCAAACCAGGACCTGTCCGGTGGTGGAATTGCCAGCGCCGATGCCGATGGTCGGCACCTGCAGCGCGGCATCGATTTTGGCAGCGACCGGGCTTGGCACCATTTCCATCAGGATGCAGAAGGCGCCTGCATCCTGCAATTGCACAGCGTCGTGCTTCATCTGCTCTACAGCGTCGCCACGGCCCTGCACACGGTACCCGCCCAATGCATGCTCGGACTGCGGAGTGAATCCGATGTGCCCGATAACGGGAACTCCGGCAAGGACCATGGCGCGGACATGCTCGGCGTATTGCGCGGTGCCCTCCATCTTGACCGCGTGGGCATGGCCCTCCTTCATCAGGCGCACCGCAGTGGCAACGGCCTGAGCAGGGGACTGCTCGTAGCTGCCAAACGGGAGGTCGGCAACGACCATGGCGCGTTTGGCCCCGTTGGCGACAGCTTTGGTGAACATGATCATTTCGTCGAGGGTAATGGGCAACGTGGACTCGTAGCCGAGTACGGTATTGGCAGCGGAGTCGCCAACCAGCAGCATCTCGATCCCGGCCGAATCGAAAATCTCTGCCATCATTACGTCATAAGCAGTTAACATCGCGAATTTTTCGCCATTGTCCTTGGCCTGCTGCAAATGATGAAGTCGGATACGGGACGGGCCTTTTTCAGGGTTCCCTAGGTATGGTTGTGGCATGAATCGACTTTATCGCACTTGCACAGGGCGATGCTGATCGTTGGGACGGTTCTGAACCGATATAGTGTTGCCACAGGTCAATTTTCTTACCGGTTGTGATCAGCGCCGGATATCAGAATCCCAAAGGTGGTGGAAAATGGATCGTCAGCAGGAATTTGTACTGCGCACCATTGAAGAACGCGACGTTCGATTTGTGCGAATGTGGTTTACTGACGTCGTTGGTTCGCTCAAGTCGGTGGCGTTGGCTCCTGCTGAAGTTGAAGATGCTTTCGAAGAAGGTCTGGGATTCGATGGTTCCTCCATTGATGGACTGTCCCGGATCTCCGAGTCTGACATGTTGCTTCAGCCAGATCCTGCCACCTTCCAGATCCTGCCGTGGCGCGGCGAAGTCGAACCGACCTCCCGCATGTTCTGCGACATCCTGACCCCTGAGGGCCAGCCGTCCAATGCAGATCCGCGCCAGGTGCTCAAGCGCCAGCTGGCCGAAGCATCGAATATGGGTTTCACTTGCTATACCCACCCGGAGATCGAATTCTATTTGCTGGAGAACGATCAACTGGATGCCAATGGCCGTCCCCAGCCGATCGACAACGGTGGCTACTTCGACCACGTGCCAGATGGCGTGGGGCAGGACTTCCGCCGTGCTTCCGTGACCACGCTGGAAGCGCTGGGCATTTCGGTGGAGTTCTCCCACCACGAAACAGGTCCAGGCCAGAACGAAATCGATCTGCGCTACGCAGATGCCTTGCAGACCGCCGATAACATCATGACCTTCCGTACCGTCATCAAGGAGATGGCGATGCAGAAAGGCATCCATGCAACCTTCATGCCCAAGCCATTTGCCGACCATCCGGGCAGCGGCATGCATACCCACTTCTCCTTGTTCGAAGGTGACGCTAACGCGTTCTTCGAAGCTGGCCGCGAATACCAGCTCTCCGATGTGGCCCGGTCCTTCATCGCCGGCATCTTGCACCATGCGCCGGAAATGACCGCCATCACCAACCAGTACGTGAACTCGTACAAGCGGTTGTGGGGTGGAGGGGAGGCGCCGAGCCACCGTTCGTGGGGGCACAACAACCGCTCGGCACTGGTCCGCGTGCCGCTGTACAAGCCAGGCAAGGGACAGTCCGCCCGCGTGGAATACCGCGGTATCGACTCGGCAGCTAATCCGTACCTGGCCTACGCAGTATTGCTGGGCGCTGGGCTGAAAGGCATCCGCGAAGGCTACGAGCTGGAAGAGCCAACCGAGGATGATGTCTGGAGCCTGTCCACGGCAGAACGCCGCGCCTCGGGCCACGTTCCGCTGCCTGGCAGCCTGCACGACGCATTGCGCGCCATGGAAGAGTCGGAACTGATGGCCGAGATCCTCGGCGAGCAGGTATTCAACTCGTTCCTGTCGAACAAGCGCACCGAATGGGAAGAGTACCGCCAGGTCATTACCCCCTACGAACTGAACAAGTATTTGGGAATCCTCTAGAGACTTCGCCGCGTGAAGCTGCGCGGCGAAATGCGGGAGAACACGAGACACCATGCCGGAAGTACCCTCGCGAGCATTGCTCAACGCTGGCTTCAGCGACATCGAAAGGGCCAAGAAATTCCTTCAGGCCGAGGAACTGTCCCGGATTGATCCCAGCCTGATCGTGAGCAAGATGGCGCATGCGCCAGATCCGGACCAGGCACTGCTGCTGGCCCTGCGGTTGGTAGATCGGCACCCGGAAGTCATCGATATCTTCCTGGAGCCCGATAGCTGCCAAGGGCTCGTCAGGCTTCTGGGCAGCTCTTCTGCGCTCGGGGAGTTCCTCATGCGTTGTCCCGAGGCGCTGGAGATCGTCCGCCACGCCCCACCCGGTGAATTCGTCCCCGTGCCCGCGGAACAGCTGGTCGAGGACTTGCTGGCATCGATCGAGGCCAAGCAATCAGACGGCGGGCACTGGGTCTCTTCCCATACCGGTGCTGAAGCGCGACAGCGCTTGCGCACCGCCTACCGCAAGGCCTTGCTCTCGCTGGCCCACCGGGACTTGGGTTCCACCCAGCCGCAGCGCATTCTGCCCCTGGTCGCCGCCGAACTGGCCGACATGGCTGGTGCCGCGTTGGAGGGGGCATTGGCCATTGCCCGGGCCGAAGCCGCCGAACAATATGATGCTGGCGACGTTGATCGGGTTAAGATCACCATCATTGGCATGGGCAAGTGCGGTGCACGTGAACTGAACTATATTTCGGACGTCGATGTCATTTACGTCCACGATTCCACGCCGGGAATCGATGACGACCTGGCCGCCGCGATCGCGACGGTGATCTGCGGGAACACGGCACGTGCACTGATGGTCCCTGGCCCTGAGCCGATGCTCTGGGAAGTGGATGCGAATCTTCGCCCCGAGGGCAAGGACGGGGCCTTGACCCGTACGCTCTCATCCCATGAAGCGTATTACCGCCGGTGGGCCCATTCATGGGAATTCCAAGCCCTGCTCAAGGCCCGCGCGATTGCCGGCGACAAGGAACTGGGACGCTCTTATGAGCGGATGGTTTCGCCAATGGTTTGGTCCAGTTCCGAGCGTGAGGGCTTCGTTGAATCCGTCCAGGCCATGCGCCGACGCGTCAGCGACAACATCGACATGCAAGATGTTGCGTGGCAAATCAAGCTGGGCCCCGGTGGGCTGCGCGATGTCGAATTCACCGTCCAGCTGCTCCAACTCGTCCATGGTCGAGTCGACCCCGCCATCCAGGTGCCAACCACCACCCTGGCCATCCAAGCGATGAGCGATATCGGCTACATCGGCCGTGATGATGCGACGAATTTCGATGACTCATACCGTTTCCTGCGCTTGCTGGAGCACCGGATACAGCTCAGCCAATTGCGCCGTACCCACTTGATGCCCCGGGCAGAAAGCGCCCAGCGCGTGCTTGCACGATCGATCCGTGGTGCCGGAGACCTGCAGCTCAGCAGCCCGGAGAAGCTGATGCGCCGCTGGAATGAAACCAAGCGCATGGTGCGTTCGCTGCACGAGCGTATTTTCTACCGTCCGCTCCTGGTCAGTAGTTCCAACCTCTCGGCCGATGATGTCAAGCTCACCGCCGAATCGGCGCAAGCCCGCCTGCGCGCCCTGGGCTATCTCGACCCGAAGGCGGCGATGCGGCACATTGAAGCCCTGACCGGTGGGGTTTCACGCAGTGCGTCATTGCAACGGCAATTGCTGCCGGTACTCCTGGACTGGTTTGCCCGCGGGGTTGACCCGGATGCTGGATTGCTGGGCTTCCGCCGGCTCAGCGAAGCGCTGGGCAAGTCCCATTGGTTCCTCGGCATGCTGCGCGATACCAACGCTGCCGCCGAACGGCTGAGCCACTTGCTCTCCAATACGCGCTTCCTGACCGACCTGCTGGCCAATGAGCCGGCGGCGGCCGCTTGGCTGGGCTCCGACGCGTCCTTGACGCCGCAGACATTCGAGAACCTGCTGCAGCAGAACACCTCGATCATCCATCGCACGAAGCAGCCAGAAGCTGCCATCCGCATGATCCGCATGGTGCGCCGCCGCGAGTTCTTGCGTGTCGCGCTTGCCGACGGCGCTGGCCTGCTGACCGTTGACGAAGTTGGCGTAGCACTCTCTAACATCGACGCCGCCATGGTTGACGGGGTGCTGAAGGTCCTCTTGGCTGCTGACCAGGCCAAGCACGGGGAACATGCTGTCGTCTCGGTCATTGCCATGGGCCGCCAAGGCGGTCGGGAAATCGGTTACGGCTCTGATGCGGACGTCCTGTTCGTGCAGCGCCCGGTTCCTGGCGCCACGGCCCAAGCTGCTCAAGAACAAGCGCTTCGGGTAGTTACCGACCTGGTGTCGTGGACCGCCAAACCGTTGAAACCGGCCATTCCAGCTGAAGTGAAATTGAAAGTGGACTCGGATCTGCGCCCCGAGGGCCGCCAGGGAATGCTGGTCCGTTCTCTCGACGCCTACGCCACCTATTACCAGCGATGGGTGGAAATCTGGGAACGCCAGGCGTTGCAGCGTGCACGCCCGTTTGCCGGCGATGACCAGTTGGCTGAAGATTTCATGGAATTGATTAGGCCGGTGCGCTACGGCAAGGGACTGGACGAGTCGGAGATCCGGGATATCCGCAAGATCAAGGCCCGCGTTGAATCCGAACGGCTCCCGCGAGGTGCCGACCCCAACCGCCACCTGAAACTGGGACGAGGCTCGCTCTCGGACATTGAATGGCTGGTGCAGTTCTACCAGTTGCAATACGCCTGGAAGCACGAATCCCTGCGCACCACCTCGACGCTCCAGGCGTTGGAAGAGCTGGCGAAATTGGAGCTCATTGCGCAAGACGATAGCGAACTGCTGGCGATTGCTTGGCGGCTGGCTACGCAGATTCGCAGTGCTGAAATCATCACGTCCGGACGTTCCAGCGATGTCTTGCCGAGTTCGGCGCGCGATATGGAAGCCGTGGCTCGGTGGTGCGGCTATGAGCCGCACTTTGGCGTGGAACTCGAAGAGGACTACTTGCGTGCAACCCGGCACGCGCGTGGCATCTTTGAACTGCTGTTCTACGGCTTTGAGAACTAGGAACCGCGGTGGCCGTTGAAACGCTGCTGGAACGTACCTGGAGCCCGCTGGCTGCTTCATCCAGGCCGTGGCAACGCCGCGTGCTGCTAGGTAGGGGAGTAGCCCTGTGGAACGTTGCGTGCGCTGCCTTGCTCCGTTGGGAAGTCAAGACACGCAGCGGGTTCAGGCTTCAGCCGCAGTTGCCGGTCGCCGTGGGCCAGCAACCCTTGATCACCATCGGTGTCGGACCGTTGCGCATCCATGAACCTGTGGAGGTCGTTGACGTCGTTGCGGAAAGTGATTGGGTAGGGTTTTCCTACCGGACGCTGCCGGGGCATCCGGTTCAGGGTGTGGAAGCTTTCATTCTTGAACGCGCGGACGAGCAAGTTTTCCTGCTGATCAGGTCGGTCACGGCACCTTCTGATGTGCCTGCTTGGCGTCGAGTCTTCAAGGCGCTGCTCCTGGCGCAGTGGGTGACACGTCAGCGTTACCTTCGTGCGCTGAAACCTTAGTCCGCAACCGGCAATTTCCTGCGCTTCCCGCCGGAACAGGATGCGGGGGACTAGGGTGGGGATTGTAATCTCTACGCGAATAATGAGTGCAGGGGAGCTTCGAAAATGCTGGACCCAAAGATGCTGCAGGCTGCCATTGATCAGTCCTTGCTGGCCCTGGAATCCAATGACAGCGGACCATTTGGCGCGGTGGTAGTCCTTGACGGAAAAGTCGTTTCCGCTGGCTACAACTCGGTGGTGGGTAGCCAGGATCCAACGGCGCACGCCGAAATCAATGCCATCCGCGCAGCGGGACAAGCACTGGGAACCTTCGATCTGTCGCAATGCGAGCTCTACACCAGCTGCGAGCCATGTCCCATGTGCCTGGGTGCCATCTATTGGTCCCGCTTCGAGCATGTCTACTACGCGAATACGCGCGACGAAGCCGCGAAGATCGGCTTCGATGATGATTTCATTTACAAGGAGCTTGAGCTTCCCATGAGCGAGCGGAAAATTCCGTTTACCAAGGTTGAAGATTCCGGTGCGCTCAGGGCATTTGAGCTTTGGGAAGCAAAGAGCGACAAGCAGGAATACTAGTACTTGTTATCGGGGCGGCACTTGCCCTGAGCGCGATGGCCGCCCATGTGCGGGCCCGCACTGATGCTTAAACAGAGGAGTCCGCACAAGTGCCAGAACATAGTTCTTGCGCTTTGTGCAGACTCCTCTGCAAACTACACGGGGCGATGCCCCGTCAGCTGATTAGCAACCGTAGTAGAGCTCGAACTCGTATGGGTTCGGGCGCAGGCTCAATGGCTTGATTTCGTTTTCACGCTTGTACTCGACCCAAGTCTGGATCAGGTCCTCGGTGAAGACGCCGCCTTCGAGCAGGAACTCGTGATCAGCTTCCAGGGCCTTGAGCGCCTCTTCGAGGCTTTCAGGTGCGCGCTGGATTTCCTTGGCCTCTTCGGCAGGAAGCTCGTAGAGGTCCTTGTCGATTGGCTCTGCAGGTTCAATGCGGTTCTTGATGCCGTCCAGGCCAGCCATCAGCTGGGCTGCGAACGCCAGGTATGGGTTCGAGGAAGCATCCGGAGCGCGGAACTCGATGCGCTTCGCCTTAGGGTTCGAACCGGTGATCGGGATACGGATACCGGCAGAGCGGTTGCCCTGCGAGTAAACCATGTTCACTGGAGCTTCGTAGCCCTTGACCAGGCGGCGGTAGGAGTTCACGGTTGGGTTGGTGAACGCGAGCACGGCGTCTGCGTGCTTCAGCAGGCCGCCGATGTACCAGCGTGCGGTATCGGACAGGCCAGCGTAGCCCTTTTCATCGTAGAACAGCGGTTCGCCGTTGGCCCACAGCGACTGGTGCACGTGCATGCCCGAGCCGTTGTCGCCGAAGACTGGCTTTGGCATGAAGGTTGCGGACTTGCCCCACGCGTCAGCGACGTTCTTCACGATGTACTTGAAGAGCATCAGTTCATCAGCGGAGTGAACCATGGTGTTGAACTTGTAGTTGATTTCTGCCTGGCCGGCAGCGCCCACCTCGTGGTGGCTGCGTTCAACCTCAAGGCCAGCCTTGTCCAACTCGACGCAGATCGCGTCGCGCAGGTCAGCCTGCTTGTCAGTCGGTGCAACTGGGAAGTAGCCGCCCTTGTACGGGGTCTTGTAACCCTGGTTGCCGCCTTCTTCCTTGCGGCCGGTGTTCCAAGGTGCCTCGTCGGAATCGATCGAGTAGAACGCGCCCTGTGGCTTGGATTCGTAGCGAACGTCTTCGAAGATGAAGAATTCTGCTTCTGGGGCGAAGAACGCGGTGTCAGCGATACCGGTCGATTCCAGGTATGCCTCGGCACGTTCCGCAACGCCACGTGGGTCGCGGTGGTACGGCTCACCGGTGCGTGGGTTGATGATCGAGAAGTTGAAGGCCAGGGTCTTTTCCAGGCGGAAGGGATCGATGAAGCCGGTGGTGACGTCCGGGATCAGCTGCATGTCGGAATCAGAGATGCCGGCGAAGCCGCGGATGGAAGAACCATCGAAGAGCTGGCCGTTGACGAAGAAGTCGGCATCCACGGACTTGGCAGGCACGTTGAAGTGCTGCTGTACACCTGGTAGGTCGGTGAAACGGATATCGACGAACTTGATGTCCTCTTCGGCAATATATGCCAAGACTTCTTCTGGACTGGTAAACATGTGCAGGTGACTCCCTGGTGAGATATAAGGTTTGGTAAACGGAACCGGTAGCCGGAATGATCCGGCTGGTCCTCTTGCTTACGTATCAAGCTTACCTATAATCCATTTCTGAATGGTGTCTCTATTGTTTCCAACCTGTTACAAGCGGAGAATCCGGGCGTGTCGTATCGCGCTGATCTGCGCTGATTGCCTGCTGTAACAATCTGACTTGGATACTTGCTACCTGGTTATCGCGTTCTAACTGGCGCACAGAATCGCTGGATAGACTGTATTGGTGGAAAGAAAAGACTTCAGCTCGTGGCTTGAAGGGCCGCCGCAGCATAATACGCAACAATGGCCCGGGCAGGATATGGGGCGCCCCGAGAAGGGCCCCGGCTCCATTGCCAGATTCCCGCGACGGGTCGGTGCACTGCTCTTGGACTGGGGGCTCTCGATGCTGCTGAGCTGGTGGCTGTTTGACAGCCACGATCTGGCAACATTGAGCCTGTTCTGCGCCGGGCAGATCATCGGTGTCGGGTTCACCGGGCACACGATCGGGCACCGTACCTTTGGAATGCAGGTGCAGTCGCTGGATGGAACCGCAATCAAGCCGTTCCAAGGCCTGATTCGTTCCTTGCTGCTTTGCCTGGCTATTCCGGCCTTCGTCACCGACAAGGACCAGCGTGGACTGCATGATCGTTTGCCCAAGACCATCCTGGTGAATATCTCCTAGCAATAGATCCGGACAGCAAGAAAGAAGCCGCAACTAGAAATTCCAGTTGCGGCTTCTTTAGTAGTTGTCTTTAGCGTCCGCGCGTAGCGCGGCGGTTTGGACGGACGCGGTTCGGGTCTACGCCCTTGGGGATAGGCAGACGATTCGCGGTCAAAGTGCTCAAGCGCTTGTCGATTGCGCTGACTTCCAGCTTCGTAATCGACTTTGGAAGCTTCTTCATTGCCTTGCCGACTTCAGCCAACGGAGTCTGGCCTTCTTCGGAACCAGCGTTGATGATGTGCACGGGAACGTTCGGCAGAACGCGGGCGATGCGCTTGCGCTCGGAAGAGGCAAGCTCACGAACCCGGCTCTTTGGTCCCTCAGTGACCAGGACGATGCCCGGGCGACCGATACCGAGGAACACCAGATCCTGGTGGCGGTTGTAGGCAACTGGTTCCTGCTTCAGGATCCAGCCGCGACGCAGCACACTCATGGCGGCGCCGGCAGCGCCGGGGCGGCCCTCAAGCTGCGAGAACGCAGCTTTCTCTGCGCGGCGGGACATCACGAACATTGCAGCAAGGAGCGCCAGCGGGATTGCGATGATCAACATCGTGATCCAGTTTTTGATCAAGAAGCCGATGACCAAGCAGACAGCAATGACGGCCAAGGCTGCCAATGCCATCCACCACACGACCATCGGGTCATTGCGGCGAGTCATCTGGAAGACCTGGCCAATTTGCTTCAGGCGGCCCGGTTCTTTGTTCTTCTTCTCAGCTTTTGGTTTACGCGAAAACAAGCCACGCTTAGGCGCGGCTGCGTCGTTGTCGGAGTTTTTGGCCATAGTGCCTTAATTCTACGCGATGAAGTTGATAGTTCTAAGCCGAGCCGGATCCAACACGGCATTTTCAGCTGAATTGCCCATGGACGGGCAGTGGGAAAGCCCCGGAACCCTCGATGGATTCCATCAGGAGTTCCGGGGCCTTAGCCGTGGGGTCCACTGGACCGAGCTACTTGATCAGCGAAGCTGCTTCCTGGCGCGTGTTGCCCGAGGACTCGATATGTGCCAATGCCTCTGGGATTTCGCGGCCCTTCTTGCGCATGGCGCCGGCCCACAGGCGGCCAGCGCGGTAGGAAGAACGGACCAGTGGCCCCGCCATGACTCCGGCAAAGCCGAGTTCTTCGGCTTCTTGCTGAAGCTCCAGGAACTCCTGCGGGGTGACCCAGCGGTCGACTGGCAGATGCAGGTCGGTTGGGCGCAGGTACTGGGTCAAAGTCAGCAGATCGCAGCCTGCCTCATGGAGATCACGCATGGCCTCGGAAATTTCTTCTCGAGTTTCGCCCATACCCAGAATCAGGTTGGACTTGGTGATCAAGCCACGCTTGCGGCCATGGGTGATCACATCCATGGAACGCTCGTAACGGAAAGCCGGGCGGATGCGCTTGAACAGGCGAGGCACAGTCTCTACGTTGTGGGCGTAGACTTCTGGCTCCGAATCGCAGATGGTATCCAGGTTCTCCGGCTTGCCGCTGAAATCGGGGATCAGCAGCTCTACGCCGGTGCTTGGATTCATCTTGTGGATCTGCCGCACAGTCTCGGCATACAGCCAGGTGCCCTCGTCTTCGAGGTCATCACGGGCGACGCCGGTTACGGTGGCGTAGCGCAGATCCATCTTCTTCACGCTCATGGCGACCTTGAATGGCTCTGAGCGGTCAATTGCCAAGGGCTTGCCGGTGGCGATCTGGCAGAAGTCGCAACGGCGGGTGCACTCTGAACCGCCGATCAGGAAGGAAGCCTCGCGGTCTTCCCAGCACTCGAAGATGTTCGGGCAGCCTGCTTCTTCGCAGACCGTATGCAAGCCTTCGCTCTGTACGAGATTTTTCAGGCCAACGTATTCAGGGCCAATGCTCAACTTGGCCTTGATCCATTCTGGCTTACGCTCCACAGGTACGGCAGCGTTGCGCTTTTCTACGCGCAGCATACGGCGGCCTTCTGGTTCGACGCTCATTAAACAGCTCTTTCTTTGGTGAGGGCGTGACTGTCTAGACGACTTGAGGGGTGAGCAGACGCTCTATTTCGGTTTGTACGCGGTCAACGACGTCTTCGGGGGTGACGGTACGGCCGAGTTCTTCGGAAATGGTGGTGACACCTGCATCGGAGATGCCGCAGGGGATGATCTGTTCGTAGGCGGAAAGCGCGTTAGAGCAGTTCAATGCGAAACCGTGCATGGTGACACCGTGGTTGATGCGGATTCCAATTGCTGCGATTTTGCGGTCCTGAGCGCCATCTTTGCCCGGTACCCAGACCCCGGAGCGGCCCTTGATCTGGGCCGTCGGAATGCCTAGCTCGCTGACCACGTTAATCAGGGCTTCTTCCAAGGTCTCCACGTAAAGTCGGATTGCGCTGATCTTGCGTAGCTTGACGATGGGGTAGCCAATGAGCTGTCCCGGGCCATGCCAGGTCAACTTTCCACCGCGATCCACATCCACCACGGGGGTCCCGTCCATCGGGAGATCTTCAGGTTCAGTTCGCTTGCCTGCGGTGTAAACCGCTTCGTGCTCCAGGAACAGGACTTTTGGGGTTTGCGTGTCCGCGGCTACCGCATCATGCAGTTGGATTTGGTAATCCCAAGCTTCCATGTAGGGCACAAATTTTGAGCCTAGTCCGACTCGTTCGAATTCGATCGCCATGACGGCTAGCCTACGCTCTTGAACGATCGGTCGCTAATTCAGAGCCGTCGAACCCATCTGTGGATATCCAGCTTGCAATTTACGATTCTGGGTTACAACGGAGTCATGGATGATTCTACGAATGTTCTAGCGTGGCCGACAAGCCCCGGGCATGTCACGGTAAGGCCGCTAAGTTCCAAGTCACCGTGTAAAGTTTGGCTGATCCGGAGGGAAAGCGACCAGTTATACCTCACGCTAAAACTTAGCCTGACTATGGAAAACATCACTTCGCTTCGCCAAGAGCAGGTAAAGCAGTCAAGGAAATATGTCGTTGATTTCTACGGAACCCTGTCGACACAATTGGGCGAGGGGCTGGCTATGGAATATTGCCCCGGTGGCAGCGTGGCTGATCTTGTGGCAAGTCGAAGCGCCTTTGGCCTGGGGGAGTGCGTGACCGCGCTGGCACCCATCGCGCAGACGCTTTCGGTGATGCATGCGCAGGGCCAACGCCATGGAGACTTATCGCCGGCCAATATATTGCTCACTGCCAAGGGAATGCCGAAGATCATTGACTTCCAGGAATCAGCTTCAGCACGGCAGGCGCTCACCGGCTCCGGTACGCCAGGATTCATGGCCCCTGAAATGCAGGCCGGGGTACGGGAAAGCCAAGTTGGAGAGCAGGACGTGTTTTCGCTGGGCGCCTGCTTGTGGTTTCTCCTATCCGGACGGATTCCCGAAGAGGAACTGATGCGTCCACCGGCAAGCGTGATGTTCCCCGGAATCCCTTCGATCATTCATGAACTGTTGATCGATTCGCTGAATCCAGATCCGCAAGCACGACCGACCGCAGATCAGTTTGCTCGAACGTTGTTCGCAAGCTGTCCGGCAGAGCCCATCAGCTGGGAAGGGCATGTAGCTCCAGAAGCTACTCATCTGATGGAGACCATCCATCCATCCGCGGAACAGAATGCTGCGCACAAGCGCTTCAAGCGCCAGGCCGATACCGCAAGCAGGCAGCGAAGCCCCAGCCGCGATGACTCCTGGCATAGCCATCGATTGCGCCGGACCCCCGGGGCCGTGAAATTGGCCGGTGCCGCAGCACTGGGCTCCTTGGTTATTATCGGGAGCCTCGTGGGCGTCAATCATTTCCGTGCGGCTGTGGCCACCGAAACGACTGCGGCTACGGCAGTACCGTCAGCAGAGCAAAGCTGCAGAATTGAAGACGGGGCGCACGTTCCAGCTTGTGCCTTGAATCGGGACACCGTGATCTCTGCATTCCTCGCGCTTTCAAGAGAGCGCGATGAAGCGATGGGGCAGCTGGCGGGGGAGAAGCTCAAGGGGCTCTACACTTCAGGAGCGGAGCAGCTGCAACGAGATCTCGAAACAATCGATCAGCTTCGGAAAATGGGTTTGGAATTTGCGGGATTGCGCACGAGACTCACGGACGTCACGGTATCGGCGCGTGGGCAGGGGGACTCTGTCATTCTTGCTGCCACTTCTACCCAAGAGGAATACCGCTACGTGGATGCCCGCGGAGCCACGGTTCACGCCGTCCAGACCGCGCAGCCGCAACGCATCGAAGTGGAACTAGTGCTGGAAGACGAGCGCTGGAAAATTGGCAAGGTATTGCGCCGTTAAAAGCGAAACGGCGGGAGGTGCAACCACAGCTTGCTCCAAGCTGATGGTTGCGGCTCCCGCCGTCAATGCTAATGCTGATTAGTTCCAGAGTACCGCGATGGCGATGTTGATCAAGGCCATGCCACCCACGGCGTGAGCGATCCCCGTAGGAACTTCCTCGCCGTTCTTCATCTTCTTCCGGCCAAGGAACGCTGCCACCAAGATAATGATTGCAATCAGCGACTTGATTCCAATCTTCATGTGGTTTGGCGAACCGTCGCCAGCCTCGAGAATACCGACCATGGCCAGACCCGTTACGACCTGAACGATAGCGCCATACCACTGCCATACGGAGACGGTTGGAGTCTTGAAATTAGCAAGCCAGCCGCCGAAGATAGCTGCTGCACCCAAGATATGCACGAAAATCAGGATTGAAAGAAGAATAGTCATGATACTAGCCTAATCTATTTTCGACTGATCGTAGAAAACGCAGAATCGCCCCTGTCGAAGCAACGACAGGGGCGATTATCTACCTAGGCTGCGAAAGCGAAAGCTGGATCTTTACAGTCCCAGTTCGCCTTCGAAAGCGCCGCCTTCAAGGCGAGCCTTGACGGTCTGCAGGAAGCGGCCTGCATCGGCACCGTCTACCAGACGGTGATCGTAGGTCAGGCACAGGTACATCATGTGGCGGATGGCAATCGAATCGTTGCCCTCTGCGTCGGTAACGACCATTGGACGCTTCACGATCGCACCGGTGCCCAGGATGGCTACCTGTGGCTGGTTGATGATCGGGGTGTCGAACAGTGCGCCAACCGAACCGATGTTGGTGATCGAGAAGGTGCCACCGGAGAGCTCATCCGGACCGATCTTGTTGCTGCGGGTGCGTGCAGCAACATCAGCGATACGCGAAGCCATGCCAGCCAGGTTCAGATCGCCAGCGTTCGATACAACAGGAACCAGCAGGCCCTTGTCGGTGTCGACTGCGAATGCCAAGTGCTCGGCATTGTGGTAGGTGATCTTCTGGGTCTCTTCGTTGTACTCGGCGTTCAACTTAGGGTGTGCCTTCAGGCCCTCGGCAACAGCCTTGGCGATGAATGGCAAGTAAGTGAGGTTCACGCCGTTGGTGGCCTTGAAGTTGGCCTTTGCCGAAGCACGCAGCTTCACGATGCGGGTCATATCGATCTCGTGGACCTGGGTCAGCTGAGTCGATACGTCCAGGGATTCGCGCATGCGGCGAGCGATGACCTGGCGGATACGTGGAGCCTTCTCCTCGGTGCCGCGCAGCGAGGAAACCTCAACTGCAGGAGCAGCTGGCTTCGCGGCGGCAGGAGCAGGGGCGGCAGCAGGGGCGGCAGCTGGTGCAGCAGCTTCCTGGGCGGCAACAGCGTCCAAGACATCCTGCTTGCGGATGCGACCGCCAACGCCGGTACCCTTCACCGAAGCAATGTCGATGCTGTGCTGGTTAGCCAAGCGGCGGACCAGTGGGGTGACGTAGCCGGACTCATTGGTTGCCTCAGCAGCCGGTGCCTCTTCCTTTGCAGGAGCGGGAGCGGCCGGAGCGGCAGGTGCCTCTTCCTTAGCGGGAGCCGGAGCGGCCGGAGCCTCTTCCTTTGCAGGAGCCGGAGCAGCAGCTGGTGCTTCTTCCTTGGCTGGGGCGGCAGCTGGAGCAGCGCCAGCTGCACCGATAACAGCCAGAACAGCGCCAACTTCAGCGGTCTCATCTTCTGGAACGCGAATTTCCAGCAGGGTACCTGCAACGGGGGAAGGAACTTCGGTGTCAACCTTGTCGGTGGAAACCTCAAGCAGTGGCTCGTCGACGGAGACTTCCTCGCCAACTTCCTTCAGCCAACGGGTGACGGTACCTTCGGTAACCGACTCGCCCAGAGCTGGAAGGGTCACTTCGGTGCCTGAAGCAGCGCCGGCGGCTGGTGCAGCTGCTGGAGCTTCTTCGGCTGCAGGTGCTGCTGGTGCTTCTTCAGCGGCTGGTTCGGCAGGTGCTTCTTCAGCGGCCGGAGCTGCTGGTGCAGCTTCGCCAGCGCCGGAGCCATCGCCAATGCGAACCAGTGGGGCGCCAACTTCAGCGTCCTCGTCTTCGGCTACGAAGATTTCCTCGATGATGCCGGCAACCGGCGAAGGAACTTCAGTGTCAACCTTGTCGGTGGAAACTTCCACCAACGGCTCGTCTACCTCTACACGGTCGCCGACCTGCTTCAGCCAGCGGGTTACCGTACCTTCGGTAACGCTTTCACCCAGTGCGGGTAGGTTTACGGTTTCAGACATCGTCCCGTATCTCCTTGTTTTATAAAGCTTGAAAAGTGGTGGGAGGCGTTGCCTCCGAGCCTAGTGCATACAGGCAGCGCGTTGAACTAACGCGCTGCCTGTATGACCAAAGCGTGATTAACCGTGCAGCGGGGCGCCGGCCAAAGCCATTGCGGCTTCGCCCAGGGACTCGTTCTGGGTTGGGTGTGCGTGGATCAGCTGCGATACGTCCTCTGGGTAAGCTTCCCAGTTCACGATCAGCTGGGCTTCACCGATCTGCTCGCCAATGCGGCCGCCGATGCCGTGAACGCCAACGATTGGGCCGTTCTTGACGCGAACCATCTTGATGATGCCGCTGGTGCCCAGGATCGAGGACTTGCCATTGCCAGCCAAGTTGTACTCGGTGGTTTCAATCTGGTCGGCACCGAACTTCTCCTTGGCCTTCGGCTCGGAGTAGCCCACGGAAGCGATCTCTGGCTCGCAGAAAGTCACCTTCGGGATGTTGATGTCCTCGACGATGGTTGGCTTCATGCCGTGGATTTCCTCGGCTACGAAGCGGCCATGCTGGTAACCGCGGTGTGCAAGCTGTACGCCTGGAACGATGTCGCCGATTGCGTAGATGTTGCCAACGCCGGTGTGCAGGCGCTCATCGGTGATCACGAAGCCGCGGTCAATGGTGATGCCCTGCTCTTCGAAGCCGAGGCCCTCGGTTACCGGACCGCGACCCACTGCAACCAGAACGATCTCTGCTTCCAGGACCTTGCCGTCAGCCAGGGAGACCTTGGCACCGTTAGCATCCTGCTCGACCTTCTCGAAGAAGACGCCGGTGTTGAACTTGATGCCGCGCTTCTTGAAAGCGCGCTCCAGGTTCTTGATGATGGCTGGGTCCTCGTTCGGAACCAGCGAAGGCAGGCCCTCGACGATGGTGACGTCGACGCCGAAAGACTTCCATACGGAAGCGAACTCGACACCGATGACGCCGCCGCCGAGCACGATGGCGCTCTTTGGCAGGTCTTCCATGTTCAGTGCTTCGGTGCTGGTCAGTACGCGGCCGCCGATTTCCAGACCCATGGTCTTGGAGGTGGAGCCGGTAGCCAGGATGATGTACTTGCCCTTGTAGACGGTGCCATCAACATCGATGGAATCCTGGGAGACCAGTCGGCCGTTACCGGTGATAACGTTGACCTTCTTCATCTTCAGCAAGCCCTGGAGACCCTTGTGCTTTCCAGCAACAATGTCTTCCTTGTACTTGCGCACGCCAGCCAGGTCGATCGACTCCAGCGAGGAGTTGATGCCGAACTTGGCACCCTCGCGAGCGTTCTCGGCCAGCTCTGCTGCGTGCAGGTAAGCCTTGGTTGGGATGCAGCCGGTGTGCAGGCAGGTGCCGCCCAGCTTTTCCTTCTCGATCAATCCAACGGTGTAGCCCAGCTGGATGGCGCGCAATGCTGCCGAGTATCCAGCGGATCCGCCGCCGAGGATGAGGACATCAAATTCTTGCGTTGCTGCCGAATCGGCCACGTGAACGCTCCCTCGTATTCGCTTAGTGAGGCCGGCTTAGGCCGACCAGGGGATCGGGTGTGGACTTCCTGGAGCGTGACACATGCGGGCGCGCACCATTAATCCACGGTGATGTTTCAAAACTTACCTTAGTACCGTCCAATGGTTGCAGTCACCTTCGGGGCATTAAAAGTCAGGTATGTCTCTTATTTTTAAACTCATCCCGGCATCGTGCAGATAGTTCTGGCGATACCGGGATGAGTTCCAGGACACAGGAACTGCCATTAGTCCTGCGTTGCTGCGGCTAGTTTGCTGCAGCGAGCTGCTCTGCGTAGGCAACCAGGGTGCGTACCTGGGAGCCGGTGCCGTTCTTCGGAGTGTAGCCCCAGGCGCTGCCTTCGTTGAACGCAGGACCAGCGAAGTCGATGTGGGCCCAAGGGATCTTCTTGCCGTCCACTTCACCGACAAACTCTTCGAGGAACACGGCGGCAGTCATCATGCCGCCCATGCGCTCACCGATGTTCGCCAGATCGGCAACCTGCGACTCGATAGACGGGCGCAGCTCCTCCGGAAGCGGCATGGCCCAAGCCAATTCGCCCACCTTGTCCGAGACGGCAACCAAGTCGCTGGCGACCTGCTTGTCGCCCATGACACCTGCGGTGCGCAGGCCCAGGGCCAGCATCTGGGCGCCGGTCAGCGTAGCGATGTCGATCATGACATCCGGCTTCTCCAAGCTGGCAGCTGCCAGGCCATCGGCCATGACCAAGCGGCCTTCGGCGTCGGTATTGAGCACTTCAACGGTCTTGCCGCCGAACATGGTCAGCACATCGCCCGGACGGGTCGAGGCGCCGCCAGGCATGTTTTCTGCCAGGCACAGCCATGCAGTGACCTTGACATTCAGGCCAAGCTCGGCGACTGCGGCAACGGTCTGGAAAACCGCGGCGGCACCGGACATGTCGGACTTCATGGCGTGCATGCCGGCAGCAGGCTTCAGCGAGGTGCCACCGGTGTCGAAGGTAATGCCCTTGCCGATCAAGGCGATGTGCTTGGCGGCCTTCGACGGCGCGTATTCGATCTTGACCATGCGCGGCTGGCGAACCGAACCGCCGCCAACACCGATCAGGCCGCCGAAGCCGTCCTTAGCAAGGCGCTTCTCGTCGAAAATGGTGACCTTCAGCGGCAGGGACTTGGAGTGGTCCTTCACTGCTGCGGCGAAGGACTCCGGGTACAGCACGTTGGCTGGGGCGTTGATCAGATCGCGGGTGCCGCGTACTGCGCGGCCCAGGATGGCAGCGCGCTTGAGTACTGCTGGCAGGTCCTTGGATGTCGCTACCGAGGTGACGATCTGGGCTTCGGCCAGTACCGGCTTCTCGCTCTTCTTCGAACGGTGGTTCTCGTAGCGGTAGCTGCCCAGCGCGATGCCTTCTGCGATGGCGGCCACGCGCTCCACGCTGTCAGCAGGCAGGGCGAAAATGGCGCTCTTGGCGTTGCTCAGCTGGCGGGCAGCCGAACCGGCGGCACGGCGCAGCTTCTCCTCGGTCAGATCAGCTAGCTCGTCAACGCCCAGGCCGATGAACTGCAAGGTCTTGGTCTTGGCACCGTCTACGCCTGGCAGCGCGGTGATTTCGTCGGCCTTCCCGGCAACGCCCAAAGCTGAAAGCGAATGCTCCAGGGAAGTGGTGGTTTCGGCGGTGAATGGGGATGCCGCGATGGACACCTTTTCGCCGTTCTTGAGTACACCCAGGATGAGGGTGTCAGCGCTCTTGCGCTTGATGTCGGCGCCAATGGCGCTCAAAGTGAGATCACTGGAGTTGATCACAAAATCATTCCTTCTATGCCTTTGTAGGGTCTAAGGTCGCGACAGCCCCTGTGGTTTTCCGGAACAGGTCATGCCGGCGGGCTGTGCGTCTCCTACCCCAAGGTTATCCGAGGTTCCGCGTCATCGTGCGTTACTTCACAGCGAGCGAAAGCCAAGTAGCGATAAGATGGACCATTGATCTGTACTTGAAGTGCAGTCCCAGCCGATGGTTGCCGCTCCCGCTTTGCCGGATGCCGACCCTGAATGAGGAGAAAATGTCCAAGGAATCGTTGATGACGCTGGTCGCAGACGACTTGGATGACTCGCGCCTTCAAGGTCTTGGCATGTTCGTCTCGCTGAAGAGCATCAGCGATGCCGGGCATAACCATTCGCAGGTCTCCAACGAGCTTTTCGGACGCCTCGACTCGGAGCTCTTCGCCACTTTCGACGCCGATGAGCTGATCGCCTACACCTCCCAGCGCCCGCGGGTCTCTTTCCTGGGTGACCACTTCGCTGGATACCAGGCTCCACGCATGGAGATCTACCTGATGACCGATGAGATGGACCGCAAGTTCTGGTTCCTCACCGGTGTAGAACCCGACTTGAAGTGGGAACGCGTGATCGCGGAACTGCATTCCTTCATTGAAGCCTTCAACGTATCGCTGGTTGTGGGGACCGCATCGTTGCCGATGCCGGTGCCGCATACCCGCCCGGTAGGCGTTACCGCACATGGAAACCGCAAGGATCTGATCGAGAACATCTCGACGTGGAGCCCTACGGTGGAATCGCCAGCAGGTCTGGCCTCGCTGCTCGAAATTCGCCTGAGCGAAGCTGGCCGTGATGTCGTGGGATACTCCCTGCACACCCCGCACTACCTCGCCGAATCCGAGTACCCGGCCGTTGCCGTTGCGACGCTGGAATACGTAGGAGCGGCACTGAAGCTGGCTTTGCCAACGGACAAGCTGCGTGAGGCAGGTCGACTGGTCGACCAGCAGCTAGCCGAACAGCTTGAAACCAATAGCGATGTTCGCCAAATGGTCGAGGGATTCGAAGAACGGTTCGATGCGCATGCCAAAGAGCATGAACCGCGCTCGCTGTTGCTGGATGAAGACGAGCAGATGGCGGATGCCGAGGAATTGGGCGCCAGCGCCGAGCATTTCCTTGCGGCCATTGAGAACACTGAAGATTGGTTGAAAAACGGTCACATCGAACCGTTGCCAGGTGATCACGACCAGTGAGCCAGGCCCATCTGAATTCACCAAAGTCGTGGGTTGTCTTCGGCTTCGCAATTCTTGCCTACATTTCTGCAATTTCGCAGCGCACCAGCTTCGGCGTCGCTGGCATCCAAGCCACCGAACGATTTGATGCCAGCGCGCAGATTTTGGCGACCTTCTCCGTCGTGCAGCTGGTTGTCTATGCCGGCGCGCAGGTGCCCGTAGGGCTGCTGCTGGATAAATTCGGTCCGCGCATCCTGATTACCTGCGGCGCCCTGCTGATGGCCGCAGGTCAAGCGTTCCTTGCGATTTCAGTCAACGTCCCCATGGGGTTGGCCGGGCGCGTCATGGTTGGCATGGGCGATGCGATGGTCTTCGTATCGGTGCTCAAGCTGTTGCCCCTATGGTTCTCCGGCTCGCGAATCCCGGTGCTGACCCAGCTCACCGGTACCTTCGGCCAGCTCGGCCAGCTCATCAGCCTCTTTCCTTTCCATATGATCTTGCTGGGCGTCGGCTGGTCCGCGGCGTTCTCGGTCATGTCCGGTTTCGCTTTTGCCACCTTCATCACCACGATCGCTTTCGTGCGCAATGGCAGGACCTGGGAAGGGTCCGGCCAGGGGGAGCAGGAGACCGGCTCGCGGATCGCCCGGGCCTGGAAACAGCCAGGAACCCGTTTGGGGTTCTGGACCCACTTCTCCACGGCATTCATGATCAACACCTTCATGATGACCTGGGGCTATCCTTTCCTTGTCGAAGGCCAAGGCATAGACGGTGCGCTGGCATCGGGCTTGATGGCGGTGTTCGTTGTCGTTTCCATCGTGGTGGGACCGATCCTCGGCGCCCTGACCTCGCGCCATGCCAGCCAGCGTTCCAACTTTGCCCTGGGCATTGTCGGCTCAATCCTGGTGATGTGGGCAGTCGTCCTATTCTGGCCAGGGCAGGCCCCGCTATGGATTCTGGTGCTATTGATGATCGCCATTGCCGCCGGTGGCCCGGCCTCCGTAATCGGCTTCGACTTCGCCCGAACGTTCAACCCGCCGCAGGTGCTGGGAACGGCCACCGGCCTGGTGAACACCGGCGGGTTCATAGGTGCCTTTGTCACGATCTACGTCATCGGATTCATCATGGACATGCTGTATAAGGCCAACGGCTCGGTGGGCGAGCTCTACAATCTTCAGGCCTTCCGCGTGGCCCTGTCAGTCCAGTTCGCCATGGCATTGCTCGGTATGGTGTTCATGGTCGTTGAACGCCGCAAGGCACGCCGCTTCCTCGCCGAGCAGTAAGCCCGCACCGGGGCGATCCGAAAGGTTCTCCACAGCTCGCAGCCTCTGACCTCATGCGCCAAGCGCAGCGTTGCACCGTGGAGCCATGACAACTACACCGGAACGCCACCCTCTCTCGCTGTCCAGTTGCGAGGACATCTTGGCGTATGTGCCCCATGCCCTAGGTTTCTATCCTCAGAATTCGGCCGTGCTGATGCTGATAGACGAGGACCATCTGGAAGCGACCTTGCGAGTTGATCTGCCCGAGGAAAACACGGCTGCAGAGCTTGGGACGTGGACCGCGCAGCTGCTGAGTCTGCTAGAACGAATGCCCCATATCCAAGGGGTGGTTCTGGTGGTCTATGCGCCCGAAGGAACGTCGGCCGGCTCCGGGATTCCCTACGCGGATCTGGTCGCGCAGCTAGAGCAGGGGCTGACAAGCAAAAAGGTCTTGCTGCGTCACAGCTGGTGCCGGCAGGATCGTGTGGTCTGGAACTACGCGACCGATGATTACGCAGAGCCGACGCCCGTGCGCCCGGTGGAAACGAACGAAACGCATTTGTCGTTGGTCTTCGCCGGGTCGGCTCCGTTGGATATTCCATGGGACGGTAGCGGAATCCCGCAATGGCCGCAGGCTGCTGAGATCCTGAAGATCATCTCGAATCAGCAGCACAACGTCGTCAACTGCTTGGAAGCGTGGCTGCAGACCATGGACCTAGCTGAGCCAGAAGCCCGGGCCTGGATTCACGATGAGCATGAGCATGCCGCATTGCTACTGGGTTCCTTGGAAGTGAAAATCGTGCGTGACCTTCTTCCGTACCTGGCTGGTCAAGGACTTGAAGCATCACTGGATGTGCTGTTCGGCGTGATGCGCGGGGATCGCGAAGCTGCCGCCGCGCCGTTGACCAACTATTTGCTGGGACGTGGTTGGCATGCTCCGGACTGGCAGAGGATTGACCGGTTGTGGCTGGTCGCCAGAGACCTGCTCGGCGTTGCTGAAGGCAACGCGCGGCAGGCCCTGCTGTGCATTCTTGCGTGGATCGAGTGGGCGCGAGGCAGGGGATCCATGGCGTTGTGCCTGTTGGGGCGAGCGGTCGAGGAAAACCCGAATTACGAGCTGGCCAGGCTGCTGCAAAAGCTGATGTCCCATGGAATCATGCCAGAATGGGCGACCGACCAATTGCGGGCATGGCGTGCTAGTTTCAGTTGAGCAGCAACAGCCGGAGTGTCTCAAGTGGTGTCCTGGTGGCAATTCATGGATAATGGGACAACAGACCCGGTTAGGTTCGAATTGCCTATGTCTTGAAATCTCCGGATTTCGGGAACATTAGGCGGGCTTGATGCGTTGATATCAATGTGCCAGCCCTCGGTGTTTAGTCAATGATTAAACGCCATCGGACTTGACAGGGTCATAGTGGTGTTACCGGCAGGTGCATCCGGAACGCATCGTTAGAAAGGTTATTCGTGTCATCTTCTGAGACGAACGCTAATCGCAAAGCAACTGAGGCCGAGGTTGAAGCGGCCGAGGTCGAGGCAGCCGCCCCTGCAGCGAAGAAGCGCGCTACCAAGGCCAAGCCTCGGACTAAAAAGGTCGCTGCTGAAACTGCAGTGCAAGACGAATCAACCGGAGCGTCGGCTGACGCCGATGACGATGTTGAGCAAGGCACCGATTCGAAGGACTCGAAGTCTGACGATGATTCGAAGGGCTTCACCCTTTCAACCGGTGACGATGATGCTCCACAGCAGCAGGTCATGGTCGCTGGAGCGACCGCTGACCCAGTCAAGGATTACCTGAAGCAGATCGGCAAGGTCGCGCTGCTGAACGCTGAGCAGGAAGTTGACTTGGCTCTGCGCATCGAAGCGGGCCTGTTCGCAACTGACAAGTTGGAAAAGGACGACGGCTCGATGGACCAGCGCTTGCGCTGGGACTATGAGCAGATCATCCACGACGGCAAGATCGCCAAGAACCACTTGCTGGAAGCCAACCTTCGCCTCGTAGTTTCGCTGGCCAAGCGCTACACCGGCCGCGGCATGCTGTTCCTGGACCTGATCCAGGAAGGCAACCTTGGCCTGATCCGTGCAGTGGAGAAATTCGACTACACCAAGGGCTTCAAGTTCTCGACCTACGCCACCTGGTGGATCCGCCAGGCAATTACCCGTGCCATGGCTGACCAGGCACGTACCATTCGTATTCCAGTGCACATGGTTGAAGTCATCAACAAGCTGGCACGTGTCCAGCGCCAGATGCTCCAGGACCTGGGCCGCGAACCAACCCCAGAAGAGCTGGCCAAGGAATTGGACATGACCCCTGAAAAGGTTGTCGAAGTCCAGAAGTATGGTCGCGAACCAATTTCCTTGCACACCCCATTGGGTGAAGACGGCGACTCCGAATTCGGTGACCTCATTGAAGACTCGGAAGCAGTAGTCCCAGCCGATGCAGTTTCGTTCACCTTGTTGCAGGAGCAGCTCCACTCGGTGCTCGACACGCTCTCAGAGCGTGAAGCAGGCGTGGTGGCCATGCGCTTCGGCCTGACCGATGGCCAGCCTAAGACCTTGGATGAAATCGGCAAGGTCTACGGTGTGACTCGTGAACGCATTCGCCAGATCGAGTCCAAGACGATGTCCAAGCTTCGTCACCCATCGCGTTCCCAGGTACTGCGCGATTACCTAGACTAAGAATCTGAGGATGTGGCCAGTAGTTCATTCATTGAACTGCTGGCCACATTTTTATTTGCCGTTAATGCAAGAAGAAGGTGACCCAGAATTGGGTCACCTTCTCGAATTAGTGGCTGGCAACGAGTTTAGTCGTTGGCGTCCACCTTGGGCTTTTCATAGAGTCGCGAGGACTCATCCTGCCAGACCGAAGTCTGCGGACGCAGTTTCGGTTCTACATCGCGGGCATGGTGAGCGCAGAAGAGCAACTCACCGCCTGTCGAAGCCAGCACGGCTCGCACGTAGGCCTGTGCGCCGCAGCGGTCGCACCGGTCGAGGGCGTTCAGTTCACGACTAGCGGTCGTAGTAGTCATTGCCAGCCTCCTAAAGTTGATGGTTACTCTATACAACCAGCTTGGGCTCCGACTCTATCCCGATTTGCCTGTTCTTTCGCTCACCGCGTAGCGCATGTGGATAAGGTCATAGGAGACCGGCGTGCTGGGCAGCACCGGAAAATAGCGGGTATTCGAACACATTAACGATTAGAATATGGAATAAGACGTACTTTCTCATGCAAGTAGGAGACAACAGCTCAGTGGCTTCATCCGACAATTACAGCGCCCGGCACCTTTCGGTCTTGGAAGGCCTGGAAGCGGTTCGTAAGCGCCCAGGCATGTACATCGGCTCCACCGACTCCCGTGGCTTGATGCATTGCCTCTGGGAGATCATCGATAACTCAGTTGACGAAGCGCTGGGCGGTTTCGGCCAGGCAATTGACGTCATCTTGCACTCTGACGGCTCCGTTGAAGTCCAGGATGACGGCCGCGGCATTCCTGTCGATGTTGAACCCAAGACAGGCTTGAGCGGTTTGGAAGTTGTCTTCACCAAGCTGCACGCTGGCGGCAAGTTCGGTGGTGGCTCCTACAGTGCTTCGGGCGGTCTGCACGGCGTGGGCGCCTCGGTCGTCAACGCCTTGTCGGCCCGTTTGGACGTCGAAGTTGACCGCGGCGGCAAGACCTACGGCCTGCAGTTCCGTCGTGGAGAGCCAGGCAAATTTACCGATAAGGGCCGCAAGAAAGCGGACGCTTCTTTCAAGGCTCATGAGACGGCGACGGCTCCGGGCGTTATCGGCAAAGCCAAGCGGGGCGTGACTGGAACGCGCATTCGCTACTGGGCGGATAACCATATCTTCACCCCGGATGCGAAGTTCTCCTATAAGGATTTGCAGGATCGAGCGCGCCAGACCTCCTTCTTGGTTCCTGGGTTGCGCATCACCCTGCGCGATGAACGTGGATTACCGGATACCCCGGGTGCGGACGGGCCTCATGAGGAAGTGTTCCAGCATGATGGCGGCATCAGCGAGTTCGTCGACTATCTGAGCAGCGACTCGCCGGTCACGGACATCTGGCGTTTCCATGGCAGCGGATCGTTCCATGAAAAGGTTCCGGTCATCGATGGCAGTGGTCGCAGCCATATTGAAGATGTGCAGCGTGTCTGCGAAGTTGACGTCGCGGTGCGTTGGGGAATCGGCTACGAAACCTCGCTGCGCAGCTTCGTGAATATCATTGCGACCCCCAAGGGCGGTACGCATACTGCCGGCTTCGAACAGGCCATGCTCAAGTCCTTCCGCAAGAACGTGGAGGCCAATGCGCGGAAGCTCAAGTTCGGCCAGAAGGACAAGCTGGAGAAGGACGACGTGCTGGCGGGCATGACTGCCGTGCTGACCGTCCGACTGGCAGAGCCGCAGTTCGAAGGGCAGACCAAGGAAATTTTGGGTACACCGCAGGTGCGCCAGATTGTTTCCAAGGTGCTGGAGAAGGCACTCAACGACCGACTGGGATCCAATAAGCGCAACGAGAAGGCTGAAGCGTCCACGCTGCTGGAGAAGGTCGTCAACGAGATGAAATCTCGCGTGTCGGCACGTATGCACAAGGAAACCCAGCGTCGCAAGACCGCTTTGGAGTCTTCTTCGCTGCCAACCAAACTGCTCGATTGCCGCAGCAAGGAAGTTGGAAAGTCTGAACTGTTCATCGTCGAGGGCGACAGCGCATTGGGCACTGCCCGTCTCGCGCGCTCCAGCGAGTACCAGGCGCTGCTGCCAATTCGAGGCAAGATCCTCAACGTGCAAAAAGCCTCGATTTCGGACATGCTCTCGAACGCGGAGTGCGCAGCGATGATCCAGGTGATTGGGGCCGGTTCGGGGCGCAGCTTCGACATTGAGCAAGCCCGATACGGCAAGATCATCTTGATGACTGATGCTGATGTTGACGGTGCGCACATTCGGACATTACTGTTGACGTTGTTCTATCGCTACATGCGTCCCATGATCGAGCACGGTCGCGTCTATGCAGCGGTTCCGCCGCTGCACCGCATTGAGGTGATCAATCCGGGGTCGAAGCAGAATGAGGTTATCTACACCTACTCTGAGGCGGAAATGACCAAGCTGCTGGCCAACTTGGAGAAGGAAGGCCGACGCTACAAGGAGCCGATCCAGCGCTATAAGGGCCTAGGCGAAATGGACGCGGACCAGCTGGCTGAAACCACCATGGACCTGCGTCATCGTATGCTGCGCCGTGTCGGCATCGAGCATGCGCAGGCAGCCGAGGAGGTCTTTGATCTGCTGATGGGCTCCGACGTAGCGCCTCGCAAGAAGTTCATTATCGACGGCGCCGACGATCTTGAACGAGATCGTATCGACGTCTAGAGCAATGCAAACGGCGAAGTCCCTGGCCCTAACGGGGTCCAGGGACTTCGCTGTTTGCGCCAAGAGAGTGCTACCAGTCCAGCAACCGCGGTGCGATGAGCAGGACTGTCGGGCAGATCAGCAACATGATGGTGCTCAGGAGCACTAGTGCGCGCTGCGGGCGGCCCAGCGGATCCTGCGGGGAGAGCAAGCGTTGCAGCCGGCGGGAGGAGACTTCACCATCTGGCATGCCAACTAGGCCGGCACTGGACGAATGATTCTTTGACGACGAATCATCCATTGCTGCGGCGGTGGCGACAGTGACAATGGCTTTGAGCAAAGTGTGCCTATTGACCTTTTCCAGTGCTTTGTCGTCGGCGAGCATTTCTATCAGTTGGCGCACTGCGTCGAGGGCAAGGCGTGAAGTCGGTAGCCAAGGCAATGCTTCGTGCCACGCCGTGAATGCCAGGATCAGCAGATCATGCCGTTGATCCAAATGGGAGCGTTCATGGGCAATAACCGCCTGTTGCTCTTCGGCAGAGAGCTGGGTGAGCAATCCGCGCGATAGCACGGTCACCGATTGCGAAATCCCCGGCACGCAATATGCAACAGGCATGTCGTGATCAATCACTAGGGTATTTGGCCGCGTCTGGGACGGGTTGCTCAAGAGGCGCAGCAGATGCCGGTGCTTGGCTCGTTGGCGAGAGATGCGCCAAGCCGCTCGTATGAGGGTTAATACCAGGTGAAATCCGAAGAGCAGTGCTGCGCTCAAGGCGAACAGGTGCACTTCGCCGGGGTCGGGCACACTGGGATCTCCCATTATCAGGAGCCAGCCGCCATGAAGCGCGGAGATGAGGTCATCGCCCAATGGGGCCAAGCCCCAGACAAGCATCGAGCCGATCATGGAAAGTCCACCGCCTAATGCGATGGCTTGCCAAAGGAGTACCGCTTGCACTGGTGAGCGGGCGGTCCATTTAGCCTTGGATAAAGCCAACGGCGTCGGCCACGCCAATGCGATAGCCAACGCCGCTAGGAAATATGAGGTGAGAAGCACTCAGTCCCCGAAGTTCTTCTAAATTATGCGGACTTTACTGAGTCCAAGATAGCACGCAGGGATGCTGCCTCGTCGGGGGAGATGCCTCCGATGAATCGTGCCAGGACTGCTTCACGGTCCTGGGCGGTGCCCAGGGCGTCGTTGAGCAGTCCAACGGTGTGATCCTCACGGGAGGATGAAGCTGCGTACCGGTGAGGGCGGGTAGTGCGCTCGCGCTCTACCAAACCCTTCTTTTCGAGACGGGCTAGCACAGTCAGCACCGTAGTGACTGCGAGTTCTTTCGCGTCGGTGCCAAGCGCCGCCAAATCATCACGAAGGTCATTCGCGGTGAGTGGTTCTGCAGAATCCCACAGAAGATCCATGACGGAGCGTTCCAGATCGCCAAGGCTGGCCACTAGGTCGTACCTCACTTGCATTAGTTTTGACGCGGTTGCTTGACTCATGGAGTGCAAGCACACTGCTTGGGTTCTTAATTGTAGCCATCTTTCCACAATATTTCTACGGCATGTAAAAGAGAGGGGTGAGTACATGCTTTACCCGTTTCGCAATGAGGTGCGAGAATGTCGCGGGTGAAACTTGTTGACTTGGGTTTTTTAAGAACCGTAGACACAACCCTGTCAATAGGCTTAGTATTTGCGCCCACGTGCGCACTGGCGAAGTTTCCAGTTTCTGAAATTGCTTATCGTCTCGATTTCTACACGCTGTCGAAATCGTCTATGGTGGCCTTGGAGAACTTTTCTACGGAACGTAGAAAAGTGATTGAACTTCGATCCCACGATAGTTGAGGAATCCATGGATGCTCTAGAGATTGCCCGCTGGCAATTCGGCATTACGACGGTCTACCACTTCCTGATGGTGCCCCTGACCATTGGACTAGGCCTGACCGTGGCCACGCTGCAAACCATGTGGCATCGCACCGGCAACGAGCACTGGCTGCGAATGACAAAATTCTGGGGCAAGCTTTTCCTGATCAACTTCATCATGGGCATCGCCACGGGCATTGTCCAAGAGTTCCAGTTCGGCATGGCTTGGAGCGAATACAGCCGCTATGTAGGGGACGTATTCGGAGCGCCGTTGGCCATGGAAGCACTGCTGGCCTTTTTCGTAGAATCTACATTCCTGGGGCTCTGGATCTTCGGCTGGAAGAAGCTTCCCAAACGCGTGCACCTGGCAACCATCTGGTGCGCATCCCTGGCAACGATCTTTTCCGCCTACTTCATCCTTGTTGCGAACTCATGGATGCAGCACCCGGTTGGAACGAAAATAGTTGACGGCCGAGCCGTGATGACCGACGCATGGGCGGTGTTCACCAACAACACGGCGCTAGTGACGTTCCCGCACACTATTTTCGGTGCCTTCGCCGTTGCCGGCGGCTTCCTGCTGGGCATCTCATGGTTCCATCTCTACCGCCGACGCAAAGAAGGCATCGACTCGGTGGATGCCAACGGATATGTTGTCGTGGGCGAAGATCCCAGCCGCGGTAAAAGCCGTGACAAGGTGGACTACCAAGTCTGGATCAAGTCCCTGCGCATCGGCGCCGCGGTAGCAATGGTCGCGTTCCTCGGTGTGGCACTGAGCGGGCACGAACAAGCAAAGCTCATGTTCGAGCAGCAGCCGATGAAAATGGCTGCTGCGGAGGCAGCTTGCCACGATGGAACAGGCTTCTCGGTGCTGTCCTTGGGAGATATCACCGCCAAGGGTTCAACCAACTGCGACAACGTCGTAGCGGTCTTCGAAATCCCGGGCATTCTCTCGTATCTGGCCAATGGGGATTTCACCACCGAAATCAAGGGCGTGAACACGCTGATTCCGGAATACCAGGAAAAATACGGCAAGTACTATCCGAACGATGAATCCTTCGGCAAGTACGCAGGCCAGGAAATCAACTACTTGCCAGTGATGGAAGTGACCTACTGGGGCTTCCGCTTGATGATCACCCTCGGCGGGCTCTCGGCATTGGCTGCTGGCGTTGCGCTATGGATCACTCGCAAGGGCACCGTCCCAGAAAACAAATGGCTCTCGCGCCTTGCCCTGCTAGGCATTGCCGCACCCTTCGGCGCAAACGCCACTGGCTGGATTTTCACCGAAATGGGCCGGCAGCCATTCACTGTAGTCCCCAACCCGCAGATGGGTGGCGTGGACCAGGTGTTCATGTACACCGCAGCATCGGTCTCTCCGACAGTGAGCGCAGGAGAACTGCTCTTCTCGCTGATCGCGCTCACGACAATCTACGGTGTGCTGCTGGTCGTGGAACTGGTGCTGCTCAGCCGCTACATTCGTGGCGGCGTGGCATCGGCAATGCCGGAGCTTGAACCGTCAGATCATTCACCAGCGGACGGCCCCTCGGACCCGGACAACGATGACGACGACGTACTGGCCTTCGCCTACTAGCGGCACGGACTAAGGAGAACATCAATGGATTGGCTTCCAACACTTTGGTTCATTGTGATCGCGCTGCTCTGGTGCGGCTATCTCTTCCTCGAAGGCTTTGACCTCGGGGTGGGCATGCTCATCGGTCTCGGCCGTTCCACCGAGAAGCGCAAACGGCTCTTGCTCAATACCATCGGCCCGGTCTGGGATGGCAATGAGGTATGGCTGCTGACCGCCGGCGGTGCGACCTTCGCAGCGTTTCCGCACTGGTACGCCTCGCTGTTCTCGGCCCTCTACATTCCGCTGACCTTTGTCCTGCTGGCGTTGATTTTCCGTGCCGTTGCCATTGAGTACCGAGGCAAGGCGATCACCGCAGCAACCCGGAAAGCTTGGGACCTGGCCTTGGGAATCGGATCGCTGGTGGCCGCCTTCGGTGTCGGTGCCATGCTGGCATTGACCACCTTGGGTCTGCCTTTGAACGAGAACGGCGACCGAATCGGAGGGGCCTTCGCGTGGCTGAACTGGCATGCCGTCCTCGGCGGCGCAGCAGTGGTGGCGTTCTGCTGGATCCATGCGTTGGCATTCCTGCGGTTGAAAACCGACGGAAAAGTCCGCCATGAAGCAGGAAAGCTCGTAGGCCGCTGGCTGCCGCTAGCAATCCTGCCCTTAGTTGCGTGGGTCCTGCTGGTGCTGCTGGACAACGATTCCACCATCGCCTGGGCGGTGTTGGGCCTGGCAGCGGTCTGCCTGGCCATTTCGATAGCCAGCGGCCGCGCTGGGCGCGAGGGACTCTCCTTCATCGCCCTGGGCGCCACCTTGCTCGCCGGGGTCGCAGCGATCTTCACCGCCGCTTACCCGGTAGTGCTGCCATCGACCATCGACCCGGCCTTCGACCTGACCGTGGCTAACGCGTCCAGCACTGCCTACACCCTGAAGCTCATGAGCGTCGTGGCCGCCTTCGGCGTGCCAATGGTCCTGGCGTACCAGGCCTGGAGCTACTGGGTCTTCCGCAAGCGCTTGCGCGAAGAGCACATTCCAGAAACTCATCGAGTCGTCTCCATCATCAAGTAACCGCATTTCCGAGGGAAAGAAGTAGTAATGCCAGCCCCGCGATTCCTGCCGCGTGAACTGATCACGCCACGACAATTCCTGGTTTTGGCGCTGTTCTCCGCGCTCAAAGTCGTCGGGCTGGTATTCGTCGCCTACGCGCTGGGCCAATGGATCGCCACCATGGCCGATGGAGGGGCCAATGAATCGCACCTGCTGATCCTGGCGCTGGCCGGCGCCGCGCTTCGAGCGCTCAGCGCATGGGGATTGAACGCCGGCGCCCGCCGCATGGGCCTGGGCGCGAAGGAACGGCTACGGCTGAACCTGGTGCGCAGGCAAGCCGCGCAACCGGCCATCGTCCCCGCGGCGGAACAGCATTCCATACCGGTCACCGCCACCTTGGCCAGCCATGGCCTTGAGAAGCTCGATGACTACTTCACCAAATTCATTCCTGCGCTCATCGGCGCCCTGGCCGTCCCGCTACTGCTTGGCCTCTACATTCTGCAGCTGGACTGGATCAGCGCAGTGGTGCTGCTCCTGACGATCCCGCTGGTGCCGGTGTTCATGGCATTGATCGGCATGCACACCCAGGACACCCTCAACGAATCCCAAGCCACCTTGGATCGGCTTGCCCACCAGCTCTACGAACTCGCCCAGGGCTTGCCCGCACTGCTGGGCTTGGGCCGGGCACGGGCGCACGGCAGCGCCATCGCCGCCGTCAGCAGCAAATACCGGGCGGCCACCATGGCCAACCTGAAAACCGTATTCATGTCCAGCTTCTGGCTGGAACTGATCGCAACCCTTTCGGTGGCGGTACTCGCGGTGATGATCGGCGTGAGACTGGTCAGCGGGAATATGGATCTCGCCGCCGGGCTGATAATCCTCATTCTGGCACCCGAGCTGTTCTCGGCACTGCGCGAAGTGGGCTCTGCCTACCATGCGGCCGATGACGGGCTGGCTGCCTACCAGAAGTACACAGCCATCACCGCTGCCACCCCGGTCCATCAGCTTCGTGCCAGCACGGCCAGGAACGCAGATAGCGTCCTGGACGTCGCGGACCTGCGGATCAGCTACGATGGCATGCATCCACTCCACCAAGCCGTGAATATTCAGTTGCGCGCGGGGGAGCGCCTGGTATTGTCCACTGCCAGCGGTTCGGGCAAGAGCACGCTGCTCAAGCTGATCGCCGAGGCGCACAGCAGCGACAACACCTTCGATCCGGCCTTGGCCACCGGGCGGGTCTTCATAGCCGGCCAGCTTGCAGTGATTAGCCAGCATCCGCAATTCAACGCAGCAACCGGCAACGGGCAACTGGACCAGGACGCCCCCGCGGCATCGGCTGAACTGCGCCGAGAGCTCAGCTCCCGGCTATCGATGGAGTCCATGCTCGAGCGCCCGATCGGTGAATATTCACCCGGCGAGCTGCGCCGCCTGGAAGTGCTGCGCGCGTTGCTGCGGGTTCACAGCGACGACCACTGCACCGTGCTGCTGGCCGATGAGCCTACCGCGCACCTCGATGAGCGCAACGCCCAGCAAGTACGCGAACTGCTGAGTGGACTTCCAGCCCGCTGCGCGATGCTGGTCGCCAGCCACGACCCCGCCTTCGGGCAGGACGAACGTGCGGGCAGCATAGCGCATGGTGCTGGCCCTGCCCACCGTGAAGAATCCGCAGGCAACCGGTCGCGAGCCACCGCGGCAACGCAGCCTGGCGCCACTGGCCAACGGCCGGTGAAGTCCAAGTTCACCCCGATGCGCGACTTGCTTGCCGGGTACAAAGCTGCCCCCAAGGGCGTGCTCTGGGGGACAGTCAGCGTGCTATGCGCCGTGGCGCTCGCGGCCCTGAGCGGTTGGCTGATCGTTGAAGCCAGCTACCAGCCTCCCATCTTGCACCTGACCGTAGCCTTCGCGATGGTCCGAGGCCTGGGAATCGGACGAGCTGCCTTCCGCTACCTGGAACAGCTCGCGATTCACGACGCGGTGCTGGCCTATGCCTCGGATTTGCGCGAGAAGATGTGGAACGCGATGGTGGCCAACCCCGCACAGTGGGGCTTGCTGACCCGTTCCTCGGTCATCCTGCGATTCTTGCTGGCCGAGGTCGATGAACTGCGCGACCTATTGGCCCGGGTGCTGTTCCCGCCGCTGCAGGCAATCGTAGTGTGGGTTGCAGCAGCAACGGCCTTGTACTTCATCCAGCCCGAATTCGGATATCTGGCCCTCGGTGCGCTGCTGGTGCTGGTCTTCCCGGTGCGTTGGCTTGTGCAGCGCATTGAAGGCGAACACCTCGTGCATCAGCTCAGCCACCGGATGCAGATGAACCAGAGCGTGCTGGGCATCTTGCGGCACAAGTCCGCACTGCGCAGCAATCAGGCCATGGAACGGACCATTGGCCGGTTCCAGGACGCCGAAGCACGCAATACGCAGCGCGCTCGCCGGCATGCCCTGGGCCAAGGCAGCGCCACGGCCCTGGCCACGTTGACCAGCGTATTGCTTGCCATTGCCATCACCGCGCTATCGCACAGCAGCGCATCGTTTACGGCACTGGCCGTGCTCCTGGGCCTGGCCTTGGGGGAGAGCGCTGGCAATGCCCTGCTGGCGGTGCAGCAGGGGCGGGCGCTGAAGGTACTGTCATCGAGGCTGGAAGAACGCGGCATGCAAAGCCACGGCGCACGAGCAGCGCAGCACAACCCGCCGGTGAAGCAAAGCAGGATCGCCGGCTTCGATGCGCAAGCGCTGAGCCTCGGGTACGAGCAGGGAACGCCAGTTCTGGAGAATCTGAACGCCCGCATCCCGGCAGGGCAATGGACGGCCATTACCGGTCCATCGGGTTCTGGCAAATCGACGTTGCTCACCGCGTTGCTGGGCGCGTTGCCAGCGCAATCGGGCAAGTTGAAGGGCATCGATGCCCGCGGGAACCTGCTGGATCTAGAGCAGGCAGACCTGTCATCGGTTGCCTGGTGCCCGCAAGAGGCGCACCTCTTCGACTCCTCGATTCGCCGGAACCTGATGCTGGGCGTCACTGAAGGCCAGCTGCGCAGCGATGCGCAGCTGGAAGAAGTGCTGGAGCAAGTCGGGCTGTCGGACTGGTTGGCAACACAGCCAGAAGGCCTCGAGGCACGCATCGGTTCCGGCGGGCACCAGCTCTCCGGCGGTCAGCGGTGCAAGCTCGCCGTGGCCCGTGCCATGGTGGGCGGCCACCAGATCATCTTGCTTGATGAACCGACTGCCCATCTGGGGGTGGATGAAGCCCAGGACCTGCTTTCCACCTTGCATCTCGCCCTTGCCGGACGAACCGTCGTCTTGATCACCCATGACCAGATGCTTGCCGGGCAGTGCACCCACCGCATTGAACTGGGAAGCCAGAAGCCCAGGGTCAGCGCATAGGACTGCGGCGTCGCTTCCACCCACGGATAGGAGGTGGAAACGACGCCGCGTTCAGTTCTGGCGCTGCTGGATTAGAGGATTACTCCACCGTCGTCGAAAGGCAGCGCGTCTTCGCCCGGCGTGATGGCCGGGGCCGCTTTTGCCTTGGTTGTCTCGGGAATCAACGCTTCTTGCCGCGCGGTTGCCTGGAGGTCCTGGGCAGCAGGTGCTGCAGAAGCATCGTGCCCGCCGGCAATGGTTCCGCCAATGATGTTCACTGACTGGGCCAAAGGCGCGCCCGAACCATCGCGCTTGCCATATTCGGTAGGCAAAGCACGCACTACGCCTGCCTTGGAGCTGGCACGCGCAGGACCCTGGCCGGCATAGCCCAGCTGCAGGTAGTCCTCACCCTTGACGAAACGGTGAGCGCGCACGCCCGCGGTGGCGCGGCCCTTCGCCGGGAACTCGGAGAAGTCGGTGAGCTTCACCGACTGGCCCGAGGTGCCAGGAAGGGTCTGCGAACCGGCAGCGATCGTGGCTACCACCGCGTCGCCAGCACCGGCAGGAACCACACCGAAGAAGATCACCTGGTCATCGGCGGCGAGCTTGATGCCGGCCATGCCTTGTCCGGTGCGGCCCTGGGCACGCACCGCCGAAGCGCTGAAACGCAGCAGCTGAGCCTGCCTGGTCAGGAACACCAGCTCATCGGCATCCTCGGCCGGCGCCGCGGCAATCACGACGTCGGTGTCCTTGAGCGTGATCGCCTCGAACTCGTCACGGTTCAGCGGGTAGTCCGGGGTGACCCGCTTGACCACACCGTTCTTGGTGCCCACGGCAATCACCTGGTTCAGCGGAACCAGTGCCACCGCGCTTTCGCCCTTGCCCAGCTTGAGGAACTCGGAGATCGGCACGCCGTGGGCCAGCTGCGGGAAGCCATGGGATTCGGGAAGCACCGGAACATCGATCAGCGAGATGCGAATAATCCGTCCGACACTCGTCAGCGCTCCGATCTCACCACGGGCGCTGGAAGCAACCTGCGAGGTGAGCACGTCGTGCTTGATGCGCGCCGCGGAGTAGTCCACGACGTCCCGATCAGGAGTCCGGGCGAGCTGCCCCGTGGCCGAGAGCAATACCCAGCACGGGCTGTCGGAGACTTCCATGGCCAACTTGGCCTTCTTGCCTGTCCCGACTTCTTCAGGCAACGCGGTGCCCTTCAGCGGTGCCAGCTGAGCAGACTTCAGCAGCTTGGTCCGGCGCGGGGTGCCGAAAGTGTCGGCCATTTCCCCGAGCTCATCGGAAACCAGGGTGCGCAGCAGCTCATCGGACTCCAAAATGGCGCGCAGTTCCTCGATTTCGTTGCGCAGCTGCTCGGCTTCGGTCTCCAGCTCCAGCGTGGAGTACTTGGTCAGCTGGCGCAACCGCAGTTCCAGGATGTGGCTGGCCTGCGGCTCGCTCAGGTCGAAGACCGTCATCAGGCGTTCGCGTGCTTCTGCGGTCTGCTCGGAGGAACGGATAATGGCAATGACATCGTCAATATCAACGATGGCAATCAGCAGGCCCTCCACCAGATGCAAACGGTCTTCACGCTTGGCCAGGCGATGCGCGGTGCGACGGCGTACAACATCCAGTCGGTGGTCCACATACACGGTGAGCAGTTCGCCCAGCCCCATGGTGCGTGGCTGGCCGTCGACCAGGGCAACGTTATTGATGCCGAAGGAGTCTTCCATCGGGGTGTACTTGTACAGGCTGGCCAGGACAGCGTTCGGGTTGAAACCGTTCTTCAGCTCGATAACCAGCTTCAGGCCGTGATGCCGGTCGGTCAGGTCGACAACATCGGAGATGCCGGAGATCTTCTTGCTGTTGACGCCATCCTTGATCTTCTCGATGACCTTTTCAGGGCCCACGCCATAAGGCAGTTCGGTGACTACCAGGCCCGACTTGCGTGCGGAGATCTTCTCCAGGGCCACGGTAGCTCGGGTGCGGAACAAGCCACGACCGGTGCGGTAGGCATCCTTGATGCCGTCCAAACCGGTAATGCTGCCGCCCGAGGGCAAATCCGGGCCCGGAATGAACTTCATGAGTTCTTCGACGGTGGCGTCAGGTTCCTTGAGCAGGTGTTGCGCAGCAGCGACAACTTCGCCCAGATTGTGGGGAGCCATGTTGGTGGCCATGCCCACGGCAATGCCGGTGGTGCCATTGACCAGCAGATTGGGGAATGCTGCCGGCAGCACTTCGGGCTGCATGAACTGGTTGTCGTAGTTCGGGGCGAAGTTCACGACCTCTTCATCCAGGTTAGCGGTCATGGCAACAGCGGAGGCTGCCAGACGGGCCTCGGTGTAACGCGGGGCTGCCGGGCCGTCATCGAGCGATCCGAAGTTTCCGTGGCCATCGATCAACGGCAGCCGAAGGGAGAAGTCTTGGGCCAGGCGGACCATGGCGTCGTAGATCGCGGTGTCGCCATGGGGGTGCAGCTTGCCCATCACTTCGCCGACCACGCGGGCAGACTTGACATGGCCCTTCTCCGGGCGCAAGCCCATTTGCGCCATCTGGAAGAGGATGCGGCGCTGAACTGGCTTCAGCCCATCACGGGCATCGGGAAGCGCGCGGGAGTAGATCACCGAGTAGGCATACTCCAAGAAGGATGATTCCATTTCATTGGTGACGTCTATATCGACGATATTTTCAACGAAATCCGCTGGAATCTCTTCAGACTTCTTACGAGCCATTACTCTGTTCGTCCTTCATCTACTGTCTTAGGGCCGGAACTGCCGAATCTTCGTGTTGCATCTGGGCGCAACGCCGAACTGCCGACTATCCTAAGCCTATGGTGGATCGTAAACTTTCGGCGGCATATCCGGCGCATTGGGAAGCAGATGTTGTGCTTCGCGATGGGACAACTGCACACCTGCGGCCGATTACTCCGCAGGATGCCCAAGCGCTCCAGGAGATGCACAAGCAGCAGTCTGAGACGTCAGTCTACTTACGCTATTTTACGTATAAGTCGTCACTGACCCCTAAAGAGCTCGAACGGTTCACCAATGTCGACCATGTGAATCGCGTCGCCTTCACCGTGGTTCGTGGCGCAAGGATCATCGGCGTCGGCCGCTACGACCGCTTGGATGACCCGAGGGAGGCGGAAGTCGCCTTCAACGTCTCGGACGAATACCAGGGCACTGGTATCGGCTCGATCCTCTTGGAGCATCTGGCCGCGGCGGCCCGTGAAAACGACATCGAGAAGTTCTCGGCCGAGGTTCTTCCAGAGAACCGGAAGATGCTCACCGTCTTCTCCGATGCCGGGTACGCGGTCGCACGGCATTTTGAAGACGGCGTAGTCATGCTCGAATTTTCCATCAGTCCCACCGAGAAATCCCGCGAAGTGACCGAGGCGCGAGAACACCGCGCCGAGGCGAGCAGTGTTGCTGCTCTTCTGGCGCCTAGGTCCGTTGCCGTCATCGGAGCCAGCCGCACCTGGGGCAAGCTGGGGCACGACGTGCTGGAACAAATTGTGGAATCCGGGTACACCGGTGCCGTGTATGCGGTGAACGATGCGGCCTTGGAAGTGGGCGGCATGGTGGCCTATGGGAAGATCACCGAAATCCCGGGACCGGTGGATGTCGCCTTCCTGTGCATTCCGCGCGAAGGGGTCATGGAAGCCATCGGGGACTGCGCCACCCACGGGGTCAAATCCCTGGTCATCATGACCACCGGCTACGAAACTCCGGAAGGGTTGAGTGCCCAGCGTGAACTTGTGTCGCTGGCTCGTGCCAACGGCATGCGGGTGGTAGGGCCGGGTTCTGCCGGGCTGATGAATACCGACCCGCAGGTGAAGCTGTATGCCACCGGAAGCCACCACGTTCCGCCATCCGGAAACGTCGGATTCTTCACCCAATCGGCCGCCATGGGCACAATCATCCAGGGTGTGGCCTTGCAGCAAGGTGTTGGCCCCAGCAGCGCCATTTCCGCAGGCCTGCGCGCTGACGTATCCGGCAACGACGCGATGCAGTTCTTTGAGGACGACCTGCGTACCCATGTTGTCGCGTTGTACCTGGAATCCTTTGGCAACCCACGCAAGTTCGCACGCATCGCCCGGCGCCTGGCCCGCAGCAAGCCTGTGATCGTGGCTAAATCCGATGTGATGGGCCGCCGCCTTCCTCCGGGCCACTCGGTGCGCGTAGGCCAAGCGCCACCAGGTGCAATGAACGCAATTCTTCGCCAGTCTGGCGTGATTCGCGTGCGTTCATCAGAAGAGCTGCTGGATGTCACGGCCCTGCTTTCGGTCTTCCCTGCGCCGAAGGGCCCGAACGTTGCGATCCTGTCCAACTCCTCGACCATCGCAGAGGTGGTGTGCGACGTCGCCGAGGACAGGAACCTGAACACCGTCGTGCAGAGCGAAGAGCTGGACTACAGCATGGGCCAGTCCAAGGCCATTCCGGTGCTGCGCGCCCGGATCAAGGAACTGGTGGAAGACCCGCAGATCCACACCATTCTGCTGGCGCACCTGCCCTACTCGGAGCTGGATACCAGCGCAGTTCTGAAGGTCGCCAAGGAGTTCATTGGCCAGCCAAAACCAGTGGTGGCATTGGTTCCGGGCCTGGCGGATACGAAAATTACTGGCGGCCTGAAGCAGGGGATTCCGGTATACACCTCGCCAACCACCGTCATCGGCGCCCTGGCCAAGGCCTATGGATACCAGCAGTGGGTTGACGTTCCCTACGAGCCGATGAAGGATCCAGCTGGAATCGACGTGGACGGTGCCGCGGAGTACCTTGATGAATTGGTGCAGACCATCTCGGGGACCAACCTGCTGGAATTGGACGACGCGCAGGTGCAGAAGCTGCTGGACTTCTACGGGATCAAGTTCCTGTCCCATCGGGTGGTGCACACCGCAGAAGAAGCTGTTGCGGCGGCCGAAGAATTCGGCTGGCCGGTGGCACTGAAAGCCAACGACCCTGATCTGCGCCAACGCCTGGACTTGGGCGGCGTGCGCTTGAGCATCCCGGACAAGCAGAGCCTGGAAGCGAACTTCACGCATATGAAGTCGCTGATGGCGGTTTACGGCGTGGACTCCCTGGAAGTGCAGAGCATGGCTCCTGCTGGCCAGGCTTGCGTGGTCAAGGCCGTGGAAGACCCGTTGCTTGGTCCAGTCATTTCCTTCGGGCTCAGCGGCGATCCGGTAAACCTGCTCGATGATTGGGCCCACGGCGTGGCGCCGTTCTCCACCCATGATCTGGAACAGCTCATCCGCCGTCCGCGCAGCAGCGTGCGGCTCTTCGGCTACCAGGGATTGCCGGCGGTGGATCTTGATGCCCTGAAGGACTTCATCACCCGCGTCTCGCTCTTCAAGGACAACCATCCTGAAGTGACCGTTGCCAAATTCGCGCCGATCACCGTTGCCACCGATTCGTTGAGCGTGCTGGCGGTGAACATCCAGATCAGCAACGCTGAGCAACGCACAGATAGCGTCCGCCGGGCATTGCGTAATTGAGTGCAATCGCCGAAACGTGAATTGCCTGTGGCGACTGAGTAGAATTGGGGCATGAGTTCTCCAACGTATTCGACCACTCCTGGCGCTGAGCTTCAGCATGATCTGGTCCGTGCGGGTTTTTATCCGCAGATGGTCCAGGATGTACTGGCTGAAGCCATGATGGGCCAACCAGTGCTTGACCACTATGTACATCTGGAAACTCACTTCGACCATACCGAAGTGCACCGCCATATCACCGTTATGGTGATGAGTGAAAAGGTGCTTTTCATTGTGCACGTCGATGACCAGCAGCTTGACGACCACGGCAAGGACGTCATGGCGCAGGTCTCCGTCGAAATGATTTCCCTGGCCCGCATCGCCTCGGTTGCCACCAGTTACGTCTACCACCAGCCGCAGCATTACTCGGCCGCTGACCCGGTCAAGGAATTGACCTTTGGACTGTCCTGGAACGGAACCAAGCGGATTGATCTGGCCCCTGCCGCCTGTGCCGATCCGCAGTGCGATGCCGACCACGGGCTGAACGGCACCTCGCAGCCTGAGGACTTGGTCATCCGCGTCAGCGCCGAGGCCGACGGCCAGCAGGCCGTGAACAAGGCACGGGAATTCGCTGTCCGCCTGCGCCTGGCCACGATCGCCTGAGCATGATCGAGGAACAGAAACGCAGCAACCTGCCTGTCCCGGCACAGAAAATCCCGGACGCGCCCAAATACGGCCAAGCTACGCTGTCGGAGATCCTTCCGTCGGCAGCCGCTGCAATGGGCGTTCCGGGCTACGAGAACGCTTTGGGCTTTGCCCCGACAAAACGTGTGGCACTGATTATGGTTGACGGACTGGGCTGGAACCAGCTCAAGAGCCATCTCGGGCATGTACCCTTCCTGCGCGGCCTGTTCGAAAAGGGGCAGAAGCTGGGAACGGGATTCCCTTCCACCACCGCGACGTCCCTGAGCAGCCTGGCCACGGGCCTGGCTCCCGGCGAACATGGAATGGTTGGCTATGACGTCATCGATCCGGCCAAGCGCCGTGTAGTTAACCAGCTCGGAGGATGGCCAGGGGACTTGGACCCCGAAGCGTGGCAGACTCGCCCGACCGTTTTCCAGAAAGTCGCCGAGCACGGCATCCACGTGGCTACCGTGTCTATTCCGATGTTCGCCAAGTCGGCCCTGACTCGCGCGTCGTTGCGCGGCCCCAAATTCGTGCCGGCGAACCAGCCTGCGGCCCGTGCGCGTGCTACCCGAACCATTTTCGAGTCGAACCGCAATTCGCTGGTCTACACGTACTTCAATGAATTGGACAAGGCCGGACACAAATTCGGCGTGGACTCCAGCCAATGGCGGGACACGCTCGAAGAGTTGGATTACGTCATTAAGAACCTGGTCTCCAAACTGCCAGAAGAAACCACGGTGCTGATTACCGGTGACCATGGAATGGTGGACATCCCCGCATCCCAACGCATCGACTACAGCCAGCAGCCGGAGCTTATCGAAGGCGTGGAGCTGACCAGCGGCGAACCTCGTGGAGTCCAATTGACCTTCGACACGCAGACCGACGCGGCTAGCCGGTTACGCGTACGCGAGGCCTGGCAGCAGGCCTACGGCACCAAAGCCTGGGTGATGACGCGCGAGGAAGCCATTGAACTGGGCTACTTCGGCGCCATTACCGAAGAGCATGCAGCCCGGCTGGGTGATCTGATGATTCTGGCAGCGGAAGCTATCGCTTTCTACGACGGCCGACGCGTTACGCCGATGGCGTTTGACATGGTAGGGCAGCACGGATCGCTCACTGCGGGGGAGCGCTTCATCCCGCTGCTGGTGCACCGCACCACCTAGTTCTCAACGGAACAAGCGCATACGGGTGCGGGAGCAGCATTGAATAAATGCTGCTCCCGCACCCGTATGCGCTCTAGCCCGGCGGCGCGTCAGGAATCGGTGTCCTTCTTGCGCTTGCCGAACATGATGTCATCCCAGCTGGGGACCGAAGACCGCTTGGCCTTGCGCGGAGCGGACTCCTCGGCATTCTGCTCGGACGGCTTGTCCTCAGTGCTGTTCGCACCGCCGGCATCCTGATCGGTGACGACCACCAGCTGCGAAGTGCGTGCCGAAATTCCTTGCGGAAGGTGCGGCAGCGAGTCCTCATCGTCGGCGTCGTACTTGCTCATGCTGCGTTCGATGATCTCGTTGTAGCGTGACTCGCGCTCCGGATCCTGGTCCTTCGTGCGCTGCCCACGACGAGCGTTCAGCAACGTGACCAGTTCTTCGGTCTCATCCGGTTCCGGTGTGCTGGCTGCAGGAGCCTGCTCAGGCTCTGGCTGGTTCAGCGCAGAGACCGGGCGAAAGTATTCAGGGGCCACCTGTTCGCTCAAGGTTTGTGCCCAGCGGTTCAGATTTTTCAACGACTTGCGTGCCGGGGTGAATGCCCACCGCGCACTGTTCGAGGAAGCTTCAGTGGAATCCGAGCCCAGGGACTCGACATTCTCGGTCGGCAGCGGGGAATCGAACTGCACGGTAACGATCCATTGGCCTTCTGGATCTTTCCAGGCGTTCCATCGAGCCGAGTCGGCGTCGATGTGCAGCTGGTGCAGGCGGTGGACCACCATGGAACCAAGATCCGCAGGCTCTTCGCCGAATACTTCGCGGTATTCGGCATCGGTTTGTGGTCCTGAAACCTCGACACGACGTGCTAGCTCGGCGATGTGCTCGCGCTCAGCCAGCACCGGACCTTCGTACTTGACGATGTCCTCGACTGGGATATCCCACTCAAGAGACAGATCGTAGGCGGAAGCACCAGCGCGCACTCGCGCTTGAATTTCGCGCGGCGAATGGACCGAGGACTCCTCACGGTTCCTTGGAGCCCGCGAACGGGCAATTTCGGCCATTGCACTGCGCAGTGCATCGTCAACAGGTAGCTCGAAGCTCATCCCGTCGTCGCTGCTGACCTGCAGGCTGGAACCATTTTCATGAATTCCTACCAGTCTCAGCTGACGCATTCCTACCCTCCACACGCTCTATTTCCTGTGTAAAACTCTGCCACCTCGAAGCCTGAATTCCTACCACCGCGCAGGGTGTGGCGCAAGATTAGTCATCAACCTCACGCAGTAATTCCTTGAACCTTCCGCCCATGGCATAGCGTGGCATGAACGGGAATGGATGACCCGGAATAACGCTATACTTCTATGCCGGTATAAGTTTTCACCTTGTGAAGCAGCCGGCTAGGACGAAGACCTGCAGGAAAGAGCGAAAAACGATTATGGCAAATGAATCTGCTGCACCCGTAGCAATGTCAGAAGCGGAACGAGCCAAGGAAATCGCTCAGCTCAAGGCAGGCAAGACCGCAGCCATGGCCAACCTGGTTGACGAGGCCGAAACACCCTTGGCTGAGGAATATGTTTTGCCCGGCGGCGAAGCATCGCAGGAAGAAGCGAGCATCGAGATCCTGCCGGAGCAGGCAGACGAGTTCACCTGCGCATCTTGCTTCATGGTGCGTCACCGCACGCAGCTGGCCCGTGAAGACAACGGGCAGAAATTCTGCAGCGAGTGCGAAGGCTAGGAAGCTTACGCAACAGTTCTGAAAGCGATGGCGTCCTGGACCGGAAGGTCCAGGACGCCATCGCTTTATTCTATGGAGCCGTGAATGCTATTCGCCTGAAGCGTCTTCTGCCTGCTCCTCCTTGGCTGCTTCGGCCTTGCCTTCCTCGGTGAATTCGTACATCACGCCCGAGAGTGCGGCAGCCAGCTCTTCGGGGCGGCGGGTGGAAGTCAGCCAGTACGGCGTGGTGTCTCGCTCGTCGGTCACTTCCATGCGCACGGCACCGTCGATCCAGCCACGCAACAGCATGTAGGCCAAGCCGTGAAGCTTCTGTCCACGCTGCTTGAAAGCTTCGTCGCCACGGTAGCCGACGACGTTGCCGATGTACTTGCGTTCAATGCTGGCCCGGCCAACGGTGACCAGATCATCGGTGACTTCGATGGCTGGCACGCGCAGCAGGAACACCGCGACCAGTGAAATCAAAACTACGCCACCGGCAACCCATCCAAGGATGCCGTTAATCGGTGCTACTGCGATACCTGCGGTGATGGAAATGATGATCGGCCAAATCCAGGTACTGGCCGATGGCCAGAGCTTTTCGCTGTACAGGACGTTCGAACCCTCGGGGCTGGAATTACTCATGGTTCCAAGTTTAGGCAATATTTCCTGGTTCCATGACCTCGGGGCTGGCGGCAGGGGATTGCCCTGCGCGCGCGATAGAGTTAGCCACGAGAAACTATCGAGTGACTATTTCACATAACTCCGGGGGAAGACCTACACCGATGAGTGAGCCATCAATTTCCATTGCCATCAAGATGCTTGACACCGAACTGCCGGTTCCCAGCTACGCGCATCCGTCAGATGCTGGTGCTGACTTGCATGCTCGCGAGTCGCTGGTGCTGGAGCCTGGCGCCCGCGCGCTCATTCCAACAGGCATTGCGCTGGCCATCCCGCATGGCTATGTCGGTCTCGTGCATCCGCGCAGCGGCTTGGCTGCTAAGCACGGCATTACCGTTGTGAATGCACCGGGTACTGTTGACGCGGGGTACCGTGGTGAGATCATGGTCACCTTGCTGAATACCGACACGTCTGAGTCTTTCGAAGTCAGCCGAGGCGACCGAATCGCCCAGCTGGTAATCCAGAAAGTCGAGCAGGCAGCGTTCATCCAAGTCGATTCGCTGGACGGCAGTGCTCGCGGCGCTGGCGGGTTCGGTTCGACCGGCGGATTCAGTTCCAAGTAAGTACCCTTGAGTGCAAGACGAGATTTTCTAAGGACACCATGATTTTCAAGCGCAAGAAAGCCCAAGACCAGCCAGTCGACGCACCAGCTGCTGAGGCAGGCCAGGGCGAGGCCGAGCCGAAGGACGGCCCGTTCGACTACAGCGAGGTCGAGAATACGCAGGAATACCTTGACTTCGGCTCGATCCTGATCAAGCCAGTAGCAGGCTTGAAGGTCCGCATGGACGTTGAAGAGTCCAACAAGCGTGTCATCGCGGTGTCGCTGGAGATCGCCGAGTCGCGTATCCAGCTGATGGCTTTCTCTTCCTCGAAGTCCGAATCGCTGTGGCCTGGCATCAGCGACAAGATCAAGAGCGATATCAGTGCCCAGAACGGCGAAATTTTCACCCGCGACGGCGATTACGGCCAGGAGCTGCTCGCCAAGGTGCCGCAGCAGCTGCCTGATGGTCGCGCCGGGCATGTCGCCCTGCGCTTTGTCGGCATCGACGGCCACCGCTGGTTCCTGCGTGCGGTCATTGGCGGCGCTGCCATTGGAGACGAAGAAGCGGCTGGCATCGTTGACGGGATCCTGCGCACTGTCGTGGTCAACCGCGGCGACAAGCCACTGCCACCGGCCGAACTCTTGCCCCTGAGTGTTCCGGCCAATGCGCAGGCCCGCCCGGCAGGCACTGAGCAGAACCCTGAGCAGAACTCTGAGCTGAAGCGTCCAGAACGCGGACCAGAGATCACCCAGATCGGCTAATGCATGTCGCTGAAGGACAAACCCGTCACTGCGCTGCTTGGCCCCTCGGGCCAAAAGCTCAGCTACCAGCGGCTGGACAGCTTGGAACAGCTGCCTGTCAAGGGCAGGGTGGAGCACACGGGCTACATCCAATCGGTTAGCTATTCCGCGCCACACGTCGCACCCACGCTGACCGCGGTGGTGGTCGACCGGCTCGGTGCGGTGTCTGCTCGTCGCGGGACTGTACCGCATGTGCGTTTGGCGTTCATGGGCCAGAAATCCGTTCCGGGAATCAAGCCGGGCGTGAAGGTGGAATACTCGGGAATGGTCGCTCCCGTGGATCAAGTTCCGACGATCTTTAATCCGCGCTACGTAATCGTGCCGGAGGCCCGCGGGTGATCCGCGCGTTCCCTCAAGGTCTTGGGAACGAGAGCATGCTGGCGTCTAACTGGAAGAAAACATGATGAACAACGACGAATCGCGTCCGGAAGATGGATCCACGCCGGAAGCAAAGCATCCAAGCTTCGCGGAAATGATTGGCTCGAACGCCAACATCGCGCAAAATGCCGACGGCGGGATAGATCTGCTCTCCACCGTCGGTGGCGTGCGCGGAATCCTGGAAACGGTGCTTCCCGGTTTCGTGTTCATCATGGTCTTCGCGCTGACCTCCAATCTGGGCTGGGGGCTGATCGCTTCGATCAGTCTTGGCGTGGTGTTCATGATCATCCGCCTAGCCAAGCGCTCGACGCTGATCCAGGCCGGCTCCGGGCTGATCGGCATCCTGATCTGCGCCTTCGCCGCACGCAATTCAGGCAATGCCAAGGACTACTACATTCCAGGGTTCTACGTATCGGCCGCCTACTTGGCGGGATTGCTGATTTCGGTGATGGCCCGCTGGCCGCTGATCGGCCTGCTCTTCGGGTTCATCCGCAATGAAGGCACCGAGTGGCGCAAGAAACCCGCGCGCTTGCGCCGCTACCAGGTGGCCACCTGGATCATCATTGCTGTTTTCGCGCTGCGCCTTGCAGTGCAGATCCCGATGTACATCGCAGATGACGTCGTGGCCTTGGGCTTGGCCCGCGCCTTGATGGGGGTGCCGCTGTATGCAGCGGGGCTCTGGTTCGCCTGGCTGGTCTCGAAGCCTGCAGCAGAAGCCAGCAACGGGACCAGCCCTCCAGCACAAGCCGTCTAGCGGGTGGCGTCGCGAAGCGTGCGGCGCAACAAGGCTTCGGCTTGCGGGGTGGTGATGAAGAAGATTTCATCGCCACCCTCAATCACATCATCGGCACTGGGCGGGAACGGCGTTTTATCGCGAACCACTGCCATCATGGTGGTGTCTTCGGGCCAGGAGATGCGCCCGATGCTGCGGCCAATCAACGCCGAATCGTGCGGGACGGTGAACTCGACCATGTAGACCTCTCCGGTCTTCAGCGTCAGCAGCCGCACCAGGTCGCCCACCTCCACGGCTTCTTCCACCAGCGCGGTCATCAGCCGCGGGGTGCTGACCGCTACATCTACGCCCCAGGCGTCATCGAACATCCACTCATTCTTCGGATTGTTCACGCGGCCTACGGTGCGCCGGATGCCGAATTCGCTCTTGGCCAGCAACGAGACCACAAGGTTCACCTTGTCATCGCCGGTTGCCGAAACGACCACGTCGTACTCTTCCAGCTGTGCCTGCTGCAAGACAGCTAATTCGCAGGCATCGCCAATCAGCCACTTCACCGCTTCCAGGTCGGCGCGCTCGGCCATTTCCGGCTGCAGGTCGATAAGCAGGACTTCGTGATGGTTGATCACAAGTTCGCGGGCAATGGAGGAACCGACCGAGCCGGCCCCGGCAATCATGACCTTCATGGGGGTGCCTCTCAGATTATTCGTTGGCCTGCGCAGCCGGCGGGCTGGCAAGGATCTTTTCGATGTCCTTGGACTCATCGAGCCGCATCATCACGTGCACCAGGTCGCCGCCCTGCAATCGGGTGCGGCTCTCGGGGATGGTGCCTTCGCCGAAGCGGGTCAGATAGGCCACTCGTACCCCGGCGGCCGCTTCCAGCTCCTTGACCAGCCGTCCATACCAGTCGCGGTGCAGGGCAACTTCGGAAAGCATCAGGCGCCCCGATGGCTCCCGGAAGTCACCGCGCATCGAATAGTCGGGCAGGATCCGGCGCAGCACCTGATCGGTGCTCCAACGGACCGCGGCCACGGTGGGGATACCCAGGCGCTGGTAGATCTCGGCGCGCCCTGGATCGTAGATGCGGGCCACGACATGGGGGACGTTGTAGGTTTCGCGCGATACGCGAGTGGCGAGAATGTTGGAATTATCACCGCTGGATACGGCGGCGAAAGCATAGGCCTCATCGATTTTGGCAGCTTCCAGGGTGTCCTTGTCGAACCCCATGCCGGTCACCGTGGAACCTGAGAAGCCTTTGCTCAGCCGGCGGAAGGCATGCGGGTCCTGGTCAATGACTGCCACGGAATGCCCCGCTGAATCCAGCGTGTGGGCTAGCGAGACACCGACGCGTCCGCACCCCATGATCACGAAATGTGCCACCGAGAACTCCTTGGGTCTACTGCTTGCTGCATGTCCAGTGGCGCACACAAGCTGTGTGCTCCGAATGCAACAATAGCGCTGATCGCACCCAGTTTATCGGTGGTGCAGCACCCATGTGCCTTGCACCCTGCGATAACGTTGTGTCGTGCCTGCATTATTTGACGGTCTGAAGCGGATCTTGGTGGGCCGGCCTTTCAGAACTGAACAGCTGAAAAAGAAGCCGTTGCCACCTAACGTCGCGTTGCCGATTTTCTCGTCCAGCGCCCTGTCGTCCTTGGCGTACGCGCCAGACGAAATCTTGCTGACCCTGGCCATTGCGGGCATCGCGGCCACCGCGCTTTCGCCGATGGTCGGACTTGCTGTCCTTGCCGTGCTGGTGGTGCTGGTGCTGTCCTACCGGCAATCGGTCATGGAGTACCCCTCTGGCGGTGGCGACTACGAGATCGTGAAGAAGAACCTGGGTGCGCGCCCGGGAACAGCGGTCGCCGCTGCGCTGCTGGTCGACTTCGTGCTCACCGTTGCTGTGTCCAGCTCATCAGCTGCCCTGTATCTCGCCGCCATTTTCCCTGCAGTGGCCGAGTACAAGGCTTGGGTGGCTGCTGGACTTGTCGCATTCCTCGTGGTCGGTAATCTGCGCGGCAGGGGACAAGGGCGCTGGACCCTGGCCATTCCGGTCTACCTCTTCGTGATCGGCATGCTGCTGCTGGTCGCTATCGGCGGGGTGATGGCGCTGACCGGTACCCTCGGGCTTGCCCCGAGCGCGGATTTCACGATTGTGCCGGAAGAAGAGTTTGCCAATGGGCTGCACGGTGTCGTCGGTGCATTGCTGATCCTGCGTGCTTTCAGTACGGGTTCGGCGGCGCTGACCGGTATCGAGGTCCCGATCTCGAACGTGCAGACCCTGGCCAAGCCGCGGGCCAAGAACGCGGCGCGGATCCTGCTGGTGCTGGGCCTGCTCTCCGGGGTGCTGACACTTGGCACGCTGATGCTTGCCCGTGCCACCGGCATCAAGGTCGTCGCCGACCCGCAGGCCTCATTCTTGCTCGACGGTGCCCCGATCCCTGAAGGGTTTGTGCAGGTCCCGGTCCTTGGCCAGCTGGCGCAAGCCGTGTTCGGCGATTTCACCTTCGGCCTGGTCATTGTTTCGGTGCTGACCATTGCCGTGCTGCTGCTGGCCGGAAACCAGGCCTTCAACTCCTTCCCCCTGCTGGCCAGCCATCTGGCTACCGACGGCTTCCTGCCACGCCAGCTGCGTACCCGCGGTGATCGGCTGGGCTTCTCCAACGGCATATTGTCCCTGGGCGTTGCCGCGATTGCACTGGTGCTGCTGTTCCAAGGCGATGTCACCTTGCTGGTCCAGCTGTACGTGGTGGGCGTGTTCGTTTCCTTTACGCTCAGCCAGCTGGCCATGCTCAAGCACTGGAAACGCGTGCTGGTTCCCATTGCCGACCGCAGGATCCGTGCGGCCAAGCAGCGCAAGCGCCTGCTGAACCTGGTGGGCCTGGTCCTATCGGCACTGGTGCTGGTGGTCGTCTTGGCCACCCGCTTGGTCCACGGCGCGTGGTTGGCCGTGCTGGGCATTGCGGCCTTGATGCTGATCATGGATTCACTGCAGCGCCACTACCAGAAGGTTGACGACGAGCTGGCGGTGGATGAGGACGTTGCCGCCACGGCCTTGCCCTCCCGGGTGCATGCACTGGTGCTGGTCTCCACCGTGCGCAAGCCGGTGCTGCGGGCCTTGGCCTTCGCCCGAGCTTCGCGTCCCTCGAAGCTCGAAGCAATCATCGTGGATGTGGAACGAAGCAAAACCGAAAAGACCCTCCGGGACTGGGAACGCCTGCAGATTCCGGTGCCGATCACCGCCCTGGCTTCTCCGTACCGCGATATCCCCGGGGCGCTGATTGAGCATATTCGTTCCATCAAGCGTGAATCCCCGCGGGAACTGATCGTCGTGTACATCCCTGAATACGTAGTGGGCCACTGGTGGGAACAGCTGGTGCACAACCAAACCGCTTTACGAGTGAAAAACCGGCTGCACTATGAACCGGGCGTCTTGATCGCCTCGGTTCCATGGCGCTTGCTCAGTGCTTCGCATGCCCTGGGCGGCGGGCCGACCGAAGAATCTTCGGCACACCGCTGAATTCAATGCTTCTGATGAAAGACAAGATCGATGACTGAAACACCAATGCTCACCGTCCGCCTGGGCAAGATTGCCCATGGCGGCCACACCGTCGCCCGCCATGAGGGCCGCGTGATCTTCGTGCGCCACGGCATTCCCGGAGAGTTGGTGAATGTGCGCCTGACGGACAGTGCGCCGGAGGCCAAATTCTGGCGTGCCGACGTCGCCGAGGTGCTCGAAGCCAGCGAGCACCGCGTGCCCCACTTCTGGGATGCCGCTGATGCCCTGAAGCATCGTGACCCGGTGGGTGGCGCAGAGTTCGGCCACATCACCCTTGAGCACCAGCGTGAGCTCAAGTCGCAGGTTGCTGCCGAGCAGATGACCCGTCTAGGCGGCCTGAAGGCGGAGGACTACAACTTCCCTGCGGTGCAAGCGGTCAAGGGCGCGGCCGACGGCCTGGGCTGGCGTACCCGGATGTCCTATTCGGTGGACGCACAGGGCAAGCTCGCGATGAGCGCATTCCGCAGTAACCAGTTGACCGGCATCGCGCAGATGCCATTGGCCCATCCGGCTATCGAGGCCACCGGCTTGTACTCTGTGGACTACAGCGGAATCGAGCGTGTCGAGGCTGCGGTATCCAGCCAGGATGACCAGACCGTGCTGATCCTGCTGGCTGAAGCAAGTACCGGCGCCGCGGCAAAGGTGGCAAAGCAGTTCCCGGAGGGTGTCAATGTCGCCGCTTTCAGCCAGCGGGGCGGCGCGGCGGCTGACGGCAAAGGCAGCTTGCAGACCTTGGCTGGTTCGGCGTTCCTGACCGAAAAGGTACTGGGGGAGAAGTTCCGGATTACCGGTGAAGGCTTCTGGCAGGTGCATCGAGAGGCGGCCAGCCTGCTTTCCCAGCGCGTAGTTGAACTGACCGAGCCAGCCGCTGGCGAGCAAATCGCCGACCTCTATGCGGGTGCTGGCTTGTTCTCCGTCCCGTTGGCTAAGGCAGTTGGCTCCCAGGGCCGGGTCTTCTCAATTGAAGGCGCTCCGGGCACGCATGCCGATGCGAAGAAGAATCTGCGCTCCTATTCGCAGGCCACGGTGATCCGAGGCCGTGTTGAGCGAGTGTTACGGCAGGTCGCCGGGGATGCCTCCCTGGACGCCGTGGTACTTGACCCGCCCCGCACCGGGATCGATAAGCAGGTGGCTGCGGAGCTGGCTTCCATTGCTGCATCCCGGATTTGTTACGTGTCCTGCGACCCTGCGGCTTTCGCCCGTGATACCGCGCGTTTGATGGGCCGCGGCTACGAATTAGAGCATATGGAGATTCACGATTTGTACCCGCATACCCACCATATGGAGTCCATCGGGCTCTTCGTGCGCCGTTAAACACCTGAAATTGTCCGATTAGACACGAATTCGGATGAAAATTTATTCCGAGGAGTCTTTTTATGAGCTTAGGCGATAGACTGTTTTTAGCTCTGCCACGCTAGGAGCCTGACTATCTCAGTTAGGAACTCCTAACTGGAATTACAGTGTGCGTGTGCAACAGAATGAGTGTCTGGCGAGAGGAGTCCCACGTGAGCAATGTGGACAGCTTCGGTGCCAAGGGCGTACTTGACGTCAATGGAACCGAATACGAAATTTACCGACTAAATACGGTTGAAGGCTCGGACAGCCTTCCTTACAGCCTTAAGGTTCTTCTTGAGAACCTGCTTCGCACCGAAGACGGCGCGAACGTAACCAACGAGCACATCAATGCACTGGGTCAGTGGGATGCTTCGGCTCAGCCGAACACCGAAATCCAGTTCACCCCTGCACGTGTGCTGATGCAGGACTTCACCGGCGTGCCTTGTGTCGTTGACTTGGCAACCATGCGCGAGGCCGTCAAGGACCTCGGCGGTGACCCAACCCGCGTTAACCCGCTGGCACCAGCCGAAATGGTCATCGACCACTCCGTGCAGATCGACACCTTCGGTTTCGAAGGCGCTGTCGAGCGCAACATGGAGATCGAGTACCAGCGCAACGGCGAGCGTTACCAGTTCCTGCGCTGGGGCCAGACTGCATTCGATGACTTCAAGGTCGTCCCACCGGGCACCGGTATCGTGCACCAGGTCAACATCGAGTACCTGGCACGCACCGTCATGACCCGCGAGGTCAACGGCGTACTGCGCGCTTACCCGGATAGCTGCGTAGGCACCGACTCCCACACCACCATGGTCAACGGCCTGGGCGTGCTGGGTTGGGGCGTTGGCGGCATCGAAGCCGAGGCAGCAATGCTCGGCCAGCCTGTCTCCATGCTGATCCCACGCGTTGTCGGCTTCAAGCTGGCTGGCTCGATCCCAGCTGGCGCCACCGCAACCGACGTGGTGCTGACCATCACCGAAATGCTGCGCAAGCACGGCGTTGTTGGCAAGTTCGTTGAGTTCTACGGCGAAGGCGTGGCAGCAGTGCCACTGGCCAACCGTGCAACCATCGGCAACATGTCCCCAGAATTCGGCTCCACTGCCGCGATGTTCCCGATCGACGATGTCACCCTCGACTACCTGCGCCTGACCGGCCGCAGCGACGAGAACGTGGCACTGGTCGAGGCTTACGCCAAGGAACAGGGCATGTGGCACGATCCAAGCCGCGAGATCCGTTTCTCGGAATACCTCGAGCTGGATCTGTCGACCGTGGTTCCATCGATCGCCGGCCCGAAGCGTCCACAGGACCGCATCGAGCTGTCTTCCTCGAAGGAACAGTTCCGCAAGGACCTGCACAACTACGTATCGAACGCCGAAGACACCCAGGGCGCTGGCCGCCCGTCGGTAGCCGTCGATGTCACCAAGGAAGATGGCACCCAGTTCACCCTGGACCACGGCCTGGTTTCGATCGCTTCGATCACCTCGTGCACGAACACCTCCAACCCTTCGGTCATGCTGGCCGCAGCCGTACTGGCTCGCAACGCAGCTGACAAGGGCCTGACCTCCAAGCCATGGGTCAAGACTTCGGTCGCGCCAGGCTCGAAGGTCGTTACCGAGTACTACGAGAAGTCCGGCCTGCTGCCATACCTGGAGAAGCTCGGCTTCTTCGTTGTTGGCTACGGTTGCGCAACGTGCATCGGCAACTCCGGTCCATTGGATGCCGAGATCTCCGAGGCCATCAACGCCAACGACCTCGCAGCTACCGCAGTTCTTTCGGGCAACCGCAACTTCGAAGGCCGCATCAACCCAGACGTGAAGATGAACTACCTGGCTTCCCCGCCACTGGTCATCGCCTACGCACTGGCTGGCACCATGGACTTCGACTTCGAGACCGACGCACTGGGCCAGGACGCCGAGGGCAACGATGTCTTCCTGAAGGACATCTGGCCATCGCCTGTCGAGGTCCAGGAGATCATTGACTCGTCGATCGACAAGGAAATGTTCGCCAAGGGCTACGACGGAGTCTTCGAAGGCGACGCTCGCTGGAAGGCACTGGACACCCCGGAGGGTTCGACCTTCGCATGGGACGAGAAGTCGACCTACGCACGCAAGGCACCGTACTTCGACGGCATGACCGCCGAGCCGCAGCCAGTCCAGGACATCAGCGGCGCACGCGTGCTGCTGAAGCTGGGCGACTCGGTGACCACCGACCACATCTCGCCTGCAGGTTCGTTCAAGTCGGAAACCCCGGCTGGCCGCTACCTGATCGAGAACGGCGTGGATCGCAAGGACTTCAACTCCTACGGCTCGCGCCGTGGCAACCACGAAGTCATGATCCGCGGTACCTTCGCCAACATCCGCATCAAGAACCAGCTGCTGGACGGCGTCGAGGGTGGCTTCACCCGCGACTTCACCCAGGCTGATGCTCCGCAGGCTTACGTCTACGACGCTGCAGAGAACTACAAGGCTGCCGGCACCCCGCTGGTCGTTCTTGGCGGCAAGGAATACGGCTCGGGCTCCTCGCGTGACTGGGCTGCCAAGGGCACCGCATTGCTGGGCGTCAAGGCCGTCATCACCGAATCATTCGAGCGTATCCACCGCTCGAACCTGATCGGCATGGGCGTTCTGCCGCTGCAGTTCCCAGAGGGCGAATCCGCTGATTCGCTGGGTCTGACCGGAACCGAGACCTTCGCTGTCTCCGGCGTGACCGAGCTGAACAACGGCACCACCCCGAAGACCCTGAAGGTTACCGCAACCGCACAAGACGGCAAGGTTACCGAGTTCGACGCAGTTCTGCGCATCGACACCCCAGGTGAAGCTGACTACTACCGCAACGGTGGCATCCTGCAGTACGTACTGCGCCAGATCGCCGCTGCCAACTAGCAGATCCACCTCGGCTCCGGTCGAAGCGAATCTCTAAGTAGTTCCGCATCGCGGGAAAACCTGAGACCCAAGGCAATTGCCTTGGGTCTCAGGTTTTTAACCAGCCTTTTGCGCACTCAGCTGACCATGGGTGCGGGCCGTGGACCGGGTGCGGGTGCCAACTTCCAGCACGCTGAAGCCTGACGTTTCCAACAACAGCTCCAATTCCCCGGGCGGCCAATACCAGGCCGGGGCGACCTGGTGGCCAAAGGCTTCTAGCTGATCCCCGGCAAAGAATCCGAGCAGCAGCTTGCCGCGTGGCTTGAGCACCCGGGCAAACTCGCCCAACAGCTGCGGAAGCTCGGCTGGAGGAGCATGGATTACCGAGTACCAGGCGAGCACCCCGGAAAAATGGTGGTCTTCGAACGGCAACTGTGCCAAGTCCGCACGCAGGAAATCGGGCTTCTGGAAGTTGCGCCGTGCGAAGTGCAGAAACTCCGGAACGAGGTCAACGCCTGTAGCCGGCCGATGGGCATCGGCGATGAACTGTGTCCAATGCCCAGGCCCGCAGCCAGCGTCCAGGACCGGCCCCTCCAGCTGCCCCGCCCACGCCGCAATCAGCTCCCGGTCTTCAAGCTCCGCCTGCTCGGGCGAAGCGAACAGATCGATATAGGCGCTGGCGAGACTCGAATAACTCGCTGAGACGTGATGAGGATCGAAGGAAGATGGCATACGCTCAGCTTAGCGCCGCCCGCAGGGAGCCTGGAGATCAATTGCTAGACTCGGGAATCACTTCCAGAAAACTGTTGGCGGAGAGGAACTTCCGATGACGTCACCTGCCCTTGAAGATCTGCTGAATGCGGGCCAAGTGCACCAAGTGCGTTCCTGGCTCGGAGAGGCAACAGTCGTTTCGGACATGTCTTGGGGGCTGACAGACATTAAAGTCCTCCATTTGGATGCAGCCGGAAAGCACTTCGTGCTCAAGACCGCGGGCGAAAGCAACCATCACATCATCCGGGAGCTGGAAGCACATCGCCGGTACACGCGTGTACTTGCCGAAGCCGGGCTGGCCGCGCGGCTGCGTTTTTCAAGCGATGTGCACCGCCTGGCAGTGCTGGACTACCAACCCGGAGAACTGTGCGTAGGGACAGAACATGAATACGCGCCGGATTCGCATCGACAGGCGGGACACGCGCTCAGGTTGCTGCACGATCAAGAACAGCGTGTTGCTCATGGCTACGAAGCCCGGCTGACGGCAAAATTCCTTCAGCTGCTTGAACGCAAGCACCGCATTGGTGCTTCACGGTGCCGGCAGATCAGGGACCTGTTCACCAGCTACGAGCCTAAATCCGTGGCCGTCGTCCCAACGCACGGAGACTGGCAGCCTCGTAATTGGCTCGTAGACCAAGGAAAACTGAAAGTCATTGATTTTGGACGTTTTGAATTCCGTCCAGCTTCCAGCGACTTCGCGCGACTCTCACTACAGCAGTGGGTGGGGCATCCGGAGCTGGAACAAGCCTTCCTTCAGGGCTACGGCTATGATCCGCGCGAAGAATTATCATGGAAAATGATGCAACTACGTGAAGGCCTGGGCACGGCCGTCTGGTCTTATGAAGTTGGAGATGAATCCTTCGAAGCGCAAGGGCTGCAAATGCTGGCCGATACGCTGGACCGCAACTAGGCTCGCACGCGAACGGGCACATGCGTTCGGGGTAGTGAACGTCATTGCTAGGAAATTAGCACCAGCACGGACGTTGACGGATAATGAAAGAAGCCTTGAACGCGGTAAACTAGGTATTTCGCATGGGCTTTCCAGCCTATTGTCGGCGAATTTGTGAAGGGGATGAACGTGTCTTTATTGAAGACCATCAAGAAACCAAGTGACCTGCGGGCGCTTACCCTCGAGCAGCTCGACGACTTGGCGGAGGAAATCCGCGGCTTCCTCATCGACAATGTTGCTCGTACTGGCGGCCATTTGGGTCCCAATCTCGGTGTTATCGAGCTGACCTTGGGCATCCATCGTGTCTTCGATTCCCCAACTGACTCCATCGTCTTCGATACGGGACACCAGTCGTATGTGCACAAGTTGGTTACCGGACGCCAGAATTTCGAGACCTTGCGCCAGCAAGGAGGCCTGTCGGGCTACCCTGACCGCGGTGAATCAGAACACGATGTGGTTGAGTCCTCCCATGCTTCCTCCTCGCTGTCGTGGGTTGATGGAATTTCCCGCGCCAACAAGCTGATGAATAACAATGACCGCTACGCCGTAGCCCTGGTGGGCGATGGCGCCTTGACCGGCGGCATGGCCTGGGAAGCAGTCAACAACATCGCTGCCGACAAGGACCGCAAAGCAGTCATCGTGGTCAACGACAACGGCCGCTCCTACGCCCCGACCATCGGCGGCCTGGCCAACCAGCTTTCGGGACTGCGCCAGCAGCTGGACAAGTTCCGTACCCACCCGGCCTACGAGAACGCCATGGACAAGCTCAAGGTCAAGCTCAAGGGATCCGGGCCAGTAGGCGATTTCACTTACAAGTCCCTTCACGCCACCAAGAAGGGCATCAAGGACTGGTGGGCACCGCAAGGCCTGTTCGAGGACTTGGGCCTGAAGTACATCGGCCCGATCGATGGCCACAACCAGCGCGCAGTAGAAGAAGCGCTGCAGCAGGCCAAGCAGTACGCGGGCCCAGTGCTCGTGCATGCCCTGACTGAGAAGGGCCACGGCTACGCTCCGGCCCGCGCCGATGAAGCTGACCAGTTCCACGCCGTTGGCGTTATCGACCCAATCACCGGTCTGCCGGTTTCCAAGTCCAGCGCGCAGAGCTGGACCAGCGTCTTCGGCGAAGAGATCGCGGCGGTGGCCAACGAGCGCGAGGACATTGTGGCGATCACCGGTGCCATGCTGCAGCCAGTGGGCCTGAAGAAAATGTCCCAGGAACACCCTGAACGCGTCATTGACGTGGGCATCGCCGAACAGCACGCCATGACTACTGCCGCCGGCCTTGCCTTTGGCGGACTGCACCCGGTGGTCTGCGTCTACGCGACCTTCCTCAACCGTGCCTTTGACCAATTGCTGATGGACGTGGCCCTGCATAAGGCAGGTGTCACCATCGTGCTGGACCGCGCTGGAGTCACCGGCCCGGACGGCGCCAGCCACCACGGCATGTGGGATATGGCGCTGACCCAGATCGTGCCTAACCTGCATCTGGCTGCGCCGCGCGATGCCGACCGCCTGCGGGAGGAACTGCGTGAAGCCCTTGACATCAATGATGCGCCAAGTGTCGTGCGATTCTCCAAGGGCTCGGTGGGTGAACCCATCGAAGCTGTGGACCGCCTGCCAGATGGCGTGGATGTTCTGGCACGCTTGGGGGACCGTTCCGCACCGGATGTTCTCATCGTTTCCGTGGGCGCCATGAGCGAGCTTTCGCTGGATGTCGCAGAACGACTGAACAGCCAGGGCGTATCGGTGACCGTGGTGGATCCTCGTTGGGTTCTACCAATGCCAACCTCGGTGATTTCACTGGCAGCCCGTCACCGCATTGTGGTCTGCATCGAAGATGGCGTCCGAGCCGGCGGTGTGGGTTCGCGCTTGCGCACCGAAATGCGTGCAGCGGGTGTCGATACGGCTCTGAACGAAGTAGGTTTGCCTACCGAATTCTTGGCGCACGGAACTCGTGCTGAGGTCTTGGACCGCGTTGGACTGACTGCACAGCAGGTAGCCCGCGATACCCTGGCGCAGGTTCTGGGAACCAAGGTTCCATTCGCCCGGCCCCTCCCTGGACAAGACCTGCCTACCGGTCAGATTCCGAAGCTGTGAGCTCACCGTCCGGCTGCCCGGTAGACCTGCCCCGTAGCCCAGAAACTATCGCCGAGGGTTCCTTGGTGGTAGCGCGCGCCTGGAAGTATGATTCCAGCCCGCACTGGGTGGTGCCCGGATTTTATCTCGGACAGGACAAATACGGACATTGGCTTCACCAGCCGGCCGGCGCACTGGTAGCCCGTCCGGGCACCGCACACTTGGCAGCGAGTAATGCGCTCTGCCTGATTCCACACTCGGGCCAGTGGATTGCCACCCTCTATGCGGATGCACTGGAAGATTTTGATGTCTACATCGACCTGTCCAGCAACATCGGATGGCGACGGATGAAGCGTGGCGCTTGGGAAGTCAACTCCATTGACATGGATTTGGACGTGATTCGTTCACGTAGCCAAGGCGTGTTCCTTGATGATGAAGATGAATTCGCCGAACATGAAATAGGCATGAACTATCCAGCTTCCCTAGTTCGTAGTATTGGAAGAGAAGCTGGACTGTTGCTCGGCACCGTGATCAACAACGATGCACCGTTCAATGCCGAACACCGCGCCACCTGGCAATCCAAGGCTGAGCGCCTAGCCGCACAGCTTGCCGAAGCCTCCAAAAATTTAGATAACTAAGCACACCGTAGACCCAAGGGGTAATCACATGGCGATCATTCGCACCTACCGGATGAACGAAAAGAACGAACTGGAATTCCGCGAAGCATGGTTCCAGCAGTTCGAGGACGATGAATTGGGTCAGTTCGTGATCAATCACGGCACCGTGGGACATATGTCCAAGACCAATGAAGTCCAGAACGTAAACACCGACCGCGCCGACGAATTGTTCGCTGGTTTCGCTGAAGCCTGTGCTGCCGAAGGCTATGCAGAGATCAAGGAAGAAGATCAGTCGTGGGTTATCGTGCAGTACGCGCTGAAATCCGCAAATGGCACCGAGCGCGACCAGTACCTGGACAAGAAGGCCAAGGAAGCGCTGACCGGCCACTTGGCATGGCGCGGACTTGGCACGGTGGAGTCCAGCGATTTCGGTAACCGAAAGCTGAACATCCGAGTCCTATCACCAGCTCCAAAGCTTGCAGTCGCTGCGATCAAGACGTGCATCCGCGAAGCCAAGCTGGACTTCACCAAGATGAGTATCGGTGTTGCGCCCTATGCGGAATTGAACAAGCTGAAGATGGCGCACCCGATGCCACCAAAGCCGATGTCCATCGACTGATCACGAATGATAAGCCCCATAGTTGCGACGCAGCCAATGCAGGCAGCGGACCACCCGGCCATCCGTCGGCTGTCGGAGAGTTTGGGGCGTCAGGCTGAACCTGGAAATTGGGGCGCTGGTGAATGCCAGGTAGTCGTCAAGAACCCGGCCGGAGAGCTGCTTGGCTGGGCTCGAGCCCATTGGTGGGAGCCTGCTGATCCGTTGGCGCCAGCTGGCTATTACCTTGCCGGGATCGAGGTTGCCTGCGGATACCGGCAACGGGGCGTGGCACGAAGCCTAACCGAGGCCAGGCTGTCATGGATTGCGCAGCGCGCTTCGACCGCATGGTGCGTGGTCAACGCGCAGAATACTGCGTCTTTGGCGCTTCATCGTGCCCTGGGATTCGAAGAAGTAGCCCGGGCTCCACGGTTCGGTACTGTGGTTTTTAACGGCGGCAGTGGCCTGCTGTTGTCCAAGGATGTGGTGTCTTCGCGCGGCCCCGCGAAAGCACAGGTTTAAACGAGCAGGAAACAAGGAGAAATGATTCCACAAGAAGACCGGGACGAGACCCCCGGTGCCCAGCGTAAAGTCCCGCGGATGGGAGCAACCCGCACGCCGTTGCACCTGGTTTTCCAGGCTTGCGTCGGTGTCATCATCGGCATTGGAGTGGTGTCCCTGCTTTCTGGCCTCGCCCCAGCGCAGGTTGCCTTGACCGGAGTTGTCATTGCCATATTGGTGTGGATCGTTGAACAGGGCTTCCGCCTGCCAGAACCGAATACCAAGCAGGGAGCACGTGTCCGCATGGTACTTCGACTGATTTCCTTGATTGGTTTCACCATCGCGGTGAGCCCGCTGCTGTCCTTGATCGAGGGCTGACAGCCTGCAACCCAGGCTAGTCCCGGACGTTCACACGTCTGGGACTATTTTTTTGCGCTGACCGGTTTCCGGGCAGAATAAAAGATCGGCCAGGTTCTCCCCGTGAAGGGAGAACCTGGCCGATCCTCTAGCTGTGCCTTGGCGTCTAGTCGGTGCCTGCGTCGAATGCAGCAGACTCGATAGCGCGGTCGGTCGCCAGGTCATCGCTATCAACCTGGGTTGCGTTCACGATGTCATCAGCTCCGCCAGCTTCCAGCGAGCCGACGAGTTCAGCGGTGGTGCCGCCGACCAGGCCCATGTTGGCGTACTGCTCCAGGCGGCCGCGGGAGTCCGCGATATCCAGGTTGCGCATGGTCAGCTGGCCGATGCGGTCCACTGGGCCGAAAGCGGCGTCGCCTACGCGCTCCATCGAAAGCTTGTCCGGGTGGTAGCTCAGGTTCTCGCCCTCGGTGTTCACGATCGTGTAGTCGTCGCCACGGCGCAAGCGGATGGTGACGGTACCGGTGATGGCCGAGCCGACCCAGCGCTGCAGCGATTCGCGCAGCATCAGGGCCTGCGGGTCCAGCCAGCGGCCTTCGTACATCAGACGGCCCAAGCGGCGGCCTTCGTTGTGGTAGCTGGCCACGGTGTCTTCGTTGTGGATCGCGTTCACGAGGCGTTCGTAGGCGATGTACAGCAGCGCCATTGCTGGTGCTTCGTAGATGCCACGGGACTTGGCCTCGATGATGCGGTTCTCGATCTGGTCGCTCATGCCCAGACCATGGCGTCCGCCGATGATATTAGCTTCGTTGACCAGAGCCACCGGATCGGTGAACTCCTTGCCATTGATGGCTACCGGGCGGCCAGCGACGAAGGAAACCGAGACATCTTCGGTCTTGATCTCTACGTTCTCGTCCCAGTACTTCACGCCCATGATCGGCTCAACAGACTCGATGGAGCTGTTCAGCAGTTCCAGGGTCTTCGCCTCGTGGGTTGCGCCCCAGATGTTGGCATCGGTTGAGTAGGCCTTTTCGGCCGAATCGCGGTAAGGGAAACCGTGCTCCTGCAGCCATTCGGACATTTCCTGGCGGCCACCAAGCTCTGCAACGAAGTTGGGGTCGAGCCATGGCTTGTAGATGCGCAGCTTAGGGTTGGCCATCAAGCCGTAGCGGTAGAAGCGCTCGATGTCGTTGCCCTTGTAGGTCGAACCGTCGCCCCAGACATCCACGCCATCTTCGCGCATTGCGCGGACCAGCAGGGTGCCGGTGACGGCGCGGCCCAGCGGGGTGGTGTTGAAGTAGGTCTTGCCGCCAGTGCGGATGTGGAAAGCGCCGCAGGCGAGTGCTGCGAAGCCTTCTTCAACCAGAGCAGGCTTGCAATCAACCAGGCGGGAGTTCTCTGCACCGTACTCCAGTGCACGGCCAGGTACAGCGTCGATATCTGGCTCGTCGTACTGGCCGAGGTCGCCAGTGTAGGTGTAAGGGATGGCGCCCTTGTCGCGCATCCAGGCTACTGCCACCGAGGTGTCGAGGCCACCGGAGAACGCGATACCTACGCGCTCGCCTACAGGGAGATTGGTAAGAACTTTAGACATGTTTCCATCCTAATGGATAAATATGCAATGCAGTGAATTGTGCTGTGAAATGTTGAGCACAACTACCTACCGGATAGCCTATGGGTATAACGTCGCTCAGTGAAGCGGATGAACAAACCAACAGATGAGGTGTCCATGGAATTCCGTCAGCTAGGCCGCAGCGGCCTGAGTGTTTCCGTCGTCGGGCTAGGCTGCAACAATCTTGGCCGCGCAGGTACTGCGACCGAATCCCAAGAAGGAACCGACGCGGTTATCCATGCGGCGCTTGATGCGGGTATTACGCTCTTCGATGTCGCGGATGTCTATGGAAAGGAACCAGGGCTTTCCGAAATCCGTCTGGGCAAAGCGCTAGGGCAAGCACGCAATGACATCGTGCTGGCCACCAAATTCGGCATGGATATGCAGGGCGCAAATGGTCCGGACTTCAATGCACGTGGTTCGCGCCGTTATATCGTCAAAGCCGTCGAAGCGTCGCTCAAGCGGCTCGGTACCGACTACATCGACCTGTATCAGTTCCATACCCCAGATGCGAACACTCCCATCGAAGAAACCTTGCGGGCTATGGATGAGCTAGTCACCAGCGGCAAGGTTCGCTACATCGGTCATTCCAACCGGGCCGGCTGGCAAATCGCCCAGGCGGAGTACGTGGCCCGTGAATTGGGAACCGAGCGATTCGTCTCGGCACAGAATCACTACAACCTGATTGACCGCCGTGCAGAACTGGAAGTGCTTCCAGCGGCTCGTGAATTCGATCTGGGCGTCTTGCCCTACTTCCCGCTGGCAAACGGCCTGCTGACCGGGAAATACTCCAAGGGGCATGCCCCAGAAGGCAGTCGCCTGACTCACGCTCGTCAGCATCTCGTGGAAACCAGCGATTTCGAGCAGTTGGATAAATTCGATGCGTTTGCCGCCGAACGGGATCTGACGCCGATCGAATTGGCGTTTTCGTGGCTGGCAGCGCAGTCGCCGGTGGCCTCAGTGATTGCCGGTGCCACCCGTCCCGAGCAGATTCGAGCCAACGCTGCAGCGGTGCGTTGGGTTCCGAGCGCTGCGGAACGGGTCCAGATGGATGAGCTCTTCCCGACCCCGCAGAAGGTTGCATTGTTCTAAACGAACCAATTAGAAAGCACGAAAGGCTGAACCCATCCGGGTTCAGCCTTTCGTGCTTTAAAAGAGCTGGGAAACTACTCTGCGGCGGTGATATAGGCGACGATGTCGTCACCTTCAATTGCCGCCGCGTAGCGTGGCAGAGCCGCGATAGCTGGACCTTCGTCCACGGTACCGTCAGCGGGTGCGAATCGTGAGCCATGGCAGGCGCAGTAGAAATCTTCCTTGCTGGACTTCGGGCTCACGGCACAACCCTGGTGGGTGCAGACGTTCGAGTAGGCCAAAACTGTCTTCTCATCCTTGCGGAAGAGCAAAACGCCTACTTCTTTTCCGGAAGGATCCTTGGCTGGAGCGAGTGCACGCGATCCGATGGCAAGGTCCTTGGCCTTCATGAGCGCCTGTCCTTCTCCGGTTGGTTCAGGGATCGGCAATGCCTCGGGGGTGTCGGCTTCAGAATGTCCATCACCGCAGGCGGTGAGCAGTGCGGCGGAACCAAGTGCTGCCGAGGCGCACATGAACGTACGACGGGCTGGTCGGGCGATGTCAGTCATGCACCCATTCTGGCAGAGATCTCTGTGCCGGCGCTAAGAGCAAAGCGTCCGCGTCAGGAGGATGCGGCATGCGGTGAGTTTGATCGGCGGGGGAGCGGTCTGCATGCGTTCGCCAGGCGGTATCGAATACTATGAATATTTATGCAGTGTTTTCGAAGTCCCGAGAGTATCCATAGCGCCGGGTGCTCCCTCGGCATGGCTCTGAATCCCGCACTTTGGAGAGGTTAGTAATCCAGGTGGGGCATTTCGGGTGGTGTAATTGGGGCATGCCCGCCCGTCTCCCAGTGGGGAATAGAACGGCCAGAACTAGATATTTTTTACCCCGGTTTTCCGCACTTATGTGCGCACCGTTACACGCATCTGCAAGGTAGTCCCGTGATTGATACAGGCGATGGGCTGATTCAACATCGTGCCCCCTGCCGGCCGATCGGTGATTGGGTTGCCCCGCTGCCTTGCGGCGGAAGATTCGAATATCTTTGCATTCATGCTAATATTTGTATGTAGTTAGTTGAAGCTACTAATTTCGGAGAGAGCTTTCGCTGTTTTCCCGTGCGGCATTTTATCGCCGACTGAGTTACTCCACGCAGTAATCGCGTGTTGAGTTCCGGGCAGCAGTCCTCCGATGGAAGGCAGGCGGCATTCGCCAACGCGAGTACCGCGCCTGAACTGACCCGAAGCGCCATTGCGCGCCAGTATGGCTAGCCGCAAGTGCGATGCAGGCAAACCATGGGTCCGGATTCACGTTGTGAAGCCAAAAGCGCCAGGTTCTGGAGCGAATCCACGAGCTGGTGCTCCCCGTGACTAGGGATGAACGATACGAATGAGAAACGAACGAAACTTGAGTGTTGGGAAGTGGTTCATGGGCCCAGGGGCTTGTGCGCGTCAGCTGAAATTTACCCCTTGCGATGACATCTCGCAGGAAGACGTGCAGGATAAGTCGCCGGTTGAGCATTTAGCTCCCGGCGCGAATCTCATCACTGTCTATTAGAGGGAGGTGGCGCGTGAATAACGAAATAGTGCAGTTCAGCGCCCTAACTGTTGTCTTGCTATTGGTGTTCTTCTATGGAGGAACCTTCTATATTTCCACCCGAATCGGGAAGAAGAAAGAAAACGCCGACGACTACATGACGGCGGGAAATAAAATTGGATTCGGCATTTCCGCTGCAAGCATGACCGCTACCTGGATCTGGGCCTCATCGATGTATGCCTCGGCCACGTCCGGGTACACCTACGGAATCTCCGGCCCGATCCACTATGGGCTCTGGGGTGCGTTGATGATTCTGTTCATCTACCCATTCGGCAAGCGGATACGCAAGGTCGCGCCACGCGCGCACACGCTCGCAGAGGTCATGCACGCACGCCATGGGCGCTCCAGCCAGCTGATGCTCGCCGGGTCGAATATCGTTGGTTCGGTCATCTCCTTGATGTCCAACTTCATTGCCGGTGGCGTATTGATTTCGATGCTTTCGCCCTTCAACTTCATCCAAGGCGTGCTGGCCGTTGCCGGCGGCGTTCTGCTCTACACGCTGTGGTCCGGATTCCGTGCCTCGGTATTGACCGACTTTGTCCAGGTCGTTGCCATGCTCGGCGCTGTAGCAATTATTGTCCCAGTAATCTTCTTTGCCTCAGGGTTCCCGGCCGCATTCGAAACCGGTGCGAGCAACTTGACCCCGCAGCAGTCCAATTTCTTCTCTTCTGAAGCATTCTTGGGCCAGGGCGCACCATACATTGCCGCTGTTCTGGCCTACGCAATTGGCAACCAGACCATTGCCCAGCGTCTCTTCGCAGTACGCGAGGACCTGATCAAGCCAACTTTCATCACTGCAACCATCGGCTACGGCGCGATGGTCATTGGCGTGGGCATGCTCGGCGTGCTCGCCCTGTACATTGGGTTCGAGCCATCCGGTGGCGACATGAACAACCTCATCCCTGAGATGGCAGCCAGCTACCTGCCAGGTGTACTGCTGGCGCTGTTCTTCATCATGATCATTGGTGCACTGTCGTCAACTGCTGACTCGGACTTGGCAGCTTTGTCCTCGATCATGATGGCCGACGTGTACGGACAGAACGTCGCAGGCAAGGACAAGGCTGATCCGAAGAAGATGCTTCTCATTGGCCGTGCGACCATGGTCGTTGCCACCGCGTTGGCAGTCGCTTTCGCGAGCATGCAACTGAACATCCTGGACCTGCTGGTCTTCGTAGGAGCTCTTTGGGGCGCGCTGGTCTTCCCGGTTTTGGCCAGCTTCTACTGGAAGAAGGTCACGAACAAGGCTTTCACCGTTTCAGTACTGGTTGCTCTGGCGATCTTCATCCCGGTTCGCTTCGAGCTGATCCCTATCAATGGCGTCACCGGCTTGCTGATCGAGTTGCTGTCGGTGATTGGCATTGGCGTGGTCTTGGCATTGATGAGCTTCGGGTTCTTCGGTCTGCGCGTCGCCAAAATTGTTGGGGTCGTCGCGATGCTGGCCAGCGCACCATTCGTCTTCGGATTCTTGCGCGACTACACGACCTTGAGCGCCTCGCTGGTTGCCTACTCGGTAAGTACCATCGTCTGCTACCTCATGTCATTCAGATCCAAGATGGAATTCGACTTCGATGTCATCGCAGTACGCACCGGTGACTTCGACGCAGTACCTGCAAAGACCGGGGCTGCAGAAGCCGGACACGACCCAAAGAGCCTGGGAGGCAAATAATGACGACGTTTTTCCTGAGCCTGTACGTACTGGTATGGCCAGTTATAGTGGCCGGAGTACTGTTCTTCATCAGCAGGGGATTTATCCAGGAATGGCTGGAAGCCCGTCGCAATGGTGAAGACATCATCTAAGTAACTGGGCATGCGAAGCCCAGCTCCATGGAGCGCAGGAACCCCGTACAGCAGCATTTACCAGCTGTACGGGGTTCCTGCATCTTAACGGGGCAGCAAGAAGCCGGGACCAGCTTTCCTCATGAGGGAAGCGGTCACGGCATCTCGCATGGGTCCAGCACTCAGGGAGAAGCACCGGAACCAAGAACGGCCCGGAAGGTACTAGCCGTTGAACCTCTTCCCGTTGACACGTTCGGAGGCGCCAACCTGGTCCAGGTACGGGGTGATGCCACCGAGGTGCATTGGCCAGCCGGCACCGGTGATCATGCATAGATCGACGTCGGCTGCTTCGGCAACGACGCCCTCATCCAGCAGCAGCCCGATTTCCTCGGCCAGAGCATCTTGAACACGAGCCAGGATCTGTTCCTTGCTCGAGTGCTGATCGCCGAAGGCCATCAGCTTTTCAGCCTCGGGATTCAGCACCTGGTTGCCTGCCTCATCCTTGACCCAGAGGGCAGTGATCTTGGCATCGATCAGTTTCTGCAGATTCTCCGAGACGGCAAATCGTTCGCCGAAAGCGGCGTTCAGCGACTCGTTGACATGCTGCGCGACCGGCAGACCTACCATCGCCAACAAGGTCAACGGGCTCATTGGCAGGCCCATGGGGGTCAGTGCCGAGTCAGCTGTCTTCGCGTCGGTGCCCTCGTCGAAAGCGGCCTGGACTTCACTCATCAGGCGAAGCAGTACGCGGTTGACCACGAATGCGGCAGAATCCTTGGTTTTCACCGTGGTCTTCTTCAGCTTCTTGCCCAGCACGAATGCAGTGGACAGCGAGGAATCGTTGGTCCACTCCGTAGCAGCAATTTCCAGCAGCGGCATCACGGCTACCGGGTTGAAGAAGTGGAAACCGACCAGGCGCTCTGGATGCGACAAGTCGCGGCCCATCTCGGTGACAGAGAGCGAGGAAGTGTTGGTGGCCAGGATGCACTCGGGGGAGACCACGGCTTCAACCTCTGCGAAAACTTGCTTCTTCACATTCAGCTCTTCGAAGACGGCCTCGATGACGAAGTCGGCATCCGCGAACGCCTTCTTGGTGACCGATCCGGTAACCAGAGCCTTGGTGCGGTTGACCGCATCCTGGCTCATGCGGCCCTTGGCGTGCAGCTTGTCGATCTCGCCATGGATGTAGGCAAGGCCCTTGTCCACGCGCGATTGATCCAGATCGGTGATAACCACCGGAACGTTCAGGCGGCGGGCGAACAGCAGGGCCAGCTGGCCAGCCATCAACCCTGCGCCAACGACACCCACTTTGGTGACGGGGCGCGCGAGCTTTGGATCCGGTGCGCCGGCGGGGCGCTTGCCGCGCTTCTGGACCAGGTCCAGGAAGGCGTACACGGTGTTCTGGAACTGCGGGGTGCTCATCAGGCCAGTCAGCGCTTCGACTTCAAGGACTGCTGATTCCTGCTGCGAGATGGCCAGGCCCTTGCGGAAGACCTCAAGCACCTTGTACGGTGCCGGGGCCGCGCCGGACAGCTTCGCATCGACGAACTTTTCGGCAGCGTCGGCCGCATCCAGCCAGCGGCGAGCAACCTCGGGATCGGTTGGATCGACCGCATTGGGGCGCTTGACCTCTGTGGTTCCGGAGATGACACCGTCAGCGAAGGCAATGGAGTGCTCGATGAAGTCAGCTGGTTCGAACAGGGCGTCGGCCACCCCCATCTTGGCAGCTGCCGGACCGGAGAGGGTGCGGTTGCTGTTCAGCGGGTTCTCGATCATGACCTTCAGCGCGTTCTCGGGGCCGACTAGGCGGGGCAGGCGGTATACGCCGGCCCAACCCGGAATCAGGCCGAGGAAACCTTCTGGCAGGCCCAAAGCGCCCGCGGCGGTGCTGACCGTGCGGTAGTTGCAAGCCAGCGCGATTTCCAAGCCGCCGCCGAGCGCCAGGCCGTTGATGAAAGCGAAGGTCGGAACGCCCAAATCGGCAAGCAGCTCATAGGTGTAGTGGCCCAGCGAAGCCATGGCGGTTGATTGATCCGGTGCGCTCAGGCGGGTGACGGCCGACAGGTCGGTACCGGCAATCAGGAAGTACGGCTTGCCGGTGATCGCCAGGGCATCGATCTCGCCATTCTTGGCGCGTTCTGCTTGGACTTCCAGCGCGGCGCGCAGTTCCAGCAGGCCATTGGGCCCGAGGGTGGTCGGCTTCTTGTGGTCCAGGCCGTTATCCAGGGTCAGCAGTGCCATTGTCTTGCCGCTTGGCAAGGCCACATCCTTCACGAAGGTGTGGGTGACGGTCTCATCGTGCATCAGCTGCGCGACAGCCTGGAAATCTTTGCTCATTGCAGTCATTGTCTCTTCCTTATGCCTTGCTGCCGAAGTCCGCGTGGTTTGGGTTCTCCCAGATCACTGTGCCGCCCATGCCCAAGCCGATGCACATGGTGGTGATGCCATAGCGCACCGAATGGTCTTCGGAGAACTGGCGGGCCAGCTGGGACATCAGGCGCACGCCGGAAGAGGCCAGCGGGTGGCCCACGGCGATGGCACCGCCGTACCGGTTCACGCGCTCATCGTCCTGGTCGATTCCGTAGTAGTCGAGGAAGGACAGCACTTGCACGGCGAAAGCCTCGTTGATTTCGAACAGGCCGATGTCGTTGATGCCAAGGCCGGCCTTGGCCAGGGCCTTTTCGGTGGCCGGCACCGGCCCGTAGCCCATCACGTCCGGGTCCACGCCGGCGAAGGCGAAGGAGACCATGCGCATCTTCGGTTCCAGGCCCAGTTCGCGCACTGCCTCGCCGCTGGCCAGCAGGGCGGCGGTGGCTCCGTCGTTCAAGCCTGCTGCGTTGCCTGCGGTCACGCGTCCGTGGGCGCGGAAGGGGGTGCGCAGTTCGGCCAGCGATTCCATGGTGGTGCCTGGCCGTGGCGGCTCGTCAACCGAGTTCACGGCCCAGCCTTCGCCCGGCCGCTTGGCTGCCACGGGGATCAGATCGGCCTGGATCTGCTGGTTCTCGTAGGCCTTGGCCAGCTTGGCCTGCGATGCGACAGCATAGCGGTCGGCGCGTTCCTTGGTGATCGCAGGGAAGCGGTCGTGCAGGTTCTCCGCGGTATTGCCCATGTTCAATGCTTGCGGGTCGACGATGCGCTCGGAGAGGAAGCGCGGGTTCGGGTCCGCTCCGGCGCCCATGGGGTGGTTGCCCATGTGCTCCACGCCGCCGGCGACCACTACGTCGTAGGCGCCGAAAGCGATGCCGCCGGCGGTCGCGGTGACGGCGGTCATCGCTCCGGCGCACATGCGGTCGATGGCGAAGCCCGGAACGGACTTGGGGATACCGGAGAGCAGGCCCACGGTGCGGCCCAAGGTCAAGCCCTGATCGCCGGACTGCGTAGTTGCGGCAATGGAGATCTCGTCGATCTTCTCGGCAGGAACTTCCGGGTTGCGTTCCAGCAGGCCGCGTACGGCTTTGACGGCAAGGTCATCGGCGCGGGTACCGTGGTAGATCCCCTTCTCGCCGGCTTTGCCAAATGGGGTGCGTACCCCGTCGATGAAGACGACATCGCGGTCGTCGAGCGAAGGGCGCGCATTGTTGCGCACGGTCGAAGCGTTGGCACTCACCGTCGGGCTCCTTGGGGTTGGTTCATGCTGCCCGTGAAGACCGGGCAGTGGCCAGCATCACTGTGACCTGAACCATACGTTACTCAGTAGTAACTTGAAGTGCAAGTGCAGCACCTCGCAAATCCGGGAACCCGCGGTGAATCCTTCTTGGAAACCGCCTAGGCCTGCTTCAACGCGATGGCCAGCTTGTCCGCAAGAAGTCCACGCTGCCACTGGCGGGCACCGAGATTTTCCAGCATGTCCGCTACGCTTGCCTCACTGATGCGAGCCGGCGCATTCCAGCACAATTCACGCAGGTACTTCGGGGTCAAGAGATTCTCGCCGGGAATATTCCAGTGCTCGCTCACCTCATTGACGACCAGCTTGGCCGCGTCCAGCCGGTTCGCCGCGGCCGGGTTCTTTTCGGCCCATGAGCGGGGGTGCGGCAAGTCCGGCTTGGGGGCGCGCAGGTCGGGCAGGTCCCTGGTGCTATTGCCGCGCTTGATCGCGTCGACCCAGCGTGCGGCATCGCGTTTGGCATTGCGCGTGTGGAACCCGGGGATCTGCAAGAGCGCTGGAACGCTGGTGGCGCGCTGATCCACGGCGGCCATGATGGCGCGGTCGGGAATGAGCCGACCCGGGGCAACGTCGCGGCTCTGCGCCAGGGCTTCGCGGGAAAGCCACAGTTCGCGAGCTACCGCCAGATTGCGTCGGCTCTTGAGCTTATGGATGCCGGACAATTTGCGCCACGGCACCTGTGCCGGGGAAGGGTCAGGCAGATTGCGTTCGTACTCGAATTCCTGGAAGGCGAAATCCAGCTTGCCCTGCTCTTCCAGCACCGCGGTGATGGCCTGGCGCAGCTCTTCGAGAACTTCCACATCCAGTGCGGCGTAGTTCAGCCATGATTCAGGCAACGGGCGGGTGGACCAGTCCACTGCCGAATGTTCTTTGGCCAACTGCAGCTCGAGCAATTCGCCCACCATGGTACCCAGCGAGACGCGGGGGAATCCCGCAAGACGGCCAGCCATCTCGGTATCGAACAGCGAGGTAGGGGACATGCCCAATTCGTGCAGGCACGGCAAATCCTGGGTGGCCGCATGCAGGATCCAGGGCTGCTCGTTGACGAACTCGCGCAGCGGGGACAGATCGTCCAGGGTTTCAGGGTCGATCAGCCAAGTACCCGCACCTTCTCGGCGAATCTGCAGCAAGAAGGCGCGCTGGCCGTAGCGGAACCCGCTGGCTCTTTCGGTATCCACGGCCAGATCGCCGATGCCGGCTTCCAGCGCCCGCACTGCACGGCGCAAGGCAGGTGCGGTGTCGATGACTTCGGGGATCCCGTCGCGTGGCGCACTTAGTGGCGTCAGAACGGGTGCGGCGGCCTCGTTGGCAGTGGTGGATGATGCGGGAGCGGAAGAGTCAGAATTCGGCATGGTGCTTCCATTCTAGGACTATTCGGCTCCATCGCATTGATAATCGCTAGCTCAGGCGGCGATGAGGCAGCTGCTGCACACCTTCGGGCAGGGGAGGCAGGCCGGCGAAAGTGCAAACCATATCGGCCCACGCGCTCAGATGCGTTCCCAGATGGTCAGAGTCCGGGGACCAGGAAGCACGCAGCTCGATATCGATATGGTCTTGTTCCCCGGCGAGATTGCCGAAGGATTCGGAAATTACCCGAGTCGCAGTACCGCCAGCGGAATGGTATGCGGCGTCGCGATCGCGCAGGGCTTCTTCGAGCCATGACCACGCGACGGAAGCCAGCATGGAATCCTGGCCCATTTCATGATCCAGACGGGCCCGAATGTAGGTGACGATGCGGAACTGGCCATTCCACAGTTCTTGGCCTGCGGGGTCGAAGAGGAGGATGAAGCGTCCGGTGGCCAGCTGCTCGGCTGGTTGGAGGAACGGGGTGCGGCCAATCTCCTGGCCCTGGGGGCCGTGTCCGGGAGCAACCACATCCATCACGTCGCCGCTGAGTGCCAGCGCGAACGGCGCCAGCCTGCCAGGGGCCGGAATTTCGGTGAATTTCAGTTCCTTGCGCACCTTGGCATGCGACAACTCTTCAAGGGCCGTGGCAAAGGCCTTCGGAATGGCGGAAGCAGGGCGATCATTGGTCACAATTTGAGTCTAAGCGCGCCGTACCCGAGCATGGGTACGGCGCGCCGACCGCGGGTTCATGCTAAGCGGCGGCGTAGGCGCCGAGCAGCTCGTGCAGCTTGGCAATGAACGCTGCAACATCTTCCTCGGTGGTGTCGAACGAGCACATCCAGCGCACTTGGCCGGCCGCGCGATCCCAGTCGTAGAAGCGGAAGTGCTCGCGCAGCTGGTCGCTGACCTCGGTAGGCAGCTGGGCGAAGACGCCGTTGGCCTGAGTCGGGTAGACCAGCTGGACTCCGTCAATTTCCTCAACTGCCTGCGAGAGCTTGGCGGCCATGGCGTTGGAGTGGCTTGCCAATTCGCGCCACAGATCGGTGCCGTAGAGCTCGATCAGCTGTGCGGAGATGAAGCGCATTTTCGAACCCAGCTGCATGTTCATCTTGCGCAGGTACTTCAGGTCCTGGGCCAGTTCGCTGCGCAGGGTCAAAATGCCCTCACCGAGCAGGATGCCGTTCTTGGTACCGCCGAGGGAAACAATGTCCACGCCGACGTCAGTGGTCAGCGCGCGCAACGGCACGCCCAGGGAGGCCGCGGCGTTGGACAGGCGCGAGCCATCCAGATGCACTTTCATGCCCAGCTTGTGCGCGTGGTCGGTGATGGCCTTGATTTCCCCAGGGGTGTACAGGGTGCCCAGCTCGGTGGCCTGGGTGATCGACACGGCCAGCGGCTGCGCGCGGTGCTCGTCGCCCCAGCCCCATGCTTCCTGGTCGATCAGCTCTGGAGTCAGTTTGCCGTCGGGAGTGTCAACCTGCAGCAGCTTGAAGCCGCCGATGCGCTCCGGCGCACCGTTCTCATCCACGTTGATATGTGCAGAAGATGCGCAGATGACAGCGCCCCAGCGTGGAAGCAAGGACTGCAAGGCGATGACGTTGGCGCCGGTGCCGTTGAAAACCGGGAAGATCTGGGCTTCCGGGCCAAAGGCATTGCGGGCGACGTTGCCTAGTTCCTCGGTGTACTGGTCCTCACCGTAGGAGATCTGGTGGCCGCCGTTGGCGCGGGCAATCGCATCCATGATGCGCGGGTGCACGCCAGAATAATTATCCGAAGCGAATCCGCGAATCGAAGCGTCGTGGGTAAAAGTCATGCTGTGGAGGTCCTTAGTAGTTCAAGGGGTGAAGTCGAAAGCTATGCCAGTGCAGCGCCCAGAGGTGTGCACCGACCAGTAATCAGGCCTTGGGCAATGCAACCCGGGTGCCGTTGAGCTCGCGGGCATCCTGGCCAAGCAAAGCCACTGCGGCCTGGGCAAGAAACTGCACCGGGGTCTGCCCGGAAGGCGTTTCTTCGGGAGACTTGTCGCTCAATGCCTTGACGACCCAACTCACCGCGGCGGCATTTTCTGCCTGCTTGGCGAACAGGCGGGCGATGGCATTGACCCAGTGTTCCGCTGCGGCCTTGACCGCACCGTAGTTGGCATTGGACGGGGTCGGATTCAGCACTGCCTCGGCACTGACTATCGCCAAGCGGCCTGCGGGGGAGGCGACCAGATCATCGACGAAGGCGCGGGAGGTGTTGCGCAGGGTGGTCAGCACGCTGCTGTGCAAGAAATCCCAGTCCTCGTCGGTTTGGCCGGTGATCGACTTACCGCCACGCCAGCCACCTACCAGGTGGATCAGCGCATCGATGCTGCCGTGCTCTTCATGAATCCGCAGTGCCAATTGCTTGACCGCTGCGAAGTCGCCCAGATCGCATTCATAGCGGGCATGAACGAACGGGAGGCGTTCGTCGAGGCGCTCTTGGTTGCTTCCCACTGCAAGCACACGCGCTCCGGCATCAACCAGCGCGGTGGCGCTGGCAATGCCGGAGGCGGAAGTAGCACCGGCAAGGAGCACTAGTCTGGATGTCTCGTTCAAGGAGATTCTTTCTTTGCTCACATTTTCTAGCCTAGAGGAAAGGCTAGATTTTCGTTGCCCCGGTCATGCCCTTGGTCGATTCGATGACGGTGGCCATTTTCTTATTCAGAGCTTCGTAGAACATCGACAGCGGGAATTCATCGTCCATGACCTGGTCGGTGATTTCACGTAGTGGTGCGGTCAGCGGCAGGGCATCCGGACCCTTGGCCCAGACCGACGCGGGGTTCGGGGTGACGGTGGCCGAAACCAGTTCGTAGGCAGCAAGCCAGTGAGCCAGCTTCGGACGGTCGATGGACTTCCAATACAGTTCGTCGATCGCATCCCCCAAGGCTGCAACCACCTCGGGTACCTGATCCCAATCGATGCTCAACTTGGTGTCGGTCCAGTGCAGTACATGGTGCTGGTGCATCCATGCGAACAGCAACTGGCCACCGAGACCGTCGTAGTTGCGTACGCGCGAGCCGGTGATGGCGAAGCGGAAGATGCGGTCGAAGATCACCGCGTATTGCACCAGCTTGGCCATCTTGGCGCTCTTCTGATCCGAAGCCGGGTTGGCGGCGATCTTCATGCATTCGCGGAACGCGGTCAAATCGCAACGCAGTTCTTCGAGCGAGTACAGGAAGAACGGCATGCGCTGCTTGATCATGAACGGGTCGAATGGCAGATCGCCACGCATGTGGGTGCGGTCGTGAATCAGGTCCCACATGATGAAGGTTTCTTCGGTCAGGTGCTGGTCCTTGAGCAGCTCTGCGGCGTCATCGGGCAGTTCGAGGTTGGTGATGCGTGAAGCTTCCTGCAGGACCTTGCGGAAGCGTACAGCCTCACGATCCTGGAAGATCGCGCCCCAAGTGAATGACGGAGTCTGCCGAATGGCGACCGACTCCGGGAAGAGCACCGCGGAATTGGTGTTGTAGCCTTCGGTGAAGTCGATGAAGCGCAGCGGCACGAACAGGGCGTTGGCGTAGTCCTTGCTCTCCAGATCGGCAATGAACTCAGGCCACATGACCTGCACCAGCACGGCTTCGAGGTGGCGGTTGGTTGAACCGTTCTGGGTGTACATCGGGAAAAGCACCAGATGCAGCAGGCCGTCAATGCGCTGGGCCTGGGGCTGGAACTGCATCAGCGAATCGAGGAAGTCGGGAACGCCGAAGCCTGCATCTGCCCACTGGCGCAGGTCCGTGACCACCTGTTCGAGGTACTCTGCGTCGTGCTCGAAGTGCACGCGCAAGGACTGCACCGACTCGATGATGGAATCAACGAGCTTGGCAGCCTGTGGTGCAGATGCGCTGTCGGCCAAGGAACCGTCCTGTCCCTGGAGGCCCTGGAACTCGGTGGCGGCAGACTTCAGCGTCAGCCAAGCTTCCGAGTTTGCGATCTGCAGTACTTCTGCGTCGGTGGCCGGTACTGGCTTGGAGGAAATCTGAGTCATTTCATACACCTTCTTTTCATGTTTGGGGCAGCGCTCAAGTGCTTACCTTGAACGCTACGCTCAAACAACAGAAAAGGTGATGCTAAGTCATCAGTGAATAAGCAACTCTTGCTCTAAAAGTGATCCATGCCTTGCCACCGACAAAGGCATTAGCCCTGAGCAGGACGCAGGGTCAAGCTCAAAGAGTTCATGCAGTAACGCAGATCGGTTGGGGTTTGGAAACCTTCACCCTCGAAAACGTGGCCCATATGCGAATCGCAATTGGCGCAACGCACCTCAACACGCTTCATGCCCATGGACTCGTCGCTGATATAGCGCACCCGATCTTCGGCCAACGGCGCGAAGAAGGAAGGCCAGCCGCAACCGGCATCGAACTTCGTAGTGCTGGCGAACAGTTCCGAACCGCAGGCTCGGCAGGAGTACACGCCCTCGGTAGTGGTATCCCAGTATTCGCCGGTAAATGGACGCTCGGTCCCTGCTTGGCGCAATACGCGGAATTCCTCGGAAGAGAGGATCTGCTGCCACTGCACATCGCTGCGCGCGGTTGCTTCGTCTGCTGGCTGTGCTGATTGGTTTACCGATTCATCATTCATGCAATATAAAACGCTTGAGCAGGCTAGATGATTCCCGGGCCAGGTCATGGAAAGATGAAAACATGGCTCGGAACATCGTAGATACCATGCAACCCCGCAGCGCAGTGCCTGCAACCCTGATTGGGGTTGGGCTGGGACTGGGCGCCGGTTCCCTGGTGGCCGCCAGCGTATCAGCGCTCGCCGGTTACTTCGCCCGACGTGTAGTGACCCCGGAAGAACGCCGCACCGGCAACAGCATCATCCGGGAGGTCGTCACCGATGCCGAGGGCAAACTCTGGTTGCATTTCAACAAGGACGCCGATACCAGCGAACCTGGTCCGTGCAGCTTCCTCACCGAATTCGACTCCTGCGCGCTGCGGCTTTCCGCGCCGGAAGCCGTTCCGGGCAAATCCCGCCTGGTGGCGCGCAAAATCGAGAAGATCTATCACGGCACCCTCCAGGGAGTACGCCGCGGCAACCTATCCGGGGCAATTTACGAGCACCCCGCGGACCTGGGCTTTGACGCAGAAGACGTAGTCGTGCCCCTGGATGGCGGCGACGGTCCAGCCTGGCTGGTGCGTGGCTCCACGAACGAAGATGTCTGGGTGATTGGCGTGCACGGCCGAGGCGCCCGACGTAATGAGACCATTCGGGCGCTGCCTGCCTTGAGCGAACTCGGGGTTACGACCTTGCTGATGAGCTACCGCAATGACGGTTTGGCTCCGAGCGCCCCGGATGGCCGCTACGGTCTGGGCGATACCGAATGGCATGACGTGGAATCGGGTATCCAATTCGCACTGGACCGCGGAGCGAAGCAGATCATCTTGCTGGGCTGGTCCATGGGAGGTGCCATCAGCCTGCAGGCCGCCGATCGGAGCAAGCTGGCCCACCATATTGACTCGCTCATGCTGGTCGGCCCGGTAATCAATTGGGTAGATGTGCTTTCGCACCAGGCCCGGGCCAATAAGATCCCGCAATCGGTGGGCCTGTTCGGCCAGTGGCTGCTGTCCAATAAGGCAGGGCGCTGGGTCACCGGCCAAGCGGCCCCGGTCAATCTGCGCCGGTTGAATTGGGTGGACCGCGCGGACGAATTGAAATTCCCGACGCTGATAATGCACAGCCGTGATGACGAGTTCGTCCCTAATGGCCCGAGCTTGAAACTGGCGGCGCTGCGCCCGGATTTGGTCACGCTCAAGACCTTTGCCAAGGCAGGGCACACGCGTGAGCCGAATGTGGATCCACAGGGTTTTGCCCGGGCGATCACCGACTTCTTGAGCAAGCGCATGCCGCTGCCTCAAGTCCAGTAGCCCAAGGCGGCAAAGGGCCCTGCCCGCGAGAACGATCAACAGATCTCGATCCCGCAGGCAGGGCCCTTTTTTGGCCAATCGCTGTCTAGCCGGAGGCGATCGGCGCCCAAATGGCTCCGGTCGCCTTCGCGGCATCTCGCGGAGCGATCTCCAGGCTGAAACCGCGGCGCCCGCCAGAAATGAATACCGTCTCGAACTGCTGCGCACTGGAGTCAATGACGGTAGCGGTTTTCTGGCGCTGCCCGAACGGGGAAATCCCGCCCAGGACATAGCCGCTGCGTCGCTGGGCGGCAGCCCTGTCAGCCATCTGCGCCTTCTTCTTGCCCAACGCGGTGCCAATCGCCTTCAGATCCAGCTTCGCATTCACTGGCACCACTGCGACGGCCAGATCCTGGGCGGCGTTGGCCCCGGTGGAGACCATCAGGGTCTTGAAGACCCGGTCGCCACTGGCACCCAATTGCTCGGCTGCTTCGGCGCCGTAGCTTTCGGCCAAGTCGCTATGCGCATAGCTGTGCGCTACATAGTTGATACCTGCCGCATCCAGCGCGGCGGTCGCCGGGGTGGAGGCGGCCTGCTTCTTCTTGCCCACGTGCTTGGGGATCCTTAACTACTGCTTATTGGCTTCTAGCTGCGTTCGATGCAAAACCTACGCAGGCAGCTGCTCTGAGATCTGGCGCTTAATGCGGCCGAGCATGGCGGTCATGCCGCGCATGCGCAACGGCGACAGCGCACGGGTCAGACCCAGCTGCTGGGGCATGTCATCGGGAACGGCGAGAATCGCTGCGGCCTCCGCGCCGTCCAGGCCGGCAGCCAGCACCGAGGCGAAGCCGCGGGTGGTTGGAGCCTCCGGGGGAGCGGAGAAGAACAGTCCCACCGGGTTATTCGCTTCGGCCGAGACCTCGACGGCCAGGAACAGCGGCGACTGGCATTCGACAACCTGCTCGAATAGTTCAGGATGATCAGCCAGGCGTGCTGGAAGCTCGGGCAGCTCGCGCGAGTACTCCAGCAGCAGTTCCAAGCGGTCGGCCTCGGGCACCTCGGTGAACTCCTCGACGATTTCGTTCAGTGCATCGGGGAGCTGGCTCATGCGCGGGCTCCGCGCTGTGCAGGCATCTCGCCGGCGGCTTCGCCGCGAACGATGGGCACGCCAACCGCGTTGCCCCACTCGGTCCATGAACCGTCGTAGTTGCGCACGGTTTCGAAGCCCAGCAGGTGCTTGAGCACGAACCAGGTATGGCTCGAACGTTCACCGATGCGGCAGTAGGCCACCACATCGTCGCCCGGCTTCAGGCCGGCGCCGTCGAGGTAGATGGCTTCCAATTCTCCGCGCGAGCGGAAGGTGCCGTCCTCGGCCGCAGCCTTGGCCCATGGCACCGATGCGGCGGTTGGGATGTGCCCGCCGCGCAGGGCGCCTTCTTCCGGGTAATTCGGCATGTGGGTACGTTCGCCGGTGTATTCCTCGGCCGAACGCACGTCGATCAGCGGGTTGCCCAGGTGCTTCAGGACCTCCGGAAGGAAAGCGCGGATCTCGGAGTCGACGCGCTCGATCACCGGGTATTCGGTGGCGGTCACGGCCGGCTTCTCGGTGCTCAGCTCGCGGCCTTCAGCGATCCACTTGTCGCGGCCGCCGTCCATCAGGCGGACATCTTCGTGGCCGAAAAGTGTGAAGACCCACAGCGCGTAGGCGGCCCACCAGTTGGACTTGTCCCCGTAGATGACCACGGTCGACTCGCGGGTGATGCCCTTGGCGGCCATCAGCTGTGCGAAGCCTTCGCCGTCGACGTAGTCGCGCGTGACTTCGTCATTCAGCTCCGTGTGCCAGTCAATCTTCAGTGCGCCTGGCACGTGGCCAGTGGAATACAGCAAGATGTCCTCATCCGATTCCAGTACTACGAGATTCTCGGCTCCGAGGTTGTCTGCCACCCACTGGGTGGAAACCAGTCGTTCTGGGTGAGCGTAGGCAGCATATTTCTCGTTGGATTCGACGGGCAACGACATTCCTAATCACGATCCTTGCGGGTGTCAGTTTTTGCCACGCTGGAAACAGCGGGCACGGGCATTACTTCTAGCCTAGTCCTCATCCATTGCGAACCCAGTGTGCTCTACGACATTTTCGGCAATGATTCGCCGCGTTCAAGGTAAACTGGCCGATGGGAAAGCCACGGCTTCCCGACCATTTCCTGAGCAATCAACTGAAGGACTCCCACAGCCAATGGCGACGATCACCCACCTGAGCGAGACCAAGCCGAATCTTTCAATCGAAGAACTGCTGGCCGGATTCCACCCGTCCTACCGCTTTGGTGAAGTGTCCTTCAATACCTATCGCCCGGATCCTAACCAGCCTTCGCAGACCGAAGCCGTCAATAAGCTCAAGGCTTTCGCAGAAACCGTGGGCAAGAACAGCTCCGGTTCGTTCTTCTCCAAGCTTTTCGGCAAGAAGAAGGAAACCAAGAACGGCATCTACCTCGATGGCGGCTTCGGCGTGGGCAAGACCCACCTGCTCGCCTCCCTGTGGCATGCAGCCCCGGGCCGCAAGGCCTTCGGCACCTTCGTTGAGTACACCAACCTGGTTGGCGCGCTGTCCTTCCGCCAGACCGTTGAAGTGCTCAGCCAATACTCGCTGGTCTGCATCGACGAGTTCGAACTGGATGATCCGGGGGACACCGTGCTGATGTCCCGGTTGATGCGCGAGCTGTCCGATGCTGGCGTGAAGCTGGCGGCAACCTCCAACACCCTGCCTGGTGCGCTGGGCGAGGGGCGCTTCGCGGCAGTGGATTTCCAGCGTGAAATCAAGACCCTGTCAGAGCAGTTCGACGTGCACCGCGTCGAAGGCGAAGACTTCCGCCACCGTGGCCTGCCCGATGCCCCCGAGCCCTTGGACGATGCGAGCATCGAGGCATTCGCCCTGGATCGCTACCCGGACAAGACCTTGGCCGATGACAACTTCGACGATCTGGTGGCTCACCTTTCGAAGGTTCACCCGTCGCGTTACCGCCAGTTGCTTTCCGAGACTGATGTGCTGGTTCTGCACAACGTGGATACCATCACCGATCAGGCCATCGCCCTGCGTTTCGTGGTTCTTGCTGACCGCCTGTACGACAAGGACGTGCCAATCGTTGCCTCAGGCAAGCCATTCAGCGAACTGTTCACCCCGGAAATGATGTCCGGCGGCTACCAGAAAAAGTACTTCCGCGCCGTCTCGCGCCTGACCGCTTTGGCTCGTGAAGGCCAAGTTGGAGAACCAGCGCTCTAAGCCGGAAACACCGGTCCCGCCACTTCATCGTCGAGCCCTGCGCTCGACGATGAAGTGCGTTAAGAGCCCTGCCACCAAGGCCCAGAAGGCTCCGCCGATCCCGAAGAGCGTGAGATTGCCGGCAGCGACCAGGACCGTGGCCAATGCGCTCAACCGCCAGGAGGAATCGGCCATCGCTCCGAGCAGCGCATTGGCGAGTGTTGCCAGCAACGCCAAGCCCGCCGCCGCCTGGAACAGCCCCTCGGGCGACGCGCTGGCCACCGATACGATCAGCGCGCTCAAGGCACCGAAGACCAAGTAGAACACGCCTGAACTCGCCGCCGCCCGCCAACGCAGCCGGGGGTCCGGGCCGGCCTGCTCTCCGGCAGCCAGCGCCGCGGTGATTGCCGCCAGGTTGATGGCATGCCCGCCGAAGAACGCGCCGCTAGCCGACCCCACTCCGGTCGCCAGCATGGTGGGGCGCCACGGCGCTGTGTACCCGAAGGAGCTGAGCACGGCCACGCCCGGAATATTCTGCGATGCCATCGTCACCACGAACAACGGAACGCTGATGCTGGCAATGGCCTGCCAGGAGAATTCAGGACTGACCCATTGCAGCTGCGGAAGAACTTCGAGTGAATCCCACGTCGCGGTGCGTCCAATATGCCATAGGCCGAACCCCACCGCCGCCAGCATGCTCAGCGCTACAGCGAATTTCGGAAGGATCCTGAGCCCGACGAAGAACACCAGGAGGATACCCAACGCGGGCAACGGGATGCTGGCCACGGCTGTAAATGGTTTCAGGCACAGCGGGATCAAGACACCGGCGAGCATGCCTTGGGCAATTGGGACCGGAATACGAGTGAGCAGCCGGTGCAAGGACGGTACCAGACCGGTCAACATGATCAGTGCGCCGCTGACGATGAATGCCCCCACTGCCTGATTGAACCCGAACACTCCGGGAGCCAGTGAGGCGAGCATCGCGGCACCGGGAGTGGACCATGCAATGCTGATCGGCTGGCGGTATCGCAGCGAAAGCGCAATGGTGCTCAGGCCTATGCAGAGGGACAGGACGAATAAGCCTGAGGCGGCCTGTTCGCTAGAAGCTCCGACCTGGAATAATCCGGCCAGTACGACGGCGAAGGATGCTACAAACCCCACCATGGTGGTGATCAATCCCGCAAGCACGGAATGGAAAAGGCCAGCTCCATCTGGGGGCGTGTGACGAGTCATACTCTTTTTCTACAGGGTGGCGCCGGTTGGCCGAAAATCGGCATGAATTAATTCCCCTGATATGACGTTAAAGCAGGGAAGGTACCGACCTCGGTCGGTACCTTCCCTGGATGCTCGGGCAAGCCGAGGGGAGTGCGTCGAGGAATTAGGCCTCGTTATTCTCGCCTTCGCCTCCGCCAAGGCCATTGAGGTAGTCGCCAGCGCCCTGCTGGACACCGTCTACCTGCTCGGCGAACTTGCCGCCGGTCTTGTCATCGACAAAATCACCAGCCTGTTCGATACCCTGGGATACCTGCTCCGGGTTCTCCTTGGCGAATTCCTCTGCCTTGCCACGCAGATCATCAAATCCTGCCATGCTGCACCTCCATTCGTCTGTGGGAACCCCTGTAGCTCCACAACTACTACCCACCCTAAAGGCTCAGGCCAACGCATGGAAGTGCATTAGGAACATTTCCCGAGTTGCCTCGGTGTTTTGCTGGTGGCTGTCAGATTGCACACAGGTTAGCTATTTACTAGTCAGGGAAGTGGTAGCCGCCTGGAATGATGGTTAAAGCAAAGATGGGAATCACGAAAAGTGATTCCCATCTTTATTTGGAGCGGTCAACGAGGTTCGAACTCGCGACCTCAACCTTGGCAAGGTTGCGCTCTACCAGCTGAGCTATGACCGCAAAACTATATTCAATTATTTGGAGCGGTCAACGAGGTTCGAACTCGCGACCTCAACCTTGGCAAGGTTGCGCTCTACCAGCTGAGCTATGACCGCATATATTTAATTAGTAGATCCATG
>NZ_JBIUWE010000001.1:678642-1456695 GCF_044743275.1 Glutamicibacter sp. NPDC087661
CATGGTCTGGTGAACCATGATTCCGTGCGCGATACTGGGATCGAACCAGTGACCTCTTCCGTGTCAGGGAAGCGCGCTACCGCTGCGCCAATCGCGCCGAAGATTCGCAAGGAATCTCGACAGAATTCAAAATTGCCTTATGAATTCACAGAGCGGTCAACGAGGTTCGAACTCGCGACCTCAACCTTGGCAAGGTTGCGCTCTACCAGCTGAGCTATGACCGCATATATTTAGTTAGTAGATCCATGGTCTGGTGAACCATGATTCCGTGCGCGATACTGGGATCGAACCAGTGACCTCTTCCGTGTCAGGGAAGCGCGCTACCGCTGCGCCAATCGCGCAAAAAAGATCAAGCAATCTTCATTGCGAGGTGGGGACGGGATTCGAACCCGCGTATACGGCTTTGCAGGCCGCTGCCTCGCCTCTCGGCCACCCCACCATACTGACCGAAGTCAGAGTGACTAGTTTTACCTAGTCGGTGAATCTTTTTGCGAGCGGACAACGAGGTTCGAACTCGCGACCTCAACCTTGGCAAGGTTGCGCTCTACCAGCTGAGCTATGTCCGCAAAATGTGTTGTTTTCTGAACGTTTACGTTCGCTCCAACGAGTAAAAACTCTATACGAGTTTTCGCATCCCCACAAATCGAAACGCTGAGATCTGGTTCACATGGCCTAAAAACCGCGGAACTACGCGGAAAATTGATTTTTCCGTCTCGACTAGGAGCGAAGCAAGCCGAGCGCATGCCATGATCGTGTGCATGACGTCACCAAAACTGGCTATTCAAACAGACCTGGGCCGCATGTACAGCCGAAAAGTCGGCGGGGAAGCGATTGTCCCATCCATCACCACAGTCATTGGCATGGACAAGCTCGACCTCTCCGGCTGGGCCGGGTACATGGCGGCCAAGTCGCTTTCCGATGATCATCGGCTGGTGCAAGCGGTGGGAGACCCGCGCCAATTGCGCTCACTCGTGCGAGATGCAGCCGGTGCGGCCGAAGCTTATCGGGATTCCGCGGCCATGCGCGGGGACCGGGTGCATAACTACGCGGAGCAGCGCGCCCTGCAAGCGCTGGATCTGGAACATGACCTGGGCTCAGCCCAAGCCGCGCTCGAAGCGAATAAGGAGCTGGGCTTCGCACGCCACTTCGACCAATGGTGGGAAGACTACGATGTCCGGCCCCTTGCCGCCGAGGTGACGGTTTGGAATCACAGCGTCGGCTACGCCGGCACCATCGACCTGGTCGCCAAGATCGGCGGTCGAACCTGTCTCGTTGACTACAAGACCAAAAACACCGACCGCGACGGCTTCGTCAAGCGTCCTGACGACAAGGTGATCATGCAGCTCGCGGCCGCATGCAAAGCCGAAGAGCAAGTAGTCGATGCCGAACAAGGCACGTGGGAAGAGTGGGAGCACGGGACCGATGTCATGCTGCTCGCCGTAGCCCTGGGCGAGACCGGTGCGCGCACCTTCATGGCCCCGCCTCCAGCTTTGCCCGACTACTGGTCCAAGTTCTATGCCTTGCGCCGGAATTGGGAAGCCTCATTCAGGATCGCGCAGTCGCGTGCCTCACTGGCCGAAATCACGCCGCCAGCTCAATAAAGTCGCACGCCCACCGCGTAGACTGGAACGGTTAGCTTTCGGCATTGCGAAACCTAATACCAATGTCCACGGCAGGGAAGGTACCAGCGGATTATGGCGATTTTGGGAATTCGGATCATCGGAGACCCCGTTCTACGCACCCCGGCGCAGGAGGTGACCGACTTTGGCCCGGAGCTCCAGAAGCTCGTCGAAGACATGGACCAGACGATGGAAAACGTCACAGGTGCAGGACTTGCCGCACCGCAGGTCGGTGTTTCCCTGCGCGTCTTCACCTACCAAATTGGCGAAAAACGCGGACATATCGTGAATCCGGTGCTGGAGCTCAGCGAGGATTACCAGGAAGACCAGGTGGAGGGCTGCCTGTCCATCCCGGGCATTGCAGCACCAGTTCGGCGCCGGCGCTACGTCAGGGCCACCGGCTTCGATAAGCTCGGCAACCCGGTAGAACTCGAAGGCGCCGACATGCTCGCCCGCTGCTTCCAGCACGAAACCGATCACCTGGACGGCATCCTGTTCCTGGACCGGCTGGCACCAGAAGAAAAGAAAGCGGCGTGGCGCACCTTGCGGGCCAACAACTACTCGCAGACCGCTAACGCCACCGTAAAGAAACGTTCCGGAGCCCTCGGCTCCAGCTTTGGCGCAGGATTGGGGTTCTAAATCATGCGTATTTTATTCGCCGGCACACCACAGGTCGCCGTCACTTCCCTGGATTACCTGCACGAGGCCGGTTTTGAAATTGCCGCAGTGCTCACCCGTCCCGATGCCCCGTTGGGACGCAAACGCGTGCTGACCCCATCGCCGGTTGCCGCTCGCGCCGCAGAGCTTGGCCTGCCGATCATCAAGGCTGCCAAGATCACCGAAGAAACTACCGCCGAACTTGCGGCCTTGGACCTTGAAGCCGCGGCCATCGTCGCCTATGGAGGGCTAGTGCCGGAGGCGGCATTGGCAGTTCCCACCTATGGCTGGATCAACCTGCACTTCTCCTTGCTGCCGCACTGGCGGGGTGCCGCTCCGGTGCAGCATTCCATTATCAACGGCGATGACATCACCGGTGCAGTCACCTTCCAGCTGGAAACCGGACTGGACACAGGTCCGGTATTCGGACAGGTCACCGAGAGAATTGCTGAACTTGACACCGCAGGCATCATGCTCGAACGGCTCAGCCGGTCCGGCTCGAACCTGCTGGTGCAGACCTTGCAAGCTCTGGATTCCGGGCAGGCCATTGCCATTCCGCAGTCCGGATCGCACACCTACGCACCGAAGATTACCGACGTGGATGCGGAGCTGGACTTCACCCGGACCGCCACGGAGATCCGTCGGCGCGCCCACGGAACCACCCCGTCCCCGGGCGCCTGGGTCAAGGCCGAAGACAAGCGCTTCAAATTCGGTCCACTGCGTGAGCACCGCGAGATCGCCGACCTTGCGCCAGGCGAAGTGCGCATCGAGCCAGGCAAGCAGCCGAAGGTATACATCGGCACCGCCACCTGGGCCCTGCAGCCCACCGAAATCCAGCCTCCGGGCAAGAAAATGATGAACGCCAGCGACTGGGCACGTGGAGTGCTCACCCAGGGAACGAAAGTGAGCTTCGCATGAGCGGACAGGAACCACGCGGCGGATACCGCGACAATGAACGCCGCAATGAGCAGGGCCGTACCCGCAACCGCGGCCAGGCCGGCCCGCGCAAGTATTCGGCATCCGCACCCGGCCAGCGAAAGCGCGCGGCCGACCCGGCACGCCTGGTAGCTTTCAAGACCCTGCGTGAGGTATCCGGCGCGGATGCCTACGCCAACCTGGTGCTGCCGAAGGTGATCCGCGAATACCAGCTTGACCGCCGCGACGCGGGCTTCGCCACCGAACTGGCCTACGGGGCACTGCGCGGACAGGGGTTCTACGACGCGATCCTGACCACCCTGGTTGACCGTCCGCTGGCCGAGCTGGATCCGGCCATCCTCGATGCGCTGCGCCTGGGCGCCCACCAGCTGCTGGCCATGCGTGTGCCCAAGCACGCCGCCCTGGATGAAACCGTGTCGCTGGCTCGTGCGCAGATCGGCGCCGGCCCGTCCGGCCTGATCAACGCCGTACTGCGGCGCGTTTCTGCCAAGGAAGCCGATGAGTGGACTGAGCTGCTGGGCAATGCTGCCGCTTCGGAGTCCGAGCGGCTGGCCATCGAGCACTCGCACCCGGATTGGATTGTCCGTGCCTTGCGCGGCGCGCTGATTTCCCATGGCCGCGACGCCAGCGAACTCGAAGCCCTGCTGGAGGCGGATAACCTGGCGCCGCTGGTGAACCTGGTGTCCCTGCCAGGGCTGGGCGATCTGTCCGGCGCCCTGGAATCCGGGGCGGAACCGGGCACCTTGCTGGCTGATTCGGCCACCTACAAGCACGGCGACGTCTCGCGTGTGCCAGGTGTCAAGGAAGGCACCGTGCGTGTCCAGGATGCCGGCAGCCAGGTCATGGCCCGCGCCCTGGCTACTATCGAATTGCCCGAAGCCGGCGAGGACCGCTACTGGCTGGATCTTTGCGCAGGTCCAGGCGGAAAGGCGGCGCTGCTCGCAGCGATCGCCGTGCAGCGCGACGCCCGCCTGACTGCCAACGAGCCAACACCGCACCGCGCTCGCCTGGTCGAGAACTCGTTGGCTGCGGTGCCGCATGACTACTGGATGGTCACCGGTGACGACGGACGCAGCTTCGGCGGTCTGGACTATGCAGGGGACTACGACCGCATCATGGTCGATGCCCCTTGCTCCGGCTTGGGCGCATTGCGCCGCCGCCCGGAATCGCGTTGGCGCAAAGCCCCGCGCGACATTCCGGAACTGACCAAGTTGCAAGGCGAGCTGCTCGCTGCAGCCTTCAACGCGGTCCGCGTCGGCGGCGTCATCGGCTTCGTCACCTGTTCGCCGCATCAGGCCGAAACCCGCCTGGTTGTGGAAGACTTCTTGAAGCACCACGAAAACGCGGCACTGCTGGATACCAGCGCCGCGGTTTCCTCGGTGATGTATCAGGACGCGCCATCGGCAGGCCATGCACTGGGCGATGGGAGCACCGTGCAGCTGTGGCCGCACGTGCACGGCACCGACGCCATGTTCATGGCAATCCTGACCAAAAAAGCCTAGCCAAGCCCGAGTATTCCAAGGAGCATCCATGCGTAATGCGCGGATCAACCCGTCGATCCTGTCCGCCGATTTTGCGAACCTCGCTAGCGAGCTGGACCGCATCCACACTGCCGACGCGGTCCACGTGGATGTCATGGACAACCATTTCGTTCCCAATCTGACCTTGGGCTTGCCCGTGGTTGATGCGCTGCACAAGGTCAGCAAGCTGCCGATCGATGTGCACCTGATGATTGAGAACGCGGATCGCTGGGCCCCGGAATACGCGCAGCTCGGCGTGGATTCGGTAACTTTCCACGCCGAGGCTTCGGCAGCTCCTGTCCGCTTGGCTCGTGAATTGCGTTCCGCCGGGTCCAGGGCCGCCATGGCCTTGCGCCCGGCCACGCCGATCGAACCCTACCTGGACATGCTCGGCGAGCTGGACATGGTTCTGCTGATGACCGTGGAACCAGGTTTCGGCGGCCAGAAGTTCCTGGATCTGGTCCTTCCCAAGATCAAGCGTGCCCGGGCTGCCATTGACGGCAGCGGCAAGCCGATTGCGCTGCAGGTTGACGGCGGCATTTCACGCGACACGATCCTGCGCGCCGCCGACGCCGGTGCGGATGTCTTCGTCGCCGGTTCCGCGGTGTACTCGGCCCAGGAGCCATCGGTGGAAATCGATGTATTACGCAATCTTGCGCTGGGCGGTCACTAGCGGCGCACAAAGTGTGTCAGAATAAACTCAGTAAACACGAATACGTGCTCCGGGGTCGGTGAAAGTCCGAACCGGCGGTGATAGTCCGCGACCCGCAACCAAAGCCACAAGCTGAGGGAACGGTTGAACTGGTGAAATTCCGGTACCGACAGTTAAAGTCTGGATGGGAGAAGCACGAATTTGATATGCCTACTGGTACTGCCGATAGCCCGCACCGGGTCTATCTCCTAAAGCAGAGCCACAGGCCCATCAAATGCACACCCCCGGAGCCGCCGCTTCGAGAAGGGTGGAATGATGGATTTCCTGCGGTGGCTCATTGAAGCTTTCAACTCACAAATTGCGATCGGCTCGTCGGCACTTTTGGTGCGCGAAGTCGTAGGCAATATCTTCGGCCTGGCCAGCGCCGTGGGCGGCATGCGCCGCAAAGTCTGGGCCTGGCCTATCGGAATCGTCGGCAACCTGTTGCTGCTGACGGTGTTCCTGGGCAGCATTTTCGATACCGGATACACTGCCAACCTCTGGGGCCAAGCCGGCCGGCAGATCATGTTCATCGCCGTCTCGGTCTTCGGCTGGTACCGCTGGAAGCAGGCCAAGAACGGCACCGGTAGCGCCGTCACCCCTGAATGGGCTTCCAACAAGGCTCGCCTGGGCCTGATCGCCGTGCTGATCCTCGGCACTCTCGCAGTGACACCGATCTTCCGCCTCCTCGGCTCCTATGAACCTGTCTGGGCTGATGCATGGACCTTCGTTGGCTCGATGCTCGCCACGTACGGCATGGCCAAGGGCTGGGTCGAATTCTGGCTGATCTGGGTCGCCGTCGACGCCGTAGGCGTGCCGCTGCTGTTCTCCGCCGGCTACTACGCCAGCGCGTTCATGTACCTGTTCTACGGGGCATTCACCCTGGTCGGCTTCTTCGTCTGGGCCAAGTCCAAGCGCGACGCGAAACCCCAGATTGAAACCGAAATGCTCGATCCAACCATCTCGCGCCAACGCTGAAAGGGGAGCAGCACCATGATTACGACCCAGCAGCTCGACGCCGCATTGCGCACCGCGCTGGAAACCGCCGGACGCGGCCACCGCGGGGCCAACCCGCTGGTCGGCGCCTGCGTCCTGGATGCCGAGGGAAATATCATCGCCACCGGTTTTCATATCGGGGCGGGGCATCCGCACGCCGAGGTCGACGCACTGCGGCGCCTGGGCAAGATGCCTCCTGCCAAGGCCCGCGAACTGACGATGGTAGTGACCCTCGAACCGTGCAACCACACCGGTCGCACAGGTCCCTGTGCCCGAGCCATCGTGGAAGCCGGCATCGGGCAGGTGTACTACGCAGTCTCGGATAACACCGCCGCCAGCGGAGGTGCCGACTACCTGCGCAGCCACGGAACCCAAGCCACCCAGCTGGAGGATTTCTCCGCGGCGAAGCAGCTGAACCACCGCTGGTTCATCGCCAAGGCCGAAGGCCGACCGTTCATCACGGTGAAAATTGCCCAGTCGCTCGACGGCCGGATCAACGCACCGGATGGCACGAGCCAATGGATCACCTCCGAGGCCTCGCGCAACCACGCGCACACCCTGCGCTCCCGCGTGGATGGCATCCTGGTCGGCACGAACACGGCGATCATCGACAATCCGCGGCTGACCGCCCGCACTCCCGAGGGGCAGCTGCATGAACGCCAGCCCTTCCGCCTGGTCATGGGCGAACGCGATTTGCCAGCAGATCTGGCACTCGCCCAGGGAAGCGATTGGTCGCAGATCCGCAGCCACGACGTGCAAGAGGCCATCGCCCGGGCTAACGAGTTGGGCCTGGCCCACCTGCTGATTGAAGGTGGCGCCACGGTCGCCTCGGCCTTCATCGCAGCAGATCTGGCCGACGAAATCTACTGCTACCAAGCACCAGTGCTGATCGGCGCAGGCAGCTCATCGGTCAACATGCCAAGCACCACCACACTCAGTGACGCGCAGCGTTTCCGGCTGGATTCGGCCAGCAACGAATCGTTGACCCGGCTGGGCGATGATATTGCCCTGCATCTAGAACCGTTGCCCCGCGCCTAAGCGCCAGCAACCCCAAACTTTTCAAGGAGTAATCATGTTCACCGGAATTGTCACCGGCCAGGGAGTCATAGAAGGCATCGAGACCTTCAGCGGCAAGGATCTGGCAGTACTGACCCTGCGTGCCCCGGGCCACACCGAAAACCTGGGCCTTGGCGGTTCTCTTGCCGTCAACGGGGTCTGCCTGACCGCCACCGAGCTGGAAGGCGACACGCTCAGCGTCGACGTCATGGGCGAAACCCTGCGCCGCACCACCATCGGCGCCTTGAAAACCGGCGACCAGGTCAACCTCGAACGCTGCACCCCCGCCGGAGGCCGGCTCGATGGGCATGTGGTGCAGGGCCACGTAGACTCCGTCGGCGAGGTGCTGGCCCGCGAAGACCACGGCCAGTGGACCACCTTCCGCATTGGAATCGACGCTGCTTACGCGCCGCTGACCGCGGAAAAGGGTTCCATTGCGCTGGACGGCATCTCGCTGACCATTACCGCAGTCTCCCCGGCAACGAATTCCGGTGGGCACTGGGTCGAGGTCGGCATCATCCCGATCACCCTCGCCGAGACCACCATGGGCACCCGCCAAGTGGGCGAGAAGATCAATATCGAGGTCGACGTGCTCGCCAAGTACGTGGCACGCCTGAATGAATTCGGAGGCCAGCAGTAATGGGCACCTCGACTTTGGATTCCATCCCTACCGCGCTGGCAGCCCTGGCCGCCGGCCGAGCCGTAGTGGTCGTCGACGACGAGGACCGGGAAAACGAGGGCGACATCATCTTCGCCGCCCAGCACGCTACGGCCGAGCTGATGGCCTTCACCATCCGCTACACCTCAGGGGTGATTTGCGTGCCCTTGGGCGCCAAGCGGGCCGACGCGCTGCGCCTGGCCCCGATGGTCGGCATCAACCAGGATGCCAAGGGCACTGCCTTCACCGTCACCTGCGACGCCGCCGAAGGGATCACCACCGGTATTTCCGCTGCCGATCGTGCGCTGACCAGCCGACTGCTGGCCGACCCGGCCACCGAACCGGCCCAGCTCTCCCGCCCGGGCCATATCTTCCCGCTGCGAGCTGCGGCCGGGGGAGTGCTGGAACGTCGCGGGCACACCGAAGCGGCGGTCGACCTGTGCCAGGCCGCCGGCTTGGAACCGGTTGGGGTGATCGGCGAAATCACCAAGGACGACGGTGAAATGATGCGCCTGGATGACCTGCGCGTCTTCGCAGCTGAACACAACTTGCCGCTGATCTCCATCGACGACCTGGCCCGCTGGCGCCGAGTCAACGACGAGATCGAGCTGACCGATCCGATCAAGCTGCCCACCGCCTTCGGGGACTTCACCGCCCGCGCTGCTACCGCAGAAGGCCACGAGCACGTCGTGCTCAGCCACGCCGGCCCCGACGGCGCTAAGCCCGGCAACCTGGTGCGCATCCATTCGGAGTGCCTCACCGGGGACATTTTCGGTTCCTACCGGTGCGACTGCGGCGAACAGCTGCATGCTTCAATGGAAACCATCGCCCGCGAAGGCGGTCACGTCATCTACATCCGCGGGCACGAAGGCCGCGGCATCGGCCTGGCCAACAAGCTGCGCGCCTACGCCCTGCAGGAAGGCGGCATGGATACCCTGGACGCCAACCTGCATCTGGGCTTCCCTGCCGACGCACGCGAGTACTTCGCCGTCGCTGCCATCCTCAAGGCCATGGGCATGGACGAAATCCGATTGCTGAGCAACAACCCGGACAAGCAGGAACAGCTGAATGACGCGGGAATCAAGGTAGCAGAGCTGATCGGCCTGCAGATTGCACCGCGTGAGCAGAACTCGGCCTACCTGCGCACCAAGCAGACGCGCTTCGGCCACCACCTGGATCTGCCCGATGCCGACGATGACCAGCAGGCCGACGCCTACCACGGCGCCTGAACCCCACGAATCCAGAAGAATAGAAGGAGCATCAAGATGAGCAAGCATGGCGCACCTGCCGATGTCAGCGAACAGCTGAAGGCCCTGGCCGTTCAGGAGAAGTTCTCACAGCTCAAGGTGGCCATCGTGGCCGCGAGCTGGCACGAGGTGATCATGAACGGACTGATTGACGGCGCCGAGCGCGCCGCCAAGGATGCCGGTCTGGAATCGAGCACCACCCTGGTCCGTGTACCGGGCACCTTCGAATTGCCGGTCGCTGCCTCCACCCTTGCCGGCGACTACGACGCGGTCATCGCGCTCGGCGTGGTCATCCGTGGCGGTACCCCGCACTTTGACTACGTCTGCTTGGCCGCGACCAATGGCTTAACCAATGTGAGCGTGGACACCAAAACACCAATCGGTTTTGGCGTGCTCACCTGCGATAACGAAGAGCAGGCCCTTGACCGCGCTGGCTTGGAAAACTCCAGCGAGGACAAAGGCTATGAAGCCTACTCGGCTGCCGTCATGACGGTAGCCGCACTGCCATAGCATTCGGGTGGCCCTGTCACAAAGGGCCACCAGAATGCAGCCCCTGCAGAGAAAACAGCTAGGATAAGTTCCGTGAAAACTTTTGACGAGCTCTTCAGCGAACTATCGCTCAAGGCACAATCCCGCCCGGAAGGCTCACGTACCGTCACCGAACTCGACTCTGGTGTCCATGGCATCGGCAAGAAGATCGTCGAGGAAGCCGCTGAAGTTTGGATGGCTGCGGAGTACGAAACCGATGAGGCCGCGGCGGAGGAGATCTCCCAGCTGCTGTACCACCTTCAGGTCCTCATGATCGCCAAGGGAATGACCTTGGCCGACGTTTACAAGCATCTATAGCCGTCGCGCGATTGCGGCCTGATCCACTGCCGATCAGGGCGCAGTCAACGCACGGCGGCAGAAACAACGGCCAACGAATTAATCCTTGGCGCTTGTTTATGGCTAATCGCCGCAGCGCCATTCATGACGAAATGAGTCAATAATGCTCCGCGTAGCCCTACCCAATAAGGGTGCCCTATCCGAAATCGCTTCCACCATGTTCAAGGAAGCCGGCTACCTCCAGCGCCGCGATTCCCGCGAACTGGTCCTGGTCGATGAGGAAAACCAAGTTGAATTCTTCTACCTGCGTCCGCGCGACATCGCAGTCTATGTCGGCCGGGGAATCCTGGACGTAGGCATCACCGGTCGCGATCTGTACCTTGACGCAGATGTCGACGACGCTGTCGAAGAGCAGCTCTCGCTAGGCATCGGGAAATCGGCTTTCCGCTTCGCTGCCCCGGTTGGCGCCTTCAACGATGCACAGCAGCTCAATGGCAAGCGCATTGCCACCAGCTATGACGTGCTGCTGCGCCACTACCTCGAAAAGTCCGGCATCCAGGCTTCGATCGTGCGCCTTGACGGTGCCATCGAATCCTCGGTCCGGCTGGGCGTGGCCGATGCCATCGCTGACGTTGTAGAAACCGGCAATACCATCAAGGCCGCTGGCATGGAGATCTTCGGCGATCCGCTGCTGAACTCCGAAGCAGTCATGATCGGCCGTGTCGGCCACAAGCCATCCGGCTTGGACGTACTGATCCGCCGCCTGAACGGTGTGCTCGTTGCCCGCCAGTACGTCATGCTCGACTACGACGTCCGCCGCGAGCTTGCCGACCAGGCTTGCGAGCTGACCCCTGGCCTGGAATCGCCAACCGTGTCGGACCTTGCAAACTCCGATTGGGTGGCCGTGCGCGCCATGGTCAAGAAGTCGCAGACCAATAACATCATGGACGAGCTGTACGAAGTTGGCGCCCGCGCCATCTTGGTCAGCCAGATCCACGCCTGCCGCATCTAAGTAGACAAGGAAAATTCGCTGATGAGCGTTGCAATTCGTGTTATTCCTTGCCTCGACGTTGACGCCGGACGTGTTGTGAAGGGCGTGAACTTTGCGGGGCTTCGCGATGCTGGCGATCCCGTTGAGCTTGCCCGTCGCTACAATGATGCAGGTGCCGACGAGTTGACCTTCTTGGATGTCACCGCATCCAGCGCGGATCGTGAAACTACTTATGAGGTCGTTCGCCATACCGCAGAAGAAGTTTTCATCCCGCTGACCGTAGGCGGAGGCGTCCGCGCTGCCGAAGACGTCGATCGCCTGCTGCGCAACGGCGCCGACAAGGCCTCGATCAATACCGCGGCGGTGAACCGTCCTGAGGTCATCAACGAGATTACCCAGCGCTTCGGCTCCCAGGTACTCGTGCTGTCGCTCGACGCCCGACGCACAGATGATCCGACGATTGCATCGGGCTACGAGGTTACTACTCATGGTGGTCGGACCGGCACGGGCATGTGCGCCGTAGCTTGGGCCAAGGAAGCGGCTGAACGAGGCGTGGGGGAGATCCTGCTGAACTCGATCGATGCTGATGGCACCAAGGATGGTTTCGATCTGGAAATGATCCGTGCAGTTCGCGCCGAGGTCTCGGTCCCGCTGATCGCATCGGGTGGTGCAGGAAAGCCTGAGGACTTCCCTCCAGCAATCGAAGCAGGCGCCGACGCTGTTTTGGCCGCCTCGATTTTCCACTTCGGTCCGAAGGACATGATCGCCAAGGTCAAACAGGCCATCCGCGAAGCTGGCTACCCAGTTCGCTAGGCACGTAAGCCGAAGGCCCAGCACCAAATGGAGCTGGGCCTTAGCTGTACCCGGCTAATCGTTGGCAATCAGTTCCTTCTCGGTCCGCCAGACGTCAATTTCAATAGGAACGCTGGCGACGGCAGCCTGGCCGGGTATAGCTTGCCACGCGCCACCATCGACGCTGAATTCTCCGCGGTAGAGAGTGGTCACCCCTACTTTGAATGTGCCAGTCTCGCTGTACGAATGACTCGTGGGGGTTTTATCTCTCAGCGTATGGTGAGGCATCGGATCTCCAGGGAAATCAAGATTTCGAGTAGTCCCATCGCCATAGTTCCAGTTCCACTGAATCGGTATTGCCCTGATACTTATATTTGAGCCCGAGAGGTTAGATGAGAAAGATTGGACTTCTTCGGTAGCCAAGAAATGCGTATTCCCGTTTCTTAGAGAAAATTTCTTTGGGTAACTCATTATTTTCGAAGGGAGTATTGGATATTCTTTGAATGTGTTTATATCTATCAATATTTCCTGGGTAATCGAGTCTTCAGGTAGGTCGATTTTTGGTGGGTTTCCGGCGCAGTAACGGTACTGCCGAACGACGTAACCTTGACTATCGATCACTTGGCGATATACCGGGGCCGCCCCATCTGGGCAATTTCCTTCCTCAGGAATGCTGATACAGAATCGCGCCTTCGAGCTTCTGGGGTCACAACTTTCGTAATCGCGTATGGAGAATTGCTCTTTAGGAGAAGGCTTCGAATGGGGTTGTTTTTTGGGTTGCGAATTTCGAGATTCCTCCTGATAGTTGAAATCTTTCTTTTCGTCGTGACTTTCGTGAATTGATTCGGGGCGCATGCGAATCCCGCGCTCATCTTGGTCTGCTAAACCGAGGGGTGCTTGTATGCCAAGAAGAGCTGGTAAGCCAACGGAAAATGTGAGAACTAACGACACTCTCATTGATACTTTCAACTTCATTATTCCGCACCGATAATTTCGTAAACTTTCCAGTCACGATCGAATTTCACGCCCACAGCTACAGTAGTTGGTTCTAGCTTGTCTAATTTAGAAGCAAGTTCATGTGGGGCGAGATAAATTTCTGCATTATCAGCTGTGTACTCGACAGTGACCGCCGCTAAGTTTTCCCCAGTTATATAGGCATCAAGAATCTTGGGGTGATGTTTTCCACCGACCTGCCATTTACCTAATTCCTCCGCTTCTGTCGCTTCATCGATTATTGAAACGCCACACACAATACATTCTTTGGTGGTTACCTTTTTTAGAGGCGCCGCATCGTTAGTTTCGATGGAATAGTTCACTAGATCAAAATAGAACTTGGTGAAGGCGGCTGCTCCGTCCTCGCTGTACTCGCCCGCAAGTGCTGGCCGTTCCGGGACAGGAACATTTTCTGCGGGTCCATCGGCTGAGGCAGGCTTGTACTTGAGGCTTTCGGCCGGCGACGGCTTCTCTGCTGTCGAAACCGGATTCGGTGACGTCTCGATAGCGGCGGACGGTGAGGTCTTTGGCCCTTCAGCGTTCCCGGCGTTGCAGCCTGATAGTGCGAGCGCAACAGCTGCAACGGACGCGACAACTGCAATTTTCCGAGTGTCCATTCGAACTCTCCATGATCATTGGGAATGCCAGGTTGTGCGCCATCCTATGCCCGTGTTTCAAGAAAGTGGAGAGTTTTCGAGGAATCTGTGGAAAACTCAGGGCAGCTAAATCCCGAATCCCAACTACCTGTAACCACGTTTGATGACGGACTGGAGTGAAACGATGCGGCTGGCGACGTTTGATTTCAGGACTCATGGAATCGCCTAGCCTGAAATCAGGCACGTTCAATTAGCTGAGCGGTGCTTTACTCGGGGGACTCTCAAGCGCGATGGCAGAAACTTTCCATCCGTTGTCGGTGTATTCAAGTCCCATGGTGATTTCACCCAGATTTTGTTCTTCGACAATGATGTTTTCCTGATCGGGACGAAGGCGCGAACGTTCAGACAAGGTCAGCTCGCCCATCAGATAAGCAGAATTACCGTCAAACCGGACGATATAGTCCGTGTGCAGGAAGTAGTAGCCGCCGGTTTGCATGTATTCCGGACCTGTTCGGAGGTCTTCTTGCTCGCGGAAGGTCTTCCAGCACTGTTCCGCTTTGCATGTTCCGGTAACTATCGGGGTGAAATCGGCGGAGTCTTGGTAGATGATTTCATAATTGAGCAAGTCGAAGAAGTACGTTGCGGCGTCCTGGACTCCGTAATCCGATTTTTCATACGTGATATCTGCCGACTCCGGAAGCTCCAGTTCGCTTGATGGAGGTGCCTGCGTGGTACTTGAAGCAGTCGGCAATGAAGCCGAGGACGCCGGATCGGCGGGAGCGACTGAAACGAAGAGTGCTGAAACCAGGGCAACCAAGACGAACGCGGGCACGATGGCGATAGCGACACTGGGGTAATGCTCAAGGACTCTGCGCGTGTTCATGGCCAAGCTCCAGACCTGTTGGATATCGATTGCTCGAAATCCTAGGCCGGTGCGACGCGAACTTGGACGGCACACCCACGAATGTGGATAACCAAGGGAGCTTTATAGCCCTGGCTTGAAGCCCTTGACGATTTCCAATGCGGTTTCCCCGCCTTCGAACAAGACCAGGCTCTGGTCGATGCGGCCGAACGAGTACATCATCAGCTCGGTGACCGGGCCGGTAATCGAAACAGCGTTCGGAGCCTTCTTGGCGACATGACGCTGGCCATCGGGACGCGTCAGGATGATGCCAATTGGCGCATGGCGGAACAGCAGGCGAGACATGCGGGTCAGCGACTGCCAGAGCAGTTCGGTGTACTCGGTGTCCAGGACCCGCGGAGCCCACTGGCCGCGGGCACGCCGCACATCTTCGGTGTGGATGAAGAACTCGGAGAGGTTCGCCGACTGGTTGACCTTGTCGATGGCGAAGGGCGAGAAAGCGGGCGGACCCGATCGGAAGCTGCGGACCAACCCGGCATAGCCTTCGGGAGTCTGCGCCGCGATCACCATTTGGTTCTGCTTCGCCTCGAGCTTCTTGGACAGCGGTTTGAAGAACATGCCGGCAGAAAGCAGTGAGCTTTCGCGCAACACAAGGTGAGCGGCGAGATGGCGGGTCTGCCAACCGTCGCAAAGGGTGTCGGCGGTAGGTCCTGCCGCAAGCAGGGTCTCGGCCAACGCAAGTCTGGAAGCCTGAACTAAGTGCATCACTTCTGAAACTAGCACGCTCCAAGTGACTAATTGTGCAAGGTGAAAGTGGTGTCGCCAAGACGGCGTGGCGCGTCGACGAGCGGTACGTCACAGGTCTCTGGATTCCGCGGAAAACCAGTATGCTAATGGTGATGTCTACTTCTAACGACGGCTCGAATCCGAGCCCTGAATCCCATAGCCTCGACCCGGCTATTGCCAGGCGTCTCAAGCGAGATGCCAATGGCCTGTTTGCTGCCATCGCGCAGCAGTACGACTCCGGGAAAGTGCTGATGCTCGGCTGGATGGACGATGAAGCGTTGCACCGCACGTTGACCACTGGCCGGGTCACCTTCTACTCCCGTTCCCGCCAGGAGTACTGGCGCAAGGGCGACACCTCCGGCCACTTCCAGTTCGTGAAGTCCGTTGCCCTGGATTGCGACGGGGACGCGCTGCTGGTGCAGGTCGACCAGGTAGGCGCCGCCTGCCACACCGGCACCGAATCCTGCTTCACCGATCGTGAATTGCCGGCCGTCGTGGACCACCGCCCCGAGTAGGACTTTCGAAGCACCGGCACACGCGGTTGGCTAGCGCCGGGAATGCCGCGCCCAGCTGCGCATCGCAGCACGCGCTCGAAGAATACGTAGAAGAAGAACACAGATGAAAACCCTTGGCAAGATTTCCCCGTCCCGCGAGTCCTTCCGCGCCATGGCCGCGAACCGTCGTGTCATCCCCGTGACCATCACCGTGCTGGCTGACTCGCTCACGCCCATCGGCCTCTACCGCACCCTGGCGCAGGGCCGCCCGGGCACTTTCCTGATGGAATCGGCTGCCCCGGGCGGTGTCTGGAGCCGCTATTCCTTCATTGGAGTGAACTCCCCGGCAACGCTGAGCACCCGTGGTTCAGAAGCCTACTGGCAGGGCCATGCGCCAGCTGGCCTGCCTGCCGGCGGTGCGGGCGTGGAGGTCTTGCGCGACACCGTGCGCGCGCTGAAGACCGAACCCGTTCCCGGCATGCCTCCCTTGACCGGCGGCATGGTCGGCTTCATCGGCTGGGAATGCGTGCGCCACTGGGAGAAGCTGCCCAACCCGCCGGCCGATGATCTGAACCTGCCTGAGCTGAGCATGAACCTGGTAGCAGACATGGCTGCCCATGATGCGGCCGAAGGCACCGTCACGCTGATCGCCAACGCGATCAATTTCGATGGCAGCGACGAGAATGTCGACGACGCCTACGACCGTGCCGTCACCCGCCTGCAGGCGATGCTCGACCAGCTCGCGGTGCCGGTGGATTCGGCCGCGGCGGTGCTCACCGGTACCGATGTGCCGCGCGAAACCCTGATGGAAGCTGTCACCCACTCCTGGGATGAGAACGAGTACCTCAAGGCGCTGGCCAAGTCCAAGACCGCGATCGTGGACGGAGAGGTCTTCCAGATCGTCGTCTCGCGCCGCTTCGAGCTGGAAACGCAGGCCGACGCGCTGGATGTCTACCGCGTGCTGCGCGCGACTAACCCGAGCCCGTACATGTACCTGTTCAACTTCGTCAACGAGCACGGCGAACGGTTCGAGATCGTCGGATCCTCGCCCGAAGCGCTGGTCACCGTCAACGATTCGCACGTGGTCACCCACCCGATCGCCGGTTCCCGCCCGCGCGGGGCGAACTACGAGGACGACCAGTTGCACGAGAAGTCGCTGCTCAACGACGAGAAGGAGCGCGCCGAGCACCTGATGCTGGTTGACCTTTCGCGCAACGACCTCTCGCGGGTCTGCAAGGCCGGCACCGTGGAAGTCACCCAGTTCATGGAGGTCGAGCGCTTCAGCCACATCATGCACCTGGTCTCCAATGTGGTGGGCAAGACCCGCGACGACGTGGACGCCTACGACGTGCTGGCCGCGACCTTCCCGGCCGGCACGCTCTCCGGCGCACCGAAGCCCCGCGCCCTGCAGCTGCTGGACGAGTACGAACCGTACCGCCGCGGCATCTACGGCGGCGTGGTCGGCTACCTGGACTTCGCCGGCGACATGGACATGGCCATCGCCATCCGCTCCGCCCTGCTCAAGGGGGAACGCGCCTATGTGCAAGCCGGCGGCGGCATCGTCAACGACTCGAAGTTCGCCGACGAAGCCCTGGAAACCGTGAACAAGGCAGCCGCTCCGCTGCGCGCCGTCTGGGCTGCGCAGTCGATGCGTGCGGCCCACAACATCAACACCGAATCAGGTGAAACGAAGTGAAGAAATTGACCAGCGCCCGCACCCTCGCCCTCTTCGGCATGGCCGGCGCACTGATCGGCCTCTGGTCGGCCACCCGCACATGGATCACCGTCGATGTGGCCTCCAGCTCCGTGCAGATCCCGCAGATCGCCATCGACGGCGCCACCGCGGCCGCCTCGGTCACCGCGGTCTCCGTGGTGGTGCTGGCCGGTTCGCTGGCGCTGCTGATCGCCGGGAAGATCGCCCGCTACATCATTGCGGCGATCTGCCTGCTCGCCGGTGCCACCGTGGTTGCCGCCGGCCTCGGGGCGCTGCGCGATCCGCAGGCCGTCGCCTCCACTACCGTGGCCGAAGCTACCGGATTGGCCCAGAACGTCGGCGAGTACACGCTCAGCGCGTGGCCAGCGGTGGCGGTGTTCGCCGGAGCGCTGATGGTGCTGCAGGCCGTGCTGGTGTTCGTCTTCGCCGGCCGCTGGCCCGCCAAGGCCAGCAAGTACGATCGGCAGGCGGCAAGGTCCAGCGCGGAGCCCAAGGACCAGTCCTCGCGCAACATCGCCAGCTGGGAGCAGCTCTCGGACGGCGAAGACCCGACTGCTGGCCGGAAATAACCCGGGCGGATCGTGATTCGCACCACCGGCGCGAAACGAAGGCTTCCGGAATAGGAGGTTCCCGCGCGCAGGTGGCAGAATGGAACCTGAAGACCAACGTCCCGGGCAGCAACGCCCTGCCGGGACGCAGCATCACAACATGAGGAGACATCGAACATGTCGCAGAACACCGAGCTCGATCCGGTATACACCGAAGAGATTGGCCACGGTAACTCCATCGCAGCGTGGGCCTGCGTACTGACCATGATTGCCGGTTCAATCGTGGCCGGCATCGCCTTCGCCTACTTCGCCTGGTCCATCGTCTGGGTCGGTTGCGGCATCATGGTGGTTGGCCTGCTCCTGGGCTGGATCCTGAAGGCAGCCGGTTTCGGCGTGGGCGGCGCTCGCAGCGGAGCATCGCACTAAATTGACTGTTCTTGATGAGATCATCGCGGGCGTCCGGGAAGACCTGGGCGCCCGTCGCGCAATCACCAGCCTGGAAGCGATCAAGCAGGCCGCGGCAGCGGCAGCTCCTGCGCGCGATGCTTTCGCCGCGCTCGGTGGCCACGCCGACCAGGCCGCCCGCGACACCACGCTGCGTGTCATCTCCGAGGTCAAGCGCAAGTCCCCGTCCAAGGGCGCGCTGGCAGATATCCCGGAGCCTGCCGTACTGGCCGCTGAATACGAGGCCGGTGGCGCCTCGGTGATTTCCGTGCTCACCGAAGCCCGCCGTTTCGGCGGTTCGCTGCAGGATCTCGATGCGGTACGCGCTGCCGTGCAGATTCCGGTGCTGCGCAAGGATTTCACGGTCGACGAGTACCAGATCTACGAAGCCCGCGCCCACGGCGCTGACCTCGTGTTGCTCATTGTTGCGGCGCTGAATGATGAATTGCTGGCATCTTTCCTAGAATTGACTCACCAGCTGGGAATGAACGCCCTGGTGGAGACCCACACCGAGGAGGAAATCGCCCGCGCCAGCAAGGCCGGAGCGAAGATCATCGGTGTGAACGTGCGCAACCTGAAGACGCTGGACGTCGATCCAGCCACCTTCGGCAAGCTCGCTCCGCTGCTGCCGGCCCAGGCGGTGATCGTCGCCGAGTCCGGTGTGGAATCCACCGAACAGGTCGTCCAATACGGTGCGGCCGGCGCCGACGCGGTCTTGGTGGGCGAAGCGCTGGTGAAGCATGCCGATCCGCGCGCTTCGGTCGCCGCGTTCATCAAGGCCGGTACCGGCGCCAAGCCGCAGCGCTAGCCGCGCACGGCGGCGAAGGACCCAGAACTGCTTTTCGTGCCCCGCAGGAGTTTCCGGCGGGGCACGAGACTTACCACGAATCAAGCTCCGTACGAGGAAAGAGGGAATCGATGAGCACTCCGGAAAACTCCGAGCACCGCCAGTCGATCGATGCACAGTCGCTAAGGCACGCAAGCGGCCCGTACTTTGGTGCCTACGGCGGGCGATGGATGCCCGAGTCCCTCATGGCCGCCATGGACGAGCTGAACGAGACCTTCGAAGCGGCCAAGAACGACCCCGAGTTCATCGCCCAGGTCAAGGACCTGAACAAGAACTACTCGGGGCGCCCCTCCCTGCTCACCGAAGCCAAGCGCTTTTCCGAGCAGTACTGCGGCGGGGTGCGGATCTTCCTCAAGCGCGAGGACTTGAACCACACCGGCAGCCACAAGATCAACAACGTGCTCGGCCAGGCGCTGCTGGCCAAGCGCATGGGCAAGACCCGCATCATCGCCGAGACCGGCGCCGGCCAGCACGGCGTCGCCTCGGCCACCGCCGCGGCCCTGATGGGCCTTGAATGCGTGGTCTACATGGGCGCGGAAGACACCCGCCGGCAGGCGCTGAATGTCGCGCGCATGCGCCTGCTCGGCGCCACCGTCATCCCGGTCACCGTCGGCTCCCAGACGCTGAAGGACGCGATCAACGAGGCGCTGCGCGACTGGGTGGCCAACGTGGATAACACCCACTACCTGCTGGGCACCGCCGCCGGCGGCGCACCGTTCCCGGCCATGGTCCGCTACTTCCACGAGGTCATCGGCGACGAGGCCCGCGAGCAGATCCTGGCCCAGGCCGGCCGCCTGCCCGACGCGGTCACCGCCTGCATCGGCGGCGGATCGAACGCGATCGGCATCTTCCACGGCTTCCTCGACGATCCCGAGGTGGAGATCTACGGCTACGAGGCCGGCGGCGACGGCGTGGACACCGACCGCCACGCCGCGACCATCACCCTGGGCCGCCCGGGCGTGCTGCATGGCGCGAAGTCCTACCTGATGCAGGACGAGGACGGGCAGACCGTCGAATCGCACTCCATCTCCGCGGGCCTGGACTACCCGGGCGTCGGCCCGGAGCACGCCTACCTGGCCGACATCGGCCGCGTGAAGTACGAGCCGGTCACCGACACCGAGGCGATGGACGCGTTCAAGGCGCTGTGCCGCACCGAGGGCATCCTGCCGGCGATCGAGTCCGCGCACGCCCTGGCCGGCACCATCCGCCTGGCGGCGCGCAAGATCGCCGAAGGCGCGGTCCCCGAAGAGACCATCATCATCGCGAACCTCTCGGGCCGCGGGGACAAGGACGTGGGCACCGCTGCCGCCTGGTTCAACATGATCGACGAAAAAGACGCCGAGGCCGAAATCAACGCGGCCACTGCGCAGAACTCCGGCTCGCAGAAATCCGAGGAGAAGTAGATGACCCGCGTGACCAGCGCCCAGAAGATCGCCGTAGCCCGCGCCGAGGGCCGCCCGGCCCTCATCGGCTACCTGCCTGCCGGCTTCCCCGACGTCGCCACCAGCATCGAGGCCGCCGTGGCGCTGGCCGAGAACGGCGTGGATGTCATCGAGATCGGCATCCCGTACTCCGACCCGGTGATGGACGGTTCGGTGATCCAGGAAGCGACCGTGCAGGCGCTGGCCAACGGCTTCAAGGTCCCGCAGATCTTCGACATCGTGCGCGGAATCACCGAACGCACCGACGTGGCCGTAATGGTCATGACCTACTGGAACCCGGTGCTGCGCCTGGGCGTGGACGAGTTCTCCCGGCGCTTCGCCGAAGCCGGCGGCGCCGGCCTGATCACCCCGGATCTGGTGCCCGACGAGGCCGCCGAATGGATCCAGGCCAGCGAGAAGCACGGCCTGGAGCGCGTGTTCCTCATTGCCCCTTCGTCCACCGAAGCGAGGGTGCAGCGCACCGTGGATGCGTCCTCCGGCTTCGTCTACTGCGTGTCGCTGATGGGCGTCACCGGCGCCCGTACCGAGGTTTCCTCCGCCGCGCAGGCAGTGGTCGCCGCCGCCCACAACGCCGGCGCCGAGAATGCCTGCGTGGGCCTGGGCGTCTCGCGCCGCGAGCACGTGGAAGAAATCGGCGCCTACGCCGACGGCGTGATCGTCGGCACCGCGCTGGTCGCCGCCCTGCGTGACGGGGGAGTGCCGGCCGTGGGCGCCCTGGCCGCCGAACTGAGCGGACGGGCCTGATGGCTTTTGCCGCGCAGCTGGCGCTTGCCTTGCCCGCCTCCATCCCTTCGCCGCCGCCGGAATTCGCCAGGATCTCGATCGGCCCGCTGACCATCCACGCCTACGCGCTGTGCATCCTCGCGGGCATCCTGATCGCGCTGTGGCTGACCAACAAGCGCCTCGGTGCCCGCGGCGGCAACTCCGACATGCTCTGGGACATCGCCATCTGGACGATCCCCTTCGGCATCATCGGCGGACGCCTCTACCATGTGCTGATCACCGACCCGATGTACTACTTCGGGCTCGGCGGGCAAACCGCCCACCTGGCCGAGATCCCGCAGATCTGGCTTGGCGGGCTGGGCATCATGGGCGCGGTGTCGCTCGGTGCACTCGGAGCGTGGATCGGTTGCCGGAAAGCCGGCATCCGGCTCTCGGCCTTCGTCGACGCGGCCGTGCCCGGCCTGCTGCTGGCGCAGGCGGCCGGGCGCTGGGGCAACTGGTTCAACCAGGAGCTGTTCGGCGCGCCGACCGACTTGCCGTGGGGCCTGGAGATCGATGCGGACAGCTACAACTTCCCGGCCGGGCTGCCCGCGGACACGCTCTTCCACCCGACCTTCCTGTACGAGTCGCTGTGGAATGTGCTGGGCGCCTTCGTGCTGATCGCGCTGGACCGGAAGTTCAAGCTGCGCCGCGGCTCACTGTTCTGCTGCTACATGATCTGGTACGGCATCGGCCGCACCTTCACCGAATCGCTGCGCCTGGACCCGGCCGAAATCATCGCCATCGGGCCGCTGGCCCTGCGCGTGCACCAGTGGCTGGCGATCGGCATCGCCATCGCCGGCATCCTCGCGCTGATCGTGGTCCTGGGCAAGCTGCGCAGGCAGCAGGTCGATCCGTTCTACCTGCCAGGCAGGGCCCCGGCGCAGCCGGTCGAAGCAGATCGCGCCAAGCCCGCCGCGCACTCACCGGCGGAGTCCAGCTCCGATCCGGGCAGCGACGCCACAGAGCGGCAGCAATAATTCCATAGCCCCATTCCGGTGGCCGGCAAGCATCCACGCTTGCCGGCCACCGGTGGTTTAAGCCGCGCCAGCAGCTGCCCGGATCCGCTTTCATGACGCGCCCTGGCCCCAATATGGCGAAATGTCCGGAAAATCTGGGCAGTTTTCCGTCCCTCGGGCGCAACATGCCCGAAACATTGGGCGGCTATCAAAACCGGCTGGCAAAACCGGTTTTCGCGATCCCCGCCCGCAAAAAACTGCTTTTTCCGCGCCGGTAGCGGCAGAAGTTTTTAACATTCCTGAAACACAAGCACGCGCATGCGAGAAACAAAACCTGCGTAACGTGTGATCCACGCGCCACGCTGGTCGATCGACCCCTGGAAAGGCCAGCTGGTGCAGCACCACAACGAGGTGGGAAATGTTCGTCCCCGAAACCTCGATGCGCAAGCAGACCCCGCTTAGCACTGTCGAAAAGTTTCAGCTAGATGAAACATCCAGGCGGCCGGAAGCCCTTGCCAAGAATAAGCCCTTTACCGGGGGCTGCCGCGCGCCTATCCTGCATGAACCACAGAAAGGCACGCTCATGAGCATGACCGGAGTCCAGATGAACGCCTCGCCAGGTTTTGGCGAGGAGGTCCCCTCGCCCTACACCCGTTTTTCCGCGCTGCCTGGCGCGCAGGGTCTGTATGACCCAGCGGCCGAAAAGGATGCCTGCGGCCTGGCGATGATCGCGTCCCTGAAGAACGATGCCAGCCACGAGATCGTCGCCCACGCGCTGACCGCCCTGCGCCGGCTTGAGCACCGCGGCGCCATCGGGGCCGATGAAGGCACCGGCGACGGCGCCGGCATCCTGCTGCATCTGCCCGACGCCTTCCTGCGCAGCGTCACCGCATTCGATCTTCCCGCCGCCGGCTCCTACGCCGTGGGCATGGGCTTCCTCCCGGCCGACGCCGGCGAACGTGCCTTCGCCCAGGAAGAACTGGAAACCATGGCCGCCGAGGAGAACCTGGCGGTGCTCGGCTGGCGCGAGGTACCGGTTGATTCCGACGTGCTCGGCGCCTCGGCCCGCAAGGTGATGCCGTACATCGCCCAGATCTTCATCGGCGCCCACGCTGGCGCCCCGGCCGCCACCCGCCGCGAGCTGGACGCCGCCGCCTGGCGCATCCGCCGCCGCGCGCACAACAAGATGGGCGTGTACTTCGCCTCGTTCTCCTCGCAGTCCATCGTCTACAAGGGCATGGTCTCCACCGCGCAGCTCGAGCCGTTCTACCCGGACCTGTCCGACGCCCGCTTCACCAGCCGCTGCGCGATCGTGCACTCGCGCTTCTCCACCAACACCTTCCCGTCGTGGCCGCTGGCCCAGCCTTTCCGCACCATCGCGCACAACGGCGAGATCAACACCGTCAAGGGCAACCGCAACTGGATGCGCGCCCGCCAGTCGACCCTGGAATCCGAGCTGCTCGGCGAGGTGCCCGAAGAACTGTTCCCGATCTGCACCGCCGGCGCCTCGGACTCGGCCTCCTTCGACGAGGTCGCCGAAATGCTCATGCTCTCGGGCCGCAACGTGACCGAGACCATCATGATGATGATCCCGCAGCCGTGGGAAAACGACGATCAGATGGACGCGGACCTGCGCGCCTTCTACCAGTACCAGTCCATGCTCATCGAGCCGTGGGATGGCCCCGCCGCCGTCTGCTTCACCGATGGCGCGATGGCCGGCGCGGTGCTGGACCGCAATGGCCTGCGCCCAGCCCGCTGGTGGGTCACCGACGACGGCCTGGTGGTCCTGGCCAGCGAGGTCGGCGTGATCGACGTCGACGAAGAGCACATCGTGAAGAAGGGCCGTGTCGCCCCGGGCAAGATGTTCGCCGTGGACCTGGACGCCCAGCGTATTGTCGAGGACGCCGAGATCAAGGCCGAAGTGGCCGCCGCCAAGCCATGGCGCGAATGGGTTTCGCAGAACCTGAAGACGCTGGCCGACTTCCCGGACCTGGAGCACGTGCGCCACAACTCCGCCTCCGTGGCCCTGCGCCAGCTGACCTTCGGCTACACCACCGAGGAGCTGCGCGTGCTGCTCGCTCCCATGGCCGCCACCGGTGCCGAACCGCTGGCCGCCATGGGCACCGACACCCCGATTGCCGCCCTGGCTGACCGGGCGCGCCTGCTGTTCGACTACTTCACCCAGTCCTTCGCCCAGGTCACCAACCCGCCGCTGGATGCAATCCGCGAAGAGCTGGTCACCTCGATGGGCACCGCGATCGGCCCCGACGGCAACCTGCTGTCCCTGGACCGTGTCCCGCAAACCCAGATCGCGCTGGACTACCCGGTGCTGACCAACGACCAGCTGGCCAAGATCGTGCACCTGCGCGACGAATCCGGGGCCAAGTACTCGCTGAAGGTGCGCGGCCTGTACCGCCCGGCCGGCGGCGAATCCGAGCTGCGCGCCCGCCTGCAGGAAATCTGCGAGAAGGTTTCCGCCGCGGTGAACCGCGGGGTGCGCTACATCGTGCTCTCGGACCGCGATTCCTCCGCGGCCTGGGCGCCGATCCCGTCGCTGCTGCTGACTTCCGCGGTGCACCACCACCTGCTCAAGAGCTCCAACCGCACCCGCGTTTCGCTGATCATCGAGTCCGGCGACGCCCGCGAAGTGCACCACATCGCCCTGCTCATCGGCTACGGCGCCAGCGCCATCAACCCCTACCTCGCCCTGGAATCGGTCGAGCAGATGGCCGAGAACGGCGAGCTGCCCGGAGTTGACGGGCACCAGGCCAGCAGCAACCTGATCAAGGCGCTGGGCAAGGGAGTGCTGAAGATCATGTCCAAGATGGGCATCTCCACGGTCTCCAGCTACTGCGGCGCGCAGACCTTCGAGGCCGTGGGCCTGTCCCAGCGCGTGGTCGACCAGTACTTCACCGGCACCGCCACCAAGCTCTCGGGCATCGAGCTGGATGTGGTGGCCGCCGAGGCCGCCGCCCGCCATGCCCGCGCCTACCCGGAGATCGACGGCGGCGCCCAGCCGCTGGAACTGGAAACCGGGGGAGAGTACCAGTGGCGCCGCGAAGGCCCGCCGCACCTGTTCAACCCGGAAACCGTCTTCCGCCTGCAGCACTCCACCCGCACCCGCCGCTACGACGTGTTCAAGGAGTACACCAAGGCCGTCGACGACCAGGCCGCACAGCTCAAGACCCTGCGCGGGCTGCTGAAGTTCAAGACCGAGGGGATCACCCCGATCGCCATCGACGAGGTGGAGCCGGTCAGCTCCATCGTGAAGCGCTTCGCCACCGGCGCGATGAGCTACGGCTCGATTTCGGCCGAGGCCCACGAAACCCTGGCCATCGCGATGAACCAGCTGGGCGCGAAGTCCAACACCGGCGAAGGCGGCGAGGATCCGGAGCGGCTGCTCGATCCGGTGCGCCGCAGCGCGGTCAAGCAGATCGCCTCGGGCCGCTTCGGGGTGACCAGCTTGTACCTGGCCAACGCCGATGACATCCAGATCAAGATGGCCCAGGGCGCCAAGCCCGGCGAAGGCGGCCAGCTGATGAGCGCCAAGCTCTACCCCTGGATCGCCAAGACTCGCCACTCCACCCCGGGTGTCGGGCTGATCTCCCCGCCGCCGCACCACGACATCTACTCGATCGAGGACCTGGCCCAGCTGATCCACGACGCGAAGTGCGCCAACCCTTCCGCCCGCGTGCACGTGAAGCTGGTCTCCGAGTCCGGCATCGGCACCGTCGCGGCCGGCGTGGCCAAGGCCAAGGCCGACGTCGTGCTGATTTCCGGGCACGATGGCGGCACCGGCGCCTCGCCGATGAATTCGCTGAAGCATGCCGGCACCCCGTGGGAAATCGGCTTGGCCGAAGCGCAGCAGACGCTGATCCTCAACGGGTTGCGCGACCGCGTCACCGTGCAGGTCGATGGCCAGCTGAAAACCGGGCGCGACGTGCTGATCGGCGCCCTGCTGGGTGCCGAGGAATTCGGCTTCGCCACCGCCCCGCTGGTGGTCTCGGGCTGCATCATGATGCGCGTGTGCCACCTGGACACCTGCCCGGTGGGCGTGGCCACGCAGAATCCTGCGCTGCGCGAACGCTTCACCGGCAAGGCCGAGTTCGTGGTGAACTTCTTCGAGTTCATCGCCCAGGAGGTGCGCGAGCTGCTCGCCTCGCTGGGGGCGCGCACCCTGGACGAGGTGATCGGCAAGGTCGAACTGCTCCAGGCCGATCCCGCCCAGTTCGCCGCGCACGACAAGGTCTCCGGGCTGGCGCTGGATGCGATCACCCACGTGCCGGATACCGAGCTGGCGGCGCGCCGCCGCCGCATCGGCCAGGACCACGGGCTGGACACGCACCTGGACCAGCAGCTGCTCGCCGCGGCCGGACCGGCGCTGGCTGACCGCCTGCCGGTCAGCATCGACGCGGCGATCGTGAATACCGACCGCTCCACCGGCACGCTGCTGGGCCACCATGTGACCAAGACCTTCGGGCTGCAGACCCTGGAGCGGGACACCATCAAGGTGAACCTCTCGGGCCGCGCCGGCCAGTCGCTGGGCGCCTTCCTTCCCGAGGGCATTACGCTCAAGCTCTCGGGCGACGCGAATGACTACGTCGGCAAGGGATTGTCCGGCGGCCGGATCGCGATCCACCCGCCGCACACCACCCTGTCCAAACCCGAGGAGCAGGTCATCGCCGGCAACGTGGTCGGCTACGGCGCCACCAGCGGGGAGCTGTTCATCAACGGCATGGTCGGCGAACGCTTCGCGGTGCGCAACTCCGGGGCCACGATTGTCACCGAAGGCATCGGCGAGCACGGCTGCGAGTACATGACCGGGGGACAGGTGGTGATCCTGGGAGCCACCGGCCGCAACTTCGGCGCCGGGTTCTCTGGCGGCGTGGCCTGGGTGCTGGACTTCGATGCAGCCAAGCTGAACCCGCTGGCTGCCGGGCAGTCGGACCTGCTGGTAGCGCCGATTACCGATGCCGAAGCCGAACGCATCCACGAGCTGCTCACCGAGCACATCGCATTGACCGCATCCCCGCTGGCCTCCCGCCTGCTGCTGGACTGGGAACGAACCCGCAGCCGGCTGACCAGCATCACCCCGCGCGACTTCGCCGCCGTGCAGCAGCTGCGCAGCGACGCAGTAGCCAACGGGCAGAACCCGGATTCGCCGCAGGTATGGAACAAGATTTTGGAGGTGACCCGTGGCTGATCCACGTGGATTCCTGAAGGTGACCGAACGTGTCACCCAGCCCAAGCGCCCGGTGCCGGTGCGCCTGATGGACTACAAGGAGGTCGTCGAGCGCCAGAAGTCCGGCATCCTGGAGGAGCAGGCCGGCCGTTGCATGGACTGCGGCGTCCCGTTCTGCCATTCGGGATGCCCGCTGGGCAACCTGATCCCGGAGTTCAACGACCTGGCCTACAGGGGCCGGATGGATGATGCGGCCGCCCGGCTGCTGAGCACCAACAATTTCCCGGAGCTCACCGGCAAGCTGTGCCCGGCCCCGTGCGAGTCCTCCTGCGTGCTGGGCATCAACCAGCCCGCGGTGACCATCAAGCAGGTCGAAGCCGAACTCGCTGGCCACCTGATGGACGCCGGCGACTTCGTGCCGCAGCCGCCTGCCCGCCACACCGAGCACCGCGTGGCGATCGTCGGTTCGGGGCCGGCCGGATTGGCAGCCGCCCAGCAGCTGACCCGTGCCGGGCACACCGTGGCCGTCTACGAGCGCGACGAAGCCATCGGCGGCCTGCTGCGCTTCGGCATCCCGGACTTCAAGCTGGAGAAGCAGGTCATCGACCTGCGCCTGGCCCAGATGGAAGCCGAAGGAACGATCTTCCGCACCGGCATCGAGATCGGCAAGGACATCTCCTGGAAGCAGCTGCGCCGCGACTACGACGCGGTCATCGTAGCCACCGGTGCCACGGTGCCGCGCGAGCTGCCGGTGCCGGGCAACAAGCTCGAGGGCGTGCACCATGCCATGGAGTTCCTCACCGAGAGCAACCGCGTGGTCGCCGGCCAGCTCGATGCCCCGCGCATCGATGCGGCGGGCAAGCACGTGATCGTGCTGGGCGGCGGAGACACCGGATCGGACTGCATCGGCACCGCCCTGCGCCAGGGAGCGGCGAGCGTCACGACGCTGGCCATCGGCCAGCAGCCGGGCACCGAGCGCCGCGAAGACCAGCCGTGGCCGATGATGCCGGTGCTTTTCGAGGTGCAGACCTCCCATGAGGAAGGCGGCGAGCGAACCTACCTGGCTTCGACCGTGAACTTCATCTCCGGCGAGGGAACTGAGCAAAACAAGGTGATCGGTGTTACAGTTGCAGAGACAGAATTTGTTGCTGGCAAGCGCCTCCCGAAGCCTGGAACCGAACGCGTAATCAAAGCGGATCTGGTTCTGCTTGCCCTCGGGTTCACCGGTCCGGAAGTTTCCGGATTGGACGAACAGGTCAGTATCGAATTCGACAACCGGGGCAACGTCGCCCGAGATGGCTACTACATGACGAACACCGAATCGGTATTCGTCGCCGGAGACGCCGGTCGGGGACAGTCGCTGATCGTGTGGGCTATCGCCGAAGGACGCGCTTGCGCGGCCGCGGTCGACAAGTTCCTCATGGGTTCGACTACCCTTCCTGCACCGGTTGCTCCAACCGATAGGGCCATCAGCATCATTTGAGTGACATAGGCTTGAATGCGGCGCACCCGGATGCCGGGTGGGCCGCATTTTGCCTATGTGAACATGAAAGGCATTTGGCTGACGGAATGAGACGCGCAAAGATTGTGGCAACCTGGGGCCCGGCCCTGGCAAGTTATGAAAATACTGTAGCGGTACTGAAGGCGGGCGTAGACGTAGCCCGCCTGAACATGAGCCATGGAGACCACTCCATGCACGCACAATCCCTGGCGAATGTGCGCAATGCGGCCGCGGAGATCGGCCGCGCGGTTGGCATCTTCGCCGACCTGCAGGGTCCGAAGATCCGCCTTGGCCGCTTCAAGGACAACGCCAAGTACATCCTCGAGGCTGGTGAGGAATTCACCATCACCATTGAGGACATCGAAGGTACCCGCAACCTGTGCTCCACCACCTTCAAGGGCCTTCCCACCGATGTCCAGCCGGGCGATTTCCTGCTGATCAACGATGGCAAGGTCAAGCTCAAGGCGCTGGCAGTTGACCAGACCTCGGTGCGTTCCGAGGTTGTCGTCGGAGGCGAGGTGTCCAATAACAAGGGCATCAACCTGCCAGGCGTCGCGGTGAACGTTCCCGCATTGAGCGAAAAGGACGAGGACGACCTGCGCTGGGCACTGCGTGCCGGCATCGACATGGTCGCACTGTCCTTCGTGCGCAATGCCGAGGACATCGAGCGCGTGCACGAGATCATGGACGAAGAAGGCCGACGCGTGCCGGTGATCGCCAAGATCGAGAAGCCGCAGGCCGTGGCCGCGCTGGAAGAAATCATCAATGCCTTCGACGCCATCATGGTCGCCCGCGGCGACTTGGGCGTGGAGCTGCCGCTGGAAGAAGTTCCGGTCGTGCAGAAGCGTGCCGTGGAGCTGGCACGCCGCTGGGCCAAGCCGGTCATCGTCGCCACCCAGGTGCTCGAATCGATGATCGAATCGCCGACCCCGACCCGCGCCGAGGCTTCGGACTGCGCCAATGCGGTGCTCGACGGCGCCGACGCGGTCATGCTCTCGGGGGAGACCTCCGTGGGCGCGTACCCGGTGGAAACTGTGGAGACCATGTCGCGCATCATCTCCTCGACCGAGCAGCACGGCCTGGATCGCATTCCCCGCTTGGGCTCCCAGCCGAAGACCCGCGGCGGCGCGATCACCCGTGCCGCGGTGGAGATCGCCGATCAGCTCGACGCGAAGTACATCGTCGCCTTCACCCAGTCCGGCGACTCGGCACGGCGCCTCTCGCGCCTGCGCCCGAAGAAGCCGGTCCTGGCTTTCACCCCGCTGCAGCAGACCTACAACATCATGACCCTGATGTGGGGTGTGCAGGCACGCCTGGTGGCCTACGCCGACCACACTGACAAGATGACCGCCCAGGTGGACGAGGCGCTGCTCTCCGAAGGCCTGGCGGAGCTCAACGACATCGTGTGCATCGCCGCCGGCTCCCCTCCGGGACAGGCGGGGTCCACCAACTCGCTGCGCGTGCACAAGGTCGGCGACCTCGCCGATGCCGGCCAGCTGGTCAATGGCAAGCCGATGCCTGCTCGCGAGAAGGTCGGTCCGTGGGCACCGGAAAACGTCTCCACGCCGAAAAACCTGTAGACGCTCTGTCGCGCACTAGCTGAGGCAAGAAAATCCGCCCTGCTCCAGAATTCTGGAGCAGGGCGGATTTTTTGCCTTGGCGCCCGCAAAGCACGATTGTGAACTCGAGCACGTGCCCTGTGGTTGCGCGCGCAAAAAAAGGCCGTTGAACCGGACAATTTCCGATCCAACGGCCTTCATGCTGGTGCCCAAGGTGGGACTCGAACCCACACATCTTTCGATACCGCATTTTGAGTGCGGCGCGTCTACCGATTCCGCCACTTGGGCTGGCACTTTGACTACTTTACTAGAGGTTTTCCAGATTTCCTAATCAGGAACCTCGCGTCTTCGCCTCAACAAGAGTACATGCCAGTAGGCTTAGATGTGAAACCGAGGCAACGTGGCTTCGCTGAACTGAAACCATCTAGATACTGCCCATTCAGCGGGCAGGATTTCTGACCATGGAGGAAGGCGCCAATGAGCGAACTACCTGAAATCACCCGCATCCCATCCGAGGTGCAATCCACTCCGCGTCGAGTGGTCGTTGCCGAGGATGAAACCCTGATCCGCTTGGATATCGTCGAAATTCTCCGTTCCGAAGGGTACGACGTCGTCGCCGAAGCCGACAACGGCCAGACCGCCCTGGAGAAGGCGCGCGAATTGAAGCCCGATCTGGTGCTCATGGACGTGAAGATGCCGGTCATGGATGGCATCACCGCCGCCGAAGCCATCGTCAAGGAACGCATCGCCCCGGTCGTCTTGCTGACCGCCTTCAGCCAGAAGGAACTGGTGGAGCGTGCCCGCGAAGCCGGTGCCATGGCCTACGTGGTCAAGCCGTTCACCCCGGCAGACCTCACTCCGGCCATCGAAATCGCGATTTCCCGCAATGACGAGCTGCGCGCGCTGGAGGAAGAAGTCAGCAACCTGGCCGAGCAGTTCGAAACCCGCAAGCTGGTTGATCGCGCCAAGTCGCTGCTCATCACCAAGATGGGCTTGACCGAGCCGGAAGCGTTCCGCTGGATCCAGAAGACCTCCATGGATCGCCGCCTGAGCATGCGCCAGGTTGCCGAGACGGTCGTCGACCAGGTCAAGTAGGGACCGCCAAGCACTGGATTGTGCGCCAAGCCACTTATGGTTTGGCGCACATTTTTTATGCCTGCGATGCGCCGATACCGCGCTTGGAGGCTAGTTAACCCTCTGGTAACCAGTTGTTCATCCGAGTTTTCCCCGGATGGGGTTGAAGTTCCGGATTGACGTACTGCGCCGTACGCCTAAGATGGAAATTGCGCTTAGAACGAAGTCCTGCACGCCAATGCCTTTCGCAGGATCCTATTTCTGGCCCGTTCTCTTTTTCCTTGCCGTTCGACCCCTCAGGCTGGTATTCAATGGATTTGACGCTTATCGTCGTCCTGGTCATTGCCTTGGCGTTGTTTTTCGACTTCACCAATGGTTTCCATGACACGGCCAATGCGATGGCCACCCCAATCGCAACCGGAGCAATTTCCCCTAAGAAGGCAGTTGCCCTCGCCGCAATTCTGAACCTGGTTGGCGCATTCCTCTCCACCGAGGTAGCGAAGACCATTTCAGGTGGCATCATCAACGAAGACCCGACCTCGGGCGTGGCTATTGGGCCGGCGATGATTTTCGCCGGCCTGATGGGCGCCGTGATCTGGAACCTGTTCACCTGGTTGCTGGGACTGCCTTCGAGCTCCTCCCACGCATTGTTCGGCGGCCTGGTAGGCGCCGCGATCGTCGGTGCAGGCTTCGCCTCGGTGAACTACAGCGTGCTGCTCTCCAAGGTGCTGCTTCCGGCCCTGTGCGCGCCGGTGATCGCCGGCATCTCCGCGTACCTGTGCACCAAGCTGGCCTACGCGATCACCAAGCGCGAGAATGGAGCGGCGCCCAAGCGCGGCGGCTTCCGCTACGGGCAGATCTTCTCTTCCTCGCTGGTCGCGCTGTCCCACGGCACTAACGATGCGCAGAAGACCATGGGCATCATCACCCTGACCCTGGTGGCTTCTGGCCTGCAGGATTCCGACTCCGGCGTGCAGTTCTGGGTTGTTGCCACCTGTGCCTTCGCCATCGCGCTGGGTACCTACACCGGCGGCTGGCGCATCATCGCCACCATGGGTTCGGGCCTGACCGACGTGAAGCCCGCGCAGGGCTTCGCAGCCGAGATGTCCACCGCTTCGGCGATCCTGACCTCCTCGCACCTGGGCTTCGCGCTGTCCACCACCCAGGTAGCCTCCGGCTCCGTGATCGGTTCGGGCATGGGCCGCAAGGGCGGCGAAGTCCGCTGGGGCACCGCAGGACGCATCGCGTTGGGCTGGCTGTTCACCCTGCCAGCAGCCGCGGCCGTTGGCGGCGTGGCCGCAGCGATCACCCACCTGGGCACCATCGGCATCGTGATCGTCGCGATCGCCGGCACCGGCGCCATGCTGACCATCTGGTTCCTCTCGCGCAAGCAGCCGCATGACCACGAGTCGAACATTTCCGACATCGATAACTCGGGCGCAGCGGTGAACATCCTGACCAAGAAGGAACGCCGTGCCAAGGCCAAGGCGGAAGCCAAGCTGGCCAAGGCTGCCGCAGCGCAGAAGGAAGCCGATAATTCATGATTGACTGGACAGCCTTTCTCATCGTCGCCGCCATCACCTGGTTTTCCGCGATGGCGATCGTGGCGGCCTACTCCTTCGGCGTCCGCCTGCTGGCAGTTGCCAAGGACGAGGGCCGCAACCAGAGCCTGAGCAATGCCGGAGCCTACGCTTGCTTCGCGATTTGCGGCCTGATCGTCCTCTTCGGCGTGGTGCTGATCGTGCCGCAGCTGAGCGAAGCGATCCTGGGCTTCTCCTCGAGCCACTAGGAACTGCTCGCGGCTGCGGGTGGATCCGACACGATTTTCGGGTCCCTCGACAACTTGATATTGCCTTCGATGGAGGCACCCCTAGACTGGAGCCATGACTAGCTTCAAGTACTACGTGGGTGCCTCCATCGATGGTTTTATCGCCGATCGCAGCGGAAGCGTCCAATGGTTCATCCCCTATGCCACGCAGCCGGGAGTGAAAAAGCATTTCGACGAGTTCTTCGGGAGCGTCGGCGCCGTAGTGATCGGTGGCAAGACCTACGAGAACATCGTCCGTGATGCTGCCGAGGGAACCGTGCCGTGGGTGTTCGGCGAGAAGCCGGTGTGGGTCTTCACACACCATGAACTGCCGACACTGCCCGGAGCGGACCTGACCTTCATCCGCGGTGAGGTGGGCTTCTGGAGCCGGGACATCGCCCAGAGCGCAGGGGCCGGGGACGTGTGGGTGGTTGGCGGTGCCGACCTGGCTGGAGCGTTCGTCGAAGCCGATGCGCTCGATGAGCTGCTTCTGGTCACCGTTCCGGAGGTGCTGGGCGACGGGGCCAATATCTTTGGCCGCGGGATCAGCACGCAGCTCTCGGCCCTGGGGATCACCGAGCTCGGCGCGGATATCTTCCTCTCGCGCTACGCGATCGGCTAAACGGCCAAGGGGACCAGCCGGCCAGGGCCAGCGCTCCGGAAAAGCCGGATCCGCCGCGCTTGGCGCGAACGGCGCCTGCGGGGATCAGTTTTCGACCGGCAGCAGCATATTGGTGATGCGAGCGGTCGCGACACGCTGGCCCTGCTCATTGCTGATCACGATCTCATGGCAGGTGCTGCTGCGGCCCAGATGCACCGGCGTGCATACCCCGGTGACCAGCCCGGTGCGCCCGGCCTTGTGGTGGGTGATGTTCAAATCCACGCCGACCGGGTTGGCCCGGCCGGCACCGTGCAGCGCAGCGGCCATCGAACCGAGGGTTTCGGCAAGTGCCGCCGAAGCGCCGCCATGCAGGATGCCGTAGACCTGGGTGTTGCCCGCCACCGGCATGGTGGCGGCAACGCGCTGGGGTTCGAACCCGGTGAAGATGATTTCCAGTTTCTCCACGAGTTCGCCCACGCCATTGTGCAGCAGGTAGGGCCACATGGATTCGGGAATGCCGTGGCGGGCCAGCTGCGCGGCAAACGAATGTGCCGAAGATTGCGTGGTTCGAGAAGTGAAATTGTCGCTCATGGCAACTAGGCTTTCAGGTGTGAGCGAAACTACCAAACCGACTGCCTCGTCGGACAAGAGACTGCTGATTATTGACGGACACTCCATGGCCTTCCGCGCGTTCTATGCGCTGCCTGCAGAGAACTTCGCAACAAGCACCGGCCAGCACACCAATGCCGTGCACGGATTCGTATCGATGCTGCTGACGATGATCCGCCAGCAAAAGCCCACCCACGTTGCGGTGGCCTTCGACTTGGACACCCCGACTTTCCGCTCGCTGGAGTACACCGAGTACAAGGGCGGACGCAATAAGACGCCCGAAGAGTTCTACGGGCAGATCGATCTGATCCAGGAAGTCATGAAGGCGATGAACATCCCTTCGATCACCCTGGAGAGTTTCGAGGCCGATGACATCCTGGCCACGCTGGCCACCCAGGGCGAAGAGGCCGGTTTCAACGTGCTGGTGGTGTCCGGCGACCGCGACGCCTTCCAGCTGATCACCGACAAGACCCTGGTGCTGTACCCGAAGAAGGGCATCAGCGATATCCCGCCGATGGATGCCGCAGCGGTGGAAGCCAAGTACTTCGTGCGTCCCGAGCGCTACTCGGATTTGGCGGCTCTGGTCGGCGAAACCGCGGATAACTTGCCCGGTGTGCCAGGTGTGGGGCCGAAGACCGCCGCCAAATGGATCAACCTCTACGGGGACCTGGCTGGCATCCTGGAGAATGTGGAGAACATCAAGGGCAAGGTCGGCGAGTCGCTGCGCGAGCACGTGGACAACGTGACCCGCAACCGCCGGTTGAACCAGCTCAAGCACGACCTGGAACTCCCGGTCACGCTCGATCAGATGGAACTCGAAGCCCCGAACCGCGAAGAGATCGAGAACCTGTTCGACGCGCTGGAATTCAACACCCTGCGCAAGCGCCTGTTCGACCTGTTTGCAGCCCAGGAAGAGGAAGCGGCACCCGAAGTTGCCGAATTCTCCCGGGTGCTCGGCGCCGATGCCGACGCACTGGACGGATTCATCGGGGCCGGGAAGGGCGCGCCGATCGCAATCCAGCCTGCTGCGGTTGACGGCGAAGCCGTGGGTCTGGCCCTTTTCCGCGGGTCGGAAGCCCTCTGGCTGGAACTGGCCGAACTCGATGAAGCCACCGAAGGCGTGCTTGCGCAGTTCCTGGCCGATGAGAACGCGCCGAAGCTCTTCCACGATGCCAAGGCCGCCATGCACCTGCTCATCGAGCGCGGGCTGCGGATCGCCGGCATCAAGGACGACACCTTGATCAGCGCCTACCTGATCCAGCCCGATCGCCGCAGCCACGACCTGGTGGACGTGGTGCAGTACCACCTGAAGTACGCCGTGCCGGTGCATCAGGCCAAGAAGGGCGAACTGGATCTGGGGCTCACTTCGGATCTTGCCGAGCCAACGTTGGCCCAGGCGCAGGCCATCCACGACCTCTCCGCCTACCTGGCTACCAAGCTGGCCGAGAAGCACGCGGACAAACTGGCTGCCGAGATGGAGCTGCCGCTGATTCCGGTGCTCTTCGAGATGGAACGCGCCGGCGTGGCAGTGGACGTGGATCGCCTGAACGAACTGCGTGCCCACTTCACCGAGCAGGTGGACCAGGCCACCAACGACGCGTTCGCCGCGATCGGCCACGAAGTCAACCTCTCCAGCCCGAAGCAGCTGCAGGTGGTGTTGTTCGAAGAGCTGGATCTGCCGCGCACCAAGAAGATCAAGACCGGTTTCACCACCGATGCCGAGTCGCTGCAGGATCTGCTGGTCAAGACCGGGCACCCGTTCCTGGTCGCGCTGATGGCCTACCGCGACGCGATCAAGCTGCGCCAGACCGTGGACGGCCTGCTCAAGGCCACCCACGATGATGGCCGGATCCACACCACCTATGCGCAGACCGTGGCCGCGACCGGGCGCCTCTCCAGCCTGAACCCGAACCTGCAGAACATCCCGGTGCGTTCGGAAGAGGGCCGTCGCATCCGCGACGTCTTCATGGTCGGGGCCGGCTACCAGAGCCTGCTGACAGTGGACTACTCGCAGATCGAAATGCGCATCATGGCGCACCTCTCCGAAGACGAGGGGCTGATCGAGGCCTACCAGAACGGCGAGGACCTGCACCGCTATGTCGGTTCGCGCGTGTTCAACGTCGAGCCGGACGAGGTCACCTCGGAGATGCGCTCGAAGGTCAAGGCGATGAGCTACGGCCTGGCCTATGGGCTGAGCAGCTTCGGGCTGTCCAAGCAGCTGAAGATCGGCGTGGACGAGGCCCGCAAGCTGATGAAGGACTACTTCGACCGCTTCGGTGCCGTGCGCACCTACCTGCGTTCGGTCGTCGACCAGGCCCGCAAGGATGGCTACACCGAAACCATTTTCGGACGCCGCCGCTACCTGCCGGAGCTGAACAGCTCGGATCGCCGGCTGCGCGACATCGCCGAGCGTGCCGCGTTGAACGCCCCGATCCAGGGTTCGGCCGCCGACCTGGTGAAGGTGGCCATGCTGCGCATCGATGAGGGACTGCGCGCTGGGCAGTACAAGTCCCGGATGCTGCTGCAGGTCCATGACGAACTCATCCTGGAGATCGCCGAGGGGGAGCTGGAAGCAGTGCAGGAGCTGGTGACCCGCGAAATGGGACAGGCCGCAGATCTGCTGGTGCCGCTGGATGTCCAGCCGGGCATCGGCCGGACCTGGCACGACGCCGCGCACTAGGGGCAGCAATCGAAAGGGGCAGGGGCACCGCGGGTGTTCCTGCCCCTTTCGGCAGGATCGAATGGGCTTGGGGAAAGAGACGAACTTGGAGCACTACTCGCGCCGTTGGGCGCTGAAAACCGGAAGCCTGGGGCTGGGGGCGCTGGCCGCCGCGCTGGTCTCCGGTTGCAGTACCGGCGGACCGGCGGAACGAGCCGGGTCCGCGGCGGCCTCGGCAACGGCGAGTCCTTCGCCCACCGCCACTGCTTCACCCCGGCCTACCGCCAGCCTCCAGACGGTGTATCCGAGCCGGAGCCAGGTCATGGAAAAGTTCAAGAATGTTCCTGCAGGGCAGTTCGGGCTGGAAGTCCCGGGCATCGAGCTGGGCCTGCCCAAGGGCAATGCCGCCGCGGCGTTGACCTTCGATGCCTGCGGGGGACCCCGGGGCTCGGGGGTGGATGGGGCCCTGCTGGACGCCTTGCGTGCCAAGCAGGTGCCCGCGACCCTCTTCGTGAACGAACGCTGGGCACGCGCCAACGCGCCGCTGATGGCCGAGCTGGCCAGCGACGAGCTGTTCGAGATCGCCAACCACGGAACCAGCCACGCCCCGCTGGCCACTTCGGGGCAGGCAGCCTACGGCATCGGGGGCACGGAGTCGATCGGCCAGGCCTACGACGAGGTGATGGGCAACCAGCGGTATCTTGCCGACCAATTCGGCATCACCGCGAAATTCTTCCGCTCCGGCACCGCCCATATGGACGAAGCCGGCGCGGCAATGTGCCGGGACCTGGGCGTGGTGCCGATGAACTTCACCGTCAACCTGGACGCCGGGGCGACCTTTGGCGCGCAAGCCGTGGCCGCCCAGGTCCGCCAGCTGGCCGCCGGGGACGTCGGCATCGGGCACTTCAACCAGCCCGCCTCGGGTACTGCCAAGGGCGTGGCGCTCGGGCTGGGGCAGGTGCTGGATTCCGGCCTGCGGTTCACCACGCTCTCCGCTGCCTGGTGAATGCACCCCTTGCGCCGGCCGGACAGGCGCATAGACTGTGATCAGCCGATTTCCTCGCCAAGGAGCACGATGAGACCAGAGACCCCGCCGCAGCTGGAAACCCGGACCTGCCAGGCTGCGATCCGCAGTCCGGAACTCGACGAATCGATCAAGCTGTTCCATCAGGCCACCGGGATCGGCTTCTACGAGCAGCTGCCCGAAGAGCCCAATTGGACGCACTACCTGGACCTGACTTATGCGCAGAAAATGCGCTTCTCCCTGGTGTTCGATCAGCAGGCCGAACCGCACTCGCGCCATGCAACCTACCCGGTGCACACCTATGGAGCATTCCCCGGGCTGCTCAATGCCGGCGGCGAGGCGCCGGTGGCAACGCACAAGATCTCCGCGGTCACCGTCGCGCCGAGCTATCGGCGCCGCGGCATCCTGTCCAGGCAAATCACCGCCGACCTGGCCTATGCCCAGCAGGCGGGTTTCCCTATTGCGGCTTTGACCGCGTCGGAAGCGACGATCTACGGGCGGTACGGCTTCGAGCCAGCTACCTACCAAAGCCGATTCACGCTCAAGTGCGCCCACGGGGTGAAGCTGCGCGTGCAGGTTCCCGGCCGGGTGGTGGATGCCGATCCGCAGCATTTCGGGCCCGGCTATGCCGCGCTGGCCGTGCGCGCGCTCGAGCAGACCTTCGGCTCCGTGGACAGCACCGAGTTCGACAATGGCTTTGCCCTGGGCCGCTGGGACACCTGGGAGACCCTGGAAAAGCCGAAGAACCTGCGTTTTGCCGCCTACTACGATGACGCTGGCCAGCTCGGCGGATTCGCCACCTACAAGTTCGGCGGCTGGGATGAGCCCAAGGCGAAGCTGGTGGTGCATAAGCTGGTGGCCACCAGCGACGCCGCGCGCATCAAGCTCTTCGAGTACCTGGGCAACCATGATCTGGTCGAAGAAGTGCATGGCCAAGGCCCGGTGGCCGATCCACTGCGCCAGGTGCTGGAGAACGTGCGGGACTACCACGTGCGTTCCATTGACGATGTGCTGTGGCTGCGCGTGCTCGATGTTGTTGCCGCCTTCCAAGCGCGCGGCTACCAGCGCGATGCCCGGCTGCTATTGAGCGTGAGCGACCGGCTGGAGCTGATCTCCGGAACCTACCTCTTCGAGGTGTCCGATTCCCGCGCCACGGTGAGCCGGATCGAGGACGGGCAGGCCGACTCCGGGCTGCCGCGCGTGGCGCTTTCGGAGCGGGAGCTGGCTGGACTGTACCTGGGCACCGTGCAGCTGGACCAATTGCTGGATTCGGGACGCGCCGAACTGGTCGGCGGGGGAGCTGCGGGGGACTGGGTTCACTTGTTCAGCGTGGCTCGCGAGGGTTTCACGCCGCACGGTTTCTAGTGGGACGGGTCGCATTATCCGGTTGATATGACGAAGTTCACAAAATGCTGGCGAGGATGTTAGCGGGTTACGCTTTGACCCGCGGTGTGCTAGGCGCGTAGACTTGAACAGCGTGCCATGGCTTCGTCATGTCCGCATTCATGTTCTACCCCCTTCGAAATTCCGGGACTTCCGGGGTTTCGACTGATCAAATCTATCCACATCGGAGTCCCTACTACATGACCATCACCTCGAACGAGAACAACAGCGCACCAGTCGTCGCAATCAACGACATTGGATCTGCTGAGGACTTCTTGGCCGCAGTCGACGCCACCATCAAGTACTTCAACGATGGTGACCTCGTCGAAGGCACCGTCGTCAAGGTTGACCACGACGAAGTTCTGCTCGACATCGGTTACAAGACCGAAGGTGTCATCCCTTCCCGCGAGCTTTCCATCAAGCACGACGTTGACCCAGGTGAAGTTGTCACCGTTGGCGACAGCGTCGAAGCCTTGGTCCTGACCAAGGAAGACAAGGAAGGCCGCCTGATCCTGTCCAAGAAGCGTGCGCAGTACGAGCGCGCTTGGGGCGACATCGAAAAGATCAAGGAAGAGGACGGCGTCGTTACCGGTACCGTCATCGAGGTTGTCAAGGGTGGCCTCATCCTGGACATCGGCCTGCGTGGCTTCCTGCCAGCATCGCTCGTCGAGATGCGCCGTGTGCGCGACCTGGCTCCATACATCGGCCAGGAAATCGAAGCCAAGATCATCGAGCTGGACAAGAACCGCAACAACGTTGTGCTTTCCCGCCGTGCATGGCTCGAGCAGACCCAGTCCGAGGTTCGCTCGACCTTCCTCAACAAGCTGGAAAAGGGCCAGGTTCGTCCGGGCGTTGTTTCCTCCATCGTCAACTTCGGTGCATTCGTGGACCTGGGCGGCGTAGACGGCCTGGTACACGTTTCCGAGCTGTCCTGGAAGCACATCGACCACCCATCCGAGGTTGTCGAGGTTGGCCAGGAAGTAACCGTAGAGGTTCTGGAAGTCGATCTGGACCGCGAGCGCGTTTCCCTGTCGCTGAAGGCTACCCAGGAAGATCCTTGGCAGACCTTCGCCCGCACCCACGCACTGGGTCAGGTTGTACCGGGCAAGGTTACCAAGCTGGTTCCATTCGGTGCGTTCGTACGCGTCGAAGACGGCATCGAAGGCCTGGTTCACATCTCCGAGCTTGCAGTTCGCCACGTTGAACTGGCTGAGCAGGTTGTCTCCGTTGGCGACGAACTGTTCGTCAAGGTCATCGACATCGACCTGGAGCGCCGCCGCATCTCGCTGTCGCTCAAGCAGGCTAACGAAGGTGTTGACCCAGAGGGCACCGAGTTCGACCCAGCACTCTACGGCATGGCTGCAGAGTACGACGAGGCCGGCAACTACAAGTACCCAGAGGGCTTCGACCCAGAGTCGAACGAATGGCTCGAGGGCTTCGACACCCAGCGCGCTGCATGGGAAGCACAGTACGCTGCTGCCCAGGAGCGTTGGGAAGCACACAAGAAGCAGGTTGTTGCCGCTATCGCTGCCGACGCAGAAGCAGAGCCTGCTGCTGCCGGTGGTTCCGAGCCAGCTCCAGCTTCGTACTCCTCGGAGGCACCAGCCACCGATGCAGGCACCCTGGCTTCGGACGAAGCACTGGCTGCACTGCGCGAGAAGCTGACCGGCAACTAATTCCGGCTTCTGCCTCGTGCAGAGATCGTGATTAGCTCTAGCTGATTCACGAAGGTCCAACCCTGCAAGGGTTGGGCCTTCGTTGTTTAACTGGTTTTTTGCTTGCCGGCATGGCTGGCACGTCATTATTTCTGCTGACATCCGCCGGACAGGAATAGCTCCGAAGAAGCACTGCTCTTAATACTTGCTGAGGTTAGACTAAAAGTGCACCGATCAGGTGGACTCACTAACGGCAGGTAGTAGCACATGGCAACGACAGGAAATTCGCCGGCAGACTATGCGGCAGGCCCAACTGCCGGACAGCAGATCCCGGTGCGCCAGGTCAGCCACGAGGAGTGGGAGACTGTACCGCGCACTATTCCCAATTTCTGGGTTGCCGCAGCGACCTGGCTTCCGCTGGTTGCACTGGTGGTCCTCGTCCGTTCGGATCTTCTGCATTCCCCGTACCTGGACAAGGGCATCATGGACATCCTCTCCTTCTCCATGGTCGCTACCGTCCTGGCCATGATCTTTGGCGGCGGACGGCAATCACCCTGGATGGGCTTGGGCGTAGCCGCCGGAATCTATTTCCTGCTGGCTCCGGCCGGGGACCTGCAAAGGATCCTGATGCTGGCGCTGGGCTATTTCCTGCTGCTCGCACTGTCCGTAGATCTCATGGACGCACGGTTTCGACGCCTGCTGAGAACCTGGAAGCGTGAAGCCTCAGGAGGCATCGCCTTGGCACCGGGGCAAGAGAGCGATTTTGGAATCACCAAGCAAATGTCGCCCATGGTATGGAAGCTTGCGGTAGGAGCACTGATCTACCCGCTGCTCCGGCTGGGCTGGGAACTGGTCAGCACGGAAGTTCATTCGCTGCATGACTTGGATGAAGGCTACCGCCTTGACGTGTACGCCGCGGCCGTCCTGCTGGGCATCAGCCTGCTGCTGAGCATGCTGCGCTGGATGCGCTTGAAATCGATGGGACTTTTCGCACTCGAAGTTCCAGCGGACCACCGAATTGGTCCAACGTCATTGCGGGCCTATGGCAACGCGATCCTCATCGAAACGGAAGAAACCGGGGCCTGCCTGTGCCGCAACGACGACAAGAACGGATCCAAGCAGAAATTTGAGGATCCGCGATTCATTTTCTGCTCAGAGGTGTGCCCGGTGCACGGGGTGCATGCGGTCAACCAGCGCTCGGCCGAAGAGTTCCTGGGCATCGCCTCCCAGCCCTGGGTCTATGGGGAGAACCTGAATGGGAAACTGCTAGAGGCAACCGGCCAGCGCTTGGTCATTGCAGGGCTCAGCGGCTGGGGCTCACGCCCGGTCGCGGTGCGCGTTTCATGGCTCTACGGTGGAGGGAAGCAGGCCAGCGCCTACTACGTCCCGGCATCGGCACGCGAGCCTCTGGCCAGAACCAAGCGCCGCCTGGCGGTTCTGACCCCTGCCGGTGATTCGGTTACGGCTGATACTTTCGAGAATAATGAGCGGGGCGAGATCGACCGGATCGACCTTCGTCCATTGGGGATCAACGCCCAAGCCGTCCGCGTGCACGGTGGACGCCCTTTCTTGATCTAGCCGGATGGCGCCGGCGCATTGCCGCGAACTAGGCGGCCTTGGCCATGTGGTAGCTGTTGCGCACCGGGGTCTGGGTGGGATCGACGAAGCTGGGCAGGATGACCTTGGGTACGCCATCGTCGGCAATGACCTTGATCAACCCGGCATGAACGTCATGATGATGCGTGTCGCAGAGCATCGCGCTCCAGTAGACCGCAGTGACACCGCCCTCGGACCAGAACCAGATGTGGTGGATGTTGCAGCGTTCGGGATCCATGGTGCACCCGGGAACTATGCAGCCGCGATCGCGCACCGCAACACCCAGACGCATGTAGTTCGGATGCTTGCGCTGGCTGCGCCCGATATCAAGCAGCTCGCCCCTGCCGCCGAGCACCATCGGGATGATGCGTGCCCTGGACAGGGTCTGGCGCAGGTCAGTTGCATCGAGCTTGAAACCGTGCTGGGTGATGCCATGGGTTCTCGCGCGGCCTTCCAACTCGTCCAAGGTCAGCATGACCACGACCTGCGGGGTGATGGTGGGGACATCCACGGTGCCTGCATCATTCCCATCGGCGCCCTTGGGGGTCCCGCCATTGCGCGCGGCATCCAGCAGCTCCTGGAGCCGCTTCGTGTTGATCTCCAGCAGATTCATCAGGCCGTTGAGGCGGCGTGCCGCGGGAGAAAGCGGTGGGGAAACAGGATCTTCGCTGGCGGCAGCTTCCTCATCGGTCAAGAAGTCCGGATGGCCTCCGGCGTCGGCCTGGTAGGAAGTGCCAGGGGCAGCATCCTGCTCTGTACGTTGTCCCGGAGACTGGGCAAAAGCCTCCCGTGCGGCTTGGCCGGAACCGGAGCGGGGATTGTCGCTTTGCGAAATGCCCGATTCGAAGAGTTCTGCGCGCGTAGGGCGCAGGGCGAGGTCGTAGTGGACCAGGCCGCCGCGTTCGCCCCGCCGGTACAGGCCTTCCTGGGCTTCGGGCCGCTTCTTGCCCAAGCGTTCCTTCTGGGATTTCAGGAAGCTGTTGACCAATTGCCTGCGGGTGCCGGGGTCGGGCTCGTCCAATTGCTGGTTGACGATGGATTCAAGCAGCTCGCCATCTTCGGTGAGCGCCGAGGCGGTGGCCGGTGCGGCGTATTCGTCGCGTTGGGGTTCCAGAGCGCCCAGGCGCCGGGCCGCGCTGAGCACTTCGGCTGGCGGCTGGCGCAGATCGGCGAAGCGCCGCGCCAGCAAAGGGAACTGTGCCTGGTGCCGCTGATGTTGGTAGTCGTATTGCGCGAAGACGTGGCTGGCGGACTGGATGCGGCGCTTGGCCTCGAAATGGTCGGTGCGCAGCCAGGATGCCAGCAGTGCCGCAGGGCCGGTGAAGCTGGGCCGCTTTCCGGTGCGCTGGGCAGGGACGGAGAAATCGGTGGTGCCCTGGCGGGCTGCGGCGAGTTCAACCTGGGCCAGGGTGTGCGCCGCGGTGTCATCGACCAGGTGGGCTGCGTAGATCTGGGTGCGAAGGGCCTGGTGGGCCGAAGCTTCAGCCGCGGTGGACAGGGCCAAGGCGTAGCGCGGATCGTGCAGGTAGTGGGACTCGGGGCCGGTGGCTGGATCGGCGCAGAGCAGGGTCTGGTGCAGGACGGGGATGAACGCGGCGACGGCCAGGGCGTCGTCCACCGCGAGGGCCGGCGCGTCCTTGATCGCTTGGGCAAGCCCGGCTAGCGCCTGGCTGACAGTTCTGTTCATGGCCCCAGCATGCGCCAGGCGGTGCGCGGCGTGCCGGCCGGCAATACGGCCTGTGGAAAAGCCTAGTGCGCGCGGGTTGATGCAGTCACGGTGAAGGTCCTGTCGCGGGCCAGCTGTTCGGTGGGGCCAACGCGGCGGGCCAATTCGCTGCGGTAGCGCAGGTGCGAGTTGAACACGCACAGCAGGGTGCCTCCGGGAGCGAGCACGCGGGCGGCGTCGTCGATCAGCTTGAACGCGATGTCGGCGGTGACGGTGTTGCCGATGTGGAAGGGCGGGTTCAGCGTGACCAGGGTGGCGCTGGCGTCGGGCAGGCGGCCCAGGGCGTCATCCTGCACGGCAGTGAGGCGACCGTCCAGGTTGTTGCGTTGAGCGGCGGCCAGGGTGGAGGCGACCGCGGAGGCCGAATGGTCCGAGGCGTCCACGCGCAGCTGCGGGTTTTCCAGTGCTGCGCAGATGCCGATCGCGCCGTTGCCGCAGGCCAGATCGACCAGCGTGGCGTGCCCGGAGAGGTCCGGAAGGTTTTCCAGCAGCAGCCGGGTGCCCGGATCCAGCCGGGCGGCACCGAAGGTCCCGGCACCGGCATGCAGCGTGAAGCTGGTGCCGCGCACCTGGTGGGTGGCAGTGGCCGGGAAGCTGCTGGCGGGCTGTTCGGCGCGCGGGGTGCTGGCGGTGAGCACCCGGGATTTCTGCCGGGCCAGCGAGACGTCGACGCGGGTGAAATGCTCCGCGAGCACCTCGTTCATGGAACGGCTCATGTGCTTGATGCGGCCCCCGGCGAAAAGCTTCGCGCCGGGATCGGCGACGGCTGCTGCCGCGGCGGCCTGTTCGCCCAGCACGTCCAGTCCGCGAGGCAGGGCCAGCAGGATCGAACTGGCGCCCTGGGCAACCTGTTCCAGGGTGCAGAATTCGAGGTGTCCGGCCCGCTCGGGCATGAGCCGGGCGAGGTTGGCCTCGATGGCCCGGCGCGCGGTGAGCGAATCGGTGTGCACGCGCACGCTCGTGCTGCCTAGTGCCAGTGCGCCCAGGGCCAGCGCGCCGTAGTGGTCGCCGATGACCGCGATGGCATCCGGCCAGCGGTCCGAGGGTCCGGCCGCGGCGGCGCAGGTGTCCAGGATGAGCCGGTCGCAGGCGTCGGCGGCGTAGAGGTTGGCGGCTTCGACATCGGGCCAGCGGCGCAGGGCGGGCAGCAGGGCCTGGAGGCTGCTGGCGGCAGCGGGCGTGCCTTCGGGATTGGCGGCGGAGTTCAAATCAGATCAACCCATTGCGTGTTGGCGGCGGCCAGTTCCCCGGCGCCGGAGGTGAGTGAGGCGATGCCGGTGCGCAGCTGCGCGGCGGCTTCGGGCGTGTCCGGGATGCCGATCTGCACGATTGCGGCATCGGCCTGCCAGAGGGTCGGTTCGACCTGGTAGCCGGCGGCGCGCAGCTCGTTCTCGTAGCGGGCCGCGTCGGCGTGGGCGGCGGCGAAGGTGAAGATCCGCATGCGCTGGCGCAGGTGCAGCTGCGCATTGTCCAGCCCGGAAGATACCGCCTCGGAATATGCGCGGACCAGTCCGCCGGCGCCAAGCTTGATCCCGCCGAAGTAGCGGACCACCACGGCCAGCACGTCCGAGAGCACGCTGCCGTCGGCGATTTCGCGCTTGGCCAGGGCATCGAGCATCGGGATGCCGGCGGTGCCCGAGGGCTCGCCGTCGTCGTTGGAGCGCTGGGCCATGCGATCGGGGCCCAGGATGAACGCGCTGCAGTGGTGGCGGGCATCGAAGTGGGTCTTGCGCAGGGCCGCGATCTGCGCGCGGGCGGCGGCCTCGGTTTCGACCCGGTAGAGGTAGGTGATGAATCGCGAACGCTTGATTTCCAGCTCGTGCACGCAATCGCTGGTCAAGGTCGTGTACCGTGTCGCGGCCGAGTCGTTGGTGTTCATCCCTCTTAGTTTATAGGGTGGGAACATGATGCATGTGGGACTGACCGGGGGAGTGGCCTCCGGAAAATCTGCGGTCGCGGCCAAATTGGCCGCCCTGGGAGCCGTAGTCATCGATGCCGACGCGTTGGCGCGCCAGGTGGTCGAACCCGGCACGCCCGGGCTGGCTGCGATCAAGGACACGTTTGGCGAAGCCGTTTTGCTGGCCGACGGGTCGCTGAACCGTCCCGCATTAGGCGCGATAGTCTTCGCCGACGAGGCGGCGCGGGCCAAGCTCAACGCGATCGTGCACCCGCTGGTGCGGGAGCAAGCGGCGAAGTTGCGCCAAGGAGCGCCAGCCGGCTCGCTGGTGGTCGAGGACATCCCGCTGCTGGTCGAGACCGGCCAGCTGGACAGCTTCGACGCGGTGGTCGTCGTGGCCGCCCCGCACGCCGAACGCATTCGCCGCATGGTCCAGGATCGCGGCTGGACCCGGGAAGACGCCGAGGCCCGGATGGCCGCGCAGGCCACGGATGACCAGCGGGCGGCCGTAGCCGACTACCTGCTGGATAATTCCGGTACCTTGGAAGAACTGGAGGGGCAGGTTTCTGCCCTCTACCGCCAATTGGCGCCAGCACAGGAGTAGGAATGTACAAGATCTGCAAGTGGAGCACCCTGATCGCTTTCGCCGTCGCCTTGGTGCTGTGGCTCGGTTTTGGCGGCCGCGCCGAATTCGTTGCCAGCGAATCCGGGCCGTATTCGCCGGTGGTCTACATTTCCGGCTGCCTGGCCTTGCTGGGGCTGATTGCCGCCACCATCATGACCGTGGGATTCTTCGGCAGCAGCATCCAGCGCACCGTCAAGCGCAATGCGATCCGCTACGGGATGCGCAAATAGCACCCCGGGTTTAAGCTGAAAGCTGGCTAGGGCGCAGCCCCAACGGTCGGGGCAAGTGGATATGCTGGAAGCATGAGTCTTGCACAGCCGATCAAGCGCGTGGTCGCCCCCTTCGAAGTCATCAGCGAGTACCAGCCTGCCGGCGACCAGCCGCAGGCCATCAAGCAGCTGACCGAGCGGATCAACGCCGGCGAGAAGGACATCGTGCTGCTCGGTGCCACCGGTACCGGCAAGTCCGCGACCACCGCCTGGCTGGTGGAGCAGGTGCAGCGCCCCACCCTGGTGCTGGTGCAGAACAAGACCCTGGCCGCCCAGCTGGCCAACGAGTTCCGCGAGCTGATGCCCAATAACGCGGTGGAGTACTTCGTCTCCTACTACGACTACTACCAGCCCGAGGCCTACGTCCCGCAGACCGATACCTTCATCGAGAAGGACTCCTCGATCAACGAGGAAGTCGAGCGCCTGCGCCACTCGGCCACCAACTCCCTGCTCACCCGCCGCGACACCATTGTGGTCGCCACCGTCTCGTGCATCTACGGCCTGGGCACTCCCGAGGAATACGTGGCCGGGATGGTCACCGTGCGCACCGGCGAGGAACTGAACCGCGACGCGATGCTGCGCCAGTTCGTGGCCATGCAGTACACCCGCAACGACATGGACTTCCACCGCGGCACCTTCCGCGTGCGCGGGGACACGGTGGAGATCATCCCGATGTACGAAGAGCAGGCCGTGCGCATCGAGTTCTTCGGCGACGAGGTGGAAGCGATCCACACCCTGCACCCGGTCACCGGCGAGGTGATCCGCGAGGAGACCGAGATGTACATCTTCCCGGCCAGCCACTATGTGGCCGGTGCCGAGCGGATGCACAAGGCGATCAAGCGGATCGAGGACGAGCTGGCGGTGCGCCTGAAGGAGCTGGAATCGCAGAACAAGCTCGTCGAGGCCCAGCGGCTGCGCATGCGCACCACCTACGACCTGGAAATGATGGAGCAGATGGGTTTCTGCAACGGCATCGAGAACTACTCGCGCCATATCGACGGCCGCGATGCCGGCAGCGCCCCGCACTGCCTGATCGACTATTTCCCCGATGACTTCCTGCTGGTGATCGACGAGTCGCATGTCACCGTGCCGCAGATCGGCGCCATGTACGAGGGCGACATGTCCCGCAAGCGCACGCTGGTGGAACACGGCTTCCGCCTGCCAAGTGCCATGGACAACCGCCCGCTGAAATGGGATGAGTTCCTTGAGCGCATCGGGCAGACCGTGTACCTTTCGGCCACCCCGGGCAAGTACGAGCTGGGCAAGTCCGACGGGTTCGTGGAGCAGATCATCCGCCCCACCGGGCTGATCGACCCCGAGATCATCGTCAAGCCCACCAAGGGCCAGATCGATGACCTGCTCGATGAGATCCGTACCCGTGTGGATCGCGATGAGCGCGTGCTGGTCACCACGCTGACCAAGCGCATGGCCGAGGACCTGACAGACTACCTCACCGAGCACCAGGTGCGGGTGCAGTACCTGCACTCCGATGTGGACACGATCCGCCGCGTGGAGCTGCTGCGCGAGCTGCGCATGGGTTCCTTCGACGTGCTGGTGGGCATTAACCTGCTGCGCGAGGGCCTGGATTTGCCCGAGGTTTCGCTGGTCGCGATCCTGGATGCCGACAAGCAGGGCTTCCTGCGTTCGGCCACCAGCCTGATCCAGACCATCGGCCGTGCCGCGCGTAACGTCTCGGGCCAGGTGATCATGTATGCCGACAAGATCACCGATGCGATGGACCAGGCGATCGAGGAGACCAATCGCCGACGGGCAATCCAGGAAGCGCACAACAAGGAGCACGGGATCGACCCCACGCCGCTGCGCAAGAAGATCGCTGACATCACCGACCAGCTGGCGCGTGAGGATGCCGACACCCAGGAACTGCTGAACAACAACCGGTTGGCGAAGAATGCCAAGCGCACCAAGGCCTCGTCCGCGGTGCGCAAGGATGGGCTGGCCGCCGCCCCGGCCGAGGACCTGCTGGCCCAGATCGGGGAAATGACCGAGCAGATGCACGCCGCGGCCGCTGAGTTGCAGTTCGAACTGGCCGCCCGGATCCGCGATGAAGTTTCCGAGTTGAAGAAGGAATTGCGCCAGATGAAGGCTGCCGGGCACGCGTAGCCCTGCTGCTGTCCGGCGCAGTAATTGGGACATGCGCCAAGCCTGTGCAGTTCCTGTGCGCTACACTTGATCACTGGACGTAGGGGAGTATCCCAATGCTGTGGACGTCAACACGCGAACCAATGATGTTTCGCCGGGCACAGCAGCCGATCACTGAGCCAGCTATCGAAGTGTTTCGAATTCTGGTGTGGCGGCGGAGAGACTTGCGGCGATTTTCCATACCCTCCAACGAAAGGTCGCTCGTCCGTGGGCACTAATGGGTTAACTATTCAATTCGAGATCATCGCGCTGATTGTTCTGTGCGCGGTGCTCATCGCAGACCTGCTGTACGTCACCAAGCGTCCGCACATTCCTTCCATGAAGGAAGCAGGCATTTTTGTCGGCATCTACATCTCCTTGGCATTGATCTTCGGTGCCGTGATCTGGACGCAGGCTGGACCGCAGCTCGGCCAGGAATTCTACGCCGGCTGGGTCACCGAATACGCGTTGTCGGTGGACAACCTGTTCGTCTTCATCATCATCATGGCGCGCTTCTCGGTACCGCGTAAGTACCAGCAGGAAGTGCTGATGTTCGGCATCATCATCGCGTTGGTCCTGCGCGCAATCTTCATTGTGCTCGGCGCCGCGATCATCGAGCAGTGGTCGTGGGTCTTCTACATCTTCGGCGCTTTCCTGCTGTGGACCGCATGGAACCAGCTCAAGGACGAGGATGAGGACGAGGAAAGCGGCCTGGTCAAGAAGCTGACCTCCAAGCTGCCGATTTCCAAGGACTTCGATGGCGCCAAGCTGCGCACCGTGGTCGACGGCAAGAAGCTGTTCACCCCGATGGTGCTGGTCTTCGTGACCATCGGCATGACCGACCTGCTGTTCGCCTTCGACTCGATCCCGGCGATCTTCGGCCTGACCAAGTCCGCGTTCATTGTGTTCACCGCGAACATCTTCGCGCTGATGGGCTTGCGCCAGCTGTACTTCCTGCTCGGTGGCCTGATGAACCGCCTGGTCTTCCTGAAGCACGCACTGAGCTTCATCCTCGCTTTCATCGGCGTGAAGCTGGTCTTCCACGCCCTGCACGAGAACAGCCTGCCGTTCATCAACGGCGGCGAGCCGCTGCATTACGCGTGGCTGGATATTTCCGTGGGTGTTTCCCTGCTGGTCATCCTGGGCGCGATCGTTATCGCAACCGTGCTGTCGCTGTGGAGCCCATGGGGCAAGCGCGCCGCTGCTTCGGCTGAAGCCGCGGAGCTCGCCGGCGCAGCGGAAGCTGCAGAGCAGGACGCGGCCAAGTAATCCGCACAATCGCCCGCCGGGACCAGTTGCTTCCAACTGGCCCCGGCGGGTTTTCCGTACCCGCATAGTGTGCCTATGCTGTTCTGCTAAGGTATTTTCCATGAGCGACCTATCGACAGAAGCCAGTGGCATTGCCACCGGCGTAGCACTAGCGTCGGGCACCATGTCCCGGCTGCTTGGACGCGCGGCCGGGCAAGGCCGATCGGTGACCGCTTGGCGGGTGCTTTCCACCCTGGACCGGTTGGGCCCCCAGCGCGTGGGCGACTTGGCCATCGAGCAGCGCGTGGCCCAGCCGACCATGACCGGTCTGGTCATCCGCATGGAAAACGACCAGTTGGTCCAGCGCCAACCGGACCCTGGGGACGGCCGCGCCAGCTTGGTGAGCCTGACCGGCGACGGCAAGGAGGCCATCGAAGCCTACCGGCAGCGCGCGATTTCCTCGCTGGCCGGCGGCATCGATTCCTTCAGCGCCGAGGAACGGCGGATTCTGGCGCAGGCTGTGCCGCTGCTGCAACGGTTGAATGACCAGGTTGCCGCGAAGCTGGACCATTAGCAGCAGAAGGCTTAACGCGCAGGGCGCTTGAATCCCCGGGGGATTCAAGCGCCCTGCGCGTTAACCTAGCCGGTGCGCGGGCTAGCTGTCCTGGGCCGCGGCGTCCGGGTCTTCGCCGTTGGCCATGGCCAGCAGCCGGCGGAAGATCGCCGGGCCATCGTCGCCGATGCCGTCATGGTGGAATTGATCGGTCACCCAGGTCTGCAACCCGGCCACCTGCGAGGCGGTGCGCAGCGAGAGCTCGCGGTCCACATAGACGTCGTCATGGTAGACCGCGGCGGCCACAGGCACGGTGTTCTTGGCCAGGACGTCCAGATCGTAGAGCGGGCCGAAGCCTTCGTGCTCGGCCAGGATGCGGGCCACGTCCTCCAGGGGGCGCAGGGCTGGATCTTCGGCGAAGTGCCAGCTGTAGATCATCTCGCCGGTTAGCAGCGGGGTCGCCGCGTGGCGGGTGAAGTCGGCGAACTCCGGCAGGACTTGTTCGGCCGCGAAATTGGTCGGCTCGCCTTGGGCATAGATGGTTTCATGCATCAGCGCATAGAGCGGGTTCGAGGCGAAAGAGCTCTGGGCCAAGAGCGCTTCGAGGAAGCTATCCGAGAGGCGGTCGCCGCCCGGGGTGAAGCTGAAGGCCTCCTCGAAGATGTGATGCAGCAGGTGCACCCGGGTGTTTCCGCCCAGGTACATGCCCAGCATCTGCACCAGCGGCACGGTGACGCGCTGGCCGTTGGGCAGCAGCTCATCGTCATTGGTGCGCACATGCTCGTAGATCCTGTGCAGGGTCTGGAAGTCCTCGGGGTACCAGGAGAAGTACTCGCGGTTGCGTTCTGCCATCCGCTGGTAGGTGGCGCGGTAGACGGTCTTCGCATCGGCATCCAGCGAGGCCAGCCCGCCGGTGACCAGGCAGCGGGTGAGCGACTGCGGGAAGAGCGAGAGATAGGTCAGGGTGCAGAACCCGCCGTAGCTCTGCCCCAGGGTGCTCCACTGCTCGATGCCCAGGTGCTCGCGCAGGGCTTCGGCGTCGCGCACAATCGAGTCGGCGCGGAAATGCGAGAGGTAGCGGGCCTGGGCGGCCGAGTCCCCGCGCAGCGGCAAGGACTTGCGGTTAGCCGGGGTGGACAGTCCGGTGCCGCGCTGGTCCAGCAGCAGCACGCGGAAGTGCTTGGTGGCTTCGGCCAACCACCCCGACAAGGAACCGGGGCGCGGGGATTTGCCCCCTGGACCGCCCTGCAGGAACAGCAGCCAGGGCTTGGCCGTGCCGGTGCTGATCTCGCGGGCGAAGACCGAGATCTTTTCGCCCTGCGGATCGGCGTGATCCAGTGGAACCTCGATGCGATGGTCGGTGACATCCATACCGCGGTAGTGGCGCATTAGCTCGCTCCTTGCATGCCAAGTTGTTGCAGTGCTTCGCCGTCCAGGCGCCGGGTGCTCCAGCCGTCCATGGAGCTGGAACCGATGGCGTCGTAGAACCTGATGGCCGGCTCATTCCAATCCAGCACTGACCATTCCAGGCGCTTGTAGCCGCGTTCGACGCAGATCTGCGCCAGCGTGCGCAGCAACGCGGTGCCGGTGCCTGAACCGCGCTGGGATTCGCGCACATACAGATCCTCCAGATGGATGCCGTGCCGGCCTTCCCAAGTGGAGTAGGTCAGATACCACAGGGCCATGCCCCTGAGCGTCCCGGTTTCATCCTCGGCAACATGGGCGAAGACCTGGGGATTGGGGCCGAACAGATGGGATTGGAGGTCTGCTGCGGTGTTGAGCACCGCATCAGGTTCCCTTTCATAGTCGGCCAATTCCTGGATCATCGCCAAGATCTGCGGGCAGTCGCCCGGAACAGCTTCACGCACAATACTCATGTGTTCCAGCTTACCTCCGTCGCACCGCTAAAACGTCGGTGACCAGACCTAAGGTTGAATGCATGATGGGTGGACACCACGCGGTGAGCGGCGCAGCCGCATGGTTGGCAATTACAACTGACGTCACCGTGGGTTCGGTGAACCTGGGGCTGGGAACTTTCCAGATGGACCGCTGGGAAACCCTGGCCGGCGCGATCGTCTGCGCTGGCGCGGCCCTGCTGCCCGACGCGGATCACCATGGGGCCACGATCGCGCGCTCGCTGCCCCCGTTCTCCAGCATTTTCACGCGGATTGTCGGTTCGGTTTCGGGCGGGCACCGCAACGGCACCCATTCGCTGATCGGCATCGCCTTCTTCATCTTCCTGGCCTGGCTGGCCAACGGCTGGGATGTGCAGACCGCGGCGTTGGGCACGGTCTACCCGGCCGCGGCGCTGTTCGCGATCCTGCTGATTTCCTTCGCGGTGAAGACCATGAAATTCATGCCGCCGCTGCTGTGCTGGATTATCGCCTTGGCCGCCGGGACTTTCGTCGGGATGAATGCGCCGGAGCAGAACCTCTGGTTCCTGATGGCAGTCTCCCTGGGCGCGATCGTGCACGTGCTGGGCGACATGCTGACCATCGGCGGCTGCAATCTGCTGTGGCCGATCAAGATCGGCTCGCCGCGCTGGTTCCGCCGGCTGCCGCTGATTGGCGGCTGCTGGAAGTCCAATGGGCGGGTGGCATTGCCGATTCTGGCCGAGACGGGCTCCACCGCAGAATGGCTGCTCGCGACGCTGCTCACTACCTATGTGGGCATCGCGCTGATCGTCGCCTGAGGGCCCCCGGCCCGCTGCCGGCTCGCCGCAGTGCAACGCGCTGTGGCTGGCAGCCGGTGATCTGGCATGATTCGAACCATGCAGATTCAATTCACCCGGCGCATCACCTGGGATCAGCTTCCTGGCGAACTGCGCGCTCGGATCGAATCGCACCTTGGATCCCGGGTGATCCGGGCGCTAAGCCAAGCCTCGGGGTTTTCCCCGGGCAGCGCCGATCGGCTGCTCACCGCCGATGGCCAGCGGGTCTTCGCCAAGGCGGTGCATCCGGGCCTCAGTGCCCCGGCCACGGCATTGCACGCCCGCGAAGCGGCAATAGCGGCCAAGCTCCCGGCGGCCTTGCCGGTTCCGCAGTTCCTGGGGCGCATCAGCTGGCAAGGCTGGGAGGCCTTGGTCTTCGCTGAAGGCCCAGGGGCCAGCCCGCAGCTTCCCTGGCCGGTCGGACAGCTCGAACGGGTACTGGACACGCTGGCGCAGCTGGCTCATCAGGCCCCTTTTTCCTTGATCGAGCTGCTGCCGCCGCTGGAAGAGGAACTGCGCGAGGACGTAGCCGGTTTTGGGCGGATCATGCAGGACGGCTGGCTTCCAGCTGATCCCTGGGTGGCACAGAACCTGGAAGAACTCCATGGGCTGGCCATGGACGGTATCGGGGCGCTGGCCGGAGACCAGCTGGTGCATTCGGATCTGCGCTCGGACAACATCCTGCTGGGCGACGGCGGAGAAGTGCTGCTGGTGGATTGGCCGTGGGCTTCGCGGGGCGCCGCATGGTATGACGCGTTGACGGTGCTGGTTGAAGCGCGGATCTTCGACCCGGCGCTGGATGCGGATGCCATTGCCGCCTCCCACCCGATCTTCGAATCGGTGGGCGCGGACGCGGTCAGCGCGGTCTTAGCTGGACTGGCCGCCTACTATGTGGACGCGGCGCGCAGGCCCGAGGTTCCCGGGCTGCCCACGCTGCGCAGCTATCACGCGAAGCAGGCGGCAGCCACCGTTGGATGGCTCAAGGCGCGGCTAGCCTAGCTGGCTGTTGCAGGGGCTAACTGAACCGGGCCGGCGTGGCATTTTCCCCGCGGTAGACCAGGGCCAGGCCCAGGACCAGCGAACCGAGCTGGACCAAGGTCGCCAGCCACGCGCCGGAAGCAAAGAGCTCGGACCAGCCGCTGAGCAGCCCGACCAGGACCAGCAGCAGGAGGACTGCCCCGAGCAGGCGAAGCTTGTACCCGTTCATGGCCATACCCTACGGCACTGTCCGCGGCATTGCCACCGGACTCCGGGAAGATGCCTCGGGCATCGAGTGCGCGACTAGCCCAGATGCCGGGGCTGGTCCAGCGCCGTGCCGGATCCCATGCAGATAATTGGCGGCAAGCCGGAATCCAGCCGGGAAAGTACCAGCTGTTCCTGCGCAACGAGGTTCTGCGGCAGGGCATCGAGCGGGAACCAGCGAAGCTCGCAGGCTTTCTCCGGTTCCATGAGGCGCGGAGTACCGTCCCACTGGCGCGCCAGGAAGAAGAAATCCACAGGGGATTGGGCGCCGCTGCCCGCTTGCAGGTAGCGGTGCACCGTGCACAGCGGCTGGAGCTGGTCTGCCGCGATCCGGATGCCCAGTTCCTCACGGGCTTCGCGAACGGCGGCGGCAACGGCAGCCTCGCCGGGCTCAACGTGCCCGGCGGCCGCCGTGCTCCAGAACCCGTCCATGTAGCCGGTTCCCGACCTCAGTTGAAGCAGGACTTCGTCGGCGCGCCGCAAGATGGCGTAGCTGATGGCGGGCATCAGGAGTCCAGGCGGCCCACCGAAGTCACCTTGACCACAGGTTCGCCGGCCTCGTCCGAGTCATCCAGCGAGATGGTGGCGGTGATGCCCCAGTCGTGGTGCTCGGATGGGTCGGCGAAGATCTGGCGCACCTCCCAGGTGCGCTGGGGCATGTCCTTGATGATGAACAGCTTCGAGCCGCGTCCGGCGGGACCGTCGTCGATGTCCTCGTGCTCGTCGAAGTAGCCGTCCATGGCATCGGCCCAGGTGTCCGCGTCGAAGCCGCTATGCCCGTCGAGCTCGCCCAGGGCCTTGTCCTGCTCATCGGCGAACAGCTTCACGCGGCGGAACATCTCGTTGCGGACCATTACGCGGAAGGCGCGCACATTGCTGGTCAGCTTTTCCGGTGCCGGAGGCGGTGCGGTTTCGGTTGCCTCGCTCAGCTCGCCGCGGGAGAGCTCTTCCCATTCGTCCAGCAGCGAGGAGTCGATCTGGCGGATCATCTCGCCGAGCCATTCGATCAGGTCTTCGAGGTCCTCGCGCAGCGCGTCCTGGGGAACGGTCTGTCGCAGGGCCTTGTAGGCATCGGTGAGGTAGCGCAGCAGCACGCCCTCGGAGCGGGCCAGCTGGTAGTACTGGACGAAATCGGAGAAGCCCATGGCGCGTTCGTACATGTCGCGCACGATCGACTTCGGCGCCAGTTCGAAGTCCGAGAGCCACGGCGCGCCGGAGCGGTACTGCTCGAAGGCGCTCTCCAGCTTCTCGGCCAGCGGCATCGCATAGGTGATTTCATCCAGTGCGTTCATGCGGTCGTTGTAGTCCATGCCTTCGGCCTTCATCGCGGCGATGGCCTCGCCGCGGGCCTTCTTCTCCTGGCCGGAGAGCACCTGGCGCGGCTTTTCCAAGGTCGCCTCGATCACCGAAACGACATCCAGCGCATAGCTGGCCGAATCCGGATCCAGCAGGTCCAGGGCGGCCAGCGCGAAGGGCGAGAGCGGCTGGTTCAGCGCGAAGTTCTGCTGCAGGTGCACGGTCAGCTCATAGTAGTTGCCGTATTCGTCTGGCTCATTGCGGCGCACGACCACCTCGGTGGCGATCAGTTCGCGCAGGATTCCCAGGGCGCGCAGCTTCAGCTTGCGCTGGGACGCCGGGGTCTCGTGGTTTTCGCTGAGCAGGCGCTGGGCGGCCTCGAACGAATTGTCCTCGCGCTCCAGCAGGTTCAGCAGCATCGAGTGCGAGACCTGGAATGAGGACTTCAGCGTCTCGGGGGCGGCCTCGACGATCTTCTCGAAGGTCTTCTCGCCCCAGGTCACGAAGTTCTGCGGCGGCTTCTTCTTCGGGATCTGCTTGAGCTTGGACGAGCCCTCGCCGTGCTTCTTCAGCGCCTTTTCCATGGCCTTGTGGTTCTCGATCGCATGCTCCGGAGCCTGCACCAGCACGGTGCCTGCGGTATCGAAACCTGCGCGGCCCGCGCGCCCGGCAATCTGGTGGAATTCGCGGGCGTTCACGATGCGCGTACGGGTGCCGTCGAACTTGGACAGCGCGGTGATCACCACGGTGCGGATCGGCACGTTGATTCCCACCCCCAGGGTGTCGGTGCCGCAGATGACCTTGAGCAGGCCGGCCTGTGCCAGCTGCTCGACCAGGCGGCGGTACTTGGGCAGCATGCCGGCGTGGTGGATGCCGATGCCGTGGCGCACCAGGCGGTTCAGCGTCTTGCCGAACCCGGCGGCAAAGCGGAATCCGCCGATCATCTCGGAGATCTTTTCCTTCTCCTCGCGCGTGGCCACATTCACGCTCATCAGCCCGGTGGCGCGGTCGATGGCATCGAGCTGCGAGAAGTGCACGATGTAGATCGGCACCTGCTTGGTCTTGATCAGTTCCTCCACGGCCTCCTGCACCGGCTCCATGGAGTAGTAGAAGTGCAGCGGGATTGGGCGCTCGGTGTGCGCGACGGTCACCGTCGGGGTGCCGGTGCGCTCTTCGAGTTCCTGCTCGAAGCGGGTGACATCGCCCAGGGTGGCGCTCATCAGCAGGAACTGCGCCTGCGGCAGTTCGATCAGCGGCACCTGCCAGGCCCAGCCGCGCTGCGGATCGGCGTAGAAGTGGAACTCGTCCATGATCACGCAGCCCACGTCCGCCTTGGAGCCTTCGCGCAGGGCGATGTTCGCCAGGATCTCAGCGGTGCAGCAGATGATCGGGGCGTCGGCGTTCACCGAGGAATCGCCGGTGACCATGCCGACGTTCTCTGCGCCGAAGATCTTGCACAGGTCGAAGAACTTCTCGGAGACCAGCGCCTTGATCGGCGCGGTGTAGAAGCTGATCTGGTCGCGGGCCATGGCGTAGAAGTGGGCTGCGATGGCAACCATGGACTTGCCCGAGCCGGTGGGCGTGGCCAGGATGACGTTGTTGCCGCCGGCCAGCGCCATCGACGCTTCGTCCTGTGCGGGGTAGAGGTTGATGCCACGGGTCGCGACCCATTGGCCGAAAGCCTCGTAGATTTCGTCGTCGGATACGTTCTTGGCGTCTGCTGGCAGATAATCGGTGAGCAACATGATGTTCCTAGCCTATCGGTTGAGAACTGTGACTGGGGGCTAGTTGTTGCGTGCGCCTCTCGTTTAGGCTCGGGAATATGAAATGGGATCCGACGAAATACACCGAATTCTCCGATTACCGGGGCCGCCCGTACCTGGATTTGCTGGGGCAGCTGGTCTCGGTTGACGCGTCGAAGGTCATCGATCTGGGGTGCGGGCCGGGAAATATGACCCGGCTGCTGGCCCAGCGCTGGCCGCAAGCGCAGGTCACCGGACTTGATTCCTCACCGGAGATGATCGCCAGGGCCACGCAGAGCGAGCACGAGGAAAACCTGGGCTTCGCGCTGGCCGATGCCACGGCGTGGACCCCTGACTCCGACACGGACCTGCTGTTCTCCAACGCGATGCTGCAATGGCTTCCGGGGCACCGCGAGTTGCTGGCCGGTTGGCTGGAGCACCTGAAGCCCGGAGCGAACGTGGCCATCCAGGTCCCGGGCAATTTCGGCTCTCCGTCGCATGCGGTGATGCGCGCAGTTGCCGACAGCCCGAAGTGGTCCGGCCAGCTGGCAGGGGTGCTGCGCCATGACGACGTGGTGGGCGAGCCCGGCGAATACCAGCGGATCTTCCTGGACGCGGGGTTCCAGGCTAATGTCTGGGAAACCACCTACCATCAGCTGCTCGCGGGGGAGGACCCGATCCTGAACTGGGTTCGCGGGACGGCGCTGCTGCCCATTCGCCACACGCTCAGCGACGAAGACTATCGGGAGTTCGAAAACGACTACCGGGCCGAAGTCTCCACGCACTACCCGTCATTTGCTTCGCAGGACGGTACCGTCCTGACGAACTTCCCGTTCCGCAGGATTTTCATGATCGGGCACAAGCTCGGCTGATTTGCTCCAGGCTCGGCATCGTCAGAGCGCTTCGAGGGTGAGCTGGCTCAGCGATTGCTTCCCGCCAGGCACCTTTGCACGATGCCGGGCAGCACGCGGACGCAGACCAGGACAACCAGGATGCCCAACGCCACCCCGGAGAAGACATCGTGGACGAAGTGGGCGCCTACGCCCACGCGGGACAGGGCAATGAGCAAGACGGCCGGTATCGCGTACTTGGCCAGCTTCGGAAGGGCCAGCGTGCAGGCTGCGGCGACGCCGGCGGCGACGACCGAATGGTTGGAGGGCCAGGACCAGTCGCCTGCTTCCGGGCATGCCACTGCGGTGAGAGCATCCAGGGCGCGGCAGGGGCGTTCCTCGGCGACCAGGATCTTGGCCAGCTCGCTCAGGCCATAGGCCGCTACCGCACCAATCGCGCCTGAAACCAGGCGCCAAAACGCAACTCGATTACGGAACCAGCACAGGACGGCGAGCGTGCAGGCCCCGGCCATCAGCATCAAGAGCAAGATCTCGGAAAAGAACACAGCCGCTGCGGAGAGCAGCGCCGACTGGGCAACAGTTCCTGAAATCCCCAGGTACAAGGCATCACGCAACGGATAGGAGGCCATCGCCAGCACGGCGAGAACCGCGACGATGATGGCTGTCCGCGAAGGGAAGACGGAAATTGGTGCGGAGGACCGTGAATTCACAAGTGGTGATTATACGGATCTGTTCCGGCTGCAAGCATCAGCTGGAAGAGGTCCCGCACCATTAAACGCTGCTGCCAGCGGCACGGATGCCGCTGGCAATGCAGTCAAAGGGCTACCACCCGCGTTCGCGCCACTGCTCCAAATTCGGGCGTTCTGTCCCCAGTGTCGTCGAATCTCCGTGCCCCGGCAGAACCTTGGTTTCGTCCGGGAAGCGGTCGAAGATGCGTTCGGTGACGTCGGTGAGCAAAGAGAGGAACCGCTGCGGGTCCTTCCATGTGTTGCCCACGCCTCCGGGGAACAAGCTGTCGCCGCTGAGCACTACCGGCTGGCCGGAGGAATCAACCAGCGCATAGCCGAGCGAACCCGGTGTATGCCCTCGCAGGTGGATCGCCTCGATGATCACATCGCCCAGCTTCAGCTGGTCGCCGTGGTTCAGCGCATGCTCGATCTTGACCCCGCATTCTTCAGCGATGCCGGCGACATCGTCTGCACCGGCGTAGGTTGGCACCGGGTACTTCTCCACGGCTTCGGCCAACGCGCGCACGTGGTCCCAGTGCTGATGCGTCGTGGCGATGCCGATAAGGCGCGGATCGCTCGCGTCTTCACTGGCCGCCTGGATGAGCCGCTCGATGGCCGGCATGTCATCCGCCGCATCCACCAGCAGCTGTTCGCCGGTCTTCCGATTAGTTACCAGGTACACGTTGTTTGCCATGTCGGATACTGAGACCCAACGGACGGTCACATCGTTCAGCAATAGTTCGTTCATGCAACCAGACTACGGTGCAGATCCCGGCTGACGCGATAGGCTCGGATAAATGCCAAACACAGTCCAAAGGATGGAGTGCAGGATGACCGAACTGGAATTCATCAAGATCGAGCCGAACTCGGGCGTGGCGCCGTATCAGCAGGTCCGCGAGCAGATCCTCTCAGCTATCGCCAAGGGCAAACTAGCTCCGGGCACCAAATTGCCGTCGGTTCGTGCGCTCTCGGGCACCTTGAACCTCGCGGTGAATACCGTCGCCAAGGTCTACAAGGAACTTGAGCTGCAGGGTGCAGTGGTCACCCGCGGCCGCCATGGAACCGTGGTCCAAGCCGCGGAGAATCGTGCAGAGCAGGAAGTCAGCGATGCGGCCGCCGATCTGGCCCGCATCGCCCAACTGTGGTCGGTCGACGAAGCGACCGCGGTGAAGTACTTGCGCGCGGCATTTAGTTCCCTGCCAAGGTAGACCCAAGGCGCCTCTGGAAGTGAATCCGGGAACCAGCCGCAGGTGGAACCTGATGAATGCGAAATGGCACAGAGGTATGTTTGGCTGTTGGCAGCTCCAATATTTCCCGGGGTTGATTAGCTGCCAGCAAGGTAACGGGCGACTAGTAATAGTTGTGCCGAAGCTGCGGAAAATCCGAATGAAACAGGAAGGGCAGGCATGTCGGTTAGACATGAATCGGCTTCGGGGCTGATTTGGAACAACAAAGTGGAAAAAGTCCGGATGTCCCAGGATTCCTATGCACGGCTTCGTTTCGCCAACATCCGCCAACTACCCGAAACTGGATTGTTCGCGGACGAGGTCGGTGCCATAGCGCCGGATGTCCAAGCTGTTTCAATCGACTTGGATGATGATGGCAACCTTGACTTGACGGGGATTGAGAACCTGCCGTTGCTCTCATCACTAATCATTCATCAATGCGACGGCATACTGCCCTATGGCGGTTCGGGAAATGGAGTCATGGCCTTGACCCGATTGCTCATGCCGTACGCGCAAGGGGCCACCGAGCAACTCATTGCTTCCCCTCACCTGCAAGATATGGAGATCGAAGGCGGAACTCTCGATCTGCTCAGGCACATGGCGGAAACAGTGCGCAAGGTCCTATTGAAACGCGTGAAGGGTGCCGCAGACCCTAGGGCCTGGGACAGGCTGACCCAGCTGGACCAGATCGAAATCAATCAATCGGGGAGCATAGAGGTCGTTGCACCTGCTGGCGCTTGGCCCGAGGTCGTGAGTTTTACCATTATTGGGTCTCTCAAGGGGATAGTGCTGGCGTCAAAGGTCCGCCCCTTTCAATACCTGTATTTAGAAGGGGTTCGCCGGTTTGACCCGGGCTCGTCGTTCTGGGACCTGCAAGCTAAAAGGGTCACTGTTGGATACTCGACCAATCCGCCAAAATGGCTGGTCGAGGCGTGGCCCCACAGGCCGGATGATTGGGACGAGAGTTTCAGCATTGCGTCGCATCCGCTGCTTCCCGGATCAGAGGAGCCCTACTTCGACGAACTCTGATCTCCCGCTCTCGGTGACTTCGTGACAGCGAATACCCGCTATCGATCTCGAATTCACAGGCTGTCTGCACAACAGCTCAGTGTTCGTTAAGTCGAACCCTCTGTGGGAACGTTGCTAGTCCTCAGGTGACCCGGCCAGCTGGTCGTCGAAGCCAGACTGTAGCCAGCCCCTCCGCCATTTTTTCTTCGAAATCGAATCTGAAGCCACGCCGTTCATAGAATGCCTGGGCCGACGGGTTGCCTCTCACGAACTCGATCCTCAGATCTTGAGTGCGGCCGAAGGCATCAAGTGCTGTGTTCATTAGTTCGGTGCCGATGCCGTGGCCATGGGATTCCGGCAACACATAAATTTTCCATATGACAGGTTCGCCCTCAAACTGCCCGACCGTTAGAGTTCCAACGGCTTCGCCATTCTGCAGAGCAACGTACGTCGTATCATCGGTGATTGAAGCACTGACAGAGTCGTGTGACCACCAGGTATTGAGATTATCCATGACGAAATCCGGGCTCGTGAAACCAAGGTATGTTGCTGGCCATGTAAGAATCCCGATAGACCGGATAGCCTGAACATCATCAAGGGTGGCTTTGCGAATCGAAAGGTTATTCATGCCACAAACCTATCGGAGCTTCGGATGTTGAGGGAGAGTATCCCCAAGAATAAGCGCTTCTATTTGTCCTCTCGGCCCTGGGGCATGCCGAGATCGCGCACTCTGAACCGACCGTTCCGGGACCTCCTCCGGGAACGGATGCGATCGTTCCTGTATTGCTCAGACACTTGAACGCATTTCAAACGAGAGGGATATAGTGTTCGATCCATGAGAGATGACCCAAAGGTTCTGAATTACCTCGCCCTGCTGAGGGCTCGGGTTGAGGAGGTCATCATGACCTTACCGGAGGATATCAGTGGTCGAGCCTACGATCGTAAACACTCTATCCACTTAGATCTTCAGGGCCCTAGACTTGGCGTCTTCACTCTAGTGTTGGGAAGCGAGTCACCGGAACTCGTCTACGATGAGCGATATATCGGATACCAAACGATTCCTGAAGGGTTGGACGAGGTCATTGAATTCGCGGAAGAAACGATTGACGATGTAGCGTCTTTTGTCCTCAGCTCGGAACCGCTGGTGGTTCGTGAAAGCTCCATTTTTCGACGGTCTTATCTCTGCATGCCGAGTAATCACGGACGGCAGTGGAAGCTCAAGAGGTTCAGCTAACGTATCGACGGCTGGTGTGAGTGTTCAAAGCTGACAACGCCTCATGTCTTTGCTCCTTAGTGCTGTGCCGCCCGTGAACGGAACCTTGAACGGGACAGAGTGTGATGTCAGGCGCTGAATGGAAGCTCAGGTCGCAAGTGGTGCCCGTCTTTGACGTGTGAGTAGTCTCGCGCTGTTGTTACTAAGCCTGAATCGTCGAATGAAAGCACAGTGCATCCCGAGACGGTCATTGGCTGGTCCTTGATGAACATCACGACCCAGTACTCGACGGAAGCTGAACTTCCGTTGACGATTGGTTCGCTGAACCATGTTTCTGCCGGTTGGGTTTCCTCCGCGAAGCATTCCTCTAGATAAGTGCGCAGCCCGTTAGGCCCACGTAATCGTCTGAACATCGAGGCCCAGTGGTCGCCGTCATCAGCTTGCAACTGGACAATTGCATTCACGTCCTTGAGTGGCCAAGCGTTGGCCCATGTTGTCGCCCAGCGTTGCGCGGCTTCGGTAGTTTGCATGTTGATTTCCTGTTGACGTAGATGATTGGTGACTGCAGGTTGTTCGGGCTGTGCGAGTAACCCTGCATCCATAAGTATTGCAACGCTACTATCGGTCGAGCAGATTCACGTTGTAGGTTCGTTCAGTGTTGCTTAGTGCTCACTTTTCTCAAAGTGTCCCGAAAGCCGGTCACAAATAGGATCGCGCCACGTGCTGACTCGCATCGCAGAAGTTTCATGGATTTACAGGAACACCGGCCGTTCCGTATGCCCCGTCCGTGTAGTGACCGGTGAGGGGGGCGCGAAACGGAACGGTGTGGCGCTGCCTCATGATGTCGAATGCTTGCACAGAAAACAATTGCTGTCGGATGACATGCACCGCGGACGATGCCATTGCGCGGAACATTTGGCCAGGTTCGCTATGTTGTTGCATTGCGGATCAGCGGTTGCGGTGCCCCTGGTTGGCGGCGTGAACCGAACGTCGAATTTTATCCGTTTTCCCGCTCGTGCAACACAGAGCATGCGCTCGCCGCTCATTGGCATCTACGAGATAGCTGCGAACTTGGGGATGGGACGCACACGTGACAGGCACAAGCGGGAATCCAAGGGCAACCGGTACCTCCATAGGGAGGTCGTGGTCCGATCTGGATTCATGGGGACGCTGGCTCACCGGTCGACATTCCGGGTGGGTGGCCGGGCACGCATAGCGCTCGCCGTGCGCCGGATCAGGGGTTTGGAGAATTAACTGTGAGTTGCGTCCATTCGTACACGTATTCGAAGTAGTTTTCGATTAGTATTGCCTCGTGGCTATTTCATCGCAGAGTAAAAGAACTGATCTGACTCGCCTGGTCGTCAAGGGTGCACGCGAGCATAACCTGAAAAACGTGGACATTGATCTCCCGCGTGACGCAATGATTGTCTTTACCGGCCTGTCCGGCTCGGGCAAGTCCTCCTTGGCCTTCGACACCATCTTTGCCGAAGGCCAGCGCCGCTACGTCGAATCGCTCTCTGCCTACGCCCGCATGTTCCTCGGCCAGGTGGACAAGCCCGATGTGGATTTCATCGAGGGACTGTCGCCAGCGGTGTCCATAGACCAGAAGTCGACCAGCCGCAACCCGCGTTCCACCGTGGGCACGATTACCGAAGTGTACGACTACATGCGCCTGCTGTGGGCACGCGTGGGCCGTCCGCATTGCCCGATCTGCCACGAACCGATCTCCAAGCAGACTCCGCAGCAGATCGTCGACCAGCTGATGGAGCTACCGGAGAAAACCCGCTTCCAGATCCTCGCCCCGGTAGTGCGTTCGCGCAAGGGCGAATTCGTCGACCTGTTCGCGGAGCTCTCTTCCAAGGGCTTCGCCCGTGCCCGCGTTGACGGCACCACCATCCAGCTGAACGATCCGCCGAAGCTGGCCAAGCAGGTCAAGCACACCATTGAGGTGGTCGTCGACCGCCTGGCCATCAAGGAAGATGCCCGCCAGCGCTTGACTGACTCCATCGAAACGGCCCTGGGCATCGCCGAAGGACGCGTGCTGGCCGACTTCGTGGACCTGGACGAGGATGATCCCCAGCGCGTGCGCGCGTTCTCCGAGAACCTGGCCTGCCCCAATGAGCATCCGCTGGCCATCGATGAGATCGAGCCGCGCACTTTCTCCTTCAACAACCCGTTCGGTGCTTGTTCGGCCTGTTCCGGCATCGGCACCAAGCTGGAGGTCGATGAGCACCTGATCGTTCCGGACGGCGAGGTCACCCTGGCCGAGGGCGCGATCGCCCCATGGTCGCTAGGCAAGGCAACCACCGAATACTGGAACCGCTTGATCGAAGGCCTGGGCCATGAGCTGGGCTTCACCATGGATACCCAGTGGCAGGAGCTGCCGGCTGCCGCCCGCGAAGCGATCCTGAATGGCAAGGACCACAAGGTGGTCGTGCAGTACAAGAACCGCTTCGGCCGCGAGCGCAAGTACTCCACCGGCTTCGAGGGCGTCATCTCCTACGTGCACCGCAAGCACCAGGAAACCGAATCGGATCACGCCCGCGACCGCTACGAGCAGTACATGCGCCAGATCCCGTGCCCTACCTGCGGCGGCGCGCGCCTGAACCCGGCGTCGCTCTCGGTCTTGGTGGGCGGGCGTTCCATCGCTGAAGTTGCCGCCATGGACCTGCGCAGCGCCGCGGAATTCCTCTCCACGATCGTGCTCACCGCACGCGAGGCGCAGATCGCCGCGCAGGTGCTCAAGGAAATCGACGCGCGCATGAAGTTCCTGCTGGACGTCGGGCTGGAGTACCTGACCCTGGAACGCGCTGCTGGCACCCTGTCCGGCGGCGAGGCGCAGCGCATTCGCCTGGCTACGCAGATTGGTTCGGGCCTGGTCGGCGTGCTCTACGTTCTGGACGAGCCGTCCATCGGCCTGCACCAGCGCGATAACCGCCGCCTGATCGACACCCTGCTGCACCTGCGATCGCTGGGCAACACCCTGATCGTGGTGGAGCACGACGAAGACACCATTGCCGAAGCCGACTGGATCGTGGACATCGGCCCGGGCGCCGGCGAGCACGGCGGCGAAGTGGTGCACTCCGGATCCCTGGAGGGCCTGAAGCAGAACACCAAGTCGCTGACCGGAGACTACCTTTCGGGCCGCAAGCAGATCGACATCCCGTCCAAGCGGCGCAAGATCGACAAGGAGCGCAAGCTCAAGGTGGTCGGTGCCAACGAGAACAACCTGCAGAACGTGTCGGTGGAGTTCCCGCTGGGCGTGCTGACCGCGGTGACCGGCGTGTCCGGCTCGGGCAAGTCCACCCTGGTCAACGACATCCTGTACAAGGTGCTGGCCAACAAGCTCAACGGCGCCAAGCAGGTGCCCGGCCGCCACACCCGCGTGCAGGGCCTGGAACACCTGGACAAGGTGGTCCACGTTGACCAGTCGCCCATCGGCCGGACCCCGCGTTCGAACCCTGCGACCTACACCGGCGTGTTCGACCACATCCGCAAGCTGTTTGCGGAAACCAACGAGGCGAAGCTGCGCGGCTACCAGCCGGGCCGTTTCTCCTTCAACGTCAAGGGCGGACGCTGCGAATCCTGCTCGGGTGACGGCACGCTGAAGATCGAGATGAACTTCCTGCCGGACGTCTACGTGCCCTGCGAGGTCTGCCAGGGCGCCCGCTACAACCGCGAAACCCTGCAGGTGCTGTACAAGGGCAAGAACATTGCCGATGTGCTGGATATGCCGATTGCCGAAGGCGCCGAGTTCTTCAGTGCCTTCACCCCGATCGCCCGCCACCTGCGCACGCTGGTGGACGTGGGTTTGGGCTACGTGCGCCTGGGTCAGCCGGCAACCACCCTCTCCGGTGGCGAGGCCCAGCGCGTGAAGCTGGCTGCGGAACTGCAGAAGCGTTCCAATGGCCGCTCCATCTACGTCCTGGACGAGCCGACCACCGGTCTGCACTTCGAAGATATCCGCAAGCTGCTCAAGGTGCTGCAGGGATTGGTCGACAAGGGCAACACCGTGTTGACCATCGAGCACAACCTGGATGTCATCAAGTCGGCTGACTGGGTCATCGACCTCGGCCCGGAAGGCGGCTCAGGCGGCGGCACGATCCTGGCTGCTGGCACCCCGGAAAAGGTGGCCAAGGTGAGTGAATCGCACACCGGGAAGTTCCTCTCCGAGATCCTGTAATGCCTGGCGGAGAATGTTCGACATATGCGATTTCAGTTATGGATTGCTAACCCGCGTCCGCTTCATGGGAAGATGGCTAGGTGAATATGTCGGTAACAAGTGTGCTCTTCGATCTGGATGGGACCCTCGTGGACCCTGCCGGTGCCATAACTTCGGGTATCCGCCACGCGGTCACCTCCCATGGTTTGGCCGATCCGGGCGAAGCACGAGTTGAAGCGCTGGTAGGCCCGCCCCTCCAAATCGGGCTGCGTACGCTTGACGGCGTCACCGACGAGAACATCGACTCCATCATCGCGGCCTACCGCGCCCGCTATGCCGAGGTGGGCATGGCAGAATCCGTGATCTACCCGGGCATTGTGGCGCTCCTGGACGCGTTGCGATCGGCCGGGATCTACGTCGCAGTGACCACGGCCAAGCCCATCAACATTGCGCGCCAGCTCATTGCACGCAAGGGGCTGGATGAGCATCTCGATGCGATTCACGGCAACGCGGATGAGCACGGGAGCATGGGTTCGAGCAAGACGCACATTGTCGCTGAGGCTTTGGAGCACGGGCAGCTGGACCCGGCGAGCAGCGTCGTTGTGGGTGACCGCTACTACGATTGGGATGCCGCCCGCGAGAATTCGGTGGCTTCGGTCGGCGTCGCGTGGGGCTTTGCCCAGGACGATGAACTGCAGCAGGCAGGCGCAACTGTGGCGACAACCCGGGACCTTGCTGAGCTCCTGCTCGGAGCACAGCTGGCAAACACGCTGAACCTCGACGATGACCTCATGCAGGAAGGTGCAAAGTAGATGAGCATCTACACCATGACCCGTTCGTCGATTCGGGGCGTCATCCACGGTGTATGCCGTGCGGAAGTGACCGGGCTTGAGAACGTTCCCAAGGAAGGCGGCTTCATTGTCGCCTCCAACCACCTGTCTTTCTTCGACTCGTTGATCATTCAGGCGTTGACCCCGCGCGACGTGGCGTTCTTCGCCAAGGCGGAATACTTCACCACCCCGGGACTGAAGGGCAAGGTGATGAAGACCTTCTTCGAATCCGTGGGATCCATTCCGGTGCAGCGTGGCGAACAGGCCGCTTCGGTTGCCGCCCTCGATTCCCTGGTGGAAATCGTCGAAGGCGGCAAGGGCATCGGCATCTACCCCGAGGGCACTCGCTCGCGCGATGGCAAGTTGTACCGCGGACGCACCGGCGTGGGCTGGCTGGCGCTGACCACCGGTGTACCAGTGGTACCGGTGGGCTTGATCGGCACGGAGAAGCTGCAGCCTGCTGGTTCAAAGGGTTTCCGTCCTGCCAAATTCCATATCCACTATGGCGAGCCGCTGTACTTCGACCAGCTCGGACGCAAGCACCCGTTGCCGCAGCGCCGCCAGGCCACGGACCGGATCGTTGATGCGATTGCCGAGCTTTCCGGCCAGGAACGCGTCGATTCCTACAACCAGCTGCCACCGGACGCGAAATAGACCATGGCTGATCCGGCAAGTTACCGTCCGAGAACTTCGGACATTCCCACGAAACCGGGCGTGTACCGTTTCCGCGATGAACACGGCCGTGTCATCTACGTTGGCAAGGCCAAGGTCCTGCGCAACCGCTTGACCTCCTACTTCGCCAATCCTGACCGGCTCACGCCCAAAACCCGGGCCATGGTATTCACCGCCGGCAGCGTGGAGTGGACCGTGGTGGGTTCCGAATTGGAAGCGCTGCAGCTGGAGTACTCCTGGATCAAGGAATACAATCCCCGGTTCAACATTGTTTTCCGTGATGACAAGACCTACCCGTATCTTGCTGTCACCTTGAACGAAAAGTACCCGCGCGCCCTGGTGATGCGCGGGGACAAGCGCAAGGGCGTGAAGTATTTCGGGCCGTTCTATCCGGCCAAGGCCATCCGGGAAACCCTCGATACGCTGTTGCGGGTCTTTCCTGTGCGCAGCTGTGCGCCGGGCGTGTTCAAGCGTGCCGAAGCATCGGGTCGTCCTTGCCTGTTGGGGTACATCGACAAATGCTCGGCACCTTGCGTGGGGCGCATCAGCGAAGAAGACCATCGGCAACTGGCTGATGACCTATGCACCTTCATGAGCGGTGAGGCGACTAAGTTCACCAAGGCCCTGAGCGCCAAGATGCAAGAGGCGGTGGCCGAACTCGAATACGAGAAGGCCGCCCGCTATCGCGATGACATTGCCGCACTGAACAGAGTTTTTGAACGCAATGCCGTGGTCCTTGATGACCGTACCGAAGCTGATATCTTCGGTATTCATGGCGATGAATTGGAAGCTGCCGTGCAGGTATTCCATGTCCGCGACGGCCGTATCCGTTCGCAACGAGGCTGGGTCGTCGAAACGGTTGCGGATACCACCGGCGCTGAATTCGTCGAGCAGCTTCTCACCCAGGTCTACGCTGATCACGCGGACCGGATTCCCAAGGAAATCCTGGTTCCGACTCTGCCCGAAGACATTGAGGATGTCACGACCTGGCTCACTGAGCTGCGTGGTTCCAAGGTCTCCTTGCGCGTCGCCCAACGCGGCGACAAGGCGGCACTGGCATCCACGGTCGTGGAGAACGCGGAGCAAGCGCTGCGCCTGCACAAGTCGAAGCGAGCAGGTGATATCACCACGCGTTCGCTGGCGATGCAGGAACTGCAGGATGCACTGGGAGCCGAACAAGCACTGCTGCGCATCGAATGCTATGACGCGTCGCATACCCAAGGCACCAACGTGGTTGCTTCCATGGTGGTCTTTGAAGATGGATTGCCCAAGAAGAGCGAATATCGAAAGTTCTCCATCACCGGTGATGCAGCACGCGATGATACCGCCAGCATGTACGACGTGATCTACCGTCGCTTCAGCCGCTATCTGAAGGAGAAGATCGACCCCAAGAGCTTTGCAACCGGGGAAATGGATGAAGAAACCTGTGAGCAGGAAAAGAAGCGATTCTCCTACCCGCCATCTCTGGTGATCGTTGACGGCGGACCGCCCCAGGTGGCCGCGGCGCAGAAGGCCATGGACGACCTGGGAATCGATGACATTCCTGTGGTCGGCCTGGCTAAGCGCTTGGAAGAACTGTGGCTGCCCGACGATCCGTTCCCGGTGATCCTGCCGCGTGCCTCAGCTGCCCTGTATTTGGTGCAGCGGCTTCGCGACGAGGCGCACCGTTTTGCGATCAACTTCCACCGCGCCAAGCGTGCTAAATCCATGATCGCCTCGGATTTGGACGCGATCCCGGGGCTGGGCAAGTCCAAGCAGGCTGCCCTGCGCAAGCACTTCGGGTCGATGAAGAAGATCCGTGCGGCGAGCATCGAGGAGCTGATGGACGTGCCAGGAGTCGGTGAAAAACTTGCGACTTCCATCAAAGAGTCCCTAGAAGACGCTTCATTAACCGGTGTGAATATGACTACAGGCGAAATTGTCGACTAGCCTTGTGATATGACCGCTGAGTATGAAGCAGTAAAACCCCCTGAGTCCGAACTCGTGATCGTAACCGGCATGTCAGGTGCCGGTCGCACCACAGTCGCGCATGCTCTGGAAGACCAGGGCTGGTACGTAGTGGAGAACCTTCCACCGGCCATGCTTGGACCCTTGACGGAGATGATGAGCCGTTCGCAGGGCTCCATCCCGAAGATGGCCGTCGTGATGGACGTGCGCTCCAAGGAAATGTTCCCGGAAATCCGCGATGCCTTGGCGAACCTGACAGCCAGCGGGGTGAAGTTCCGCCTGGTCTACCTCGACGCCAGCGACGAGGTGCTGATCCGCCGCTTCGAGCAGGGTCGCCGGCCGCATCCGCTGCAGGATGACGGCCGCATTGTCGACGGCATCAAGCGCGAACGCGGGATCACCGATCAATTGCGTGAAGCTGCCGAAATCATCTTGGATTCCACGACCATGTCGGTGCACGACCTGGCACGTGCAGTCAACGAACTGTTCAGCGAATCCGGGCCGATCATCCTGCGCATCAACGTGATGAGCTTCGGGTTCAAGTACGGCCTGCCCGCTGATGCCAACTACGTGGCAGATGTCCGTTTCATCCCCAACCCCCATTGGGTACCTGAACTGCGCCCGCAGACAGGCAAGGACAAGGAAGTGTCGGACTATGTGCTGAGCCAGGAAGGCACGAGCGAGTTCATCGAGAACTACCTCAAGGCATTGGAACCGGTCTTTGAAGGTTACCGCCGCGAGAATAAGCACTACGCGACTATTGCCGTGGGCTGCACCGGCGGCAAGCACCGCTCGGTAGCAACCACCATTGAGCTGGGCCGGCGCCTGGCGCAGTTCCCGAACGTCAGGGTGAATATCAGCCACCGTGATCTGGGGCGTGAGTAGCCGCCATGGCCTTTGCTACAGGTCCGATCCCGATCCAGGGACTGACTCGAAGTGATGATTACCGCAACCCATCGGTGGTGGCCTTGGGCGGGGGACACGGGCTGTCCTCGTCGCTCTCTGCCCTGCGCCGTCTGACTACCGACCTCACCGCCGTAGTAACGGTGGCCGATGACGGCGGCAGTTCCGGGCGGCTTCGGGGATCCTTCGATGTGCTGCCCCCGGGAGACTTGCGCATGGCGCTGGCTGCGCTGTGCGACGACAATGACTGGGGCCGTACCTGGCGCGATGTCATGCAGTACCGTTTTGAATCGACCGAAAACGCCGACGAGCCATTGAACGGCCATGCCGTTGGCAATTTGCTGATCCTGGCGCTGTGGGAGTTGCTCGATAACCCGGTAGCTGGCCTGCGTTGGGCAGGTGCCCTGCTTGGCGCGCGCGGGCAGGTCCTGCCAATGAGCACGGTTCCGCTGTCCATCCATGGCGAGGTTCTTGAATCCGACCCGGTGAACGACACCTTGGTGCGTCGCCGAATCGATGGGCAGGCCAAGCTGGCTCGCGCCGGTTCCGGCGGCCTGGTTACCCACGTGTACCTGGAACCGTCCGATGCGCCGGCCTGCTCCGAAGCGCTGGAATCCATCGATCTGGCGGACTGGGTGATTCTCGGTCCCGGTTCCTGGTACACCTCGGTGCTCCCGCATCTGCTGCTGCCGGATATGCGCCAGGCCCTGGCATCGACCACGGCCAAGAAGCTGCTGACCATGAACCTGGCCTTTGATACGGCAGAGACTTCCGGGATGGACGCCGCGGCGCACTTGGAGGTGCTGGGACGTTACGCACCCGAGGTCAAATTCGATGCAATTATTGCCGACGAATCAAAGATTCTTAACAGGGATCGATTTGAGCTGGCAGCGCAAAAACTCGGTGCGCGTGTCTTTTTTAGTACAGTAGGAGTATCTGACGGTCGTGCTGTGCACGACCCGTTGCGACTAGCGGCGGCCTATCACGAGGTGTTTACCGCGATCGGGTCTTAGGAAGATCCAAGTAAGGGAGTTTGATTCATGGCATTGACGGCTTCCGTCAAAGACGAGCTGTCGCGGGTAGAGATTCGCAAGCCATCGGTCCGCAAGGCCGAGGTTTCGACCATGCTCCGCTTCAGCGGCGGGCTGCACATCGTCTCCGGACGAATTGTCATCGAAGCAGAAGTGGACCTCGCGGCGACGGCCCGGCGGTTGAAGATTGCTATCGGCGAGCTGTACGGCCACGATGCCGAAATCGTCATGGTTTCCGGATCGGGCATCCGCAAGGGGAGCCGCTACATTGTGCGTGTTTCCAAGGACGGCGAAGTGCTTGCACGCCAAACTGGCCTGCTTGACCAGCGCGGCCGGCCGGTACGCGGCCTGCCCTCGGTGATCGTCAACGGTTCCACCGCCGACGCTGAAGCTGTATGGCGCGGCGCATTCCTGTCCCACGGATCGTTGACCGAACCCGGACGCAGCTCCGCTTTGGAAATCACCTGCCCTGGGCCAGAAGCCGCTTTGGCGCTGGTCGGTGCAGCTCGCCGCCTGGGACTGACGGTCAAGGCGCGTGAAGTGCGCGGTGTGGACCGCGTTGTGATCCGTGATGGCGATGCCATCGCCCAACTGCTGACCCGCATGGGCGCTCACGATGCGCTCATGGTCTGGGAAGAACGGCGCATGCGCAAGGAAGTTCGCGCGACGGCGAACCGCTTGGCGAACTTCGACGACGCCAACCTGCGGCGCAGTGCCCAGGCAGCGGTAGCTGCCGGTGCCCGCGTTGAGCGTGCACTGGGCATCTTGGGCGACGAGGTTCCCGAGCACTTGCGCTATGCGGGACTGCTGCGCCTTGAGCACAAGCAAGCCTCCTTGGATGAGCTCGGCCGCATGGCCGAACCGCCAATGACCAAGGACGCCATCGCTGGCCGAATCCGCCGCCTTTTGGCTATGGCGGATAAAAAGGCGAGCGATCTGGGAATACCAGGTACGGAGTCCAGCGTTCCAGGAGATGAACTGGAACATTAAAATGTCCCCGCGGGAGCCCTCCCGCGGAGATTCAACCAATTGAGAAGATTGAGGAGAATCATGGCTGTTTATTCACTGCCAGAACTGCAGTACGACTACGCCGCACTGGAGCCGAACATCTCGGCTCGCATCATGGAACTGCACCACTCCAAGCACCATGCAACTTACGTTGCTGGCGCAAACTCGGCACTGGAGCAGTTGGCTGAAGCTCGCGAAAAGGGCGAATTCGGCAATATCCCTAAGCTGTCCAAGGACCTGGCGTTCCACCTGGGTGGCCACACCAACCACTCGATCTTCTGGAACAACCTGTCCCCAGAGGGTGGCGACAAGCCTGAGGGCGAGCTGGCAGCGGCCATCGACGACTTCTTCGGTTCGTTCGACGCTTTCCGTGGCCACTTCACCGCTTCGGCCATGAGCCTGCAGGGCTCGGGCTGGGCAGTGCTGGCTTACGACGCACTGGGCGGCCAGCTGGTCATCGAGCAGCTGTACGACCAGCAGGGCAACATCCCAGTGGCAACCACCCCGCTGCTGATGCTGGACATGTGGGAGCACGCCTTCTACCTGGACTACGTCAACGTCAAGGCTGACTACGTCAAGGCATTCTGGAACATCGTGAACTGGGCAGATGTCCAGGCTCGTTTCGAAGCTGCCCGCAACGGCGCAGCAGCGCTGATCCTTCCAGGTAAGTAAGACTTATCTGGTAAGTTAGCTCACATTCTGCGCTAATGTAGCGTAGTATGTTTCAAGTGTGTTGCGGATCCCGGCAATTCGTTGGGATCCGCAAGCACGGCACAACGGAGTGTCCTCTTAAAGAAGGCCACCTCCGCTCGCGTGCGGTCGTGGCATCATCATCCCATTTAGAGGAGATAGTCACGTGACAACCCGTGTTGGAATCAATGGTTTCGGTCGTATCGGACGCAACTTCCTGCGTGCAGTTCTGGCCCATAAGGCAGACATTGAAATCGTCGCCGTCAATGACCTTGGTTCAATCGATTCGCTTGCTCACCTGGTGAAGTTCGATTCCGTGCTCGGCCCAGTGGGCGAGCCGGTATCCGTGGACGGCGATACCATCGTCGTCGGAGAACGCCGTATCAAGGTTCTGTCTGAGCGTGAGCCAGCCAACCTTCCATGGGGCGAATTGAACGTCGATGTCGTCATTGAATCGACCGGATTCTTCACCAACGCAGAAGACGCCAAGAAGCACGTAGCTGCTGGCGCAAAGAAGGTCATCATCTCGGCTCCTGCCAAGAATGAAGACATCACCATCGTGATGGGCGTCAACCAGGACAAGTACGATCCTGCAAACCACGCCATCATTTCGAACGCGTCATGCACCACCAACTGCCTGGCTCCAGTAGCCAAGGTGCTGAACGAAGAGTTCGGCATTGTTGATGGCCTGATGACCACCATCCACGCTTACACCGCAGACCAGCGCCTGCAGGATGCACCGCACAGCGACCCACGCCGTGCCCGCGCCGCGGCGCTGAACGTCATCCCGACCTCGACCGGTGCCGCAAAGGCCATCGGCGTGGTGCTCCCAGAGCTGAAGGGCAAGCTGCACGGTTACGCTATGCGCGTACCAGTTCCAACCGGTTCGGCCACCGACCTGACCGTGAACCTGGCCCGCACCGCAACTGTGGAAGAAATCAACGCAGCATTCGAGAAGGCAGGTGCCGAGGGTGCATTGAGCGGATACCTTGAGTACTCCACCGATCCACTGGTTTCTTCGGACATCGTGACCAACCCCCACTCGGCAGTTTTCGACTCCGGTCTGACCACCGTGATGGGCAACAGCGTGAAGGTCGTCGCGTGGTACGACAACGAGTGGGGCTACTCCTCGCGACTTGTTGACCTCGTTGAATTCGTGGGATCCAGCCTCTAGTCGATAACCTAGAGACATGTCTTCTCACACCATTGACGAATTGATCGCTGACAACGGCGTCCGCGGACGGTACGTTCTGGTCCGCAGTGACCTGAACGTACCGCTCGACGGTGCAACTGTGACCGATGATGGCCGCGTCCGCGCGTCGCTGCCAGTCATCGGCAAGCTGGCTGAAGCTGGCGCAAAGGTCATCGTAATGGCCCACTTGGGACGCCCCAAGGGCCAGGTCGATGCCAAGTACTCCATCGCTCCTGCGGCTAACCGCCTGGACGAACTGGCTGACTTCGACGTAGCTGTTGCCGAAGACGTGGTGGGCGACTCCGCTCGCCAGTTGGCGGCAAACCTCGAAGAGGGCTCCGTGCTGGTTCTGGAGAACGTCCGCTTCGATGCTCGCGAAACCTCCAAGGATGATGCGCAGCGCGAAGAGTTCGCCAAGGAATTGGCTGCGCTGACCGGTCAGAACGGCGCTTACGTGAACGACGCTTTCGGTGCTGTGCACCGGAAGCACGCTTCGGTCTACGACATCGCCAGTCTGCTCCCTAGCTACCAGGGCGACCTGGTTGCTACCGAGGTCAAGGTCCTCAAGACCCTGACCGAGGCCCCGAAGCGCCCATACGTTGTGGTGCTCGGAGGGTCCAAGGTATCGGACAAGCTCGCTGTCATCGACAACCTACTGGGCAAGGCCGATCAGCTGCTGATCGGTGGCGGCATGGCCTTCACTTTCCTCAAGGCGCAGGGCTTCGCCATTGGCAGCTCGCTGCTTGAAGAAGACCAGATCGCGACCTGCCAGGAATACCTGCAGCGGGCCGAGAAGCTCGGCTGCGACATCATCGTGCCTAGCGACGTCGTAGTGGCAAGCAAGTTCGGTGCCGACGCAGAGCACGAGGTGCTGGCCGCAGACATGATCGAAGAAGCCAGCTTCGGCTCCAACGGCCTTGGCCTGGACATCGGACCAAAGTCCGCTGAACTGTTCGCAAGCTACATCACCAGCGCAAATACCGTGTTCTGGAATGGCCCGATGGGCGTCTTCGAGATCCCTGCTTTCGCCGAAGGTACCCGTACCGTCGCGCAGGCTCTGGCGGACTCGGAAGCGTTCAGCGTCGTAGGCGGCGGCGATTCCGCTGCAGCCGTGCGCGCACTGGGCTTCTCGGAGGATGACTTCGGCCATATCTCCACCGGTGGCGGCGCTTCGCTGGAGTACCTCGAAGGCAAGACCCTGCCGGGTGTTGCCGCATTGGAAGGCTAATAATGACCATTTCGCAGAACGGCGCCTTTGTGCGCCAGCCGCTGATTGCCGGCAACTGGAAGATGAACATGGACCACGTCCAGGGCATCACCCTGGTGCAGAAGCTGGCGTGGACCCTGAAGGACCATGAACACGATTACGATCGTGCCGAGGTCGCAGTGTTCCCTCCCTTCACCGACATCCGCGGCGTGCAGACACTGACCCTGGGCGACAAACTGGATATCGTTTACGGTGCCCAGGATCTGTCCGCACAGGACTCAGGTGCGTACACTGGTGAAATTTCGGGCCAGTTCCTCAAGAAGCTCGGCTGCACCTACGTTTTGGTAGGCCACTCCGAGCGTCGCGAGTACCACAATGAAACCAACCAGGTGATTGCCGCCAAGCTGGCTGCTGCCTACCGCCACGACCTGACCCCGATGCTCTGCGTCGGCGAAGGCCTGGAAGTACGCAAGGCCGGCGAGCATGTGGCATTCACCCTGGACCAGTTGGCTCAGTCGCTGGAAGGCGTAACCGCTGAGCAGGCCGCAAGCCTGGTCATCGCCTACGAACCAGTCTGGGCCATCGGTACGGGCGAAGTTGCCGGACCAGCTGACGCGCAGGAAATGTGCGCCGCAATTCGCGGTGCGCTGGCTGAACGCTTCGGTGCAGAGATTGCCGAGAAGACTCAACTGCTCTATGGCGGTAGTGTTAAGGCAGCAAATGCCGCATCGATCATGCGCGAACGCGATGTTGATGGCGTGTTGGTTGGCGGTGCCAGCCTGGATGCCGAGGAATTTGCTAATATTGTCAGGTTCGAGCATCATCTCGTCACCGACTGAATCTAACTAAGGAACCGTCGACTTGGATATTATCAAGATCATTTTGCAGGTATTGCTGGGCATTACAAGCGTCCTGCTGACCCTGCTGATCCTTTTGCACAAGGGCCGTGGTGGCGGTATGTCCGACATGTTCGGCGGCGGCATGACCAGCTCAATGGGATCTTCGGGTGTAGCCGAGCGCAACCTGAACCGCATCACCATTATTCTTGGTCTGATCTGGGGTGCCGTGATTATCGGCCTCGCTCTGGTCCTGCGATTCAGCATCGAAGCCTAGGCAGTACCCTTCCGTAGCAGTCAATAGGCGCCTTGCACATCATGTGGAAGGCGCCTATTGCGCGTCTCAGGCCAGTTGCCCGAACTTCTCGGTATCGGCAATCGATCCCAGCACGAGGATCTTGTCTCCGGTCTGCAGGACGGTGTTTCCGTCCGTGTTCTTCCATTCGCCGGCCGCATTGGTCGTGGCAGCGATGGTCACCCGGTATTTATTGCGTACCCCGGCATCACTGAGTTTCACACCGTGCAATGTGGCTGGTGCGCTCATTTTCACCATGGCATAGCCTGGATCGACTTCCAGGTAGTCCATCATGGATCCGCGCACCAGGTGGGCGACTCGCTTGCCCATATCCTTCTCCGGGTAGACGATGTGGTGGATTCCGAGCTGCTCCAGGATCAGACCGTGCCGATCGTCCTGCGCCTTGGCCCAGATCTGCGGGATCCCCATGCTGACCAAGAGCGAGCAGCACAGGATGGATGACTGCAGGTGGCTGCCTACGGCAACCACCACGCGGTCGAACTCGTGGATCGAGAGCTGTTCAAGGATTTCCCGGCTTGAGGCGTCGGCGCGAACCACCTGAGTCAATTCCCCATTCAGGGACTGGACGATGTTCTCGTGCACGTCAATGCCCAGGACATGGGTACCGGACTTCATCAGTTCCAGGGCCAGGGATTCGCCAAATCGCCCGAGCCCGATCACTGCAACGGAGTCCGCCTTAGACAGGCCCTTGGCGTCATTTCGAAAATTCAGTAGCTTAGCCAATTGAAGGCCTTTCCTTGGGGAGTTCGTAGAGCGCTTTTCGATCGCGCAGGGCCAGCGCGGAGCCCAGCGAGAGGACCCCGACGCGGCCCAGGTACATCAATGCAATGAGGATGCCCTTGGCAGGGTCCGGCAAATCCGGGGTAATGCCGGTGGACAGCCCGACGGTGCCGAATGCGGAGGTGGCTTCAAAGAGGCAGCGGTCCAGGGAATAGCCGGTCAGCAGCAGCAGGCCCATGGTGCCGACGAATACCGCCGCTACGCCCATCAGCGCCACCGTGATGGCCTGCCGGTGCACCGAGCGGGACAGGCGCTTGCCTAGGACATTGACGGCGGTCTCGCCGCGAAGTTCGGTCATGATGATGAACAGCAGGATCGCAGCCGTGGTGATCTTAATGCCGCCGGCGGTGCCGGCAGGCCCTCCGCCGATGAACATCAGCACATCCATGCCCAGCCAGGAGGCTGGATGCATCGCGCCGATATCGATGGAATTGAAGCCAGCGGTACGTGTCTGCACCGATTGGAAGAATCCAGCCAGGATCCGCTGGGCAGGTTCAAGCTCGCCCAGCGTCTTCGGATTGGACCATTCCATGGCGGTGATGAAGATGGTGCCGCCAAGCAGCAGCAATGCGGTCATGAGCAGGACCAGGCGAGTGTTCATCGTCCACTTCAGCGAATTCCGCCAGTGATGCCTGAGCTGGACCAGAACCGGGAAGCCCAAGCCGCCGAGGATGATGGCGATGCTGATGGGGATGCATAGCCACGGGTCCGCGACGAAATCCATCAGGTTATTCGAGTAGAGGGCGAATCCCGCGTTATTGAAGGAAGAGACCGCATGGAACAGGCCATGCCAGATCGCCCTGGCGGGTTCGTAGTCGTAGGCCAGCCAGAAGCGGAGGGCCAAGACGAGGGCCACTGCGGATTCGATGGCCAGTGACAGCTTGATGATCATCAATGCCGAGGTGCGCACGTCGGCGCCCGAAACGGCGGAGCTTTCGCGCTGCGTGGAGAGCCGGGTGAGGTAGCCGATGCGGCCCATGACCAGCATGCTCAGCAACGATGCGACGAGCATCAGGCCCAGGCCGCCGACCTGGATCAGGACCAGGATGACGATCTTGCCGAAGAGGGTGTAGTGGGTTGCCGTATCCAAGACAGTCAGGCCAGTGACGCACACCGCTGACGTCGCGGTGAAGATCCCGTCCACCAAGGATGTGAAGGTGCCTTGCGTGTTGGCCGCCGGTGAAGACAGGAGCAATCCGCCAATGAGGATTGCGCCGGCAAAGGCGACGGCTACTGCGCGTGCGGGTTTGGCCAGCACGCTGTGCTGCGCGGCGGACCGCGCATTGGGAAGATTCATGGAGATCGCAATGGTCGAAATAACGTCTCGCGAAACCGTGGGACGAGTAGTACGAATGAAATAATACGCTCGGAAAAGCGGGTGTCAATGGTGATTCCCGTCACTTGGCCCGTAGTTGATAGCGGACCTGCGGGAGCGCCTGGTCCGTTCTGCCACAGTCCCGCCGCCGGTTAAAGCAGACCGGCAGCCACGCGGAAAACGCGTGGCTGCCGGTTTGCCGCTGGTACTGCTAGGTACCGAGCAATTCCACGACCCGCTGTGCGGTACCCCAGGAAAGGGTGACCCCAGCCCCGCCGTGGCCGTAGGCCGCAATGACAGGCACAGCGTGCCCGTCGACGCGCTCCAAGCGGATCGTCTCGCGTGCCGGGCGCAGCCCCACCTTGTGCTCCAGGATCTCGCAGCCGGCCAGCTGGGGGACCAGGCCGATGGCACGGCGCAGCATGTCGGTGGCGGTCTGCGGGTCGACCTCGGCGTTGAAGTCGTTGGCCACGTCGGTACCGCCAACAATGATGTCATCGCGGCGCGGAATGATGTAGGTGACGCCCTGGGGATGCTCGTCATAGCAGAGCCAGTGGACCAACCCTGCGGTGTTTGCCAGGCGAATCACCTGGCCTCGGATGGGGTAGACAGTGCCGTCATCCCCGGTGAGTTCGCCGCCACGCAGGCCCGTGGCCAATACGACGGTGTCGGCCTCTTCCTGCACCTCGTCGATGGATCCGATGGTGCGCTGGATGAACTTGACGCCCTTGGCCAAGGCTTGTTCATGCAGCCAGGAGAGGTAGAGAGGCATAGTGATCACCGGGACGGTGGCACGCATGCCGGCGGCGGCAATGCGCGGGATGTCTTCTGCTGGGGCTTCGGCGGCGTTGGCGACGATCTGTGCCCAAGAGCGGTCTTCCTCCGGGGACGCTTCCAGATTCAGGCCGCGGCGCAGGTCGATGCCGGTTTCCTTGATGCCGGAGAGCTCCTCGAAGCGTGCCAGCGAACGGGCGAGCAGCAGATCGGCGGCTGCGGAGTTCTCCGAGTGGTACGGGAACCAGATGGCTGCGGCCACCGCGGAGACGGTCTGCAGCGGCAGCTGGTCGGCGATGACGGTGACCTGGTGGCCGGCGGCAGCCAGCTCATGGGCGGTGGAGAGCCCGATGACGCCGGCGCCGATCACCGTGACCTTGCGGGATGGCTGCGCGGCATCGGGCAGCGGGGCGGAATGCATGGGAACCTTTCGGGCAGGTGGCGAGGGGAAAGCAAAGGCCGGTGCCGTGATCCTGGAGTGCAGGATCGCGGCACCGGCGATGCGGTGCAGGCTAGAGCAAGGTGGCCGCGGCGCGGTCGATGATCCAGCGGGTCGCTTGGGTGCCGTGCACGGCGGAGGCCGGGACAGCGGTCTCGTTGACCTCGTGCTGGGCCTTGGCCAGCGCCGGCGCCTTGTCGGCACCGGCCACGATCAGCCAGACCTCCTTGGCGGTGTTGATGGTGCCCATGGTGAGCGTGACGCGGTGCGCAGGCGGCTTGGGGGAGTCGTGGACCGCGATGACTCCTGGCTCGTCGGACCGGGTGTGGTTCGGGAAGAGCGAGGCGACATGCGAGTCCGGGCCCATGCCCAGCATCAGCACATCGAACGCGGGGTTCAAGGCGCTGTCTTCGGCTTCCCCGGCCAGTTCCTCGGCGTAGGCCGCGGCGGCCTGCTCGGCGGACTCGTACTTGTCGCTGGCGCCCATGGCGTGCACGGTGGCGCGGTCAAGGCCCAATTCATCCAGCGCGTCGAACAGGGCTGCGGCCTGCAGCACGTTGCGATCTGCTGAATCGGTGGCGACAAAGCGCTCGTCGCCCCACCAGAAGTGCACCTGCGACCAGTTGACCGAGGCCTTGGCGGGGTTGGCCGCGACGGCTTCCAGGGCGGCGATGCCCAGCGAACCGCCGGTCACCACCACGTGGGCAACTCCGCGGGCGGCCAGTGCATCGGCGATCGAGGTGATCAGCCGGGCCGCAATGGCGTGGGCGGTAGCTTCCGGGTTCTCATGGATCAGTATTTGCCTAGCGATCACTGGATCTGATGCTCCTCAGGTTGGTCAGGTTCAGGCCCTTGGTGATGACCTCGCCGAAGACGTCATCGGCGTCCAGGCGGCGCATCTCTTCGGCCAGGCATTCGGCCACCGAACGCCGTGGCAGGGAGATGCGTTGCGGGGCCGATCCGGGCAGGTAAAGGTGGGCTACCGCGCCGGAAGGGCGCGAAAGCTCCACGTCGCCGGCTTCGCGTGCCAACCGGACGCTGGAGAGCCCGCCATTGGACTTGTCCGCGGCGATGGTCACCGGGACGTCCAGGCACAGGGTCAGCCAGGCGGCCAGCAAGGTGGTGGACGGGGAATTATCCGAGCCCTTCACGGTGATGCCCGAGAGCCCCTCGGTGCCGATCAGGTCGATGATGCTCGCCAGCTGGGCACGCCACAGGGTCAGCCGCGTCCAGGCGAGGTCGGTGTCGCCGGCCTGGTAGGTCTCGATGCGGCTGAACAGCGCGGCGGTGGGGTCTTCGGTTTCCGCCGAATCGGTGATGCGGCGGTGCGCCAGCTTGCCCAGCGCGGTGCCGGCCGGATCCTGCGGCACGCCATGCGGCCACCAGGCCACGATCGGCGCATCGGGCAGCAGCAGTGCGGAGATCAGCGCCTCGTCGGCCACGACATCCGGGCCGTAGGTGCGCATCACGATCACCTCGGAGGCGCCGGCGTCCCCGCCCACGCGGATTTGCACGTCCAGCCGGTTGGCCTCGGACTTGTTGCCGCGGACCACCACGATGATCCGGCAGGGGTGCTCGCGGCTGGCCAAGTTGGCCGCCTCGATCGCGTTCTCGGCGAACCCCTCGCGGGTGATGACCACCAGGGTCATCACGCGGGAGAGCGCTACCACGCCGTGGGTGCGGCGCGAGGAGATCAGCTTCTTGGCCACCTTGGAGGTGGTGGTGTTGGGAAGATCGATCATCATGGTCGTCTCCAGGTCCTTCCATCCTTGGCCATCAGCTCATCGCTGCTTTCGGGTCCCCAGGAGCCCGGAGCGTAGGGATCGGGCTGGGTGGGCTGCGAGGCCCAGAACTCCTCGAAAGGATCCAGGATGCGCCAGGACTGCTCGACTTCCTCATGGCGCGGGAACAGCGGCGGCTCACCGAGCAGCACATCGAGGATCAGCCGCTCGTAGGCCTCGGGCGAGGATTCAGTGAAGGCGTTGCCGTAGCCGAAGTCCATGGTCACATCGCGGATCTCCATCTGGGTGCCGGGCACCTTGGAGGAGAAGCGGATGGTCGCGCCTTCATCGGGCTGCACGCGGATCACGAACGCGTTCTGGCCGAATTCGTCGTCCTTGTGGTCGGTGAACAGCAGGTTCGGCGCCTTCTTGAAGACCACCGCGATTTCGGTGACGCGGCGGCCCAGGCGCTTGCCGGCACGCAGGTAGAACGGCACCCCGGACCAGCGGCGGGTATTGATGTTCAGGCGCACCGCCGCGTAGGTCTCGGTTTTGGACTTCGGGTTGAAGCCCTCCTCGTCGAGGAAGCCGACGACCTCCTCGGCGCCCTGCCAGCCAGAGGTGTACTGGCCTCGGGCACTGGCCGCGCCCAGGTCCTCGGGCAGCTGGACGGCGGTGAGCACCTTCTCCTTTTCGCTGCGCAGGTGGTCCGCGTCGAAGGAAATGGGTTCCTCCATGGCGGTCAGCGCCAGCAGCTGGAGCAGGTGGTTCTGGATGACGTCGCGGGCCGCGCCCACACCGTCGTAGTAGCTGGCGCGGCCGCCAATGCCGATGTCCTCGGCCATGGTGATCTGCACGTGGTCCACGTACTTGTTGTTCCACAGCGGCTCGAACATCTGGTTGCCGAAACGCAAAGCCAGCAGGTTCTGCACGGTTTCCTTGCCCAGATAGTGGTCGATGCGGAACACCGCGTCCGGCGGGAACACGGACTCCACGATCTCGTTCAGTTCGCGGGCGCTTTGCAGGTCGTGGCCGAAGGGCTTCTCGATGACCACGCGTTCCCAGCCCGGGTTCTTGTCCTTGGCCAGCTTGTGCTCGGAGAGCTTCTGGCAGACAACCTCGAACCAGCTCGGCGGGATCGAGAGGTAGAAAGCGTGGTTGCGCCCGGTGGACCGGGATTCGGCCAGTTCGTCCAGGGTCGCGGCCAGCTTCTCGTAGGCGCCATCATCGTCGAAGGCGCCGGAGATGAAGCGCATGCCGGCGGCCAGCTGGGCGAACACGGTTTCGTTGAAGGGGGTGCGGGCGCTGGCGAGGATCCATTCGCGGGCCTGGTCGGCGAAGTCCTGCGCCGTCCAGTCGCGGCGGCCGAAGCCGACAATCGCAAAATTCGGGGGAAGCAGTCCGCGGTTAGCCAGGTCGTAGACCGCTGGCATGAGTTTCTTGCGGGCAAGGTCGCCGGTGATTCCGAAGAACACCAGCGCGCCCGGACCGGCAATGCGGTTAAGCCGCCGGTCGCGGGCGTCGCGTAGTGGGTTGCTCATAGTGCCTTACTTCGCTGCCTCTAGCAGGGCAGCGATTCCGGCGGCGCGGTCCGTGAGGTTCACGCGCAGCACTGGGCGGTTATGTTCGGCGTCAGCCAGTACTGCGCCATCGCCGATCGCCTGGGCGGTGATCAGGCCGCCGAAGGTGTACGGACGCTCCGGGATCCCAAGGTCTTCCTTGTGATCCGCGGTGACTTGCAAGAACACGCCCTGTGCCGGGCCGCCCTTGTGGTACTGGCCGGTGGAGTGCAAGAAGCGCGGACCCCAGCCGAAGGTGACTGGACGGCCGGTCTTCTTGGCGAGCAGATCGCGCAGCGCGGCAAGCTCCTGGTCCGCATTGCGGTTCAGGTATGCCTGGATGGCGAGGTAGCCGTCTGCCGGAAGCTGCGCGGCGAGCTGCTCCACAGCCGCCTCCAAGGTCTTGGCCCCGGTGCCGTAGAGCTCAACTGGTCCGTCCACTGCATCCGGTGCGCTCTGCGCCGGAGCATCGAGCATGGAACGGGCGGCGATCTTCGCGGCCTCGACATCAGGCTGGTCGAAGGGGCTGATGCCCAGCAGGTAGCCGGCCACGGCGGTGGCGTACTCGAAGATCATGAAGGCGGTGCCCAGCGGTGCACTGAAGTGCACGGCGGTGGCGTCCTCGTCGAAATCCTCAGGCAGCGCGTCGTAGACGAACAGCGGCAGCACGTCCTGAGCCGGGTTCGCCAGCTCCGGTGCATCCACATGCGCGGCAACAGGCAGCACGCCCTTGCCTTCCTTGCCGGTGGACTCGGCGATCAGCTGCTCGGCCCAATCGCCGAAGCCCGGCAGGGCATCGCCCACACAGGCAATCAGCAGCTTGTCGCGGCCCGCGGTAGCCATGGCGGCACCCAGGTGCAGCGCGAGGTTGTCCTCGTCGTCCAGAGCCAGCACATCGTTGATCAGCCCGGATTCTTCAACCAGGGCTTCGATGTCCGCGCCGGCCAGGCCCGAAGGGACCAGGCCGAAAGCGGTCAGCGCCGAGTAGCGCCCGCCGACATTCGGATCCGCAGTGAATACCGCGCGCACGCCATCAGGATTATCCATGGGCGAGCCCGGATCGGTGACCAGCACCAAGCGGGTCGCCGGATCAATGCCGGCAGCCTGGAAAGCTGCGGTGAACGCACGGCGCTGCGAATCGGTTTCCACGGTGGAACCCGACTTGGAAGCAACCACCACGACGGTGCGCTGCAGGTCGGTTTCCACGATCTGCTTGACCATCGACGGATCGGTGGTGTCGCAGATGACCAGTTCCACCTCGTCATGGGCGGTGATGACCTCAGGAGCCAGCGAGGAGCCGCCCATGCCGCACAGCACGATGCGGGTAAGGCCCTCTTCTTGCAGCTCATCGCGCAGATCCAGGATCTGCGGGATCAGTTTGCCAGCTGCCTCGAAGGGGTTGACCCAACCGAGGCGGATGGCCGATTCAGCTTCTGCCTCAGGACCCCAAATGGTCGGGTCCTGGGCGGCGATGCGGCTGCCGATCTTCGCTTCGATCAGCTTCGGGAGCAACGCATCGACGGAGGCCAGGGCCTCGCCGGAGGTTACCAGACCAAGCTCCATCTACTTGGCTCCCTTCAATGCCACAGCCATGTCCTCAAGCAGCTCGTTCCATGCGACGTCGAATTTCTGAACGCCTTCGACCTCGAGCAGGTCCACGACCTCGTTGTAGTCGATGCCCAGTGCAGCGAGCTTGTCCAGCACGCGGTTGGCCGCATCGTAGCCGCCGGCGATCGCGTTGCCGCGCACCTCGGCTTCAGCCGCGGTGGCGTCCAGGGTCTTCTCCGGCATGGTGTTCACGGTCTGCGGCGCGACCAGTTCGGTCACGTACAGGGTCGATGGGTAGGCAGGATCCTTCACGCCGGTCGAAGCCCACAGCGGACGCTGGACGTTGGCGCCGGCAGCTGCCAGCACCTCGTAGCGTGCCGAAGCGAAGGACTCTTCGAAGACCTGGTAAGCCAGGCGGGCATTGGCCACGCCGGCCTGGCCGCGCACGGCGGCCGCGGCATCGGTGCCGATGGCGTCCAGGCGCTTGTCGATTTCCGAATCCACGCGGGAAACGAAGAAGGAAGCGACCGAGTGGATCTTGGACAGGTCCACGCCGGCAGCGTGGGCCTTCTCCAGGCCCAGCAGGTAGGCGTTGATGACCTCGCGGTAGCGTTCCAGCGAGAAGATCAGGGTGACGTTCACCGAAATGCCGGCGGCAATGGTTTCGGTGATGGCTTCCAGGCCCTCGACGGTTGCCGGGATCTTGATCAGCACGTTCTCGCGGTTCACGCGTTCGTACAGGGCCTTGGCCTGGGCGATGGTTGGTGCGGTCTCGTGAGCCAGGCGGGGATCGACCTCGATGGACACGCGGCCGTCGAAGCCCTGGGAGGACTCGTAGACGCCCTTGAACAGGTCGCAGGCAGCTGCCACGTCGTCGCTGGTGATTTCGGTGATCGCGTCTTCCACCGAGCGGTGCTTCTGCTCGGCGATGGCCTCGCCGTACACCTCTGCCTTGGACAGCGATGCCGCGAAGATTGCCGGGTTGGTTGTCACGCCGACCACGTTCTTCTCTTCGATCAGCTTGGCCAGCGAGCCGCTGGTCAGCCGTTCACGCGAAAGGTCGTCCAGCCAGATGGAGACGCCGGCATCGGACAGGGCCTGGGTATTCGGGTTGCTCATAATCTTTACTTCGGTTCCTTACTTGGCAGCGTTCTGCATGGAGGTTTCGGCAGCGGCTACAACAGCCTCGGTGGTGATGCCGAACTCGGAGTACAGCTTCTTGTAATCGGCGGAAGCGCCGAAGTGATCCAGCGAAATGATTTCGCCGTGCGCGCCGACCAGCTCGCGCCAGCCCTGGGCCACGCCGGCTTCAACCGAAACGCGGGCGGTGATGGCTGCCGGCAGGACCTCTTCGCGGTAGGCCGCGTCCTGCTTGGCGAACCATTCCAGCGACGGCAGCGAAACGACGCGGGCCGCGACGTTCTTGGCAGCCAGGGCTTCGCGGGCTTCGATAGCCAGCTCGACCTCGGAGCCGGTGGCCAGCAAGATGACATCCGGGGTGGTCTCCGCGCCATCGCGCACAGCCTCGGCGAGGATGTAGCCGCCCTTCAGCGTGCCTTCGGCGCCGCGGAAGCCGGTGGCCGCGCGGTCGTAGATTGGCAGGTTCTGGCGGGAGAGGACGATGCCCGAAGGGGTGCCGGTCAGCTCGAGGATGCCGCGCCATGCGTAGGCGACTTCGTTGGCATCCGCTGGGCGGACGACGTCGAAGTTGGGGATGATGCGCAGCGAAGCGAGCTGCTCCACTGGCTGGTGGGTCGGGCCGTCTTCGCCCAGGCCGATGGAGTCGTGGGTCCACACGAAGATCGAGGGGACACCCATCAGCGCGGCCAAGCGGATCGCCGGACGCTGGTAGTCCGAGAAGATCAGGAAGGTTCCGGAGAATGCACGGGTCGGGCTGGAGAGCACGATGCCGTTCACGATCGAGGCGGCGGCGTGCTCGCGGATGCCGAAGTGCAGCACGCGGCCGTACGGGCTGGCGGACCAGGAATCGGTGGAGCGGCGCTCGGGAGCGAAGGACTTCGCGGTCTCGATGGTGGTGTTGTTCGAACCGGCGAGGTCGGCAGAGCCGCCCCAGAGTTCTGGCAATTCATCGGCGATCGCGTTGATGACCTTGCCCGACGCGGCGCGGGTAGCCATGGTGGACCCTGGCTCGAAGGTCGGGATCTTCTCGGTCCAGCCCTCTGGCAATTCGCCAGCCTGCAGGCGCTCAAGCAGGGCGGCTTCTTCCGGATTGGCGCACTTCCAGGCCTCGAAGGTCTCGTTCCACGAGGTGTGCAGCTGCGCACCGCGGGTTACGACCTCGCGGGCGTGAGCCAGTACATCGTCCTCGATCTGGAAGTTCTTCTCGGGGTCGAAGCCCAGGATCGTCTTCAGGCCGGAAACTTCCTCGGTACCCAGCTTCGAGCCGTGGATGCCGCCGGTGTTCTGCTTGGTCGGCGATGGCCATCCGATGATGGTGCGCAGGCTGATGATCGATGGGCGGGAGGTCTCGGCCTTCGCGGCGCGCACAGCAGCATCGAGTGCGGCCATGTCCTCGACGTATTCTCCGGTGACGGTCCAGTCCACGCGCTGGGTGTGCCAGCCGTAGGACTCGTAGCGGCCCAGCACGTCTTCGGTGAAGGCGATGTCGGTGTCGTTCTCGATGGAGATCTTGTTGTCATCGTAGATCACAACGAGGTTGCCCAGTTCCTGGTGGCCGGCCAGCGAGGAGGCCTCGGAGGTGACGCCTTCCTGCAGGTCGCCATCGGAAGCGATGACGTAGACAGTGTGGTCGAACGGGCTGGTCCCTGCCTCGGCAGCTGGATCCAGCAGGCCGCGCATGCGGCGCTGGGAGTAGGCGAAACCAACGGCGGAAGCCAGGCCCTGGCCCAGCGGACCGGTGGTGATCTCAACGCCGGCGGTGTGGCCGAACTCCGGGTGGCCCGGGGTCTTGGCGCCCCAGGTGCGCAGCGCTTCGATGTCTTCCATCTCCAGACCGTAGCCCGAGAGGAACAGCTGCAGGTACAGGGTCAGCGAGGTGTGGCCCGGGGAAAGCACGAAACGGTCGCGGCCGATCCAGTTCGGATCCTTCGGATCGTGGCGCAGGTGCTTCTGGAAAATCAAGTAGGCGGCCGGAGCCAAGCTCATTGCGGTACCGGGGTGGCCATTGCCAACCTTTTCGACGGCGTCGGCTGCCAGGACACGGGTGGTGTCGATGGCCTTACGGTCCAACTCGGTCAGTGAGAATTCTTCAACTAAGGATTCAGTCGCCACAGCGGCGTTCCTTCCATTCAGGCTTGGACGGGAGATATCTCCCGCTGACACGCAATACGCCGTCGCCTCCTGCTTCCTCCGGCTGTGCTTTATTCAGAGGGATGCAGGTCGCGACGGCGCAATCTGAGTCAACTCTATCGCGAAAAGGCGTATTGGGGCGTTGGATTTAGCAAGATGACACAGAATTATTCGGTTTGCGCAGAAGGTGGACTTGATACGGCTATTCATGCCACGGCGTGAGCGAATTGCTCAGGCATTCTGCGCATTCGTGCGCAGGTGGCAGCCGGGGGATATGGGTGGCCGGGCACTTCTGCCAGCCGGTGCACGGCAACCAGCCAACGCTACAAAGAACAAGATTTGTTCCACTAGCGGCCATCAGTTGCCATCTTTGTTCATTTGGGAGCAGGGTCCGGGGACCGCGCGCAATCTGCCGAAATGCTGTTGGGCATTTGGAACTGGATGAGTTCTCCCGCCGCGCGGGGTTATTCCATCGAAGGCTCCCGGCTTGTCGACTTTGGCGTGCTGCAACGGTACGCGGGAAACGCTGGTTGGGGCGGGGGCTGCCTGCGGAAGATCGGTTCGAGGAGCAGAATCCGATGGGAGCGTGAAGCCGCAAAGGTGCATGGCTAGCCGCCGGGCAGGCGATTGTAGCGTCTTGAATTGAGCCAAATCACCATTTTTCAACTGTGATCCTCTCCTGGGGAGTTTCAATCAATTTCTATCCAGCGTAGAATGACAGTGTCTGTCTTGTACCCGTGAAGAACTGAGTGCGTTTAATTGAAGACTCAAAGTGTCGCCGCAGCATCAGTGCCCCGCGCATCGCGTCAGCCTGATGAAAATGCCGGCGATTTTCTGAAGCGCAAGGCCAATGCCTACGTGGCGTTGACGAAGCCTCGCGTAATCGAGTTGCTGCTAGTGAGCACCCTTCCGACCATGATCTTTGCCGAACGGGGTTTCCCCTCCGTCTGGCTCATGATCTCCACCCTTGTTGGTGGAGCTATGGCCGCAGGTGCTTCTGGTGCATTCAACTGCTATATCGATCGCGATATGGATAAGTTGATGAAGCGTACCAAGGGGCGCCCTTTAGTCACTGGGGACCTCACCCCGAGGGAAGCACTGGTCTTCTCTTGGGTATTGGCCATAGCCTCCCTGGTGGTTCTCTGGGTTGGCACCAATCCGCTGACGACCGCCTTGGGCCTGGCTGCAATCCTCCTCTACGTCGTGTTCTACACTTTGATCCTCAAGCGCCGTACCGCTCAGAACATTGTCTGGGGTGGCATCGCCGGCTGCATGCCTGTGCTGATCGCTTGGGCCGCAGTGACCAACACAATTGAATGGCCAGCGATCATCCTGTTCCTGGTGATCTTCCTCTGGACCCCGCCGCATTACTGGCCGCTGTCCATGAAGTATGCGGATGACTACAACGCGGCTTCAGTGCCTATGCTGGGCGCGATCGCCAACGCTCGCCGCGTTTCGGTACAGGTTGTGCTCTACGCTTGGGCCACTGTCGTTTGCTCGATGCTGCTGGTCCCACTGGGTAGCGCAGGAATCGTTTACACCGCAATCGCTGGTGGCGCGGGCATCTGGTTCGTCTACGAATCGCACGTGCTCTACCGCGAAGCGCAGAGCGACCATAAGCCGGCTGAGATCAACCGCAAGGCCATGAAGGTCTTCCATATCTCCATTACCTACTTGTCGATCGTATTCCTGGCCTTGGCCATTGACCCGTTCGTGGGTAGCCCGCTGTTCGGCTAGGTTCAACGCCGCAGCTGAGCGTCGGTTAGCGCCCTTCCTGGAATCCAAATGAAAATGGATTCCATGAAGGGCGCTTTTCTGCGTTCGAGCGTAGTTGCCCTTCGCATCGGCCAATGCATGCGCACTATGCGTTTAGGCAGAAATTACTCTCATCGAGGGAAATAAGACTAGATCTTGCTATGCAAGTCTTGCTACGCAAGGTATGGTTATCGCATGTCCGATCAACGCGAGAAAATCGCCACGAATATACGCAAGGGCGTCCTTGAGTACTGTGTGCTGGCTTCGTTAGCCAGCGGAGATAAATACGGGTTGGAGCTGGCAGAAGAGCTCACCGCGCGGAAGCTTACCGCCGGCGAGGGGAGCCTGTATCCGTTGCTGGCGCGCATGAAAGCCACTGGGCTGGTAGAAACCTACTGGGAAGAAGGCGCGTCGGGACGCAAACGGAAGTACTACACCATTACCGAGCACGGGCATCTGATGGTTGGCGAGTTCCGCGGGGTATGGGAAGCAATTTCAATGCAAGTCACCGATCTACTTGGAGAGCAACATGGCATCGACAGCTGAGCAGTACAGTGCGGAAGCGTATTTGCGGGAATTGGGGAAGCTCCTGCGCGGTGCTCCAAGGGATATGGGCTTAGAGCTTCTGGAGGATGTGGCGCAGCATATCGAGGATGGCCGAGCCCTAGGCAGGGATGATGACCAAATCCTCGCCGCGCTAGGCAGTCCTGAAACTGTTGCAGCCCCTCTGATGGCCGAGTACGCGGCTCCGCAGGAGCGGGCCATCCTACGCAGGAATAGCTTGGTGCTCGGTGCGGTGGCACTGGTCCTCGGTGTCCTTGTCTCCATCATCGATACGACTCTGGCAGATACCCTGGGTGACCTGATTTTTGGCGCTTCTGTGCCAGAAGGTGAGGGCAGTAGCTACGACTCGATATATGAGCAAGGCGCATTGCAACTGCTGATCTTCGCAATATTCGGACTTGGCGTAGCGGCCACCGCGGTCATGAAGGGAAAAGCGGCACGAATCTACGGCTACGCGGCGGCCTTGTGCATGACAGCGCTCGTTGCCGGATTCATTACCAGCAGTGGAATCTTCTATATCCCGTCAATGGTCGCAGCATGGATGCTAGTCGGAATCAATGGGCGTTCTTCCAAATCGGTGAATCGAGAACCGCGTTCGAAATTGATCCGCATCATTGGTGGCACTGCACTGCTATTGCCAGTCGTGCTTCTGGGAGCCGCATCGTTCACGAGTATCGAGCCGAACGTCGCCGTGTACGCATACCTTGCCCTGGGCTTGGCCTGCGGCATCGGGTTCTTGTCCAATTCCCGGATTGCTCTATGGGCTACCTGCGCTAACGGTGCCGCCCTTCTTGCGGTTTCCACCGTGGATCAAGGGCTGCTGCTTGCGGCATTCTGGCTACCCGGAACAGTCTATTTCTTCTTTGGACTTTATGGTTTGATGTGGTTCACGCGCCGTGGAACGGCCGGGGAACAGCGTTAAGCAACTGGGGGTTGCCCTGCACATCCAGTGCAGGGCAACCCCCAGTCATTTACTCAGGATTCTAGGAATCGTTGCGCTGGTATTCCGGAAGGATGGCAGCCCGATCCCAGACGTTTGCGGAGGCGGCAAGCAGCAAGCTCGCGCCGAGCATGTGGGAGAGTACCAGGGCGACTGGCAGCCCATTGAAATGCTGGATGTAGCCAATTGCTGCCTGGACCGCAATTGCCGCGACAAGCCACCAGATGGCGATGCGAAGCTGGATGTTTCCGCCCTGCTTGTAGGCCAGAATCAGCACCACGATGGTTGCGGCAACGAGCAAGTACACCGGAGCAGTATGCATGCGGGTTACCAGCAGCGGATCGAACAAGTGGCGCGGGGCATCGGCATCGCCTGCATGCGGTCCGGTGCCGGTCACGATAGTTCCGAATGCCACTGCGAGCAGGGAGAAGATCCATGCGGCGAAGGAGAGCTGGCGGATCGACTTGCTGCTCTGATCGCACTTGCGGTTCTTCAGTTCCTTGGCGGTGCGGTTCACCTGGAATGTTGCCATGATGACCAGTGCGCCGGAAATCAGGAAGTGCACCGAAACGACCCAAGCGTTCAGTCCGGTCCACACGGTGATGGCTCCGATGAGTGCCTGCAACGCGATGCCGGCGAGCAAGCCGATGGACAGCTTGAACAGGGTGCGGTGGGTAGGGCGCATCTTCCAGATGGAGATCAGGAACGCGACAGCGATGACCAGCAGGACAAAGGTCAGCAGGCGGTTGCCGAACTCGATGATTCCATGGATGCCCATTTCCGGGACAGGGGTCATCGAACCGGGAACGCAATTGGGCCAGTGGGAGCAGCCGAGGCCCGAATTCGTCAAGCGTACGGCTCCACCGGTGACGATAATGCCAATCTGCGAGATCAGGGATGCGATCGCGAGACCATGCACGAGGCGAGTGACCTTCGTGGGCAGTTTATCGGCCCAGCTCTGGGTGGCTTGGGCTGAAGACATTGAAATCTCCCTTTTCGGAATTTGGGTGGTGGTCAGCTCCATTTGAACAGCTTGATGGCTGCAAAGGAGCCAACTGCTGACCAAAGGATCAAGAAGATAAGGCCAGCAATGCTGAACTGGCCGTGGATCAGGGCATCGCGCATGGCATCGCCCAGCGCTGCCGATGGCAGCGCATTCAGGGTTGGCTGGGCCCAATCAGGGGCCATGCTCAAGGGGTAGAGGACACCGCCGGCACCGGCCAGCACGATCCAGGCAAGGTTGGTGATCGCCAACGTCGCTTCAGGGCGGACGGTGCCGGCAATCAGCAGGCCTAGCGCGGTAAACGCGGCTGCGCCCAAGAGCAGGAAGAGTATAGCCGGAGCAATGCCCCAAGGGTTCGGATGCCAGTCCAGGAACAACAAGGAGACAGAGCAGATTAAGACGACCTGGATCAGCAGGACCGACAGCACGGCAATGACCTTGCCGAAAATCAGTCCGGTTTTCCCCAGCGGCGTAGTGGAGAACATGGTCAGCACGCCATAGCGGCGGTCAAATCCGGTGCCAATTCCCTGCCCGGTGAAAGCCGTCGAAATGACGCACAAGGCCAAGACGCCAGGAACGGCGGCATCAATGCTGCGGTCTGCGACATCCTTGACCAGATCGGTCAGGGTGAGCACGAAGAGCGCAATGAGCGGCATGACAACAGCGAGAATGAGCTGTTCGCCATTGCTGAGCATCTGGATGGATTCGTATTTACCCTGGTTCAGGATTCGGCGCAGTGGCGAGACAGCATTGGAGCGTGCCTGTGTTTGGCTCATGCCCTTCCCTCCTTCTGTGCGATTTCAAGGAAAACGTCTTCGAGGCTTCGTGACTGCAAGTTGAGCTCGGTTGGCAAAATGCCCTCCTGGAGCCACCAATGGGTTAGCCAGTTCAAGTGTTCGGGGGAGTTGACCCCGTCGAGCCGGTATTGGCCGGCTCCGGTCTCCTCCAGGTGCAATCCTGCCGGTGGTTCAGGTAGGCGCAGCCCTGCTGGGGCGGAGAAGGACACCGGGCGGGTGTCCTGGTCTTCGGCAGCGCGGGCCGTCAGCTCGGCCACAGTGCCTTGCGCCACGGTGCAGCCCTTGTCGATGATGTAGACGTAGTCGCTGAGGCGTTGCGCGTCATCCATGAGGTGGGTGGTGAGGATGATGGCCTTTCCTGCATCGCGAAGTTCGGCAATGAGGTCGAAGACTACCTGGCGGGACTGCGGATCCAGCCCAGCACTTGGTTCATCGAGGAAGAGCACTTCCGGATCTCCGGCCAGCGCCAGGGCCAAGGCGACGCGCTGCTTCTGGCCACCAGAGAGACGGCGGATCGTGCGGGTGCCAAATGATTCGAGATCCAACCGTGTGATCAACGCATCAATATCAATGGGCTTCTGATAGAGGGAAGCGACGTGTCTCAAGAGCGGAACCGGTCGCATTGAGGGTGGCAACCCTCCGTCTTGGAGCATGACTCCGACGCGGGAACGCAATTCGGGATTGTCGCCGAAGGGGTTCTGGCCCAGGAGTTCGACGGTTCCGCCTTCGGGCTGAAGCAGCCCCTGGGCACAAGCGAGGGTCGTGGATTTGCCGGCTCCGTTAGCTCCTAAAAGCGTGGTGACCTGACCCGGATAAGCTTTTAGAGACACCGACTCCAGGACTCGCAACATGCGATTGTCCAAGGCGGGGACTGGACCTAAATCTTTAGCCAGCTCGTTGATGACAAGGCTGGGAGTTACAGAAGACACTGAAACATTCTACGACATGTCGAACTGGCTGAGCTGAGTGTTTTGTCACCAACCCTCGAGTTCCGTTGAGGTGGGCGGGACAATGGGAGTGTCAGAGGTTCGATTCAAGTAACGCACTAGTCGGGCAAGCATGTCCTTAGTAAGTCCTTCCTTACTAGACCTAGAGCAAAAATTTACGCATGATTGTGTTGTGTATTCATCAAATTCAGAATCAGCTAGTGGCTCCACTGCCGCGACAGTTGGCGCAGTTGGGGATACCGAGGAGCGTACGCGCGACCGCGTCCTGTATGCAGTACTCGAGGACGGGCCGGTCAGTGCTGCCGAGCTTGGAAGCAAGCTGGGCTTCACGCCTGCTGCGGTCCGCCGTCACCTCGACGCGCTCTCAAAATCGGGACTCGTAGAGGTGAAACTGGTAGCCAACCAGAAAACCGGTGCTGGACGTCCGTCGCGTCGCTACGTGCTTTCGCACCGCGGGCAGACGAAGTTGGGCAACGATTACCTGGAGATTGCTTCCGACGCATTGAAGATGCTCGGCGATGCGGCCGGAGAGGACGCGATTCGCAAGTTTGCGCGTAACCGCTTCGCATCAATGGAAGACCGATACGCCAAGGCGCTGGTCGGCGTTGAAGGGCTGGAAGCACGAGCCGAGGTGCTGGGCAATTTGCTCAGTGCAGATGGATTCGTGGGATACACCCGAAAAGTGGATACCAAAGTGGCAACTGCCCTGATGCATAGCGTGCAGCTATGCCAGGGACACTGCCCGATACAAGACTTGGCACGAGAGTTTCCAGTGTTTTGCGACATGGAAACGGAAATGTTCGCCCGCTTGCTAGGCGTCGACGTCCGACGACTGTCGACCTTGGCCGGTGGAGGACACGTGTGCACGACCCACATCCCTGTGGGGCGTGAAAAGGCGCCAATGCGCGCTGAGAAAAGAACTCGAATTCAGTTCACGAAGCAGGAGAGGCCGCGATGACGGATCAGATTGCACAGGAGTCTGCCGACCCGGGTGTAATTTCCGAAATTCTGGAGAAGAACCCCGAACTCCACGGAATCGGCAATTACGAATACGGCTGGTCAGACAAGAACGACGCGGGTGCAAATGCGCGCCGTGGCGTCGACAAGGACGTAGTGGCGAATATTTCCGCCCTGAAGTCCGAGCCAGAATGGATGCTGGAGCGTCGCCAGAAGGCGCTGAAGTACTTCGATCGCAAGCCAATGCCTACCTGGGGTCCAGACCTCTCGGGTATTGATTTCGACAACATCAAGTACTTCGTGCGTTCCACCGAGAAGCAGGCGACCTCCTGGGAAGAACTTCCAGAAGACATCAAGAACACCTACGACAAGTTGGGTATTCCAGAGGCTGAAAAGCAGCGTCTGGTGTCTGGCGTTGCCGCCCAGTACGAGTCCGAGGTTGTTTACCACCAGCTGCGTGAAGACCTTGAAGCCCAGGGCGTCATCTTCCTTGACACCGACACTGGACTGAAGGAACACCCGGAGATCTTCCAGGAGTACTTCGGCTCGGTCATTCCAGCGGGCGACAACAAGTTCGCTTCGCTGAACACTGCCGTGTGGTCCGGCGGCTCGTTCGTGTACGTCCCGAAGGGCGTACACGTGGAGATCCCGCTGCAGGCTTACTTCCGCATCAACACGGAAAACATGGGCCAGTTCGAACGCACCCTGATCATCGCTGATGAGGGCTCCTACGTTCACTACATCGAGGGTTGCACCGCACCGATCTACCAGTCGGATTCGCTGCACTCTGCCGTTGTGGAAATCATCGTGAAGAAGGACGCCCGCGTTCGCTACACCACGATCCAGAACTGGTCGAACAACGTCTACAACCTGGTGACCAAGCGTGCCGTCTGCGAAGAAGGCGCCACCATGGAATGGGTCGATGGCAACATCGGCTCGAAGGTCACCATGAAGTACCCAGCCGTTTACCTCGTTGGCGAACGCGCCAAGGGTGAGACCCTGTCCATCGCCTTCGCCGGCGAGGGCCAGCACCAGGACACCGGATCCAAGATGGTCCACATCGCTCCGAACACCTCTTCGGCCATTGTGGCCAAGTCGGTGGCTCGTAACGGTGGCCGCTCGGCTTACCGCGGCCTGGTCCAGGTCCAGGAAGGCGCCAAGGGCACCAAGAACTCGGTGGTCTGCGACGCGTTGCTGGTCGACCAGATCTCGCGTTCGGATACCTACCCGTACATCGACGTCCGCGAGGACGACGTAACCATGGGCCACGAGGCGACCGTCTCGCGCGTTTCCGAAGAGCAGCTGTTCTACCTGATGTCCCGCGGCATGGCCGAGGACGAGGCCATGGCAATGATCGTGCGCGGCTTCGTTGAGCCAATCGCACGCGAGCTGCCTATGGAGTACGCGCTGGAACTGAACCGCCTTATTGAACTTCAGATGGAAGGATCGGTCGGCTAAGAATGTCGGAGACCACCACCCATATCCCAGCAGAGAAGGCGCGCATCGGCGCACCATCGATTCCTGGTTTCACCGAAGAGGGCGAAGACCTTTCGCCGATCAACGACAACGACAGCTCGCCGCTGGCCGGTGCCTCCACCAAGGCGCACAGCCACGGCGGCGGAGTTGGAATTCCCGATTCATCGCGTGCCGGTCGACTGACCAGCACCAATGTAGATGACTTCGCCAAGCTGACCGGTCGTGAAGAGGACTGGCGCTTCACCCCGCTCAAGCGCCTGAAGGGCCTGCACAGCGATGACCTCACCGGCGCGGCTCCCAAGATAGAGCTCGCCGGCAACGGAATCGCCAAGCTGTCGGTTGTTCCGGCTGGCGACGCGCTGAACGGTGTTGCGCATACCCCGGATGACCGCGTGTCGGCCAACGCTTGGAAGTTCGCTTCCGAGACCCACGTTGTGACGATCCCGAAGAACGCCGAAGGTGCCAACGCAACCCTGCGCATCACCGGCGAGTCGCTGGCAGCGGCGGCTCAGCACCTCATCGTTGTTGCCGAGGAAAATTCCGAGGCTACTGTTGTGCTGGACCACGTCGGTTCGGCAGTGCTGGCACAGAACGTCGAGTTCGACGTCCAGGCCAACGCCCGCTTGACCGTGATCTCCCTGCAGGCTTGGGAAGATGACGCCGTTCACGCTTCCTCGCAGCAGGCGCTGGTAGCTGCTGGCGCTTCGTTCAAGCACATTGTTGTTTCCTTCGGTGGCGACCTGGTTCGCGTGAACCCGTCGGCTCGCTTCACCGGCGAACGCGCTGAGATCGAGCTCTACGGCTTGTACTTCGCAGATGCCGGCCAGCACCTGGAGCACCGCTTGTTCGTTGACCACGCTGTGGCCAACTGCAAGTCGAACGTGCTGTACAAGGGTGCGCTGCAGGGCAAGGACGCACACACCGTGTGGGTTGGCGATGTGCTGATCCAGAAGGCTGCTGTTGGTACCGACTCCTACGAAGCCAACCGCAACCTGGTTCTGACCGATGGCGCCCGCGCTGATTCGGTTCCGAACCTTGAAATCGAAACCGGTCTGATCGATGGTGCTGGCCACGCATCGACCACCGGCCGCTTCGACGATGAGCACCTCTTCTACCTGATGGCTCGCGGCATCGATGAAAAGACCGCACGCCGCTTGGTAGTTCGCGGATTCCTGAACGAAATCGTTCAGCAGATCGGCGATGAGGCTCTGCAGGAGCGACTGACCGACACCATCGAAGAAGAATTGGCTGCTACCGAGAACTAGGTAGTGCTCGCTTCACCAGCTTTTTAGCCTTAGCGCTTTTTAGAAAGAAACGGAACGACGTATGTCTACTCTGGAAATCAAGGACCTGCACGTCTCGATTGACACCGAGCAGGGCGAGAAGGAAATTCTCAAGGGTGTAACCCTGACCATCAAGACCGGCGAAACCCACGCAATCATGGGCCCTAACGGCTCGGGCAAGTCGACCTTGGCTTCGACCATCGCTGGCCACCCGCGCTACAACGTCACCTCCGGCTCCATCACCCTCGATGGTGAAGATGTCCTGGAGATGAGCGTCGACGAGCGCGCCAAGGCTGGCCTGTTCCTGGCTATGCAGTACCCGGTAGAGGTACCAGGCGTAACCATGACCAACTTCCTGCGTACCGCCAAGACCGCCATCGACGGCGAAGCTCCAAAGCTTCGTACTTGGACCAAGGACGTCAAGGAAGCTATGAGCAAGCTGAAGATCGATGCCGACTTCGCTGGCCGTAACGTCAACGAAGGCTTCTCCGGTGGCGAGAAGAAGCGCGTCGAGATCCTGCAGCTGGAACTGTTCAAGCCCAAGTTCGCAGTTCTGGACGAGACCGACTCCGGCCTGGACGTCGACGCTCTGAAGGTTGTCTCCGAGGGCGTTAACCGCGCACAGGACGAGAACGAAATGGGCACCCTGCTCATCACCCACTACACCCGCATCCTGCGCTACATCAAGCCAGAATTCGTGCACGTGTTCGTGGATGGCCGAGTTGCAGAACAGGGCGGCCCGGAACTGGCTGACCGTCTGGAAGAAGAAGGCTACGACCGTTACCTGAACGTCAAGGCCTAAGGTTACAATCATGAGCGAATCGACCGAACAGAGCACGGGAGCCGCTACGACTCCTCTGGAAGACGTTGAGGAAGCGCTCAAGGACGTCATTGACCCTGAACTGGGTGTCAATATTGTCGACCTGGGTTTGCTGTACGGCCTGAAGTACGCGGATGACGGCGTACTCTTGCTGGACCTCACGCTGACAACCGCCGCTTGCCCGCTCACCGATATTATCGAAGAGCAGGTCGGCCAGGCGCTGGAGAGCGTTGTGGACGACCACCGTTTGAACTGGGTCTGGATGCCGCCTTGGGGCCCAGAACGAATCACCGATGACGGTCGCGATCAGATGCGAGCCCTGGGCTTCAACATCTAATTTAGGCTGTTTCAAGCAGAACCGCTTGCTCCCTACGGGGGTGAGCGGTTCTGTTCGTTAACGCCCGAGGGGCCTGCATTCCTTCAGGTATCTCGTGGAAGAGCCGAAAGCGAAAGGGGTACCCGGGGCAGAATCGGGGAGCAGCGCATGTCCGAAGCCGCAAATGGTGCACATGAGAGCGCAACGTGGCCGATCGCAGAAATCGACGAAGCACCCAAGGACGTGAATGACCTCGAGCTGGGAGTCAACATTGTTGGCCTGGGCCTGCTTTACGGACGGTGTTTCGACGGCGATTCAGTCCTGGAAATCGACCTGACGTTGACGACGCCTGCCTGCCCGCTGACCGATCTACTCGAAGCGCAGATTGATGAAGTGCTGAAGAACCTTGTCGACGGCCGGAATCAGATGCAGGCCTTGGGGTTCAACATCTAGGCCAATGCCCCAAGGGCTCAATGCGGTACTGACTCGAAAGCAACCGCGCTTCCGGTGCCACCCGCGGCGGCCATGAGCGCGATCGCCCTTTGCCCAGGTATCCGTGCCTGGTTGGCCTGCCAGAACAGCCGAGTCGCAAGAATCGCGCCGCTAGCACCGTAGGGGTGTCCCAACGCCAAGGCCCCGCCACCCTGGTTCACCGTCACCTCGGTGATCCCTAGCTCATCGAGGCATGCCAGGGCCTGGACCGCAAAGGCTTCGTTGAACTCGATCAGTGGAGTGCTGGAAGCAGCAGCGGATGGCAGCAGGCCGATGAGCTTGCGGTACGCCGGTACCGCCGCCATGCCGAGAATGCCGGGATCGCAAGCACCTGAAGCAGAAGCAAGGTAGCGCATTGCGAAGGTTGGGTTCAGTCTCTGGCGCATTTGTTCGCTCACCAAGATTACCGCGGCTGCACCATCGTTAATCGGGCAGGAGTTTCCCGCAGTCACGGTGCCACCGGGTAGGAATGCCGGCTTGAGCGCAGCGAGCTTGCGAAGTGTCAGTCCGGGCCTGGGGCAGGTGTCGGCCGCTACTTGCCCGTTGCTTGTATCCACGGTGACAAGCTCGCGATCAAAGAGTCCAGCCGCTTGAGCGCGCAGCGCACGTTGGTGGCTCTGCAATGCGAAAGAATCTTGCCGCTCTTGTGCAATGCCGTAGGACTGGGCAATATTCTCCGCAGCTTCGCCCATTTCGGGGTCCGGGTCTCGCTCTGGAGTGAATCGGGCACGCGAGTAGAGGCGCGGAGGCTGGATTACGGAGGTTTGCTTTTCAACCCGCCATGGCGCGGTACTCACCGACTCCACGCCACCGGCCACCACGACATGCGCTTCACCGCAACGTATCATCCGCGCAGCGGCGGCAATTGCGTCCAGTCCACTGGCGCATTGGGCATCGATGCTGGTCGCGCTGACGGTCTTGGGCAGCACCGACGCCAAAGCAGACACTCGCGCTATATTTCCGCCCGGTCCCGCCGCATTGCCGGCAAATACGTGGTCTACATCCGCAGGGGAGATGCCGCTTCGATCTATTAGCGCGTTGATCACCCGAGCCAGCAGTTGGTCTGCGGTAATGCGGGAATACTCCTTGCCTGCTCTAACGATGGGCGTGCGTGCTGCATTGATAATGAAGGCGTCATTCATCTGAGCCAGTCGCTCCGTTCAATGTCCAGATCCTGGAAGTCCAAAGCCGAGGCATTCAATTTTCCGCTGAAGGTCTCGGGCCACGATCGCAAGTAGATGATTTGGTGCGGGATCTTGTACTGGGGCAAATGCTTCTGCAGGCCGGTGAGAAGAGCGGACGGATTGCGGGGTGGCGAAACCGTGTAGGCCAGCAACCTGGCTGGTGCGCTCGATGCATCGATCCGCACTACGGCATTGGCCAGCCCCTCGGCATTAAGCGCTGCGCCCACTTCGCCCGGGTGGATATTGTTTCCGTTGAGATTCATCATCCCGTCGTTGCGACGGGACAGGACGATGCGATTTGAACCCAGGAGCTTCGCCTGATCACCAATGCCGATTGCTGTGCCGCACCGAGCGATGACAGAGTCCGAGCTAAGGTCGTACCCCTTGGCGTTGAACGGGCTATCGATATAGAGCGAGCCAAAGCCTGAACCCGGCGTTGCCTCATGGGTGTGAGCCTGCACCCCGGGAAACAGCTGACCGTCGAAATAGGGAGTTCGCGGATGGTTGGCCAGTCGCTCGCGATACGCGATGAGGCTGTGCTCGCTGCTCCCGAAATATTCAACGCAGCGCGCCGAGGGAGCCATCTGGTGAAGAGTTTGCATGGTCTCCTGGTCCAGGGATTCCCCTCCGCTGATGACCAATCGCAGGCTGGAGAACCGTGCCGGGTCATCCAGGGCCAGCACCTTGCCTAGAATTGTCGGTACGCTGACGATACGGGTGCAGCTGACGCGCGCCAGCAATGATGCAACGCCCTTTTGATCCCATTTTCCGGAAGCCACGAAGGTGCCGCCAGTATGCAGGGACTCGACCATCGCGTAGAGGCCCAGACCGTGGGAAATGGGACTCGGGCAAAGAGTGGAATCATCTGGCGAAGCGCCCAAGATCGTGGCACCGGCACTCAGGGACGCTTCCCACGATGCAGCACTCCGGAGCACAGCCTTGGGACGCGATGAGCTTCCAGAAGTACAAATGATCAGCAGGTCTTCAGCGCAATGAGTCTTGGTCGCGGGCGCAATGTATTCACCGGGCTCGGGTGGCTCGGGCGGCAAGGCGAATCTTGGGACGCCGGGCAAAGGCCGCGGAACCGTCGATTCAAGCACGAAATCGCATTGAAGAGCGGTTGCCATGGAAGTGGCCAGATTTCCGGGCCAAGCAGGGTCAATCACCACCAATGTCTTGCCACTGCGCGCGATCGCATAAAAAGCGATGGCCATCTCAATCGGATCGCTGGTGTGCACAGCGATCCGATTGCCTGGAACGGATTCTAGCCGCTTGGCCAGAGCACCGCTTCTGCTGGCCAACTGCGCATAAGTCAGCCGGCTTTCAACCGTGAGCAGGGCAAGATGATCCGGTCGTTGATTGGCCCACCTTGCCAGTGCCTGCCACAGTTCCATCGAGCTACTTCATCAACCCGCGGTAGCTACGGTGCACGGTCAGGGCCACCAGGGTGGCGACTACGGCTTTGAGGACGTCCCCGGGCAGGAATCCGAGAGACCCCAGCAAGGATGTGCCCAGATCAAGCCCGGTAACAGCAGCGGTCCACGGAACGCCAAACAGATAGATGACGACGATTCCGCCAACGAGAGCCGAGGCCAGTCCGGACATGAATCGGGCGACCTTGTTTTCGTTGCGCAGAACCCAGTATTTGAAGAGGGCTCCAATAACGAGTGAGCCGAAAATCCATCCAATGAGATATCCGCCGGTCGGCCCGAACAGGACTCCAAGCCCACCACGCCCACCAGCCAACAAGGGCAGCCCTGCCAAAGACAGGACTACGACAACCAGTGAGGCCAACGAACCTCGCCAAGGTCCCAATAAGGCGCCGGCCAGCATGACACCCAGGGTTTGCAGGGTAATGGGTACCGGGATGATCCCCAATGTAATAGGGGGAAGGAGCCCCATGGCCGCGATCATGGCGGCAAAGACTGCGACGTATACCGTATTGCGAGTTTGCGAAGTTGAGTCGGTGCGAGTTGGCATTGTGTTTCCTTGGAAGTGCGAGCGAGATGGAAGTAGCTGATGCGCTTAGCGTCGGTAAGGTGCTGAATCGTAGCCGCGGGCGTCTAACGCTTCGGCCGTCTCGTCAGCGATTTTTAGTGATCTGATAACTAATGGGACACTCACGGCCAACGGACTGTTGCCCAGACCCCGAGCATGCTGGGCTTCGCGGACTTCGAGGTATACCTTTTTCAACTCCGGAATGAACCGTATTGTCATGGACAATCCCAATGCGATTTGCGCTGGATTAGCTCCAAGGAATCGTAATGGAGAGGCAACCTGTTGGAAGAGCTCGAGCATCGCGTCAAAGCTTGTGGTGAGGCTGACGGCGTAGGCCATCAGGCACATGGTCAGCAGCCGCAGGACCGAGACCACGGCGTTGGCCCAATCGGTTTGCAGGCCGAGAAGAATGAAGACGATGCCGAGAATCATGGCCAATGAGAACAGTGGCATGCGCAGCTGCTTGAGGTCGACCCTAGCCGAAAGCAGCAGTATCGCACTGAGAATGAACAGGGGCAGCAAGACCTGCCACGAGCTAATCAAGTAAAGCCCGATGCTCAGAACCAGCAATGTCCCGAATTTCCATCCCGGCTTAACACGCGCTAGATACGAAGTATTCTTGGACGCGATCATGCGTGGCTCCATTGGCGGTAATGGGCGATTGCTTCTTCCGGTCGTCCATCGAATTCGATAGCTCCGTCGGTGACCACGAGAACGCGGTCGAAATCTTCAAGTATTTCTAAATCGTGCGTCACCACAATTGCACGTTGTGCCAGCTTGGCAATTTCGCGTTGGAAAGCAAGTCGATTGCGCAGATCCAGCATCGTAGTGGGTTCATCGAAAACAATGGTTCGTGGCCGCATGGCAAGGACGGAAGCGAGTGCGACCATTTGCTGCTCGCCGCCGGAAAGAGTGTGGCTTTCGCGATCTGCCAGATGCGAGATGTTGAGCTCTGCCAGTGTCTCATGCACGCGCAATTGGCGCTCTGCTTTGGGAATTTGCAAATTCTTCAGTCCGAACGCAATGTCTTCATAGACCAGCGGCATGATGATTTGATTTGCTGGATTCTGGAAGACAAAACCCACATCGCGGCGGATCTGCTTTGCATGATTCCGAGTGTTCAGGTCGCCAACGTGCACGGATCCTTCAGTAGGCAAAACGAGGCCATTGATGAGCCGGGAGAGCGTACTCTTCCCAGCACCGTTTGCCCCGATAATGCCGATGCGCTGTTCGTTGAGAGTCAAGCGCACATCTTTGAGGACATCGCGCTCTTCAAAGCGGACAGTGACATTCTCAAATCGAATTGGGGGTAGTTCCACGAGTGCTCCAGCGCAAGGTTCGTAGCTTGAACGGCGGGCTCCATGATCGGACAGCCATTCATGCTTGCGTTACAGATGACCGAAGAGCCATCGATTAAGAGCATACTTGATCACCGTTCAATTGTCTTGATCAGTGTTCAATAAATTCTTATGCAACGAAGAATTGTTCGTAGACCAAGCCCAGGGCCAAGAGGATCATTATGGTTCCGGAGCACATGGTTACGATGCGTGCCGCCATGGGCCGGGAGCGAAGCAGCACCCTGGCAGCCAATGCAACGGAGAAGTACACGAGGATCGATACCGCGAAATGAGTAAGCCCAAGAGCGCCGGTTTGCAGGGAGAGCGGAAGATCCAGGGATGAATCCAGGTACTGCGGGATGAGGGCCACATACAGCAGTAGTGCCTTGGGGTTAGTGCCGCTGGTGAGCAGGCCCTTGAGGAATTGGCCGCGTAGCGATCGATGACGGACCTTGTCCAACAGCGCGACGGTGCTATCGGTAGGTTCGGGATTGCTCCGAGGGTAATCGCCATCGAGTGCTTCAATTTCGGAGGTAGATGGAGCATTGGCATCAAAGAACCTGGCGTTCCTGCAGGAACGCAGGGTCGCAATGCCTAGCCACAGCAGATAGACCGATCCGGCTGCCGTGAGCCAGAGGAGAAGTGACGGGGAACTCGCGACCAGGGCCGCAATTCCGCACACCAGCAATGCAGTATGAACCAGGTATCCCGAGAGCAATCCCCATACGGCTGGGCGATAGCTGGTTTTGCCCAGTGCAGAGGAAATGATGTACGCCCAGTCGGCGCCGGGCGTGCACGCCAACGTCACCGATACCAAGAGGAACCCGGTGAACTGCGAGAGATCCATTGCTTCTCCAAATCTAGAAACCTGTGCTCTGATAACAGTAAGGAAAAAATCGTGAAATGTGCTTGCCGATTCTTTGGGGATACCCGGCCCTTCGGCAAGAAAAAATTGCTCTGGCGTTAAATGGCGCAAATTATTTGTGCTGTAGTCTGATTTCATGGATGAACTAGACCGTGCGATCTTGGCCGAGTTGCAGAATGACGGACGGATGAGCGCTACCGCGGTAGCTGCAAAAGTTGGGCTATCGGTGGCTCCCTGCCATCGCCGGATCAAAGATCTTGAGCGCAGGGGAGTCATCAGCGGCTACCAAGCGGTGATTGACCCGGAGAAGGTTGGACTGGGATTCGAGGCCCTGGTTTTCGTCACGTTGAAAGACAGAGCGCAGCTTAAGCATTTTGAATTAGCAGTAGAGAGGGAAGAGCTAATAGTTGATGCGCAGCGCCTTTTCGGCGAGCCAGACTTCCTATTGCGAGTCTTTGCCAAGGATCTGCCGCATTACCAGCGTGTATACGACGAGGTCCTAGTTGATCTACCGGGCGTGGAAAAATTGACGAGCACCATAGTCATGCGAAACATCAAGGAGCGTGCGGTTCTGCCCGTCTAGGACGTCTTGTCGGACGGCTTCCGGTTGCGGGTTACCGCCGGCGTCAAGGACAACGAAATAATCAGAACTACCGCGCAAATCCATAAGGCCTGAGGCAACTTCAAGGTATCGACGACGAAACCAATAAATGGTGGACCGCCAAGCATTGCTCCATATCCAAACGCACTGACGATGCTCACCGCTTTTGGACCCAGGCGTTCTCCGCGGGAAGCAGCGATGCTCATGCCCAAGGGGAAGCCGAGCGAGCTACCGAGGCCCCACAATGCTGCACCGAGGCCTACTAGGGAGGGACTTGTGCCGGTGATGAACAAGCCGACGCCGAGAAGGCCGATAATTCCCATGATCAGGAGTGTATTTTTCGTGCCGAAGCGGTCCACAAGGCGACCGCCGACAAAGCGTCCCAGCGTCATTGCTGCGACGAACAAGGTGAACATGAGCGCGCCAATTTGATGCTTGAAACCGTGCCCGTCAACCGAAGTAACGGCAATCCAATCATTGGCCGCACCCTCGCTGAAACTTAAACCGGCGACCATTATGCCAAGCAGCAGCAAGAGTCCCATTTTGTGCGTTGATTGAATTCGGTTCTGGGGGACATCCTTGTTGATTGGAACCAAATTTTCGTTTTCCCAGCAGGTAATACCTCGATGGGCAACGTAAGCGAGAAGAAGAATGATGACCGCGACAAACGAGAAGTGCCAAAGGCTCGAGATATTCAAGGAAATGGTTGCTGTTGCCACCCCGGCGCCAATTAGGGTTCCCAGGCTGAAGAACCCATGAAGGGAAGGCATGATGCTGCGGCCGACACGACGTTCAACCTGTGCGCCGCTGACGTTCATCATGATGTCCAAACAGCCAAAAGTAAGCCCGTAAAAGAACAGGGCTACGTAGGCAAGAGTGGCTTCCTCGGTTATCGAAATGGCTATGCCCAGTACGACCAAGCATGCTGCTAATCCGATGGGCAAACAGCACAACAGGCGGCGTGTTGGAACGAATTTGCTCACCGACGGAATAAGGGAGATTCCGAGCAAAGTTCCGATGGTGCTGCAAATCAAGAACGATCCGAGGTTCAAGCCAGAGAAATCGAAAACAGCGTCGATAATGGAGAGGCGGCCTGCCCAAGTCGCAAAAGATAATCCTGCAAGAAGGAATATTAGATTGATGCTGGTGCGTTCCGTGATTCTCTGTCGCGCGAGGTGGGCGACCAGTTGGGTCATCGGGCACTGTCCCTTTCGATTTCTACAATTCCTAGAGTTTATCTCAAATTAGGGGGATAAGTTACTGTTCAGTCGGGATTCTGAGTGATTATGCGCCGCTGCACGGCTCACGATCATGACATTCACAGATTCGACGGCCGGACCAGGAAGAGAAACGGTGGTGAAGAACGAAAGTTCTCGCTAGTCAGCAGATTTCTTTGCGGAAAATACGGGTATGGTGGCATTGCCCACCGGGAAGTACGCTCGAGATGAAAACTCGTAAATTTCTTGCGTGCAGAGGTGGGATCGTGAAGTTGAGTTCCGAACAATGCGGAGTGATCATCGTGGGTGCTGGATTGGCCGGGCTGGTTGCAGCGTCCGAGGCACTTGATGCAGGACTGAGAGTCCGAATCCTGGATCAGGAAAACAGGGGTAATCTCGGCGGCCAGGCTTACTGGTCTTTTGGGGGACTGTTTCTCGTTGATACTCCTGAACAGCGCCGCTTGGGAGTTCGTGATTCTTTTGACCTTGCCTGGTCGGATTGGCAGCATAGTGCACAATTTGACCGGTTGGACGATGAGGACCTGTGGGCGCAACGTTGGGCCAAAGCCTACGTGGAGTTCGCAGCTACTGAAAAACGGTCCTGGATCAAGCAAAAAGGCATAGATCTGACTCCAGTTGTGGGCTGGGCAGAGCGCGGCGATGGTCGCGCCGAAGGGCATGGGAATTCTGTACCCAGATTTCACATCGCCTGGGGAACTGGCACCGGGGTATCGATGCCATTTGTGAATAGGGTGCTCGACGGACTGCAAACGGGACATGCCGAGTTGCTCAACCGCCACAGGGTTACTGGATTGGTGACCACTGACGGTTCAGTTACCGGCGTTCGCGGTGAGGTCTTGTCGCCTGATGACGCTCCACGCGGGCAACAGTCGTCAAGAAACGTGGTTTCGGAGTTCGAGTTTTCGGCTGAAGCAGTGGTGATTGCAACCGGGGGAATAGGCGGAAATCAGGACCTGGTTCGGAAACTCTGGCCCGACAGGCTCGGCATCGCGCCGGGGCGCATGATTACCGGCGTTCCGAATTATGTTGACGGCAGCGGCATTGAACTCTCGCAGGAGGTGGGGGCGCGTCTTGTTAACCGCGATCGAATGTGGCATTACACAGAGGGAATCCAGAATTGGAACCCAATTTGGCCCGCTCATGGAATTAGAATTTTGCCCGGTCCAAGCCCGATGTGGTTCGATGCCGAAGGGAACCGCCTTCGTCCTCCTTGCCTTCCGGGGCACGACACTTTGGGCACGTTGAAATACCTGCGCACCGATCCCACTGCGCGAAAGTACGACTATTCATGGTTCGTGCTGAATCAGCGAATTATCGAGAAGGAGTTTGCGCTGTCAGGGTCGGAGCAAAATCCAGATCTGACTAATCGGGATAAAGCCGGAGTTATCAAGGACCGGTTCTTTGGCAAGGGTGCTCCGGGGCCGGTCACGGATTTCTTGAACAAAGGTGCGGATTTCGTTTCAGCGACTACCGTCGAGGAGCTCGTGACGAAGATGAATGCAATCGCGCCGGAAGCACATATTGATCCGATGCGGCTTCACCAGCAACTAATGGTTCGTGATTCGCAAACTGAAAATCCATTTAGCAAAGATCGCCAAATTCAATCTATCCGCAATGCCCGAAAGTACATCGGAGACCGTTTGACCCGAGCAGTTGCTCCGCACAGGATACTCGATCCTGCGGCGGGGCCATTGATAGCTGTGAAGCTGCACATTCTGACGCGAAAGTCATTAGGCGGACTGCAGACAGACCTATCTGGGCGAGTCCTCAAATACGACGGAACAGTTCTTGACGGGCTTTATGCGGCCGGTGAAGCTTCTGGATTCGGGGGCGGCGGGATGCATGGGTACAACGCGCTGGAAGGAACTTTCTTGGGCGGGTGCTTATTTAGTGGCCGGCAAATAGGACGAGGGCTGGCTGACAGGCTCGGCCGGAAAGGGCCTCAAGCTAGAAATGAGGCCTAACACTGGTCAAATTCCTAGATCTGGATAGATGCGAAAACCGCCGTTCACTTGTATTACCAAGTGAACGGCGGTTTATTTCGTACCCCCGGCCGGATTCGAACCGGCGACCTAGAGATTAGAAGGCTCTTGCTCTATCCAGCTGAGCTACGGAGGCATAACCGAAAATAGTTTAGCTCATTGATCACCAAAAATACGACTTGAGGCCGATAGGCTGGAGAAACGAATGTAGATCATCATCTGATTAGGAGTAGTTAAGTTGCCGAAATTGAGAATCGGTAGCGTGTTGAGCATCGTGTGCTTCTGTGTGCTAAGCGTGGTTTTAGCTTGGGCCGTAGCGTTGCCGCTTTGGATGGGAGAAGGCATAAATGATGCCAAGCTTCCAGGAATCGCCATGGCAATGATGTTTACCCCGACCATCGCTGCTCTAGTGATTGCCATTGTCGAACGCCGGCTAACGAGCTTCACCTCCGAGGTTGGGCTCTGGCCAATCAAGCGTCCGGGGAAGTTTGCCATCGCACTGGTGCTGTCCTATGTGATTCCGCTCGGGCTCATACTTCAAGCGCCCTTCATCGGAACATGGCTAGGGGTCTTCCCTGGTGATCTGCAGAATTTCACCGTACTGCGCGTTGTCTCCGGCCAGGAAGGCCCGACAATCTACCTTCTCGGACAGGCGGGGTTGATAGTTGTCGCTGGCCTCATGAATTCCTTGTTTGCTTTAGGAGAGGAGATTGGTTGGCGGGGATGGCTTTGGATTCGCCTGCAGCCTTATGGGCAACTTGTATCAATTCTTGTATCCGGCGTCGTCTGGGGGATCTGGCATGCACCATTGGTGCTTCTGGGCTACAACTATCCGATGGCTACGGGCACGTGGGGAGTCATGGCTATGTGCGGCATGTGTACCGTATTTGGCGCCTTCCTTGGCTGGTTGCGTACCTACAGTGATTCCGTATGGCCAGCGGCTTTGGCGCATGGAGCCTTCAACGCCAGCGTGGGATTGGTTTCACTGTTTATGGTGATGGGAGTTCCTTTGGACGCAACAAAAGCATCAATCATGGGTTGGTCCGGCTGGATCTTGCCAGGAATCGTCATAGCCGCCATGCTATTGAAAGGCGCATTCAAACCTCAATGGGCTAAAGATTTATCCACAGGCCGTTGACTTTGCGTCCGACCGGATCTTGCGGTGCGCCATCATCGGATTCAATGGCAGAAAAGGCTTCTGCCATTTGTATCCAATAGGAGGCAGTCCAATGAGCGATCTTGTGACAATCCGCGGAATTGTCGGAACGGAACCTCAACTCAGCATTACGCCCAAGGGCGTTTCTATCTTGAAATTCCGAGTAGCGACGCATGAGCGAAAACGCGATCTTGAAACAGGGCAGTGGGTCGACGGGCCGACCAATTGGTATGCGGTTTCGGCGTTCCGTGCCCTGGGAGAGAATTCCATGGAATCCCTGGGGCAAGGCGACCATGTAATGATTTTCGGAAAGTTGCAGATCCGAGAATTCGAACGAGCAGATGGCTCGCGAGGGAATAGCGCAGATATCGAGGCTTATTCAATTGGTCACGATCTGCGTTTTGGAACGAGTTCCTTCAACCGTGTACGGACAGATACCGGCGAAATGGAGCGTGTGCAGCACCCGTCACGTTCGTCCGACACTGAAGCGAGCTGGCAAAGCGAGGATGGGGAAGCGGCCTGAAGACGCGTGTTCTGGTGGTGTTTGAGGGTTTCGTGTGAATCCGGGCACCACCAACCCAAAATAGTGGTGTGTGGATTCGGAAATGACCCCCGCAACAGACTAGCCTTAAGAACATGGCGGAATTCATTTACACGATGACCAAGGCTCGCAAGGCCGTTGGCGACAAAGTCATCCTTGACAATGTCAGCATGTCGTTCTTCCCCGGTGCCAAAATTGGCGTCGTGGGACCCAACGGTGCTGGTAAGTCAACGATCCTAAAGATCATGGCGGGGATCGATACTCCCTCCAACGGTGAAGCGCGTCTTTCACCGGGCTACTCGGTAGGCATCCTGCTGCAGGAACCCCCACTGAATGAAGAAAAGACCGTCCTGGGCAACGTCCAGGAAGGTGTTGGCGAGATCTATGAAAAGATCACTCGCTTCAACGAAATCTCGGAAGAGATGGCACAGGACGGTGCCGACTTCGACACGCTCCTGGAAGAAATGGGCAAGCTGCAGGAAGCGATTGACGCTGCCGACGCTTGGGACATTGACAATCAGCTCGAACAGGCAATGGACGCGCTGCGCTGCCCACCAGGCGACGAGAAAGTTACCCACCTCTCCGGTGGTGAACGTCGACGTGTAGCACTGTGCAAGCTTCTCCTGCAGAAGCCGGACTTGCTGCTGCTCGATGAGCCTACTAACCACTTGGACGCAGAGTCCGTACTGTGGCTGGAACAGCACCTGGCATCTTACCCGGGCGCCGTGCTGGCCGTAACCCACGACCGCTACTTCCTGGACCATGTCGCCGAATGGATCTGTGAAGTTGACCGCGGTCGCCTGCACCCATACGAGGGCAACTACTCCACTTACCTGGAGAAGAAGCGCGAGCGCATGGAAGTTCAGGGCAAGAAAGACCAGAAGCTTGCTAAGCGTCTGGCAGAAGAACTCGAGTGGGTTCGTTCGAACGCCAAGGGCCGTCAGACTAAGTCGAAGGCTCGTCTGGCGCGCTACGAGGAAATGGCTGCGGAAGCCGAGCGCACCCGCAAGCTGGACTTCGAAGAAATCCAGATTCCGCCAGGCCCGCGCCTGGGCCAGCTGGTAATCGAAGCCGAAAACTTGAAGAAGGGATTCGGCGATCGTGTATTGATCGATGGTCTGTCCTTCTCGCTACCGCGCAACGGCATCGTGGGTGTCATTGGTCCCAACGGCGTCGGCAAGTCGACCCTGTTCAAGACCATCGTTGGCATGGAAGAGCTTGACGGTGGCACCCTGAAGGTCGGCGACACGGTCAAGATTTCCTATGTCGACCAGAATCGCGAAAATATCGACCCAGAGAAGTCGTTGTGGGAGGTCGTTTCTGACGGCCTCGATTACATCAACGTCGGTCAAGTTGAGATGCCATCGCGTGCCTACGTTTCGGCGTTCGGGTTCAAGGGCCCAGACCAGCAGAAGAAGGCAGGTGTTCTCTCCGGTGGTGAGCGCAACCGTCTGAACCTGGCACTGACCCTCAAGCAGGGTGGCAACCTGTTGCTGCTCGATGAGCCTACTAACGACTTGGACGTTGAAACCCTGTCGTCGTTGGAAAACGCGCTGCTTGAGTTCCCGGGTTGCGCTGTAGTGGTCTCCCACGACCGTTGGTTCCTGGACCGAGTCGCGACCCACATCTTGTCGTACGAGGGCACTGAGGAGAACCCATCGAACTGGTACTGGTTCGAAGGCAACTTCGACTCTTACGAGAGCAACAAGGTTGAACGATTGGGTGCCGACGCGGCTAAGCCGCACCGTGTTACCCACCGTCGCCTGACCCGCGACTAATCCACGGGCATGAAAATAGCCGCCACATTTGTGGCGGCTATTTTTATGCCGCAGGAGGCATCGTTCAATTAGCTCGTCGTCGAATCGGCACGCAATCCGGACAATTTCAGATACTCGCGATCCTGGTAAAGCAGGTGTTGCTGTTGCGCATGCCCGAAGAGTACCGCATGGACTTCAGCAGCAATCAGGCGGGAGCCTCCAACGCTGATGGAGGAGTGGATACTGGCGCGGAAAGCAACGGGAGCCTCGATGAAATGTGGCTCGCCGGTGGGCAAGACCCGGAAATGTTGATCGCTGGTAAATCGTGGGGCACCCGGGCGCGCGAAATTATTTGCCAGCTCGTGCTGGTCTTCGCCGAGCATATGGATCACGAAACTCGGTGCTGCTAGCACAGCGCCGGCAGCGCCGGATTCTTTGGCCAGCGAGAACGAAACGGCAACGGGATCAATGGAAAGTGAAGCGAGGGAAGAGATAGTTAAACCGTAGAATGCCCCGTCGACCGCTGCAGTAATCACTGCTACTCCAGCAGGATGGTGACGGAAGGCTGTACGGAATCCATCTGATAATTCGCTCACTGAGCCGCTCCTTTGCCTGGAGTTGGAATAAAACTCCAGTAACTGATGCAAAAGCCCGAGCTTTTGCCAACAACTTTGAATACTTCCACCCTAAGACCTCAAGTAAACTTGAGGTCAAGGAAAGGGGTGGTGATGCTTCACACAGCGGAATCTGGGGATTGCGAAAAAGATTTTCCCGGGCGTGAGCTGCTAAGCATCGGGCAGGTTAGCGAACGCACTGGTGTGGCCAGATCTGCACTGCATTATTACGAAGATATTGGGCTGATCGTTTCCATGCGGACAGCGGGGAATCAGCGACGCTATCCTCGCCACTTGCTGCGTCGTATCTCGTTGATCAGTGTCGGCAGTAAGTTGGGCATCCCACTCAGCGACATCAAGCGTGCTTTGGCACCAGTGCCGATGGGAAAAATCCCCGAGGAAAGAGACTGGCTTCGCGCGACAGAGGAATGGAAGAAAGTACTCGAAGCGAGGCGGCGTGCCATCGAGGAATTAGAAGATCGGCTTATGGGATGCATTGGATGCGGCTGCCTGTCGATGCAGGCCTGCAGCCTCCTGAATCCGGAAGACCAATTGGCGCGTGAAGGTGTGGGCGCGCGGCGATTGGAAGCACCCGCAGATGCCGGGGAGCAGTCCATGTAGCCGGAGGGGCAGAACATTACCTGTTTTGAAATTCCGATATCCTCTGGCGCCTTCGATTGGCGCCGCCTGGAACTCCCGTACTGAACTCGGCACTTACTAGAATGTAATCATGAAAATTGCTCAAATATATCGCTTTCCTGTTAAAGGGCTACCAGGCGAAGCAGTCAGTTCGGTCGCAGCCAAAAAGGGAAGCGGGCTAGAGGGCGATCGCTGTGTCGCCTTCGGAAACGGCACAATTGAGCACCAAGACGGGCAGTGGCAGAGCTGCCTAAGCTTCACTATTCTCAAGAACAACAAGAGCCTGCAAAAGTGGCAAGTTGAATCCAGTTTTCCACTTATCACCATGACCGCGCCAGCATCTACAGGTGCGGCACCATTGACCTTTGATGCCAGTAGCCAGCATGGCAGGGATGCCGCCAGCGCCTATCTGTCGAATCACTTGCCGGCGCAGGGGCCAAAACCGCGAAGATTGGTGTCTGCACCGCAAGGAATGTTCGATTCGCGACTGTCGGGCATTTCGATTATTAACCCCAATACGGTTGCGGAGCTGTCGCGAGTATCCGGGGTGCACTTGGATCCCCGGCGGTATCGAGGCAACCTTGTGGTGGAAGGCCTGCCCGCATACTCGGAATATGGGCTTATTGGCAAAGTGCTGCGCATAGGCGAAACCCGTATTGCCATTACCAAATCAATCGCCCGTTGCTCAGCAACCTCGGTAAATCCGGATACTACCGAAGTCGATACCAACGGACCCCGTTTGCTGGCAACGCACTTTGGCCACGTTCACTGTGGCATTTATGGAACCGTTCTGGAATCCGGGGTCTTGGAGACTGGCGCCTCAATTGAAATAGAAAACGAAGCAACAGAAGCCGAAGAACTGGTTCCAGTGAAGATCTCTCCACGGTTCATGACCATACTTCGAAACGAGGACTTGGGCTCAGGAGTAGTCGAACTGCTGCTTCACGATCCTTACGGATGGATTAAGTCTGAGTATGAACCGGGCATGCATCTAAGGGTTCACTTGCCAGATCCGCTGTGGAGAAATTACACCATCACCTCGGTGAGCGACCGGGGCATTAGTATCGCCGTTCGCATCCAAGGTGAAGCTTCAGCGAAAATAGCACAGCTGCAGGAGGACGAGCAACTTCTTGTCTCAGGGCCGTACGGTGTGCTGACCTCGGCTAATGTACTAGGCTCCAGCACTGCCATCGTCAGCGCTGGAATTGGCATCACTCCTGCTTTGGGGCTGCTCGGGGATGCTGCAGCGGTGAATGGCAGCCAAGATCTGAGGTTCATCCATGTCGAACGTGGCGGAGCCAGTGCCTTGTACTGCCGGCTGGAACAGATGGCTGCCGGGCTGAAGGCGCCAATCAGCTTGGATCGCATCGACACCTCCGAGGGGCGGCCAGCGGCTGCTGCGATCGCAGCACGACTACGCGGTTGCAGCAGGGTGGTGGTGTGCGGGCCTGAAGAGTTCACCAAGATGGTATTCGAGGCGTGCGAGCAAGCGGGAATTTCTGCTTCGCAGATTTACAGCGAAACCTTCGCATCACCGGCGACCGATCTGGAACGCCTTTTTGAGAACTATCCGCCCGCAGAAGTCTCTTGTCGTGGGAGCGAAAAGAATTTCACCTGGAGTGCGGAGAATGGAGTGTTGCTTGATGCGCTGGAAGAGCAAGGGCTTGAACCGGCTAGTCTTTGCCGCTCGGGTTCTTGCGGCGAATGCGCCGTTAGCCTGCTCAGGGGCAGGATTTCCTACCCGTTGGAGCCGAGCGCCCGCGTAGCACCGGGCCAGATCCTCGCCTGTATGGCCGTACCAGCAGGCGATATTGAACTGGACGCATGAACCACGCGGGCGGTGCGCTATCGATTGAGGGCTAGTGCCCCTCTGCGAACTCAGGCAGGCGGATCATGCCTTCCTGGGCGACGGTCGCGACGAGCTCGCCTGCCTTGTTGTAGAACTTTCCCGCACCAAGTCCGCGGGCCGACGAGGCCGATGGCGAATGAAGTACGTAGAGCAGCCATTCATCGACTCGGAAATCCCGGTGCCACCACATTGCGTGATCGAGGCTGGCGATGCTCAAGCCGCGATGTACCCATGGCACTCCATGGGCTCGCAGGGCAGGCTCAAGTAGCATGTAGTCGCTCGCGTAAGCCAAGGCAGCTCGGTGCAGGGCGGGCTCATTGGGCATTGCCGAGGTGGTGCGCAGCCAAACCGCACTATCGGCAAGCTTGGCCGAATTTCCTGGAAGGTAGATCGGTTCCGAAACATGCCGGACGTCGAAAGGACGTTCGAAAGCCCATTCCTTTGCCACTGGATGGTCCAGGTGCCCCACGAGATCTGCGGTAGTCGGAAGCGACTCGGGATCCGGGATTCCGGCAGGCATTGGATCATGGTGTTCGAGGCCGTTTGCCGGTTCCTGGAATGAGGTGATCATTGACAGGATCGGTTCGCCATTTTGGTAGGCGTGCACTCGACGTGCGGAAAATGAGCGGCCATCGCGCAGGCGCTGTACGCCGAAAGTGATGTTCTGGTTCGGGTCTCCCGGACGCAGGAAGTAACCGTGCAGGGAATGGATCGCACGGGTCGCTTCAACTGTACGCGTGGCGGCCATGATCGATTGGGCCAGAACCTGCCCGCCAAAGACGCGAGGTCGAGTCTGCCCAGGGGTATGGCCGATGAAGATATCCTCATCCGTGCGCGCCTGGTCTTCTCCATCCAGATTCAACAGATCCAGCAGGATCTGGGTGGTGCCTAGGTCTTCGGTCACTGTGCGGGCTCCTTGGAATGCGATAGCGGAACAAAACCAAATTTAATGCTACTCGAAAGTAATATTTTCAGTTGAGATTCGGGCTCATAGGAAAACTATACGTTTCACGGAGCAGCATCACGCCATGAGCAAAGTCGCCACGCGTAGTTGCCGCTCCGTGAGACGATAAATATATGGCTAGTGATGCGGTGATTTTCGACGACAGTAATTCAGTAAGCGACTTAGCGAACTTTATTAGCCGGGCGAAAACAATTGAAGATGATGCGGCCCAATTCGTCGCTCGAAATACGGCCTTGGCTGTCTATGTACCTGTTTTGGTCCCTTCCGACCTCGGTCAAGGCGGCTATACCATCCTCGGAATGCGAGTTCATCGCTTGGCGCAGCCTGCAGATCTCAAGGCCAGCTATTCCTTGGCATCGATCCAGGATCGCCTTGCTCGCATGGGGGAGTCAACCGTCGACTTCGCGCTCCCACCGGTTGAAGAGAACCCTAAATGGGCTGGGATCTCCGTGCCGGTCTCAGGCTGGGAAGATGCAGGAGCCGTAGCGAACGACATGCTAACTTCCTCAGCTCAAAACGGCATCGACGCCGTCGCCCAAGCATTGCCGGAAAACCCGGGATTGCCTGTGCTTGTGCAGATACGGCAGCGAATTTGGGCTGCGGATGTGCAAGGAGAAGATTTGAAGATTCCTATGGGCTCCGCATTTGCCATGCATGCCTTGGGTTTCCTGGCGCCTGGCGGGCAAAGCCGAGTACTCCGCAATGGCAGTTGGACTCGACTGAGTAACGAGCGAGGGCATGTCCTTGTCCGCAAAGCCTCTTTGCTCGGCTAAGCAGTAATAAGGATATGGACTAGAACTCGCCCGTGGCGGTTCTAGTCCATAAATTCTTAGAGCAGATTCCGGTGTTCATCCGGAGTGTTCAGCAACGAGTGAGCCGCACGCTCGAAGTAGTCCCGAAGGGTTTCGGCCTGCAGCATTGGCAGCTCTAGCTGGTCGATAGCCTTGTTCATATGGCCCAGCCAGACATCACGGTAGTGGCCGTTCACCGGGTAATTTGCATGACGCATGCGGAGCCGAGGGTGGCCACGATGCTCGGAGAACGTTGTCGGACCACCCCAGTATTGTTCCAGGAACAGCTGGAGGCGAACTTGGGCAGCCCGAAGCTCCTTCTCTGGATACATCCGACGGAAATCCTCGTCTTCGGCAACGGAACTGTAGAAATTCTTGGTCAGCTGAGCGAAAATCTCGCGACCGCCAACCTCTGCGTAGAAGGTACCGGGATAGTTGGCAACGTCGATCGGCGTTTCGGCGGCATCCAAGAATTCTTGGCTGGATCGGCCTAGAACCAGGGGATTGCTGAAGGGATCCTTTTTCGGGTCATGTGCAAGTGGCAGGTTTTCAGTCATTCGTAAAAATCCTCAGGAGGAGCTAGGGGATACCGGCTCGTGGAGAACCGGGAAGTTGACGGACCGGGCGATGAAGCAAACCTTGTTCGCCTGGGAGTGGAGCGAATCGGCAAGTTCTCGTTGGGATTCATCGGCAAGGTAAACGACGGGCCGCAAGATGGCTTGGGTGAATTCACCGCTGTTATCCCGATTGAGACGCAGTGTTCCAGAAGCATCGTCCGTATAACCCGTGATATTCACGCCGTGGGTAACTGCTACATGCAGATACGAGAGCATGTGGCATTGGCTCAGGGCAGCAAGCAGGAGTTGTTCTGGATTCCAGCGATCGCGATCCCCATGGAATGTTGGATCCGCGGTGCCCGGCAAATCTGGCAAGCCCGATGCGCGCAATACATGGTCCCGGCCGTAGCTGCGGTAGCTTTCCGTTCCGGTTCCACGATTGCCTGTCCATTCGAGCCCTACCCGATATTCATGTTGCGAGAGGTCCATAGGTCTATTCTCCCACTTTTAACCGAAAGGTGGCGGCGGCTTCCGCATTGAGCAGAAGCCGCCGCCACCATCCGAGCGACCCTAGATTTCTAGTGCCTCGGCGTCCGCCCGACGCGCAGCGAGAGCCCGGACCACGTCGGCACGCGATTCCACCAGCAGACGGCGCATCGCCGCGTGCTTGGATCCCAGGGATTCCAGGAATGCATCCGTCTGGTCCAAAGTTTCCTGCGAGACGTTGGAGCTGGGGTAGAAGCCGATCACAATCTGCTTGGCCATCTCATGCGAGTAGGATTCCCACGCGTTGACGAGCAGCCCGAAGTAGTCCTCGGCGTATCCGGAGATCAACGCGTTCTGGTGCACGTTGTTGAAACCGGAAATGACGGCGCTTTGCTGATCGTTGGACAAGGTAGCAGCGGTTGCCGCCCCGAATGCCTCTGCCTTTGCTTCTGCAGTTGGGCGGGAAGCTCGCGCGGTGTACCACGACGCCTTGCCCTTGGCCGTGTCGTCGCTGGCCAGAACTGCGTCGAGATCAGCATCGCTCAGGTAGCCGCCGGCACTCAGCGCGATTGCGAAGGACCAGCGCAAATCGGTGTCAACGGCCAGGCCTGGCAAGCTTGCCGAGCCGTCGAACAAGTTCCTGACGCGATCCAACTGGGCGGCGGCGCGCGAGCGGTGCGCGAAGGCCTTGACGAACTGCAGCTGCGCGTCGGAGCCTGCTTCAGCATTGGAAGCCAGCTGCCACAGCTGGTCGGCAGCCTGCACCGAAAGTTCTTCGCTGCGTTCTGCAGCAACAAAAAGATCCAGCGAGGTGTTCAGCTGGCGCAACAGCACCATGATCACCGTGGAATCCACCTCGTGGCCAATATTGTTCAGCAGCAACTGGACGTAGGTGCTTGCAGGGGCTTCGGCATCACGTACAGAGTCCCACGCGGCTGACCAAACAAGAGTGCGCGGCAGCGACTCCTGGAAGTCCTTCAGATGCTCGGTGGCAGTCGCCAAGGAAACTTCATCCAGGCGGATCTTCGCGTAGGTCAGGTCATCGTCATTGAGCAGAACCAAATCCGGGCGCTTCATGCCGGCCAGCGCGGGAACGAAGGTGAGCTCGCCATCGATATCAAGTTCTTCGCGGTGCACGCGCTGCAGCGTTCCGGCCTCATCGAGCGAGTAGAAGCCAACAGCAAGTCGGTGCTGGCGCAAAGTCGGGAACTGGGCAACGGCGGACTGGCGAATGGCAAAGGACGTAATAGCACCGTCATTGCCGGTTTCAATTTCGGCTTTGAGGGTGTTCACACCAGCGGTTTCCAGCCAGGATGCGCCCCAGCCGCTGAGATCGCGGCCGCTGGCGGCTTCCAGTTCCTTGAGCAGGTCTGGCAGCTCGGTGTTCTTCCAGGCATGCTTGGCGAAGTACTCGCGTACGCCAGCCATGAATTCTTCCTGGCCTACGAAAGCTACCAGCTGGCGCAGAACGCTGGCCCCCTTGGCATAGGTGATTCCATCGAAGTTGACCTCTACGTCTTCAAGGTCATTGATCTCCGCGACAATGGGGTGGGTGGAAGGCAACTGGTCCTGGCGGTAGGCCCAGTTCTTCTCCAACGTATTGAAGGTGGTCCAAGCGCTGGTGAACTCGGTGTTCTGCGCGGCCGCCAGAGTGGACATGAATTCTGCGAAGGACTCATTGAGCCACAGATCGTTCCACCACTTCATGGTGACCAGGTCACCGAACCACATGTGTGCCAGCTCATGCAGGATGGTGATCGCGCGGCGCTCAATCATGGCACCGGTTGGACGGGAACGGAAGATGTATTCCTCGAGGAAGGTCACCGCTCCAGCGTTTTCCATGGCGCCTGCGTTGAATTCGGGAACGAACAACTGATCGTACTTCTCGAATGGGTATGGGGTGCCGAAGTTCTTCTCGTAGAATTCGAAACCCTGACGGGTCACGGTGACGATGTTCTCGACGTCCAGGTACTGCATCATGGATGCGCGGGCGAAGACACCCAGCTCGATGGTGCGGCCGCTGGAGGAAACCAGCGAATCGCGGGCGACCTGGTAGGGGCCTGCGATCAGGGCAGTGATGTAGCACGAGATCCGCTGGGTTGGGGCAAAGGCCCAAGTTGCTGAATTCCCGTTTTCCTCTGGCGCAGGAGTCGGGGCGTTGGAAACAACGTTCCAGTATTTTGGCGCGGTGACCGAGAACTGGAAGGTGGCCTTCAAATCAGGCTGCTCGAAGACGGCGAACATGCGCCGGCAGTCCGCGACCTCGAACTGGGTGTACAAGTAGACTTCCTGGTCCACTGGGTCTACGAATCGATGCAGGCCTTCGCCGGTGTTCATGTACAGCGCGTCCGCGTCGATCACGAGTAGGTTTTCTGCGGCGAGGTTCGGCAACTGGATACGGATGCCATCTGAATGCTGCGCTGGGTCCAGCTCGACGCCATTGAGATTGATGGAGCGTACCGAGTCGGTGACTGCATCAATGAATGTCGAAGCGCCGGCGGTGGCGGAGAACCGCACCGTAGTCTTGGAAGTGAAGACGCGCTCACCGCGAGTAAGATCCAGGCTTACCTCATAGCTGTCAACGTTGAGCAGATTTGCGCGTTCGCTGGCCTCGGCGCGAGTGAGGTTCATTCCTGGCATGGGTTCTCCAATTCTTGGCGATGGCTATCCACCGGTGGAAGTTGTGAAATGAATATTGAATATCTGTCTATTGTGTCACCTTTGACCGGGCATTGCGCAAGTCATCGGGCCGAACAATTTACTCAATTTTCCAATAGCGTCCCGAAATTGCACGCTTTGGGACGCCTCGGAGACTTATTCGGTTCATACTCCGTGATGCGCAGCTGAGAAGTAGCCGGAGCGCGTGCCGCGGTCGCTATCCTAGATAGGAAAGTAAAAGAACCCTCCCTAGTAAATGAGGCAATCGACTATGCGCGTGCATATCGCTACTGACCATGCAGGACTTGAGCTCAGCGACTACCTGGTAAAGCACCTGACCGCCAAGGGCTACGAAATGGTCAACCACGGCCCGAAGTCCTATGACCCGGAGGATGATTACCCGGCATTCTGCATCAACGCGGCACAAGCTGTTGTTGATGACCAGCGCGCGGGCGTGGACGCACTGGGTATCGTCTTGGGCGGCTCCGGCAACGGCGAACAAATTGCTGCCAACAAGGTCGAAGGGATTCGCGCCGCACTGGCGTGGAACATGGATACCGCGAAATTGGCCCGTGAGCACAACAACGCCAACGTCATAGCCGTTGGCGGGCGCCAGCACTCAGTAGAAGAAGCTGCGGAACTTATCGAGGCCTTCCTCGCTGAACCATTTAGCGAAGCGGAGCGCCACGTACGCCGCATCGGCAAGATCGCCACGTATGAAACGACCGGCGAGGTCATCGACTAGTCGTGCCTGAAGGTCATTCCCTTCACCGACTTGCCCGCCAGTTCGACGATGTCTTTGGCGGGCAAACGGTCCTGGTTACTTCTCCGCAGGGCCGTTTCAGCTCCGATGCCGCGCGCATCGACGGCCATCAGCTGGAACAGGCCTTTGCCAAGGGCAAGCAGCTCTTCTGCCGCTTTTCCAACGATCTCTATCTGCGAGTGCATCTGGGGCTCTATGGCGCGTTCAATTTCGGGGGAGACAGCTACTTTACGGGTGCTTCCTCGATTGGCGCCCCTCGGAAGATTGGTGAAATCGAAGCCAGTGCCAGTACGGATGCTGAGAAGTACACCGGCCCGCCCGCACCGGTAGGAGCAGTTAGAGCGCGGATCGTTTCCGAACACGGCTGGGCTGATTTGCGCGGGCCAACTGCATGCGAGGTTCTGGAATACGAACAGGTCCAGATTCATCTGGATAAGCTCGGCCCGGATCCATTGATTGGGTCCGCAGTGCGTTTCAGGGCAGCCAAAGGCCAGGCTGATTTAGCGGACGCAGATATTCGGCTTGAAGCGGGCTTCAAGGAATTCCGGGCGAACCTGATGAAGACCAAGACAGCCATTGGCATCGTGCTCATGAACCAGGCGCTCATTTCTGGTGTCGGCAATATCTACCGAGCGGAAGCCCTATTCCGGAATCGAATCGCTCCGGAATTGCCGGCGAATGAACTTAGTGCTCAAAAGGCCAAATCACTTTGGTGGGACATCGTATCGGTAATGGAAGACGGCGTTCGCGATGGCAAGATCATCACTACCTTGCCCGAAGACCGCGACCCACAGGGCGTGGTTTGGCCCGATAACGCGTACTACGTTTATCAGCGGCAGGGAATGGGGTGCCGGAAATGTTCGGCGCAGATTTCCCTGGCCGAAATCGCGGCTCGCAAGCTGTACTGGTGCCCTCGTTGCCAGAAGCTTCCGCGCAAACATGTGAAGGCATAAGCTGCAGATTCGTCGATGGGACGAGCGGAGTTCTTTTCGTTCAGGCTCGTCGGCGTGTTTTGCTAACCATCACCGTACGGCAGTGATAAGGGAGAGGTGCCAAGTGAGACATGGAATCCCCGATTTGCAAAGCAAGAGTTTTATGGTCTAGACTGAATCTTGTTCGAAGCGCAGAAGCTTCGAAATGGGGATGTAGCTTAGTGGTAAAGCCTTAGTCTTCCAAACTAATGATGCGGGTTCGATTCCCGTCATCCCCTCCAAATGAAAAGGTCTCGCCGTGCGGGGCCTTTTCGCGTATCTGGACGAAGGCCGCTCTTTTCCTGGCCTCCTCTGCGTAGTGCAGCCATTTCGGGTCACTGCAGAAATGAGGCTCCGATAATGTTTGCGGCTTCCATTTTTTTCTGCTCCTGGACGTCAAATCGCATTCTTATGCATCGGCGGGGAGCGTTTTTCCCAGGCCCCTTCACTTCGTCAGCGGCGGAGAAGAGTCGTCGCCGAACGTCGCTAATTGATTCGATGAGCCTCGCGTTCCGGGGTGCAGCTTCGGGAATTGGCGATTTCCCGCTTTCAAATATGCCAAACTCGCACCCTCCTCACGCCTGCCTGGGAGCTGTTGGCATGGCGTCAGGTTTGCAAGCGTGACGCTTGGTTTCGACCGGGGTTCAGTCCAGCAGCCACGGATTATGTGCCGGGTCGCCGAGCAAAGCAACAGTCGCTGCTTGAACACCTGGAAAAAATAATCGGCCGCATCTGGGTCCCAGTCAATGCTTCAAAGGAGAATGGGTGGTTCTTGTCTTCCAGTCGGCCGGCGGCACTGGTGTTGCGGTCGTTCGAAAATCCACCTGTAATTCAACTCACGAAAAAGCGAGTTTTGGCTAAATTCTGGCTTGTGAAACGAGGAAAACCGCTAAATCATGCGGATGTCTTTCTGCAACATGCAAAATCCTCGATTTTGCTTTTGGTTCGAACCCGTGTAACTTAGTTTCTTGTGATCAGCACGGGAAACAAAACATTCCCGGACCGATTGCAAAACGGTTAGTCCAGATGAAACAAGCTTTCTTCTGAACTTTACCGGGGTGTAGCTCAGCTTGGCTAGAGCGCGCGCTTTGGGAGCGTGAGGTCGCAGGTTCGAATCCTGTCACCCCGACTTTATGGCTGAAGCAATTCAGCCGTAGAATTGAGAACTGAGAGATCAGTCCTCGTGAGTGGCGGAAATTGAAAAATTCTCGGTATTCAAGCAAAACGGTTAGTTGGAGCAAAGCATCGCTTGATGCGGCTTCCTGGCTAATCGGGGTGTAGCTCAGCTTGGCTAGAGCGCGCGCTTTGGGAGCGTGAGGTCGCAGGTTCGAATCCTGTCACCCCGACTTTACGAGTGAAAAATCTTCGGATTCAGCTCGTGAAATTTGAGAGCTAAATATAATTTAGATCTTGTGATCACTAAGAACCGTAAAAAGTAACTAGTAAGCATCACAAACGATTAGTGGATACAGGATAACTCGGGTTAGACTGTTCACTGCTAATCGGGGTGTAGCTCAGCTTGGCTAGAGCGCGCGCTTTGGGAGCGTGAGGTCGCAGGTTCGAATCCTGTCACCCCGACTCTGTCGAACAACCCCGCAACGCCACCATGTTGCGGGGTTTTTTGCAGATTAGACCTAATATTAGACAACTCAGGAGTACAACGCTGTGAAGAGCGCCGTCGAAAACGTCAACCCGACCCGGGTTAAGCTGACCGTTGAAGTTCCTTACGAGGAACTGAAGCCCCGCGTCGATGAGGCGTACAAGACCATCGCTCAGCAGATTCAGATCCCAGGCTTCCGCAAGGGCAAAGTTCCTGCAAAGATGATCGACCAGCGCGTCGGTCGCGGCCATGTCATCGAGACTGCCGTCAACGAAGGTCTGAACGAGTACTACCAGAAGGCAATGGTTGAGAACGAACTCACCCCGCTGTCCCGCCCAGAGGTAGACATCACCGAATTGCCATCCCTCGAAAAGGAAGGCGAAGGCCAGCTGGTCTTCACCCTCGAGGTAGACGTACGTCCGAAGGTTGAACTTCCGGACTACAAGGGCATCGAAGTTTCTGTTGAGGCCAAGGAAGTTGCTGACGAGGACATCGAGAAGGCTCTCGACGATCTGCGCGGCCGCTTCGGCACCCTGAAGGAAGTTGAAGCTCCAGCAGCTGCAGACTCCTTCGTGACCATCGACCTGACCGCTGCTGTAGAAGGCGAAGAAGTCGACTCCGCACAGGGCCTGTCCTACCAGATCGGTTCCGGCAACATGCTTGAGGGCATGGACGAGGCTGTTACCGGCCTGTCTGCCGGCGAAGACGCAACCTTCGAGACCACCCTGGCTGGCGGCGAGCACGCCGGCAAGACCGCAACCGTCAAGGTTGTCGTCAACGCTGTGAAGCAGCGCGAACTGCCAGAAGCTAACGATGACTTCGCTCAGCTGGCTTCGGAATTCGACACCATCGCCGAGCTGCGCGAGAACCTGTCGAAGGACGCTGCAGAGGGCAAGGTTGTCGAGCAGGGCGTAGAGGCTCGCGAGCTGGTTCTGGACAAGCTGGTTGAACTGGTTGAGGTTCCTGTTCCTGCATCGGTTATCGATGAGCAGATCGAGCAGCACTTCAACGCACCAGACGCTGAAGCAGACCACGACACCGAAGAGCACCGCGCAGAGGTTCGCGAGAACACCGAGCGTGCTTTCAAGAACGAGATCATCCTCGACGCTGTTGCAGATGCTGAAGAAGTTGGCGTCGAGCAGTCCGAGCTGATCGACTACATCGTTCAGACCGCAGGCCAGTACGGCATGGAGCCAAACCAGTTTGCACAGATGCTGGACGGCGCAGGCCAGGTTCCAATGCTCATGGGCGAAGTTCGCCGCCGCAAGGCACTTGCAAAGGTTCTCGAGTTCGCTAAGGTTACCGATTCCAACGGTGCCGCAGTTGACCTGACCTCCTTCGTCAAGCCAGCCGGTGAAGAAGAAGCTGCTGAGGTTGAGGCCGAAGAGGCCAAGTAGTCTTCACTAAACTCTGATGGCCATCGGCCGCTTGTTCAAAACAAGCCGCCGATGGCCATTTTTGTTCGCTGCGGGCGTGCATCATGCGCCGTGAGCGAAACAGGGGCATGAAACGGCCCAAGAATGGCTTGAAGTAAGTAATCTCAAAGTAACCAGTTGTAGCTATGGGATTAGAAACAGAGATTCCAGAAACTGATCTACACGTTTGGAAGAGGTAGAGAACATGTCAAATGATTCGCGCACTCCCACTATGGCAGCCGCAGAGCCGGCCGGCCGTGATGACTACATCTACAACCGCCTGCTCAAGGAGCGCATCATCTGGCTGGGCTCCGACGTCCGCGACGACAATGCGAATGCCATTTGCTCGCAGTTGCTGCTGCTCTCGGCAGAGGATCCTGAGAAGGACATCTACCTGTACATCAACTCGCCAGGTGGATCGATCACCGCTGGCATGGCCATCTACGACACCATGAACTTCATCCCGAATGACGTCGTGACCGTAGCAACCGGTCTGGCCGCATCGATGGGCCAGTTCCTGCTGTCCTCGGGCACCCCGGGCAAGCGTTTCGCTACGCCGAACGCCCGCATCCTGATGCACCAGCCATCGGGCGGCATCGGCGGTACCGCCTCGGATATCAAGATCCAGGCTGAACTGATCATGCACATGAAGAAGGTCATGAGCGAGTTGACTGCAGAACAGACCGGTCAGACCGTGGAGCAGATCCTCATCGACAACCAGCGTGATAAGTGGTTCACCGCAGAAGATGGCTTGAAGTACGGCTTCTTCGATCAGATCGCAACCCACGCAGGCTCGGTCAACGGTTTCGTAGGCGACGACAACAAATAGTCGCACCGCATCGCTTGATACCCAAAGATTTGTCCTAGGAGAAAACCATGAACTTCAATCCGGAAGCCGTTAGCGGTCAGATGCCGTCGGCCCGCTACATCCTGCCACAGTTCGAAGAGCGCACCCCATACGGCTTCAAGCGCCAGGACCCATACGCAAAGCTATTCGAAGATCGCATCATCTTCCTCGGCGCCCAGGTTGATGACGCATCGGCCGATGACGTGATGGCCCAGCTGCTGGTCCTGGAATCCATGGACCCTGAGCGCGACGTTACCCTGTACATCAATTCGCCAGGTGGTTCCTTCACCGCGATGACTGCAATCTACGACACGATTCAGTTCATCCGCCCAGAGGTCCAGACCGTGTGCCTTGGCCAGGCGGCGTCCGCAGCAGCAGTACTGCTCGCAGCTGGTACCCCGGGCAAGCGTTTGGCCCTGCCTAACGCGCGCGTATTGATCCACCAGCCAGCAATGGGTGGCGGCGAACGCGGCACCGCGACTGACCTGCAGATCCAGGCCGAGGAAGTTATGCGCATGCGCAGCTGGCTGGAAGAGACCATTGCCTCCCACTCCGGCCAGGACGTTGAGAAGGTGCGCGGCGACGTGGAGCGTGACTTGTTCATGACTGCTAGCGAAGCCAAGGTGTACGGCATCGTAGACGAGGTATTGACTCCTCGTAAGCTGAACCGTGCTCAGCTGGGAAGCTAGCGCATACTTGGAATAATCCATGATGAATGGCGGTTTACCTAGTTGCTGGTCTGTCCAAAGGCAGACGGCACAACACAGGTAAACCGCCATATTCATCTAATTTGGGGGACTACTAGCCTAGAATTGAGTAAGTCCACAGCTACTCAAGTAAACGGGAGAATGGTGCGATGGGACGCATGGGTGAAGGCTCGGATCTGTTGAAATGCTCTTTCTGCGGGAAGAGCCAGAAGCAGGTTAAGAAGCTAATTGCAGGCCATGGTGTCTACATTTGTACTGAATGCATCGAACTCTGCAACGAAATCATCGCTGAAGAGTTCGCCGAAGAGCAGGTGCACGAAGAGTTCTCCTTGGCTAAGCCACGCGAGATCTTCAACTCGTTGCAGGAATACGTCATCGGCCAGGAGAACGCCAAGCGTGCTCTCTCGGTCGCTGTCTATAACCACTACAAGCGTATCCACGGCAACCAGGACCACGGTCCTGTTGCGGCGCTGACTAACGATGACCCGCTGGATGATGTGGAAGTCTCGAAGTCCAACATCATGCTTATTGGTCCTACCGGATGCGGTAAGACGTACCTGGCGCAGTCGCTGGCGAAGAAGCTGAATGTTCCTTTCGCTGTCGCCGACGCTACAAGCCTGACTGAAGCAGGCTACGTGGGTGAAGATGTGGAAAATATTCTTCTCAAGCTGCTTCAAGCTGCCGACTATGACGTCAAGAAGGCCGAGACCGGCATCATCTATATTGACGAGATCGACAAGATTTCCCGCAAGAGCGAGAACCCTTCGATCACCCGGGACGTTTCCGGTGAAGGCGTCCAGCAGGCGCTTCTGAAGATCCTTGAAGGCACTGTCGCTGCGGTGCCGCCCCAGGGTGGCCGCAAGCACCCTCACCAGGATTTCATTCAGCTCGACACCACCAATATCCTGTTCATCGTTGCCGGCGCCTTTGCCGGACTGGAAGAAATTATTTCTTCACGGGCAGGGCAGAAAGGCATCGGTTTCGGTGCTCCGCTGAAAGCGCTGAAGTCGGAGACCGCTTCCTACTCGGATGTTCGGCCGGAAGACTTGCTCAAGTTCGGCCTGATTCCAGAATTCATTGGTCGCCTGCCGGTGATCACCACGGTGGAGCATCTGGATAAGGACGCGCTAGTGCGCGTACTGACCGAACCAAAGAACGCACTTCTCAAGCAGTACCAGAAGATGTTCCAGATGGATGGCGTAGCTTTGAGCTTCGACCAGTCGGCACTGGAAGCAATCGCAGAACAGGCTATTGCGCGTGAGACCGGCGCGCGTGGTTTGCGGTCGATTCTTGAGGAAACCCTTGGCGGCGTAATGTTCGACCTTCCAAGCCGCGACGATGTTGCCGAGGTGGTCATTACTCGGGCAACCGTCATTGACCGTGAAGATCCCACGTTGCTCTCTCACGCGATGGTGGCCAAGCGCGATATGAAGTCCGCCTAGCCGTATTCAAAAATTCTCTTCGGAAGAAAGTTGGTAGTTCATGGCTGAACGTCAGCAAGTAGATTTTTGGTTCGATCCAATCTGCCCGTTCGCTTGGGCGACGAGCCGCTGGATCAAGGAAGTGGAGAAGGTCCGCGACATCGACGTGAACTGGAACGTCATGAGCCTCTCGATGCTTAACGAAGGCCGCGACCTTCCAGCTGACTACCGCGCCAAGATGGACATCTCATGGGGGCCGGTGCGGGTGGTCACGCGTGCTGCCCAGGAACACGGCGAGGGAGTCAAGGACAGCTTGTACACCGCCATGGGTGAACTATTCCATTACGAGAAGATCGAAGATCGTGATGAAGTCATCGCCAAGGCGCTGAAGAAGGCGGGATTGCCGGCGGAACTCGCTGAAGCTGCGAATACCGATGCCAACGATGACGTGCTGCGCTCGAGCCACGAGGCAGGCATCAACTTGGTGGGGCAGGATGTAGGCACGCCAATCGTCGCCGTTGATGGCGTTGCTTTCTTCGGTCCGGTCATTACCCGTATTCCAACTGGGGAAGATGCAGGAAAGATGTTTGACGCTGCGGCGCAGCTCGCATCCTTCCCGTACTTCTTCGAAATGAAGCGCACTCGTACCGAAAGCCCGGTTTTCGACTAAGCGGGAATTTTCTGTTCCAAGGACGTTGTCTCATTGCGAGGCAGCGTCCTTGGTTTTTAATCAGTGAAGGCGCTTGGCATGGAGGGCCGGGTGTTCGCCCTCCGATGCCACTAATCCACGGGACGATTGGCTATCCGCCGACGGAGGAAGGTGCGCCATCAAGGCGCCGATCCGCATGGGCCGGACCAGTATTCTGTGCATCCGCCATTCGTTGCACCGGTGCTTCACCTTCTCGTCGGATCGCGGAGCACGCGGTTCATATTGGCCAGGGACGGTTCCGCAGTCCAATTGGTGCGTCGTTCGAACCTCCGTTTCTTAGGCTCGGATGATGACTCATCAATCCAGGGCAACGGCGCGCGGCGGGCGGACAGTTCAAGCTGCCTTTGCAGAGTGCGCAGGCGTCATCGGATTGCAAGGCAAGTCGTGGAGGTAGGCCGTCGGCATCGGCAACCGGCTCTATTGGGTGTCGAATAAGTCCAATTTTAAAGCCTAATTAATGCATATTTTTTCCTACAGGGCAGACATCGCGGAGCCGGGAAAGTATCTGTTACCGAAGCTTCTATTTCATATATTCAGACACGCTTCTCCGGTCTCGCGCGGCAAGGCCGGACTCTGGGCGTGTGATTCGGCTCACTGGTATTCAGGGGCTGGTTTGAAATCACCAGAAATGCACGGGCTCATTCGAAGGGGAGTCGTGGCGCCGGGGAATCGATTGAAAGTATCTGTTTCAAAACTATTTCGCTTCACAACTTGGTGGCCGTTGCAGGTCGGTGACGCGGCGGGCGGAGGAAAATATTCCTGTAGAAAATGCTTGAAGTGTGTGTTTGACTGTTTCCCACGAGTGCAACAGCACCCCCATCGATAGTGGCAAAGAAGCCACTGGACAAGGAGTTAAATCGTGCAGATTCGTTCTCTAATTACGGATTCATCCAAGGGCAAGGGGCGCCACAAGCTGGCAAGCGCCGCGGTTCTTGCAGGCGCGCTGATGCTCGGCGTGGCACCGATGGCCTCGGCAGCGCCGACGACCACTGGTGGCGACGTCGAGTCAATCACGATCTCGGAACAGAAGGCTGACGCAGCGGTATCCTACTGGACCGCGGATCGGATGAAAGCCGCAAAGAACGCAGATTCACTCGTAGCTGGCAAGTCGGGTTCGGCTGCCAAGGTTGAAGCCGGCAAGCCGGCCAAGGTCGCCGGTCATGGCGCGCAGGCGGCAGCCGGAAAGCAGGCCCAAACGAAGGGTGGCAAGACTCGCGCTACCCAGGAAACACCGGTTTCGCACATCGGCAAGGTGTTCTTCACTCTCGGCGGATCAGACTACGTGTGCTCTGGCAACGCTGTCGTCTCCGCCAACGAGTCGACGGTCTCCACCGCTGGCCACTGCCTGAATGAAGGACCCGGTTCATTCGCAACCCGTTGGGTCTTCGTTCCAGCCTATGAAAACGGCAAAGCACCCTACGGTTCCTTCGCAGCGACCGAGCTGGTGGCACCAACTGAATGGTCAAATGGCGGGGACATCACCTATGACACAGGCTTCGCCGTGGTCAGCTCCAGCGGTGGTGCGTCCTTGACTGATGCTGTTGGCGCTTCGGGGGTCGCCTTCAACCAGGCGCGCGGAGAGTACTACACTGCTTACGGCTACCCAGCTGCTTCGCCATTCAACGGCGAGACCTTGCAATCGTGCAGCGGATACTCCAGCGACGATCCGTTTGGCCAGTCCCAGTCCCAAGGCATTCCATGCAACATGACCGGCGGCTCGTCCGGTGGCCCATGGTTCCTGGGGAGTGGATCTAACGGCTACCAGAACTCTGTGAACAGCTTCGGCTACAGCTCGGTGCGCGACACCATGTTCGGACCGTACTGGGGCTCGGTGATCCAGCAGGCATACCAGAGCGCGCAGAACTAAGCACTAATAACCCAGCAGCTGGACATCGATGGGGATCCAGCTGCTGGCTGCAAGTAGATGGGAAGAGAAGATGACCGACGGAAATTCGCCAGCTGCCGGGTCAGAAGACTCGGTCCAGAAGCATCGTCTTGAGTCCAGCGCGGAAGACCAACTGGAACACTTCACCGGCGAACGTCGACGCGCGGCTCGGCCCATGGAGAAAACCGTCCAGTCTCCACCCGAGACGGATGACCCTGATGCGGGGGAGGAGCAAGGGCAGAAATAGCAAAACCGGTTGCCATCCCGATGACGGGATGGCAACCGGTTTTTCTGGTTCAACTGCTATTCGGTTTCTTCAGCCGGAGCCAATTCAACGTTGGTGACAGTCATTTCACCGTCGGCTTCAACCAGGGTCAGCTCACGGGCGTTCGCCGCGGACTTCAAGTCCTCGAATCCTGCCTTGAGCTGCGCAACCTGAGACGCTGGAGCGTGGATCTCGCCCGAGAGCACTTCGGTACGCTGCTTGACCTTCGCATCGGACTTGGCCTTGCGGATGCCCGAGAGAGCGACGCCAACCAGTGGCAGTACCGCCGGGTCGGAGCCCTCCACTGCAGCGGACAAGTGCCCGGTGCTTGGCCACTGGGTCAGGTGCACCGACCCGGTGCGCCACCAACCCCAAACCTCTTCGGTAGCGAATGGCAGGAATGGCGCGAACAGCCGCAGCACGGAATCAAGGGTGGTGGCCAGGGTAGCCAGAACCGACGCCTGCTCGGCTTCGCCGTGGCCGCCGTAGGCGCGGTCCTTGACCAATTCGACGTAGTCGTCGGTGAACGACCAGAAGAACGACTCGGTGATATCCAGCGCGCGAGCATAGTCGTAGTTGTCGAAAGCGCGCTGGGCGTCTTCGATAACGGTCGACAGGCGAGCGAGCAGCGAACGATCCAGCCCGTTGGTGACTACCGAAGCGTCATCGGTCAAGACGTTGGCGTCGGTCGCGCCCAAGTTCAGCACGAACTTCGAGGCGTTGAGGATCTTGATGGCCAGGCGGCGGCCGATCTTCATCTGGTTGATTTCATACGCGGTATCGGCACCCAGCTTGGCACTGGCCGCCCAGTAGCGTACGGCGTCCGCGCCGAACTTATCCAGGACTTCGTTAGGTACAACCACGTTGCCCTTGGACTTGGACATCTTCTTGCGGTCCGGATCCAGGATCCAGCCCGAAATCGCAGCGTGCTTCCACGGAGCGTTGCCGTGCAGGGAATCTGCGCGAACCGCGGTGGAGAACAGCCAAGTACGGATGATGTCGTGGCCCTGCGGGCGCAGGTCGAAGGGGTAGACCTTCGAGAAGAACTCGTCGTCACGGCCCCAACGGCCAGCGATTTGCGGGGTCAGCGAGCTGGTTGCCCAGGTGTCCAGGACATCGGCATCGCCAATGAAGCCGTTAGCGGAGCCGCGCTGGTCCTCGGTGTAGCCGGTCGGCGCGTCTGCTGCCGGGTCAACCGGAAGCTGGTCGATGGTCGGCAACAGCGGCGCATCGTAGTTCGGTTCGCCGTGCTCGTTGACCTGGTACCACACTGGCACTGGTACGCCGAAGAAGCGCTGGCGGGAAACGAGCCAGTCGCCGTTCAGGCCCGAAACCCAGTTTTCGTAGCGCGAGCGCATGAACGACGGGTGGAAATCAATTTCCTGGCCGCGTGCGATCATCTGGTTGCGGCGTTCTTCATCACGGCCGCCGTTGCGGATGTACCACTGGCGCGAGGTCACGATTTCCAGCGGCTTGTCGCCCTTTTCGAAGAAGTTCACCGGACGGGAAATCTTCTTCGGCTCGCCATCAAGCAGGCCCGCGTCGGAAAGCATCTCGACGACGGTTTCCTTGGCGGAGAACACGGTCTTTGCCGAAATCTGGGCGTACGCTTCCTTGCCGGCCTCGGTGGTGATCCACTCGGGGGTGTCTGCAAGGATGCGGCCGTCGCGTCCAATGATCGGACGGGTTGGCAGCTGCAGTTCGCGCCACCAGGTCACGTCGGTCAAGTCGCCAAACGTGCACACCATGGCAATGCCAGAACCCTTGTCGGCCTGGGCCAATGGGTGCGGGTGGACGGTGACGGGAACTCCGAAGATCGGCGAGGTCACGGTCTTGCCGAACAAGTGCTGGTAGCGCTCGTCATCCGGGTGGGCCACTAGCGCGGCGCAAGCAGCGAGCAGTTCCGGGCGGGTGGTCTCGATGAAGACCTGCTGGCCGTTTTCAGCGTCGAATGCATAACGGTAGTAGGCGCCGGGCATTTCCCGGTCTTCGAGTTCGGCCTGGGCCACTGCGGTACGGAAGGTCACGTCCCACAGGGTTGGAGCTTCAGCCATGTAGGCGTCGCCCTTTGCCAGGTTGTCCAGGAAGGCGCGCTGCGAAGTTGCACGCGAATTGTCGTCGATCGTGCGGTAGGTCATGCGCCAGTCCACCGAAAGGCCCAGGGTGGTGAACAGCTGCTCGAAGACCTTTTCGTCTTCGACCGCCAGCTCTTCACAGATCTCGATGAAGTTCTTGCGGCTGATGACATCCCAGTCGCGCTGGTTCTTCGCAGGCTTTTCCGGTGGACGGTAGCCCTCGATGTACGGCTTGGTCGGGTCGCAACGGACGCCGAAGTAGTTCTGCACGCGGCGCTCGGTAGGCAAGCCGTTGTCATCCCAACCAAGTGGGTAGAACACGTTCTTGCCGATCATGCGCTGGTAGCGAGCCAACACGTCGGTCTGCGTGTACGAGAACATGTGTCCTACGTGCAGCGAACCCGAAGCGGTTGGCGGGGGAGTGTCGATGGAGTACACGGCTTCGCGAGTCGTGTCCTCATTGAAGTGATAGGTGCCCTCGGTGCGCCACCGGGACGAAAGACGTTCTTCCAAGCCTTCCAAAGCGGGCTTGTCAGGAACGGAAACCGTTGCGGGCGTGTCTGTGCCCAAGTTTTCTTCTGCCATACGTCTATTCTTCCATGTTTTGCCCGGCGCACAGTCATTGTTGCCCATGGCTTGCACCACGCCGCTGTCCAGCCGGGACCAGCTGGATCAAAAGCCTGTGCCGGACCGGCGGCCCTTGGCTCAGCCGTCCTGCCGCGAACGCCGAATCGCCTTGTCGCCCGCACCAGCGGCACGGTGCACCCGGGCATAGCAGCGCCGTCTGGCGTTGGCGCATTCCTGCATGGCTCCGCTTACGCAAGATATTCCCTCCGATTGCATTCCTCCGGCAGCCGCGCCAGCTGCACGTTACCGCCGCGCAGTAGGCGCAGGCGGGACAGCATCGGCCATGGCCCTGGCGGCACCGCCGACGCTCGCCGCCCTGGATTCCAGGCCCTGGCCCGGAAGAAAATCTTGCCGCATGAAATGTAAGAGAAATTCATGCCTTACCAACTGGTAATGATCTGGTTCTACAGTTGACGTATGACAATTACAGATAAGACTTCTTCCCGTTCGGCCGTTGTTACCGGAGCTTCCAGCGGAATTGGCCAGGCAACAGTCCGTGCGTTGCGCGCACAAGGATGGACCGTCTTCGCAGTAGCCCGCCGGGCCGACCGCTTGGAAAAGCTCGCCGCTGAATGCGGTGCGATCGCGGTGCCAGCAGATGTCAGCGTGCAGGCAGATGTCGACGCACTGGTAGAAACGGTCACCGCGCATGGCGGCGCAGATACGCTGGTCAATTGCGCCGGCGGTGCGCGTGGAACCGAAACCTGGGCCGACGCGGTCGATGACAACTGGGACTTCATGTGGCAAGCCAATGTCATGGGAACCATGCGCTTGACCCGTGCACTGCTGCCCCAGCTTCGCGAGGCGCGAGGCACCGTCTTGAACGTTACCTCCACCGCCGCACTGGCCAGCTACGAAGGCGGCAGCGGCTACAACGCGGCAAAGGCCGCTGAACGTGCCATGACCCAGGCGCTTCGTCTTGAAGAAGTCGAGAACGGGCTGCGGGTAATCGAGATCCTGCCCGGCCTGGTGCAGACAGAAGAGTTCGCGCTCCGTCGTCTGGGAAGCCAGAGCGCCGCCGACAACGTCTACGCCGGTGTGGAGAATCCCTTGACCGGTGAAGACGTTGCCGAAGTCATCCGCTATGCGGTCAGCGCCCCGGCCCACGTGAATCTGGATGAAATTGTCATCCGCCCGCAGGCGCAGGCCGCCAACCACAAGCTAGTGCGCAGCGCCAAATAGGCGCCCAACAACATCGGTGAGGATCAATTCATGAGTCAAGCGACCCAGCAGAAGATACATGTTGTCGCAACATCCCACGGCACGGACAACGCCAACGGGCAGCAACTAATCCATGATCTGCGTGCCGACCTGGAACGGCGGAGCGAAGAGCGATTCCCGGTGCAGCTTGTCTGGCACGAAGCCTATGTGGATGTCCAAGAGCCCCGGCTTGAAACGGTTATCGCCGGTTTGCCTGAAGGCGAGCCGGCAGTGGTCTTGCCGCTGCTGGTCTCCGACGGCGTTCATACGACGCACGACATTGCGCAGGCGGTCGCCTCGCGCGCGGGAACCTCCGCCGCCCTGCCATTGGGTCCGCTGCCGGAGCTGGCCCAAGTCCTGGCGCAACGCGCCGCAGGGCACCTGGCCAACGACCCGCTCGTTGTCTTGGCGGCGGCGGGCACGAGATTGGAAGTCGGCCAAAACCAGGTCAAGAATCTCGCCGAGCAGCTCGCTGTCCTATTGGAGCGCGAAGTGCAGGTGGGCTACTGCGCAGGGGCCCAGCCGCGGATCGCTGACGTCGTGGGAAATGCTGCCGCGCGTCCAGTGCTCGTGCTCAGCTCGCTGCTCGCCGACGGATTCTTCCAGCAGAAGCTGGCTAGCACGGGGGCAGGCGTGGTGACAAGCCCCCTGCTTCCTGACGTAATGATTGCTCAATGTTTCCTTGTGCGACTGCAAAAGGCGCTCGAAGAGGAGCTTTTCATGTCTCCAGATGACGAAGTCCTAACTCGTTAGGCAACGCGTAGCCATGTGACACCGGCAGGTTGCCGACCTCCTGGGGGCAGTTCCTACGCTGGTGGACATGACGCAGACAACCACACCAGTTCGCTCCACAAGAGCGGCAAAACCCAACGGCCAATGGAAAATCGACGGCCCTGCCCCGTTGAATGCCAACGAAGAGATGAAGGCCGCCGACAACGGCCTGAACGTGCGCCAGCGCATTGAGGAAATCTACTCGAAGCAGGGCTTCGATTCCATTGAACCCGAGGATCTGCACGGCCGCTTCCGCTGGTGGGGCCTCTACACCCAGCGTGCCCAGGGGATCCCCGGCGGCAAGACGGCGACGCTGAGCCCAGAAGAACTTGAAGACCGCTACTTCATGCTGCGCGTGCGCATCGACGGCGGCGCCCTGACCACCGAGCAGCTGCGCGTCATCGGCCAGATCTCCACCGACTTCGCCCGCGACACCGCCGACCTGACAGATCGCCAGAACGTCCAGCTGCACTGGATCGACGTCGTCGATGTCCCGGAGATCTGGCAGCGGCTGGAAGCCGTCGGCCTGCACACCACCGAGGCCTGCGGCGACGTGCCCCGTGTCATCCTCGGCTCTCCGGTGGCAGGCATCAGCAAGGACGAGATCATCGATCCCAGCCCGGTGATCGCCGAAATTTCCCGCCGCTACATCGGCAAGCCGGAATTCGCGAACCTCCCGCGCAAATTCAAGACCGCCATCACCGGCCACCCAAGCCAGGATGTCGTCCACGAAATCAACGACATCGCCTTGATCGGCACCGTCCACCCGCAGCTCGGCCCCGGATACGACCTGTGGGTTGGCGGCGGGCTGTCGGCAAACCCCCGCCTGGGCGAACGCCTCGGCGCCTTCGTGACCGAAGAGCAGGCACCGGATGTCTGGGAGGGCGTAGTTTCCATCTTCCGTGACTACGGGTACCGCCGCTTGCGCAACCGCGCACGCCTGAAGTTCCTGCTGGCCGAATGGGGCACGGAAAAAATGCGCCAGGTGCTGCAAGATGAGTACCTGGGCTACGAGCTGCCCGACGGCCCGTTGCCGGAGCAGCCCACCGAAGCAGGAGACCACAGCGGGGTCAACGAGCAGAAGGACGGCAAGTTCTATATCGGGTTGACCGCTCCGGCTGGCCGCGTATCCGGTACCGCGCTGACCGGCCTTGCCGATTTGGCCGAAGCCCATGGATCCACCCGGCTGCGCACCACCCCGCACCAGAAGATCATCGCCCTGGACATCGCCGAAGAGCAGGTGCAGGACTTCGTCGCTTCGGCCCGCGCCCTGGGCCTGGAGGCATTCCCCAGCTTGTTCAAGCGTTCGGCCATTGCCTGCACCGGTATCGAATTCTGCAAGCTGGCCATTGTGGACACCAAAGACACCATGATTGACGCGGTAGCAAAAATCGAGGATCGCCTGGCCGACCACGAGGGCAAGCTGCCTCGCCAGCTGTCTCTGCACGTCAATGGCTGCCCGAACTCCTGCGCCCGCATCCAAACAGCGGACCTCGGATTCAAGGGCCAGCTGATTACCAACGACCAGGGAGAACAGGTCTCCGGATTCCAGGTTCACCTCGGTGGCACCCTGGCCGGTTTCGAAAATGGCGAAGCCGCCCTGGGGCGCACGGTGCGCGGGCTCAAGGTCGCGGCTGATGAATTGCCCGAATACGTGGAGCGGGTAGTGAAGAACTACTCGGCCTCGGCTGCCGAAGGGGAATCCTTCGCTGCCTGGGCCCACCGAGCTGAAGAGGATGAGCTGAAATGAGCAAGCCGACCCCAGTACGTACCCGCAGCGAGGCTGAACTGCGGCGCATCGCCAAGCTGGGCGCCGCCGAGCTGGGCGGGGATGCCACAGCGGACCAGGTCGTCGCTTTCGCAGCTGAGCACCTCGACGCCGACGAGGTAGCGGTGGCCTGCTCGATGGCCGATGCCGTGCTGCCGCACCTGGTCTGCGCGCAGCTGCCCAAGGTCGATGTGCTGTTCCTGGAAACCGGTTACCACTTTGCCGAAACCCACGGAACCCGCGACGAAGTGGCTCGCACGCTGGACGTGAACATCGTCGACGTGCTGCCTGCCTTGACCGTGGCCGAACAGGATGCGAAGTTCGGCAAGGACCTGTTCTCCCGGGATCCGGCCGCCTGCTGCCAGCTGCGCAAGATGGACCCGCTGGCCAGATCCCTGTCCGGATATAGCGCGTGGTTCACCGGGGTACGCCGTGACGAAGCTGAGACCCGCATCAACACGCCCCTGGTCGCTTTCGACGAGAAGCACGGACTGGTCAAATTCAATCCCGTGGCGCCCTGGAGCTTCGATCAGCTGATCGACTACGCCACCGGGCACCAAGTACCCGTGAACCTGCTGCTGTCCAACGGCTACCCGTCCATCGGATGCCAGCCTTGCACCCGGCCGGTAGCCGAGGGCGAGGACCCGCGGGCTGGCCGCTGGGCCGGGCTGAATAAAACCGAATGCGGAATCCACGTCTAAGGAGCGAATCATGACCATCACCGCTAACGCGCCCGCAGGCACCCAGCGCAGCGTCCTGGACGCCCTGGAAGCCGAATCAATCCACATCATCCGCGAAGTGCTCGCCGAATTCGACAAGCCCGGACTGCTGTTCTCCGGCGGCAAGGACTCCGTAGTCGTCCTGCACCTGCTGGCCAAGGCCGTCTCCCCGGGCCGCGTGCCCATCCCCGTCGTGCACATCGATACCGGCCACAACTTCGCCGAGGTGCTCAACTTCCGCGACGCGGTCGTGGAAAAGTACGGGCTGAACCTCGTCGTCGGCTCCGTGCAGGAGTACATCGACCGCGGAGAGCTGGCCGAGCTGCCCGACGGCACCCGCAACCGCCTGCAGACCCGGGTCCTGCTGGACACCATCGAATCCAACGGCTTCGACGTGGTCTTCGGCGGGGCGCGCCGCGATGAGGACAAGGCCCGCGCCAAGGAGCGCATCCTGTCCCTGCGCGACGAGTTCGGCGTCTGGGATCCGCGCAACCAGCGCCCGGAAATCTGGAGCCTGTACAACGGGCGGCACGAGCCGGATTGGCATGTGCGCGCCTTCCCGATCTCCAACTGGACCGAACGCGATATCTGGGCCTACATCCAGCGCGAGAACATCGAGCTGCCGCCGATCTACTTCGCGCACTGCCGCCAGGTCTTCGAACGCGACGGCATGTGGCGGGCACTGACCAGCGTCAGTCAGCCCAACGCCGATGAGCCGGTCGTCGTCAAGCAGGTGCGCTACCGCACCGTGGGCGACGCCAGCTGCACCGGTGCGGTGCTCTCCGCCGCCGACACCGTGGCGAAGGTGCTCGATGAATTGGCCGTCGCCACCATCACCGAACGCGGAGCCACCCGCGCCGACGACCGTATTTCCGCCGCGGGAATGGAAGACCGCAAGACCGAAGGGTACTTCTAAGATGACCACCACACTATTGCGCATCGCTACCGCCGGTTCGGTCGACGACGGCAAGTCCACTCTCGTGGGCCGCCTGCTCCATGACGCCAAGGCCATCCTCGCCGACTCGCTCGATGACCTGGCCCGTACCAGCGCCGAACGCGGCTTCGGCGGCAGCGCCGGAACCCTGGACCTCGCGCTGGTCACCGACGGGTTGCGCGCCGAACGCGAGCAGGGCATCACCATCGACGTGGCCTACCGCTACTTCTCCACCGACAAGCGGTCCTTCATCTTGGCCGATTGCCCCGGACACGTGCAGTACACCCGCAACACCGTCACCGGCGCGTCGACCGCAGACGCGGCGATCGTGCTGGTTGACGCGAGGCACGGCGTGCTGGAGCAGACCCGGCGCCACCTTGGCGTGCTCGCCTTGCTGCGGGTTCCGCAACTGGTCATCGCCGTGAACAAGATGGACCTGATCGACTGGGACGAAGCGGCCTTCAGCCAGATCGAGGCCGAAGTACTCGCGCTCGCCGGAGAACTCGGCCTGAAGTCAACCACCGTCATCCCGGTCTCCGCGCTTCAGGGAGATAACATCGTCGATCCTTCGGCTTCCGCGCACTGGTATGCCGGCCCGACCTTGCTCGGGCTGCTAGAGGACATCGAGCCGCGGCTCGGCGGGGGCACTGCCCGTCTGGATGTCCAGTACGTGATCCGCCCGCAGGGCGCCTTGGCTCCAGGCCTGGACCCGGACGCGTACCGCGACTACCGCGGATATGCCGGAACTCTGGTTGACGGCAGCTTGGCCGTGGGGGAGTCCGTGCAGGTGCTCTCCAACGGCCAGCCGGTGAGCAGCCGGATCAAGGCCATCAGCACCCCTGCTGGTACCGCGCACCGCGCCCAGGCCGGCGACGCCATCGTTGTCGAGCTGGAGACCGACTTGGATATTGCCCGCGGCGACACCATCGTCGCCGGCGAACTGCCAACCGCGCACCGGGAGTTCCAGGCGAACATCTGCGTATTGGACCCAGTGAAGCTCACTAGCGGCCAACGGCTGTTGATCAAGCACGGTACCAAGGTCGCCGCAGCCAAGCTGTCAACCATCGAATACGTCATCAACGTGGCCGACTATTCGCAGCAGCCCGCCCACTCCTTGGAGCTCAACGACCTGGGCCGGATCACCTTGCGCAGCCAGGCAGCGTTGGCCATCGAGCAGTACGCCACCTCGCGCACTGGCGGAAGCTTCCTGCTAATCGATCCAGCTACGGGGCGCACCCTTGCGGCGGGGATCATCGAGGAAAATAATGAAGCAGCCTGATGTTGGCCAGCCAACAAGAAACCAAGGGCGGGTCCGGCTGACGGCTCATGGGCAGAAGACCGGCTTCCGAGGACGCTTCCTCGGGCTGGCGGCGGTCGGAGCATTGAGCGCAGTTGCTGTGGCGACGACGTTTCTTCCGGGACCAAATGAAGTACCAGCGCAGGCGGCACATCACGGACCGGCAGATGAGCTGAAGATTGGCTATTTCGCCAACCTCACCCATGCTCCGGCCTTGATCGCCCAGTCCGAAGGTCTTCTCCAAGATCACCTTGAAGAAGACGGTACCAGTGTCCAAAGCCAGATATTCAACGCGGGACCGGCAGCCGTAGAAGCCTTGAACTCGGGGGCCATCGACGCCGCATATCTGGGGCCAAACCCGGCGTTGAACAGCTACCTGTCCAGCGATGGCGAGTCGTTGAACGTGGTGTCCGGCGTCGCCTACGGCGGAGCCAGCCTGGTTGTCGACAAGAAGATCACTAAGCCCGAGGAACTGGCCGGCAGCAATCTGGCCAGCCCGCAATTCGGCGGAACCCAGGATGTTGCCTTGCGCAGCTACCTGAAGGGCCAGGGCTTGAAACAGGACGCCACAGTGACCCCGAGCTCCAATGGAACCGTCGCACAGCTTTTCGGCCGCGGTGAAATTGACGGTGCTTGGCTTCCGGAGCCCTACGCTTCATTGCTAGTCGAGAAGAACGGGGGACACCGCTTGGTGAATGAAGCCGAGCTCTGGCCCGACGGCAAGTTCCCGACAACGGTTCTGGTGGTCTCCAAGGAATTCATGGCTAGCCATCCGCAAACCGTGCAGAAGCTGGTCGATGCAAATACCCAAGCCATCGATTGGCTCAATCATGCGGACGGAAAACAGAAGTTGGCGGCTGTGCAGAAAGCTTTGGTCGAAGCCAACGGAAGTTCCTTTGACAAATCAGTGATCGCTGAAGCCTTGAAGCAGGTGCACTTCAGCGAGGACCCCCTGCCTGAAACCTACCAGTCACTCGTGGACCACGCATTGGCCGTAGGAGTGGGGTCTGGCGGTAACGCAGACGGACTCGTGGATACGCGTTTTCTTGAACAGCAGGAGAAGTAATGGGAGTACGGCTGAATGAAGTTTCCCTGAGCTATCCAGGCACTGGCTTGGTCATAGATCGCCTCAGTGCAGAAATTGAAGACGGAGAGTTTATCGCTGTCTTGGGGGCCTCAGGCTGCGGCAAGTCGTCCTTGCTCAACATGATTGCTGGGTTACTGCCGCCCAGCTCCGGCTGGCTTGAAGTACCTGAAGACGGCGCGGCATTCATGTTCCAGGATGCCAACCTCCTGCCGTGGCTGACAGCCAGCGAGAACGTTGACCTGGCGCTCAAGCTCGCGGGGAAGCCAGCTCCGGAACGCCAGCAACGCGTCGAGGAACTGCTCAACCTCGTTCAGCTGGGGCATGCAAGCGGCAAGAAGCCGCATGAACTTTCTGGCGGCATGCGCCAACGCGTAGCTTTGGCCAGGGCTTTGGCTCAGGACCGCCAGGTTCTGTTGATGGATGAGCCATTTGCCGCCCTGGACGCCATCACGCGTGACATGCTCCATGAGCAGTTGCGGGCCTTGTGGAGGCAAACGGGCAAAACCATCATCTTCGTCACCCACAATGTGCGTGAGGCGATTCGCCTCTCCGGCCGCATTCTGGTGCTTTCTTCGCACCCCGGGCGCATCCTGGAGACTCGCCGGATCACCGGCGAACTCCGCAATAACCCGGCCGAGGCCGCCGCATTGGCCGATGAACTAACCACGATTCTCAGAAAGGAGCAGCGGAAACATGAGCTCACTGACAGAATCTCGAACTAGGTTCAAACCCGTGCGCGTTATCAAGCTACGCCCGAACAACCAGCTCGATTCATGGGTTGCCCCCTTGCTCACTGTGGTTGTGCTTCTGAGCCTGTGGCAAATTATTTCCTGGGCAAGCCCACTGCGCGAAGACCTTTTTCCCGGTCCACTGGCTGTCGCGGCTAAGCTTCCGCAACTGCTGGCAGATGGATCATTGGTTGCGGCCGTGGGCAATTCGTTGTTCCGCGCCGTGAGCGGATTTGCGATTGCCGTGATTATTTCCACCCCGCTGGCGTTGCTGCTGGCGCATCAGCCGCTGTTGCGCAAGGGGGTGGGGCCACTGGTATCGGCCATGCAGGTATTGCCCTCTATTGCGTGGGTTCCCGCAGCCATCATTCTTTTTGGCCTGAGCGATGCGACCATCTACACGGTTCTGCTGCTCGGCGCGATTCCATCCATCATCAATGGCCTGCTCGCCGGGATCGACATGATTCCAGCGCAGTACAAGTCCTTGTCTAAGGTGCTCGGTGCCTCCAAATGGGAGCATGTGCTGCACATTGAGCTGCCAGCTGCCATGCCAGGGTATGTAGCCGGACTGCGTCAGGGCTGGGCTTTCGCCTGGCGTTCGTTGATGGCTGCCGAATTGATTGCCGTGGGCGGTTCACTGGCCCTAGGCGTCGGTTCACTGCTGCAACGGGGCCGCGATCTGGCAGACCTGCCATTGGTCATGCTGGTGATCTTGACCATCCTGCTGGTGGGTGTGCTGATCGAATTATTATTTTTCGCTCCGATTGAACGCAAGCTGTTGCGCGATCGAGGAATGACCCGAACGGGAGAAAACTATGGCTAAAGGGCATATCACCCTGATTGGCGGTGGACCGGGGGATCCCGAGCTGATTACCATCGCCGGCTATAAGGCCCTGCTTGCCGCGGAAGTGGTTTTGGCCGACAAGCTGGGACCTACCGCGTTGCTGGCAGAACTTTCCGATGATGTGGTTGTCATCGATGTGGGCAAGTCACCAGGCTGCCACGTCAAAACCCAGGATGAAACCAATGAATTACTGGTCAAGTACGCTTTAGAAGGTAAGCGGGTAGTTCGCCTCAAAGGTGGCGACCCGTTTGTACTTGGACGCGGCGGCGAGGAACTGCTCCACGCCGCGAAATACGGGATCCCTACGCGTGTGATTCCCGGCATTACCAGTGCAGTCTCCGTGCCCATGGCCGCTGGCATTCCCGTCACGCACCGGGGAATTGCGGCCGGTTTTACCGTAGTCAGTGGACACAGCGAACTCGCGGACGTGCCGATCCGCTCTGATCACACCCTTGCGGTGCTGATGGGAGTATCGAATTTGCCACAAATTGTTGAGACATTGCTTACCCGTGGTTTACCGTCAAGTACACCGATTGCGATAGTTGAGCGAGGTTACTCACAGACGCAGCGCACAACTATCGGTACGCTAGAAGGGATAGTAAAGCGCGCCCGCAAGGCCGCAGTGGCGAATCCGGCCGTTATCGTTATTGGTGACGTCGTTCGGCTAGCCCCGGAAGCCTCCGACCAACTGGTAGACCTCCTGCCGCTAGAGAATGCCGATGCCACCGCGCCGGCCTCATTCGTTGACTAAGAAAGAGAAGTTGTTTGATGAGTGAAATTATCGTCCCTGAGCACCTCCATTCCCGGGCGCTGCGTGTTGCCATCGTTGGTGCCGGTCCGGCCGGCATCTACGCCGCTGACCTGCTCAACAAGAGCCAGCCGGTCGCATCGGGCGAACTGAAGCTGCACGTTGATCTCTTTGACGAGCTTCCTACGCCATTCGGTCTGATCCGTTACGGAGTTTCCCCGGATCACCCGCGTATCAAGGGCATCATCAACGCCCTGCACAAGGTGCTGGACAACGACTGGATCGACTTCTACGGCAACGTCGGCTTGGGCCGCGACATCTCGCTGGAAGACCTGCATACCCGTTACGACGCAGTGATCATCTCCACCGGCGCCCAGAAGGACGCTGACCTGAACATCCCAGGTGTCGATCTTGAAGGGTCCTTCGGCGGCGCCGACTTCGTGTCCTGGTATGACGCACACCCAGATGTTGACAAGAATTGGGACCTGTCCGCCAAGGAAGTTGCTGTCATCGGCAACGGCAACGTTGCCCTGGACGTGGCCCGCATCCTTTCCAAGCATGCTGACCAGCTGCTGGAAACCGAAATCCCTGAGCACATCTACGAGCAGCTGAATGACTCGGCCGTCACCGACGTGCATGTCTTCGGCCGCCGTGGCCCGGCCCAGGTGAAGTTCACCCCGCTGGAACTGCGCGAACTCTCGCACTCCAAGGACGTTGACATCGTCCTGTACCCAGAGGACTTCGAGTTCGACAAGGCTTCGGATGAAGCCATGAAGACCAATAACCAGACCAAGACCATGGTCTCCACCCTGACCAACTGGCTGATCGAGCAGGAAGAGCGTGAAGAAGCTCCAAGCGCCTCGCGCCGCCTGCACCTGCACTTCCTGCAGTCGCCAGTCGAGGTATTGGGCGAAGATGGCAAGGTCACCGGCTTGAAGGTGGAGCGCAACGAGCTCGACGGAAATGGCGGCGCACGCGGCACCGGCGAATTCGTCGAGTACCCGCTGCAGGCCATCTACCGTGCCGTCGGCTACTTCGGTTCGGCAGTCGACGACATTGAATACGACGGGGCCAAGGGCGTTTTGCCCAACATGGAAGGCCGCGTGCTGAACGCGTCCGGCGCTCACGTTCCCGGCCTGTATGCCACTGGCTGGATCAAGCGTGGCCCGATTGGGCTGATTGGCCACACCAAGGGCGACGCCCTGGAGACCATTACCCACTTGCTTGAAGACCTCACTAAGCTGGCGCAGCCGGATTCTTCCCAGAAGATCTCGGAACTGCTCGAAAGCCGCGGCGTGAACTTCTCCAACTGGGATGGCTGGAAGAACTTGGACGCGCACGAGAAGGAACTGGGCGCCGCAGCCGGCACCGTTTCGACTCGCTTCGGCGAGATCACTCGCGACCGCGTCAAGGTCGTAGAGCGCGAAGCGATGATGGAATTCTCTTCGGCAAAAAAATTGGTTGAGAGCCTGTAAGTTTCACCCCGGGCTCTAGCAACTATGGGCGATGTCCCTCGGCAAATCATTGCTGGGGGACATCGCCCATTGCTGTACCTGGCGCAGGTGTCAGCGGAGTAGGGTGTTCCAGAGATAATCTTCGCCGACAACAGGGATGCAGTAGTCGCGTGCTTTCTTGGCTTTGCCGGAGAGCGAGTCAGGATCCGCGGCCACCAGCAAGGCTACTTTCTTGGTGATCGCGCGATGAGGGGCGAACCCTGCGGACGCAAGCTGAGCTTCAATCTCCGAACGCGGACGAGTCATATCGCCGGTGAGCACCACCATGGCGCCGAGATCGATCTGATGATTGCCCTGAGGCTCGCGGATGGGTTCGTGATCTTCGGAAGCCACCGGCGCCACCTTGGCTACCTCGATTAGCTGCGGCGGAAGTCCTAGCAATCCGATGACTTTCGCCAGATCGGCTATTTCGTCTTCGGTCAGTACGCCATCGGACCAAGCCGTTGCGACAAGCTGTTGGAAGTACAGTTCGTGCAATCTCAGCGCTTGGTGCTTATCCAAACCAATTTCAGTGGCGGCCTGGAGCAGCTGGGCTTCTTCATGGGCTGATACGTAGCGGTCCATCAAAGCTAAATCCAGTACGGCCAAGTAGTTCTCCTCCGTAGCCGTGCCCGAAAATTCCGGCAACCGGGTCGCAAGCTTTTCCAGAAAATGCCCGGCAGATTCAGCTCTGTACTGGGACCGCTTAACTGGAACGACGCGCGAGCGCGGCGTTGAATCAAACCACCGCCCTGTCGAGGCTAAACGCAGTCGTCCGTCCCATTCTGGTTCATCGGGATCCAGTTCCATGTAGCGCGAAAGCAATGTCGCTGTGGCCGTCGCATCTCCCACTGCGCTGTGAGCCTGTTGCAACTCGATGCCAAAGGAATCGCAGCAGTCTTGAAGCGAGCGGCCTGCGCCTTGCAGGTAGCGGTGGGACATTCGCATGGTGCACATTCCTTGCGCCAGGAAGGTCTCGGGCACCGGCAGGCCGCACTTGCGGAATTCAGCCTCAAGGAATCTGGAATCGAAGGAAAGATTGTGTGCCACGAGCACTGTGCCCGATAGCCTCCAATGCAGTTCTTCTGCCAGATCCTTGAAGCTGGGTGCATCGAGCACGTCGCGGCTCTGGATGCCATGGATTGATTGCTTGCCAAGATCGCGTTGCGGGTTGATCAGTGTTTCCCACGAGTCGACAATCGTGCCCTGCCGATTCATGGTGACTATCGCAATTTCGGCGATGCGGTCGTTCCCTCCGGGGAACAGGCCGGTGGTTTCGGTATCCACGATGGAAAAGAATTCGTCGCTCATGACCGCTCCTGGGAGAAAGATTGTTAGTTCAATCTATAGCAGCAGCGGATCATTTTATCCTTAGCCAAGTGGCCAATCTTGGGGTCCTGGCGGTGGGTGCCAGAAGCGCGAGCGAACTCGGCCCAGACGATCTTCGTCTGGACCGAGTGTCAGTTCCGCTGTGGTACTTGGCTGGGCTAGCCGGCCATCTCGACCTTTTGGGTTGGCTTCGGGGTGCCGACACTGCGGCGCAGCATGATGAACAGCAAGATCATGCCTGCGGTGATCGACATGTGGCCAAGACCCGCGATGCCCGAGATCATCTTGGACGACTCAACGCCTAGTACGGTCATGATGCCGTGGGTGAGCTGCATGCCCGCGGTTAGGATCACGCCCGCGTTGTAGGTGCCCATGAACCACGCGAAGAGCTTGCGGTGCTGGCTCAGGCCGAAGGCCTTTTCCAGAAGGAGCACCAGCAGCAAGATGATGAAGCCCAGCACCAGCAGGTGGGTGTGGACTACGGAGAGCTGGGTCCACTGGCCTTCAGGGAAGCCGTTCATCTTGGTGAGTTCACGGTAGAAAAGACCGGAAGCTACACCGAGGACCATGTAGGCGAAGGAGAAATTCACGAGCTTACGCATTGATTTTGTTTTCTTTCTGAACGGTTGGTTCTGCAGTTGCTTCTGCAGCGGAGGAAGTTGTGCCGAAGAGTGGATGCTTGCCTGAGCCCAGGACTGCGAACAGCGCCGGGAGCAGCAGGGTGCGAACGACGAAGGTGTCCAGCAGGACGCCGAGTCCTACGATCAGGCCGAGCTGGCCTAATACCGTGAGCGGCAGTGTTGCCAGTGCCGCGAAGACACCTGCTAGCACGAGCCCGGCACTGGTGATCACCGAACCGGTGCGGCTTGCGGCCAGTACCACTGCGTCGCCCAGCGCCAGCACCTGCGAGTCTTGGCGGACTCGCTGGGTCAAGAAGATGGTGTAATCCACGCCCAAGGCGACCAAGAAGACGAAGGCCAGCAGCGGCACCTGGACATCCAGAGCGTTGGCCTCGAAGACCACCGAGGAAACCAGGGAACCCAAGCCGACGGCGGCGCCCGCGCTGAGCAAATTCACCAGACCCAAGGCAAGTGCGGTTCGCCAGGAACGGGTCAGCCAGCCGAGCATCACGAAGCAGATGACCATGATCAGCGGGGCAATCACGAACAGGTCGCGCAGGTGCATCTGGTGCGAATCAAGCTGTTCGGCGCTCTGCCCGCCAATGAGCACCTGCCCGGTACTGCCGGTTGCCGCAGCACCGTGCAGGTCCGCTACCAGGTCCTGTGCCATGGCCGAGCTGGGATCGACAGCCGAGATGACAGAGAACTGCTGCCATGGCGTGGTGCCGAGCTGGGAGGATTCGCCAACACGCTTGACGTTGTCGACTCCAGAGAATTCATCTCGCAGGACCTGGACATCGGTTCCCTGCGCCAACACGGTGATCGGCTGGGTTTCACCTGCGGGGAAGTGCGCTGCCAGGGTCTGCATGGCACTGGAAGACTCGGTGGCGGTACGGAACTGCTGGGTCTGGTCCAGGCCGATACGGGTGCCGGTCAACGCTCCAGCCAGCACCATGAGCAAGACCGCCAATGCTGCCAGGTTCAGACCCGGACGGGTCATCACAGCACGAGCAGCACGTCCGAAGAAGTTTTCCTTCTTGCTTTCCTGTCCCGGGCGGGGGACCAGCGGCCAGAATGCCGTGCGCCCGGCGAAGGCCAGGATCGGTGGCAGCGCAAAGAGCACGAAGAACGCAGCGATCAGCAAGCCAGCGGCGCAGACGATGCCCAGCCCGCGGGTATCTTCCATGACGGCCAGTCCCAAGGTCAGCAGGGCCAGCACTACGGTGAGGTTGGAGGTCAGGATCGCTTCGAAGCTGGCCGCCCACGCCTTGGACAGCGCCTGGCGGTGGTCAGTATTCTTCTGCAGTTCATCGCGGTAACGGGAGATCAGCAGCAAGGCGTAGTTGGTGCCGGCGCCGAAGACCAGCACGCTGAGCACGCCGGAGTCGAAGTGCAGATTGAAGGCGTTGCCCAGCAGGTTCGCCACCAGGGAGGCGCTGCGATCGGCGATGGCAACAACGACCAGCGGGATCAGCCAGAGTACCGGCGAACGGTAGGTGAGGATCAGCAAGACTGCCACGATGCCCACCGTGACGGCCAGCAGGGTGAAGTCCGCCCCGGCGAAGGCATTGGTGATATCTACTGCGAAGGCGGTAGAACCAGTGACCTGCACGGCCAGCCCCTGAATGGGATGGGCCTGGATCCAGTTGCGGACCTCATCCAGCTTCTGGCGGTCGGCCGTATCGGAGACCGTATCCCAGGTGAGCGGAACCATGGCTGCCTGCTGGTCTTCGCTGGCCATGGTGCGGCCGGCGGACACCTCCGCGTCGTGGCCTAGCGCCGCGGTCTGCTCATCAAGGGCAGCGGTGTCGGCATTGCTCAACGCATGGCCATCGGTGCGGTTGGCCACCAGCAAAGCCGAGCTCTGGGAATCGCTGGTGTTGGCATCCAGGATTTCGGCGACCTGTGCCGATTCGGAGCCTTCGACCAGGGAGCTGGCCGCACGGGTTGGGGCTTGGATGCTGCTCAGCGCACCAAAGAGAACGAGAACTACTGCAAAGATGCCGGCGGCCCAAATGCGGGCTCCGCGGCGGTTGGTCAGCGAATCGCCGATCCGGGGGATAACTGGAACTTTCATAGTTCCAGTTAACGAGATTTCGCAGGTCAGGCCATCGTGGAAAGGGGTGAGTAAAACTTCAATCGAAAGGTTGAGATGCACCCCGGCGTGTCACCGGGATTCTGTTGATCAGCTACAGCAGTCCGTGGTCTTTGGCCTTGTTGATCGCGTCGGTACGCGTAGTTGCTTGGAGCTTGTCGAAAATGTGGACCAGGTGGGTTTTGACCGTCGCCTCCGAGACGAACAGGGCCTTGGCGATCTGCTTGTTGCCGGCACCGGTAGACAGTTGGACCAATACGTCCTTTTCGCGCTTGGTGAGCTCGATTTTGGGACGGCGCATGCCCTCGACAACGCGCTGGGTCATCTCCGGGGCCAGGACCATGTGCCCGGCGGAGGCTTGGCGGATGGATTCGACGATGGTCTGGGCACTGACATCCTTGAGCAGGTAGCCGGCAGCTCCAGCTTCGATGCAAGCGAGCAGCTCTGAGTCCTTGTCGAAGGTGGTCAGGATCAGCACATAAGGCGGTTTGGCCAGTTGGCGGATCGCCGCGGTGGTTTGTGCGCCATTCATCCCGGCACCCAGACGCAGGTCGCAGAGCACCACATCGACGGTGTTGGCCTTGACGAATTCCACCGCTTCCTCGCCGCTGGAAACCTCGCAAATGACAACGATGTCGTCGTAGTTCTCGAACAGCGCGCGCAGGCCGGTCCGCACGATGGGGTGATCGTCGACCAGCAGGATCCGGATCATGAGTTGTCCTTTGCTAAGCGAAGCGGAAGGTGGGCGCACAGGGCGGTGCCTTCACCGGGTGAGCTCTCGACATCCAAACCGCCGCCGAGTTCGCGCAGGCGCTGGTTCATTGCGGTGAGGCCGAAGCCTCCGGTGTGCGTACTGGTTTGAACGCGACCAGTATTGGGAACGAAGCCAATGCCGTCATCGACAATATCCAAACGTACTTCGTCGCCGCTGGACCCCAGGCTGAGCGCCACCGTGGAGGCCTGGGCATGGCGCAGCACGTTGGACAGGGCGGACTGGATGGTGCGCAGCAGCGCGATCTGCACATTCGGATCCAAAGTGGGCAGCCCCGGTTCGATATCCAATCGGGTCTCCAACTTCGAATCGGCCTTGAAATTCTCCAAGACGCGGCCCAAGGCTCCGGCGAGCGCCTGGGAATCGAGTTCTGCCGGAGCCAGGGCGGCGATGATGCGACGCAAATCGGTCAAAGCCTGCCCGGAAAGCTCATCGATGCGGCTCAGGGCCGCCGTGGCAGCTTCGGGATCCCTGGACGCTTCGGCCGCCTTGGCATGCAATCCGATGGAGGAGAGCTGCTGGGCGACGGTGTCGTGGATTTCGCGGGCCAGACGGGTGCGTTCGGTGGCGATGCCAGCCTCATGCTGGGAGCGGGCCAATTCTCCTTGCAGGTCTGCCATTTCCTGCTGGGCTCGCACCAGGGAATCCACCAGGGAAGTACGTGCTTCCGCGTCGCGTTCCATCTGCAGGTATCCGCGGGAGATGCCCCAGGCGAATAGCCCGCCAACCAAGGGGCCGGCTGCCGCTGCCAGTGTAACCGTTGAGTTGTGCAGGTACGGGGCGAGGATGGTGAAGGCATAGACGACGACCGACCACAGGATCGAGGGCACTAAGGGGAGCTGGTGGCCGAGCAACAACCAGAGGCTGAAAGCGAGCCACATGAATTCGGGGGAAGCTGCGAGGCTGGCCACCCAGATGCCCAGCAGGACCGCCAACCACCAGGCTGGCATATTTTTCGCGTGGCTGCGTGCCATGCGAATGAATCCGGCGCAGTACCACGCGATGAACAGGATCGAGATGCCCAGACAGAGCCAGGGGTTCTCCCCGTTGGCGAAGGCCCTGAACAGCACGATGAGGAGCAGGATGAAGGTGACCAGGTGTTGTCCCCAGCGCAAAATTGCGGGGGAGCCGAAATAACGAGGCTGGTTCTGCGGGCCAGCCCAAGACGGCGCGGGAGTGCTCATGGACGCAAGCCTACTAAAACCACGGATCGCGCAGGTGCCAAGATCATTTAGTCCTCGTTGAAGAATTCGGGTTAGAACCTACCGCAGTTGATGCGAAATATTAGTCTTCCGCGACGCGACGCAGTGTGCAAAGATGACGATAGTCGTAGAGCCGGATGTGAGTATTGAATTCATCCCTTGGTAGAAGAGGCGCCAATGTCTGTAAACACGGGAACTGTTCGGCTCTTGGAAGAGCCTGCTGAGGTACAGGTGCGTCAGATATTCAATCAGGTACGGATTGATGGCACGCTGAGTGCCCAGATGCGGTCAACCGTCTTTTGCATCTTCGGATATGACGACGAACTTCAGGCGGATAAGGTGACGTCCACCTGCCTGGAAGCTCTGGGGCGCAAGTTCGAAGCGACTGCTGTGCCGGGAGAACCGCTAAAGCAATTTGTCGTCATTCGCGAAGATATCAGTTCCTTCTTGCGTCTGTTGGATCCTGATTGGCCGGGCGAAGGTTCGTATTCGAAGTCACCACGTGAGCTGGTGGATCAATGGGATCTCGCACATAACCCGCTTCCGCACCTGCTGGCAGCTGGCACCATGATCGAAAACCTTAGGCGCAAGTCCGGTCCGGAGGATAGCAGAGATCCAGATAGCTACGTGTGGATCAAGTTCCCTGTTGAAGCACTCAAGGGAACGACGCAAGATGCTGAACTTTGCAAACAAGGATTTAGCCGATGGATGCAGGAAAATGCGAAAGTTGTTGCTTTTGCACCAGGCGAATCTGAGGAAGAACTGATCCCAGCCGGAACTGATATTGATCAGCTGATTAGCGATCTCGACACCTACAAAAACGTCATTCTCGAAGGTGTCGCTGGAAGCGGAAAAACGCACACCCTTGAAGCGCTCAAAGTCGCCTACAGCAACCGGACGAGCGTTCTAGTCTTCCATCCTTCGACTTCCTACGAAGATTTCGTCGTGGGATTGCGGCCAAAATCAGATTCATTTGAAGTCGTACCTGGGCCATTCTTGCGGATGTGCGAACGGGCGACCAGGGATCCTGAACAGAACTACTTGCTATTCCTCGATGAAATCAACCGAGCTAATACCGCACGTGTCCTTGGCGATCTCCTGATGGTGATCGAACCAAGCAAGAGGTCGGCTGTGCAGGCGGATACTGGTGTGGGGCTGCATGATCCCCTTGAGCATTGGTGTTGGCCGACCGAGAACTTCCACACGGTGCTTACAGACTCTGAACTGCACGAACAACCGAAACTCAACAGCGTGGAATTGCAGACAAGTTTGCCAGGTAACCGTAAGCACTTGGTTGTTCCGCCAAACCTGCACATTATCGGAACGATGAATACAACTGATCGCTCAGTTGGCACTATAGACCTAGCGCTGCGTCGCCGATTCTGGTGGAAGACTCAAGAAGTTCTGGCAGGGCAGCGCTTAGCGATAGCTTTGGGAAAAGATCGGTCTCAAGAACTCGACAAGGTAATTGCGTGGCACGAGTGTGTCAACCAGAAATTAAACGACGAAGTGGGCCCGGATGCACAGCTGGGGCACTCATATTTTTTCACTACCGATGCAACAGCGAAGGACATTGCGGAAGCGCTGGTGCAGCAACTGGCCGAGATCGCCCATATTTTCAATCTCAGCGCTGAAACGGTAAAAGCATTCTTCGATGAGGAAGAAGCCCAGCTGCCGAACCAGATGCGACTCTATGCGCACGGTCGTGGACTTGGACGAAGATTCCTAACAGTTCCATCGAACCGTACCGAATCTTGATCATGGAAACCGAACTCCCGACTGTACAAGGCCGCTTAGCCAACGAGGAGCCTAAGTGGTTTCAAGCCAGCACACGTGGAAACGGAATTGGGCTCACCGTCTTGAAAACGACGGAGTCCTACGAAGCAGATAGCCGCGCAATCTTCATCTACGTCTTGCCGAAAGCATGGCGGGATTCAGAAGCAGCTGAGATCGTGCCGCGCGCTTGGAAGTTTGACAGCGAATCCACAGGCTCAGATTTAGACACCCTAGTCCTCTATGAAATGGACTATCTAAGATTGAATGGCCAGTGCGCCGAAGCGCTGAGTCGCTTGTGCCGACCTGTTCAAGTTGATGAGGATGACGACGGCGTCAGAGACGCGCTTTGGACGCGTTCGGTTCCTCCAGCTGTGGCCTCGCGTGCCCCGGAGCCAACGCGGTCGAGTATTTTGGCCGGATTTTGGGAATTGATCCGTGACAAATTGCAGCCAGTAGTCAATGACCCACCTCTTGGAATTTCGGTCATGATGCGCGAACCGCAGGCGCGTCAGGCTTTCATGAAGTTATTCTTGCTCCTGGCAGAAGCTCAAGTCGCACGGCGCAGGCCGGAGTTCATTCCGGTCTCCGAACCCTTGGCAGCCGTTCGAGGTCGTTTGATGATCAACGAGCTTGTTAAACGCAAGGCAAATCGAAGATTGCCCATATGGTGTACATTCGACGATCTAGACGGAGACACTCAAATCTGGCAAGCGATTCGACTTGCGGTTGAACAGTGCTCTCAAGAGGTCAACGGTGATGACCTGCTTGTTGATTTGGCGCTGGAAATTGACGCGAGACTGAATGACGTTTCCATTGGATCCGTCGCTGAAATCGTACGGCGCCCATTGCGGGATGCGGCTCGCCAGCGCAATCGCGGGTTGCTCGCGGTGTACCGATTGGCACTGGCGGTATTGAACGATCACGTGTCGCTGGCAGAGCCGACCCATGAGGACGCTGACGGCGTGGTCTTCACGTTCAAGATTGCAACTAGCGAGATCTGGGAAGATCTGGTGGCCAGAGCCGTTGATACGACGCGAAAATATCGCGTCAATAGGAGTCCTGGCAACAAAGTGCTATTTCATGGGGGAGTGTCGAAAAATGTCGACATCCACATTGACTACGCTGATACTCCGGGGTGTTCAGTCCTGCTTATCGACGGCAAGTACAAGAAATCTAAAAAGTTCGTTACCAGCGCATCGATGGCAGACCAGTACCAGATTTACGCCTATGCAAATCTTTGGAATGCTCCGGCAGTGCTTGCATACCCATCTACCGGTGATTCATCACCTCGCGTATGCATGACGTCAGCTATTGCGAACCGGGGAGGGAGGGTCGGTGCGATGAATCTTCCGTTTCCGAAGCCCGGGCAAACGGCGATACCGGTCGAGCCTAATGAGATTGAGCGCTTGCTGGACTTTATCGCAGATCGTTCGGGTGATACCGGGTTGAAGGGCCAGTGCAGTTAACAAGTTCGAACACTTGTTCGAAACTATATTTGAATGGCGCTGCGGGTGGCATGCGTGTTCTGCGCTCGCCGAGCTGTGAGCCTGCGCTCACTTGCATTTCGAAGGCTGCCGGGAATTTTCAGCTGGGGCATCACGCGGTAGGATATAAGGACTGCGACTTTGATCCGGCTATCACCGGTGAGTCTTCGGAAGAACCGCGAGCATCATGAACGCCAAGTAGAACCGAACGGGACCAGCCCGTCACAGCTGAAGATAAGCGATTCCCCATCATTGCGGCGGGGGATAAGCGGGGTGGTACCGCGGCATTCGTGCCGTCCTCGTAGGCAAGGATTTATCGACCCTACGCTTGAAGGACGGCCCATTCGATGAGCTTCTACCCGAAGGTCACTACAGACCCAACCGGTTCGACCCCGGCTTCACCGCGATTCCCAGATCTTGAGAAGCGCGTCCTCGAATACTGGAAGAACGACGACACTTTCCAGGCCTCCATTGACCAGCGCGAGGGCGAAGAATTCGTCTTCTACGATGGCCCTCCCTTCGCCAACGGCCTGCCGCACTACGGCCACCTGCTCACCGGCTACGTCAAGGACCTGGTAGCGCGCTACCAGACCCAGCGCGGCAAGCGCGTGGAGCGCCGCTTCGGCTGGGACACCCACGGCCTGCCAGCCGAGCTGGAAGCCATGAAGCAGCTGGGCATGACCGACAAGAAGCAGATCGAAGCCATGGGCATCGACAAGTTCAACGACGCCTGCCGCACCTCGGTGATGAAGTATGCCGATGAGTGGAAGCAGTACGTGAACCGCCAGGCTCGCTGGGTCGACTTCGAAAACGACTACAAGACCCTGAACGTCGAGTTCATGGAATCGGTCATCTGGGCCTTCAAGCAGCTTTCGGACAAGGATCTGACCTACAAGGGCTTCCGCGTGCTTCCGTACTGCTGGAAGGACGAGACCCCGCTGTCCAACCACGAGCTGCGCATGGACGACGACGTCTACAAGAACCGCCAGGACCAGACCGTCACCGTGGGCTTCACCATCCTTGCCGGTGAAACCGAAGCCTCCAAGGCACTTGCCGGCGTGCAGGCCCTGGCGTGGACCACCACCCCGTGGACCCTGCCAACCAACGCCGCACTGGCCGTGCACCCGGCGATCGACTACGTCGTGGTTCCTGCAGGCGAGGCCGGCGTGAAGGCTTCGGCCGCCGCCGGGCCATTCCTGCTGGCCCGCGACCTGCTGGGCTCCTACGCCAAGGACCTGGGCTACAAGGATGCCAAGGAAGCCGCTGCGGCCATCACCGCCAGCTACACCGGTGAGCAGCTTGCCGGCGTGCGCTACCAGCCGCTGTGGGACACGTACACCGACACCGAGAAGTACGGCACCGAAAACGCCTGGCAGATTCTCACCGCCGACTACGTCACTGTGGCCGACGGCACCGGCATCGTGCACCAGGCTCCGGCCTACGGCGAGGATGACCAGAAGGTCTGCGAAGAGCACGGCATCCCGGTGATCCTCTCGGTAGACGAGGGCGCCAAGTTCCTGCCGGTCTTCGGCAACGGCCCGCTGGCCGAGATCGCCGGCGTGCAGGTGTTCGACGCCAACAAGACCATCACCAATGTGCTCAAGGACGAGGCCAAGCTGGTCAAGCAGGCCTCCTACGAGCACTCCTACCCGCATTGCTGGCGCTGCCGCACCCCGCTGATCTACCGCGCGATCTCCTCGTGGTACGTCGAGGTCTCCAAGTTCAAGGACCGCATGGTCGAGCTGAACGAGCAGATCAACTGGATCCCGGGCAACGTCAAGCACGGCCAGTTCGGCAAGTGGCTGGAAAACGCCCGCGACTGGTCCATCTCGCGCAACCGCTACTGGGGTTCGCCGATCCCGGTGTGGGAATGCAGCGGTGCCGAATGCGAGCACCGCGAAGTCTTCGGCTCGCTGCAGGAAATGCAGGACTTCTTCGGCCGGATGCCGGTTAACCACGAAGGCCAGCCTGACCTGCACCGCCCATTCATCGACGAGCTGACCAAGGCCCATGAGGGCTGCGCCGAATCCGGCACCCTCAGGCGCGTGGAAGACGTGCTCGATGTCTGGTTCGACTCCGGCTCGATGCCGTACGCCCAGGTGCACTACCCGTTCAACAACCAGGAATGGTTCGATTCCGGCCACCACCCGGCGGACTTCATCGTTGAGTACATCGGACAGACCCGCGGCTGGTTCTACACCATGCACGTGCTCTCCACCGCGCTCTTCGACCGCCCGGCCTACACCAACGTGATCTCCCACGGCATCGTGCTGGGCTCGGACGGGCAGAAGATGTCCAAGTCCCTGCGTAACTACCCGGATGTCACCGAGGTCCTGGACCGCGACGGCTCCGATGCCATGCGCTGGTTCCTGATGGCCTCGCCGATCCTGCGCGGCGGCAACCTGGTCGTGACCGAACAGGGCATCCGCGATGGCGTGCGCCAGGTGCTGCTGCCGCTGTGGAACGTCTGGCACTTCTTCAACCTCTACACCAACTCCGCCAACAACGGGGCCGGCTACGAGGCCAAGCGCTCGATGGACTCCACCGACCCGCTGGACCAGTACATGCTGGCCGCCACGGGCCAGCTGGTGCGCGAAGTCACCGAGGCACTGGATTCCTACGAGGTCTCCGATGCTACCGAGGCCGTGCGCCAGTACATGGACACCCTGACCAACTGGTACGTGCGCCGTAGCCGCCAGCGTTTCTTCGATGAAGACACCCAGGCCTTCGACACCCTGTACACCGCGCTGGAAACCCTGGTGAAGGTCACTGCTTCGCTGCTGCCGCTGGCCAGCGAAGAGATCTTCCGCGGGCTGACCGGCGAACGTTCGGTGCACCTGGAGGACTGGCCGGAAGCCAGCGAATTCCCAACCGACGCCGCGTTGCTGGAAACCATGGAAACAACCCGCAAGATCTGCTCCGTGGGCTCCTCGCTGCGCAAGGCCAAGAACCTGCGCGTGCGCCTGCCGCTGGCCGAGCTGAAGGTTGTGCTCACCGGCGCTGCCCGCCTGGAAGGCACCTACGCGTCGATCATCAAGGACGAGCTGAACCTGAAGGCCGTCACCTTGATCGATGCCGAAGGCGTCGACGCCGCCAGCTACGGCATCAGCCAGCAGCTGGTAGTGAACGCCCGTGCGGCCGGTCCGCGCCTGGGCAAGAACGTGCAGCAGGCGATCAAGGGCGCCAAGTCCGGGGACTGGTCGGTCACCGACGGGGTGGTCACCGCGGGAGGACTGGAACTGGCCGAGGGCGAGTACACCCTGGACACCGTGGTGGATGCAGCAGGCGAAATTGCCGCGGCAGTCATCGACGGCGGCTTCCTGGTGCTGGATACCGAGGTCACCGAGGCACTGGCTGCCGAGGGCACCGCACGCGACATGATCCGCTCCATCCAGTCCGCCCGCAAGGACGCGGACCTGCAGGTATCGGATCGCATCCACACCGTGGTCACCGCCAACACGGCCGCCATCGCGGCACTGGAAGCGAACCGCGAGCTGGTGGCAGGTGAAACCCTGACCGCGCAGCTGGAACTTGTCGCCGATGATTCGGTAGATGGCGAGCAGGTCACCGTGGCCAAGCTGGATTCTGGCAAAGTCGAGGCCAACTAGTGAGCGAATTGGACCGCGTCTACGCGCAACTGCTCTCCCGTGCGCCGGAAAACAAGATGGAACCGCGCATGGATCCGATGTTCCGCGCGATGGAGATCCTCGGCGAGCCGAACAAGGCTTGCCCGGTCATCCACATCACCGGCACCAACGGCAAGACCTCGACCGCACGCATGATCGAGTCGCTCTTGATGGCGCACGACTTGCGCACCGGCCGCTACTCCTCGCCGCACCTGATCTCGGTCACCGAGCGCATCGCCATTGACGGTGCCCCGGTAGACGACGGGACCTTCGTGCGCGTGTGGGATGAAATCAGCCCGTTCCTTCAGATCGTGGACACCGAGCTCGTCGAGCGCGGCGAAAACAAGCTGACCTACTTCGAAGCTGTCACCATCCTGGCCTTCGCGGTTTTCGCCGAGGTTCCGGTGGATGTCGTGGTGCTCGAAGTCGGCCTGGGCGGCATCACCGACGCCACCAACGTGGCAGATGCCGACGTTTCGGTGATCACCCCGATCTCCTTGGACCACACCGATCTGCTGGGGGATACCCCGGGCGAGATTGCCGAAGAAAAGGTCGGCATCCTCAAGCCCGGCGGCTACCTGGTCTCTTCGGTGCAACCGGTGGATGCCGCCGACGTGCTGCTGGCTCGCGCCCGCGAGCTTGAGGTGCCGGCAGCTTTCGACAGCCTGGACTTCAAGCTCCTGGAACGCCAGCATGGCGTGGGTGGGCAGCTGCTGTCCATCCAGGGCCAAGCGGCGCGCTACGACGAGATCTTCCTGCCATTGTTCGGTGCCCACCAGGCGCAGAACGCCACCGTGGCCTTGGCTGCGGTGGAGGCCTTCCTGGGCGGCGGCCAGCGCGAGCTGAATGCCGATCTGGTCCGCGACGGCTTCGCGGCCGCCACCAGCCCGGGCCGCCTGGAACTGGTCCGCGCGGCACCGAGCATCCTGGTGGATGCCGGCCACAACCCGGATGGCATACGCGTCACCGCAGAGGCGATCAAGGAATCCTTCGGCTTCACCCGCCTGGTGCTGATGGTTGGCATCTTGCAGGAGAAGGACGCCGAAGCAATGCTTTACACCATGCGCGAGCAGTACGGTGACATGGTTGAGGACATTTGCATCACCCAGTCGTCCTCGCCGCGGGCCATCCCGGCCGGCGAACTGTCCACCATGGCGATCGACGCTGGCTGGCCGGAAGAGGACATCCACGTCACCGAGGACCTGGAAGATGCCATCGAATGGTCGGTGGGCCGCGCCGAGGCAGGCAACGACTTGTCCGGCGGCGTGCTGGTGACCGGTTCGATTACACTGGTGGGCGAGATTTCACTGTTGCTCAAGGGAGGCGAATCCTGATGGCTAAACTCACCCGTGCCCAGCGCGAGTGGCGTCCTGGGATGAAGAAGAAGCAGCGCTCCACGAAAATGATGTTCGCATCAACAGTGCTGGTCTGCGAGGCGCTGCTGGCGGTGTTCGTCACCCTCGCGGCCTTCGGGCTCAAGCGTGGCGGAGAACCGGTGGTCGTGCTCAGCCTCGGCGCTGCCGTGGCGCTGCTGTGCATCTTCAACTGCGCCCTGCTGGGCAAGAAGATCGGCTACATCATCGGCTGGATCCTGCAGGTAGTGTTCTTCCTGTGCGGCTTCATCCTGCCGGACATGTTCTACCTCGCAGCGGCCTTCGCCCTGTGCTGGTGGTATGCGCTGAACAAGGGCGGCGAAATCGACGCAGTGAACAAGCGCCGCGCCGCCGCCCAAGAAGCCTGGGAAAAAGCGAACCCCGAGCAAGCCTGAGAACCTAAGAAGTACATCAACGATACGAAGAGGTAGTCACATGACTGAACGTACCCTGATCCTGGTCAAGCCAGATGGCGTCAAGCGCGGTCTGACCGGACAGATCCTTGGCCGCATTGAAGCCAAGGGCTACACCATTGCCAAGCTGCAGCAGCTGGAAGCTACTCGCGAGCTGCTCGCCGAGCACTATGCAGAGCACGAAGGCAAGCCATTCTACGAGCCGCTGGTTGAGTTCATGCTCTCCGGTCCGGTGGTGGCGATCGTGGCTGAAGGCCAGGGCGTTATCCCCGGCTTCCGTTCGCTGGCTGGCACCACCGACCCGACCACCGCGGCTCCAGGCACCATCCGTGGCGACTTCGGCCGCGACTGGGGCCTGAAGGTCCAGCAGAACCTGGTCCACGGTTCGGACTCCGTCGAGTCCGCCGAGCGCGAGATCGGCATCTGGTTCGGCAAGTAGATCGAAACGCGAAAATCCCGGCAGTTGGAAACTGCCGGGATTTTTCATGCCTGGAAGCGGGTCCTAGAACCAGTCATCCAAACTGTCCTGGGCGAGCATAGCTCCTTGCGGGCTAGCTGCCTGCTGCACCGAACTTCCGAGCGCCTGTGCGGTCGAGTCCAGCGGCAGCTGCTCTGCAGCGCCGATCCTGACCACCTGGTGGTGGTCGGTGATAGGGCCGACTATGTGCGAAAGATACTTATCTGCTCCGTCATTGCTGAATTCCAGCACGTGGATACCTCCCAGTCTTCAGTGCGCGTTAGCACATTGATTGCGGGCGAAGCGTGGCGCGGGTTTTCCCTGTTGGGGAAAACGAAGACATGCAGCAAAACTTCTCAAGGCGATTGCGCATCCCGCGTCGCTCCACTTCCATCACTTCAGTCACATTAAACACACAAACCACATCCACGGCAACGCGGGATCGGGTCCACCGGTCTTGTCCCCAGCGCGAAAACCCCGGGAAGCCGGGGCTGGATGAGGGCATGAACTCTTTGAGAATTAATTGGAAATAATTCGATCAAGAGCATTTAAGTGGCAAAAGGAAGGGCGCCCCTGACGTGCAGGAGCGCCCCAGCCGCAACAGCTACTCGGAATCCTTGAGGGATTCCTGGTGCTGTTCCTTCGCTTCGAGTTTGTCGAAAGCCGCTTGCTCTTCGCTGATCTCGACTTCAGACTTGATGTCCTCGCTGGCTTCAGCCACCGCATCGGATTTGTCGCGCCCGGTCCATACCTTGATCACCGCCCATGAAGCGGCCACCAGTGGCACCGCCAGGACGGCGCCAACGATGCCTGCCAGGACGGTGCCTGCGGTCAGTGCCATCAGCACGACCAGTGCATGCAGGCTCAGGGCGTTGGCCATGACGACCGGCTGCAGGAAGTTGCCCTCCAGCTGGTTCACCAGGATCACCGCAGCCAGCACGATCAGCGCCACCACAGGTCCGTTGGTAACCAATGCAATCAGCGTGGCCAGGATGCCGGCAACGGTGGCACCTACCATCGGCACGAAGGAACCGAGGAAGACAATGACGCCTAGCGGGATGGCCAATGGAACCTGCACGATCAGCAGCGTCGCGGTGATGCCCAAAGCATCCACCGCGGCCACGGTGGCAGTACCGCGGATGTAGCCGCCGAAGGTGCGCAGCGCGCGGTCGCCGGAAAGAATCCACTTGTTGCGGTAGTGGCGTGGAGTCCACGACACGGCAAAGGCCCAGATCTTGTCGCCGTCCTTCAGGAAGAAGAACAGGATCACCAGCAGCAGGACCAGGCCGGTCACGAAGCTGCCTGCTGCGCTCAGCGTGTTCAAAGCGCCGGTGCCGAACTGGGAACTGGTCAAGAAGCCGGTTACCGTTTCGACAACATTATCGATCTGGCTCTGGTCGACGCTGAAAGGCATCGTGCCGATGAAGCCCTGAACCATGTCATTGAGCTGGTTGAAGCCCTCAACAGCTTGGTCAACGAGCTTTGGCCATTCCTTGATGACCGAGAAGACCAGGCCGGTGCCAATGCCTCCGAGGACCAATAGGGATCCGAGAAAAACGATCCATGCTGCCAGCATCGGGGAAACAAACTTGCGCAGCTTGACCACCAGGGGCCACAACGCACAGGAAATGATGACGGCCAGCAACGTCGGGATCACGATCATGGTCAAGCGGAGCATGCCGATGATGAGGAATGTTGCCAGCGCGCCAACTACCAGCAGCTGGGCGCTTCGAATGCCTAGGCGTCCTAGCAAGTCGGTCCACAGGCTGGTGACCGTGAAATCTGGTTTGGCGTCCCTGGCCGGAACACGGTGGTGCTCGGCAGGTGTCGGCTTGTCGTCCTGAGGTTGCTTTTTCAACAACGCGGCGGGCCTGACCTTACGGAAAAAAGCCATAGTCGCTCCTTGTAGCTGGTTCTGATAGCTCTAACAATAGGCTAACGACTTGACAAGGTCCCAAGGCAACACCGAAATGCTGATTTTTTGGCGTTCACACTGGCCACTAACCCGTTTTCGTGCCCGAATGCATCGATTCGTGCACCCACGGGCTGATTTCCCCGGCATTCCTGCGGCGTCGTCTCTGCAATGATGCTGGGCTTGAACTACCGGGGGCTCAATGCCGACGGGCATCGAAACCCGGTGGTCTTCTTTGAAACCAGTGGAAATAGCAGTGACGGAAGCCTCGGGCAGAAGTCCCGCGGCAAGTTGATTCGCCAAAATGTTCTTGCGCTCAAGGAATTGCTGCTCGGAATGGCATCGGGCGAAGTCCAGCAAGAAGATCCAGAACGCTGGGAAGAAATCCCTCACCAGCCTGTAACGGGCTATCAGACCGATTATGCGGGTCTGGTCCAGAAGTGAACTGACGCAGCAGAGCTGGGGCCGCGCAGTGCGCGGCCCCAGCTCTGTTGAGGTCTCGTTCTCTGCCTGTGCGGATTACCTGGCGTTGAAGTACTCCTTGGCCAGCAGGCCCATGATGATCTTGTCGTGGAACGACCCATCGTGGAATCCAGCCTGGCGCACTCGGCCCTCTTCGCGGAATCCTGCGCGGTTGAAGGTGCGCAGTGCGCGCTCGTTGTACGCCCAGGCGTTCAAGCCGATGCGGTTCAAGCCCATCTCGCGGAAGCCGTAGTCGATGATCATCTTGGTGGCCAAGGTGCCATAGCCTTGGCCCACATTTGAACCACCGATCATGATCATCAATTCGGCCGAACGGGCCGGCGCGTTGTAGTCGTACAAAGCGGTGTGCCCGATCAGCGTGTCATCGGGAAGCGTGATGGAAAGTCCCACGCCGTCGGTAGTGCCACGGTTGACGCTGCGCGATTTGAAGAGTTCTGCGGCTTCGGTGATCGGGTGGGGAAGTACCAGGTTGCCCTGCAGGGCCATGAATTCTGGGCTATTCCACCATTGGGTGAGGAACGCAAGATCTTCCTCTTGTAGTTCACGGAGCCGAAGGTGTTCGGAAATCAGCAGGTTGATTCCGTAGTCCTGGGCATTTTCTGTGTTCCATATGTCACTTGCCATGCTTCTAATCTACCGGGTCTAGCTGGGCAGTATCCGGAAGATCGTTGACGGCGAACCCTTCCCGGCCTTGCCGATGGCCGTTTTGACGCGGATCGAAGGCCGAAGCGGGATGTCTTGGCGCCGGTGGCGCGCCGGGGTGCAACAAGCAGCGGCACAAGGCCGGCCGACCTGGTTGGCGGCGGGGTGGGGGAGCGCCAGGAACAGCACTGCGGGGCCGCTACCGAAGTAGCGGCCCCGCAGGTGGGCATGGAAGCCGGGCTCTAGCCGAAGAAGGCGAGCGGGAAACGCAGGACGACCGATGCGGCAACGAGCGCCCAGATGACGGCGGTAATGATCCAGCTCCACTCGGCGAAGAACTTCTTCACGCCGACTCCAGCAGAAATCACGCCGGTAAGCACATTGCGTGCGGTCGTGAACACGAACAAGGGAATCGTCATGGCCCACACGACCATGCAGTAAGGGCACAGGGCGTTGATTTCATATAGGGCCTGGGACCAGAACCAGATCACCAAGCCCATAGCGGCGGTGATGCCCAGCTGGAAGCACAGCCAGAACCAGCGCTTCAGGTTTGTTGCGCCGGCCAGCAGGGCGAAGCCGATGGCGATAACAACAGCGAAGCAAACGATCCCGAAGAAGGGATTGGGGAATCCGAAAATTCCTGCCTGCTCGGATTTCATCACGGTGCCACAGGAGATCCAGGGATTGACGTCGCAACTGGTGATGTAGTCGGGGTTCTTGTACAACTCCAAGCGTTCCAGGACCAGGATTCCGGCGGCGAGCCAAGAGATCAATCCCGTAACGATGATGAACAGCCCGAAGCCGCGTTCCTTAGCCCACCAGGGCAACACGCCCGAGCCGTGGCTATTTTCTTGTGATGAAACCATGTTTTGACTATTCCATAAGTTCATAGGAAAGCGGGTTATTCCGCCAAGGCCTTTTTCATACTAGGAAGCATTTCTGTGCATCTGGTGAGAAGCAATGAACAAGGCGTGAACGAAATATGAGAGAATGGGAATGGTTGTTCGCGGATCCACAGTCTGCTTTCAACCCGACGACAGACTTTTGAAACAACAGATCGACAGGCGATGCATCGCTTCGGTTGAGTGCCCAATATGTGCGCCTCCCGGGGGAATACCGCGGATCGTAGGGCTGCAAAGGAAAGCAGCCGGTTTTCTTAGGCCACGTTGATCCGCAGGATTTGCGCCTGGTTCAGAAATTTGGACCAGCGTCGAACCCGCGGAAAATAGCGAGCTTTTGTGTCCGGACTACTGGAAGATAAGTAGGCCAAGCGACACGTGATGATTGTAGTTTCAGCAACGGCGCCGTCTGTGGAGGATGCCCGAGCGGGACATAGTAGGAGTACGCGAATTTAAATGAGCGCAGCAAATCAACGAAAGGGCGGAACGCAAGGTAATAAGCGGGGCAACCGTTCAACACGAGCCCGCCGTACCAGTGTTTCAACCACACCCGCGCGACCATTGCGTCGCGCCATGACCTTGGCCGAACTCAATGCCGCTGCCGGCGTCGAGGAAAGCCCATACCGCTGGCGGGCCACCCGCCGCACCCAGATCTCCACCCCTGATTCCACCAAGCGGGCCAGCCGCCAGGCCGAACGCCGGGCGCAGGCAGTGCGCAATACCGCGAATGACGAGGCCGTAGAGGTCGCCGCGGCCAAGCAGGAAGACGTCCAGGACAAGCAGGAAGACGTCCAGGAGCAGAGCGCTGAAATCGCTGCCCCGGCCGAGCAGGAAGTTGCACCGGTTGAGGAAGCGAACGACGTTGACCAGACCGGCATGCTGCTGGCCGAACACGGCAGCACCATGATCTTGAATCCTTTCGCCGTGCCGGAAACAGCTCAGGCTGTTCTGGCCCAGGCTGTTGCGAAGAAGCAGGAACCTGCTCGCCGCGCAGCTGCCGCAGATCCCGAGGCAGACGCCGATGCCGACGACGTGACTTCGCGCCGCCGCCGCCGCCGTCGCCGCGGGGAAGTGGATCTGGAACTTGAGGGCGGCTCGCAGGATGATCCGCCGAACACCGTTACCCGTGTGCGCGCCCCGCGTGGCAGTATCGAAAGCCACAGCTCGGTCAACGACAAGGTCGCTTCGGTGCGCGGTTCCACCCGATTGGAAGCCAAGCGCCAGCGCCGCCGCGAATCACGCGAAACCGGTCGCCGCCGCCAGGTGATCACCGAGGCCGAGTTCCTGGCCCGCCGCGAATCCGTCGAGCGCAAGATGATCGTGCGCCAGCGCGAGGACCGCATCCAGATCGGCGTACTGGAAGATGGAGTGCTTGCAGAGCACTTCGTCTCCAAGACCCAGCAGGATTCGCTGATCGGCAACGTGTACGTCGGCAAGGTGCAGAATGTGCTGCCATCCATGGAAGCTGCTTTCGTGGATATCGGCCGCGGCCGCAACGCCGTGCTGTACGCAGGCGAAGTGAACTGGGACGTAGCCGCTCTCGAAGGCGCGCCGCGCCGCATTGAGAACGCCTTGAAGGCTGGCGACTCGGTCCTGGTGCAGGTCACCAAGGACCCGGTAGGCCACAAGGGCGCCCGGCTGACCAGCCAGATCTCCCTGCCTGGACGCTACCTGGTCTACGTGCCAGGTGGTTCGATGACCGGCATCTCGCGCAAGCTCCCTGATGTCGAACGCCAGCGCCTGAAGAAGATCCTGAAGGACCACCTGCCGGAAAACGCGGGCGTCATCGTGCGCACCGCCGCCGAAGGCGCTTCCGAGGAAGAACTGACCAACGATATCAACCGGCTGCGTGCGCAGTGGGAAGGCATCGAAGAGCAGGCCAACTCCACCAAGACCCTGGCTCCGGAACTGCTGTACTCGGAACCCGATCTGACCATCAAGGTGGTCCGCGACGTCTTCAACGAGGACTTCACCAAGCTGATCGTCTCCGGTGACCACGCCTGGGACACCATCGAGGCCTACGTCATGTACGTGGCACCGGATCTGATGGGCCGCCTGGAGAAGTGGGAAGCCGAAGAGGACATCTTCGCCAACTTCCGTGTGGACGAGCAGATCGCCAAGGCGCTGGACCGCAAGGTCTTCCTGCCTTCGGGTGGTTCGCTGGTCATCGACCGCACCGAAGCGATGACCGTCATCGACGTGAACACCGGTAAATTCACCGGTTCGGGCGGCAACCTCGAAGAGACCGTGACCAAGAACAACCTGGAAGCGGCCGAAGAAGTGGTCCGCCAGCTGCGCCTGCGTGACATCGGCGGCATCATCGTCATCGACTTCATCGACATGGTCCTGGAATCCAACCGCGATCTGGTGCTGCGCCGCCTGGTGGAGTGCCTGGGCCGCGACCGGACCAAGCACCAGGTTGCTGAAGTGACCTCGCTGGGTCTGGTCCAGATGACGCGCAAGCGCATGGGCACCGGCCTGCTCGAAGTCTTCGGTGAAGAGTGCGAGCACTGTGCAGGTGCTGGCTTCATCACCCACGAAGAGCCAGTTGAATCGCGCAAGACCTTCAACTCGCAGGGCGAAGCGCACAGCAAGAAGTTCAACGACAAGCCAAGCCGCAACTCCCGCCGCCGTCGTGGCGGCGAGAAGGACGAGCAGAAGCCAGTTGAGAAGCAGGAGCCGGCAGCAGGGGAGAAGGACGAAGCCACGCGCAACGCCCTGGCCAGCATTGCCGCCGCTTCGCACCTGGATGCCGCTGCTGAAAACGCAGTGAGCATCGAGGGCGAACAGATTCCTGTGGCCAAGTCCGCGGCGTCTGCGCAGGGCACCGAGGCCTCGGTTACCCTGGAAGCGCTGGAAGCAGCGTTGCCGGGCCAGGATGAGTCCAGCGACGAGCAGGACGGCAGCCGCAAGCCGCGCCGCCGTTCACGCTCCCGTGGACGCGGACGCAACCAGTCCGAGGAAAACGCTTCGGGCAACGAGGAAGCTCAGGCCAACCAGGAACAGCAGGCTGCTCCTGAACCTGTTGCCGCCTCGACGTCCGAGGACCAGCCGCGCAAGCGTTCACGCCGTGCTTCGCGTCCGCAGGAAGCGGCACAGCAGGACCAGCCGGTGCTCACCGGCCTGGCCATGCCTGCTGCCAGCGCGCCTGCTGAGTCCAGCAGCCCCGCGGCTTCCGTCCCAGTTGCCGCCACCGCGGCAGCCCCACAGAATTCCACGAAGCCAAAGCGTCGCAGTCGTCGGGCCACCTCGGTCCAGGGCGATGCGACTGCAGAGGTTCTCGTGGCAGAGGTATCCGCCGCTACCGGTTCGGTAGTTCAGATGGATGCCTCCGGTTCGCAGAAAGATAAGCCAGCTGAGCCTGCCGGGCAACCGGTAATGCTCGGTGTGGGTGTTCCAGTACGCGAACTGAAATAGATGAACTTGATCACGCTTCCCTCGCTGGGGCAGTTTGTATTTGCTCCAGCGGTGTGGACTAGCGTAATCTAGTTGATCGGTGCTAAACGCCAAGATCACGGACTTTTGGTCCGCTCGGCGTCAAGGCACAAGCGCATGAGATCCCCGGGATCGCATCCACTTTGTGGGTGTTCGGGTCGATATCTGCGCCGGTAAGACAATAAACGTCGAGTAGAAGTGAGTACCCACGTGGTGTACGCAATTGTCCGCGCAGGCGGCCACCAGGAGAAGGTTTCCGTTGGAGACCTCATCACCGTTGACCGTCTTCAGGCTGCCCCAGGCAGCTCCATCGAGCTTCCAGCTTTGCTGTTGGTAGATGGCGAGAAGGTAACTTCCGCAGCTGCCGATCTGGCTAAGGTCACGGTCACCGCTGAGGTTGTAGAAAACCTTCGCGGCGAGAAGATCGTAATCCAGAAGTACAAGAACAAGACCGGTTACAAGAAGCGCCAGGGCTTCCGTGCCGCTCTGACCAAGGTCAAGGTCACCTCGATCGCCTAATTCAGGCAATCGTAGAATCCATTTTTGTAGCGAAAGAGGCTAAAAGGCATGGCACATAAGAAAGGTGCGAGTTCCACTCGCAACGGTCGCGATTCCAACGCACAGTACCTAGGCGTAAAGCGCTATGGTGGACAGGAAGTCAAGGCAGGCGAAATCATCGTTCGCCAGCGTGGCACCCACTTCCACCCAGGCGCCGGCGTAGGCCGTGGCAAGGATGACACCCTGTTCGCATTGGCTGCTGGCGCAGTCGAGTTCGGCACCCGTCGTGGTCGCCGCGTGGTGAACATTGTGGCTGCTGCCTAATTCAGGCAACAGGCAAATTTTTTAGTACACAAGGGGTGGGCCGATTTCGGTCCGCCCCTTGCGTGCATAGTTAGACTTTTAAGCGAGTAACCCTCGCAACCCCGTACTAGGAGAAGATGGCCCCGTGGCTGCATTCGTTGATCGCGTAACCCTTCATGTCACCGCAGGTAATGGTGGCCACGGTTGTGTGTCCATCAAGCGTGAGAAATTCAAGCCGCTTGGCGGTCCCGACGGCGGCAACGGCGGCAAGGGCGGAGACATCATCCTGCGCGTCGACCCCCAGGTCACCACGCTGCTGGACTTCCACCACCTGCCGCACCGCAAGGCCGGCAACGGCGAGCCGGGCAAGGGCGGTCTGCACCCGGGCAAGAGCGGCGAGGACCTGGTCCTGGGCGTACCTGCCGGCACCGTCATCAAGACCAAGGACGGCGACATCCTCGGCGACCTGGTCAAGCCGGGCGATGAATACATCGCCGCAATAGGCGGCATGGGCGGCCTGGGCAATGCGTCCATCGCCTCGGACAAGCGCAAGGCCCCGGGCTTCGCGTTGCTGGGCATTCCCGGAACCGGCCAGGATATTGTCCTGGAACTGAAGTCCATGGCGGATATCGCGCTGGTGGGCTACCCATCGGCCGGCAAATCCTCGCTGATCGCCGCCGTGTCCGCGGCACGCCCGAAGATCGCCGACTACCCGTTCACCACCCTGGTGCCTAACCTGGGTGTCGTCGAAGCAGGCGAAACCCGCTTCACTGTCGCCGACGTGCCTGGCCTGATCCCTGGAGCCTCCGAAGGCAAGGGGCTGGGCCACGAGTTCCTGCGCCACGTTGAGCGCTGTGCCGCCATCGTGCACGTGCTGGACTGCGCCTCGCTGGAAGCGGACCGCGACCCAATCAGCGACCTGGACATCATCGAAGCAGAGCTGGCCAACTACGAAGCCGACTCCACCTTCGCCGGTACCGACGGCACCATCGTGCCGCTGATCGAGCGCCCGAAGCTGATCGCACTTAATAAGGTTGACATGCCAGACGGTGCCGACATGGCTGAATTCGTGCGCCCTGAGTTGGAAAAACGCGGTTACCGCGTCTTCGAGATCTCCGCGCTCTCGCGTAACGGATTGCGTGATCTGTCCTTCGCTATGGCTGAATTGGTAGAGCAGGCACGCGCTGAACAGGTTGTTGAAGCCCCAGTAGTCGAGGTGCCTGTGATTCGTCCACGTACCACCAAGCGTGCCGAGTTCACCATCCGCCGCGAGGAGCAGAACTTTGAGCCAATGTGGCGAGTTATCGGTGAAAAGCCGGAACGCTGGATTATGCAGACCGATTTCCGCAACGATGAAGCTGTCGGCTACCTGGCTGACCGCCTGGCCAAGCTGGGTGTCGAAAACCAGCTGTTCAAGGCCGGCGCCAAGCCAGGGGACGCGGTAATCATCGGCGCCGAGGACAACGCAGTGGTCTTCGATTGGGAGCCAACTATGGCAGCCGGCGCCGAACTGCTCGGCGGCAGCCGACGCGGCGAGGACATCCGCCTCGAGGATCGCGGCGATCGCAAGACCCGCGAGGAAAAGCGTGCCGAGCACGAAGAGCGCCGGGCGGCCAAGGCATCGGCTCGCGCCGAGCTGGAAGCCGAACGCAAGGCCGGCGTCTGGACCGAATCGGTTGACTCCAAGTACGGACGAAAGACTGCGGAACCAAAGGCAATCCAGGAGGAAAATTAAAGTATGAGTGAAAGTGCCACCAAAACAATTTCAGCCATTACCTCGCCCCACCAACTGCCTCAAGCCAAGCGCTTAGTGGTCAAAGTTGGATCCAGCTCGCTGACCACGGTCAGCGGCGGGATATCCCACGAGCGGTTGAAGTTCCTGGTGGACACTCTCGCTGAAACTGTCAACAACGGTACCGAGGTCATTCTTGTATCCTCAGGTGCCATTGCCGCCGGTCTGGCCCCGCTCGGGTTGGCCAAGCGTCCCAAGGACCTTGCCACCCAGCAGGCCGCGGCGGCCGTTGGCCAGGGTCTGCTGCTGGCGCAGTACACCCAGCTTTTCGATGAGTACGACCAGCGCGTAGGCCAGGTGCTGCTCACCGCCGACGACCTGATGCGCCGCTCTTCCTACACCAACGCGCTGCGCTCCCTGGTTCGCTTGCTGAACCTGGGCGTGCTGCCCATCGTGAACGAAAATGACGCGGTCGCCACCCGCGAAATCCGCTTCGGCGACAACGACCGCCTCGCCTCGCTGGTGGCCCACCTGGTCAAGGCCGACGCGCTGCTGCTCTTCTCCGACGTGGACTCGGTCTACGACGCGCACCCTGATGACGGCGGCAGCCGCATCACTACCATCGAGCACCCCGACGAACTCGAAGCGGTGGACCTGGGCACCCCGGGGGCAGCCGGAGTCGGCACCGGCGGCATGATCACCAAGGTCGATGCCGCGACCCTGAGCTCCTCGGCGGGCATTCCTACCCTGGTGACCAGCACCGACAATGCCGCCAAGGCGCTGCGCGGACAGGATGTAGGCACCTGGTTCGCCGCCCGCAACTCCCGCCGTTCGGCCCGCGACGTCTGGCTGGCCTATCTGGCTTCCATCGAAGGCAAGCTGATCCTGGATGCCGGCGCAGTCAAGGCCATCGAAAAGGGAACCAACTCGCTGCTGGCAGCCGGCATTACCGCCGTCCGCGGGGAATTCGAGGCTGGCGACGCCGTAGAGATCTGCGACGCGGAAGGAACCCCATTTGCTCGCGGGCTGGTGAACTTCAGCTCCCATGAACTGCCCGAGATGCTCGGACACAACACCACGGATCTGGTTGAAGAGCTGGGCGAAGGTTACGACAGATCAGTAGTGCATGTTGACGACCTAGCTTTGATCGAACCCATTTTCTAGAATGAGGAGCATGAGTATGGATGCCGTAAACACCGAAGAAACGACCACCGACGTCACCACCTCCGTCCACCAGCTGGCCGACCGTGCACGCCGCGCCGCACGGATCCTCAAGCGCGCCAACCGCGACTGGAAGGACCGCGCCCTCGCGGCCATGGCTTCGCGCATCGACCAGAACCGTGCGATGATCCTGCGCGCCAACGAAAAGGATCTGGCTGCCGGCCGCGCCAATGGCACCTCCGAGGCCCTGCTGGACCGGTTGAAGCTCGATGGCAAGCGCATCGACGGCTTGATTTCTGCGCTGCATGAACTCGCTGGCCTGCCCGACCCGGTCGGTCACGTGGTGCGCGGGGAAACCCTGCCCAACGGCCTGCGCATGCGCCAGGTCAACGTCCCGCTGGGCGTCATCGGCACCATCTACGAAGCGCGTCCGAACGTCACCGTGGACATCGCCGGCCTGGCGCTCAAGAGCGGCAACTCGGTGCTGCTGCGTGGCGGTTCGGCGGCGCTGAACTCCAACCAGGCGCTGGTCGCGGTGATCCGCGACGCGCTGGAGTCCGTCTCCCTGCCCCGCGACATCGTGATCTCGGTCGACGAATTCGGCCGCGCCGGTGCCGACGCCATGATGGGCGCGCGCGGAAAGATCGACGTGCTCATCCCGCGTGGCGGCCGCGAGCTGATCCAGCGCGTGGTCACCACCGCCAAGGTCCCGGTAATCGAAACCGGCGAAGGCAATGTGCACATCTTCCTCGACGCGAGCGCCGACGAGGAAATGGCCGTCGATATCCTGCTCAACGCGAAAACCCACCGCCCCAGCGTCTGCAACACCGTGGAGACCCTGCTGGTCCACAAGGATGCCGCTGTGGCCCCGGCAGTGCTGCAGGCCCTAGCCGCAGCCGGCGTGAGATTGCACACGGACGACCGAGCCGCCGCGCTGGTTCCGCAGCTGCCGACCATCCCGGCGGGGGAGGATGACTGGCGCAACGAGTACCTGGACCTGGATATCGCGGTGAAGGTCGTCGATGGCATGGACCAGGCCCTGGAGCACATCCGCGCCTACTCCACCGGCCATACCGAGGCGATCATCACCTCCACGCTGGCTGCTTCCGAGCAGTTCGTGGCGGAGATCGACTCGGCTGCGGTGATTGTCAACGCCTCGACCCGGTTCACCGACGGCGGGCAGCTGGGCCTGGGCGCAGAAGTAGGCATCTCGACCCAGAAGATGCACGCTCGCGGCCCGATGGGCCTGGCCGAACTGACCACGACCAAGTGGATCGTCCAGGGCGACGGGCACATTCGCAAATAGTTTCTGACCGCCCTTTTCGGTACGATGTAGAAGAAACGTACCGTTACTTTTCGAGCTACTGATCCAGCCGCCCAGGTTGCTGGCTTAGCGAACTCGTGAAAACGACTGGAGAATTATCTTGAACGCGCTGATTTTGGCTTCGGAAGCCGCTTCCACCGGCATGGATCCTCACACTTTCGCTGTGATCGTCGGTGGGGGCATCTTCGCAGCACTGATGGTCCTGCTGCTGATTACCGTTTCCTACACCAACGTAGGCAACCGCCACGAGGCAAAGCCTGAACCAGAGGACACCCACCGCCAGTTCAAGACTCACGTACCACATAGCCACTAGTCTTGGCAGAGCAAAAGCCTCAAGACCGCCCATTGCGCCTCGGCGTGATGGGCGGTACTTTTGACCCCATCCACAATGGCCACTTGGTCGCTGCCAGCGAGGTAGCCGCCGAGTACGGCCTGGATGAGGTCGTTTTCGTGCCCACCGGCCAGCCTTGGCAGAAGGCCGATCGCCAGGTCACCAGCGCTGAGCACCGCTACCTGATGACCGTGATCGCCACCGCGTCGAACCCGCGCTTCACCGTAAGCCGGGTCGACGTCGACCGCGAAGGCGCCACCTACACGCGTGACACCTTGCTCGATCTGCGCGCCTTGCGCCCGGATGCGGAGCTCTTCTTCATTACCGGTGCCGACGCGATGAGCCAGATCATGAGCTGGCGCGACATCGACCAGGTCTTCGACCTCGCCCACTTCGTTGGCGTGAGCCGCCCTGGCTATGTCATCGCGGATGTGGGTCGCGACAATGTCTCGCAATTGGAAATTCCGGCACTGGCAATTTCCTCTACCGATTGCCGGGAGCGTGTCGCCGCCGACAAGCCGGTTTGGTATCTTGTGCCGGACGGTGTGGTGCAGTACATTGCAAAATATGGGCTGTATACCGAGTCGTAACCTCACATAAGGTGGGGTAGCACGGCATAATCTCTAGGTAAGGGTGACGGTATTTGTCTATGCGGTCGGGAGAAGTATCAGGATGAGCGATAACTCGCAGCCGGTTTCAAGCAGGCGAGCTCTGCGCGAAAAACGACGTGCTGAGATGGAAGCTTTGCTGGCCAACAGCAAGGCCGAGCAGGCAGCCAAGGAGCACGCGTCGAAAAGCGCGGAAAAGGCCGAGGATTCGGCGAAGCCAGCGAAATCTGACGCGACCCCAAAGGCCAAGCCGGCACCCAAGGCAGAGCCAGCAAAACCAGCTCCAGCCAAGCCGCAGCCGGCCAAGCCTGCACCCAAGCCAGAGCCGGCAAAACCAGCTCCAGCCAAGCCGCAGCCGGCCAAGCCAGCCGCCAAGACCGCAGGTGCCAAGCCAGAAGCGGCCAAGCCGGCTGGAGCCCCAGCCAAGGCTCCCAGCGCAAAGCCTGCAGCTGAGCCAGCTAGCGCACCACAGTCCGAAGAGTCCCTGGGTGAACGGGCGTCGTTGCGCCGTGCCCGTGACCGCGAGGCCTTGCGCGAGCGTCGTCGACTGGAAGAAGAGGTCGGCGCGCTGACCACTAATATTCCAACGGTCGCCCCCGCGGAGGAACCTAAGCCGCTGACCCGCCGTCAACTGCGCCTCCAGGCGCTGGCAGACCAGGGCAAGGCCGAGCCGAAGGCCCCGGCCGCCAAGAAGCCTGCGCCCAAGGAAGACGACCCGGAGACTACGGTCATGAGCGTCGAGCAGGCGCTAGCCGCCCGCCGTGCCCACGCGCCGAAGACCCCGGTCGATCCAAACCTGCTGGGGGAGGACGATTCCGAGATCGATCTCGAAGTGCTCGCCCACCAGCGTGAAATGGCAGCCCGCGCGGCCATCATTTCCCGCCGTGCCGCGGAACGTGAACGCCTGCGCATCCAGAATGCCAACCAGGGCAAGGACGACAAGGCCTCCGATCCTTTCACCGGCGCCATGGGCAACATTCGCGAGGTCGAGGACCGCATCGCCAAAACCGGCGTGCAAGGGCCCAAGACCCAGAGTGTTTCGCTGGACTTCAACGCCGGCGGCAAGCTCAGCTCCAAGAAGGACGAAGCGGCACCAGCAGCCAAGAAGCCTATGGCCAAGCCGGCGCCCAAACCCGCAGCGAAGGCCCCCGCCAAGCCTGCGGCCAAGGCACCGGCCAAGCCTGCAGCCAAGCCAGTTGCAAAACCAGCCGCTAAGCCTGCGCCAAAGGCGCCGGCGGATCAGAAGGCTGAAACCCATACGGCCCAACCGGCCCCGGACGTTGACATGCCACGCATCGATGCGGTCAATGCACAGGGATTGCAGCCACTTGACGTGCAGGCGCACGGCCTCCGCCGCGCCAATAACATGCTGATCGCGATGATCGTCGCCCTCAGCGTGGGCGGTGCAGCATTGATTGCTGGCTTGATCATGTTGCTTGGCAACTAGTTTTCGTAGGACAATTAGGTTCTCGATCTACACCTCTATAAGGAGACACTCCACTCTATGGGAGCACACGCCGAATCAATTGCCCTCGTGAAAGTTGCCGCGCACGCGGCTTCCGAGAAGATGGCAGAAAACATGGTCGCGCTGGACGTTGCCGACCGCTTGGGCGTCACCGACGCTTTCTTGATTGTCTCTGGTGGATCAGAACCTCAGGTGAACGCAATCGTCGATGAAATCGTCGCTGAGGTGCTCGACGAGTACAGCATGCGTCCGATTCGCCGTGAAGGCTTCGGCCAGGGACGCTGGGTCCTGCTGGACTACGGCGACGTAGTCGTCCACGTTCAGCACCAGGAAGACCGCATCTTCTACGCGCTCGAACGCCTGTGGGCCGACTGCCCAGTCATCGAGCTGCCTGAGGAACTTTCTGAAAACCAGAAGTAACCCTCAATTTGCATCCTGATCAGGTAGTCATCTATGATTATGGAGTTGCCTGATCAGGGCAGCAATCCTTTTGGGGGTATGGCGCAGTTGGTAGCGCGTCTGCATGGCATGCAGAAGGTCAGGGGTTCGAATCCCCTTACCTCCACAAATTAAAATCCTGAAATTTCGGTTTGTCCGAGATTTCAGGATTTTTTGTTTTCCACAAACCGTGTTGCCCACCGCCGGTGCCCGCGATGCCCACGGCATGCTGTATCCCATGAGCACAGTGACGGCACAAGCACTATCGAATCTGGTCGAGGCGGGCAAGCTAATCGCCTTGGCTACTTCGATCCTGTCCGGCGACGTACCGGCCGGCCACGCTGCGATATTCGCGCTGTATGTCGAGGAAATCAACCAAAAGCTCAGTCGGGCACAGATCCACGCAGCTCATGCCCTACGCCGCACCGGTGCACACAAACTTGATCAGGCCTCCTTCCAAGCGGTCAGCGATGCTGGTGTCGATCCCACGCTGGAACAACTTGAAGCCGCCGAAGGACATGCCACTACCGGGCGCACCCATTTCAAAGACGCCAAAGGCATGATGACCGACTGGCTGAATATTCCGCGCGGCACTGCAGGAACTCGGCTAGTCCAAGCCGACTGCCTGCTAGGTGGTGTCGATCAAGCAGGGCAACCGGTAGAGCCGTGGCTCCCGGAGCTAGCCGCGCAATTCGAAGCCCCGAATGTGGACCCGCGATTGGTAGCTTCTACGGCCTTGAAGCTGCATTCGGCACGTAATGATTTCGGCGACGATGAAACCGGCCAGGCGGAGAAAGCGCGATTGGAAGCAGAATCAGTCGCTTTCCTGCGCTCAGAACCCAAATCGGCTCGTAAGCACATCAATGACTTGGTGGCTCAGGTGAAAGCCGGCAAACGCCCGCTGAAAGCTCTGCTGGAGCGCATTGGCATCTTCAAGAAGGGCATGCGCCAGGGCCTGATCGAGTATACGCTTCGTGTGTTGCCCTCCCAGGCGGCGTATATCGAGGCCTACTTCGCGCAACTGGACAATCCTGCCACCGTGGCCGGGAACAGGGACGGCTTGAAAGACGCCGAGGCTCAATTCACGGGTCAGCAGGACTCCGGTTGGGACGATGCGGAGTCCAAACCGGACTGGGCAAAAGACGATCCGGTGGCGGACGAAGAAACCGAAGACGATAGTCCGCCGGCAGACAACAACGAACAAGTTTCGGAGACCTCGGATGACGAGGAAGAATGTTGCCGGCCGGGGGATCCTGAAGAACGTAATACTGAATCAGCTACCAATGGTGCAGTCACTCCATGGGAGGATTTGAAGCCCGAGCGACGCCGTTTAGTTGGATTCATGGCAATGCTGATGAGTGACAGGACGAGCACCAGTGACCCGCCGGGTCAACGTGCTGGGTTGGTCGCACCGCAGGTGAGCATCATTCTGAATTGGGACAAGATGCAAGAGCAAGCACAAGACTTCGCGGTCACCAGCAGTGGGATGTCCTTGTCTGCTGGTGAAGTCAGAACTGCGCTGTGCAATGCCGGAGTGTATCCGGTAGTGCTCAATGGCCAGAGCCTGCCCCTCGATTTAGGCCGGACGCAACGACTGTATTCGAAGTCCCAGCGCCGTGCGATCCGAGCCGCCTACCGGGGCTGTTCCTATCCTGGATGCAGCATGCCCGTAGAACGGTGCGAAATTGATCATCTGGACGCGTGGGAAAAGGGTGGACGAACGGATATCAAGTCTGCCGGGTTGAATTGCCTGATACACCACACTGCCCGGCATTGCGGGTTGTTCCACGCGGTGAAGATTCCGGAGAGCAGGCCGATGGTATTGCTTTCACCAGAATTGGATCCGGAACAGAAATTGCGGATCAATACGTATTTCATGACTCCCGCAGAGGCATTGGAAGCTGAAGCGTTGGCGGATGAAACGACAGCGAAGTGGCGCGCGGGGGAGCTGGACGTAGAAATCGTCGAACCTTGAGATCCCCCTAGCAAGATTCAGCCGCCGACAAGCGGAGGACCGTTTCAGCGCCGATATTCTCGCCGGAGTTGCGATACTTGAATGAACGAAGATCATTCAGGAGCAATATGTCACGTGTTCAACGCCGGGCTGCGAATTCCCGACCATTTTTCGGTACCCAGAATTCGTCGCATACCTCGATGGCTGTTCGCTATATTGATGATGGCAACGTGGAATCCGCTCCGGAAGGCACGAGCGCGGCCGATGCGCTGGCGTTCGGCCAGACTGGTGATCAGCGCATTGCTTTGTCCTTGTATCCCACACCAGATGAAGCTGACATCCACGATCTCACCGAGGCGTGGGAACTGCATCCAGTGCTGGCCGAAGACCTCGTGCACGCCCGCCAGCGGCCTAAACTCGAACGCTACGGCGAGGTGCTCCTGCTGGTAGTTCGCTCAGCGTTGTACCTCGATGAATCCGAAGAAGTCGAGCTGTCCGAGTTCCACATCCTGATGCGCAAAGGCGCTGTGGCGGTGCTCTGCCAGGACCACCGGTGGATCGACGGTACAGACGGCGAGGAATTCGTCGAGTCAATCAGGAACGGCAAGCTTCGCAAGGACCAGGTGCTGCTCAAAGACCCGGAGCTGCTCCGGTTGGGCGCCGAAGCAGTGCTGTACCGGATACTTGATGCGATTGTTGATGGATACGCCCCCGTGCTCCACGGCCTGGGGATCGACAAGGAGCAGATCGAACGGCAAGTCTTCAGTGGCGATGCCGCAGTCACCGAACGCATTTATCGCCTCAGCCAAGAAGTGATCGACATGCAGCATGCGACCGCGTCATTGCTGGAGGTCGTGCAATCGCTCGACGACGGGTTCAAGAAGTACCCGGTGCCCGCTGAGCTGGAAACCTACCTGCAGGATGTCACTGACCACCTCACCCGCGCGCATACCCAAGCCGTGGAATACCGGGATGCGCTATCGCAGATCTTGAGCGTCAATTCCACCCTCGTAGCCCAGCGCCAAAACGAGGACATGAAGAAGATTTCCGGTTGGGCAGCGATCCTCTTCGCCCCGACCTTGATTGCAGCGATTTACGGGATGAACTTCGAGAACATGCCAGAACTGCATTGGACCTTCGGCTACCCGATTGCGGCCGGCCTCATGCTGGGATTTGCTGTCGCACTATATGGTGTATTCAAATGGCGCAAGTGGTTCTGAGCGGAAAGATTCCAGGGGAGACATTGACGGCGAAAATCGACTTCAAGAAGTCGCTGGACAGCTATCGGTCCGTGGCCGGGCAGTTCCGTGTCCTGCAGCTGCCAGCGATGCACTACCTGATGTTCGATGGATCAGGTGACCCGAATACCAGCAACTTGTACCAGCAAGCCCTGCAAACCTTGTATCCGGTGGCCTACAAACTCAAATTCGCGAGCAAGGCGCAGGGCAAGGACTATGTCGTCCCGCCGCTGGAAGGCTTGTGGTGGGCCGAGGACATGGCGGTCTTTACCGAACGGAGAGACAAGGAACAGTGGAGCTGGACCATGATGCTGATGGTCCCGGCGTGGATCAACGAGGACGACTACGCGACGGCTCTGGAAACCGCCCAGGCGAAGAAGCCGTTGCCTTGCCCTGGGCGCATCCGGTTCCAGTCGCTTGCTGAAGGCCAATGCGTGCAGACGCTGCACATTGGCCCCTACGATGCAGAAGCCGAAATCCTGGCCCCGATGCACCACGAATTCATACCCGGCCAGGGATTGCGCATGACTGGCAGGCACCACGAGATCTACCTCGGCGACCCTCGTAGGGTGGCACCGGAAAAGCTTCGCACGATCCTGCGCCAACCCGTTGAGCCTAACTAGCGAGAGGAAAATAGATGGAACTGGCACCCCAGAGCACAGTTGCCCAAGTGCAACAGGCACTGGCCGAGCTCGAAGACCCCAAGTACCGCGCGGTCAATGAGAAGCACGGCGATGATTTCGGCGTGAATCTAGGCAAGCTCCGCGCCTTGGCCAAGTCGTTGAAGAGCAACCAGGAGCTTGCCGAGGAACTCTGGGCCACCGGCGAAACCGCAACCCGGCTGGTCGCGCTGCTGATCGCCAAACCACGGAGCTTTACCTTGGAACAGCTGCAGGTGTGGAGCCAAGACGCCAGCACTCCCAAGGTCCAAGCATGGTTCCTGAGCTACATCGTCAAGAAATCCAAGCTGCTCGAGGAGCTCCGCCTGCTGCTCATGAGCCAGAGCGACCCGGTACAGCTGGCTGCCGGCTGGGAGCTGACTGCCCACCAGGTAGTCAAGGCCCCGGAACTGCTGGACCTGGAACAGCTGCTTGACACGATCGAAGCCCGAATGAGCGCCGCACCGGATCGCCTGCAGTGGGCGATGAATACGACCCTGGCGCACATCGGCATCGAGCATGAGCATTTGCGCCGACGTGCCCTGGCCATCGGCGAGACCTTGCAGGTGCTGGCGGACTACCCGACCTCCGCCGGGTGCATTTCACCATTCGCTCCCATCTGGATCACCGAAATGGCCAAAAGAAAAGCCTAGGTCCAGCAATCGCTGGACCTAGGCTTCCGGGAGCTAGGCGTCCGCCGGTTCCTCGCGCTTATCGCGCAGCGCGATCTTGGAGATCACCCAGATCACGGCGGTCAGCCCGCCGGTGAGCAGCAGCTGGGTGCGCGCCGCGGGATCAGTCATCGCGATGGCGACAATCGCCGCAAGGACGATGATCGTAGCGATCGACAGGCCCGGGAAACCCCACAGCCGCAACGGCAGATGCCCGCCATCGCGGTCCGCGCGGCGACGCAGGATCAGCTGCGTCACGGCAATGAACGCCCAGATGAAGATGATGGTCGAACCCACCACGTTCAGCAAGATCGGCATCACAGCCTCGGGCCAGATCCAGTTCAGGCCCACGGCCAGGAAGGAGAAGGCCACGGAGGCGATCACGGCCTTCGACGGCACGCCCTTGCCGGTCACGTGGGTGACGGCGCTCGGGGCGAGCTTGCGCTGGCCCAGCGAGTACAGCATGCGCGAGGAACCGTAGATATTCGCGTTCATCGCCGAAAGCAAGGCGACCACGACCACGGCGTTCATCAAGAAGCCCACGCCTGGAATGTGCATGACATCCAGTGCAGCCGCAAATGGGCCGTCCACGATCGCCGGATCATTCCAGGGCACCAGGGCGACAATGACCAGGATCGAGCCGAGGTAGAAGAACAGGATACGCATCATCACGGACTTGACCACGCGCTTGATGTTGCCGGCCGGGTCCTTGGACTCGGCGGCCGCGATGGACACCACCTCGGTACCGCCGAAGGAGAAGATGACGATCAGGACTGCGGCGGCGATGCCGGCCATGCCACCGGGGGCGAAGCCGCCATGGGCGGCCAGATTGGCGAAGCCAACTGGTTCCGGCGTCGGGATCACCCGGGTCAGCACCAAGGCGCCGAAGACCAGGAACGCGATGATCGCAGCCACCTTGATCACGGCAAACCAGTATTCGAAACGGCCGTAATTCCTTACGCCGAGCAGATTCGCTCCGGTCAGGACCACCACGAAGCCGAGCACCCATGCCCACTGCGGGAAGGCCGGAACCCAGCCGGCAGTAATAGCCGCGGCCCCGGTTGCCTCGGCCGCGATCACCACGACCAGCTGGATCCAGTAGAGCCAGCCCAGGGTGGACCCTGCGCTGCGCCCCATGGCTTGGCCAGCGAAGGTGGAGAACGCGCCGGAGGACGGATTGGCGGCTACCATCTCCGCGAGCATGGCCATGATCACGATGATCACGGTTCCAGCGATCAGGTAGGAGACCAGCACTGCCGGACCAGCGATGGAAATGGCCTGGCCGGAGCCGACGAACAGGCCAGCGCCGATCGCGCCGCCCAGGCCCATCATGGAAATCTGGCGCCGGGTCAGCCCGGTATGCAGCTGCTCGGGGGCTTTGACTGCGCTCACGCGGTGGCCTCCTGGACGGGCAGGGCCGCGAGCACGCGATCGACGTCGTGTGCGGTACCGGAGGAAATCCTCAACCCGTCTCCGGGGAAGGCGCGAACCACCACACCGCCGGCGGCGAGCTTGGCTTCAAGCTCTTCGGTCGCCTCTCCGGCATCCACCCAGACGAAGTTCGCCTGCGACTTCACGACCGGGTACCCGGCAGCGGCCAGGCCCTCGTACATCCGCTCGCGCTGGGTGACGACTTCCTCGATGCGCAGCGACAGCTCGCCGATGGCGGCCAGCGAGGCCACCGCCGCGCGCTGTGCCAAGTCGGAGACGCCAAATGGCACGGCCACCTTGCGCAGGTTCCCGGCAACTTCCAGCGGGCTGATGGCGTATCCGACGCGCAGGCCAGCCAGGCCGTAGGCCTTGGAGAAGGTGTGCAGCACGGCCACATGCGGGTACTTGCGGAACAGCTCGATGCCATCGGCCCGCACGGCCGAGCGGTCGAAGTGCACGTAGGCTTCGTCGACGACGACCAGCACGTTGCGCGGCACGGCATTGATGAACTCATCCAGCGCGCGGGCCTCCACCACCGTGCCGGTCGGGTTGTTCGGGTTGCAGATGAAGACCAATCGGGTCTTATCGGTGATCGCGGCCAGCATGGCGGGCAGATCGTGGCGGCTATCGGCATCCAGGGGCACCTCGACCGGGGTGGCGCCGGCGATCCGCACCAGCGAAGGATACGCCTCGAAGGAGCGCCACGCGTAGATGACTTCGTCGCCCTCGGCGGCAACCGCATGGATGATCTGGGCCGCGACCTCGACCGAGCCCGCGCCCAGGGTGATGTGCTCCGCCGGGACGCCGAACTGCGAGCTGAGGGCGCCGGTCAATTCGGGCGCCGCGATGCTCGGGTAGCGGTGGATCGTGGCCAGGCCCTCCTGGATGCTGGACAGCACCGAGGGCAGCGGGCTATGCGGGGATTCGTTGGATGAGAGCTTGGAGGCTCCAGCGGCTGCGGGCTTGCCCTGCTTGTAAGCGGGCACTTCCTGCAAGGAGGGGCGCTGGTGAAGGGTCATGAGTTTCCTCTCTGACTGCCAGAGCTGCACGAGGTTGGCAATCGTTCGTATGACAAAGCCGTGGTGCGTGGTCAGCGGTGGCCCTGCTCATATCCTCGCGTGTCGCGATTCACAAGCATCGACTGTAGGTTGAATGAATCTGCCGGCGCAATCGCAAACCCTGTTTCTATGCAGGCTGCATAGCAATCGCCGCCAATCAACCCATTTTACTAGTCAATCTGCCCAGTGTTTTCCACTTCTGCCTCGGCCCTAGCGCACGCTGCGACCAGTGGCAGTGTCCTTCCCTGGAAATGCTCGTGCAGGGCGAAGGAGGATGAGGTCCTTGCCACACCCGGCACCTTGTTGATGCGGTTGAAAATCGCCTGCAGGTCCTCGGGGGTCCGGGCCACAACGCGCAGCTGCAAGTCCGAACTGCCGGTCACGGTGTACATGTCGAGGATTTCCGGGATGGATTCCTCCAATGCGCTCGCGACCGGATCGTGCCCGTAGCGCTGGATGATCTCCACCTGGCAGAACGCGACCAGCGTGTACCCGAACCCCGCAGGCTTGACCCGCGGGACGATGCCCTGGATGACGCCGGCCTCGTGGAGCCGGGCCAGCCGGCTGCTGATCGTGCCGCGGGCAACACCCAAGCGCCGGGCGCACTCCATCACCGGAAGCATCGGCGATTCGGTGAGCAGTTCGATCAAATCCGCGTCCAGGCGGTCAATGCGCACGGTCGTCCTTTCGACGAGTCGGTCCAATGATCCAAGGCTAGCGGTGTTTGCTGGGCGCGCTCGATGAAAATGAGCCAAGTGTAATCCGCGCCACAGGCTAGGCTGTTGCCATACTGATCCTCAAGGAGTTCACTGATGGGCAAGACACCTCTCCAGTCGGTAGCCGGTTTGCACGTCCTTGTCACCGGGGCCGCGCAGGGCATGGGTTTGCTTTTCGCCAGGCAGGCTTGCCTCGAGGGCGCGGCACGGGTGGTCATCTGGGACATCGACGCGGCCAAGCTCGACGCGGCTGCCGAGGAGCTGCGCCAGCTCGGCGGCACTGTCGAGACCCATGTGGTGGACCTTGCCGACCAGAGCCAAATCCAGCGCTACGCCGCCACGGCGGTGGAGGGCGGGGGAATCGACGTGCTGGTCAACAACGCCGGGGTGGTCACCGGCACCTCCTTCGCGAAGCACAGCACCGCGCAGATCACCGCGGCCATGCAGGTGAACGCGCTCGCCCCGATGTACTTGACCCACGCCCTGCTTCCGCAGCTGGGCCGACGGGGCAAGGGCCGGGTGCTGACCATCGCCTCGGCGGCCGCGCTGGTGTCCAACCCGAATATGAGCGTCTACGCGGCCTCCAAGGCTGCGGCCCTGTCCTTCAGCGATTCGCTGCGGCTGGAGCTGGAAGGCAACGACCAGATCGCCGTGAGCACCATTTGCCCGACCTATATCAGCACCGGCATGTTCGCGGGCGCCAAGCCGATGCTGCTGACCCCGATCCTGGAGCCGGAAGTCGTGGTGGACCGGGCGTGGCGGGCGATGCTTGCCGGCACGCCGCTGGTGCTGATGCCGTGGACCAGCAAGCTGGGCCAGCTGCTGCGCGGCGTGCTGCCGCGGCCGGCCTGGGATTTCGTGGCCGGCAAGGTTATCGGCGTATACCGCTCGATGGACGAGTTCACCGGGCGAACAACGCGGGACGAGCAGATGAATCGGGGCTGAAAGTTCGCTGGCCCATCTGTTGCTGGAGGGCCCTGCGGGGTAGCTTTGGAGCATCGCCCAGGTAGGAGGACCGTCATGCAAAAGCTCACCGTCAATTTATGGATGCAAGGCACTGCAGAGGAAGCGGGGGAATTCTATGCCCGCGCCCTGCCGGAGGCAAAAACCGAAGTCGAATCGCGCTATCCCACCGAGGGCCTGCTGGAATTCCAGGAACCCTTCGCCGGCAAGGCGCTGACCGTTTCGCTGTGGGTGCGGGGAACCAAGATCACGCTGATCAACGCGGGCCAGGAATTCATGCCCAATCCGGCGATCTCGATCATCGTGGTCTTCAACGCCGGCCAGCGCGAGTCCCTCGATGCCACCTGGGCCGCGCTGCTGGAGGGCGGCACGGCGCTGATGCCGCTGGACACCTACCCGTTCAGCGCGCGCTACGGCTGGGTGAACGACAAGTACGGTGTCTCCTGGCAGCTGATGGAGTCCGATGAGCCCGTTGAGCCGCGCGCCTCGGTCTTTCCTGCGCTGATGTTCGGCGGTGCGGCCCAGAACCGCGCGGTCGAGGCCATCGAGTACTACAGCCAGGTGCTCGGCGCGAAACTGGACAGCGCCTTCCCGTACGGGGAGCCGACCGAAGCCGCTACCGCTGAAGCGCTGATGTACGCCCAATTCACGCTCGGCGAGGATTGCGTTGCGGCCATGGATTCGGCCGTGCCGCAGGACTTCACCTTCACTCCCGGCGTCTCGCTGGAATGGCCATGCGATGGCCAGGCGGAGATCGACCGCGTCTGGGAGGCGCTGTCCGCGGTGCCTGAAGCCGAGGCCTGCGGCTGGCTGACCGACAAATTCGGGGTGAGCTGGCAGATCGTGCCCTCGAACATGGGCGAGCTGATGGAGCGACCCGGCGCATTCGAGCATATGCTGAAGATGAAGAAACTGGTGATCAACGACTTCTGAGCGGGGAACGATGCAGAGCGCTGCACGGCGGGCGGTAGTGGCAGGAGCCAGCGGGTTCATTGGCGAACGGCTGATCGCGCAGCTGCGCGGGGCTGGATACCAGGTGGCGGTCATCGGCCGCGGCCGTACAGCGGATGCGCAGTGGGGCGATGGCCCGGCGCTGGCGGCACTCATCGATGGTGCAGAACTGCTGGTCAATCTGGCCGGGAAGAATGTCGGCTGCCGCTATCACGAAGCGGCGCGCAACGAGATCCTCGCCTCGCGCGTGGACACGACCCGCGCGCTGCACGAGGCAGTGTCCCAGGCAGCTGATCCGCCGGCGCTTTGGCTGAACGCGTCCACCGCGACCATCTACCGGCACAGCATGGACGCGCCGAACACCGAGGACGGCCGGATCGGCGAAGGGTTCTCGGTGGATGTGGCGCGCAACTGGGAACGCGAGTTCTTCCGCGGCGAGCTGCCCACGCGCCGGGTCGCCCTGCGCATGGCCATCGTGCTCGGCGACGGCCCGGCCACGCGCAAGCTGCTTGCCGTTGCACGGCTCGGGCTGGGCGGGGCGCAGCATGATAGCTGGTGGCCGGCGCATCGGCGCTACCGCGGCATCGGCCCGGATCCGAGCGGAGCCGAACGCAGCGGCTGGCACCGCACGCGCGGGAACCAGCGCTTCAGCTGGATCCATGTCGATGATGCGATCGGCGCGATCGGGCATATCATCGACCACCGCGAAATCACCGGCCCGGTCAACCTCAGCTCGCCGAACCCGGTTGCCAACCGGGCGCTGATGGCCTCGCTGCGCCGCGCCACCGGCGCGAAATTCGGGCTGCCCGCGTATCGTTGGATGCTGGAGCCGGCCATGTTCGTGCTGCGCGTGGAACCGGAAATGCTGCTCAAGTCCCGCTGGGCGCTGCCCGGGGTGCTGCAGGGGACCGGGTACGAGTTCCGCTGGCCGCACCTGGATGCGGCACTGGATGACGTGGCCGGGAACCTGGCTGCGAAGCAAGCACTTTAAGGACGCGCATTGGCACCGAGAATCCGACGCTTCACCCTGCCCGAACTGGCCCCTGGCTACCGTGGGGATCTGGGCGACGACTACGTTGAACTGCTGCACTTCAGGGATTTCGATGAGCCGCTGGCGGCCGATGGCGCGCGGCTGGAGGAATGCCGTTTCAGCTCCGTGCAGATCGAGGCCTTGCGCAATGCCCGGCTAATCCAGTGCGAACTGGACCAATCCGGGGCTCCCGCCCTGCAAGCCGCTGGTGCGTTCCTCAACGATGTGCGGGTGACCCACAGCCGCTTCGGGTCTGCGGATTTCGCCGAGGCCCAGCTCGATGGCGTGGTATTCGAGAACTGCAAATTCGGCTGGCTGAATTTGCGCGGTGCAACGGTGCGCGATGTGCTCTTCGTCAATTGCCAATTCGAGGAGATCGACCTGGGCGGGCAGATCCAGCGCCTGGGCTTCGTCGATTCGCGGGCCGGGCAAATTACCGCTGCCGGGGCGCAATTGCGCGAGGTCGACCTGCAGGGGCTGGACTTCGCCCAGGTTGAGGGGGTCGACGGGTTGCGCGGGGCACGGATCAGTGCGCTGCAGCTGAGCCTGCTCGCCGAGGCGATGGCCAGCCACCTGGGGATCAAGCTAGGGAGTTGATTTGCCCGTGGCCGGCGGCCAGCTGCTGCGCGGTTTCGGCCAGCAGCTGCGCCATGGCCGCGGCGGCTCGGGTCAATGAGACATCGCGCCGGTGCGCCAGCCCGATGGTGCGGGCCAGCGGTTCGCGCAAGGCAATGGAGCGCACTCCCGGAGCGTCCAGCGCCACCGTCGCCGGAACCACGGCGACTCCGAGCCCGCGCTGCACGAAGCGCAGCACCGCGTCCATCTCCCCGCCTTCCACGACGATATTGGGCACCAGGCCGGCGTTCTTGTAGGCCAGGGCGGTGCTGGCGCGCAGATCGTAGCTGTGCGAGAAGGCCAGCTGGGGCACCGGAGCCAACGCGCGCAAATCAAGCTCCTGGCCAGCTAGGTGCGGGTGCTCCAGTGCGTCGATGACCACCAATTCCTCTTCGAGCAGCGGCAGGTTCTCCAGATGGTTGTCGTTCACCGCATGCTCCGAGGTCACGATGAGCGCCAGATCCAGTGCGCCGCCGTCCAGCTGCTCCAGCAGCTTGTGCGAGCCCGCTTCGAAAATCTGCAGTTGCACCCCGGGGTAGTAGGTGCGGAAGATGGACAGCGCCTCGGCGACCAGCGACACGCACAGGGTAGGCGGGGCGCCCAGGCGCACCCGCCCGCGATGCAGCCCGGCCAGGTCGGCCATTTCGGTGCGGATGGACTCCTCGTCGGCCAGCATCCGGCGCGCACGGGGCAGCAATGCCTGCCCGGCGGCGGTAAGCGTGATGTTGCCGCGGGCCCGGTGGAACAGCTCGGAGCCCAGTTCCTGTTCCAGCGTGGCGATCTGCCGGCTGAGCGATGGCTGGGCCAGGTGCAGCTGCTCGGCGGCCCGGGTGAAGTGCCCCACTTCGGCGATGGCGGTGAAGCCGCGCAATTGCTCTAGGTTCATGGTGCATAGCCTACTGCTATCAACATCATGCCAATAATTCATTGGACGTATTCTGGGCGCGGGGCGATGCTGGAAACCATGAGAAACGAACAGCAGATATCCACCTCCGTACTGGTCATCGGCACCGGTGGTTCAGGCTTGCGCGCGGCCATCGAGCTGGCAGAATCGGGCACCGACGTGCTGGCCGTGGGCAAGCGCCCGCGCCACGACGCGCACACCGCGCTGGCCGCCGGCGGCATCAACGCCGCACTGGGCACGATGGACGCCGAGGACAGCTGGCAGCAGCACGCGGCGGACACCATCAAGGAAAGCTACTACCTGGCCGATCCGCGCACCGTGCAGGTGGTCGCCCAAGGCGCGGCCCGCGGCATCGAGGACCTGGAACGCTACGGCATGAACTTCGCCCGCGAAACCGACGGCCGGATCTCCCAGCGCTTCTTCGGTGCCCACAAATTCCGGCGCACCGCCTTCGCCGGGGACTACACCGGGCTGGAAATCCAGCGCACCCTGGTCCGCCGTGCGCAGCAGCTGCAGGTCCCGATCCTGGACTCGGTCTATATCACCGAGCTGCTGGTCGCCGAGGGGCGGATCTTCGGCGCCTACGGCTTCGACGTCAACGACGGCACCGGGTACCTGATCCATGCCGACGCGGTCATCCTGGCCGCCGGCGGCCACACCCGCATCTGGCGGCGCAGCAGCTCGCGGCGCGACGAGAACACCGGCGACGCCTTCCGCCTGGCCGTGGAGGCCGGTGCCCGGCTGCGCGATGCCGAGCTCGTACAATTCCACCCCTCGGGCATCATCGAACCCGAATCGGTGGCCGGGACTCTGGTCTCCGAGGCGGCCCGCGGCGAAGGCGGGATCCTGACCAACGCCCTGGGCGAACGCTTCATGGAGCGCTACGATCCCCAGCGCATGGAATTGTCCACCCGCGACCGGGTCGCCCTGGCCGCCTACACCGAGATCGCCGCCGGGCGCGGCACCGCCAAGGGCGGGGTCTGGCTGGATGTCTCGCACCTGCCCCGCGCCACCATCATGGAACGGCTGCCCCGGGTCTACCAGACGCTGCTCGAGGAGCAGATGCTGGACATTACCGAGCAGAAGATCGAGATCGCCCCGACGGCGCACTATTCCATGGGCGGGGTGCAGGTGGACCCGCTCACCCATGAGACGGCGGTCCCCGGCCTGTACGCGATCGGTGAAGCCTCCTCGGGCCTGCACGGGGCCAACCGGCTGGGCGGCAACTCGCTGATCGAGCTGCTGGTCTTCGGCCGGATCGTCGGGCAGGGAGCTGCCCGGTATTCGCGTGCGCTCACTTCCCAGCCGCGTTCGCAGGCGGCCATCGAGAAGGCGCGCGGGGAAGTGGACCGGCTGCTGGCCGCCGATGGGCAGGAAAATGTCCGGTCCCTGCAGCGGGCGATCCGCGACATCATGACCCAGCACGCCGGAGTCGTGCGCGAGGAGGCGGGGCTGAAGCTGGGGCTGGAGAAACTGGCAGAGGTCGAAGCGCGGATGGCGCGGGTGGGCATCCACCCGGACATCGCCGGCTACCAGGACCTGTGCCACGCCTTCGACCTGAAGTCCTCGGCTCTGGCCGCGCGCGCCACCTTGGAGTCGGCGCTGGAGCGCCGGGAAACCCGCGGCTGCCATAACCGCAGTGACTATCCGCACACCGATCCGCAGCTGCAGGTGAACCTCATCTGGTCGCCTGAGGGCATCACCCGTGAGCCGATCCCCGAAGTGCCTGCGGAAGTGGCCGCGCTGATCACCGAGGTATCGCAGGCAGGCAAGCTCGTGGAATGACGCATCGGGCCCGGTGCATGGAAACTGCTCCCGGTCGCCCTGGAGGACCGAGCGGGAGCAGTTTCCTGCCGGAGCCATGGCTGGAAACAGGCAGGGAATCCGGAATTAAATCCCCGGGGAACGTTGCATTGTGCTGGAATGGAAAGTCGTGGCTTTTCGACGCGCTGGAGAGGTTCGGGTTGTTTTCCGTGAAAACTTCTTTGACTTGGGTGGATAAATTTTGTCAATGGTTGTTTTATGGATGGATTCCGGGTCGAAAAAACCTTTTCCGAAGGTCTGCTATTCTAGCCATATCCACAGCTGTTACGGCGTTTTCTGGCCGGAATTCAGCGATCTTGGTGGACACTCTTAAACACTCTTGAACGGGGAATTGTCGATGCATTTAACGCCGAGGGAGCAAGAGAAGCTGATGATCGTCGTCGCCGCCGATCTGGCACGCCGACGACAGGCGCGTGGACTGAAGCTGAACTTCCCGGAGGCCGTCGCGGTCATCACCTACGAATTGATCGAAGGGGCCCGCGACGGACGGACCGTGGCTGAATTGATGAGCTACGGGACCACGATCCTCCGCCGCGAAGACGTCATGGATGGCATTGCGGAAATGGTGGACCAAGTCCAGGTCGAAGCGACCTTCCTCGACGGGACCAAGCTGGTCACCGTCCACAACCCCATTCGCTAGTTCCCTCTGCGCAGAAAGGCACAGATCATGATCCCGGGAGAATACATCCTGCGCGATGAACCCATCGCCTGCAATGCACAGCAGCAAACCCGCATCCTGAACCTGGTGAACCGCGGGGACCGGCCGGTGCAGGTCGGCTCGCATTACCATTTCGCCGAAGTCAATTCGCAGCTGGAGTTCGATCGAGTGGCCGCGCGCGGATTCCGGCTCGATATTCCCGCCGGCACCGCAGTGCGCTTCGAGCCGGGCGATGCACGCACCGTCCACCTGGTCGAATTCTCCGGAGCCCGCGAGGTGCACGGCTTCCAGGACCGGATCAACGGGCCGCTGGGCCTGCCGGTCCCGGCCGTTGAAACGGAAGCGATCGGCGGCACCGCAGGCATCGATGCCGAGCGCGAGGCCGAGGTCGTCGAAGACTACAGCATCGACCTTCCCAACCAGGGCGATGCGGCCTCCGGGCTGGGCACCACCTTCGGCGTGGACCCGGTCGACGAGAATCTCCCGCCGCAGCCGCATGAGGCACGGCTTGCAGCAGAGGCGGAAAACGCCGGCAAGTCCTCGGCCGCCGACGAAGAGGAGGAGAACTAGGCATGGGCTTCGAGCTGACCCGCAAGCAGTACTCGGAAATGTACGGGCCGACCACGGGGGATGCCATCCGCTTGGCGGATACCGAGCTGCTGGCCGAGATCGAGCACGACTACACCACCTACGGCGAAGAAGTGGTCTTCGGCGGCGGCAAGGTCATCCGCGACGGCATGGGGCAGAACGGCCGCGTCACCCGCGACCAGGATGTGCCCGACACGGTGATCACCAATGTGGTGGTGCTGGACTACACCGGCATCTACAAGGCCGATGTCGCCCTGCGCGACGGGCATATCTTCAAGATCGGCAAGGCCGGCAACCCGGACATCTCCGACGGGGTGGATATCGTCATCGGCGCGTCCACCGACGTGATCGCCGGGGAGCACAAGATCCTCACCGCCGGAGCGATCGACACGCACATCCACTTCGTTTCCCCGGACCAGGTGCCAGTCGCCTTGGCCAACGGCACTACCACGCTGATCGGCGGCGGCGCCGGGCCCTCGGACGCGTCCAAGGCAACCAGCCTCACCCCGGGCCCCTGGCACATCGCCAGGATGCTGCAGGCGGTGGAGAACCTGCCGATCAACATCGGGCTGCTGGGCAAGGGGCACGCCAGCGACCGCGCACCGCTGGCCGAGCAGATCCGCGCCGGCGCGATCGGGCTGAAGATCCACGAGGACTGGGGTGCGACCACCTCGTCCATCGACAACTCGCTGAAGGTCGCCGACGAATTCGACATCCAGGTGGCCATCCACGCCGACACGCTGAACGAATGCGGCTTCGTGGAGGACACCATCGAAGCGATCGCCGGCCGGGTGATCCACACCTTCCACACCGAAGGCGCCGGCGGCGGGCACGCGCCGGACATCATCCGCATGGCCGCGCTGCCCAACGTGATGCCGGCGTCGACCAACCCGACCCTGCCGTTCACCACGAACACCGTGGACGAGCACCTGGACATGCTCATGGTGGCCCACCACCTGAACCCGGACATCCCCGAGGACGTGGCCTTCGCCGACTCGCGCATCCGCGCGGAGACCATCGCCGCCGAGGACGTGCTGCACGACATGGGGGTCTTCTCCATCACCTCCTCTGACTCGCAGGCCATGGGCCGCGTGGGCGAAGTGGTGCTGCGCACCTGGCAGGTGGCCGACGCGATGAAGCGCCAGCGCGGCAAGCTGGAAGGCGACCCGGAGATCGGCGATAACCAGCGGCTGAAGCGCTATGTCGCCAAGTACACCATCAACCCGGCCATCGCCCACGGCATCGCCGACTCCATCGGCAGCGTCGAGGAAGGCAAATTTGCCGACCTGGTACTTTGGGATCCGGCCTTCTTCGGCGTCAAGCCGGAAATGGTGATCAAGGGCGGGCTGATCGTCCAGTCGCTGATGGGCGATTCCAACGGCTCGATCCCGACCCCGCAGCCGCGCACGCTGCGGCTGAACTTCGGTGCCCTGGGCAGCGCGGTCCACGCCTCCTCGATCACCTTCCTGTCCAAGGCAGCGATCGAAGAGGGCATCCCGGAACGCCTGCGCCTGCGCAAGGTGATCCGCCCCTGCCACGGCATCCGCGATTTGGTGAAGTCCGATTTGAAGCACAACGGAGCCACCCCGGATATCCAGGTGGATGCGCAGACCTACGAGGTATTCGTCGACGGGGAACTGGCCACCTGCGAGCCCTCGGACGAGCTGCCCATGGCCCAGCGCTACTTCCTGTTCTAGCCGGCCCGCCAACCACCAAGGAGATAGATGATTATCGACGAACTCGTGGGCAACCTCCACGAGCAGCCCGAGCAGCTGGCCGGGCGGCACCACGAAAAGGTCGTGCTGCCCAGCGCCGAGCTGGTCAAGCGCATCCAGCGCGTGAAGACCGACCACGGGCGGGAGCTGGGCCTGCGCCTGGCCCCGGGCCCGGATCTGCGTGACGGGGACATCCTGTTCCTCTCGGAGACCGAAGTGATCAGCGTGTCGGTGCTGCCCACCGACGTGCTGGTCATCGCCCCGCGCACGGTGCTGGAGATGGGCGTGATCGCCCACTCGCTGGGCAACCGGCACCTGCAGGCGCAGTTCTTCGGCGCCGACTCGGAGTATTGCGCCGAGGTGATGGTGGTGCAGTACGACCACACCGTCGAGGACTTCCTCAAGCACCACGACGCGCCCTACCAGCGCCAGGAACGGGTTATGCCCGTGCCCTTCCGCCATGCCGAGCACACCCACTAGCGCCCCGCACCTGCTCACGCTGCTCCAGCTATCGGACTCGGCACTGCCCACCGGCGCGTTCAGCCACTCCTTCGGCATGGAGAGCTACCTGGAGTCCGGGCAGGTGCACGACGAGGCCAGCTTCGCGACGTGGCTGCACCAGTTCCTGTCCCAGGCCCTGGCCTATACCGACGGGCTGCTGCTGCGCCTGGCCTATGAGGCGCCGGACCAGGAGCGGATCGCGCAGCTCGACGCGCTGATCCATGCCTCGGCCCTGCCCCGCCAGCTGCGCGAGGCAGCCACCAAGATGGGCGCGCGGATGCTCGCCGTGGCCAACTCGGCGTTCCCCACCGCGGACGTGGCGGCCTATGCGCGCAGCGTGCGCAGCGGGCAGTGCGCCGGGCACCCGGCCATCGCCTTCGCCCTGGGTGCCCGCGGGGCCGGCGCCCCGGTGGCCGACGCGCTGGGCAGCTACTTGTTCTCCACGGTGACCAGCCTGACGCAGAATGCGATCCGCGCCATCCCGCTGGGCCAGGACGCCGGCCAGCGGGTGATCCGGGCGATGCACGAACCGGTGGCGGACGCCGTCGCGGCGATCTTCACCCTGGAGGAGATGGATCTGGGCGCCGCGGCGCCCGGGCTGGAAATCGCCCAGATGCGCCACGAGCACCAGCGCGCCCGCATGTTCATGTCCTGACCCCGCCGCGCACCTGCGGCCCCAACAGATTCGAGGAAATACCATGGAACCCATCAAGATTGGCATCGGCGGACCAGTCGGTGCCGGCAAGACCCAGCTGATTGAACGCATCACCCGGGCCCTGGAGCACGAGATCTCCATGGCGGCGATCACCAACGACATCTACACCATCGAGGACGCCAAGATCCTGGCCGCCAACGGCGTGCTGCCGCTGGATCGGATCGTCGGCATCGAAACCGGCGGCTGCCCGCATACCGCGATCCGCGAGGACACCTCGATGAACGCCGCGGCCATCGAGGAGCTGAAAGCCAAGCACCCTGACCTGCAGGTGATCTTCGTCGAATCCGGCGGGGACAACCTCTCGGCCACGTTCTCCCCGGAGCTGGTGGACTTCTCCATCTACATCATCGACGTGGCCCAGGGCGAGAAGATCCCGCGCAAGGCCGGGCAGGGCATGATCAAGTCCGACCTGTTCATCATCAACAAGACCGACCTGGCCCCGTACGTGGGCGCGGATTTGTCGGTGATGGAGTCGGATTCCAAGCAGTTCCGCGGGGACAAGCCCTTCTGCTTCACCAACCTGAAGACCGACGAGGGGCTGGAGAAGGTCATCGCGTGGCTGAAGCACGACGTGCTGATGACGGACCTGGCGTAGTGGCCGCTTCGAGCCCGGGCTTGGGCTCCGGGCTGGAGCCCAGTCCGTTCCCGGATGGCCTGGTCGGCGAGCTGCGGCTGCACGTCGGCTCGCGGGCCGGGAAGGACATCGCGCTGCGGCAATACCACCAGGGGGCGCTGCGCGTGCTGCGCCCGCATTACCTCGATGACACCGCCCAGGTCTGCTACACCATCGTGAACCCCGGCGGCGGCTACCTGGGCGCCGACAAGTACGGCATCGAGATCCGTGTTGCCGAGGGCAGCAGCCTGCTGCTGACCACCCAGTCCGCCACCAAGGTCTACCGCACCCCGCAGGGCCCGGCGCAGCAGGACATGCGCATCAGGCTGGAACCCGGCGCGGTGCTCGAATACCTGCCGGACCAGCTGATCGCCTATAAGGACGCCAGCTACTTCCAGCGCACCGAGGTGCACATGGCCGCCGATGCCTCGCTGGTGCTGTGCGAGGTCCTCACCCCGGGCTGGAGCCCGGACGGCAGCCGGTTCAGCTACGAGCAGCTGCGCCTGCGCACCGAGGTCCACCTGGACGGGCGGCTCGGGGCGCTGGATAACCTGTGGGTGAAGCCGGGCAAGGATTCCATCGACTCGCTGCTGTACTTGCAGGAATCCACCCACGTGGGCATGCTGCTGGCCATCGACCCGCGCATCGACGCGGCAATGGTCGCTCGCCTGCGCGAACTGGCCTACGAGATCGCCGGGCAGCAGCGCGACGGAATTTCTGTGGGCATTTCCCAGGCCCCGGTGCCCGGTCTTGCGGTACGCACCTTGGGAGGCTCCACGGAATCGGCGAATGCGGTGCTGCACGCCCTCGTGAACCAGCTGCGCATCGAGCTGCGCGGACAGCAGCCGGTGAACCTGCGCAAGTACTAGTCTGTTCCGGAATTGATCCAACGGCCGCCGACGTTCCTCCCGCAGGGGATCCCGGCGGCCGTTTCGCATCCCGGCGAGGTCACAGGGCGGCGGTGCGCCGGCACAATTCGCCAATAAATGCCGTACCTGTGCCTGTCCGGAGCGCTGAGCGACGCAGGCCAACCGCAGCTTGACGCTATTGCTGATCATTTTGGTGTCCTTGACTAGCCGCGGACCCCACAAGTCAATCCGATAAACTGGCCATGGTGGTGCATCGCAAAATCCCGAGCTGATTCCACTCTTTGGCCGCCAGGTGCGCAGGCTGCATCAGGAACGGATACTAGGGGACAACAAGCGCTCCGACCGCGTTTTCATTCTGGCTTGGCTGCCAGAGGTGCAGGCTGATCTGCAGGGCCACCACGAATTCTGGCTGGAAATTCCCCAGTTGGTGGAGCCCGACGTGCCGATTACACCGCTACCTGCGCTCGACATCATCGCTTGGCATTTGGGCGGGGAGTCCAAGTAGTGCCCCTTGGTCTGGGCGCCGCAGCGCCGACAGCTGGTGGATCGAATCGCAGTGCTCGGCCAGCGAGACATTGTCGTGGGAGGCGATGAGCACCGCCGCCCCGGCTCGAGCCCGCTCGCGCAGCACCGTGAAGATCTGCGCAGTGGTGCCGGGATCCAGGGCTGACGTCGGCTCGTCGCACACCAGCAGCGCCGGGTCCAGGGCCAACGCCCTGCCCAGCAGGGCTCGTTGCAGCTGCCCGTCGGAAACCTGCCCGGGCTTCCGCTCCAGCAGCGCCGGTTCAAGGCTCGCCTCCCGGGCCAGTTCCTCCAGCTCGCGGCGATAGCGGCCCGGACGGGGGAACGCCAGCCCGTCGCGCAGGGCTAACGGCTCGGCCATGATCGCGCCCAGGGTGAGCCGGGGGTTCGCGAAGCTGCGCGGGTTTTGCGGCAGGATGCCGATGCGCTGGCGCAGTTCGGCCGGGACGTGCCCTCGGGCAGGTACCGCTTGGCCGTCGATGCGCAGCTTGCCCTCTGTCGGGGCCAGCATCAGCGAGGCGATGGCCAGCAGGGTGGACTTCCCGGCACCCGAGGGCCCGACCAGACCGATCACCGAGCCGGACGTGACCTCCAGGTCCAGTTGATCCAGGATTCTGGGGACGTTCTTGGCATAGCGGTGGCTCACCGCAGACAATTCAAGGCTCATGGGGTGCTATCCTCCAATTCCGGGATGACCTGCCCGTCGCCGGAAGCGGATGCGAGCACTTGCCCATCACTGACCACGGTCAGCGTGTCGGCGAGTTCTGCGGCCAGTTCAGCGTCGTGGGTGACCATAACGATGGTGCACCCGGTGTCCGCCAAGCGGCGCAGGATCCGAGCGATGGCCGCCGCGGTATCCGCATCCAGGGCGCTGGTGGGCTCGTCCAGCACAACGCAGCTGGCGGGGGATGCCAAGCCCAGGGCCAGCACTACACGCTGGGCCTGGCCTCCGGACAGCTCGTGCGGGTAGCGATGGAGCAGGTCGGGAACCAGTTCGAAGTCCTTGAACACCGCCGCCAGCGCGGCCGGCGACCTGTCCAGGCCGTGGCTCCGGCGTACGCGGCGCAAGGCGGTGCCCACGCTGAGCACCGGGTTCAGCGCCGTGGCCGCCGACCCGGGAATGAAAACCAGATCTTCACCCAGCTTGGGGGCATGGCAGGGCCCGCCAGCGGTTCCCGGCACGAGGACGCTGCCGGTGGATTCCAGCGATTGAGGCAGTAGCCCGGCGGCGGCGCGCAGCAGCATGGTCTTTCCTGCGCCCGAGGCACCCATGACCACGTTGACCGCTCCGGCGGCGGCAGTGAAGCTGACGTTATCCAGCAGCACGGAGCGTTCTGGGGAATCATCCTTGCTCCATACCGACAATCCCCGCAAGACCAAGCCTGCGCCCCGTGGAAGCGGATGCCCATCGGCTTTTTCTGCGGCACCGCCCTTTCGTCGCGGAGCGAGAGAATCGAGGCGCCGCGCGGAGCGGCGGCGTTGCGGCTGTGGGTGCGCCAGGGCGGCAAAGGACCAGCTGAGCAGCACCAGCAGCGCGGCCGGGAACACCAGCATCCACCAAGCGCCGACCAGGATGCCTGTGCGGGCGTCCTCCAGCAGCAAACCCAGCGACGCGGATTGTGGCGGCAGCCCCACGCCTAGGAAGGACAGCGCGGATTCGTGCCAGATGGCATGGGGCAGCTGCAGGACCACGGCGATGCCCGCCTGCGGGAGCACCGCGGGAATCAGGTGCGTGCACCACAGCGCCAGCGGCCGGGCGCCGGAGGCCCGGCTGAGCTTGACGTATCCGGCCTCCCGTTCGGCCAACAGCCTGGCCCTAACGATACGCGCCACCTGGGTCCAGTGGGTCAGCGCGATGGACAGGATGATCGCCCACCCCTGCCCGGGCCACAGCGCCAGGATCACCACACCCAGCAGCAGGTGCGGGATCGCGCTGACGCTGTCTACCAGCCGGGTGATGATCCGGTCCACCAGCCCGCCGGCGGTGGCGGACAGGGTTCCGGCCAGCACCCCCAGCAGCGTGGAGGACAGCGCCGATGCGACGGCGAGCAGCATCGACAGCCGCAGCGCGGCCGCGGCCCGCACCCACACGTCGCGCCCGAGCTGATCGGTGCCGAAGAAATGCTCGGCCCCCGGCGGCAGGTACACCGCGGCCAGGTCGATGTTCTCCACCGCCTCGGGGGAGAAGAACGGAACGAGCACCGCATAAACCACGGCCAGCAGGATGATGCCCAGCGGCAGCAAGCGGGAATCACGGATGATGCTAGACATCGCCCACCCGCGGATCAAGCAGCAGGTAGCCGGCGTCGGCCAGGGCATTGCCCAGGAACACGGCCAGCGCCGAGCAGGCGGTCACCGCGGCCAGCAGCGCGAAGTCCGCGGACACCGCGGAATCGATCACCGCCGAGGCAATCCCGGGCCAGCCGAACACCGTTTCAACCAGCAGCGCTCCGGTGATCAGTTCGCCCAGGCGGGAGCCGATCACCGTGATGAAGGGCAGCAGGGCGCCGGGCAGCACCTCGAGCACCAAGATCCGTCCGGCTCCCTCGCCGCGTCCCCGAGCCGCGAGAACCGCATCCGAGTCCAGCAGATCGAACATGGAGGCCCGCAGGTTCAGCACCAGCCAGGGCAGCAGGCTGATGGCCATCACCGTGGCCGGCAGCAGCAGATGCACGGCCAGCGACCCGGCGGTCGGCTCCTGCCCTGGAGGCGCCACGCCGCCGGTGGGAAGCCCGAGCCGCAGCGAGAACACAGCGATGAACACCAGCGCCAGCACGAAGGGCGGGATGGCCTGGGCCAGCTGGGCGATCCAGGTGGTGGCGCGGTCGGCCAACCCGCCGCGGCACAGACCAGCGGCACAGGCCAGCAGTACCGCGAGCACCACGGCAAGCAGCAGCCCGGCAAGCATCAGCAGCAGGGTATAGGGCACGCGCTCGGCGAGCACCTCGGTGACCGGCCGGGCCAGCATGCGCGAGGTGCCCAGCTCGCCGTGCACCGCCGAGCCCAGCCAGCCGAGCCAGGCACCGAACCAGGAGTCGTCCAGGCCCAGCTCGGCGCGCAGGGCCGCGCGTTCGGCGGCGCCGGTGTGCTCGTAGCGGCTGCCCAGATAGGCAGCCAGCGGATTGAACGGGGCGACGGAAGCCAAGAAGAACACCACTGCGGTCAGCCCCGCGGTCAGCGGGATGGCCAGCAGCATCCGGCGGAGCACCAGCAGCCCGGCTCTTGGCAGCCGCGGCACGCCTCGAGGGCGCAGGACGGTCAGGCTCATTTGCCGGTCCACTGGCCGATTTTCACCCACGGGCCCCATGCGGTGCCGTGGTCATGGGGTTCGAGCAGGGTGCCGGCGGTGTTCCACGTCTCATGGACGTCGCTGCGCTGCACGTAGTTGTGGTCGGTGAAGGCCAGCAGCAGCATCGATGGCTGCTTGACGTAAAGTTCCTGGACCTTGCGGTAGGCCTGGTCGCGGGCCGTTGGGTCGGTGCTGGTCCGGCCGATGTGCAGCAGCCGGTCCATCGCCGCGTTCGCGTAGCGGCTGGGGTTGTCGTAGTAGGCGCCGTCCTCCGGGTAGCTTGAATGCAGCATCTTGTAGAGCTGGGTGTCCACATCGTAAGGGGTGTCGCCGCCGCCCAGCATCAGCGCGTCCGTGCCGATGCGCGGCTCGGCTTCGTCGAAGGTGGCGGGCACGACCTCGGCGGTGATGCCGTGCTCCTTGAGCTGGGCGGCCAAGGCCAGGGACAGGTCCCGTCGCAGCGTGTCGCCCGGGTTGTACATGATCGTGAATGCGGCGTCCTGGCCGTCCTTGGAGCGCATCGAGCCGTCCAGCGTCCACCCCGACTGCTCCAGCAGCTGCTCGGCCCGCTGGGGGTCGTGGGCGAACACGGCGTCAAAGTTGTAGGCCTTGCCGTACTGGGCCGGGACGAAGGTGTAGGCAGGGCGCCCGGAGCCCGCCAGCACCCCGTCGATCAGCGCTTGGCGGTCCACCAGCAGGTTCAGCGCCAGGCGCACGGAAGGATCGGCGGTGAACGGGTGGTCGGCGGGCAGCGAGATGCCGCGCCAGTCCGCGCTGGTTGCGGTGACCACCTCGAACCCGTCGCGATCCGCGAAGCTGGCCGCTAGCCGCGGAGGCAGCACGGTGCCGGTGTAGCCGCCGCCTGCCAGTGCCTGCGAGCGGGCGTTGTCGTCGGCTGACTGCTCGTAGACCACCCGGGCCACGTCGGGGGCGCCGGAACGGTAGTCGGGATTGGCACCCAGCACCAGCTGGGCGGAATCGAATTTCTGCACCGTGTAGGGGCCGGTACCCACCGGGGTGCGGTTCAGGCTGGAATTGCTCACCGGCCCGTCGGCGATCAGTTCTTCGGGGGCGATGCCGATCAGCAGTGCGGTCTTGAAGGAGACCTGGGGCTCCTTGAGCGTGAATTCGACGGTGTGCTCGTCCACGGCACGCACCGTATCGAGGTTTTCCAGCACGCCGGCGATGGGCGAGGCACTGGCGGGGTCCAGGATGGCCCGGTAGCTGGCGGCCACATCCCCGGCGTCGAAGCCGCTGCCGTCGCTGAAGCTGATGCCGGGCTGCAGCGCAATGCTCCAGCGCAGCCCGTCGGCGCTGATCTGCGGTTCGCCCTCGGCCAGCAGCGGCACCAAATTCGGCAGGCTGCCAGTTTCCCCGTCCAGGGTATACAGCGATTCGTTGATCTTGCCCGTACCGTTGTTGTCGAAACCTGCCAGCGGATTCAGGGTTTCGGGCAGCGCAGGGGTCAGCAGCAGCACGTCGTCGCTGGGGACGGCGGCCTGGCAGCCTGCGGTGGCCAGTAGGATGGGGAGCATCAGTGCGGCGCGCCGGACGTAGCTGTGCACGAACGAGGTCCTTCCGAGCGGTGCGTGGGGTAGATGTTCACAGACTACAGGTGTTTGATCACACAGATGAGGGGTTGCGTGGTGATTTTGCCAACCACTATTTCGCGGGGGCGGCATGCCTGAGTCCGAGCGCGGCCAGGTGGGCGCCAACGCCCTGGAGGAAGTTCAGGAATCGCTGCAGGACTGGATCGACGTGTTCGCCCTGTGCGCGGATGCCACCCGCATGAAAATACTGATTGCCATGCACGCCGCGCCGCTGTCCTCGGTCACCCAGCTGGCCGATGCCGCGCAGCTGGGCGCAAACACCGTGACCCAGTCGTTGGCCACGTTGCGCAAGGCCGGGGTAGTTCAGGTGCAGCGGGATGGAAAGTACCGCCGCTGGGAGCTGGTGCACCCCGGCGTGCATCAGCTGCTGCACCAGATGGACGCCCCGCATTCTCACCTGCACCCCGAGCATTAGTCCCGCGTGCAAACGCGCCGCAGAACGCAGAAGGCGCAACTGAAGGCACGGGCTTGGCATCATATTGTGCCGGACCCATACCCGCGGGCAGTTCCCTGGGATTAGCGCTTGCGCTGCACCCGGGCCTCGTCCCAGACCGGCTCGTCGGACTCGTAGACGGTGCCGTCGGAGCCGAAGACCAGGAAGCGGTCGAAGCCGCGGGCGAACCAGCGGTCGTGGGTCACCGCCAGCACCGTGCCCTCGAACGCGTCGATGGCCCGTTCCAGGGCTTCGCCCGAGTGCAGGTCCAGGTTGTCGGTGGGCTCATCGAGCAGCAGCAGGGTTGCCCCCGAGAGCTGCAGCAGCAGGATCTGGAAGCGCGCCTGCTGGCCTCCGGAGAGCGATTCGAACTTCTGCTCGGACTGCGCTGCCAGCCCGTAGCCATCCAGCGCTCCGGCCGCTGCCTCGCGCGGCATTCCGGAGCGGTGCTCGTCGCCGCGGTGCAGGATTTCGAGCAGGGTGCGGCCAAACAGGTCCGGGCGGCTGTGGGTCTGGGCGAAGTAGCCCGGGCGGATGCGCGCTCCCAGCTTCACCGTGCCGGCATGCGCCACCGGGGCGATCACCACATCGGAGACCGGCAGGTGCTCGCGCTCCGGGTCGGATCCGCCGGAGGCCAGCAGGCGCAGGAAGTGCGACTTGCCCGAGCCGTTCGAACCCAGCACGCCCACCCGGTCGCCGAACCAGATTTCGGTATTGAAGGGCTTCATCAGCCCGGTCAGCTCGAGCTTTTCGGCCACGACCGCGCGCTTGGCGGTGCGCCCGCCCTTCAGCCGCATCTGCACGTTCTGCTCCAGCGGGATCGCCTGCGGCGGGCCGGCCTCCAGGAACTTCTCCAGCCGGGTGGTGGCCGCCTGGTAGCGGTTGGCCATGTCGGAACGGAACGCGGCCTTGGTCTTGTACATGTTGACCAGTTCCTTGAGCTTGGCGTGCTCCTCGTCCCAGCGCTTGCGCAGCTCCTCGAAGCGCTCGTTGCGCTCCTTGCGGGCTTCCACATAGGAGCCGAACGCGCCGCCGTGCACCCAGGCGGTGGCCCCGCCGTGGCCCGGTTCCAGGGTCACGATGCGGGTGGCGGCGTTGTCCAGCAGCTCGCGGTCGTGGCTGATGAACAGCACGGTCTTGTTGGAGCGCGACATGATCTCTTCCAGCCAGCGCTTGCCGGGCACGTCAAGGTAGTTATCCGGCTCGTCGAGCAGCAGCAGTTCGTCGTTGCCTTCGAAGAGCGCTTCGAGGACCAGGCGCTTCTGCTCGCCGCCGGACAGGGTGCGCGCCAGCCGGTCCCGGGCCTTGTCGAACCCGATGCCCAAGGCGGCCATGCAGACCTTGTCCCAGGTGGTTTCCAGCTCGTAGCCGCCGGCGTCGCCCCACTCGATGATCGCTTCGGCGTAGCGCATGTGGACTTTCTCGTCCTCGCTGGTGAGCATCTTGGCTTCGTACTCGGCGACCTTGGCGGCGGCCTGGGCCAAAGCCGGTGCGGCGGTGGACAGCAGCAGGTCCTTCACCGTGGAGTCGTCGCGCACCTGCCCGACGAATTGGCGCATGATGCCCAGGGTGCCGGTGCGGTTGATGGAGCCTTCGTCGGCCTTCAGGTCTCCTGCGATGATCTTGAACAGGGTTGTCTTGCCGGTGCCGTTGGGTCCGATCAGCGCGGTCTTGGAGCCGGCGGTGACCTTGAAGGCCGCACCGCCCAGAAGCTGGGTGCCGTCGGAAAGGAAATACTGGATATCTGTCACGTCTATATGGGCCACCTGGCAATCCTATCGGGTAGATTGCCGAACATGCAGATCACAGTAGAAATCTACGGAGCGCTCCATGCCTGCTGCCATTCAGCGTTTTCGGTAGGCGATCACGTGCGCTGGCAGCTGGCCCAGGTGCGCAATGGGCGCGGGGAAATTTCCTTCGAGCTCGATGACCACGGCACCTTCGATGGCACGGGGGTGCCCGTGGCAGCAGTCGCCGCCCGGGTGGTGCGCATCCAGTACCGGGATCCTGAACGTGCGGCGAAGGCCGGGGGACTGGCAGGTGGCCCTGTCCCGGTGGTCGATACCCTGCATGTTCCCGAAGGCACGGATTTCGACCACGACTGGATCGTGGTGGGACTGGAAGTAGCGGATCCGAAGAGCCTTCCGCCGCTGGCCGACTGGGATGAGGGCGCGCCCCTGCCTGGTGGCGCGCCCCGCGGCGGCTAGTTGTACTTGTAGAACCCTTCGCCGGCCGCCGCGCCGAGCTTGCCCTGGTCGATGTACTGGGTCTTGAGCAGCTCGGCGAACTTCTGGCTGGTTGCATCGCCTGCACGGGAAATGTTGTAGGCGGTGTTCAGCCCCACGATGTCGTAGATCTCGAACGGCCCATGCGGTGCCCCGGTGCCCAGCTTCCAGGTCTTGTCGATGGTCTGCGCATCGGCGACCCCGTTGACCAGCAGGTGGCTGGCGGACTGCAGGAAGGGGACCAGCAGCGAGTTCAGCACGTAGCCCGGCTGCTCCTTGAGCACCCGGATCGCGACCAGCCCGGTACGCTCGGCGAAATCGACCACTGCTTCGTAGGCTTCGGGGGAGGTTGCTGGTGTGCCCATGACTTCGCCGGTGTTGTTGGACCAGATGTGGTTGGCATAGTGCAGGGCGAGGAATTGTCCGGGGCGGCCAGTGAATTCGGCGATATCCGAGGGCAGCAGGGTCGATGAATTGGTGGCGAATATGGCCTGTTCGGGGGCCAGCACGGCCAGCTTCCGGTAGGTCTGCGCCTTGATCTCCAGATTCTCGGGCACCGCCTCGATGACCAGGTCGGCCTCCCGCACCGCGTCGGCCAGATCGCTGGTCAGTTCGATGGACTCGCGGGCGGATTGGGCCTTCTGCGGGTTCCCGAAGTACTGGGCGTACTGCGCAACCAGGGCATCCAGCCGCTGGTTTGCGGCGGCCAGCGCTTGCTCGCTGATGTCGTAGCCGATGACGGGCAAGCCGTGGTAGGCGGTTTGGAAGATGATTTGTGCGCCGAGCACGCCAGTGCCCAGAACGGTGATGCGTTGCAGTTCCATGATTCTCCTTGGGGTACAGCTTCACTCTCCGCTTTTAGTTGCGCAATTTCAACTAAATGTGAGCGGGAGAACGCCCGACACCTGCTGGTTGGCTGCCAGTTGCCGAAGATTCACTTTCTGGCTAGGTGGTGCTGGAACTCTTGGGGAGTCATCCGCAACCAGCATGGGGGAGAATTACGTGCACCGCATATCCAAGAAGGCCCCGGGAGTCCTGGCCGCCGCCGTCATCGCCGCGAGCCTGTCGCCGCTAGCCGCCGCCGCGGACCCGGGGGAGTACTTCGAACGCGAGGCCACCTACCCGGTCTACCAGAACCATCCCGAGGGCGCCGCGGCCCAGACCGCCGCAGAAATCCCCACCGTATCGGCGGACGGCAACACGCTGATCTACTCCGATGCGCTCTCGCGCAGCGTCGGCTTCCTGGACATTTCCAACCCTGCCGCACCGAAGGGCCTGGGCCTGCTGGGCCTGCACCAGCTGGGCAGCGCCGAGGACGAGCCCACCAGCGTGGCCGCCTACGGCGACTACGTGTTCGTGGTGGTGAACACCTCGGCCAGCTACAGCGACCCCTCGGGGCGGGTGGATGTGGTGCGGATTGCCGACCGCACGCTGGTGCACAGTTTTGCGCTGCCAGGCCAGCCCGATTCCATCGCGCTGTCTGCCGACGGTGCCTACGCGGGCATCGCCATCGAGAATGAACGCGACGAGGACGCTGGCGAAGGCGCGCTGCCGCAAGCCCCGGCCGGATCGATCGCCATCATGGACCTGCAAGGCGCGGACCCGGCCGGCTGGAAGCTGCGTGAAGTCCCGCTCACCTCCGGTTCCCGCACCGAACCGATTGCGCTGCCGCTGCTGGCCGCGGCCGGTCTCGACACCCCGCAAGACCCCGAGCCCGAGTACGTCACGATCAACGAGAAGAACCAGCTGGCGGCAACCCTCCAGGAAAACAACGGCGTGGTGCTGGTGGACCTGGCCTCGGGCGGGGTTACCGGCGCCTTCAGCACCGGGACCGTGGATCTGGCGGGGATCGACACCGAAAAGGACGGCGTGCTCGATCCCAGCGGGGAGCTGAAGCGCGTGCCGCGCGAGCCCGATGCCATCGGCTGGATCCAGGACCGCTATCTGGCCACGGCCAATGAGGGCGACTGGAAGGGCGGCAGCCGCGGATTCACGATTTTCGATTCCGCCACCGGCGACGTGGTGTGGGATGCGGGCAATAGCTTCGAGCACCTCGCGCTATCCCAGGGCTTGTTCCCGGAGCAGCGCGCAGGGAAGAAGGGCGTTGAGCCCGAAGGGCTGGCCATCGCCGAATTCGGCGGCGTGGACTACGGATTCATCGCGGCCGAACGCGGGAACTTCGTGGCCGTGTACGACCTGTCCGAGCCATCCAGCCCGCGCTATCTGCAAAGCTTGCCGACCACCAACGGCCCGGAAGGGATCTTGCCGATCCCCGGGCGCAACCTGCTGGCCATCGCCTCGGAAACCGATGAGGGCCAGGTGCGCTCGGCGGTGTCCCTGTACTCCTTCGGCGCCGCCGCGCCGCAGTTCCCGCAGCTGTCCTCGGATGCCGCCGATCCGGTGCCATTCGGTGCGCTCAGCGGCCTGTCGGCCAACCCGGCCGATGCTTCGCAGCTCTTCGCGGTCAGCGACAACGCGTACCAGCCGCGCATCTACACCCTGGGCGCCGGCACCCCGGCCACCGTGGAATCGTCGATGGCGGTGACCTCGGCCAGTACCGAACTGGACCTGGAAGGCATTGCCGCCCGCGCGGAGGGCGGTTTCTGGGCCGCCCATGAAGGGGCCACCGGGGCGGAAAACCTGCTGGTGCGCATCGACGCGGCCGGTGCGGTGCAAGAAGAAGTCGCGCTGCCTGCACTGGCGGGGCTGGGCAAGCACGGGCTGGAAGGCATTGCCGCGACCGGCTCCGGGAAACAGGAAGAAGTAGTGTTCGCCGTGCAGCGCGAACTGCCCGGCGAGGACTTCGTCCGCCTGGGCAAGTACCTGCCGTCCACCGGGGAATTCAGCTGGTACGGCTACCGGCTGGACGCGGCTGCCGAAGGTGCATGGAATGGCCTGTCGGAAATCACCGCCCTGCCCGATGGCTCCTATGCGGTGATCGAACGCGATAACCAGGTGGGTCCGAACGCCAAGCACAAGGCGATCTACCAGTTCCGGCTTCCGCAAGCCGTAGCCGGAGAGGTGCCGCTGGTCGAGAAGAAGCTGGCGGCCGATGCGTTGCCTGCCCTGCAGGAAACCAACGGATGGACCCAGGAAAAGCTGGAGGGGCTGGCCGTAGCCGATGGCCACCTCTACATGGTGACCGATAACGATGCGGTGGATGAGGCCACCGGCGAGACCGTCTTCGCGAACCTCGGTGCGGTGGAAGAGGTCTTCGAGCTGGCCGGCCAGGCACCAAGCGACGCGCCAGGCGAAGAACAGGGTGAAGACCAGGGCGAAGAGCTAGCCGCGGAACCAACCCGGAACCCCTCGCCGCAGCCGAGCGGGGAATCGCACGATCCTTCGCAGGTCCCGGATCCGACCCGGGAAGCTGGCCAGTCCCAGGCGCCGCAGGCCGCGGATCCAGCCCAGCCGGAAGCCAGCGAACACCTCGCCGATACCGGTGCGAACAGCTTCTGGCTGATTCCGGTGGGTGCAGTGATCGCGCTGCTCGGCGCCGCGGCGGCCCTCAAGACCGCACGGGCCCGGGCGAAGTAGGCCGAGCGGAAGGAACCAGGAAAACAGCGAAGGCGTGGCACCTATGCAGGTGCCACGCCTTCGGTATTGACAGCTAGTTCTTCTTCTGCGAAATCACGACCGCGGCCACGACGGCGATGATCAGCGAGATGACCAGGAACTTGCCGCCATTGCCGGACTTCTTGTCCTGGGCGGCGAGGTTCTTCTGCGCGGCCTGCACAGCGCTCTCCACCGAGGCGCGGGCACGCTTGGCGGCCTTGGAATTCCCGCCGACATTCTCGATCAGGTTGGCGCCGGCCTTGCTGATGGCTTCGGTGTTGACACCGGAGACGGCCTCGTTCCAGCCGCCACGGATTTCCTTCGGCAGCTCTTCCTTGGCAGCCTTGGCGAGTTTCGCCAGCGACTTTTCAACTTGCTTCAAGCTCTTGGCAGTCTTCGACATGTTGTTCCTCTCTGATGGACCTTGAGTCTGGTGGACCTTGAGGTCTCAGCTCCCAGCCTAGCCAGCCGGGGGTGGGCACTCAAGGCCGCGCCGTTGCGCTGACTGCGAACTGGGAATTTACTGGGAGGCTGCGGGCGGGCGCAGCTTGCGAATGCGGGTCCGCAGCGCGCTGAGCAGGCACAGCAGCATCAGTATCGCCGCGATCGAAAGCACCGTGGCAAACCCGGGAGAGGTGGCGTGGCCGGTGTAGCGGTCCACGATGATCCAGCCGATCACCCATAGCGCGCCGGCGTTCAGGTAGATCCCCATGGGATTCTTGAAGCTCACCGCGCTGAGGAACAGCGCCAGGAGCAGCACCGACAGGGCGCAGGCGCCCTTGAACATCAGGGAGCTGGCGTCGGCCCCGGACAGGGCGGCGAAGGCGACAGTTTCGGCCAGCACGATCACCGAAAGCCACCCGGTGAACAGCCCGAAACTGGCGCGGGTAATCCACCGGTCCACTTGCTGCAGGGCAGGGGTCTTGCCGATCATCACCACGATGCGGATCAGCAATGCCAGCAGGAGCAGGCCGAACACCAGCGAGGTGCCGATGCGGTCGCGCTCCAAGAACGCCACCCACAGCGCATTGCACAGCACCGCGCCGAGCACCCAGGGGCGCAGCCGGCGATGGAACCCGGTGCGTTCTTGCGGCAGGCATTGCCAGATCGCGTAGAACGCCACTGCGGCCATCAGCCCGAACCAGGGCAGCTGCCCGATGCGCGGCACCGAGGTGACGGTGGCGTCCTGCCCCATCCACCCGCCGGCGAGTGTTTCCAGCCCGGCGGCGGAAAGCACCGCCCACGCCGCCCAGCCCAAGCCGAGCAGGATGATGGCGGCATAACCGCCGGTAACCAGCCTTCTTTTCACGATTCCGAAGGTACCACGCCGCCAGGGTTAAAACCGTTCGCCACGGTTAGAGTGGAGCCATGACAGATCTTTGGGTACGCCGTGCCATTTCCCTGCTCGACGCTGACGCGAACCGCAGCGCCGACACCCACCTGCATCGCTTCGAACTTCCCGCCCACTGGGGGATCGAGCTCTATTTGAAGGACGAGTCGGTGCACCCCACCGGTTCGCTCAAGCACCGGCTGGCACGCTCGCTGATCCTCTACGGGCTGGTCAACGGGAAGATCGACGAAGGCACCACGCTGGTGGAGGCCTCCAGCGGATCCACGGCCGTTTCCGAAGCCTACTTCGCGCGGATGCTGGGGCTGGACTTCATCGCGGTGGTGCCCAAATCCACCAGCGGCGAGAAGATCGAGCTGATCGAGTTCTACGGCGGGCGCTGCCACCTGGTGGACGCGGCCGGCCAGGTCGATGAGGCGGCCCGCGCGCTGGCGGCCGAAACCGGCGGCTACTACCTGGACCAGTTCACCTATGCCGAGCGGGCGACGGATTGGCGCGGGAACAATAACATTGCCGAGTCGGTGTACGCGCAGATGGCCGCCGAAGCCCACCCGATCCCCAGCTGGATCGTGGTCGGCGCCGGGACCGGCGGCACCAGCGCCACCTTCGGGCGCTATGCGCGCTACAAGCGGCACGAAACCAGGATCTGCGTGGGCGATCCGGAAGGCTCCTCCTTCTACGGGGGATGGCGCACCGGGGACATGGGCTACGCGACGGGGCAGGGATCGCGCATCGAGGGGATCGGCCGGCCCAGCGTGGAACCGAGCTTCGTGCCAGGGGTAATCGACCAGATGGTGCAGGTGCCCGATGCCGCCTCGCTGGCAGCCATGCATTTCCTGCGCGCCAAGACCCGCTACTTTGCCGGCGGCTCCACCGGGACCAACCTCTACGCGGCGTTCGGAATCATCGCCCAGATGCTCGAACGCGGCGAGCAGGGCTCGGTGGTGACGCTGATCTGCGACTCCGGCGAGCGCTACGCGAACACCTACTACAACGAGCAGTGGGTGGCCGAGCAGGGCTTGGACCTGGAGCCCTACGCCGCGCAGCTGGAGCGCTTCATCCAGACCGGGGCCTGGAGCTAGCTGCCACGCAGGGCGGGCATGAGCCCGGCCCGCTTCTTGCGCTGGTGCACCGAGAAGTAGCCCAGGCCCGCTTCGCCGGCCACGAAGCGCCGTTGGGAGCGGGCGGGCAGATAGATGATGTCGCCGATGGCCAGCTCGATGGATCCGCTGGCGGTATGCAGCACCCCGGAGCCGGCGAAGACGTGCAGCACCACGTCCAGCTCCGGGCCCTGGTGCTCCCCGATCTCTCCGGACGGGGCCAGCGAGATCACGTTGGCGTCGAGGTCGCGCTGCCCGGGTTCCAGCTTCCAGATCGCTCCGTTGGTTTTTCCGGCGGCCAGCTCGGTGGTATTGGCCATGCGGCGCGGTTCGGGCATCGTCTCTCCTTGAAGTTCTCTGCTGCAGCTTCCAGCCTATCCAATGGCGGGCAACGCCCCGGTCCACCGGGCGGTGACGCGGTGCGTGCCGAACTGAGCCAGTTGGCCACGCGGCCGCTCATCCTGGCCATGGCACTGGGAGCGCTGGTCAACGGGGGCACCTTCGCGGCGTTCACCTTCATTGCGCCGGTTGCGGCTATCACCGCCGGCGTGGCCGAGGGATGGGTTTGGGCCGCGCTGGTCCTGTTCGGGCTCGGATCCTTCCTCGGCGTAACCAGCGCAGGGCGGCTATCGGATCGGCGACCGGGCCTGGTGCTCTTCTCCGGAGGACCGCTGCTGCTGGCCGGTTGGGTCGTGTTGGCTTGGACCGCGTCGCATCCCATGGCGCTGCTCTGCCTTGTCTTCATCCAGGGTTTCCTGATTTTCGGCGTCGGCAGCACCGTGATTGCGCGGGTGCTCTACGCGGCCTGGGCATTGGCGGCGGCCGCTCCCTTGGCCATGCTGCTGAGCCGGCGCATGCTGTTGGATACCACGGCTGGCTCCCATCGATGATCCGCCGCGGCGCGCTTCGCCCACAGGCCCCGGGACGCCGGGAAAGAAGGCGCGGTGGACCTGGGTGCACCGGTGCGGGGTAGCCGGCGTTGCCCGGTAGGCAGCGCTCGTTGCGTGCGCCACCTGCCGGTGTGTTGGGAGGAACCTTCGGCAGCGTCAAAAACCCATGACACAAGTTGGCTGGCGCAGTAGGGTGAAGAATAGACCCACTGGAAAATTCTGTGCAGGAGGAATGTTTTGCCTACCGTAGCCGACCACCTGATTGAACAGCTCGATACCCAGGGAGTGCGCCGGATTTACGGCCTTCCGGGGGATTCCCTGAACGGCTTGACCGATTCATTGCGGGAGAACGGGCGGATCGAATGGGTCCACCACCGCCATGAGGAAGCCGCTGCCTTTGCCGCGGCGGCCGAAGCCGGAATCACCGGAGAGCTGACGGTATGCGTCGGCTCTTGCGGTCCGGGGAACCTGCACCTGATCAACGGGCTGTACGACGCGAACCGCTCGCGCGTGCCGGTGCTGGCGATTGCAGCGCACATCCCTACCGAGGAGATCGGTTCCAACTACTTCCAGGAGACCCACCCGGTGGAAGTCTTCCGTGGCTGCTCGGTCTATGCCGAACAGGTTTCCGACCCCAAGCAGATGCCGCGCATGCTGCGCATTGCGATGCGCGAGGCCATCGAGAAGCGCGGCGTGGCAGTACTGGTGATTTCCGGCGATGTCGCGTTGGCGGAGATGGAACGCACGCCCACCCAGGAAATCACCAAGACCAACCCGCGGGTGCTGCCCAATGAAGACGAGCTGGAGCGTACCGCAGAGATCCTCGAAGGCTCGCGCAAGGTCACCATTCTGGCCGGTGCGGGCGTGGCAGGAGCTCATGACGAGGTGATCGCGCTGGCTGGCAAGCTCGGGGCGCCGATCGTGCATGCGATGCGAGGCAAGGAGCATATCGAGTACGAGAACCCCTTCGATGTGGGCATGACGGGCCTGCTGGGTTTCGCTTCGGGCGCCAAGGCGATTGCCGAATGCGACGTGCTCCTGATGCTGGGCACCGACTTCCCCTACCAGCAGTTCTACCCGCAGGACGCGACCATCATCCAGGTGGATATCCGCGGCGAGCAGATCGGCAAGCGCACCCGGGTGGACATCCCGCTGGTGGGCACCGTGAAGGACACCGCGGCGGCTCTGGATGCGCTGCTGCCGGTGCAGACCCACCGCAAGCACCTGGAGACAGCGGTGGAGCATTACCGCAAGACCCGTACGAAGCTCGACGAGCTCGCCACGCCCTCCAAGCCGGGTGCTGCAATCCATCCGCAGTATCTGGCCCGGCTGATCGACCAGCACGCAGATGAGGATGCGATTTTCACCGCCGATGTGGGATCTCCGGTGATTTGGGCAGCCCGCTACCTGACCATGACCGGCAAGCGACGGGTGCTCGGCTCCTTCAACCACGGTTCCATGGCCAACGCACTGTGCCATGCCCTGGGCGCCCAGGCAATTGACCGGCAGCGCCAGGTTATCGCGTTCGCCGGGGACGGCGGATTGGCCATGATGCTCGGTGAGCTGCTGACCGCCACGCAGAACAAGCTGCCGATCAAGATCGTGGTGTTCAACAACTCCTCGCTGAATTTCGTGGAACTGGAAATGAAGGCCGCCGGGTTCGTCACCTACGCCACCGATCTGCACAACCCCGACTTCGGGGCCGTGGCTACCGCCTCGGGGCTCAAGGGCTACCGGGTAGATGATTCGGCGCAGCTTGAAGCCACGGTGCAAGAATTCCTGGCCCATGACGGTCCTGCGCTGCTGGATGTGGTGACCGACCGCCAGGAGATGTCGATGCCACCGGAAATCAAGTTGGAACAAGCCAAGGGATTTGCCTTGTATGCCATACGCACCGTGCTCTCCGGGCGTGGCGACGAGCTGCTGAATCTGGCTAAAACCAATTGGCGGCAATTGTTCTAGTCCTTTTATGCCTATGCTTGTTGCTGGTGCCCTTGGCACCAGCAACACGTTTGTGACATCAAGAAAGTTGGCGCTTTGGCTTCGCAACCTGCCGCTACCCACGCGGCCACCATCGAGGATTTCACCCGCAACCTGGCTGCTGTCAACCAGAAGATCGCCGCGGCGGCGCTGGCTGCCGGCCGCGACGCTGGCTCGGTTCGGCTGCTGCCGGTCACCAAAACCATCGATTTCGAGCGCTTGGCATTGGCCATTGCTGCCGGTGTGGACACGCTGGGGGAAAATAAGGTCCAAGAGGCCCAAGGCAAGTACGAGCACTTCTGCGAGGATTTCCCGCACCTGCGTTATGCGATTATCGGTCCCTTGCAGACCAACAAGGCGAAGTTCGTGGCGAAGTTCGCTGATGAGTTCCATGCCTTGGACTCGCTGAAGCTGGCACAGACCCTGCAACGCCGTTTGGAGGCAGAGGATCGGACGCTTGAAGTCTTCATCCAGGTCAATACCTCCGGCGAGGAAAGCAAATCAGGCATCGAAGCTGCTGGGGCAGCGGACTTGCTTGGCGGGTTGGCGCCGCTGGATCGGTTGACGCCAGTGGGCTTGATGACCATGGCCGCAAATACCAAGGACGAAGCATCTATCCGTGGCAGCTTTGCGTTGCTGCGCGAAACCCGTGACCAATTGCAGCAGGATGCTCCTGAAAGCTTCCAGCACCTGTCCATGGGCATGAGCGGAGACTACGAGCTGGCCATCGCCGAGGGGGCCACCGTCGTGCGTGTAGGCCAGGGAATCTTCGGTGCCCGCACCTACCCGGCCTAAGACGCTTCTGCGTCGCCACTGAGCTTCGTTGCAAGGGCAGCTGGCAAATCGCCAGCTGCCCTTGCTGCGCGTTCTCCACAGCCGGTCGTGCGTCGGCCAAACTGTGGGTGCCAGGGGCGAGACTACATGTAGTGGTGCACACCGTGTACCCCGAACTACATGGAGGGTGCAGAACACGCCGACGAACATCTCACAAGAAGAATTTTTAACCCACAGCGGACTTCTGCCAACCTGTGGACAAAGGTCTCGAGTCCGCGAGAAATCGCGGTTTAAACGGGGGTTAATATCCACAGTTCCTGTGGACGTTGCCGTGGATGAATGACATACTTGTAATACATCATGTTGTGGCCGCTTGACCCGCCAAACACAAGATGTAGTATTGAACCCGTCGGTGCGGCTCGCACCAGAAGCACCTCGAAACAGTGGTTTTGAGGCATCCGAGAGGATGGCTAGGACTTTTCCGAAAATCCGGGATCTTAGCCGAAACAAAGACTTTTTAAAGGGGATCAGGGACATGGCCATCACGGTTTACACGAAGCCTTCCTGCGTTCAGTGCAACGCTACGTACCGCGCGCTGGATAAGAAGGGTGTCGAGTACAACAAGGTAGACATCTCTCAGGATGCGGCAGCCTTGGAGCACGTTCGTGGCTTGGGCTACATGCAGGCACCAGTCGTAATCACCGATGACGATCACTGGTCGGGCTTCCGCCCAGACAAGATCGAGCTGCTGGCTCCAGCCAACTAATCAAGAATTCCATCCGCTAGCTTGTAGTGGAGGCGAAAAGCAATGTCACCTGCAGCGCTTGCCGATAGGCAAAATGCTGAGGCCCAGGAACCGCTGGAACTCACCGATTCGAAACTGATCTATTTTTCATCTGTTTCGGAGAACACCAAGCGTTTCGTGGACAAACTTGAGATGGATGCCGCACGGATTCCGGTCTATGCGACCGAACCGCAGCTGATCTCAACTGCACCATACGTGCTGCTCATACCCACTTATGGCGGAGAGCGTGGCAAGCGCTCGATCATGCCGCAGATCATGAAGTTCCTGCGGCATGAAGCGAACCGCGTGAATCTTCGCGGCGTGATCGGTGCAGGGAACACAAACTTTGGCGAGTACTACTGCATTGCGGCAAAACGCATTGCCGAGAAATGCAACGTACCCGTGCTTTACACATTCGAAATTATGGGAACCTCAGAAGACGTTCTCAACGTCAAAGAAGGGCTTGAAACCTTTTGGACACCAGCGTCGCAGAACCGGCAGCAACGATGAATAGCTCAAAGGAGCTCCCAGCCCAGTTCCAGGGCTTGAGCTACAACGACCTCAACGCCATGCTGAACCTTTACGGACCAGATGGAAAGATCCAGTTTGAGGTGGACCGCTACGCGGCTCGCCAGTACTTCTTGGACCACGTGAACAACAACACCGTGTTCTTCCATGACCTCGATGAGAAGCTTGAATATCTGGTCAAGCACGAGTACTACGAGCGTGAAACCCTCGATCAGTACTCGATGAACTTCATCCGGGATTTGTTCAAGCACGCCTTCGGCAAGAAGTTCCGTTTCGAAACCTTCTTGGGCGCCTTCAAGTTCTACACCTCGTACACGCTGAAGACCTTCGATGGCAAGCGCTACCTGGAACGCTACGAAGACCGCGTATGCATGGTTGCCCTGCACCTGGCACGTGGCGATGAAAAGCTGGCCATGCACCTGGTCGATGAAATCATTGAAGGCCGCTTCCAGCCTGCCACCCCAACCTTCCTGAACGCCGGCAAAGCACAGCGTGGCGAACTCGTCTCCTGCTTCCTGCTGCGCATCGAAGACAACATGGAATCGATTGCCCGCGCAGTCAACTCGTCGCTTCAGCTGTCCAAGCGCGGAGGTGGCGTTGCCCTGTCGCTGACCAACCTGCGTGAGCACGGTGCGCCGATCAAGCAGATCGAGAACCAGTCTTCCGGCGTCATCCCGGTGATGAAGCTTCTTGAAGATTCCTTCTCCTATGCAAACCAGCTCGGTGCACGCCAGGGCGCAGGTGCCGTTTACCTGAACGCACACCACCCGGATATCTACCGCTTCTTGGACACCAAGCGCGAAAACGCTGATGAGAAGATCCGTATCAAGACCCTGTCCTTGGGTGTTGTTATTCCGGATGTCACCTTCGAGCTGGCTCGCAAGAACGAAGACATGTACCTGTTCAGCCCGTACGACGTCGAGCGCGTCTATGGCGTACCGTTCAGCGAAATCTCCGTCACCGAGAAGTACTACGAGATGGTAGACGACGCTCGGATCAAGAAGACGAAGATCAGCGCCCGCGAGTTCTTCCAGACCCTGGCCGAGATCCAGTTCGAGTCCGGTTACCCGTACATCATGTTCGAAGACACCGTGAACAAGGCCAACCCGATTGCCGGCCGCATCACCATGTCGAACCTGTGCTCGGAAATCCTCCAGGTTTCCTCCGCTTCGGAGTTCTCTGACGACCTGAGCTACAAGACCGTCGGCAAGGACATCTCCTGCAACCTCGGTTCGATGAACATCGCCAAGGCCATGGACGGCAAGGATCTGGCTACCTCGGTAGACATCGCCATCCGTGCCCTGAGCGCAGTCTCGGACATGTCCTACATCGCCTCGGTTCCTTCGATTGCTGACGGCAACAGCAAGTCGCACGCCATCGGCCTGGGCCAGATGAACCTGCACGGCTTCCTGGCCCGCGAGCACATCTACTACGGCTCCGAAGAAGGCATCGACTTCACCAATATCTACTTCTACACGATCCTGTTCCATGCACTGACTGCATCGAACAAGATCGCCATGGAGCGCGGCGAGACCTTCGATAACTTCGAGAACTCGAAGTACGCCTCCGGTGAATTCTTCGACAAGTACACCGAGCAGGAATGGGCTCCAGCTACCGAGCGCGTCCGCGAGCTGTTCGACGGCATGCAGATTCCTACCCAGGAAGACTGGAAGGCGCTGAAGGCTTCTGTCATGGAGCACGGCATCTACAACCAGAACTTGCAGGCAGTTCCTCCCACCGGTTCGATCTCGTACATCAACAACTCGACTTCCTCGATCCACCCGGTCGCAGCGAAGATCGAGATCCGCAAGGAAGGTAAGATCGGCCGCGTTTACTACCCGGCTCCTTACATGAACAACGAGAACATCGACTTCTACGAAGACGCTTACGAAATCGGCTACGAGAAGATCATTGACACCTACGCTGCCGCAACCCAGCACGTAGACCAGGGCCTGTCGCTGACCTTGTTCTTCAAGGACACTGTCACCACCCGTGACATCAACAAGGCTCAGATCTACGCATGGCGCAAGGGCATCAAGAGCCTGTACTACATCCGCCTTCGCCAGCTTGCGCTGGAAGGCACCGAGGTTGAAGGCTGCGTTTCCTGCGCACTGTAAGACCTTGATCCATTGACCGGTTAGCCGGGCAATGGCATCACGCAACAGCTGCCGCATGGTTTCGTCCAACGGCAGCTGTTGCATATCAAAACGACCTCAGATCGTGTCAGCGATCTGACAATAACTTGGGGCCTTGCTGTACAGGTGGCGTTCGAAAGAACGGTAGAGTTGTAAGCAAAGTTCTTAATACGATTTAGCTTTTCGATGAGGGGCAATGACCGAGAAGATTCAGCTCACCAACAAGGTTGAGGCAATCAACTGGAACCGTATCCAGGACGACAAGGACGTAGAGGTCTGGAACCGTCTCGTCAATAACTTCTGGCTGCCGGAGAAGGTGCCGCTGTCCAACGACATCCAGTCGTGGGGAACCCTGACCGAAGACGAGAAGCTGCTGACCATGCGCGTCTTCACCGGTCTGACCCTGCTTGATACCTTGCAGGGCACCGTTGGCGCTGTTTCGCTGATTCCAGATGCGATCACCCCACACGAAGAAGCCGTGTACACCAACATTGCCTTCATGGAATCGGTACACGCAAAGAGCTACTCCTCGATCTTCTCGACCTTGGCATCGACCAAGGAAATCGACGAAGCCTTCCGCTGGTCCACTGAAAATGTGAACCTGCAGAAGAAGGCTCAGATCATTGAGAGCTACTACCACGGCGAAGATCCACTGAAGCGCAAGATTGCTTCGACCCTGCTCGAATCGTTCTTGTTCTACTCGGGCTTCTACCTGCCAATGCACTGGTCCTCGCATGCGAAGCTGACCAACACTGCAGACCTGATCCGCCTGATCATCCGCGACGAAGCTGTTCACGGTTACTACATCGGATACAAGTTCCAGAAGGGTCTGGAAAACGAGACCGAGGAGCGCAAGCAGGAGCTGAAGGACTACACCTTCGAGCTGATGTATGAACTGTACGAAAATGAAGTCCAGTACACCCACGATCTCTATGATCCGGTAGGCCTGTCCGAGGACGTCAAGAAGTTCTTGCACTACAACGCCAACAAGGCGCTGATGAACCTGGGCTATGAGGCAATGTTCCCGTCGACCGTGACCGACGTGTCGCCAGCGATTTTGGCTGCGTTGAGCCCGAACGCTGATGAGAACCACGACTTCTTCTCCGGCTCCGGTTCGTCGTACGTGATCGGCAAGGCAGTGAACACCGAAGACGAAGACTGGGATTTCTAATCTAGAAAATCTTCAGCCTAATTGGTGATGGCCAGCAGGCCTGGACTCATGCAGAGTCCGGGCCTGCTGGCATTTAAACAGTTCCGAACTTGACGTATCCGGCTGGGCTAACGGTACGTCAGCGGTGTACCGAGCAAGAACTTGGGGCTCCTGTGGTGTTGGAACCGCCAATAGTTATCACGTGCGAACCCGGTGCGTGGACAAATGTCCCGTTTGCGCGGTGAGCAGCGGTTATGAAATCTGGAGTTCGTTCTCGCAGTATCCCCATTGAGTCAAGGACAACCGCCAGATCGCGGGGAATTATGGCTTGGGCGGAAGCAACCTGGCCCGCAACCGCAGATGAACGCGAACTGGCGAGATTTCGCAGGTATCGTGAGCAATGGGGTTTGACTAGCATCCACGCGAGTCCAGCCTCTTACGGCAAAAACTCCTTCGGCCACAAAAGCAGAAGAGAGCGACCTCAGCACGGCGGCCGAATAATCAGATCGCTGCATCATTATGGTTCTCTGCCAAAGCAAGAATGGGGGTCCAAATGCCTAGCTTGTCAGGCAAACTGGAGCGATTGAAACACCAATTATCGGGGCTTGGCGAGGTCTTTATTGTGCCTCCTGCTGAAGATGGATACGTATTCTTGCGGTATGCGGACTCCCAAGAGCTATATGCATTCGACTGCACTTTCGAAGAAGTGCTCAATCACGCGGTTCAATCTGGTGGCGAAGAGTTCTGGCCTCAACTGGAACCATTTGAAGCTCAAGTGGCGCTCTTCGCGGTGCACGTCATGGAAACGATCGAGACTGCGCCGGACAAGGCACGTATTTTGAGCTTTGGAGGCAGTGGTCTTGAGGCAGCGAAAGGTAAGCTGCCTGCGGCAGCGATTCGTGAAAACGAGTAACTTGAGTAGGCGTAATAGCAATCTCGGTATGCTTCCACAGAAGCATGCGTCGCCGTTGCCCTATTCGGAAGGACCGATCTCACATACGGGTCCGAAATTTTGCGCCTTCGCCGACGGCTCAGCCAAACTGGGGTCTGAAGACCGCGAGATGGACTCCAATCCGGAGCCGCAGAGGTGTTCGCTGTTGATGTGAACCGTGAACTTAAAGTGGGACTGTCTGCTGACCCGGCAGAGCGATACGCCAGTATTATTCGAGCGTCGAAAGATGCGGATCCGCAATCAAGGTGAGTTACCTAGCCCATTGAATTGGAAATTCATGGGGATGCGACCACTCCGGCTATAGCCCAGCTTCGGTGGGTCCATAGTTATGCACAGCGGCGCAATCAACGCTCGGAGATAAATAGTAGATACTTAGACAGTACAGGTAGCTATAAATGCGGGGGAGTCAATGTGCAGATCGAATCCACTTCGGATGAACAGCGTTCATTGGACGACCAGCAGATTCAGCGGATTCGACGCAAGTCGATTTCCGTCCTCGCTGCGGGACAAATTCTTGGAGGTCTAGGCGGTGGCGCAACCCTGACTTTGGGGTCGCTGCTGATCGTAAGCATTTCCGGACTCGATGCATTGGCTGGCATGGCCGCGACCATGAATACTTTAGGTGCTGCCATCATGGCGTTGCCTTTGGCATTGCTTGCCCAGAAGTTCGGCCGGCGTATTTCGCTGTCGACCGGCGCATTGCTGGCAGCCAGCGGTGTTGTCGTCATCATTGCCGCAGCTTTTCTGAGATACTGGCCGTTGCTGCTGCTTGGAATGCTGGTTCTGGGAACAGGTTCGGCAATGAACCTCCAATCTCGATTCGCCGCCACCGACTTGTCCACCACGGCTACACGAGGCCGTGACCTTTCCCTGGTTGTGTGGTCAACAACTGCGGGTGCAGTCATCGGCCCGAATTTATTTGAACCTGGAGAAGAGCTAGCGCAGTTCATTAGCCTTCCACCGTTTACCGGTGGCTTTCTTATTGCGATGTGCGCCCAACTGGTAGGGGTTCTTGTTTATTGGCTGGGCTTGCGTCCCGATCCGTTGCAGATCGCACAGCGTCAGGCGGCTGCCCAAGCGAGTGAGGTTCAGCTTCGCCGCCGCGGCTGGAGCATCCTAAGAAACACTTCTGCTGCCAGGCATGCCGTGCTTACCGTCGCCTTGACTCATCTTTATATGGTGTCCATGATGTCGATGACTCCAATTCACATGCAGCATCAAGGGGCAAGCCTCACGCTCATCGGGATCACCATTTCGGTCCATGTTGCGGGGATGTATGCGCTCTCACCAGTCTTTGGCTGGCTCACAGATATGCTAGGTCCACGAACGGTCATCTTTACCGGGCAGGCGTTGCTAGTTACCGCAAGCATCTTGGTATGGAGCAATGCAGAGAACCATACCGTGACAACTTTGGCGTTGCTTAGCCTAGGCCTCGGTTGGTCGGCGTCGACGGTTGCAGGCGCAACGATGATTACTGGATCAGTTGGCCTTGCCGAACGTCCGAAGTTGCAGGGCACGTCGGACCTCTGCATGAATCTGGCTGGTGTGCTTGGCGGTCTCACCGCTGGCCCAATTTTGGCAGCTGTAGGGTTCCGCGGACTGGCCGTGGTGCTGTTGATTTTCGCGATGTTCATGATCGCTGTGAATATGAAGTCTAATAGCGCTGGAACTGTTCACGAGTAGGCTGCAAATCCAATTCGGTAATAGGCATTTCAAATGAAGGAGAGCATATTCATGGCAGGCAGAAGGCAGAAGGCAGTGAATCAAAGTTGGGGGAGGGCCGGCTGGAATGGCCGCCGGTTTAATGCTTGCTCGCAGCGGTGTGCCAGTAGCGGTTTATGGCAAGCACGGTGAGTTCCTCAGGGACTTTCGCGGTGGCACCATCTGTCCGTCAACTTTGTACGTGCTCGATGAACTGGGACTGGTGGGCGAATTCGAAGAATCGGGTTCAGCAAAGTTACCCAGGCAAGTAGTCCGGTCTCCAACGGATCGCCGGTAACCGTTCCCAACCTGTCGCGAATGCAGCTCCCTTTTCGATTCATTGCCGTGGCGCCACAGTGGAGTTTCCGCAATCTACTAGCCCGTGCAGTTGATAGTCGAATTCCGAGCTGAATTCCGGCTGCCGATGCCGATAGCTGCTGCTTTCCGCTTGCCCCCGAAGCAGACGGAACTGCCAGGTAGATTGCTTGGCGTTGGGGTTCTTCGGGAACGTCCTCCGGTCGAAGCCTGCAGCTAAGAACCGGTTAAAAGCAACAAAGGTGCAGTTCCAACCTTGCGGGGAACTACACCTTTGAAGAAAGTCTCTTAGCGAGCCTGGATGTTGGTTGCCTGTGGGCCCTTTGGACCAGCTTCCAGGGTGTACTCAACAGTCTGGCCCTCTTCGAGGCTACGGAAACCGAAGCTCTGGATTGCGCTGTAGTGTGCGAAGACGTCAGCCGATCCATCCGAAGGAGCGATGAAGCCGAAGCCCTTTTCAGCGTTGAACCATTTCACGGTGCCAGTGGCCATAGTGTTATATCCTTATTTATTGATTGGCCACGATGTGGCCTGGTTGCCGATCCGAAGTTCCGAATCGGAAAATTTAGGGGTTACCTCGCGCAGAGCTGCCGAGAACGATTCGCCTGCCGTCGATACGGAGAATCGAATACTGATTTTGCCGGTATCGGCCAAAACGGGGGTCGCTGCACTTGCTTAAACATCGTCGGAATCCAGGCTGCTAACGGGTAATGACCCCACGCTAGCGGAGTAGAACAAGGAATCCACAGAAAAGTGACGTACGGAGTCGTCGAGATGTTTTATCTGCAGTGAAGAAGAGAAGATGAAGAATTCGTTTCGATAGGAGCTCATTCGATCTGAAGATCGATGAACCGATTTGTAAAGCACAGACGATTTGTTGGCTGTGCTACAAATCCTACTGCTAACAATTACTGGCGGGGACTCACACCTGCAACCGTTGAGGTAACAAATCAAGCGTACCATTGATCGCTGGTCCGTGGGGCGTGATGCGTGATACTTGGGCGTTTTGGCAATGCAAATCGTTGCATCGACATTCGTTATTTGCCTGTTGACTAGTGTTTTAGTAAATATTATTTTTCTGGAAAATTGATGCGGGCTATTTTCATGCTCACCCTGCGGCCCTGGCTCTACCCCGTTTGGGCCGGTGCCCGAAGGGGTAGAGCCAGCAGTTACGGATTCGCTTGCGCCTGGACCTTAGCTAGCTGATTTCCGAGCAGATCCGCATTTATGGCTGCTCCGGCGATCGTTCCGGCTGCGGCTGCTGCCATGACCATCGCACCTAGGTTGCTGGCATTCCCTGCCGCATAAACCCCTGGCAGGGCTGTGGCACCCATTTCATTGACCTGGATGAAGGTGCCAAGCGGGTGCTCGGCAAGCTGTCCGCCGAGCTTGAGATAGAGCGAGGCTTGTGCGTTCATTCGGCTTGCAACGACCAGAGCTTGAGCGCTGATCTTCTGGCCGTCTGCCAGTGTGACTGAATCCAGAGTCCCTTGGGTATCGAAATCGATTGCTTTCACTGGCTGCTCAACCACCGGTATTCCCAATGCGGCAAGTGTCGCGCGATTTTCATTATTCAATGCATCCGGGGTGTGGTTGACGAAGGTGATCTTCGAGCTGAGCTGGCTGAACATCATTGCTTGGTGCGTGCTCATGGGGCCGATTCCGAGTACCAGGATCTCCTGGTCACGCACTTCCCAGCCGTGGCAGTATGCGCAATGGATCGCGGTATCACCCCATGCTTGGGCCAGCCCCGGAATCGACGGCAAATCATCAATGAGGCCCGTTGCCAGCACGATTCTTTCGGCACTAAAGGTATTCCCTGCAGCAGAGACGCTGAATCCGGTGTCCAGCGAACCGGTGAGGTTCTCCACCCCGCCTTCGATGATTCGCGCACCATAGCCAATCGCTTCCTGCCGTCCGCGGGCCAGGAGGTCCAGCGGGTTGATGCCCTCGTTTCCCAGAACGTTGTGGGCATGCTGCGCTGCCGCGTTTCGCGGATTTCCCTCGTCGATGACCAGGACGGTACGCCGTGAGCGGCCCAATGTGACTGCGGCCGCGAGCCCGGCACTGCCGCCGCCGATAATGATCGCTTCGAAATGTTCCATGATTCCTCTCCCTGCTATTTGTGATGTTGTGTCCACGGTATCGACGTTTTGCGCTGTGGGGTGTACCGTTTTGCGCATGACGCAAGAATTTGAAGTTGACCAAGTCATCCGCCAGCGCATAAGAACGTTGCGGCAGAACCTAGGCTGGTCGTTGGAATCGTTGGCGAGCAAGGCTTCCCTGAGCGTTTCCACGCTCAGCAGGATTGAAACGGGAGGCCGGCGTATTGCCCTTGACCAGCTGGTTCCAATAGCCAAGGCACTGAGTACCAGCTTGGATGAGCTCGTATCGACCTCTGAAGCCGAGATTATTATCCGCCCGGAGCCGATTTCGATGCCCGGGATAACCATGTGGAAGCTGTCCACCGATGACGCAGTTAACGGGGTGAATGTGTCGAAAATGCGTTTCGACCCTTCGCAGGCGCCTGCTCCCACCGAGCTGCGTATTCATCCGGGCAAGGAATGGTTCACAGTGCTCCTCGGAGAAATCCAGCTAAAGCTAGGAGATCGCACCTATCACGTGAAGGCGGGGCAATCTGCGCAGTTCGACACAATGACTCCTCACGCCCTGTGGGCGGTCAATGGCATTGCCGAGGTGCTCGGAATCATGGATCATGCAGGCCAACGAGCCCATGAGCACGACACAGCCAGCTAGTTTAGTGATTTCAATTACTCTTGGATAACCTGAGGGCAGAGTATTGAACACTGCGATGCCAGGAGGGCAACGATGACGCACCAGCTCAACGAGGAGCTTGAACAGGTCCTAGCTGATGGCAATTTCTATTTCGAAGCACTCGGTGAAGGTCGCTATCGATCGTCGTGGCATTCCCAAGGTGCGTGGAATCCCCAGGAGCAGCACATGGGTCCTGCCTCTGGAATCTTGGCCTACGCCTTGGAAAATTTCCAGCCTCGTGAAGACATGCGCATCGCACGGATCAGCTATGAGATCCATGGCCTTATTCACGCCGGAGAATTCGAGATCTCAACGCGAATGGTCCGTCCCGGCCGGACGATCGAATTGATCGAGGCCGAAATGACGGCCAAGGGCCGCACCAGCATCGTTGCGCGCGCATGGCGGGTGATTACGGGTGACACCAGTGCTGTTGCAGGGGTTGAAGACAAGGAAATCCCAGGCCCAGAGGCCTGCGCGGTGCGCGAAATCAGTGAGCAGTGGCCCGGCGGCTACATCAAATCCATCGAGATGCGCGCCAATGATGAGCTGCGGCCGGGTCGAGGTTTTGCGTGGCTGCGTACTCCTCATGACCTCGTCGACACAGGAGACGCCACAGCGTTGTCCAGCTTGGTGGGAATGATCGACACGGCAAACGGTGTGGTGCCGCGCGTGGATCCGGGGGAAGGAACCTGGATCTACCCGAACGTGGATCTGCAGATCCACATGTACCGCAAGCCCGAGGGCAAGTGGCTGGGCCTGGATGTCCAGCAGAGCTTCGGCACTGACGGCATCGGCCTGACCTCAACGGTATTGCACGATGAAGCAGGCCCTTTCGGCCGTGCTGAACAGATCCTGACGGTCCGTTCGCGCTAGCTCGATGCGCCGGTTGAAAGCTTGGCCAGCAGCTTCTTGAGCTCAGGCTTGGACTTCAGCGTGAACTGGCGCTGGCGGTACTTTTCCCGGTCTGCACCGTGGGCCCGGAAAAGTGCATAGCCGCGCTTGACCAAGAACAGGACCGGTTTCCGGCGCTGTGCTACATCGCGCACGAACCGTCGAAGAGCAGTTACCAATGCCGGTTCGTCCACGTAATACGCTTGGACGTTAATGCCCTTGGCTCGCAGCGGCTCAAGAATTTCGTAGAGGAAGATGCCTTCGGCGACAATCGGCCCGTCTGCGCAAGCGATTTCACGATGCCCGTTGTAGCTCGAGGTCGTGATCGAGTAGTTAGGGACCAGAGTGGTACCGCGGTGGAGCAAATCATCGATAGCCTGCAGTGCGGCTTCCTGATTCCAGGTAGCCAAATTGTCCCAATCGATTTCGCCGTAACCGGTACGGGGGAAATCAACGGGATTCCCGTCTTCGCTGATCTGGCGGTAGAACTCGTCCAGCGGCAGGTGGGGTCGGCCGAATTTCGACGCGAGATAGGACTTGCCGGAGCCGGACGGTCCGCCGATCAGGATGACAGGGGTAGAAGAATTTGGCACGCCTTTTATTATGGCCCAGAAACCTCGGCCATCGGCAATCGGATGCTGTGACATCTACTCCGCCTGGAGCGAATTGCTGAATTAGACTCAGATTTATGAGTTTGTGGAACCCCCAGTCAGATGCGCCGTTATCTGTGGAAATCGAAAATCCTAGCGGAGACCCGGCTGCTGACCTAGAACGTGGAGTGCAACTGCTGCGCAGCGTCCAATCTGGCGAAAGCGGCGCGCTGCTACGGCTCTATCGTCCGGACCCGACCCTGGCCTTCGGCCAGCGCGATGTGCGGCTAGAGGGCTATGAGGCGGCTCGTGACGTAGCGCAGCAGCAAGGCTTTGCTCCTTTGGTGCGCAAAGCCGGAGGCCGGGCCGCCGCGTATCACCGGGGTACATTGATCGTTGATCATATTGAGCCCGAAGCCGAGGCGGTGATGCGCCAGCAGAATCGCTTCGAGGTCTTCGCGAGGGTGTATGCCAACGCTTTCCAGCGCCTTGGCGTGAATGCGCAAGTCGGGCCAATCCCGGGGGAGTATTGCCCGGGAGATCATTCGGTGCATGGCCTCCCTGATGGGAAATCGCCGCGCAACTATCCAGTGAAGCTGGTAGGCACAGCTCAGCGTGTGGTTTCCGGGGCATGGCTGTTCTCTTCGGTCTTTGTTGTCGAGGATTCCGCGCCGTTGCGGCAAGTCCTCGATGGGGTCTACCAAGCAATGGGCATTCCAATGGATCCCACGACGGTAGGCGCGGCTAATGATCTGCTCGCCGCTGTCACCACCGAAGCATTTATTTCAGCGCTGCTCGACGAATATAGCGAGCACGCCACGCTGCAAGGCATCTAGCACAGCTTAAAAAAGAATCGGCACCCGATGCGGGTGCCGATTTTGGTTCGCGGCCAGATCTAGGCGCCGACTCGCTCAACAACCTCGTCAATGCGCGGGTTGGTGGCTGCGGTGCCGTCCGGGAAGATCAGGGTTGGCACGGTTTGGTTGCCGTTGTTGAACGCCTCGACGATCTCTGCGGTGCCTTCGACTTCTTCGATATTCACCTCGGTGTATGCGACACCCTTCTGGTCCATCAGGCGCTTGAGGTTGCGGCAGTAGCCGCACCAGCTGGTGGTGAACATGGTGACTCCGCCGGCAGCGGGAACGTACTGGTCAAGCTTCAATTCGTTGCTCATACATGGTGTAACGGCAATGATGTTTACTTTGTTCCCGGAGGGGTAGAAAAAGTTCGCTGGATTCTTTTGCTCCGCTCGCTAGACTGGGGAGCAGATTTTCCTTGATGCCGGTTCTAAGGGGTAGGCGATGTGCGGACGATATGTGATGGCCAAAGCCATCGGCGATCTGGTGGCAGAGGCCGAGGCGGAAGCGGACGCCAATCTGGAACTGCGCCAGTCCTGGAACATTGCTCCGACTACCGACGTGCCGGTTGTGCTCGAGCGGCTGATCGACGATGAGCTGCACCGCCAGATCCATGTAGCACGGTGGGGGCTGGTGCCAGGATGGGCCAAGGAGCTCGCGGTCGGGGTGCGCGCCTTCAATGCGCGCAGCGAGACGGCCAGCACCAAGCCGACCTTCCGTTCGGCGGTGAAGAAGCGCCGTGCCGTCGTCCCAGTGGAAGGGTATTACGAATGGAAAAAGGAAGGCAGCAAAAAGCGCCCCTTCTACGTGCATCGCGAGGATGGAAAGCTGATCTTCTTCGCCGGCCTCTACGAATGGTGGAAGGACCAGGACGGGTCCTGGATTCTTTCCACCTCGATCATGACCATGGATTCACCTTCGGCGGAAGAGCCCGGGGTGCTCGGCGAACTTGCGGGCCTGCATGATCGCCTGCCCATTCCGTTGGGCAAGGAGATGATGGGCCGGTGGATGAACCCTGCCGAGGAAGACGGTGAAGGGCTGATCGAGCAGATTCGCGCCGAAGCTTTCGATGTGGCTTCCCAATGGACCATGCATGAGGTCGATACCGCTGTTGGCAATGTGCGCAATAATTCGCCGGAGCTGATTGCGGCGCACAGCAACTCGCTGTTTTAGCCGCGGATGGCTGAGCCGCTGGGCTTGGACCCGAGCCGGAACCCCAGGTAGCTGCTGGCCAGCAGGGTTCCTGCCACAAGTCCCAGCTCGCCCATGACGTGGGCTGCGCTGTCAGGAACGAATGCTGCTTCGCTCAGCGGGGCATAGGCGAACCAGCCGAAGGTTCGAACCTGGTTGTAGTCCCATAGCAGTGCTCCGATGCCACCTGCTGCCAACAGCAGCCCGGCGATCAGGAACCAGGCCTTGAACCGAGCGAGCTGGCGAAGCGATAAGCCGCCGGCAACCCCCAGCGCGCCAACGCCGAGCAAAGCCAGCACCCAACCGAGAACTTCGGCGGGACCCGGGCCAAAGTAGATTTCAGAGTCTTCGACCAGCGGTACATAGGATCCAGAGTAGAAAACTACTTCTTGTTGACTGTCCCACCACAGCACGACGATGCCGACGATGATGAATACTGCTGCGCCCAGGAATAAGGCAGTGGCGGACTTGTAGCGTTTATCTGAAGGCATGTATTTAATCTTGCCATCACCAGATGTTTTGCGCATCAACTTTAAACACGAGCGGCAGCCTGCTCTAATGGCCTGCTGCCGCTCGATGCGTGGTGCTTAGTGACCGCGCTTGATCCATTCATCCAGGTTCGGCGCTTCGGCACCGATGGAGGTGGCATCGCCGTGGCCGGTATTGACCACGGTTTCAGCTGGCAGGACCAGCAGCTTGGTGCGGATCGACTCGACGATCGTCTCGAAGCTGGAGTAGCTGCGGCCGGTAGCCCCCGGGCCGCCGTTGAACAGGGTGTCGCCGCTGAACAGTACACCGAGGTCTTCAGCGTAGAAGCAGGTTGAGCCCGGAGAGTGCCCCGGGGTGTGCAGGGCGGTCAGCGTGGTGCCGGCGATGGTGAATGAATCGCCTTCGCTGATTTCTGCGTCCACATCGCGCTCGGGGTAGACAGCTTCCCAGAGCATGCGGTCTTCCGGGTTCAAGAACAGCGGTGCATCCACGGCGTCGGCGAATTCGCCAGCCGCGCGGATGTGGTCATCGTGCCCGTGGGTAAGCAGCACGGCCATGACTTCTCGATCGCCCACAGCTTCGCGGATCTTGGCTACATCATGTGCCGGGTCGATGACCATCACCTCGGAATCATCGCCGACGATCCAGACGTTGTTATCGACATCCCACGTCCCGCCATCCAGGGAGAAGGTGCCGGAAGTGACGACGTTCTCGATGCGGGCGGCCACTAGAGCTCCACCACCGAACGAAGCACGGTGCCTTCATGCATCTTGGTGAACGCGTCTTCGATTTCATCGATCGTGATGCGTTCGGTGACAAAGGCATCCAGATCCAGGCGGCCGAGCTTGTACTGCTCGACGAGCATCGGGAAGTCGTGGCTCGGCAGGCAGTCGCCGTACCACGAGCTCTTCAGCGAGCCGCCGCGGCCGAAGACATCGAGCAGCGGCAGCTCGAGCTTCATCTCCGGAGTTGGCACGCCTACCAATACGACGCGGCCAGCAAGATCGCGGGCGTAGAAGGCCTGCTTGTAGGTTTCCGGGCGGCCCACCGCGTCGATGACGACGTCGGCGCCGAAGCCGCCGGTCAGCGCCTGGATGGCTTCCACGGCGTCGACCTTGGAGGAATCCACGGTGTGGGTGGCGCCGAACTTCTTGGCGCCTTCCAGCTTGTCCGGGTTCACGTCCACCGCGATGATGGTGGTTGCGCCGGCCAGCTGCGCGCCGGCGATGGCAGCAGCGCCGACGCCACCGCAACCGATCACTGCGACGGACTCGCCGCGCTTGATCTCGCCGGTATTGATCGCTGCCCCGATGCCGGCCATGACACCGCAACCGAGCAGGCCTACTGCGGCCGGGTCGGCTTCTTCATCCACGATGGTGCACTGGCCGGAGTGGACCAGGGTCTTTTCGGCGAAGGACCCGATGCCCAGCGCCGGGGAAAGCTCGGTGCCATCTTCCAGGGTCATCTTCTGGGTGGCATTGAAGGTGTTGAAGCAGTACTTCGGCTCGCCCTTGGCGCAAGCGCGGCACTGGCCGCAGACTGCACGCCAGTTCAGGATCACGCGGTCGCCGACCTTGACGTTGGTGACGTTCTCGCCGATCTGGCTGACTACTGCGGTGGACTCGTGGCCCAGCAGGTACGGGTACTCGTCGCCAATTCCGCCGAGCTTGTAGTGCAGGTCGGTGTGGCAGACACCGGTGGTGAGCACATCGACAACTACTTCTCCGGGACCCGGATCCGGAACGATGATGTCTACGACCTCTACGGGTGCGTCCTTGACGCGGGAAATAACGGCTTTGACCTTATGGGACATGGGATTTAGCTCCTGGAACGATTGGCTAGTGCTCTCTCGATGCTATCGGTGTCTCAGGTGCTAATCGAGCATTCGAGACACAATGACGCAGGCAGTTTCGCGCAGAGCCAATTTGTGCAGGTCGATCACGGGTTGCCCCCGGAATGGATGTGACGGGGCAGGAGTGCTGCATCCAGCTCAAACACCGCTGAGCAGGAGGACAGCGCCTAGGCCGGAACCCAGTGCTCGCGCGGCATTGGCCCTGATCCACCGTGGCTCATATTTCGCCCAAGCCAACGAATTCTGTTCCAGTCGCCGATTGAGCGGAACATTGACTCCGATGGTGAGCAGGGCACCGCTAAGCACCAGTGCCGCTCCGATCGATATGCGGATATTCTCGTGGACGATGGAGAGGGCAAGGCATCCAGTGCTGGCGAGCAAGCCGAGGAAGAACAAGCTCAGGAATGGGGGCCGTTGGGCGTATCTGTTCACGTGGACCATGAACGTGCTTGCGGAGCGATTATCCATTCGCGCTAACGCAGGGAAGACCACGAGGGTGAAGGAAACGTAGAATCCGGCAATGATCAAGCCGGTGGCAATTGTCAGCAGCGGCAGGAAAATAGTAAGCAACGGCAGGTTCATGATTTCATTCAACAGATGTTGGGCTGGATTTTGAATGCTCAAGGCTCGACAATGCATACGCAATCGTCCAGAGTGGTGGCGTGAGACCCGATGCATTTTTCCCTTCTGGCCCACGGGCTCGTGAAGCCTTCATTCTCCGCATGTGCATGGAGGGCCAGTGGAGTGTTGCTGTTCGCGATCATTGCCCGCTGACGATTTTGGCGGTGCGCTCGGGATCCTGCAGGGTGCAACGAGGACAAAAGTCCGTGGTGGCGCGGCAAGGGGAACTGGTCGTCATTTGCGGATCAGCCTCCTATGAGGTTCGCTCGGCCAGCGCCCAGACCCTTCCGGGCGCGGCGCCTTGTAATTATGCCATTGCCCCGGGCCAGCAATGCCTGGGGCCATCGGGCCGAGCCATGGTCCAAGAGTTGCGCCATGGGGTGCGTGCATGGGGCAATTCGCCTAATGGCCCCGACCAGCTACTGGTTGGCACCTTCACTACGACCAGCGCTGTCGCTGATCTTGTCTGCGAGGGTACCGATCTGGCAGTTATCGATGACGACGCGGCGTGGCGATGGGCTGAACTGCTGGCGACCGAAGCCGAAAGTGCGGGTCTCGCCCAGCAGGTGGTATTGGACCGGCTGCTGGATATTCTGGCGATCTGCGCCTTGCAGCACTTGCCGGGAACCAGGGTGCTTCGCTCGGCGGCGCCAGGCATTGGGGTGGCGGTGGGGGCGATGTGGGCGCAACCAGCGCAAGCGTGGAGCGTGGAGGGGCTGGCCAGAACAGCTGCGATGTCCCGTTCGGCTTTTTCGCCAGCCTTCCGCCAGGCCATGGGCGCCGCACCCATGGGGTACCTCACCAAATTGCGTCTGGCATTGGCTCATGATGCGCTGCTCGCCAGCGATGCACCGCTGTCGCAGATTGCCCGGGATGTCGGATATTCTTCACCCTTTGCGCTCAGCGCTGCCTTTCGCAGGGCTTATTCAACCAGTCCGTCGGCGCTGAGATCCGCTGCACTTGGCTAACCCAAACTGTCGGTCGCGCTGACTAGTGTAACTGTCATTCGAACACGTGTTCGAATAGAATGGTTCTACTAAGTAAGGAGTGCACACGTGGGGATGTTCACCGAGTCGATCGAGGTTACTCGTGCAGCTGATGGAATGCCGTTGCGCGTGAGCTGGCAAGGGCAGGGCTATCGCTTGGTGGCCGAGCCTCAGCGCTGGTTCGAACGCCGCAAATGGTGGGATGAAAACCTGCGGATTCCTCGCGGCGCCGGTGCGGGGATTGCCGACTATGAGATGTGGCGCCTGCAACTGGTCGCGGTGCGCGGATCCCGGCAAGTGCACAGCGTTGATGTGAGTTTTGATGCGCAAACCGAACGGTGGCGTCTGGTGCGTGTGCATGAGTCGCTGGCCCGCAGCGCCTAATTCCCCTGCTGGGGAACATATATTCGAAGGACCTCCATGAGCTTCACCCACCTGAACGTCAGTTCTTCCTATAGCGCCCACTACGGAGTCTCGCACCCAAAGCGGCTGGCCCAAGCGGCCAAAGCGCAGGGTGCCCAGATGCTCGCGCTGACTGACCGGGATGGGCTCTATGGAACGGTCAAGCATGTGGCGGCCTGCATGGCAGAAGGGCTGCACCCGATTCTCGGGGTGAACCTTGCCGTGCTCGATAACCACGGAGAAACTCAAGGGCGGATTGTCCTGCTGGCCCGTGGGCGCTGCAATGGCGCAGGGTATGCGGCGCTGTGCCGAACCATCACCCTCGCGCACAGCACTGCGCACGGGGTTCCGGGGCTGAAAACCGAGCAGCTGGCACACCTGGGTGCTGCCGGGAACCTGATGATCCTGCTCGGCGGCGAATCAGACGTGGCCCGCGCAATCCTCAAGGGAAGCTACGCCCAAGCCCGGGCACTGCTTGCCAGCTGGAAGAAGCGGTTGGGAAAGATGCTGCGAGTGGAAATCACCACGCACCTCTCCAGCCCTGGATCGCGCTACAGCCTCGGTGAAGCAGCCCGCTTGCTGCGCTACGCCCAGGAGCGGGGGATCAGGGCCGTGCTCACCAACGCCGTGCGCTACGTGGACCCCGATGGAGCGGTTACCGCAGACATCCTGGACTCGGCGCGCGCCCTGCATAGCCTGAAGAACCTGGACTCCTGCCAACCCAATGGCCAAGGGTGGCTGAAAACCCCGCCCCAGATGCGCCAGCTGGCCAAGGAGATCGGCCAAGCCACAGAAAGGAGCTGGACGCAGCAGCTTTTGCGGGAAACTGAAGCGCTCGCCGAATGGGCAGCGGCAGACCCGGTAGCCGATCTTGGATGGAAGCAGCCGGTGATCCCCGAAGCGAAGATCATCGGCCTGCACCGTCCGGCCATGCAAGAACTCACCGAGCGAGTCCATGCAGCGGTGCCTGGGCTCTTGCCGCACGCCAATCCCAGCCTCATTGAAAGACAGCTGGCTCTGGAACTTGGGGTGATCGACCGGCTGGACTTCGCCGGGTATTTCCTGACCGTCGCCGAAACCGTCAAGCTGATCACCGGCATGGGAATCCGCGTGGCCGCCCGCGGCTCCGGTGCTTCCTCGCTGGTGAACTACCTGCTGGGCATCAGCCAGGTGAACCCGCTGGCCCACGACCTGGTGTTCGAACGCTTCCTCTCCGATACCCGCACCACCCTGCCGGATATCGACATCGACGTGGAATCCGCACGCCGCCACGAGATCTACCGCGAGATCTTCTCCAGCTTCGGGGAAGAGCGCGTCAGCCTGATGAGCATGCAGAACGCCTACCGTGCGCGCGGCGCGGTCCGTGATGCAGGGGCCGCCCTCGGGGTAGAGCAGGAGCAGGTGGATGAGATCGCGAAGCAGCTCTGGCGCTTCTCCGCATCCTCTTTCCGCGAAGCGCTCACCGAGAAGCCGGAGCTGGCCGCATTGGCAGAACGCATTACCGATGACACCCAGCTCGATATCCTCATCGACGCTACCGAGCGCCTGGACCGGCTGCCCCGGCATATCTCCATGCACCCCTGCGGGGTGATCCTCTCCGACGCGAGCCTGCTGGACCGCACCCCGGTCCAGCCCTCGGGCATCGGACTGCAGATGAGCCAGTTCGACAAGCATGACATGGACCTGATGGGCTTGATCAAGCTCGACGTGCTCGGTGTGCGCATGCAATCGGCCATCGCCTACACGCTCGAGGAGATCGCCCGCATGCACCCGGATAAGCAAGCGGCCGCCCGCGCCGGAGGGCACGCCGACGACAGCTATATCTCCGCTACCGGAGCGATAGACCTGTCCAGGGTGCCACTGGATGACGAACCAACTTTCGAATTGATCCGCTCCACCCATACGCTGGGCTGCTTCCAGATCGAATCCCCGGGGCAGCGCGAACTGATCGGCAAGCTCGCGCCCCGCGAATTCAACGACCTGATCATCGATATTTCCCTGTTCCGCCCGGGTCCCATGCAGTCGAATATGGTCAAGCCCTACCTGGAGCACCGCCACGGATTCGCCCCTGCCCAATACCTGCACGAGGATCTGATTCCGGCGCTCGCCGAAACCCACGGGGTGACCGTCTTCCATGAACAGGTGCTGCGCATGCTTGATGTGCTCACCGGATGCGGATTGGGCATGGCCGATGTCTACCGGCGCCTGCTGGGCAACCCGGAGAAGGAACCAGCCGTAGAACGTTATGTGCGCGCCGAAGCGGCCAAGCGCGGTTATAGCCAGGAAACCATTGACCAAGTCTGGGAGGTGCTCTCCGGCTTCGGCTCCTTCGGATTCTGCAAGGCCCACGGGGCTGCCTTTGCCGTACCCACCTACCACTCAGCCTGGCTCAAGGCGCACCACCCCGAAGCTTTCCTTGCGGGGATCTGGGAGCACGACCCGGGCATGTACCCCAAGCGGCTGCTGGTTTCCGAAGCACGCAGAATGGGCGTTCCCATCCTTCCGCTGGATATCAACCGATCCACCGGGCACTACCGAGTCGAACGAATATTCGAATCCGCTCCAGTGAAGGTTCCTGTGGTGCCCCGCGCACCCAGCTCGCTGCGCCCTGGACGCTATGGAATCCGTCTGGCCTTCCGCGATATCCACCAGATGAGCGAACGCGAAGTACAACGCCTGGTCGCAGGCCAGCCCTATGAGCACCTCGCCGATGTCCGCGCCCGCGCAGGACTCTCGCGACGCACCTACCAGAACCTTGCAGCACTCGGAGTGTTCGATTCCCTATTGGCCGGGACCTCCCGTGCCGACACGATCGCCCACACGCAATCCATGGCGCACAGCTCCCTTCCGGCCAAATACCGGCCGGGACCCGGGCAACTTGCCCTGGATCTGGGGCAGATCGAATATATCGACCAGACCGGCAAAGCACTGGATCCCGCGGAAGTAGTACGTACCGAATTGGACCTCATGCATCTGGACGCCAGCGAGCATCTGATCACCTCGTACCGCCAACGGCTGGCGCACCTGCCCATTACGCAGGCAGCCGAGCTGCTGCACCTGCGCAACGGAACCGAAGTTCTGGTCGCCGGAGTACGGGTGGCCACTCAGACTCCTCCCATGCGCGGAGGCAAGCGTGTGGTCTTCATTTCCGTGGATGATGGGACTGGCTGCATCGACGCCACCTTCTTCGATGACACGCAGCAGCGCACAGCGCCCTTGCTCTTCTCCACACGCATGCTGCTCATCCACGGGGTCACACGCCGTACCGGACCGCGCGGCATCTCCCTCCAAGCGCTGAACGCCTGGGACCTGCATCAGCCGGAGACCCTGCCTGCTGCAAGCTACCTCGCGGAGCTCACCCGGCCGCAACCAAACTATCGGCCAAACCTCGGCGAGGGAGCACGCAAGATCGAAAGTGTCGGGGAACTCGCCAAACGGATGGAAGCTGAAGGCCTAGACCAGAGAGGGGCCTGATGAGCTAGTTCGCTGACAGGGTTTACCTAACAGATACATCGGGTCCAATAGGAGAGATACCTGATGTGAGGGGAGAACGGGCGTAAGCGCAGATGATTGGTGGCTCACTGCAGGTGCACTATCCCAAACAGTTTGGAACGTGCTCGAAGGCAAAGATCCGCAAAGAGGAATTCGTGACTACGACTTCATCTACTTCGATGAAGATACGTCCTGGGAGGCCGAAGATGCGCTCATTCGTGGAGCCAAAGTACTCTTCAAGGGCATGGACGCAGAAATCGAAGTACGCAACGGAGCATGCGTCCAACTTTGGTACGAAGAGCCCTTTGGGGCGCCGGCTATTCCATTCCTCAGCGTCACGGACGCCATCGACCATTTCGCAGCGAAGGCCTGCTGCTTTGCAGGCACTAGTGATGAGCCTGGGCAAATTAGCACCTATGAACCCTGGCCTGAACGGGAGGCATCAAGGAAGATCACTGAAAACTGATAATTCTCAAACCGAGGAAACATGCCCATCGGCGTCGACGACAAATGATGGGTTGTGCACAAAATCCCAGCGGAAGCCATCCGGATCAGCCACACAAGCACTCTTGCCACCCCACGGCTGCACCGTCGGTTCGGTGACAGAAGTCGCTCCCGCATCCAGCGCTCGCCGGTAGTGTCGGTCCACTTCTGCGTCAGAGTGCACGTTGTGTCCCAGTGAGATCGGTGGCGCCAGCTGGCTATGCCCGACGTCGCCGTACTCGCTGGGCATCTGCTTCACATCCCAGAGGGCGAGCATCAAGCCATAGCCGGCACGGACAAAAGCGATTTCCGGGTGGGCTGGCTGAACCAGCTCAAACCCCAGGCCCTCGGTGTAGAACTTCGTGGAAGCACCGACATCGCGCACTCCGAGGGTAATGGCACTGATGACAGGTGGGGCCGGTTTGTTCATATTCCTAGGGTAGGAGGGGTTGAAAATGAAAGCCATGGGTTTGCGGATCTTCCAAGACTTTTCCTGCCTCCTTATAAATAGATCCATTGCTCGTTGCGCAGCGCTTGATACCTCGCCTGGGCAACTGCATCGTCGGCTTGGTGCGTCAACGCAGAAGCATGGCGGTATCTTTTTTCGCTGCTGAAGATTCGCTTCCGGGCTGATCGCTTGAACCGGGAATCGCTGGGCGACGTGGGATCGGAATTCACTTTGGATACTCCTATTCGGTAGAGGCCGCTGGGGCGGGGGATTGTTGAGGGGCGGATGCGCTGGTGAGTTCGGGCGATGCCGCCATCCAATGCTCAGGAAGGGGTATGCGCCGTACCTGCGGTGAGAGCCAGGCCAAGACTGCTGCTAAGGAAACGAATGCCCCGAAAAATATCAGCGTTGGTCCCATGCCGACCGATTCCAGACCAAATCCGGTAAGCAGCGGAGATAAGGGCAAAGCGGCCAGTGCCATAAAGGTGATTAGGGAATTAGCGCGCCCAGACATTTGCTTCGGAATGGAGGCCATGAAGTATCCACCCACCGCAGCGTTGAGAGCTGGAACGCTGAGGAAGCTGATCATCAGCATGGTCCCCATCCAGAGCAGGTTCGTATTAAACCCGATGAGCAGCATGGCTACACCCAAAATGGTGAGACAGGTGCAGGTCAGTAAACCACTGCGGAATTTATCGATGAGCTTCGTTGCGACCAACGATCCGAACAGCATTCCAACGCCCATGAAGGTAGAAGTTAACCCGATAACCCAGGGTTCTTCGGAACGCTGTTGAAGTCCGTAGATCAGCGTTGTCATCAGCCCGTTGACGCCGATGTTGACGACCGTAATCAAAATCAGCAGAGCGCGCAGCTGTGGCCGGGAAAAGCACCAGTGCATGCCTGCCAGAATTCCGTGGGCCACTTCCTCTTCGGAATCATTGCTGGTGCCATTGGAATCTTGCCCAGATCGCTTGGCTGCCCGCAATGGACGACGCAGTGCAAATCCACTGGCCGCAGCGATCAGATACAGGACACTGACGATGAGCAGGGCAATGCCACCGCCTAATCCCAGAAGCGCGCCGCCCAGGGGAGCGGAGCCGAGCATCAGCACCGAGTCGCGGCCTTGATTCGCCGCCATCGCGCGGCCGAGCTGTTTGGGGTGTACGAGATCCTTTAGGGCGGCATTGGTTGTCGACCCAAAGTACCCGCCGCGCAGTTCCATAAGGATGTGGGCAAGGCATAAGAATGCAACCGGCAGTGAACCGACGCTGCTGCCCAGGGCCATGACTGCCGTGATTGCAGCACCGGCGAAACTTCCTATGAGAATCATCCGAGCCTTGTCGGTACGATCCGCCATGGCTCCGCCGGCCAAAATTACGCTCGCCCGTGCTGCCATTCCCACTGCGGCCAGGGTTCCGGCCAAAACCGGGGACCCCGTAGCGGACAGCAAGATCAAAGGAAAGATGAACCCGTAAATACTGCCCGACAGCAAGGCCGTTGAGTCCGCCAGCAGCCACATCCGGTAGTTGCGCTGCACGCGCAAAGGCGGCAAAGGCTCCGTGATAATCGCTGTGGTGCCTGATGGATCGTTGGCCTGGATGCTGGTCATGGCACCAACTATAGATTCGCAAATAAAGTTGCGCAATAGAATTTGCGCAACTTTATTTGTGGGATTGCTATGCTGTGCTTATGAGCAACCATGAGCCACCGGTCACATTCACCACCCCCATGCTCAAGGCCATCGCAAACCCCTTGCGTCGGCAAATCCTTGACGCGCTTTCGGCAATGGAAACCGCACGCGCGGCAGACCTCGCGCAGGCTCTTGGCGTACCCGCGAACAAGGTCAGTTTCCATCTGCGTGAGCTGGCCAAAGCCGACATGATCGTTGAAGTTCCGGAACTGGCGCGCGATAGGCGTGACCGCGTATGGAAACCTGCGGCTCGCGGCTATACGACCGGCAAAGTGGGAGAGCGCCCGGAGGACCAGACCGGGACGACTATGGATGCCTACCTCAGCCAAGTGGTCCATGACGAGCAACGCCGCCTGCAAGCGACGCTTCGGCATGCAGAAAGGCACTATCGCGGCGAAGAGTCCGGGGAGATTAAAGCGCAGATGCAAACGAGCAACCTGATGCTTACCCAAGATGAATGCGACGAACTCATGCGTCGCATGGAAGAAGTGATTCCGGCTTTCCGCGAGGATCTGAAAAACGGTAAAGTCACCAGTTCGCAGCCCGCGGGCGATCGTGAAATCTGGCATGTCATGAGCCTGTTCAACGCAGATTCGCTGTTGAACGAGTCACAAGAGGGCGATCAATCTTCGTAAAACCGGAGGTAAACGCACGCTGAGGTGGGGTCCTGAACTAAACTGGATTCTGGCTGGCTGTGGCCAAGGTATGCCACAAGCTATGAAGCCATCACAGATTGAAAGGTAGAACCCGATCTCATGAGCGAGCAGCTGACTCTCACCATTGACGGCGAGCAGGTACAGGTGGACGCGGGAACGACCGGTCTGCAGCATTTTGCCAACGATAAAGACGTGGTTGTCATGCACGTCGATGGCGTATTGCGCGACCTGGCCCGCGAACTGGAAGCCGGAACCACTGTCACCCGCGTAACCATCAATGATCCAGAAGGATTGGAGGTGCTGCGCCACTCGACCGCCCACGTGATGGCCCAGGCTGTGCAGCAGCTGCGCCCGGACTCCAAGCTGGGAATCGGCCCCTACATCACCGACGGTTTTTACTTCGACTTCGATGTCGAGGACCCATTCACCCCAGAAGACTTGAAGCAGCTGGAAAAGATGATGCAGAAGATCATCAACCAGAACCAGCTCTTTGTCCGCCGCGAAGTTTCCCCGGAGGAAGCCAAGGCTGAAATGGCCAACGAGCCATACAAGTGCGAGCTGTTGGCCAAGGCCGACTCCGCCGACACTTCCGGCGAAGGCGTCACCGTTGAGGTGGCCGCTGGCGAAACCACCATCTACGACAACGTGGACCGCAAGTCCGGCGACACTGTCTGGAAGGACCTGTGCCGCGGACCGCACCTGCCGAACACCAAGCTGATCAAGAACGCCTACGCGCTGACCCGCTCGGCTGCCGCCTACTGGCTGGGCAGCGAGAAGAACAAGCAGCTGCAGCGCATCTACGGCACCGCATGGCCAACAAAGGACGACCTGAAGGCCTACCAGGAGCGCCTGGCCGAAGCCGAGCGCCGCGACCACCGCAAGCTCGGTGCCGAACTGGACCTGTTCTCGTTCCCCGATGAGCTGGGCTCGGGCCTGCCGGTATTCCACCCCAAGGGCGGCATCATCAAGCGCGAGATGGAAGACTACGTGCGCGACCGCCACGTCGAAGAAGGCTTCCAGTACGTGGGCACCCCGCACATCTCCAAGGATGGGCTGTTCCACACCTCGGGCCACCTGCCGTACTACGCGGACACCATGTTCCCGGCGCTGCACATCGATGAAGAGCGCGATGAAGATGGCAACATCACCAAGCAGGGCCAGGAATACCGCCTGAAGGCCATGAACTGCCCGATGCACAACCTGATCTTCCGCGGCCGCGGACGTTCATACCGTGAATTGCCGCTGCGCCTATTCGAATTCGGCCACGTCTACCGCTACGAGAAGTCCGGCGTGGTCCACGGCCTGACCCGCGTGCGCGGTTTCTCCCAGGACGACAGCCACTCCTACGTCACCAAGGAGCAGGCACCGGCCGAGGTTGAGCACCTGCTGAACTTCATGCTCTCGCTGTTGCGCGACTTCGGCATGGACGACTTCTACCTGGAGCTGTCTACCCGTGATCCGGAGTCGGACAAGTTCATCGGCTCGGATGAGCAGTGGGATGAAGCTACCGCCGTGCTGGAGCGCGTCGCCACCGAATCCGGCGTCGAACTGGTTGCCGACCCAGGCGGAGCCGCATTCTACGGTCCGAAGATCTCGGTCCAGGCCAAGGATGCCATCGGCCGTACCTGGCAGATGGGCACCGTGCAGTACGACTTCAACCAGCCAGCGCGCTTCGGTTTGGAGTACCAGGCTGCCGACGGTTCCCGCCAGGAACCAGTGATGATCCACGCTGCGAAGTTCGGTTCCATCGAGCGCTTCCTGGGCGTGCTCACCGAGCACTACGCAGGTGCCTTCCCTGCATGGCTCTCGCCGGTACAGGTTCGCGCGATCCCAGTGGCCGAGGCTTTCAACGAGTACCTCGGTGAAGTTGTTGCCAAGCTCAAGGCGCAGGGTGTCCGCGTGGAACTGGATGACTCGACGGATCGCTTCCCGAAGAAGATCCGCAACGCGTCCAAGGACAAGGTTCCATTCGTGCTCATCGCCGGTGGCGAAGATGCCGATGCAAACGCCGTGTCCTTCCGCTTCCGCGATGGCAGCCAGGAGAACCAGGTTCCAGTCGACGATGCGGTAGCCCGCATCGTTGAAGCCATCAAGAGCCGCGACAACAACAACTAGTTCGGATAGGGAGTCCACCAAGCATGCAGGAACAAGCAGACCGGTCCGTCACCGACGACTTTGAACTCGCCGGAGTGCCGGATTCGTTCCAGCGCCTGTGGACTCCCTACCGGATGGCTTATATCAAGGGCGGACAGGACCAGGTCAAGGATGAGGCCAGTTGCCCATTCTGCGCCGGTCCTGGGCGTACCGACGAAGAAGCGCTGATCGTGCACCGTGGCAAAACCTGCTACGTGATCCTGAATCTGTTCCCGTACAACCCGGGCCACCTGCTCGTGTGCCCGTACCGCCATGTGCCCAACTACACCGATATCACGGTGGAGGAAACGGCCGAAATGGCAGCGTTGGCGCAGCAGTCAATGCGCGTGCTGCGCAAGGTCTCCAACCCCGCCGGTTTCAACCTGGGCATGAACCAGGGCGAAGCCGGGGGAGCAGGCATCGCCGCGCACCTGCATCAGCACATCGTGCCGCGCTGGAACGGGGATGGGAACTTCTTCCCTATCATCGCGCAGACCAAGGCGATCCCGCAGACCTTGTCCGAGGTTCGCAGTGCCATTGCCGAAGCGTGGGACAGCGAAACCCCGAACTAGGCAATAGCTGGTACTTGGGCCCGGCAGAACATGGAAATGTTCTGTCGGGCCCAACGTCATTTAATGCAAAAGCCACGATGTTGGCCTGCTGCAATGCAAGACCAAATAGACTGTTGCGGCATGTTGGAGCAACTTCTTCCTGAAATGAGCATCGTTGAATATTCCCAGGTCCCCTGAACCAATCGGCACCATCGAAGAAATCCGCGACTGGATTATTAGTGGATCCGAGCATGAAATGCGTTTCGCCATCCAAGGTGCAGCCCGCTACTCAATCGGCATGATTGATCAGCTGCTTGAAGACCTGAGCTACGAGCATGATGCAAACTGCGACAGGTTCCTGCGCGGTTGGCTCGATACCCTGGATCCGCTGGAACGGCTCGCGGCGGCTGTGGCCACCGAGCACCACTACCAATTGAGCCTAGTTGCGATCTCGCAAGCGGCGGACCGGGCATTGGTGCAGGTGATGGAGTCAGTTAAACCGGCAATCGAGGACCTTGCCAAAAATTTTGAATCCGTCCATCAGCGTGCCAGCGACCCGGACCCCTCCTACACCAAACACTTCACTCCGCGATTGCTGGCATATGCGCAGCAATTGCGCTCCGTAGCCGAAGATATCAACGACGACGTTCCGCTGGTGCAATTTATGTCTGAGGAAGTGGCGCGCATTGAAGCAGCTAATCCTGAAGGCTACGGTCAGCCAGCAAAATATCAAGTGTCGGATGCAATAGCGTCACGCCAAATATTCACCGGCAAAAAGCACTCCGACTAGTTGTTTAGTAGAGATTGCCAATGTTACGCACTAACTCGTAACTGGTGGATAAATCTACTATCTGCCAATTATGACGCAACACGCGAGGTAATAAAGCAAAGCGATCCTACGATTACTGGCGTACCACCTCGCTTATATCCCCGAAATTCTGGGGCAAAAACGAGTCACCGCAGTGTCGAAAGGAACCCCTCCTCACCATGTCTACGAACAACCAGAACTCCGTCGTCGGTTCGGACCGCGTCAAGCGCGGCATGGCCGAAATGCTCAAGGGCGGCGTCATCATGGACGTAGTCACCCCAGAGCAGGCACGCATCGCTGAAGATGCAGGTGCCGTGGCCGTCATGGCTCTGGAGCGCGTTCCTGCGGACATCCGTGCCCAGGGCGGCGTCTCGCGCATGAGCGACCCGGACATGATCGACGGCATCATCGCCGAGGTCTCCATCCCGGTAATGGCCAAGGCGCGCATCGGCCACTTTGTCGAGGCGCAGATCCTGCAGTCCCTCGGCGTCGACTACATCGACGAGTCCGAGGTCCTTTCGCCAGCAGACTACGAGAACCACATCGATAAGTGGCCTTTTACCGTTCCATTCGTTTGCGGTGCCACCAACCTCGGTGAGGCATTGCGCCGAATCAACGAAGGTGCCGCAATGATCCGCTCGAAGGGCGAAGCCGGCACCGGCGATGTTTCGAACGCCACCGGGCACATGCGCAAGATCCGTGCAGAGATCGCCAAGCTGGCCGCATTGCCGGAAGATGAGCTGTACGTGGCCGCTAAGGAGCTGCAGGCACCGTATGAGCTGGTCAAGGAAATCGCGCAGACCGGCAAGCTGCCGGTAGTGCTGTTCACCGCTGGCGGCATCGCCACCCCGGCCGACGCTGCGATGATGATGCAGCTGGGCGCCGACGGCGTGTTCGTCGGCTCGGGTATCTTCAAGTCCGGCAACCCAGTGCAGCGCGCCGAGGCCATCGTGAAGGCAACCACCTTCTTCGACAACCCGGACGAGCTGGCTAAGATCTCCCGCGGTCTGGGCGAAGCAATGGTCGGCATCAACGTCGCCGACGTGCCAGTGCCTCACCGCCTTTCGGAGCGCGGCTGGTAGGAACTGCGCTGAGTAGCTGATGACGAGGCCGAAGAAGTGGACAGATCAGTCCATTTCTTCGGCCTCGCTGCTTCTGTGCTGCCGGTAGTGATGCAGGGGCCCGATACGGAACGAGACTGCGATCTAGCCTTTGCCTCCAAGTGTTCTTTCCAGCCAGCATGAATCAACTGATTCCAGGTGGTGCGTTTACGAGCAGCAATCCGTCTCCGGCCCCGCCCAACCAGGTCCGCTGCCTGGAATCGCGAGTATCTCGGCGCACCCCGATCACTTACTGCTCGACCAGAGCCGGTGGGACATCGATGGCGACCTGCTGGTGGTGCAGCCCTGGAGCAGGCATGCCGGTAGCGAAGTGCACCCGGAGCCGTGAGCAATTTTCCTGTGGCAGACTATGTGCCATGAGCGAGATTATCTTCGATGCCGCGGTCAGTCTCAATGGATACTTGGCCGACGAGAACCATAGCCTGCAATGGCTCTTTGATGTTCCGGGGTCCCAAGAGCCTGATCCGGAACTATTGCCTGAAAACGTTGGTGTGCATGTCGAAGGCGCGAACACCTATATGTGGATGATCGAGAATGAACAGCTCATGGAAAATCCGCAAAAGTGGCATGAATACTATCCGGGGGTCAAGACCTATGTCTTCACTTCGAGGGAGTTGCCCATTCCAGAAGGGGCTGATGTGCAGCTGCTGAACGGGCCAGTTGCGCAGTTCTTGCCGGCAATTCGTGACAGCGCAGGGGAGAAGAATGTTTGGGTACTTGGCGGCGGTGAACTGCTGGGGCAATTCCTGGATGCCGATGCCCTCGATGTCTTGGCATTGACTATCGCCCCGGCCGCGCTATCGTCGGGTGCGCCCGTATTGCCACGAACTATTTCCAGCGAGAGCCTCGAACTGGTTGAAGCGCGGCAAGCCGGACCTTTCGCCCGGCTTGTCTATCGAGTCAACAAATCGCGGTAAGGCCATTCGAGAAAGCCCAGCCGGTCACGGAACGCCCCGTGACCGGCTGAGCTTTCTCGTTATCAGTGGCTGGCTACTGGTTCCAGGAGCGCAGAACCATATGGCGTCCTCGTCCCAGCAGCTTCAGGCCGTTCGCACTGAAGAAATCGGCACTAGACGGAGTCGCCGCTGCCAATAGCTCCTGAGGTACCTCATCGTCTGGCGGCGACAGCGGATTGATCATTGATCGCGACAGGCCATGAAGCAAGGCAGTGCCAACGCCATGGCGGCGATGTTCCTTGCCTACGGCCAAGGAATGCACCATGAGCTGGCCGTTCAGGCCCTGCTGGGCAAAGCCCCGGCCCACGATCTCTCCCTCGTCGGTACGAGCCAAGGCATGCTCGACGCGGCGCAATGCCGGATGCCCGCTGGAGAGCTGGGTGCTGGTCTCGCGCCAAAGGTTCGTCACGTTCAGCTCGGCCGCATCAGCTCCCGTGGCCTCAGGCACGTTATTGCCCAAACGGATCTTGCCGGTCCAACGATCCATTGGAATGGCCAATGGGCCAGCATGCCAGGAAACCTGGGCATTATCGGAGAAACCGGTCGCCCTCAGCTCATCTGCGTGGGCGCCTGAGTTAACCCAAGCTTCCACGCGCCGGGCGCCGAGCCGATGGCCTTCGGCTAGCGCCGGACGCAGGCCCGCCTGTTCTGGCTGTTCGGGGAACAGCAGGATCAGCCGCTTGCGTACTGGCTGCCATGCCCATGAGCATCCGTGGGTGGTAAAGATCTTGCCGCCGGTGGCGACTGCAAGTGCCTGATGCCAGTGGCTTAGTGCTTCCTGTGCGGAGGCAATAGTGGTCATTATTCTGCGTTCACCAATCCTCGACGGCGCAACAACGGTTCAACCAATGCGGTGCGGCCGCGGAATAATTCGTAGGACTCAAGGGGATCGCGCGTATTTCCGCGCGAAAGCAGTTCCTCACGGAACCGATTACCATTTTCGCGCATTAAGCCCCCATTTTCCTCGAACCACTGCACAGTGTCGGCATCGAGCACCTCACTCCAGATGTAGGAGTAGTAGCCAGCGGAGTATCCATTGGCGAAAATGTGCTGGAAATAACCGGTGCGGTAGCGAGGCGGAATCATTGCGGAGTCGAAGCCGGCGCCCTGAAGCACGTCCTGTTCGAACTGCAGCGGATCCTCGATAACAGTCCCGGCGCTGATGGTGTGCCAGGCCCAATCAAGGACACTGGCGGCAAGGTACTCAGTGGTTGCAAAACCCTGGCCCCATAGCGAAGCCGCGCGGATCTTCTCGATCAGCGCATCGTCCAATACTTCGCCGCTCTGGTGGTGGATAGCATAACCGGATACGACATCCTCGTGGAGCATCCACATCTCGTTGACCTGCGATGGGAACTCCACGAAATCGCGGGGGACCGAGGTGCCAGAAAGCGAAGCGTACTTTCCGCTGGAGAACATCCCGTGCAGCGCATGGCCGAACTCGTGAAACAGCGTATTTGCCTCATCCATGGACAGCAGAACCGGATCACCCGGCGCAGGCGGGGTGATGTTCAAGGTGTTGGTGACGATTGGCCGCTCGTCCAGGAACGAAGCGGCATCGCGCAGGCTGGTCATCCATGCACCGCCCTTCTTGGTATTCCTGGTCAGGTAGTCGCCGGTGTAGAGCGCCAGCGGCTTGCCATCGGCGTCGAAAACTTCGAAGACGCGAACATCCTGGTGGTAGGTGGGAAGGTCGAACCGCTCGCTGAAGGTAATGCCAAACAGCTTGGTAGCGGTCGCGAAGACCCCATCGACCAGGACCCGGTCTAATTCGAAGTAGTTGCGCAGTGCCTCGGAATCCACCGAGTACTCCTCACGCAAGACCTGGTTGGAGAAGTATTTCCAATCCCACGCGTTGATTTCGGCACCGGCGATCTTGCCCAGCACCTGGGCTTCCTGGCGGGCATTTGCGGTGGCGGCCTTGGTTAGCTCGGCCAGCCGTTCTTCCACCGCAGCGGTGGAAGGTGCAGTGGCCTGGTCGAGCACGGTTTCTGCATGGTTGGCGAATCCGAGCAGAGCGGCGCGTTCAGCGCGAAGCTGTGCCATTTCGGCGGCCACATGGATGGTCGCGTTTTCCTCGGTGCCACGGCTGATCGAGGCATTGAACACCTTGCGGCGGGACTGGCTTGACGCGAGCGACTCCAGGACCGGTTGCTGGGTAGGCGAAACCAGCGTCAGCAAGTATCCCGATGCGTGGCCTGCTTGCTTGGCGGCTTGCGCAGCGGACTCGATCGCTTGGCTGGAAAGACCTGCGAGTTCCTCAGCATCGTCGAAGTGCACAGCGTGGGCATTCTGATTTTCCAGGACGAGGTCAGCGAACTGCGTGGAAAGCTCAGCGAGTTTGGCGTTCAGTGCCTTCAACTGGTCCTTTTCGGCGTCGCCCAAGCCTGCGCCGGCCAACTGGAAATTCTTCAGCGTTTGCTCGGCTAGACGGGCATCTTCACCCTGGAGACCCTCATAATTCAAAGCTTGTAGACGCAAGTACAAGGTTTGGTTTAGGTAAATCTCATCTTCTTGCCTAGTCCAGATCGAAGAAATCTCCGACTGAATCGCCCGCAGATCTTCGGTGCCGTGGGCGGAAATCACCGAGAAATACGTCATGAGCGCACGGCGCAGGGTCTGCCCGCTGGCTTCCAGCGCCAAGAAAGTGTTCTCAAAAGTGGGAGCCTGGGCATCGTCGATGATGCGCTGCAGCTCCTCACGCTGTTCGGCTGCGCCGAGCCGGACTGCCTCCAGGTAATGCTCAGCGGTGAGCTGGTCGAAGGCTGGCCATTGGTAGGGCCTGGTACTGGGAGTCAGAAGCGGGTTTTGCATAGGCCTAGGTTTTCATGGAAAACGTGATTTAGCTTGCATTTACACCCCAGATGCCCAGCTGAGCTAGGCTCGATGCATGCCCCAACGTGCACTGCCTGCATTTCTTCCGCTGAGCTCAACGCTGCTGGCCGCATTGCTGATTGGCGGTTGCTCTGCAGTCCCAAGCGATCACGCAGAACCAGCAACCCCGCAGCCTTCCGTCCAGGCCAGCGTTCCTGCCTCGCCGGAACCGGCTCCGAGTTCAGCCATAGCGGATGCCTCGGCCGCACCTTCGGCACCCGAAGAGCTATCGCTGATGGTTACCGGCGATGTACTGCTGCATCCGCAGCTATTGGATGAAGCGAAGCAAGCGGCTGGAGCGGAAACGGGCAACGGCGGCGACTACGATTTCAGCCCCTTGCTTGCGGGCCTGGCACCCTATGTCCAGGACGCAGATGTGGCGCTATGCAATCTGGAAACACCGATTGGTGTCCCTCCGTATTCGGGGTATCCGCGGTTCACGGTCCCAGATCGAATCCTGGCCGACCTCGGCGCTATTGGCTACGACGGATGCACCACTGCCACCAATCACACGGTAGATGCCGGGACGGCCGGAGTAGAGCGAACGCTGGACGCTCTGGAAGCGAATGGGCTTTTCGCGACCGGCTCCTACCGCAGTGAAAAAGAATCCGAGAAGCCATCGATCCTGGACATGGAAGGCGTGAAGCTCGGTGTAGTAACCAGCACCTATTCGCTCAATGGCTTGCCGGAAGAAGCTGACTGGCAAGTCGATACCGGGGTGGATGCGCAGCAACTGATCGCCAGGGGCAAGGCAACGCGCAAGGCGGGAGCGGACATCGTCGTGGCTGCCGTGCACGATGGGGCTGAATACAGCACCGAACCGACAGCGTCCCAGAAAAGGCTCGGTCGAGCCTTGGCAGAGTCCGGTGTCTTCGATTTCATCTACATGCACCACACCCACTCGGTATTGCCCATTGAGAAGCACGACGGAACCTGGATCGTCTACGGTTTGGGCAATTCCGTGGCAAAACACGCCACACCAACCATTCTCAACCGCGAAGGCATCAGCGTAAAGGCAACGTTTACCCAGGGAGCGCCCGGCGAATGGGGTGTCAGCGAATTGCGGTGGGTACCGCACCAGCTCTCAAATGAACCTGTGGCCTGGTGCCAAGTCTTCGATGCTGCTGGATGCATACGGGAAGATGAAGCAAAAGCCTCCTTGAAGCGCAGCGAGGCCACAGTGAATGCCTACGGCGCATTCGACGACGGACTTCGAGAGTGGACGCTGGACTGACCTAGCGCAATGGCCAAGGTGCCCACACGCGGCTTGAGGGAAGAATTGCGCGTGCTCTGGCTAGCCGTGCCGGCGATATGTCTTCAAGGCCGCGGGACTGCTCGCCGAATCCTGTCCGGTCAACGTCGAAACAGTGCACGAGGCGGTCCATGCCTCGATCCAGGAACTCGCCGAATCCTCCGGACGCGGCGGCACTCACCTGGATCTCGAGTTCCTCAAGGATTTCTGGGACAACTTCGTCGCATCCATCGCAGCCGCACGGCGGAAATGTCGCGCGGTACAACGCGCCGAGCTCCAGGTGCACCGCGGGAAACGTGGTGAAGACCATGCCCAGTGGCGCGCAGCGCGAATCCATCGGAAATACGCGAACAGAGCGCACCACATGGCCCGGTTGAATCCGCATTTGCCTGGCCAGCCCGGGATCTTCGAAGCAACGCACCTCGAACTGCTCGCGCAGGCAATCCAGCAACGCCTGGGCTACCTGCGGCACCGGGGCAAAGCGTTGCACATGGGAGGTCAGCGAATAGCTCTCCGCTGGAGGCTGCTCATCCCAGCGCTGGCCATAGGGGATCAGCGCACCGTGCTCGTCGAAGTAATCCGCCACTTAGATATCTGGGCGCTGGTAGCCGTGAAGCATGTTCGGGTTCTCCGTTTCTGCCGCATGCAGGTATTGCGGGAATTCAGTGCCCGAACTCATCCGAATCGGTGAAGGGGCCAGCACCAGTATCCATGGCATTGATGGCGGCCATTTCCGCCTGGGTGAGCTGGAAGTCGAAAATGTCCAGGTTCTCGCTCTGCCGCCGCTGGTCTGCCGATTTCGGTGCCGCTGCCCGCCCGGACTGGACATGCCAGCGCAAGGTCACCTGCGCGCTGCTCTTCCCATGCGCTTGGGCGATCCGGACCAGGGCAGGATGTGAAAGGAGTCCAGATTTCTTGCGTCCGAGCGGGGAATAGGCTTCGGTCCGAACGCCATGCTCGGTGTTGAAACCTTGCCAATCGACGCTTTGCCGTTCAGGATCAACCTGGATCTGGTTCAGCGCCGGCACGAGCCCCGAATCCAGGACGTTCTGCAGCTGGTAGGGCTTGAAGTTCGAGACTCCCGCAGCCCGGATCTTGCCCTCGTCTACTAGTTTGCCCAGCTCAGTGAAGGCTTCGACATAGGTGTTCTGCTGGGGGTTGGGCCAGTGGATCAAGAACAGATCCACATACTCAAGACCCAAGCGGTCCAGGGAGTTCTCCAACGCCTGGCGCACGCCTTGGGTCGAATGCCATTGCTTGTTGAATTTGGTGGTTACGAAAATTTCATCGCGATGAAGCCGGCTCTGTGCCAGGGCCTTGCCCACGGCGTCCTCATTCTCGTAGTTCTCCGCTGTATCAATGCGGCGGTAGCCCACGTCGAGGGCGGACAGCACCGCTGCGGCCGCCTCTTGTCCACGCATGGGCCACGTGCCCAAACCGATCGAGGGCATGCTCACGCCACCGGCAAGTTCGAGGGAAGAAATATCAGCAATCATGTCCTTGAACCTACCAAGTTCCACCACTTGCCGGGAGGCGGCGTCGAAGAATCCGCGACACACCGGGAAACAAAACAGGACCACGGCGTCTCTGGGTTTAACGTTATTTCGGCGCATTTTTCGTGCTGCCAACCAATGAACACCATGAAGGTTAGAACCATGCCGAAAATAGGCGTCCTCGCTCTGCAAGGGGATTTCCGCGAACATCTGGCCTCTTTGGAACGGCTCGGGCAGCGCACGCACATGGTGCGCACCGTCGTCGATTTGGAGCAGGTTGACGCGCTGGTGATTCCCGGCGGCGAGTCCTCGGTGATTGACCGGCTGTCCCGCAACTACGGGCTAGCTGGTCCCATCAAGGAGCGCATCGCAGCAGGCATGCCAGCCTACGGCTCCTGCGCCGGAATGATCATGCTGGCCGATCGCATCGAGAACCCTGCAATCTCGCGAGATGGCGCGGTACAGCAAAGCTTCGGCGGCATCGACATGACGGTCAAGCGCAACGCGTTCGGGCGCCAGATCGACTCATTCGAGCACCAGCTGGACTTCAACGGGCAAAATCTCGAAGCGGTGTTCATCCGCGCACCGGAAGCCGTGCAAATTGGCCCGGACGTGCAAGTGATCAGCACCGTTCAAGCGGGGACGGATCACGAACAGGGTAGAATTGTTGCAGTACGCCAGGGAAAATTGTTGGCAACCAGCTTTCACCCGGAAGTCACCGGCAGCACCGCTATCCACCAATTTTTCATCAATCTCACGCGAGGAGACGCTTAAAGCATGTCAGGCCACTCCAAATGGGCAACTACCAAGCACAAGAAGGCCGCGATCGACGCCAAGCGCGCCAAGGCCTTCGCAAAATTCATCAAGGGCATTGAAGTTGCCGCCCGTGCCGGCGGCGCCGACATGGCCGGCAACCCGGCGCTGGAACTTGCTGTCAGCAAGGCCAAGAAGAACTCCGTGCCGATCAACAACATCGACCGCGCCGTCAAGCGCGGCGCTGGCCTGACCGGCGAGGTCGTCGACTACACCGAGATCATCTATGAAGCACGCGGCCCGCAGGGCTCGGCCCTGCTGATCGAGTGCCTGACCGACAACAAGAACCGTGCAGCCTCCGAGGTGCGCGTGGGCATCACCCGCAACGGCGGCACCATCGCCGACCCGGGTTCGGTCGCCTACCTGTTCAACCGCCAGGGCGTTGTCCGCCTGCCCAAGGGCGAGCTGACCGAAGACGACCTGCTGATGGTCGTGCTGGACGCCGGTGCCGACGAGATCATGGACGAGGACGAGAACTTCGCCATCGTCTGCGACCCTTCGGACCTGCGCGCTGTGGCCGCTGCGCTGGATGAAGCGGACATCGCCTACGAGTCCGACGAAATGGAATTCATTCCATCGATGAAGGTCGACCTGGACGTTGAAGGAGCTCGCAAGTTCCTCAAGCTCTACGACGCGCTGGAAGAACTGGATGATGTCCAGGGCATCTACACCAACGCTGATCTGTCCGACGAGGTTCGCGCCGCGCTGGACGAAGAGCAGTAAGGCTTGGCCTTACGTGTTGTTGGCGTCGATCCCGGCCTGACCCGTTGCGGTCTTGCCGTGGTCGACGTCGCTGCAAACAGGCAAGTTTCGCTGGTGGACGTCACCGTCGCCGGCACCCCTCCGGGCACTCCGCTCGATGCCCGGCTCTTGAAGATCGCCAACGCCATCGACGAATGGCTGGATCTGCATCAGCCCGATGTGCTCGCCTTGGAACGCGTGTTCGCTTCGGCGAACGTCTCCACGGTCATCGGCACCGCGCAGGTCACCGGTGTTGTCATCACCGCGGCAGCGCGACGCGGAATACCCGTGGCCCTGCACACGCCGACCGAGGTCAAGGCGGCGGTTACCGGTTCGGGACAGGCCACCAAGGCGGCGATCGGCAATATGGTTGCCAAGATCTGCCGGCTCGATGAACCGCCTAAGCCTGCCGACGCCGCTGATGCGGTGGCCTTGGCGATTACCCACGGTTGGCGCGGTGCGGCCACCGGCTCGAATGCCTCGGCCTCCGCGGCTAATGCCAGTGGTTCGTCGCAGCTGACCGGTGCGCAGCAGGCGTGGATTGCCGCTGAGGCGTCGGCCAAGCGCCGCGCAGTGCGCCGCTAGCCGGTCAGCACGGCAGCGGCCTCGACCCACCGGGGAACGCGGCGGATCGATATTCGTAGGTATCTTCGATAAACTGGGTTCGATCGAACATATATCCCAAGGAGTGGCATGATCAGCTCATTGACCGGCACCGTGCAGGCGGTAGCCCTGAACACCGCGGTAATTGACGTTAACGGCTTCGGGATGCTGGTCAATGCCACCCCCGGGACGCTGTCCACCCTGCAGGCAGGACGCGAGGCTACGGTATTCACCTCCATGGTGGTCCGCGAGGATTCGATGACCCTCTTCGGCTTCGCCACCGCTGAGGAACGCGATGTCTTCGAGGTCCTGGTTTCCGTATCGGGCATCGGGCCGCGCACAGGCTTGGCCATCTTGGCGGTGCACTCTCCGGAGGAAGTCCGCATCGCGGCGAACACCAAGGACACCGCCGCTTTCACCAAGGTATCGGGCATTGGCCCCAAGGGCGCGAGCCGCATCGTGCTGGAACTGAACGGCAAGCTGATCCCGACTGGCGCGCCAGTGGCCCCGGTTTCCGGCGGCGGCAACGCGAGCGTCTGGGAACCGCAGGTGATCGAGGCGCTGACCGGCCTGGGCTGGAGCGAAAAGGATGCAACCAGCACCCTGAAATCGCTGTCCAAGGCTGATCCAGATGTCGTTGCCACCGGCAACGTCGCAGAAATCTTGCGTGCTGCACTGCGCAGCATGTCCAGCGGAACCCGCGCCTAAGCGGTCTGCGAGAGGATCAACTGATCATGAATGACTCCACCGGGCTCACGAATGCCGGCAGCGAACCCGAGGAACGGGTAATCGAAGCGGCCCTGCGCCCGCGGAACCTCGACGACTTCGTGGGCCAGTCCCGAGTGCGCCAGCAGCTCTCGCTGGTGCTTGAAGCAGCGAAAATCCGCGAACGCACCGCGGACCACGTTCTGCTCTCTGGCCCGCCGGGCCTGGGCAAGACCACCTTGTCGATGATTATCGCCGCCGAGATGAACGCGCCATTGCGCATTTCCTCCGGCCCAGCGATCCAGCATGCCGGTGACTTGGCCGCGATCCTCTCGTCGTTGACCGAAGGCGAGGTGCTGTTCCTCGATGAAATCCACCGCATGTCCCGGCCGGCCGAGGAAATGCTCTACATGGCCATGGAAGACTTCCGCGTAGATATCATCGTCGGAAAGGGCGCCGGCGCCACGGCCATTCCGCTGGAGCTTCCGCCCTTCACCCTCGTTGGCGCAACCACGCGCGCCGGACTATTGCCCGGCCCGTTGCGTGACCGCTTCGGCTTCACTGGCCATCTGGAGTTCTACGCGGTCAAGGAGCTTGAACTGGTTTTGCGCCGTTCGGCCATGATGCTTGATCTGAGCGTCACTTCGGCCGCGTTCACCGAGATCGCCGGACGCTCCCGCGGTACGCCCCGTATCGCCAACCGCCTGCTGCGCCGCGTGCGTGACTGGGCGCTGGTGCATAAGCTCGAAGAGATCGATGCCAAGGCGGCCGAGGCCGCCTTGGACATGTACGAGGTCGATGCACGTGGCCTTGATCGCCTGGACCGGGGTGTGCTCGAAGCCTTGTGCACCAAATTCGGCGGGGGACCGGTGGGGCTATCGACCCTGGCCATCGCCGTGGGTGAAGAAACCGAAACCGTCGAGACCGTCGCAGAGCCATACCTGGTGCGTGAAGGGCTGATGGGCCGGACCCCGCGCGGTCGTATTGCCATGCCCGGGGCCTGGGCGCATCTGGGCTTGGCGATGCCAAAGGATGCGATCTTCGCCAGTGCGCAAAGCTATGAAAACGATGAGGATTAGGCAAGCATTACTTCACTGCCCGCGTAAATGGTCTGCCGGTTCACCGTGACGCATTAGACTAAAGACGCCCGACCTATGCCCGTTTCGGGGCGAGGTAGGGCGTCTTTGCTGTATTACGCCAGAAATAGCCGCAACAGCATCCCAGAACTTCAGATCAAATCGCAACAATTCGTTAGCAGGTAAATACGTGAATCCCCTCGTAATCGCTCAGGCCGCTGGTGGCGGCTTCAACCCTTCGCTGATCCTGATGGTCGCGCTGTTCGCAGTGCTGATCTTCATGATGTTCCGTGGCCGCAAGAAGCAGTCCGCCCAGCAGGAGAAGCTGAAGAACAACACCGTGCCAGGCGCCAAGGTGATGACCAACTCGGGTATCTTCGGCACCGTCGTCGGCGTTGACGCAGAGGATCGCGTCCAGGTCGAGGTCGCACCGGGCGTAGTGCTGAACCTGCACCGCCAGGCCATTGCCACCTTCCTGGACAAGGATGCAGCAACCCCGGCCGTGGCCGACGGCGCTGCAGAATCCGCCAGCACCACCGAAACCCCGGAAGAGTCCCTGCGTCGCCTGAACGATGAGGGCAAGGACGAGCGCAACGCCTAAGTCCCGGGCAGCATAGCGGTGGCCTGAAGGCTAAGCCACCCAAACCAGAAAGCACAATAGATGTCATCAATCAGACCTGTTAAGCAGGCGCGCAAGGCGTTGCTATGGTTGCTGATCGTCTTCATCATCGCAACCGGCGTGTTGGTAGCCGGTGCAGCGAACGGTAAAACCGGATGGGGACCGAAGCTCGCCCTCGACCTCGAAGGCGGTACCGAGATGATCCTGGCCCCTCGGGTCCAGGGCGACGAAGCAATCAACCAAGAACAACTGGACCAAGCGGTTGAGATCATCCGCCAGCGTGTGGACGGTTCCGGTGTTACCGAATCGGAAATCACCACCCAGTCCGGTCGCAACGTTGTGGTCTCGATGCCCGGCACCCCGGACCAGACCACTCGCGATTTGATCCAGGCCTCGGCCAACATGGAGTTCCGCCCGGTGCTGATCACCGGCAGCTACGCAGCCACCCCTGAGGAAGATCGCACTCCCAAGGAAGACCTGCCAAAGCCTGAGGGCAAGCCAGAGAACCCATCGGACACCAACTGGATCACCGCAGAGCTCTTCCAGGAGTTTGAAAGCTACGACTGCGAAACCGAGCTCAAGGACCGCGGAGGCGACGCTGCGGACCCGGCCAAGCCAATGATCTCCTGCGATACGGACATGGGCGTCAAGTACATCCTTGGCCCACAGGAAATCTCCGGCGACAAGATCAAGGACGCATACGCGCAGCTCGCTCGCGGCGTCAACGGTTCGGTCACCGGCGAATGGGTTGTCGTGATCGAGTTCAATGCCGAAGGCACCAAGATCTTCGCCGACACCACGCAGCGTCTGATTGCCCTGCAGGGTTCGCAGAACCAGTTCGCGATCGTGCTTGATGGCGAAACCATCTCGGCGCCAACCACCAATGCGGTGATCTCCGATGGCCGTCCGCAGATTTCCGGTGGCTTCACCCAGGACACCTCGCAGGCGCTGGCCGAGCAGCTGAAGTACGGCGCACTGCCAATCAGCTTCGACATCCAGTCAGAGCGCCAGGTTTCTGCAACGCTGGGTGCTGACCAGCTGACCGCGGGCCTCATTGCCGGTGTTATCGGCCTGGTCCTGGTATTCATCTACTCGCTGTTCCAGTACCGCGCCCTGGGCTTGGTGACCATCGCTTCGCTGCTCGTCGCCGGTGTGCTGACCTACCTCTGCCTGGTCCTGCTTGGCTGGGGCATGAACTACCGCCTGTCGCTGGCGGGCGTGGCTGGCTTGATCGTAGCGATCGGCCTGATCGCGGACTCGTTCATCGTGTACTTCGAGCGTGTTCGAGATGAGCTGCGCGAAGGCCGGCCATTGGCAAGCGCCGTGGACATCGGCTGGAAGCGTGCCAAGCGCACCATTCTGGCCTCCAAGGCCGTGAACGTGTTGGCTGCAGTAGTGCTCTACATCGTTGCCGTGGGCAACGTGCGAGGCTTTGCCTTCACCTTGGGCCTGACCGCAATCGTTGACCTCGTGGTCGTGTACGGACTGACCCATCCAACCTTGGTCCTGCTGGCACGCACCAAGTTCTTCGCCAACGGCCACCCGCTCTCGGGCATGGATCCATCGTTGCTTGGCGTCAAGCCGCTGTACCAAGGTGCAGGCAAGGTTCGCCGCTTCGATGAAAACGTTGTGGCAAACCGCGGCAAGAAGAATGCGAAGGCCTCGGCTGAGGCCGCCAAGCGCATGACGATTGCCGAGCGTCGCCGTGCACAGGCCGAACAGCCAGCCAGCACGCAGGCCAAGGCCCAGGAGGAGAACAATGAATAAGCTAGTCACTTGGGGCAACGAGCTCTACACCGGCAAGCGTTCCTACCCGTTCACCTCCAAGTACCGGTTGTGGTTCCTGATCGCCGGTATTCTGGTGATGCTGTCGATCCTGCTTCCAGTGGTCAAGGGCGGCTTCAACCTGGGCATCGACTTCCGCGGTGGTTCTGAATTCACCGTTTCGGATGTGCAGAACACTGATATCTCGATTGGTGAAAAAACTGTTAGCTCGGTGGCTTCGGGTTCCGAGGCAACGGTCACCAACATTGCTCCGGGCACCATGCGCGTGCAGACTGAGCGTTTGAGCGATGACCAGACCTTGGCCATCGCCGGCCAGCTCGCGGAGAACTACGGCGTCTCCAGCGATGAAGTTACCAGTAACTTCATCGGCCCAACCTGGGGTGAAGACGTTTCGCGCCAGGCACTGGTTGGCTTGGTAGTCTTCGTGGTCCTGGTGGGCTTGCTGATGGCTGCCTACTTCCGAACCTGGAAGATGTCGCTGGCAGCGATCGTCGGACTGATTACCGTGGTGATCGTGACTGCGGGCATCTACTCGCTGTCCGGTTTCGAAATCACGCCCAGCGCGATCATCGGCTTCCTGACCATTCTGAGCTACTCGCTGTATGACACCGTGGTGGTTTTCGACAAGGTCCGCGAAAACACCAAGGACTACACCCAGCAGTCCAAGCGCACCTTCGAGCAGCTGGTGAACCTCGCTGTGAACCAGACCCTGGTTCGCTCGATCAACACCTCGGTCGTTGCCGTGCTTCCAGTGGCCGCGATCCTATTCATCGGTTCCTACCTGCTGGGTGCCGGTACGCTCAAGGACCTGTCCTTGGCGCTGTTCGTCGGTATCATCGTCTCGGCCCTGTCGACCTTGTTCGTGCAGGCGCCAATGTTCCATTGGCTCCGCCACAAGGACGACGACGTGGTAGCGCACGATAAGAAGATGGCTGCTGCCTAAACCGATCCGAAGATCTGAATTTGGTGCTCCCAGCATTTGCTGGGGGCACCAATTCGCTTAAGCGGGAAGATGCGTAATTAGTTGTCACCGCCCGAACGTGCTATAACGTTTGAACTAAAGAAGGTGTTTTTTCAGTGCACGGCTACCAGTGATCTGGTGGCCCGGAACTACCGTTGGATTCCGTCGGGCTTCACGCAGGCTCGGGAAAGAATCCAACGGCAACGGGAAGGAGCGGGGCATGGCGAATACGCCTAACCTGAACAATTCGAAACGACGCTCTATCTCTCGTTTGGTGCGCTTTGCTGGCCGGGGGAGCACCCCGAGCACATCGCCGACCCTTGAACCGCTATTGCGCACGGTCAAGTCCAAGCATCCGAAGGCGGATCTGGACCTGCTGGTCCACGCCTACGAGGTCGCCGAAAAGTACCATGAAGGCCAGAAGCGCAAGAGCGGCGACCCGTACATAACGCACCCGGTCGCCGTCGCCACGATCCTGGCGGAGATGGGGATGACCGGCTCGATTCTTGCCGCCGCCTTGCTGCACGACACCGTTGAAGACACCGATTACTCCCTGGAGTCGGTTAAGAAGGAATTCTCCGAGGAAATCGCCATGCTGGTCGATGGCGTGACCAAGCTGGACAAGGTCACCTATGGCGATGCGGCCCCGGCAGAGACCGTGCGCAAAATGGTCGTGGCCATGTCCCGCGACATCCGCGTGCTGCTGATCAAGCTGGCCGACCGCCTGCACAATGCCCGTACCTGGCGCTACGTATCCCCGGAATCTTCCTCGCGCAAGGCGAAGGAAACCCTGGAGATCTTCGCACCGCTGGCACACCGTCTGGGCATGAACACCGTCAAGTGGGAGCTGGAGGACCTGTCCTTCGCTGCCTTGCACCCGAAGGTCTACCAGGAGATCGTCCGCATGGTGGGCGATCGCACTCCGGAACGTGAAAAGTACCTCTCCTCGATCCGCCAGACCCTTTCGGGCGATCTCGGCGATGTCGCCATCCATGCCTCGGTGTCCGGCCGGCCCAAGCACTACTACTCGATCTACCAGAAGATGATCGTGCGCGGCAAGGACTTCGACGATATCCATGACCTCATGGGCGTGCGCATCCTGGTGGATACCGTCAAGGACTGCTACGGCGCCCTGGGCGTCGTGCATGCGGAGTGGAATCCACTGCCTAACCGCTTCAAGGACTATATTGCGATCCCGAAGCTGAACCTCTACCAGTCGCTGCACACCACGGTGATGGGTCCTGAAGGCAAGCCGGTAGAGATCCAGATCCGCACCCACGATATGCACGTACGCGCCGAATACGGTGTAGCAGCGCACTTCCAGTACAAGCATGGGCAGACCGATAACTCCATGCTTTCGCCGGAACAGAATATGGATTGGCTGCGTTCCTTGATGGAGTGGCAGGCGGATACCGCCGACTCCGAGGAGTTCCTGGACGGCCTTCGCTACACGATCAGCTCCGCTGAAGTCTATGTGTTCACCCCCAAGGGCGACATCATGTCCTTGCCGGTTGGTGCCACACCGGTGGATTTCGCCTACTCGATCCACACCGACGTCGGCCACCGCACCATCGGCTCCCGCGTCAATGGCAAGCTCGTCCCACTGCATACCGAGCTCAAGCAGGGCGATGTGGTGGAGGTCTTCACCTCGAAGGCCGAAGGCGCTGGCCCATCCCAGGATTGGCAGAACTTTGTCCGCTCGCCTCGTGCCAAGGCAAAGATCCGCGGTTACTTCTCCAAGGAACGCCGCGAGGAGGCCATCGAAAAGGGCAAGGAGCTGCTGACCAAGGAACTGCGTCGCAACCAGCTGCCATTGCAGAAATTGATGACTCACGACCTGCTCACGGCGGTAGCCAACGAACTGCACCACACGGACATTTCGGCCCTGTACCAGTCCGTGGGCGACGGCCATACCAGTGCACAGAACGTCATTGAGCATTTAACGGCCCTGATTGGCCCTCCAGAAGCCGAACAGGTCGATGAGGAAGCGGTAGTCCGCCCAATGGCTCCCAGCCCGGCTACGGGCAACGACGCCGGCGTGATCGTCGAGGGCCTGGGGGATGTGCTGGTGAAGCTGGCGCGTTGCTGCACCCCGGTGCCGCCAGATGAAATCCAGGGTTTCGTAACCCGTGGCGCCGGAGTCTCGGTGCACCGCACCGACTGCCTGAATCTGACGCAGCTCGCCGAGCAGCCGGATCGACTGGTCAATGTCACGTGGGCCACCAAGCACCATGGCGTGTTCCTGGTGGAGATCCAGGTCGAAGCATTGGACCGCAAGTCGCTGCTCTCCGACGTCACCCGGATACTCTCCGAAAGCCACTTGAACATCCTTTCGGCCAGTGTGCAGACAAGCAAGGACCGTGTGGCAATCTCCCGTTTCTCCTTCGAAATGGGCGATCCCAAGTTCCTGAGCCACGTGCTGAACCAAGTACGCCGCATCGATGGCGTCTACGATGTCTACCGCACCACCGCAGGGTCCCGCCGCTAATAGCGCGGTGCACCCCGCGGCGGCAACCTAGGCCGCTTGCGCCGTATCGGAGAAGGACTGGACCAGGCGCAGGGCTCGGGAGCGCTCGGGTGAGGGAACCTCAGATGCCAGGGCTTGTTTGATGGCGTCCAAAGTCAGGTAGGGATCTGCCAGCGCCGCGACTGTGCCCAGAACGCGGCTGGCAATGGGCAATGGATCGTATTTCGCGCAGTCGCAGGCGCTGCGCAATGCGGTGGCCACCCTGATGCGGCTGCGGAACACCATGTCCGTATCCGGCACCTGCATTTGGGCGAATTCCGCCCTCAGCCCGTGCCCGGGGTAGAACGGCCGATGGTAGCTCTTGGTGTAGATGCACAATGTGGACACTGACGGCAAGAGCCCATGGATCCAGGCTGCAGTTTGGCGAGCTAGCACCGCATCGCGGGCCAGCTCGCGGCCACAGGCGAAACCTGCAATCCGTGCCCGCACCGACGCGTTGACTCGGATGCTGCTGGGCAAAAAATAATCACCGAGGACCTCGATCAGCAGGCCGTTGTGGGCCATGGCGTGCAGCTCGTTGCGGGTGAACATCTCACCAGCGATCCACAGGTCCCCGGGAATGCGCAACGCGGCGGCGCGAGGTCCGGTAGCTGGGGAATTTCTCGTTTCCATAGAGCTACTGAACCAGTTCGCGCCGCCGCGTTGGCGGTGTGCAAGCGATCTGTGGATTACTTACTGGAAGTCGGCAGCCGACTTCTCCAAGGTGCTCAGCCACATGCGGCGTGCATCCAGGGCTTCCTGGGCTGTCGCGATCTGCTTGGCGTTGCCCTTGGCCTGTGCTGCTGCCAGATCATCTTCCAAGGCGGAGATGGTGTCCTGCAGCTGCGAGAGCATCGAGTTGGAGCGGGCCTTGGTCTCCGGGTTGGAACGGCGCCACTGCTCGTCCTCGGCACCCTTGACCGCGTCCTCGACCTGGCGCAGGGCCGATTCAATGCGCTGCAGGTCGTTGCGCGGCACCTTGCCGGCAGCTTCCCAACGGGTGCGGATCGAATCCAGCTTGTTCTTGGCAACAGCCAGATCCTTGATGGGAAGCAGCGCGCGCGCTTCTTCCAGCAGGGCTTCCTTCACCACGAGGTTCTGGGAGTACTCTTCATCGATCTTGGCGTTGGCCGCGGCGCGGGCCTGGAAGAAGACATCCTGGGCGGCGCGGAAGCGGCTCCAGAGCTGGTCGTCGTCCTTGCGCGAGGCACGGCGCGACTTCTTCCACTCGTCCATGAGCTTGCGGTACTCGGCGGCGGTAGCGGTCCAGTCGGTGGACCCCTGCAGCACCTCGGCGCGAGCGATCAGCTCTTCCTTCACTTCCTTGGCGGCCGCGTTGGTCGAATCCAGCTGCGAGAAGTAGGCCCGGCGATGGCGGTCGAAGGTGGTGCGGGCGGAGCGGAATCGCTTCCACAGCGCATCTTCGGTGGACCGTGGCAGGCGCACCGAGGAACGCTGCGAACCCTTCCAGGCGTCGAACAGCTCGTTCATCGCCGCCGAAGCGGTCTTCCACTGGATCTGCTCCGGGCGCTTGCCGGCCAGCTCTTCAGCCTGTTCGACGATGGCTTCGCGGGCAGCGAGCTGTTCCGCGCGAGCTTCGTCGTTGGCCTTGCGCTGTTCGCTGGTCAATGCCTCGACGGCTACGCGGGCATTCTCGAGGCGCGTTTCCAGCGCCGGGATGTCGCCGACCATATGGCGTTCGGCAACGGTGTCCGAGAGCGCCTGCACAGCCTTGCTGAGCTCGCCGGCCGGGGCCTTGGCAACGACGCGCTGCTCCAGGAGCATCAGCTGCGAGAGCGCGTCGTCGTATTTGCGCACGAAGTAGCCCAGGGCTTCGTCCTGGGTTGCGTCGGGGTATTGGCCCACTGGGAATTCGGCGCCGTCAATGATCACGAAGACGTGGCCGTCCTCGGTCACACGGGCGAACTTTGCCGCTTCGTCGAGGGGAGTGGTATGTGCGACGCTTGGCGCTACAACCGGCTTTGCGGCAGGCTTCTGGGCCTGTGGCAATGGGGTCTTCTGGCTGTCGTCGGATTGCTGACTGGTGGTCACCGCTGAAACTCTTTCACTTTACGAGCACTTGCTTTAGCCAACTCTACCTGTGACCTCCGCTTCTTAGTAAGCCGACGTGCACAGGTTTCTCGGGTTTCGGGCTATAAGATGGGTAGGTAGCCCAATTTGCACTAAGGAGTTTCATGGCACGCAAGGCCTCACTATCAGGTTTCCCGGAATGGCTTCCCGCCGAACGGGCAGTTGAACAGCATGTGCTCGATACCTTGCGCCACGTCTTCGAACTGCATGGATTCGCCAACATCGAGACCCGTGCGGTGGAAACCCGAGCGCAACTTCTGCGCAAGGGCGAAATCGACAAGGAAGTCTACGGACTGTCACGGCTGGCCGCGGAGGATGAGAAGAACGATCCCAACGCGTTGGCCCTGCACTTCGACCTCACCGTGCCTTTCGCACGCTACGTGGTGGAGAATGCAGGCCACCTGGCCTTCCCCTTCCGCCGCTACCAGATGCAGAAGGTCTGGCGTGGCGAACGCCCGCAGGATGGCCGCTTCCGCGAATTCACCCAGGCCGACATCGATGTCGTGGGCGATGGCACCTTGCCCTTCAGCTACGACGTGGAGCTGGCGCTGACCATTGCCGACGCGCTCTCCGCCCTGCCGATCGGTGATTTCCGCCTGCGGGTGAATAACCGCAAGCTGGCCGAGGGCTTCTACCGCGGCCTGGGCCTGGAAGATCCGGATGCAGTCCTGCGCGCCATCGACAAGCTGGAAAAGATCGGCGATGATGCCGTCGCCAAGATCCTGGTCGAAGAAGTCGGCGCCACCGCGCAGCAGGCCGCCGCCGCCCTGGCCCTGGCCAAGATCCGCACCATGGACACGTCCTTCGTGGAGCAGGTCCGCGCACTGGGCGTCAGCCACGAACTGCTGGATACCGGCTTGGATGAGCTCTCGCAGGTCATCGATGCCGCATCCAAGCGCGCACCGGGCAAGGTCATGGCCGATTTGTCCATCGCCCGCGGGCTGGACTACTACACCGGCACCGTGTACGAAACCGTGCTGGTGGGCCACGAATCCCTGGGTTCGATCTGCTCGGGCGGGCGCTACGAATCGCTGGCTTCCAAGGGCAAGAAGAACTACCCGGGTGTGGGCTTGTCCATCGGCGTCACCCGCCTGGTCTCGCGCATCCTTGCAGAAGAGTCCGTGACCGCAAGCCGTTCGGTGCCTTCGGTGGTATATGTCACCTTGGCCAACGACGAGTCCTGGCACGAAGCGCAGGATGTAGCCTCGCAGCTGCGCGAGCGCGGCATCGCCTGCGAGGTAGCAGCCAGCGCGGAGAAGTTCGGCAAGCAGATCAAATTCGCTGATCGACGCGGGATTCCGTTCGTCTGGTTCACCCATGCCGATGGCGCCCACGAGGTCAAGGACATCCGTTCCGGCGAGCAGGTCGCCGCGGATCCGTCCACCTGGATGCCGGCCGAAGCGGACCTGAAGATCGCCATCAGCTAGTTCTCGGGCTCCATCGCCCGCCCGCGCACCAATCACGGTGCACTAAACTTCATGGGAAGAAACTTTCCCAACCGACCGAAAGGATCGTAGTGCTACGCACTCATCAGCTGGGCGTCTTGAACGCCGAGCACATTGGACAGCAGGTCACACTCACCGGTTGGGTCGCGCGTCGCCGCGACCACGGTGGTGTCGCCTTCCTGGATTTGCGTGATGCTTCGGGCGTGGCCCAGGTCGTCGTGCGCGATGAAGAGGACTTCCATCCGCTGCGCAATGAGTTCGTGCTGCAGATTCTCGGCACCGTCGAGCGCCGCCCGGAGGGCAACGAGAACCCGAATCTGCCTACCGGGCAGATCGAGGTCATCGCTGAGACCGTGACCGTGCTGAACACCGCGGCCCCGCTGCCATTCCAGGTCGACGAGCACGTCGAGGTCGGCGAGGAAGCGCGCCTGCGCCACCGCTACCTGGACCTGCGCCGCCCGACCCCGGCCCGCAACATCCGCCTGCGCTCCGAGGCCAACCGCGTGGCACGCAACCTGCTGCACGACCAGGGCTACATCGAGATCGAAACCCCGACGCTGACCCGCTCCACCCCGGAAGGCGCCCGCGACTTCGTCGTGCCGGCCCGACTGACCCCGGGCAGCTGGTACGCCTTGCCCCAGTCCCCGCAGCTGTTCAAGCAGCTGCTGCAGGTCGGCGGCTTCGAGAAGTACTACCAGATCGCCCGCTGCTACCGCGATGAGGACTTCCGCGCGGACCGCCAGCCGGAGTTCACCCAGCTGGACATCGAAGCATCGTTCGTCGAGGAAGATGACATCATCGAGCTCGGCGAAAAGCTGGTCACCGAACTGTGGAACCTGATCGACGTGCAGGTCCCGACCCCGATCCGCCGCATGGCGTACTCGGAGGCCATGGCCAAGTACGGTTCGGACAAGCCGGACCTGCGCTTCGGCCTGGAACTGACCGAAATGACCGAGTACTTCGCGAACACCTCCTTCAAGGTCTTCCAGTCCGAGTACGTCGGCGCCGTGGTCATGCCTGGCGGCGCATCGCAGCCGCGCCGCACCCTGGATGCCTGGCAGGAATTCGCCAAGCAGCGCGGTGCCAAGGGCCTTGCCTACGTGCTGATCAAGGAAGATGGCGAGCTGGCTGGCCCAGTGGCCAAGAACCTGTCCGACGAAGAGAAGGCCGGACTGGCCGCAGCTACCGGCGCAGCCGCCGGAGACTGCATCTTCTTCTCCGCCGGCAAGAAGAACGAATCCCGCGCACTGCTCGGTTCGGTCCGTGTCGAGATCGGCCACCGCACCGGACTGATCAAGGAAGGCGACTGGGCCTTCGTCTGGATCGTCGACGCACCGATGTTCGAAGCTGCCTCCGACGCTGTCGCCTCGGGCGACGTAGCCGTGGGCGCTGGCGCTTGGACTGCTGTGCACCACGCGTTCACCAGCCCCAAGCCGGAGTTCATGGACACCTTCGACACCGATCCTGCATCGGCCCTGTCCTACGCCTACGACATTGTCTGCAACGGCAACGAAATCGGAGGCGGTTCGATCCGTATCCACCAGCGCGACGTCCAGGAACGCGTCTTCAAGCTCATGGGCGTAACCCAGGAGCAGGCTGACACCCAGTTCGGCTTCCTGCTCGAGGGCTTCAAGTACGGCGCGCCACCGCATGGCGGCATCGCCCTGGGTTGGGACCGCGTGCTGCAGCTGCTGACCAACTCGGAGTCCATCCGCGACGTCATCGCCTTCCCGAAGACCGGTGGCGGTTTCGATCCGCTGACCGCGGCTCCTGCGCCAATCACCCCGCAGCAGCGCAAGGAAGCCGGCATCGACTTCAAGCCTGAGAAGAAGAAGGCCGAAGAGACCGAAGCCAAGTAGGTTCACGCAGCTTCGTAACGCCGGATGGAACGCTTGAATGCGTTCCATCCGGCTTCTTTTTAACCTGGAATTAGCTCTTTTGGTGGACTATGAGTATTTTTAATACTAGGTTTGTTTTTGACTTAGTTTGCAGAACCAGTTCTCACGACCACTTTGGAGCGATACGTGCCAGCAGAAGAACCACACGATATCATCGAACGTTACCCAGAAGCGGACCAGGAATGGGCTAAAACCTTTTTCGCTTCAATGGTGTGGAACGACCTCACCAATGCGCAGGTGGCGCTCGAACTGGATCGCACCCTGAGCATGGTTCGCGATAGCGGGCAGCGGGCCGAGGAACTCTTTGGCCATTCGGGCGAATATGGTGAGACGCGGGCTCAATGTCTATTGACGCCAGAGCAGCGCGCGGACGCGGAACTTCCCGTCGAATCAAGTACTGCGCTATTGGCGGTTGTTGGGATGCTTATTGGCCTGCTGTGCACTGGATTTGGAATCTGGATCGGGTTCCGCGATGGGTGGACCTCGAGTTCGTGGCACTACTGGCAGCTTTCTGCTCTAACTGCCGGGGCAGGGATCGCACTATCGGGATACCTGTGGTGGTTTAACCGATTGAAGGGGAAATTCGGCCTGTCCTGGATACTGGGACCGGTAGGTATCCTCGTGTCGGTTGGAGCTGCCGCTCTAATCGTGCAGATAGGAGGAAGCAATAATCTGCTGCCCCTGCCAAATTGGTTAGCTCCAATTCTTGGCGCAGGGCTGGTGGTTGCTTGCTTCTATCTGATGCCTGCCTATAAAGCGCAGAAAGCCGCTGGCGGGCAACAAATCCTTCTCGGCACCGACGAGTGGTTCGCGGAAACCACCAGACTGCTGCGCGGACGCTACGGCATGAGTCACAAGGAAGCCAACGAGTCGCTGAGTACTGCGCGAGAACATCTCGATGATGCGGCGACCCGAGGCGAAAAAGCTGACCCAAACCTTGAATTCGGAACGCCCAATGAATTCGTGATTGGGCTGGCAGTGAACACCGAAAAGGCGCTCAAGCGTCGTTGGCTTCTACGCCGCATGGCCACCTTGACCGTAGTCGCTTTATTCGCGGTCGGCGCGGTCGCTGGCCTGATGGATCCAGCGCGAAATGGCGGGGATATTTTCTTTGGGGTCGCAGTGCTGGTGTTTGCCGCGGTGAGCGTTTACGAGCTGCGTCCGGCTGACCGCAAGGCCTACGTCCAAGAGAAGCTCAAGGAACGAGCAGCCAATGCCCGGGCACTGCAGGAGCGCGACGATGACTAAGCCCGAAGGCTTTCCGGGTAGCTGGCAACGCGCCATGTTGCCGATGCTCTTACTCGCCGAACTCTCGGCTGGCCAGGCCCACGGTTATGCACTGGCGAAATCCCTGCAGGAACGCGGTTTCGGGCCGATCAAGGGAGCCACGCTCTACCCCGCATTGGCCAAACTCGAGGCCTCGGGTTTTGTTGAAACCCGCTGGGAAGAAGGCCAAGGTGGCCCGGGCCGGAAGGTCTACGAACTCTCCGCCACCGGACGGGTAGCACTAGCCGAGCAACGAGCCAGCTTCGAACAACTGACCCAACTGGTACAAAGCACCGGCCGCTAGGGGAGGTCTGCCGAGTCTACGATCATCGTGAACGGTCCGGTATTGGTCAGCGAGACATTCATCATCGCGCCAAATACACCGGTCTGAACGCTCGCACCCAATTCGCGCAGGTGCTCCACGAAGTAGTCGTACAGCGGTTCGCTGATAGGACCGGGCGCCGCATTGGACCAGGATGGGCGACGGCCCTTGCGCACCGAACCGTACAGGGTGAACTGGCTGATCACTAGCAGTGGTGCATTCACCCCGGCTGCGGAGGTTTCATCCTCCATGATCCGCAGCTGCCAGATCTTTTCGGCCACCTTGCGTGCGATCGCCTGATCATCCTCATGGGTCACCCCAAGTAGGATCACCAAACCGGGGGAGTCGAGCTGGCCGGTAATCTGCCCTTCAACCTCAACATGGGCGGTGGAAGCGACCTGGACGACAGCGCGCATATGGCGGACCTTTCAAAAGACGGTGGGGCTTCCAGAATATCGGTAGGCTTAGGGGGTGAGCGATTTGTTCGATTCCCTGTCCGATGAGCCACGCGATGCGCGTGAGCCCCAAGTCAACCGGCCCCGTCCGCCACTGGCGGTGCGCATGCGCCCGAAGACCTTGGATGAGCTCGTCGGCCAACAACACCTGCTAGGCCCGGGTTCACCCTTGCGGCAGCTGGCCGAAAACCCTGAAACCGGGTTGGCTGGACCTGCCAGTGTGATCCTCTATGGCCCTCCGGGAATTGGCAAAACCACCATCGCCCACGTGATCGCCCGCGCCACCGACCGCAAATTCGTGGAACTTTCGGCCATCACCGCCGGTGTCAAAGATGTCCGGCGAGTCATCGAACAGGCCAAGGATGACCGCGATCTGCGCGGGATTACCACCGTGCTCTTCCTCGACGAGATCCACCGCTTCAACAAAGCCCAGCAGGACGCACTGCTGCCCGGCGTGGAAAACCGTGTCGTCGTCCTGGTAGCTGCGACGACGGAAAATCCCTCCTTCTCGGTGATCTCGCCGCTGCTTTCGCGCTCGTTGCTGCTGACCTTGCGTCCGCTGACCGACGGCGACCTGTCCACTTTGCTTGAGCGCGCTGTGGCCGACGAGCGGGGTTTCGACGGCCAGGTGGTCCTCAAGGAGGAGCAGCGCGACGCCATTGTCCGCCTGGCCCAGGGCGATGCCCGCCGCTCCCTGACCGTGCTGGAAGCAGCCGGCGCGGTGGCTTGGAACGCCGCGGGCGCCGGCATCGATCCACCGGTGCTGATTACGGACGACCATGTGCAGCTGGCCATGGACCAGGCGGTCCAGCGCTACGACAAGGATGGCGACCAGCACTACGACATCATCTCCGCGTTCATCAAGTCCGTTCGTGGCTCTGACGTGGACGCGGCCCTGCATTACCTGGCGCGCATGCTCTCTGCGGGGGAGGACCCCCGGTTCATCGCCCGCCGCCTGATGATCTCGGCCTCGGAGGATATCGGCATGGCCGATCCCACCGCACTTCCCGTTGCCGTAGCTGCCGCTCAATCGGTGCAGCTCACCGGCATGCCGGAAGCACGGATCATGCTCGGGCAGGCAACGGTTCATCTGGCTACGGCCCCGAAGTCCAACGCCTCGTACAATGCGATCAACGCCGCCCTGGCCGACGTATCCGAAGGCAAGGGATCGCTGGTTCCCGACCACCTGCGTGACGCGCACTATCCCGGCGCCAAGCAGCTGGGCCATGGCGTGGGCTACATCTACGCCCATGATGCTCCGCACTCCATCGCAACCCAGCAGTACCTGCCCGATGATCTGGTGGGCACCGACTACTACACACCGACCAATAACGGTGCGGAAAAAACCATAGGGTCCCGCCTGTCCCGTTTGCGTGAAATCATCCGGGGCAAGGATCCGCAGCGCTCCAAGGGCAAGCGCTGATTGTGCGCTAGGCCTCAGAGAAAGCTGCTGCCGTTTCGTGTAAACTTGATCTTTGGCTGGCAAGCCTTGTCCCGCATTCGAGTCATCGAGCGTGGAGGCAGGGTTGAAGTGAAGCAGGGACGCGACGCCCACACACTCTCCCACCTGGAGGCCAGTAGATACCGTCGCTAATCGAAAGGGACACATTATGGCTAACGCCCGTGCCCGCCGCACCGTACGCCTTTCGCGTGCGCTCGGCCTTGCATTGACTCCAAAAGCTGAAAAGTACATGGAGCGCCGTCCATACGGTCCAGGCCAGCACGGCCGCGCCCGTAAGAAGCAGGACAGCGACTACGCAGTACGTCTGCGCGAAAAGCAGCGTTTGCGTGCCCAGTACGGCATCCGCGAAGCTCAGATGCTGAGCGCCTTCAAGGAAGCTAAGCGCCTCGGCGGCGAAACCGGCGGTAACCTGCTGGCTCTGCTCGAGTCCCGTCTGGATGCCCTGGTTCTGCGTGCAGGCTTCGCCCGCACCATCCAGCAGGCCCGCCAGATGGTTGTTCACCGCCACATCCTGGTCAACGGCCAGCGTGTAGACCGTCCGTCCTTCAAGGTACAGCCGGGTCAGCTGATCCACGTACACGAGAAGAGCGAGAAGATGGTTCCATTCCAGATGGCTGCAGCAGGTGAGCACTCGAAGGTGCTGCCAGCCGCTCCTGCTTACCTGGACGTAAAGCTGGAAGCCCTCCAGGCTACCTTCGTGCGCACCCCAGAGCGCACCGAAATCCCAGTGACCTGCGAAGAGAACCTCGTGGTCGAGTACTACGCACGCTAAATCCGTGCGCTAGTTCCAAGCCCGCAACCGGAAACGGTTGCGGGCTTGTCGCTTAACTACCTATCTGGGCTCTGACTTAGATAAGGTGGACTGGCACCAAAAACCCAAAGCAGAAGAGGAAGCACATGTCGGGTTCGGATATTGCAGGGCTCATCGCCGCCGGCGCGTTTGTTGTACTAGTTGTGCTGCTGGCAGTGCCGATCATGAAGTTGGGCAAGGTGTTCGACGAGCTGCGCAAATCGATCAAGGACCTGGCCGACGGCACCACTCCGCTGATCGGCGAAGTCGCCAACACCGTGGCGACCACCAACGACCAGCTCAAGAAGGTCGATGCCATCACCAGCAACGTTTCTGACACCACCGCCAATGTGTCCGCGCTGTCCTCGCTGGTAGCAGCCACCGTTGGCAAACCGCTGATCAAGGTTGCCGCGTTCACCGAAGGCGTGAAGGTCGCGATGAACACCAAGCCAAGCGGCAAGGCTCGCCGCAGCCGCTAAGCAAGCAACGCTGTTTGATCGAACACGTATCGGCGCGCTGAATAGGATACGGCCAACTGGTGGCCGCCAAGGAGACTAGAATGAAAAAGCTCTTGTGGGTTTCGATTGGAGTGGGCGTTGGCGTGCTCGCGTCCAAGAAATACGCTGAAGTTTCATCCGGGGCGGCGCTAAACCGCCAGGTCGGCAAGTACACCGACCGCGTCTCGGAATATTGGGAAGCCTTCCGCCAAGGAATGAGCTCCCGCGAAGAAGAATTACGTTCCGCCTTGGGCGTGGACGCCGCTAAGTGAAGGGATCATCCGTAACACGATGAAAACGCAGGAAATTGCCCGTCGTTGGGTCGACTTTTTCGTCTCGAAGGGCCATACGGCGGTACCTAGTGCCTCGCTGGTCTCGGCCGACCCTTCGCTGTTGTTCACGGTGGCCGGCATGGTCCCGTTCATCCCTTACCTCACCGCGCGCGAAGAGCCCCCGTACTCCCGTGCGACCTCCGTGCAGAAGTGCATCCGCACCGGCGATATCGAAGAAGTGGGCAAGACCGCGCGTCACGGCACCTTCTTCCAGATGTGCGGCAACTTCTCCTTCGGCGACTACTTCAAGAACGAAGCCATCCACTTCGCCTGGGAGCTGCTGACCAGCTCCGTCGAAGACGGCGGCTACGGCCTGGACAAGGAACGCCTGTGGGTCACCGTCTACGAAGACGGAGACGAGAAGGACCTTGAAGCCCGCCGCATCTGGGAAGAAGAGATCGGCATGCCTACCGAGCGCGTTGTAGGCACCGGCAAGGAAGACAACTACTGGAATACCGGCCAGCCCGGCCCCGGCGGTCCATGCTCCGAGATCTACTACGACCGCGGCCCCGCCTACGGTGTCGAGGGCGGCCCAGCGGTCGACGAGACCCGCTACGTGGAAATCTGGAACCTCGTGTTCATGCAGTACCGACTCTCCGCGGTACGTTCCAAGACCGACTTCGATGTGGCCGGCGAACTGCCCAAGCGCAACATCGATACCGGCCTGGGCCTGGAACGACTAGCCATGATCCTGCAGGGCGTCGAGAACATGTACGAGACCGACCAGGTCCGTCCGGTGCTCGACAAGGCCGCCGAGCTTGCCGGCGTCACCTACACCTCCACAGAGGATCCAGCCGACCCGAACCACGCCACCGACGTGCGCCTGCGCATGATCGCGGACCACATCCGCTCCTCGCTGATGCTGATCTCCGACCAGGTCACCCCGGGCAATGAAGGTCGCGGCTATGTGCTGCGCCGGCTGATCCGCCGCGCCGTGCGCGCAATGCGCCTGATGGGCGTGGACACCGAGGTGCTCCCTGAGCTGCTCCCGGTATCGCGCGACGCCATGAAGGGCGTCTACCCCGAGGTGGAGGCCGATTTCGAGCGCATTGCCCGCATCGCCTACGCCGAAGAGCGCGCTTTCCGCCGCACCATCGCTTCGGGCACCACCCGCCTGGACGAGGCACTGGGTCACGCCAAGGAGGAAGGCAAGAACCTCTCCGGCGATGACGCCTTCACCCTGCACGACACCTTCGGCTTCCCGATCGACCTCACCTTGGAGATCGCCGCCGAAGCAGGCCTGTCCGTAGACGAGTCGCGTTTCCGCGAACTGATGAACGAGCAGCGCACCCGCGCCCAGAAGGACGCCAAGGCCAAGAAGGCCGGCCACGCCGACCTGTCGGTGTACACCCAGCTGGCCGAGGCCGGCAACGTGCACTTCACCGGCTATGACACCCTCGAAGGCGAATCCTCCATCCGCGGCATCATCCGCGATGGCCAGGTTGTGCCATTCGCCGAGCAGGGCCAGGAAATCGACCTGGTGCTCAACGAAACCCCGTTCTATGCCGAGTCCGGCGGCCAGGCAGGCGACAGCGGCCTGATCACCGGCGACGGCTTCGTGCTGGAAGTCACCGACGTGCAGGCCCCGGTCAAGGGCCTGAACGTGCACAAGGTCATCGTGCGCGAAGGCGAATTGCCAGCCGAAGCACTGGTTCGCACCCAGGTCGACGCGGTGCGCCGCCGCTCCGGCGAGCAGGCGCACTCCGCCACCCACCTGGTGCACGCCGCGCTGCGCGAGCTGCTTGGCCCAACGGCCACCCAGGCCGGTTCCTTCAACAAGGCCGGCTACCTGCGCTTCGACTTCTCCTGGGCCGAGGCGCTCTCCGCCGCGGCACGCAGCGAAGTCGAGGAGGTAGTGAACCTGGCCATCGCCTCGAACTACCAGGTCGTCACCAATGAGATGGCGCTGTCCGAGGCGAAGAAGCTGGGCGCCATGAGCCTGTTCGGGGAGAAGTACTCCAACGACGTGCGCGTGGTCGAGATGAACGGCGACTGGTCGCGCGAGCTGTGCGGCGGTACCCACGTGGACACCACCGCGCGCATCGGCCAGCTGACCTTGCTCTCGGAGGCTTCGGTCGGTTCGGGCAATCGCCGCGTCGAGGCCCTGGTCGGCATGGAAGCCTTCCGCCACGGAGCTGCCGAGCGCGCCCTGGTATCCGAGCTCTCGGGCCTGTTCCGCGTTCCATCCAGCCAGGTGTCCGAGCGCGTCAACGACACCGTTGCCAAGCTGAAGGCCGCCGAGAAGCAGATCGCCGAGCTCAAGAGCCAGGCAATGCTGGCCCAGTCCGCAGCGCTGCTGCAGAAGGTCGCCACCATCGGCAACACCCGACTGCTGGCCCACAACGCCGGGCAGATCGACTCGGCTGACGCCCTGCGCACCATGGCACTGGACCTGCGCGCCAAGCTGGGTTCCGAAGCCGCAGTCATCGTGCTGATCGGCGTGGCCAACGGCCGCCCGCTGGTGCTGGCTGTGACCAACGACGAGGCCCGCGCCAACGGCTTCAAGGCCGGCGCGCTGGTGCGCACCGCTACCGGTGTGCTCGGCGGCGGAGGCGGCGGCAAGGACGATATGGCACAGGGCGGTGGCCAGGACGCATCGAAGATCGATGACGCACTGGCTGCAATCCAGGCGGCACTGGCCAATGGCTAATGCCGCTCTCGGGGTCGACGTGGGCCTGGCCCGCGTCGGCGTCGCCGCATCTGATCCCTCCGGAATCCTCGCCACTCCGGTGATGACCCTGCGCCGGGATGCGAAGAAGAACTCGGATCTGCGGATGCTTCTGCGCATCATTGCCGATCGCGGCGTCACCGAGGTATTCATCGGGGAGCCGAAATCACTGGCTGGCAACGCGACCGAATCCACTAAAATGGCACGTGACTACGCGATTGCCTTGGCCCAGGAAGCTGCAAGCGCTAATATCGAGCTTGAGGTTTTCATGGTCGACGAACGCCTGAGCACCGTGAACGCGCATCGCTCGTTGCACGCCTCGGGCAAGAAGATGGAAGATCACCGCAAGGTGGTCGACCAGGTCGCGGCCACTGAGATCTTGCAGCAAGTGCTGGAAATGCGACGCAACAATGTGCGCGTACAAGCCAGCCGGATTGTGCTGCGCTAGCCCACAACCGCTAGGGCACCACAAAGACCCGAGAGATGAGAGTTGATGCGAGAAGAAGCCCGCCATGAACGGCAACGCGAAACGCATCGCGCGCTATACGAACGCTTTGCCGCCGGCACTGGCTTGCCGATCGAACAACCCTCAGAACCGGAACTGACCGGCACCGGGCATTACCGCCCATCGCTGGCGGCGGCCGAGGACAGCTGGCAGGAGCCCGCAGACCACGAAGCCCCGGACGGGGAAGGAACCGACACCAGGTTCCTCCCCGCCCAGGCAGCCGCCGCCTCCGATGCGCCAGCATTTGCCGGGCACGAAGATGCCGCCCAGCACTACTCGCACGAGCCCGAAGCCGCGCAGCAGGCCGCGGTGCTCAGCGGCGATCCCCACGATGACCAAGTTGCCCAGGCCGCCGCCGGCAAGGCCCAGCGGCGCAAGCGCACCAAGCGCAAGCGCAACCTGGTCATGCTGGCCACCGTGCTGATCTTCGCACTGGTGGTCACCGGCTCGGTCTACTTCGTCAAGTCCGTGCTCAAGCAGTTCAACCCGGACGACTATCCAGGCCCAGGCGGCGCCGCGGTGGAATTCACCGTGGAAGATGGCTGGGGCTTGAAGATCATTTCGCGCAAGCTCGAGGAGCTCGATGTCGTCTCCAGCGACGGCCTGTTCACCGACGCCGTCGCGGACTCCGAAGCGCAGAGCAAGCTGATCCACCCCGGCACCTACCTGCTCAAGAAGCAGATGCCAGCGGCCGACGCGGCAGATATCCTCGTGAACCAGCGTCCGGACAAGGTCTTCTACATCGGGCTGAAGGCCAATATGCGCCTGGACGCGGCGATCAAGGAGATTGCCAAGGGCTCGGGCCTGGCGGAAAAGGATCTGCAGGAGCTGGCCAAGAAGCCGCAGCAATTCGGCCTGCCTGCCTCGGTGCCGAGCCTCGAAGGCTGGCTGCACCCGGGGGAGTACCGCTTCCCGCTGAACGCCGACGCCGAAGAAGTCCTGGGCGAACTGGTCAAGGCCACCAAGGCTTCCCTGGAGCAGGCCGGCATCACCGACCTCGAAGAGGGCTACCGCACCCTGAAGGTCGCCTCGATCCTGCAGGCCGAGGCACGCACCCCGGACTACGCCACGGTCGCCGGCGCGATCGAGAACCGCCTGGACCCGGGCAACCGCGAAACCCACGGGCTGCTGCAGGTCGACTCCTCGGTGATCTACGGGCTGGACCGCTACTCGCTGCAGTTCAGCGCCCAGGAGAAGCAGGACGCGTCGAACAAGTACAACACTTATGTGCACACTGGCCTGCCGCCAACCCCCTTGGGCTCGCCGGCGAATTCTGCGATTGAGGCTGCTGCCCATCCGGAAAGCAACGGCTACTACTACTGGGTGACGGTCAACATCGAAACCGGTGAAACCAAGTTCGCCTCGACCTACGCTGAGCACCGGCAGAACCAGGCGGAATTCCGCGCCTGGTGCAACCAGAATCCAGGAGTCTGCTAGCGCGGATTCCCGTGCTTGCCAGTCGCGCTGTTGCCGCTGTGCGGGCAGCCACAAGCAGAAAGTCCATGAAGCCATGAAGCAGGCAGCCGTTCTCGGCCACCCCATCAGCCACTCCAAGTCGCCGGTGCTGCACCGCGCCGCCTACCAGCTGCTCGGCGTGCCGATCAGCTACAGCGCGATCGATCTGGAACCGGGGGATGCTGCCGGGCACGCGGCCGAGCTGCGCGCAGGAAACTGGGCGGGCTGCTCGGTCACCATGCCGCTGAAGGATGCGTTCGTGCCGCAGATGGATGATCTGTCCGCCCGCGTGCAACGCCTTGGTGCGCTGAACACCGTGGTGGTCCGCGAAGACGGCACCCTCTACGGGGAAAACACCGACATCGACGGCCTGGTCCAGGCCCTGGCGGATTTCGGGCTCGCCCGCAGCGCGCAAGCGATGGTCCTGGGTTCGGGCAACACCGCGCTGGCCGCCATCGAGGCCGCCGCAGAAGTCGGCGCCCGGCAGCTGACGCTGGTGGTGCGCGCAGCCTCCCGTGCCACCCGCGCTGTCGAATTGGCCCGCGAGCTCGGGATGGAAACGTCCGTCCACGAGATTTCGGGCATCGGCCAGGAGCTGGCCGCCACGCTCAACGAGATTCCGCTGGTCTTCTCCACCCTGCCGCCGCACGCGGCCGATGACTGGGTGCCGGCGATCGGCGCAGGCACCGGAATCCTGCTGGATGTCGCCTACGATCCGTGGCCTTCGGCCTTGGCCCAGGCCTGGCAGGGAACCGTGATCAGCGGGCTGCATATGCTGGTGCACCAGGCGGTGGAACAAGTGCGGCTCTTCAGCGCCGGTGCATGGGAGGAATCGCGTCGCATGGACGTCACAAATGCGATGTATGACTCTTTGGGTCTGGCCCGACACCAGTAATCAGTTCGTGCCATGGCAAAATAGATGACATGTTGCGTTGGTTGACCGCGGGCGAATCGCATGGCCCGGCACTTGTTGGAATTCTCGAAGGACTACCCGCCGGAGTATCGGTGGATAGCGAAGCAGTGCGAGAGGCACTGGCGCGCCGACGCCTCGGCTATGGCCGCGGCGCGCGCATGAAGTTTGAAAAGGACCAGGTCACCTTCCTTGGCGGTGTCCGCCATGGCAAGACCCAGGGCGGCCCGGTAGCCATTGAAATCGGCAACACCGAATGGCCCAAGTGGGAACGCGTGATGAACGCGGATCCGGTGGACCTGGATGAACTGGCCTCGATGGCGCGCAATGCGCCACTGACCCGGCCGCGTCCGGGGCACGCCGATTTCACCGGCATGCAGAAGTACGGCTTCGAGGACGCCCGCCCGATCCTGGAGCGCGCCAGCGCCCGCGAGACCGCGGCCCGTGTCGCCTTGGGCACCGTGGCTTCCCGTTTCCTGAACGACTTGGGCATCCAGCTCGTTTCGCACACCACCGCCGTCGGCTCCGTGGCTGCCCCAGCCGATGCGCCGCTTCCCACGGCCACCGACGTTGCGGCGCTGGATAACGACCCGCTGCGCTGCTTCCACCAGGAAACCAGCGAGGCGATGGTCGCCGAAGTCGATGACGCGCACAAGGCAGGGGAGACCCTGGGCGGCGTCGTCGAGGTCCTGGCCTACAACCTGCCTCCGGGCATCGGCTCCTACGTGCACTGGGACCGTCGCCTGGACGCGCGCCTGGCCGCGGCCCTGATGGGCATCCAGGCAATCAAGGGCGTGGAGGTCGGCGACGGCTTCGCCACGGCCGCCCGCCGCGGCTCGGCCGCCCACGACGAGATCGTGCACGCCGAAGACGGCAGCATCAAGCGCGACTCGAACCGCGCCGGCGGCATCGAGGGCGGCATGAGCATCGGCGAGGTGCTGCGCGTGCGCGCCGGCATGAAGCCGATCGCCACCGTGCCCCGCGCCCTGCGCACCGTGGACACCGCCACCGGCGAGGACACCACCGCGCACCACCAGCGTTCGGATGTCTGTGCGGTGCCGGCAGCCGGCGTCGTGGCAGAAGCAATGGTCGCCCTGGTGCTCGCCCAGTCCCTGCTGGAGAAGTTCGGCGGCGACTCGGTGGCCGAAACCAAGCGCAATATCGAGTCCTACTTGGCGAACATCCCGGGCAACCTGGGTTCGACCGGCGTCTAGGAAGCGCGCTTCAATGATCTACCTCATTGGTCCGATGGCCAGTGGCAAGTCCACCGTGGGCAAGTCACTGGCCACGGCCCTTTCTACGAGCTTTGCGGATTCGGACGCGGCCATCGTCGCCCACCATGGAACCATCGCGCAGATCTTCGCCGAGCACGGCGAAGCGCATTTCCGCGACCTGGAAGTCCAGGCGCTGTGCCGGCTGCGTACCGGCGTGGTCGCCACCGGGGGAGGCGCAGTGCTGCGCGAAGAGAACCAGCAGCTGCTTTCGCGCGGGACGGTGATCTACCTGGAGCTGGGTGAACAGGCCGCCGCCGAGCGCATCAAGGGCGACGGGCACCGCCCGCTGCTGGCTGGTGACCAAGCCCTCAACAGCTGGATCTCCGTTTACGAAAAACGCCGCCCCATCTACGAAATGCTCGCTGACGTGCACGTTCTGGTGGATGGAAAGTCCGTTCCGCAAATTATCGACGAGCTTTTGCCGCAGCTGGAAGCGCTGTGATTAGCCTCACGAGATGCAACTTCTGGCCGAACGCACGCGTACGCTGGAAAAATCACCACCATCAGGAGGAACTAGACTGATGCCTATCGCACCGACCACTCTGAAGGTCACCGGAAGCACCCCAGGGGAGTCATACCCTGTCATGGTCGGCAACGGCCTGCTGGGCCACTTGCCCGAACTGCTTGGCCCCGCGGTCAAGAAGGTCCTGGTCATCCACCCGCGGGCCCTGCGCGCCACCGGCGACGTCGTGCGCGACGAGCTGGCGAAGTCCGGCCTGGAAGCATTGACCGCAGAGATTCCGGACGCCGAAGAGGGCAAGCACATCCAAGTCGCCTCCTTCTGCTGGGAAGTGCTGGGCAAGAACGATTTCACCCGTTCCGATGCCGTGATCTCCGTGGGCGGCGGCGCCGTCACCGACGTCGCTGGTTTTGTCGCAGCCACCTGGCTGCGCGGCGTGAAGGTCATCCATATCCCTACCTCCCTGCTGGCCATGGTCGACGCTGCCGTAGGCGGCAAGACCGGGATCAACACCGCCGAAGGCAAGAACCTGGTTGGCGCCTTCCACCCGCCAGCAGGCGTGCTCGCCGATCTGGACGCGCTGGCCACCTTGCCGAAGAACGAGCTGGTGACCGGCATGGCCGAGATCGTCAAGTGCGGATTCATCGCCGACGAGCGCATCCTGGAACTGATCGAAGAAGATCCGGCCGATGCCATCGACCCGGCCAGCGACCGCTTGCGCGAACTGGTCGAGCGCACCATCGCGGTGAAGGTCGACGTGGTTTCCCGCGACCTGAAGGAAGCCGGCGACCGCGAATTCCTGAACTACGGCCACACCCTGGCCCACGCCATCGAGCTGTCCGAACGCTACCAGATGCGCCATGGTGCCGCCGTGTCCATCGGGCTGGCCTTCGCCGCCGAATTGGGCCGCTCGGTAGGGTACACCTCCGACGCGGTGGCCGATCGCCACGTCGCGATCCTCAAGTCCCTTGGCCTGCCGACCACCTACCGCAATGACCGCTGGGCTGCACTGCTCGATGGCATGAAGCGCGACAAGAAGGCCCGCGGCAGCCAGCTGCGCTTCGTCGTGCTGGAAGAAATCGGCAAGCCGCGCATCTACGAAGTCCCCGATAACTCGCTGCTCTTCGCCGCCTACCAGGAAATCGGGGAGTAACTACATGGTCGACTACACCGCATACGCCATTGACGTCGCATCGGTAAACCGCGAAGGTGTCGGCACCGCCGTAGAGGGCGTGCTGATCGACCCCCAAACGCTGAAGCCCTACATCGCCGACGAGGCCGCGGCCGAGCAGCAGCTGCTGGTCGGTTCCCCTACCGACCAGGTCATGGTGCTGCTGGCGCGTGGCGAGCTGGTGAAAGCCGGCGAGCTGATCGCTGAATCGCGTTTCGTGGATCCAACCAACGCCCACCTGCGCGTGCTGGACACCGAGCTGACCCGCATGCAGGGCGACTTCGATCGCGCGATCAACCGACTGCGCAAGCTGGCCGAGGAATTCGCCGGCACCGCATACGAGCCGCTGATCCACCACCACGCTGGCCTGTCCTTCTTCGCGAAGGGCGATTTCAAGGCGGCGGCAACCCGTTTCCGCAAGGCCCTGGATCTGCGCATCGCGCTGGACGACGACGCGTACCTGGTCAACGCCGCAAGCACCTGCATGCAAATTGCCGAGGAGCGCGCCGCGCAGTAATGCGCGCCACCGTGTGAAACCCTTTGTACCGCATGGTGCGTAGGGTAAACTTGGAGATGGATTTTTGATAATGCCGGCGCTAGCTGGCGAAAATAGAGGATTGAGGAACCGTGGCGGATACAACTGACATCAAGAATGGACAGGTCATCAAGATCGATGGCCAGCTTTGGACCATCATTGACTTCCAGCACGTCAAGCCAGGCAAGGGCGGCGCATTCGTTCGCACCAAGATGCGCAACGTCATGTCCGGGAAGGTCTTGGACAAGACCTACAACGCTGGCACCAAGATCGAGCTGGCCACCGTTGACCGCCGCGACTACCAGTACCTCTACCAGGATGGTGAAGACTACGTCTTCATGAACCTGGAAGATTACGACCAGATCACCGTGTCCGGCACCACCGTTGGCGATGCAGCAGGCTTCCTGCTGGAGAACCAGGAACTGACCATCGCCATGTACGATGGCAGCCCGCTGTACCTGGAACTGCCAGCTTCGGTCATCCTGGAAATCACCTACACCGAGCCAGGCCTGCAGGGCGACCGCTCGTCGGCTGGCACCAAGCCGGCAACCCTGGAAACCGGCAAGGAAATCCAGGTTCCGCTGTTCGTTGAGCAGAACACCAAGGTCAAGGTCGACACCCGCACCGGCGACTACCTGGGTCGTGTCAACTAGTGAGAGCCCGCGCCAAAGCCCGTCGCCGAGCTCTTGAGTTCCTGTTCGAAGCCGAAGCCCGCGATGTCAATCCGCTGGCCGTAGCCATCGCACGACGGGAAAACTCGGATATCGTACTCAACGAGTACTCGCTGACGATCATCGAAGGCGTTACCGCACACCTGGACCGCATTGACGAAGTTCTCGAGAGCTACGTCAAGGACTGGACCATCGAGCGCATGCCAGCGGTTGACCGCAGCGCACTGCGCATCGGCGTGTGGGAGCTGCTTTACAACGATGACGTTCCCGATGCAGTAGCCGTGGCTGAAGCCGTGGTGAACGTCCGGGAATTGTCCACCGATGAATCGCCGGAGTTCGTCAATGGCGTTTTGGGTCGCATCCAGAGCGTCAAGGACACCCTGGTCGACTAATTCGATCCTCATCATTCCGAGCCCGGGCCGGAACCCCTTTCATGGGGTTCCGGCCCGGGCTTTTTTGCGTTAAGCCGTTGCCTGTCGCGGCTCGGCCCCGGGCAGGATCACGGCGAAGCAGGCGGAGCGGGCTACCTGCACGGCGACCTGCTGGCCACGGGCTCGAATGCCGGGGGCTGGATGCTTTGCTGCTGTCCAGGCGCTCGGTCCTGCCATCCACGCTCGGACTGCTTGTCCTGCCGCACCATCCGGGTGAAGGGAGCGGGTCTGGCGTACCTGGATCTCCCGGGCTGATCCGGCGGGCTGGAACTCGGGTCCGCCGGGATCCGAGTTCGACGGAGCGGCGCAAATCCTGCACGAGCAGTACGCGCGGCATAGCGGGCCTGCAGATCTGCTGCGCGAATGCCTTGCCCGGGCGTGCGGGCCGATCATGCACGAGGAATCCCGGGCCCACGCCACTTCGCGGGTGTGTCGATCGCAACACATCTGCGCGCGGGGCCAAGGCCAAGCGCAGGGATCTGCGTGGTTCTGCCGGACGCACGAAGCCGCCGGCCGATCGCTGTGACCGATCCCATGCCCTATTCAGTGTCATGCATAGGTTTCCGCTAGGGAATCAGCTCCCGCTCGTGATAATTTGAGTTAGCAATATTCCTTTAAATCCCGTCCCGTGAGGCGGAGAAGGGAGAGGTGCACAGCATGAATGAAAATTCAGTGCCAGATGCTGCCCGCACGGTATTAACCGGCGACGACATCGAACGTGTACTCACTCGCGTAGCCTTCGAGATCATCGAGGCCAATAAGGGCACCGACGACCTGGTGCTCCTGGGCATTCCCAGCCGGGGTTTCCCGCTGGCACAGCGGCTGGCAGCGCGAATCGCGGCTACCGCCCCGGGCAACCTGGACCCGGCATCCCTGGTAGGCCAGCTCGACATCACCATGTACCGTGATGATCTGCGCCACTCCACTACCCGCACCCCGTCGCCGACGCGCCTGCCAGCAGGCGGCATCGAAGGCAAGGTCGTGGTCCTGGTTGACGACGTCCTGTACTCCGGACGCACCATCCGCGCCGCCCTGGATGCCCTGGCAGACTGGGGCCGCCCCCGCATCGTGCGGCTGGCCGTCCTGGTTGACCGCGGGCATCGGGAACTGCCGATCCGCGCCGATCATGTGGGCAAGAACCTGCCGACAGCGAAAAGCGAAAAGGTGCGCGTGCACCTGGCGGAAATCGATGGGAAAAACGAAGTCGTGATCGAGGGCGCCGCGTGAAACACCTGCTATCCACCGCGGACCTGACCCGCGAAGAAGCCATCGCCATCCTTGATATTGCCGAAGAGATGCGCGAGTCCTCGACCCGTGCCATCAAGAAGCTTCCGGCCCTGCGCGGTCGCACCGTGGTGAACCTCTTCTTCGAGGACTCCACCCGCACCCGGATTTCCTTCGAGGCCGCCGCCAAGCGATTGAGCGCGGACGTCATCAATTTCTCGGCCAAGGGCTCGAGCGTTTCCAAGGGCGAGTCCCTGAAGGATACCGCCCAGACCCTGTTGGCCATTGGCGCCGACGCAGTGGTCATCCGCCACCCGGATTCCGGCGCCCCGGCCCGGCTAGCGGCCACGGACTGGATTGGCCTGCCCATCGTCAATGCAGGCGACGGCACGCACGAGCATCCCACCCAGGCGCTGCTGGACGCATTCACCCTGCGCCGCCAGGTGGCATTGCGCGATGGCACCAGCCCGGCAGGCCGCGGCCTGGACGGACTGAAGGTCGCGATCGTCGGGGATATCCTGCATTCGCGCGTGGCCCGCTCCAACCTGTGGCTGCTGAACACCCTCGGTGCCGAAGTGACGATGGTGGCCCCTCCGACCCTGCTGCCTTTCGGCGCCGGCTCCTGGCCCTGCGCCATCAGCTACGACCTGGACGCAGTGATCGCCTCGGGCGTTGACGCGCTGATGATGCTGCGCGTGCAGGGCGAGCGGATGAACGCCGCCTACTTCCCGAACCCCCGCGAATACTCGCGCTACTGGGGACTGGACGATGCGCGCCTGGCGCAATTGGACGCCTCGGGCGCCGAAACCCTGATCATGCACCCGGGCCCGATGAACCGCGGCCTGGAAATCTCCTCGGCTGCCGCGGATTCGCCGCGCTCCACCGTGCTCGACCAGGTCACCAATGGCGTGGCCGTGCGCATGGCCAGCCTCTACATGCTCCTCTCCGGCGACCTGATCTGAAGGAAGAACCCATGAACTACTTGATCCAGCAGGCCTCCATCCTCGGCGGCGAACCGGTCGACGTGCTGATTGCCGACGGCAAGATCGCCCAGCTGGGCAGCATTGCTGCCGCCGGTGATGCCCAGGTCATCGACGCGCGGAATCTCGTGCTCCTGCCCGGGCTCGTCGACACCCACACGCACCTGCGCGAACCAGGCCGCGAAGACGCCGAAACCGTGGAAACCGGTTCGCAGGCAGCGGCCCGCGGCGGCTACACCGCCGTGCACGCCATGGCCAACTCCACCCCGGTAGCCGATACCGCCGGCGTCGTCGAGCAGGTCTACGAATTGGGCCGCAAGGCAGGCTGGGTGGATGTCCGCCCGGTCGGCGCGGTGACCGTCGGGTTGGCCGGCAAGCAGCTGAGCGAAATCGGCGCAATGGCCGACTCCCGTGCCCAGGTGAAGATGTTCTCCGATGACGGCATCTGCGTCTGGGACCCGCTGCTGATGCGCCGCGCCCTGGAATACGTGAAGGCCTTTGACGGGGTCATCGCCCAGCACGCCCAGGAACCGCGCCTGACCGAAGGCGCCCAGATGAACGAGGGCGAAGTCTCCGCCATCCTGGGCATGCCCGGCTGGCCAGCGGTCGCCGAGGAATCGATCATCGCCCGCGATGTGCTCTTGGCCGAGCACGTCGGCGCCCGCCTGCACGTGTGCCACGTGTCCACGGCCGGCTCGGTGGAGATCATCCGCTGGGCCAAGGCCCGCGGCATCCAGGTCACCGCGGAGGTCACCCCGCACCACCTGCTGCTCACCGATGAGAAGGTCCGCACCTACGACCCGGTCTTCAAGGTCAACCCGCCGCTGCGCCGCGAAGAAGACGTGATGGCGCTGCGCGCGGGCGTTGCCGACGGCACCATCGACGTGATCGGCACCGACCACGCCCCGCACCCCTCCGAGGCCAAGGACTGCGAGTGGGGCGCGGCCGCCATGGGCATGACCGGCCTGGAGACCGCGCTGTCCATCGTGCAGCACACGCTGGTGGACACCGGGCTGATGGGCTGGGCGGGCGTGGCCCGCATTACCTCGCAGGTGCCCGCGCAGATCGGCCGCGTTGCCGACCAGGGCCGACCGATCGCCATCGGCGAGCCTGCCAACCTGGTGCTGGTCGATCCGGCAGCCCGCTGGATCGTCGACCCGGCCGCCATGGCCACCAAGGGGCGCAACTCGCCGTTCGCCGGCATGGAGCTGCCAGGATCGGTGCGCGCCACCTTCTTCCACGGCCATGCCACCGTGCTCGATGGCCAGCTGGCTACCCCGAGGACGGCCAATGCCTGAGGGAGCCCTGACCCCGTTGATCTGGACGATTGTCGCGATCGTCGCAGGCGTGGGCCTGATCCTTTTCGGCTGGCGGAACCTCAAGGCCCGGCAGTCAGCGATTCCCGAGCCCTTCGAGGACTTCGCCGATGAGGTGGAGCACCATTTCGCAGGCATGTACGTGGTCACCACCCGGTTCGACGACTGGCTGGCCCGCATCGCGGTCCATGAGCTCGGGGTGCGCACCAACGCCACCTTGGAACTGGGACGCGAAGGGCTGCACCTGATCCGTTCCGGAGCGCGCGACGTGCACATCCCGTGGGAGCACTACGAGGACGTGAAGCGCAGCAACGGGATGATCGGCAAGGTCGTGGAGAAGAACGGCCTGATCGTCATCACCTGGAACAAGGACGGCTTCACCTTCGACACCGGATTCCGTCCCCGCTACCACGAGGACACCCCAAAGATCTATCAGTTGCTGGCGTCGCACAACGACGTAAGCCGAGCAGGAGACAAATAAGTGAATTCCCTGAGCAACCTACCAGCCGTGTTGGTACTTGAAGATGGCCGCATCTTCCGCGGGCGCAGCTATGGCGCCGTGGGCACCACCCTGGGTGAAGCAGTGTTCACCACCGGCATGACCGGCTACCAGGAAACCCTGACTGACCCGTCCTACGCGCACCAGATCATCGTGCAGACCTTCCCGCACATCGGCAACACCGGCGTGAACTCGCAAGATCCGGAATCCACCCGCATGTGGGCTGCCGGCTACGTGGTGCGCGACGCCGCCCGCCGGCCAAGCAACTGGCGCAGCGAGCGCACCCTTGATGCAGATCTGGTCGAGTACGGCATCGTGGGCATCCAGGGCGTGGACACCCGCGCGCTGACCCGCCACCTGCGCGACGCCGGCGCGATGAAGTCCGGCATCTTCTCCGGCGATGACGCCGCGAAGACCGACGCCGAGCTGGTGGCCCTGGTCAAGGCGCAGCCGTCGATGGCCGGCCGCAACATCTCCGCCGAGGTTTCGGTGGACGCCGCCTACATCGTCGAGCCAGCGGACCACGGCTACGATGGCGAGGCCAAGCACACCGTGGCCGCGATCGACCTGGGCATGAAGTCGATGACCCCGCACCGCCTGGCCGAGCGCGGCCTGCGCGTGCACGTGCTGCCGTACAACGCCACCCTGGAAGATATCAAGGCCACCGGCGCTAACGGCGTGTTCTTCTCCAACGGCCCCGGCGACCCTGCCACCGCCACCGCCCAGGTGGAACTAGTCCGTTCGGTGCTCGATGCCGGCATCCCGTACTTCGGCATCTGCTTCGGCAACCAGATCCTGGGCCGCGCGCTGGGCTTCGACACCTACAAGCTGCGCTTCGGCCACCGCGGAATCAACCAGCCGGTGATGGACAAGGCCACCGGCCGCGTGGAAATCACCAGCCAGAACCACGGCTTCGCCGTCGACGCGCCCATCGAGGGCGCCGTCACCGCTCCGGTCGAACGCTTCGGCAAGGTCGAAGTCTCGCACTATTCGCTGAACGACCACGTGGTCGAAGGCCTGAGCTGCCTGGACATCCCGGCCTTCTCCGTGCAGTACCACCCAGAGGCAGCATCCGGCCCCCACGATGCCGCCTACCTCTTTGACCGCTTCATGACCGCGTTGGATTCCGCCGCAGAAAAGGACAGCAAGTAATGCCTAAGCGCACCGATCTGAAATCAGTTCTCGTTATCGGTTCGGGTCCGATCGTCATCGGCCAGGCCGCTGAGTTCGACTACTCCGGCACCCAGGCACTGCGTGTGCTCAAGGAGGAAGGCCTGCGGGTCATCCTGGTCAACTCCAACCCGGCCACCATCATGACCGACCCGGAATTCGCCGACGCCACCTACGTGGAGCCGATCACCCCCGAGGTCGTCGAGAAAATCATCGCCAAGGAACGCCCGGATGCGATCCTGCCGACCCTGGGCGGCCAGACCGCGCTGAACACCGCCATCGCCCTGGACAAGTCCGGTGCCTTGGAGAAGTACGACGTCGAGCTGATCGGCGCGAACATCGAAGCCATCGAGCTGGGCGAGGACCGCGAGAAGTTCAAGGGCGTCGTGGAGCGCTGCGGCGCCGAATCGGCCCGCTCGGTCATCGTGCACACCCTGGACGAGGCCTTTGCCGCCGTCGAGGAGCTGAACTACCCGGTAGTCGTGCGCCCGTCGTTCACCATGGGCGGCTTGGGTTCGGGCATGGCCTACAACCCGGAGGACCTGCGCCGCATCGCGGGCGCCGGCCTGCAGTACTCGCCAACCACCGAGGTGCTCCTTGAGGAGTCCATCCTGGGCTGGAAGGAATACGAGCTGGAGATGATGCGCGACAAGAACGACAACGTCGTGGTCGTTTGCTCCATCGAGAACTTCGATCCGGTCGGCGTGCACACCGGCGACTCGATCACCGTCGCCCCGGCCATGACCCTGACCGACCGCGAATACCAGAAGCTGCGCGACATCTCGATCGCGGTCATCCGCGAAGTCGGCGTGGACACCGGCGGCTGCAACATCCAGTTCGCCATCGAGCCTGACACCGGCCGCGTCGTGGTCATCGAGATGAACCCGCGCGTCTCGCGCTCCTCGGCACTGGCTTCCAAGGCCACCGGCTTCGCGATCGCGAAGATCGCCACCAAGCTGGCCGTGGGCTACACCCTGGATGAGATCCCGAACGACATCACCCAGAAGACCCCGGCTTCCTTCGAACCGGCCCTGGACTACGTGGTCGTGAAGGTCCCGCGCTTCGCCTTCGAGAAGTTCCCGGCAGCGGACAAGACCCTGACCACCACCATGAAGTCGGTCGGCGAAGCGATGGCCCTGGGCCGCAACTTCACCGAAGCGCTGCAAAAGGCGCTGCGCTCCCTGGAGCAGAAGGGCTCCGAGCTGTCCTTCGAGCCGATCCCGGAATCCGAGCACGAGGCCGTGCTGGCCTCGATCGTCAAGGGTTCGACCGAGCGCCTGTCGCTGGTCCAGCGCCTGCTGTTCTCCGGCGTGTCCCTCGAGAAGCTGTTCGAGACCACTGCGATCGACCCTTGGTACCTGGACCAGCTGCAGCTGATCAACGAGGTCGCGCAGCTGGTGGCCGCGAACAAGCACCTGCCGGAGCACGTGCTGCGCGAAGCCAAGCGCCACGGCTTCTCCGATGTCCAGATCGCCCAGCTCACCGGCAAGGCCGAATCGGTCATCCGCGGCATCCGCCATGCCCTGGGCGTGCGCCCGGTCTACAAGACCGTGGACACCTGCGCCGCCGAATTCGAGGCCTTCACCCCGTACATGTACTCCTCGTACGACGAAGAGACCGAGCTGGCGCGCCACGAGAAGAAGTCGGTCATCATCCTGGGCTCGGGCCCGAACCGCATCGGCCAGGGCATCGAGTTCGACTACTCCTGCGTCCACGCGGTGATGGCGCTGCGCGCCGAGGGCTACGAGACCGTCATGGTCAACTGCAACCCCGAGACCGTCTCCACCGATTACGACATCTCCGACCGCCTCTACTTCGAGCCGCTGACCTTGGAAGATGTCCTGGAGGTCATCCACGCTGAAGAGGAAACCGGCGGCGTGCTGGGCGTGTTCGTCCAGCTTGGCGGCCAGACTCCGCTGAAGCTCGCCGCCGAGCTGAAGGCTGCCGGCGTGCCGATCCTGGGCACCTCGCCCGAGGCCATCGACCTGGCCGAGCACCGCGGCGCCTTCCAGCAGGTACTGGATAACGCCGGGCTGGTAGCGCCGAAGAACGGCACCGCGGTGTCCTTCGCCGATGCCAAGACCATCGCCGACTCCATCGGCTACCCGGTACTGGTTCGCCCTTCCTACGTGCTGGGCGGACGCGGCATGGAGATCGTGTACGACGAGGCCAACCTCGAGCGCTACATCACCAACGCGACCGAAATCACCGTGGACCACCCGGTACTGGTGGACCGCTTCCTGGAAGACGCCATCGAGATCGATGTCGACGCCCTGTTCGACGGCACCGACCTGTACGTCGGCGGCATCATGGAGCACATCGAGGAAGCCGGCATCCACTCCGGGGACTCGGCCTGCACCCTGCCTCCGATCACCCTGGGCGCCGACGTGCGCGACCGCGTTGCCGCGGCAACCCGTGCGATCGCCGAAGGCGTGGGCGTGCGTGGCCTGATCAACATCCAGTTCGCCCTGGCCAGCGACATCCTGTACGTGATCGAAGCGAATCCGCGTGCATCGCGCACCGTGCCATTCACCTCGAAGGCTACCGGCGTGCAGCTGTCCAAGGTCGCCGCATTGATCGGCGTGGGCCGTACCCTGGCCGAAATGCGCGGCAGCTACCTGCCAGCATCCGGCGATGGCGCGCACCTGCCTGAATCGGCGGCGATCGCCGTCAAGGAAGCAGTCATGCCGTTCGCCCGCTTCCGCACCCCGGAGGGCAAGGTCGTCGACTCGCTGCTCGGCCCAGAAATGCGTTCCACCGGCGAAGTCATGGGCATCGACAAGTACTTCGACACCGCTTTCGCCAAGTCGCAGGCCGCAGCGAACAACCCGCTGCCAACCGGCGGCAAGGTCTTCGTCTCGGTCACCAACCGCGACAAGCGCTCGATCGTCCTGCCGGTCAAGCACCTTGCTGACCAGGGCTTCGAGATCATCTCCACCGGCGGCACCGCGGAAGTGCTGCGCCGCAACGGCATCCCGACCCAGGTGGTCGGCAAGCTGCACGAAGGCGGGGAGTCCATTGTCGATTTGATCGTAGCCGGCCAGATCGGCCTGATCCTGAACACCCCGTCGGGCTCGGATGCACGTGGCGATGGCTACGAAATCCGCGCCGCCGCGACGTCTGTCGGCACCCCGGTCATCACCACCGTGGCGGAGTTCAACGCTTCGGTCCAGGCGATCGATGCCCTGCGCGAGTACGAGTGGGATGTCACCAGCTTGCAGGTGCACGACGCCAACCTGAACGCAGCGCGCAATGCCTGAGCCGATCCCATTCGGTCAGCGGCTTCGTTCAGCTATGCAGGCTTCCGGCCCGCTGTGCGTGGGGATCGATCCCCACCCGGTGCTGCTGGAAGCCTGGGGGCTGGAGAATACGGCCGAGGGCGTGCGATCTTTCTCACTGACCGTCGTGGAAGCGATGGCCGGTGCGGCGGCAATCCTCAAGCCCCAGGTGGCTCTGTACGAGCGTTTCGGGTCCAAGGGATTTGCCGCGTTGGAAGAAACCTTGAGTGCTGCGAAGTCCGCTGGACTGCTCACGCTGGCCGACGCCAAGCGCGGGGATATCGGTTCGACCATGGCAGCGTATGCGACCGCATGGCTCGATGATGCTTCTCCGCTGGCTGCAGATGCTGTGACTTTGAGCCCGTACCTGGGTTATGAATCGCTGCGTCCGGCATTGGATTTGGCTGCTGGAACCGGCAGGGGAGTGTTCGTTCTCGGACTGACTTCCAACCCCGAGGGGCCATCGGTACAGCACGTAGGCGGGGAAAACTCGGTTGCTAAATCAATTATTGACCAAGTCACTGCGGATAATGCATACGCAGGAGATTTAGGACATGTCGGGCTGGTTGTCGGTGCGACCATCGGGGATGCACCGTCCAAGCTCGGAATCGATCTGGCAGCTTCCAAGGCTCCGCTGCTCACACCAGGGCTCGGCGCCCAGGGTGCCACGGCAGCGGATATTGCCAAGTCATTCGCCTCAAGCTACGGCCAGGTACTGGGCACGAGCAGCAGGGACATCCTCAAAGAGGGGCCGAGTAAGGCCGCTCTCAGGGAAAAAGCCCTGCGGGTTAGGGACGAATTGCTGGCAGCTCGCTAGCAAAAAATTCGAATAAGTGACATAGGCGCGTTGTGGCTATTAGAGTTTCTAGTAGCCACAACGCGTTTAGTCTTGCAAAAGCAGCGTTAGCTCGCTATGTTTCTCAACATAAGCCTTAGTCCACTACAACTGAAGGATGGCTGAACGATGGTACTGCGAGAACTCTCTGACGAAGATCGTATCCGCGCCCGCGCCAAGGCACTCGCCGCACGCACTCGTCGTGCAGAAATCAAGGCCGAGTTCAGTGCCGGCAAAATTTCCATCACCGAGGTACTAGACTTGGTATACGAAGATGAAGCCGTGGGACGCATGCGTGTCATGGACCTTCTGGAATCGGTACCGGGCGTAGGTGAAGTACGCGCGGCAAATTTGCTGGAGCGACTTGGCATTTCCCCTTCCCGCCGTCTGCGCGGACTGGGACGCAAGCAGCGCACCGCAATCACCGAGCACTTCAAGCAAAGCCCGCCAAAAACGAAAGTGTAGTCAATGACCGCTGCGTCGGTAACTGTTCTAGCCGGCCCCACGGCAGTAGGCAAGGGCACCGTCTCTACCTACATCCGCGATAACTATCCAGATGTTTGGCTTTCGGTGTCCGCAACGACCCGCAACGCCCGGCCAGGGGAGCAGGATGGAGTCCACTACTTCTTCGTGGGCCCCGAACGTTTCCAATCCCTGGTCGAGGAAGGCCAGATGCTGGAATGGGCTGTTGTCCATGGCCAGAACAGCTACGGCACGATTCGATCGACGGTTGAAGATGCAGTGGCAGATGGCAAGAAGGTTCTGCTGGAAATCGATCTGCAAGGTGCGAGGCAGGTCAAGGAGTCGATGCCCGAGGCAAAATTCGTCTTCTTGGCACCGCCATCATGGGAGGAATTGGTGCGCCGCCTTGTGGGACGCGGCACTGAAACGGCCGAGGAACAGCAGCGCCGCCTAGAAACCGCTAAACTAGAACTTGCAGCGGAATCTGAATTCGACGTGACCATCGTCAACGACGATGTCGCACGTGCCGCCGAAGAGCTTGTAGCCCTCATGGGGCTAAAGAACGACAAATAGGGAGTCCTGTGTCCAACCCAGAGGGAATCATTAACCCATCGATCGACTCGTTGCTTGAGACCAACGACTCGAAGTACGCCATTGTGCTGAACTCGGCCAAGCGTGCACGCCAGATCAACGCCTACTACGCGCAGCTGAACGAAGGCCTGTTCGAGTACGTAGGCCCACTGGTGGAAACCAAGCTGAACGAGAAGCCGCTGACCATCGCCTTGCGCGAGCTGGACGATAACCTGCTGAAGGTAACCGCAGCCGAGGTCATCGAAGACTAATCGAAAAGTCGGCGCCCCTGAGCGGGCGCCTTCTTTTTCGTTAAGCTCCTTTTTCTCCCGCACCCACCTCATTGCCGCACCGAATCCTCGAGGAAGTACTTCGTGAAGCGAATTGTCCTAGGCGTTTCCGCTGGTATCGCCGCCTACAAGTCCGTACTCCTGCTGCGCTTGCTGCGCGAAGCCGGGCACCACGTCGACGTGATCCCCACCCGGAACGTCGCCAACTTCGTGGGCAACGCCACCTGGGAGGCCTTGTCCGGAAATCCTGTCACCTCGAACGTGTTCGACGCGGTGGATTCGGTCAATCACGTGCGCCTGGGCCAGCAGGCCGATCTGGTGATGGTCGTGCCGGCCACCGCGGACGTCTTAGCCAAGGCCGCTGCGGGATTGGCTGACGACCTGCTCACCGGAACCCTGCTGGCCACGCGGGCGCCGGTAGTGATGGCCCCGGCCATGCACACCGAAATGTGGCAGCATCCGGCCACTGCCGCGAATGTGCAAACCCTGCGGGATCGCGGCGTGCGGGTGATCGAACCCGCCTCCGGGCGGCTGACCGGCAAGGACTCGGGGCCGGGCCGGCTTCCAGAACCCGATGAAATTTTCGCCGCAATCCAGGACCTGCTCGCCGAACCGGTGCTGGCCGGAGCCAAGGTACTGATCACCGCCGGCGGCACCCGTGAACCGCTGGACCCGGTGCGCTTCCTGGGTAACCGCTCCTCGGGCCGCCAGGGTGTCGCGCTGGCACAGGCCGCCCGAGATGCCGGGGCCGAGGTCACGCTGATCGCCACCCATCTGGAAGTGCCCGCGCCGCATGGCGTACGGCTGGTGCACGCCTCCAGCGCACTGGAGCTGCGCGAGGCGGTCTTCGACTGCGCCGAGGGCCAAGACGTGCTGATCATGAATGCCGCGGTCGCCGATTTCCGCCCGGCAAGAATCGAGAACTCGAAGATCAAGAAGCGCGATGAGCATTCGGCTCCGGTCATCGAACTGGTGCGCAACCCGGACATCCTCGCCGAGCTGGTCGCCGCGCGCGGACAGAATCCGCAACTGCCGCCGTTCATTGTCGGTTTTGCCGCCGAGACCGGCGATGAGCAGGGGACCGTGCTGGAGTACGGCCAGGCCAAGCTGAACCGCAAGGGCTGCGAAATGCTCGTGGTCAACGAGGTGGGCGCATCCCTGACCTTCGGGCAGGAAACCAATAGCATCCAGGTTCTTTTCGCCGATGGCGCCGACTCGGTGCAGGCTTCGGGCAGCAAGCTCGAGGTGGCCCGCGTGGTCATCGAACAGATTTCGAATGCAACAAAAAGTCATGCAGCTGTAACAAAGTGAGTGGCGCCATACGGTGCTTGTTCACGAAACGTACCAGATCTGCTTACCGGTCCCAGAGACCAGATAGAGTTATACGGTGACTTCAACAACCCCTGAACTTCGTCTTTTCACCTCGGAATCCGTGACCGAGGGCCACCCGGACAAGATTTGCGACCAGATTTCCGACGCGATCCTCGACGCCATGCTGGCGCAGGATCCGGACTCGAAGGTCGCCGTCGAGACCCTGACCACCACCGGGCTGGTGCACGTTGCCGGCGAGGTGACCACCAATGGCTACGTGGAGATCCCGGAGATCGTCCGCAAGACCATCCTGGATATCGGCTACGACTCCTCGGCCAACGGCTTCGACGGTGCGCGCTGCGGCGTGTCCGTGTCGATCGGCCAGCAGTCCCAGGAGATCCACGACGGCGTCTTCAACTCGCTGGAGTCGCGCGAAGGCACGGCCAAGGATCCCCGCGACATGCAGGGTGCCGGCGACCAGGGCCTGATGTTCGGCTACGCCTCGGATGAGACCGACTCGCTGATGCCGACCCCGATTTTCCTGGCGCACCGCCTGTCCGAGCGCCTGACCCAGGTCCGCAAGAACGGCCGCATGCCGCTGCTGCGCCCGGATGGCAAGACCCAGGTCACCATTGGCTACGACGGCGACAAGCCGGTCTCCGTGGACACCGTGGTTGTCTCCAGCCAGCACGCCGCCGAATACGAGCTGGCGACCCTGAAGGCCGACCTGCATGAAGAGGTTGTGACCCCGATCCTGGAGCGTTCGGGCCTGGACATCTCGAACACCAAGATCATCCTGAACCCATCGGGCCCGTTCATCATCGGCGGCCCGGTCGGCGATGCCGGGCTGACCGGCCGCAAGATCATCGTGGACACCTACGGCGGCTTCGCCCGCCACGGCGGAGGCGCCTTCTCGGGCAAGGACCCTTCGAAGGTCGACCGCTCGGCTGCCTACGCGATGCGCTGGGTGGCCAAGAACGTGGTCGCCGCCGGCCTGGCACGCCGTGCCGAGGTCCAGGTGGCCTACGCGATCGGCGTGGCCCGTCCGGTGGGCCTGTATGTGGAGACCTTCGGCACCGAAACCGTTGATCCGGCCAAGATCACCAAGGCCATCAACGAGGTATTCGACCTGCGCCCGCTGGGCATCATCGAAGACCTGGACTTGAAGCGCCCGATCTACCGCAAGACCGCTGCCCACGGCCACTTCGGCCGCGAGGACAACGACTTCACCTGGGAGAAGCTGGACCGCGTCGAGGCCCTGCGCAGCTGGTTCAACGCCTAGGACCTGAGCGTGCAGCAAGACGCCCTCATCTCAGCACCCGAGCCGGCCCGCCTCAAGCGGGTTGCCCGGGTGCTGATTGATTCTTCCGTCCCGCACCTGGACCGCTTCTTCGATTACGAGATTCCTCCCTCGATGGCCCAGGATGCCGTGGCGGGGGTGCGCGTGAAGGTGCCCTTCGGGCCGCAGCTGCTCTCCGGATTCATCGTCGCGGTGCTCGAGGACCACGCCCCGGAGATGAAACTGCGGCCGCTGGCCAAGCTGGTCAGCACCCAGGTGGCGCTGTACCCGGAAATCGTGGCCGCCGCGCAGGAGATCGCGACCCGCTATGCCGGAACCCTGTGGGATGTGGTGCGTCTTGCGGTGCCCGCCCGCGCGGCCAAGGTCGAAAAAGAGGAATTGGCCACCGTCGCGCCGTTGCTGCCCGACGCCCCGAACCAGCTCTCCCGCTACGAGCACGGCGCCCAAGCGCTTGACGCCTGGGGAAGCGGCGAAACCCTGCGCGCCGTTGCCACCTGGGTGCCGAATTTCCACGGTGCCTGGCCAGGGTTCTTGATGGATGCGGCCCGTCCGGTGCTTGAGCGCGGCAAGCGCGTGCTGCTGATCGTGCCCGACGCGCGCGACCTGCGGCTGCTGGGTGGCTATCTCGATGAGCACTTCGGCGCCGAATCCTATGCGCGGCTGCAGGCCGACGACGGGCCGACTCCGCGCTACCGCAACTTCCTGCGTGCCATCGGAGGGCATGTGCAGATCGTCATCGGCACCCGTTCGGCGGCGCTATGCCACGTGCCCGGGCTGGAACTGATGATCGTGTGGCAGGACGCGGACCAATCGCACCGCGAACAGCGCGCACCCTACCAGCACAGCCGCGAGGTGGCGTTGCTGCGCAGCCAGCAAGCAGGCATCTCCCTGCTGATCGCATCGCCATCGCGCTCGGTCGAAGCCCAGCGCCTGGTGGCGACCGGCTGGGCCACCGAACTGAAGGTTCCCCGCGACCTGTTGCGTGCGCAAACCGCCCGCATTGTGGCCACCACAAACGATTTCGAGCTCGAGCGCGACCCGGTGCTCGCCCGGGCCCGCATCCCTTCGCTGGCCTGGCGGGAAGCTACCAGGGCGCTGGAATCCGGCCCGGTGCTGGTGCAAGTGGCGCGCACCGGGTTTATGCCGGCGCTGGCCTGCCAGGACTGCCGGACCCCGGCGCGCTGCACTGCCTGCCAAGGCCCGCTGCACATCGCCGGCAAAGGCTCGCATGTGGCTTGCCGCTGGTGCGGCGAGCAGTACCACGACTACCGGTGCGTGCACTGCGCCTCACCGAGGATCCGGGCCGCCAGCATCGGCGCCGACCGCACCGCCGAAGAACTCGGGCTGGCCTTCCCTAAGGTCAGCGTTATTTCTTCCACCGGAGCAAAACCCGTGGACAAGATTCCCGGCAAACCGGCGCTGGTGGTCGCTACGCCAGGGGTCGAACCATTTGCCGAATCCGGCTACGCCGCGGTGCTGCTGCTCGATGCCGACAAGATGATGACCCACGATTCGCTGCGCAACCCCGAAGAAGTCATCTCCCGCTGGTTCACCGCTGCTTCCATGGCGCGTGCCGACGGGGTAGTGGTGCTCACCGGCAATCCGAGCCCCGCCGGGGCCGCGCTGGTGCGCTATGACCCGGCGAGCTTTGCCGAACGCGAATTGGCCGAGCGCCGCGAGGTGGGGTTGCCTCCGGCAGTGCGCAGCGCAGTGATTTCGGGCCTGGGCGCCGAACGGCTGGTCGCGAACCTGGATCCGCAGACCCGGCAGTGCGTGCAAATCCACGGCCCGACGGTGATAGACGGGCCCCCGGCCCAGCACCGCTACGTGCTCTTCTTCTCCTACTCCGACGGGCCGGCGGTGACCATGGCCCTGCGCCAGCTGCGCGCGAGCATGTCCGCGGCCAAGGACCCGGTCGTGAATATCGCTATCGACCCGGACGACGCGCTCTAGGAGCCCGCCGCGGGATCCTCGGCCTGGCCGGTTGCCAGCAGCTGCAGGAAGCCATCGATGGCGGCGGCGGTTTCGGGAGCCTTCTCGTAGTGGATCAGATGCCCGACGTTCTCGAGCATGACCAGTTGGGCGTTGGCGAAGCTGGCCCGCAGCGCCTCCTGCGTCTGCGCGGTGCCCAGTTCGTCTTGCAGGCCGCCGACCATCAGCGTCGGCAAGCTCAGCGCAGGGGAGTAGTCCCCGACCGTTGCGCTGACCGAGGCGCGGTACGACTGGGCCAAGGTGGCCCGCGAGTGGAAGCCGCCGAAGTAGGCGCGGTGCTGCTCGCGCACGTAGCGGCGGATTTCCGGGTCCCTGCTCTTGGTCATCACCAGGCTCATGGCATCGCTGAACAGCTTGGAACGCAGCAGCGGTTCGCCGATGCGGGCCGGAAGCTTGGCGCACACCTCGTAGTAGCCGCTGGTGAGCTTGGCCAGCAGCGCCTGGTCGGACTCCAACGCCGGCTCGGAGATCGGGTTGAGCAATACCAGCGAGGCAAAGCCGCGGACGGTGGCCAGCTTGGCGGCCACGATCGAGCCGAAGGAATGCCCCAGCAGGTGCACGGAGGATTCCAGCTGCAGCTCTTCGGCCAGCTGATTGAGCACCGCAGCGTACCCCTCGACGTCATGGGGCAGATCCGCCATCGAGGTCGAAGTGCCAAAGCCGGGAAGATCGGGAACGATCACCGTGTAGTGCTCCAGGTGCGAGACGATGCGCGCCAGCCCGTGGTGGTCTCCGCGGAAACCATGCACGGCGTAGATCACCCCGCGGGAGGGCTGCTGGGCCGGGTGGGTGTAGACCCGGATTTCTGCACCGTTCAAATGATGGGTGGTCACTAGCTGCTGTCGTGGGGCCATGGCTTTAACCCTACCCGTCCAGCAGCGCCAGGGCGGTGCCTTCGTCGATCACCAGATCGGTGATCAGCCCGCCTTTGAGCGCACCGCGCACGGCCTGGAGCTTGCCGCGGCCGGCGACCACGCAGAAACGGGTCGGCACCTTGCGAAGGGCATCGAGGTTCGGGCCGGTGGAGCGGGCATTAAGCGAAATGTTCGAGCTGTTCCCGTCCTTGTCGAAGAACACCGTGGCCACGTCGCCGACCACGCCGATCTCGTTGAGCTCTTGGGTTTCCGCCTTGGTCAGGTAGCCGCCGCGGTAGACCTGCGAAGCCACGGCGGAGCCGGCCGAGCCCAGGGAGAATACCGCGAGACTCATCTCCTTCTGCACCTGCAGTACCCGGCGGATCGATGTTTCCTTCCACATTGCGTCGCGGGTGGAGGCCCGGTCGAAGAAGGCCGGGACCGGGAACTGCTCGGTGCGGGCGGTGAAGGCTTGGCCGAAACGCGTGAGGATGTCGCTGGCATAGCGCACGCCGCTGGTCACCGGATTAGCCGCTCCATTGAGCTGCACGATCTTCGTGTCATGGGTCGGGTGGGAGCCCAGCGCCGTGGACACCGACTGCATGGTCGATCCCCAGGCAACACCCACCGTCATCGAGGAGGAAACCATGCCGCCGAGCAGGTAGGCCGCGTGCGCAGAGACCCGGGCCAGCAGCTCGGAGTCATCCATGTTGCCATCGGTGGGTACGACGTTGAAGCTGATCCCGTAGTGCTCGGAGAGCTGGTTTCCCAGCAGCGCCGACATGTTGGCGCTGGGGGAGATGCTGATCGAAACCATGCCGGTGCGCTTGGCGTGGGTGAGTAACCGGGAGACCGTGGACCGCGAGGTGCCCAGCTCCTTGGCGATCACTTCCATCTTCATATCCTGAAGGTAATACAGCTGGGCGGCGCGCAGCGCATCCTTCGCCTTGGGGGTGCTGTGCACAGATGTGCCAGTCGTTGCCCGCTTGTAGGTGCCCCCGGACGAGGATTTCATCATGATTCAGACCACTTCTGCACGTTTGTGCATTTTGTTTGACCGCTTTGCCGTTCAGTAACAAGACTAGCTTCAGACTCATTCAATATTTACATAAGGGGCACAAATCGTGATTCGGGAACAGCTAGCCAAACTGCGCGAACGTCCGCAGGCGCAGGTTCTGGTTGTTGGCGGTGGCATCAACGGCGTAGCGACCTTCCGCTACCTGGCCATGCAGGGGATTGATGTAGCCCTGATCGAGCGCGGCGATTACTGCCAGGGCGCTTCGGGTGCCAGCTCGCACATGATCCATGGCGGAATCCGCTATCTGGAGAACGGCGAGTTCCGCCTGGTTCACGAGTCGGTGCAGGAGCGCAACTCGCTGCTGGAGATCGCTCCGCACTACGTGAAGCCGCTGCAGACCACCATTCCCATCTTCTCCACCTTCTCCGGCATCCTCAGCGCACCGATGCGCTTCCTGTCCCACAAGTCGGGCAAGCCAACCGAACGCGGGGCGGCGCTGATCAAGGCCGGGTTGATCATGTACGACGTGTTCGCAGGGATCGGCGGACGCAACACCCCTTGGCATAACTTCAAGGCCGGCAAGGCTGCCCGCCAGGATCTGCCAGCACTGCGCGATGACGTCAAGTACACCGCCACCTATTTCGACGCCTCGGTGCACAACCCCGAGCGGCTGACCCTGGATGTGCTGCGTGAAGGCCTGAACGCCAACGACGAGGCCCGCGCCAGCAACTACGTTGAGCTGGCCGGCGTCGACGGCGGCACCGCGAAGCTGCGCGATATGCTCTCCGGCGAAGAATTCGACTTCGACGCCGATGTCATCATCAACGCCACCGGCGCGTGGGTGGATCTGACCAACAAGGACCTGGGCCGCGATACCAAGTGGACCGGCGGCACCAAGGGTTCGCACATCGTGCTGGATCACCCGGAACTGCTCGCCGCTACCGGAGGCCGCGAAATCTTCTTCGAGCATGAAGACGGCCGAATCGTGCTCATCTACCCGATGCTCGGCCGCGTGCTGGTCGGCACCACCGACCTCGAGCACGACATGAACGAGCCAGCGGTATGCACCGACGAGGAAGTCGACTACTTCTTCGAGCTGGTCCACCATGTCTTCCCGGGCATCAAGGCCACCAGGGAACAGATCGTCTACAAGTTCTCCGGCGTGCGCCCCCTGCCCAGCCATGACGACACCGCGCCAGGCTTCGTATCCCGCGATTACCAGATCAAGGAAACCCGCCTGACCGACGCGACCACCATGCTCTCGCTGATCGGCGGCAAGTGGACCACCTTCCGCGCACTGAGCGAGAACCTCGGCGGCAAGGCCCTGGAATTCCTCGGCGCCCGTGAAGTGAAGTCCACCGCCGGCGTAGCCATCGGTGGCGGAAAGAACTTCCCGGCCAACGAGGGCGAACTCGCCGCTTGGTATGCCGCGCGCGAGTCCAAGGCCGGCCGCGAACGCTTGCGCGTGCTGCTCGAGCGCTATGGCACCGGAGCCGATGCCCTGCTGGAAATCATCGGCGGCAACGAAACCATGCTGGAGCACACCAACGAGCTGTCCTGCCAGGAGTTGGCCTACATGGCGAACCAAGAGCAGGTGGGCCGGTTGATCGATGTCTTCATCCGCCGCACCAACCTGGCCTTCCGCGGCCTGGTCACGAAGGATTTGGTAATCGAGGCAGCTAATTGCCTTGCAGAGCCGATGGGTTGGGACCAGTCCCAGACCCAAGCCGAGATCGACCATTCGCTCTCGGTACTCGCAGAAGCCCACGGAGTCACCCTGGTCTAACCTGCATCCAAGCCGGCGGCAAGGCGCCGCTGGCACTCGAAACCACTAAGAGGTCAACGTTGTCCACTCACGTGTTTCTCGCCGAATTAGCCGGCACTTTCATTCTCCTGCTGATGGGCGGCGGCGTCTGCGCGAACGTCGCCCTGAAAGGCACTCTCGGCAGCGCCGCGGGCTGGGTAGCCATCAGCTTCGGCTGGGGCCTGGGCGTCTATTGCGGCGTCTGGATAGCTGGGATCTCCGGAGCCCACCTGAACCCGGCAGTCACCCTGGGCCTGCTGGTCAACCCGGACGTTGCCGAGTACGCCCCCGGCGTCGCCAAGACCATGGCCAATACGCTGCTCTACTTCGCGGCGCAGTTCATTGGCGCCTTCCTGGGTGCCGTGGGCACCTGGCTGTCCTACAAGAAGCACCTGGATGATCCGCAGAACGCGGGCACGCAGCTGGGCGTCTTCGCCACCGGACCGGCCATCCGCTCCTACGGCTGGAACCTGGTCTCGGAAATCTTCGGCACCTTCGTCCTGGTGTTCGTGATCGCCGGACTGGGGCACACTCCTCACGAGCTTGGCCCGCTGGCTGTCGGCCTGCTGGTTGTTGCCATCGGTCTGTCCCTGGGTGGAGCCACCGGCTACGCCATCAACCCGTTCCGCGACCTCGGTCCACGAATTGCCCACGCAATCCTGCCGATCAAGGGCAAGGGCTCCTCCGACTGGTCTTACTCGTGGGTTCCGTTGGCTGGTCCAGCCATCGGCGGTATCCTTGGCGGACTTGCCGCCGCGCCAATGTTCTAGAAAGAGAGCAGTGAATCATGAGTGAAAAATTCGTCATCGCCATTGACCAAGGCACGACCAGCTCCCGCGCAATTGTCTTCACGCACGCCGGTGAGGTGCATTCGGTAGGCCAGAAGGAACACGAGCAGATCTTCCCGGCTGCCGGATGGGTCGAGCACGATCCAGCCGAAATCTGGAGCAACGTGCGCGAAGTGATTGGCCAGGCCCTGTCCAAGGCCAACCTGACCCGCCACGACATCGAGGTCGTCGGCATCACCAACCAGCGTGAAACCGCGGTGGTGTGGGATAAGAACACCGGCGAAGCCGTCTACAACGCGATCGTCTGGCAGGACACCCGTACCCAGGACATCGTCGACGAACTGGCAGCCGATGGCGGCCTGGAACGCTACAAGCAGACCGTTGGCCTGCCCCTGGCGACCTACTTCTCCGGCACCAAGATCAAGTGGATCCTGGACAATGTCGAAGGTGCCCGGGAGCGTGCCGAAGCAGGCGACCTGCTCTTCGGCACCACCGACAGCTGGGTGCTGTGGAACCTGACCGGCGGCGTGGACGGCGGCGTGCACGTCACCGACGTGACCAACGCATCACGTACCCTGTTCATGGACCTCAAGACCCTGGACTGGGACGAGAAGATCCTGGCTGACTTCGGCGTGCCGCGCTCGATGATGCCGCAGATCCGCTCTTCTTCGGAGGTCTACGGCTCCGTGCACACCAACCAGCTGCTGCGCGAGGTGCCCGTTGCAGGCATCCTGGGCGACCAGCAGGCGGCGACCTTCGGCCAGGCGGCCTTCACCGCAGGTACCGCGAAGAACACCTACGGCACCGGTTGCTTCCTGATCTTCAACACCGGCACAGAGATCGTGAATTCGACCAACGGCCTGCTGACCACCATGGCCTACAAGCTGGGCGAGAACGCACCGGTGTACGCCTTGGAAGGTTCCATTGCCGTGGCCGGGTCGCTGATCCAGTGGCTGCGCGACAATATCGGCATGATCGCTACCGCTCCGGAGATCGAGGAACTGGCAGCCAAGGTGGAGGACAACGGCGGCGTGTACATCGTTCCGGCCTTCTCCGGGTTGTTCGCACCATATTGGCGCTCGGATGCCCGTGGCGCGATCGTGGGCTTGACCCGCTATGCGAACAAGAACCACATCGCCCGTGCGGCCCTGGAGTCCACCGCATTCCAGACTCGCGAAGTCCTGGATGCAGTCAACGCCGACGCAGAGGTTCCGCTCACCGAACTGAAGGTCGACGGCGGCATGGTGGCCAACGAAGCCCTGATGCAGTTCCAGGCTGACATCCTCGGCGTGCCAGTGGTTCGCCCGAAGGTCACCGAGACCACCGCACTGGGTGCAGCCTACGCTGCTGGCCTGGCCGTTGGCTTCTGGAAGGACCTGGGCGAACTGGAAGACAATTGGGCCGAGGACAAGCGCTGGGAGCCAACCATGGATGAGGCTACGCGTGAGCGCAGCTTGCGCCTGTGGAAAAAGGCTGTCACCCGCACCTTCGACTGGGTCGACGAAGATACCAAGGCCTAAGCGCAACCGTGGCTTGGCCGGTTCCGAGCCGGCCGCAACCGGCAACGCCCGAATCACCCGGATGGGTGGTTCGGGCGTTGCCGGTTTAACCCGCGGGGCAGCTCAATCGCCTCAATCGCCCGATGCGGCCTCAGGGGTGTCTTCCTGGCCTGGACGCGCGGTTTCCTGCGCGGCGGGTCTGCGGCGCGCGGGGGACTCGCCGGCTTGCCGGGCGTCCCAATAGGTATTGCGGCGGGGCTTTTGCTCCGGATCGACATGTGCAGGCATGACCACGTGCGGCAGCCCATCGACATCGATGACCTCGAGCTGTCCGGCATGGCGCTTGTGGTGATCGGACGTGCACATTCCCGCCCCGGACCAGACACTGGTTTCGCCGCCTTCGGACCAGGGCTTCTGGTAGTGGTCGGTTTCGACATGATCCGGCGGCGCGGTGCAGTCGGGCACGATGCAGCCGCGATCCCGGGCCATGATCGCTTCGCGGATCCGGCCTTTGTGGTAGCGCATCTTGCGCCCCATATCCAGTACTTGGCTGTTGCCTCCAAGGACCATCGGGATGATGTTCGCCCTGGCGAGCAGCTGCCGGAGTTCTCCGGGCGGGATGTCGATGCCATTTGCGGTCATGCCGTGCGCGTCCGCCAGGTTCTGCAGATCCGCGAGCCACAGGTAGACCACGAACTTCGGGATGACGACTTTTCGCTCGCCGCCAGCAAATGGTGCGCGCAACAGCGCCATGAACGCGTTGAGCCGGCGACGATGCACATCGGGCTGCCCGGCGGGGGAGTCCTGCAGGTGCGGCTCGTCTTGCGCCCCGTCTTGCGGTTCGCCTTGGGCCTCTGCCTGCTTTGCGGTGCGGCCGCCGTCCGGGTTCTGGCCATCGTGAGCTTCTGGTTCCTCTTCGGCCCACGGCGGCATGGGCTGATCGCTGCGCAGCCACGACGGCGGCTCGGGTGCGGCTCCACTTCCGTTGCCAGCGTTCTGGCCTGCCGTGGACTCCTGGTCCGCTTGGGAGTCCTGGCCCTCTCGCGGGCCGCCGCTGGCGCTGGATCCCGAACCCGCCGGGCGCTGCTGCTGGGGATCGCGATCGGCCCGGCCGGCCTTGGTTCGTGGGTTGCCGGCCTGCGTGAGTACCGAATGAACCAGTTGCGCGTCGGTGGCATCGGTGCGCAGCGAGAAGAAATGCACGCCGTTTTTCACCGGGCCGATGAACATGCCGAGCTTGGGAGGCAGCTGCTTGCCGTGCAGTTCTTTGTAGGTCCTGATTGAGGTGCTGATCTGCTTCTGCGCGGCGGCGGGGCCCAGCTCCCGCAGGGAGTGGGCCGCGGCTTGGTCCAGGCTGCGGCCATCGGTGCCATGCGCCAGCAGCGGCACGGGCACGCCGTCAAAGATGGTGTCCTGCGGTTCGAGCCGTTCAAGGCGCCGCGCGGCGGAAGCGATGGCCCGGCGGTTGGCAGCGCCCTGCCCGTAGAGTTCGGCCAGATGCTTGAAACGCGGCGCGCAGATGCCGCCATCGGGGGTGTGCCGGCCAATGAGCAGGTGCGCGTCGGCAATGCGCCGTTGGGCTTCGAAGTAGCTGATGCCCAGCCATGCGGCCAGCAGCTGGGCGGTGTCCTTGTAGCAGCAGCGCCCCGGGGCAAGGTCCGGTTCCCCGGCAAAGAGCCCGTCGCTGATGGCGTCGGGGTCATCCGCAGGCAAACGCAGGGCCGCGTAGCTGTCCAGTGCCAGCGCCCGGGCGCCGGTGGCCTCGGCATGCAGTGCGCCGGCGTGTTGCTCGCAATGGATTTGCTGGGCGAACCTTTCGGTGAGCTGCAGATGCGCCAGGACCAGGCGCGGGTCGCCCGCATCGCGCACCAGCTTGCCCAGCGCGGCATACAGGGCCAGGCACAGGTAGCCAAGGCGCAGCACCATGGCACCGGACAAGGCCGGTCCGAGGTGCATCGGGGCCTGGCATGCGGTGCGCAATGCGGCGATCAGGGCTGGCGCGTTCATGGCTCCATGATCGGGCGCTGGACGCTCCTGCCCCTGCGGGCAGCTGCGGGATGTGGATAACTGCGGTGGCGCCGCGTTTGCCGCTGTGTGCAATCTTGCGCTTCATCGATGCGCGCGTGGGCAGGGGATATGCGATAGAATCGCGATATGAATCCGAAGCGCAACCTAGCCTGAGCACGGCCCGTTGGCCGTACCCCCGAGTGGAAATTTGGGGGCTTTTGTTGTGTCTGGAACCAAGAACAAGTTTTTCCTATCGGAAATTTTCCGCAAAGCGTGTGAAAAGAGCAGCGTGACATCATCGACGAACGAACCCAGGACCTACGACTTCAAGGACATCGAGTCCAAGTGGCTTCCGGTGTGGGACGAACTACAGGTGTTCAAGCCCGCCGATGATGGCAGCCGCGAACGCCGCTATGTGCTGGACATGTTCCCCTACCCATCGGGCGATCTGCACATGGGCCACGCCGAGGCCTTCGCCATGGGCGATGTGGTCTCGCGCTACTGGCGCTTGCGCGGCTATGACGTGATGCACCCGATCGGCTGGGACTCCTTCGGCCTGCCCGCAGAGAATGCCGCGATCAAGCGCAATGCCCACCCTGCCGAGTGGACCTACAAGAACATCGATACCCAGGCCGCCAGCTTCAAGCGCTACGCGATCTCCGCCGATTGGGATCGCCGCTTGCACACCTCGGATCCGGAGTACTACCGCTGGACCCAGTGGCTGTTCAACAAGTTCTACGAGAAGGGCCTGGCCTACCGCAAGGACCACCCGGTGAACTGGTGCCCGAAGGACCAGACCGTGCTGGCCAACGAGCAGGTCGTCAATGGCGCTTGCGAGCGTTGCGGCACTGCGGTGACCAAGAAGTCGCTGAACCAGTGGTACTTCAAGATCACCGAATACGCCGATCGCCTGCTTGAGGACATGGAGCAGCTCAAGGGCCATTGGCCTGAGCGCGTGCTGCTGATGCAGAAGAACTGGATCGGCCGTTCCGAAGGCGCCGAGGTCACCTTCGGGATCGAAGCGCACGAGGACAAGCCTGCGCTGCAGATCCCGGTCTTCACCACCCGCCCGGACACCTTGTACGGTGCTACCTTCATGGTGGTCGCCGCCGACGCGCAGCTGGCTGGCGAACTGGTCACCGATGAGCACCGCGCCGCCTTGGAGGAATACCAGGAGCAGGTCAAGGCCCTGTCCGAGATCGAGCGCCAGTCCAGCGAACGCGAGAAGACCGGCGTATTCACCGGCCGCTACGCGATCAACCCGCTCTCCGGGGAGAAGCTGCCGGTCTGGGCGGCGGACTACGTGCTGGCCGACTACGGCACCGGAGCCATCATGGCCGTGCCTGCACACGACCAGCGCGACCTGGACTTCGCCAAGGCCTTTGACCTGCCAGTACGCGTGGTCGTCGAAACCGGTCTGGAAGACCCGAACGAAACCGGCACCGCCACCGCGGGCGAAGGCCAGCTGGTCAATTCGGGGCAGCTGTCCGGTTTGGAGAAGACCGAGGCGATCGCCAAGGCCATTGAGATCGTGGAAGCTGCCGGCACCGGCAAGCACACCATCAACTTCCGCCTGCGCGACTGGCTGCTGTCCCGCCAGCGCTTCTGGGGCACCCCGATCCCGATCATCCACTGCGCCGATTGCGGCGAGGTCCCGGTTCCCGACGACCAGCTGCCGGTGCGCCTGCCCGATAACCTGCGCGGCGAGCAGCTGGCCCCGAAGGGCACCTCCCCGCTGGCCGCCGCCGAGGAATGGGTCAACGTGGCCTGCCCGCAGTGCGGCGGCGCCGCCAAGCGCGACACCGACACCATGGACACCTTCGTGGATTCCTCCTGGTACTTCCTGCGCTTCGTCTCCCCGCAGTACACGCAGGGCCCTTTCGACCCGAAGGCCGTGCGCGACTGGATGCCGGTAGGCCAGTACGTCGGCGGGGTCGAGCATGCGATCCTGCACCTGCTGTACTCGCGCTTCTTCACCAAGGTCATCCACGACCTGGGCCTGATCGACGCGACCGAGCCGTTCTCCGCGCTGCTGAACCAGGGCCAGGTCCTGAACGGCGGCAAGGCGATGAGCAAGTCGCTGGGCAACGGCGTGGATTTGGGCGAGCAGCTGGACAAGTTCGGCGTCGACGCGGTACGCCTGACCATGGTCTTCGCCTCCCCGCCGGAGGACGACGTGGACTGGGCCGATGTCTCCCCATCGGGCTCGCAGAAGTTCCTGGCCCGCGCCTGGCGCATCGCCCAGGACACCACCAGCGAGGCCGGCGTGGACTACGCGGCAGGGGACAAGGCGCTGCGCCAGGTCACCCACCGCACCGTGCATGAATCCGCCGCGCTGCTGGATTCGGGCAAGTTCAACGTGGTCATCGCCAAGACCATGGAGCTGGTCAACGCGACCCGCAAGACCATCGACTCCGGTGCCGGGGCAGCGGACCCGGCAGTGCGCGAGGCCGCCACGGTGACCGCCCAGCTGCTGAGCATGTTCGCCCCGTACACCGCAGAGGACATGTGGGAAGCGCTGGGCTATGCGCCCTCCGTGGTCACCAGCGCCTGGCCTGAAGTGGACGAGTCGCTGCTGGTCGATGACACCATCACCGCGGTCGTGCAGATCAAGGGCAAGGTCCGTGCCCGCCTGGAGGTTCCGGTGGACATCACCGAGGAGCAGCTGCGCGCCCAGGCCCTGGCCCACGAGTCGGTGATCCGCATGCTCGATGGCAAGGAGCCGCTGAAGGTCATCGTGCGTGCGCCGAAGCTCGTGAACGTGGTTCCCGCCCCGTAAGCTCGGCTCATGACTGAACGCCAGAAAAGCTCGCGCGCGGGCTGGCTGCCCAAGTGGCTGGCCCCGCGCGGGCTTTCGCGTACCCGCATCGGGGTCGTCTCCGATTCGGCGTCCTGCCTGCCCGGGCATTTCGGGCCGCATCCGGACTTCATCGAAGTGCCGATCCCGATCATCGTGGACAACCATGTGCACGGCGAAGACCTGCAGGCGCTGATGATGGGCCTGGCCATGGGCAAGGCGGTGAAAACCTCGCGCCCGGCGCCAGGCGAGTTCGAACGCGCCTACCGGCAGCTGCTCGACGCCGGCTGCGAGTCGATCATCTCGATCCACATGTCCGGGGCGCTGTCGGGCACCGTGGAGGCGGCCCGCTTGGCGGCCCGCAGCTTTGACGCACCAATCACCGTGGTCGATTCGCGCACCGTGTGCCTGCCCCAGGGATTTGCCGTGGCCGATGTGCTGGCTGCCCGCGCCGCCGGCGCCCCGCTGGAGATGCTCGAGCAGATCGCCGGCACGGCCACCGCCAACACCGTGTACTTCGCGGTGCCAAGCCTTGAGCAGCTGCGCCGCGGCGGCCGGATCAGCGCGCTGTCCTCCGTGGTCGGCAGCTTGCTGAATTTCAAGCCGATCCTCGGGATCGCCGAGGGCTCGATCGTCGCCCTGGAAAAGCCCCGCTCCTTCGCGCGCGCCACCGCACGGCTGGTCGCCCTGGCCCTGCGCGACGCCCGCGACGCCAATGGCGAGGTGCGGCTGGGGGTGATGCATTTCGGTGCCGAGGAACTGGCCGAGGAAATCGCCACCGAACTGGCACCGTTCAGCGCCATGCCGGTCGTGGTCGAGTCCCTTCCGGCGGTGCTGGCCGCGCATACCGGCCTGGGCGTGATCGCCGTGTGCGTCGCCCCCAGCTATCCACAGTCGGCGTCCATCCTGGATCGGCCGCCGGCACCATAGCCCAGACTGTGGCCCATGGGCCGCCACGACTTCTTCAGCAAGTACGCGCCACGTCCCGGTCGCCTGAGATTCGCGATCTCGCGCGTGGCCGTGCTGGTGCTGGTTATCGTGGTGCTCGCCTGGATTGCGATCTCCATCCTGCTCGCGCCACCGCCGGTCGCCCAGGAGCTTGAAACAGTTCCGCTGGTATCCGACCCGTCCGCTACGGCGCCGGCGGACCGCCAGTCCCCGAGCCCGGCCGCACCCGAGGTCACGGTCCACGTGGTCGGCGCGGTGAAGAAGCCCGGCGTCTACCAGCTGCCCGTGGATTCGCGGATTGCCGACGCGGTGGACGCCGCCGGCGGGCTGGCCAAGGGCGCACGTGCGCAGATGGTGAACCTGGCGGCCAAGCTGGTCGACGGCCAGCAGGTGGTCCTTCCGGGCGCCGAGACGGCCACGGAACCAGCCGCGGCACCGAGCGCGACGGCGGGCGGGAAGATTTCGCTCAACAGTGCCGATTCCCAGACCCTGCAGGAGCTTCCGGGGATCGGTCCGGCATTGGCAGCCCGGATCATCGACTTCCGCACCGAGAACGGCCCGTTCAGCTCCGTGGAAGAGCTGGATGCGGTACCGGGCATCGGTCCGGCGCTGCTGGGCCAGCTGAGCGAACTGGTGATCCCGTGAACACCGATTTCCGCGGCCTGTGGCTGCTGGGCGGCGCGTGGACCGCCGCCTACTTCACCCTCCCAGTCTGGTTGCTCTGGGTACTTTCCGCGCTGATGGCTATCCTGCTGTTCCTGCTATTGCGGCCCCGGCACGACCGCGCCTACGCGGCGCCATGGTTTACCGGTCCCATTATCCTGCTCCTGGGGGTGGTGGCCGTCAGCAGCCTGGCCTTCACCGACCCCCAGTGCCAGCTGCCGGGCGCCGGCGAGCAACAGCGCCGTGCCGTGGTCCGCTTCGAGGACCCGGCCACCGCGCAGGGCCAGGGGGCTGCCGCCGGCCGGGCGGAAATCCAGCGGTACTGGGCCAACGGCCAATGGGTGCCATGCCGGGTGCCGGTCTTCCTCACCATTGATTTCGGGGTGCCTGCCACTGCGGGCGAGTTCGAGACCATCCTCGACTTGGAAGCAGCAGCTGCCGGCGCCTTCGATTGGTGGGCGCATGCCGCCAGTGAACCGCAGGTGAGCTCCTGGGTTGAGCCTACCGCCGCGGATTACCTCAAGGAACGGTTCACCCAGGGCCTGCGCGGCCTGCCGGACAATGCCCAGGCGCTGCTGCCTGGCATGCTCTATGGCGATCGTTCCGGACAGGACGAAGCGTTGAGCGAGGCGATGAGATCCAGCGGGTTGAGCCACCTGACCGCGGTGAGCGGATCGAACATTGCCCTGATCGGGGCCATTGTGCTGGTGCTGCTCCGGCTGTTTTCGGTGCCACGGGCACCCAGCGCGATCTTGATGATTGGCGTGGTCGGGCTCTTCGCCTGGTTTGCCGGGCCGGATCCCAGTGTCCTGCGCGCCAGCCTGATGGGCAGCATTGCGGTCATCTCGGTGCTGCTGGGTCGTGGCCAAGGCTCTCTGGGAATACTGTGCCTGAGCGGAACCGCCTTGCTGGCTATCGATCGCTCGCTGGGTGCCGAACCGGCCTTCGCCCTGTCGATGCTGGCGACCCTGGGAATCATCATGCTCGCCCCGGCCCTGACCGAAATTCTTCTCCACATATTCCCGGCCTGGTTCGCGCAGCTGTCGGCCATTTGCTGCGCGGCACAGTTCACCTGCCTGCCGGTGGTCATCGCGTTGAATTCGGATTTCAGCCTGTACTCGCTGCCCGCGAACCTCGTGGTCGCGCCGTTGCTGCCCTTGATTACTGCGCTCGGCATGGCCTGCCTGCTGCTGTGCACGCCGTGGCCAGCGCTGGAATCGGTGCTGATCTGGGTTCCGGGGCTGCCGGCAGAAGCCATTGGCCAGGTGGCCCATTTCGTTTCCGGGCTCCCCGGTGCCGCCCGGCCGTGGCCCGAAGGCCTACCCGGAATCGTCTTGGCAGTGATGCTCTCCCTGGTGCTTTGCACCCTGCTGGTGCTGGGCCGGGAAACCGAGAGGCTCCGGGTCAGGCAGGTGTCCCTAAGCGTGCTGGGAGCGATCCTGGTATTCGCCGTAGCGCTCGTTCTGCCTGCGACGCTGTTCTACCGGGAAGATATCGCGCCGCATTGGAGCATTGCCATGTGCGATGTGGGCCAGGGCGACGCCTTCGTCATCAATCTGGGGGATTCAGAGGGCTGGCTGATCGATACCGGACCACCGGAGAGCGGGTTGTTGCTGTGCCTGGAGCGGCTGGGCATCAGCACCTTGAGCAAGATCTTCATCACGCACACCCACAGCGACCATTTCGGGGCCTTGGGCGAGCTGGAGAATTCGCACGTAAAGATTGGTGAACGCCTGGTCTCGACCGGGTTCGACCTTGAACTATGGCCCGGTGCACGCGCCTTGGAGCCCGGTACGCGACAGGCTGCAGGGGAGGTGGGCTTCGAAGTCGTGGGCCCCGAGGCGCGCTTCGCGAAATACGCCGAACCCAACGATACGTCGCTGGTCATCCGGTTCAGCTTTTCCACCGGGGCCGGAACCATCGATCTCTTCACAGCCGGGGACATGGAAACCGAAGCCATGGATCGCCTGCTGCGCCTGCATCCGCAAGAGCATGCAGCGATCCTGAAAGCCTCGCACCATGGGGCACGCAACGGCGGTACCGAAATCATCGAGCAGATCCGTCCGCAGATCCTGCTGGTCTCCGCGGGGAAGGATAATTCCTATGGCCATCCGCACCCCGAAACCCTGGAGATGGCGCAGCAGGTCGGCGCGACGGTGATTCGCACCGACCAATCGGGTACCGTACTGCTCACATTTACCAGCCAGGGCGTTCTGGGTACCGCCCTGGGTACGCCAGTTCGGTAGGATCGTTATATCGACCGATGCACTAAGGAGTTCGATGGCACGCGCCCAAGCAAATCCGGGTATCTCATGGCGGGAACTGCGCCCGCAACCACTGATCCTGTTGACCGGTTCAGAGGATTACCTCGCTTCGCGCGCCTTCGAATTGCTGCGTTCCCAGGCATCCCAGCGGGACGATATCCAGCACACGCGTCTTGACGCGGCAAAGTACGAGCCTGGAGAGCTGCTCATGGCCACCAGCTCTTCGCTGTTTTCCAGCGCCAATCTGGTCGAGGTCCACGAACTGGCCCACATGAACGAGTACTTCCTCAAGGACGCCCTGGCCTACCTGAAAGACCAGGCTCCCGAGAATGTGCTCATCATGCATTACTCGGGTGGTACGCGCGGCAAGAAGCTGATTGACGCAATCAAAGCTGCCGGTGCCCTGATCGTCAATTGCCAACCGGTGAAAAAGGACTCCGAGAAGATCGACTTCGTCCAGTCCGAATTCAAGGCCGCCAAGCGCCGGATTACCAATGACGCGGTCAAAGCCCTCGTAGCGGCGGTAGGCAACTCGCTGGCAGAGCTTGGATCGAGCTGCTCCCAGCTGATTGCCGACACCACGGGAACCATTGACCAGGATACGGTCGACAGGTACTACGGCGGCCGGGTTGAAGCAACTGCGTTCAAGGTGGCCGATGCCGCAATTTCCGGCAACGCCCAGATGGCGCTTCGCACTTTGCGCCATGCGCTGGGTACTGGAACCGACCCGATTCCCATTGTGGCCACCTTGGCGATGAAGGTCCGCCAGATCGCCAAGGTCGCCGGCGTGAATGAACCCGCAGCTTCATTGGCATCCGAGTTGGGGATGGCGCCGTGGCAAGTTCAGCAGGCGCAGCAGCAGGCTCGCGGCTGGAAACGCAGCGATCTTGCCCTGTGCGTCGAAGAAATAGCGAATACCGACCGCATGGTCAAGGGCGGCAGCCGTTCACCGGGCTACGCGCTGGAACACGCCATCATGTTCATTGCAGGCAAGGCTCCGGGACGCTAGCCGCTGAGGTTCCAGGTGGGGGCGGGCACGATGCACTCCTGCGCGCTCCCACTGCTCTTTAATGAAGGCTAGCCATCAGCGCGTGTCTGCCTGGAAGCTTCGATGAGCAGTTCCGGGCAAAACAAAACCCCCGCACTCGATGAGTGCGGGGGAGTTGATGAAGTCTAAGCTCGGCTTAGAGGGCGTTAACCTTCTTGGCGATAGCCGACTTGCGGTTAGCAGCGTTGTTCTTGTGCAGAACACCCTTGCTTACAGCCTTGTCGATCTTCTTGCCAGCCAGGCGCAGTGCCTCGGTTGCCTTTTCCTTGTCACCGGAGACTACTGCCTCGTTGACGTTACGGATCACGGTCTTGACCTCGGAACGGACAGCTACGTTACGCAGACGTGCCTTCTCGTTGGTCAGGATACGCTTCTTCTGGGACTTGATGTTAGCCACTTTAATAAACTCTCTCGTTTATCGTTTTATACGGTCGGTAGAGGGTTCATCCTTCAGGCCATCGACTGAGCGGTGTGGGGCACCTATGGCGACCCGAAGGGGGCGTGTTGCCCAACCTGCGCAACACACAAAGATTAACTTTATCAGATAGGGAGCCTGACAACGAGTGCTTATGCGCGTTCGTTTAGGGCGTTCACCACATTTGAGAAGCGTTCGCGATCCAGGATGGCGCCTTCGCGGCGGACGGCTTGCTCGCCGACTCGGATAATGCGATCGAGCTTGACCTCGCTCGGACGCCGCTCGCGGTCCCAGTCCCCGGTACCGATGTCCATGTAGTTGCGGTCGCGGTGATCCGAGTTGTTCTTGTCCTTGCTGGTGAGCATCAACCCCAGCAGCCAGCCACTATCACGGCCGACGATCAGCACCGGGCGATCCTTGCCCTGCGAATAATCCTCTTCATAGGGAACCCAAGTCCAGACAATTTCGCCCGGATCGGCGTTGCCGTCCTTCGCCGGGTTGTACTCGTAGTGAATCTTGCCACGGTAATCACCCGGGTAGCCGGCACCCGCTGGAGAATCCTGCATGGAGTTGGCACGAGAGCGGCTTCCGGCAGTGCTCGGGGACCCGCTGGCCCCGCGGTTGCTGGCCGGGCGCTTGCTTGCCGAATTTGCGCGGACCTTGCTGATTTCCTTCAGCGCGCTCATGACGATGCTAAATATCTTCTCTGGATTCAGTGCCATGGACGACAAACTATCAGTTTCAGGCTGTCGAAATATGAGAAGACGCGGAAATCATGACAGAATGGAAGCTAATCCAACTATGTCTTTTAGTCAGCTAGTGAGGTCTGTTTAGGTGTCTCCATTGGCCCGCACCGCTCCGGTGCCTGCCGCGACCGATCCGTCGCTCATCCGTAACTTCTGCATCATTGCCCATATCGACCACGGTAAGTCGACCCTGGCCGACCGGATGTTGCAACTGACCGGCGTTGTCGCTGCCCGCGACATGAAGGCACAGTACCTCGACCGCATGGACATCGAGCGCGAACGCGGCATCACCATCAAGTCCCAGGCTGTGCGCATGCCGTGGGGAGCCGAAGATGGCACCCCCTATGCACTGAACATGATCGATACCCCCGGGCACGTCGACTTCACCTACGAAGTCTCGCGTTCGCTGGCCGCCTGCGAAGGCGCGATCCTGCTAGTTGACGCCGCCCAGGGCATCGAGGCGCAGACCCTGGCCAACCTCTATTTGGCTATCGAGGGCGATCTGACGATCATCCCTGTGCTCAATAAGATCGACCTGCCCAACGCGCAGCCGGAAAAGTACGCTGCCGAGCTGGCCAACCTGATCGGTTGCGAGCCAGAAGACGTGCTGAAGGTTTCGGGCAAGACCGGTGAAGGCGTTGAAGCACTGCTAGATGAGGTCATCAAGCAGCTCCCGCCGCCTGTCGGCGATGCCAAGGCTCCGGCTCGCGCAATGATCTTCGACTCCGTATACGACACCTACCGTGGCGTGGTGACCTACGTTCGAGTTGTCGATGGCAATCTGTCTCCTCGCGAGAAGATCCAGATGATGTCCACCGGCACCACCCACGAACTGCTGGAAATCGGCGTATCCTCGCCGAACCCCGAGCCCACCAAGGGCCTGGGCGTTGGCGAAGTGGGCTACCTGATCACCGGTGTCAAGGACGTGCGCCAGTCCAAGGTCGGCGATACCGTCACCAACTTCCACAAGCCGGCCACCGAGTCCCTGGGCGGGTACGAAGAGGCCAAGCCAATGGTCTTCTCCGGCCTGTACCCGATGGACGGCACCGACTACCCGGTACTGCGTGATGCGCTGGATAAGCTGCAGCTCAACGATGCTGCGCTGACCTACGAACCGGAAACCTCCGTGGCCCTGGGCTTCGGCTTCCGCGTGGGCTTCCTGGGCCTGCTGCACCTGGAAATCACCCGCCAGCGACTGGAATCCGAATTCAATCTGGACCTGATTTCCACGGCGCCGAACGTGGTGTACGAGGTCATGGGCGAAGACAAGCAAATGATTACGGTCACCAACCCCTCGGAATTCCCGGATGGCAAGATCCTGGAAGTCCACGAGCCAATGGTTGCCGCCACCATCCTGGCGCCGAGCGAATTCATCGGCTCGGTCATGGAACTGTGCCAGACCCGCCGCGGCACCATGCGCGGCATGGACTACCTCTCCGAGGACCGTGTCGAAATGCGCTACCACCTTCCGCTGGCTGAGATCGTGTTCGACTTCTTCGACCACCTCAAGTCCAAGACCCGCGGCTATGCTTCGCTGGACTGGAAGGCCGACGGCGAGCAGGTTGCAGATCTGGTCAAGGTCGACATCCTGCTCCAGGGCGAGCAAGTGGATGCCTTCAGCGCCATTACGCACCGCGACAAGGCCTACAACTACGGGACCATGATGACCTCGAAGCTGCGTGAGCTGATTCCTCGCCAGCAGTTCGAAGTTCCAATCCAGGCCGCGATCGGTTCGCGCATCATTGCCCGCGAGAACATCCGCGCAATCCGCAAGGACGTTCTTGCCAAGTGCTACGGCGGCGATATCAGCCGCAAGCGCAAGCTGCTGGAAAAGCAGAAGGAAGGCAAGAAGCGCATGAAGATGGTCGGCCGCGTGGAGGTTCCGCAGGAAGCCTTCATTGCCGCACTGTCCACCGACGAGCCGAAAAAGAAGTAAATGCCTTCAGTACTGCCTGACGGCGATCCGGCTCCGGCCGATGGTCTGCTACCTGCCTCATGCGCGCATGAGGCACAGGGGCGGACCATGTCCTTTTATGTGCATATTCCGTTCTGCACCGTCCGTTGCGGCTACTGCGATTTCAACACGTACACCGCCACGGAGCTGGGCTCCGGTTCCAGCCAAGCAACCTACGCTGCCACCGTCAGCAAGGAAATCAGCTTCGCCCGCGAGGTGATGGACCGTTCGGGCCAACCGCACCGCGAAATTGAAACTGTCTTCTTCGGCGGCGGAACTCCCACGCTGCTGCCCGCCGGAGACCTGGTCTCGGTGCTCGGCCGGATCCGCGACGACTTCGGCCTGAAGCCGGGTGCGGAAATCACCACGGAGGCCAACCCGGATTCGGTGACCCGCGAAAGCCTGCAGGAGCTGGCCGACGGCGGGTTCACCCGCGTGTCCTTCGGCATGCAGTCCGCGGTGCCCCACGTGCTCAAGGTGCTTGAGCGCACCCATGATCCGAAGCGCGTTCCGCAAGCCGTTGCGTGGGCGCGCGAGGCCGGCCTGGATGTCAGTGTCGATTTGATTTATGGCACTCCGGGGGAGAGCCTGGCAGACTGGCGCACCAGCATCGAAGCCGCGTTGAGCTACGAACCTGATCACATTTCGGCGTATGCGCTGATCATCGAGGAAGGCACCAAGCTGGCGGCCCAGATTCGCCGTGGCGAGGTACCGAACATCGATGATGACGACCATGCCGAAAAGTACCAGTTGGCCGACGACATGTTTGCCACGGCCGGTTTCTCCTGGTACGAGGTCAGCAACTGGGCGAAGACCCCGGCGAATGCCTGCCAGCACAACATCGCTTACTGGCAGGGCGGCGACTGGTGGGGCGCAGGCCCCGGCGCGCATTCCCATGTTGGCGGGCTGCGCTGGTGGAATGTGAAGCATCCAGCCGCGTATCAGCAACGGATCGATGCTGGAATCTCCCCGGGCCACGGCCGCGAATACCCGGATGCCGAGGCCGTGCAGCTTGAGCGCACGATGCTGTTGACCCGGCTGGGTTCGGGCATGAAGATTAGCGAGCTCGATGAAACCGGACGCAAGAAAGTCGCCGGCTTGATCGCCGACGAGCTGATTGATGCCAAGGCCGCGTTCGCCGGCACATTGGTGTTAACGCAGCGAGGCCGGCTCCTGGCCGACCTCGTGGTGCGTGAACTGCTCGATTTCTAAGACTGGGAAACCGCTGCTACTTCATCAGCCGCAGATTGAATTGGTAGCGGTAAGGGCGTCCCTTGTTGGCCTGGATGGCAGCAAGGGCGCCCGAGACCGTCATGAAGACCCAGAGGGCCACGGCGAGTACTGCGAAAAGCCAGCCGATCACCGGCAAGACCATGAGCACATTGAATACGATGGCGAGAATGGTCAGCGGGAACGTGAAATTGAACGCTTCCTTCGATTCCTGTGCAGTGAACGGGCCACGGTCCCGGAATACGGCAAAGACGATTGCCGAAGGAACGCAACCCAAGATGGCACCGAAGTGGGCCATCATTGCCCACTGGCGATCTTCTGAAGGAGTCAGCGGCAGCGCAGAGGTCCTGGAACCTTCGAAGCGGGAATTCTCCGATGGCTTCGTCTGGCGTGATGTCACTATTTTTCCTTGTCTTGCTAAGTGTGGTTCCTCTTATCATAGCGACCGCGGCTGGGCGCACGGGGAGATTCGCAGACTAATCTCCAACTATTAGTCAATCGTTAGGAAACCGTAATCTTCGGTCGTGAGAAAATCGATCAATTCTTCAATCCGGCCCAAGAGCTGCGGTTCAAGCTGCCCGTAATGCTGCACCGTGGACAAGAGCCGCTGCCATCCGATGCCGATGTCTTCCGCGGTGGAGTGCGGCCAGCCAAAGGCCCGGAGCGCACCGGTTTTCCAATCGGTGCCCTTGGGGATCACCGGCCAAGCCTTGATGCCCAGTGTCGCAGGCTTGATCGCCTGCCATACATCCACGTACGGGTGGCCGAGGATCAGCACGTTTTGCGCTGCACCGGGGACCTTCATCGCCTCGGCAACGATGCGCGATTCCTTGCTTCCGGCAACCAGGTGGTCAACCAGGATTCCCAGGCGGCGCTGCGCGGAGGGGGCGAAGTCGCGGATAGCCCCGGCAAGATCGTCCACGCCATGCAGCGGTTCAACGACGATGCCTTCAACACGCAGGTCGTGGCCCCAAACTTTTTCAACCAGCTCAGCGTCGTGCTTGCCTTCTACCCAGATGCGGCTTGCCCTGGCTTCCCGGGCCTTCAGTCCGGCAACGGCACGCGAACCCGAAGCCGAGACCAGCTTCTGGGGCGGTGCGGCCTTGGCAACGGGATCAATGATCTGCACCGCTTCGCCTTCGAGGAAGAACCCGAAGCCCGCCTGGAAGGAGCGGGTCTTGCCGTGGCGGTCCTCGAGCACGATCACGCGCATGCCACCGGATTTCTCGGTACGGATGACTTCTCCTACCCATCCTGAGGTGGCATCTTCCAGAATCATGCCACGTTCAACAGGGACCTGGCGGAGTTTTTTCGGTGCCGGTGCACTCAGATCCCGTGGTCCCCAGGAGTAATTAGTCACGTACTGCCTTTCGCTGTGATCGAATACGCTCGAAATCCAATGCTAGCAACTGCTGAACGTATTAGACTTGGCACTTGACAGGTTAGAGTGCCAAAGCCGGGCACAGGGAATCCAAGGAGGTGCTGTTGTGACAGAGCCGCGACGCCTAGACGTTCTGCGGGCCATCGTGGAGGACTACGTCCAATCCCGTGAGCCAGTGGGTTCCAAAGCGCTCCTGGACCGGCACAACCTCGGTGTCAGCGCCGCAACGATCCGCAATGACATGGCTATGCTGGAAGAAGAGGGGCTCATAGTCGCTCCGCATACTTCCTCCGGACGGATCCCCACCGAAAAGGGATACCGCCGCTTCGTCGATGAGATCGGCGAGCTCAAGCCGCTGTCGCGGGCTGAACGCGACGCCATCAACAAGATCCTGGACAGCTCCACGGACCTGAACGAGATGCTCAAGAGCACCGTTCGCCTCCTGGCGCGGTTGACCAACCAGGTAGCAATGATCCAGGTGCCGCACTACGACACCGCTTCGTTGAAGAACCTCGATCTGGTCGGACTGGGCTCGGCCCAGGTGCTGATGGTGATGATCGCTTCCAATGGCACGGTGGATCAGCGCATGATGCCGGTCCAGCGTTCCTACAGCGATGATGAGCTGGATGACTTGAAGCTGTGGCTGCTCAACAATTTCGGGGGAGTGAAGCTTGCCGAACTTGCCGGCCGGCTCACCCGCATCGAGCGCAGTTCGACGCAGCAGGCCGACCCCCTGGTGGACCAGGTGATCGGTGCGCTGGAAGAAATGGCCCAGGCGGCCAACGCGCAACGCATCATCATGGCAGGCACCGCGAACCTCGCCCGCGTGGAAGGGGACTTCCCGCTGAGCATAACCCCGGTGCTCGAGGCGCTCGAGGAGCAGGTAGTGCTGCTCAAGCTCTTCTCCGAGCTGGAAGCCGATTCGCGCGGCGTGGCCGTGGCCATCGGCACCGAGCACCACTACGGGCAGCTGTCGGAAGCCGCAGTGGTCGCCACCACCTACGGCACCGATGTGCGCAACAAGCTCGGGGTCCTCGGCCCCACCCGGATGAACTATCCAACCTCCATGGCCTCGGTTCGTGCGGTGGCACGGTACCTGTCGAAGATTTTGGCTAACTAGCCTCGCTGGGCACCGCCCGGCACTATCGAATTTCAAGATTCTCAGGAAAGGACACGGCGAATAACGTGAGCTCGCATTACGAGACCCTAGGCGTCGCCAAGGACGCGACCCCGCAGGAAATCAAGAGTGCCTACCGCAAGTTGGCGCGTAAGCTGCACCCGGATGTAAACCCTAGCGATGACGCTGCAGAACAGTTCAAGCTGGTCACCCGAGCCTACGAAGTCCTTTCCGACCAGACCAAGCGCTCCAACTACGACGCCACCGGCGATGAGAACGGCAACGGCCACCCGGGCTTCGGCGGTGGCGGCCAGGGCTTTGGCGGCTTCGGCGACATCTTCGAGCAGTTCTTCGGTGGCGGCCAGGCCCAGGGCCCGGCATCACGCACCCAGCCGGGCCGCGACGCGCTGATCACCATCACCATCGACCTGGAAGACGCGGTCAAGGGCACGGTCTACCCGCTGGAGATGGAAACCGCTGTCACCTGCAAGACGTGCAACGGTTCGTGCACGCGCGAAGGCACCAGCCCGGTCACCTGCGACATCTGCCATGGCGCAGGCCAGGTGCAGCGTCCAGTGCGTTCATTCCTGGGCCAGATGATGACCGTGGAAACCTGTGCGGCCTGCCGCGGTTTCGGCACCACCATCCCGGACCCCTGCCTGGAGTGCAACGGCGAAGGCCGGGTGCGCGAGCATGTGTCCAAGTCGCTGAACGTTCCTGCAGGTGTCGACTCCGGCACCCGCATCCAGCTGCGCGGACAGGGCGAAGCCGGCCCGGGCGGCGGGCCTAACGGCAACCTGTTCGTCGAGATCGACGTGCGCCGCCATAAGGTCTTCGAGCGCGCCGGCACCGACCTGCACGCCAAGATGAGCCTGCCAATGACCGCCGCCGCACTGGGTTGCGAGCTGAAGCTGGAAACCTTCGACGGCGGCCAGTCCATCAATGTGGAGCCAGGCGCCCAGGATGGCGACACCGTCACCCTGCCGGGCCTCGGTGTGCCGCGCCTGCGCGGAGGCAAGCGCGGGGACATCATCGTGCACCTGCAGGTGGAGACGCCGACCAAGCTCGACGCTGCCCAGCGCGATCTGCTCGAGCAGCTGGCCAAGCTGCGTGGCGAAGAACTCTCGGCCGGCCGCGTGGAGCACAGCGGCGGCATGTTCTCCCGCCTGCGCGACAAGCTGAACCAGCGCTAGGCATGAGCAACCACAGCTTCGTCATCGACGCCCAGCAGGGCCGGGACGCAACGGTCGGGGACATTCTTGAACTGGATGGCTCCGAAGCGCACCACGCGGTCACCGTTAAACGGGTCTCCGCGGGCGAGCACCTGGACCTGCTGGATGGCAAGGGGCTGCGCCTGACTGTGGAGGTCATCGGCACCGCCAAGGACCTGCTGAGCGTGAAGGTCCTGCGCCGTGCCGAGGAAGCGGTCAGCGATCACCCGGTCACCCTGGTCCAGGCGCTGTCCAAGGGGGATCGCGACCTGCAAGCTGTCGAGTCCGGCGTGGAACTGGGCGTGCTGTCGGTACGCCCCTGGCAGGCTGACCGCTCGATCGTGCGCTGGAACGCGGCCAAGGTCGACAAGGCCATGGCCAAGTGGCGCGCCCAGGTGCGCTCGGCGCAGAAGCAGTCGCGCCGCGCCTATGAGCCAGAGGTGCTGGACCCGCTGGGTTCCAAGGAACTGGCCAAGGCCATCGCGGCCGATACCGCAAATGGCGCACTGGTTCTGGTTCTGCACGAGCAGGCCGCGGAATCGGTGGCCCGGCGTGTGCAGTCGTGGCTCGCCGATGCGCGGACCGGCCAGGAGATCATCATGATCGTCGGGCCAGAAGGAGGCATCTCCGAAACGGAGCTGCAGTCCTTCGTCGATGCCGGCGCCCAACCAGCCCTGCTGGGCCAGCATGTGCTGCGTGCCTCGACCGCGGGCCCCGCGGCCCTGGTCTTGATCCGCCATTTGATCGGCGAAATCTAGGTTCCAGAATTCCGGTTAGCAGTTGAATTGCTCCGCAGATCCCGGCAGGCATGTGCCTGCCGGGATCTGCGGAGCAATTTCGTCTCCGGCCGGCGCAGCGGGTTCGAGCCGAGAAAAGGCCTCGGGACGGGGAACGCGAAGTCGCTGCGGGCCGGATACGCGAATGCGGCAGCCGATCGGATAAGGACGCTGTCCAAGGCAACGGCACTGGAAATCCTGCCAGCAGGCCAAGAATGCTCAGCCGCCACCAGTTCAGGAGCTGGCCCGGACAACGGGCGCCCAGGTTCATGTCCAGGACTTCCGGCGGGGGCTGCAGCGCTGGATGCTGCGTTACTCGACGCGGAAGTCGCTGGTGACCTTGCCGACCAGATGGTCCGATTCGGTCTCAACGCCCCAGAAAGTCAGCCGGTATGAGCCGGCACGCAGATCGGTGGTCAGGGTGAATGAACCGTCGGCATTGATCTGCCCGGGGTTGACCTGCTTCTGAGCGGTCATCACCGTGAGCTTGCCGTCCGCGTCCTTGCGCTGCAAGGAGTAGAAGGTGCCGATGTCGAACTGGGTGGTTCGGCCGTTAATCTTGATCGAGCCATCCGCCAAGGTCTTGTTGAACTGCGGATCGATGATCCAGATCGGTGCAATGAACGCCGCATCGCGCTCGTAGACATCCTTGAGCCGGAAACCGTCGAAGACTGTGGCATTTGCCTGGCCGTCAACCAGGATGCGGACCGTTGCGGGAAGCTCGCCCACGACCAGTCCAGCGCTGGCGGCAGCTGCCGTAGCGGTGAAGACCAATTGCTGGATGGCGCGCTCCGACAGGCCCTGGTCGAGATTGGCGCTGAAGACCTTGGCCGGCAGATCCAAGGTGATGACATTCGCATTATTGATTGAAACCCCGATTTCATCGGTGGGCTTCAAATGGGTATAGCGTTTCGGCTTCATCGGGTCGGCTGAGAGCAGCGTCCAGATCGCATCGCCGATGGGTTCCTGATGGCGGGTGTCCTCGATGTACTCGCGGTACAGGAACACGCCGGTATCGGTGTTTTCCAGCCAGTAGATGGGCAGGCTAGCCGCGATGCCGACATCCTCGCCAGCGTCGGTGGCGTTCGGCAGGTTCAGCGATTCAGCCACGGCGGTCGATGGCATCTCATAGGAGCTCTCGCGATTCGTCAGACCGCATCCTGCGGCGACGACGAGAGCGGCAGTGATTCCCAAAACGCCGAATCGGCGTGGAATCTTCCGCAAGATCCTTGATTGCACTGCGTACCAATCCGTGGTGATTTTAGCTGTTGCGGCTCCTGGCCGTATTGGAACCGCTCTCAAGCTTGCCATATCAGAAGCGGCTAACTGCAGAAAAATGGCCCAACTTACTAATCCGTAACCAAATCTATATGTTCGCCACTTGCCCCGATTAGCATCATTCAAGACTACTTTCAGGTTCTACTGCTTACGCTGAGACCTGAATTTTCTCCGGATTGGCCTGCGACTCGATAGAATGGCAAGCAGGACAAATCACGATTACCACCAAGCTCGCAAAGGGGCGCCGCGCACTGCATGCAGGTTGAACAGAATAAGGCGACAGCGGAGAACGGATCCGCATCGCTCACCATCAGTTTCGATACAGCTGAGCTCATGATTGCCACCCTCGGTCCCAATGACGAGCTCTTGCGTATTCTCTCCGGCGCCTACCCGCAGGTGAGCTTCCGCCCCAACGGCCAATCCCTGGCTCTGGTAGGTGAACCGCAGCAAGTCCGCAAGGCCCAGCGCGTCACCGAAGAAGCCCGTTCGCTGGCCACTCGCGGCTCGCGCATGAGCGCCGAAACGATCGAGCAGATCATCAAGATGCTCAGCGCCGGCAATCCGGATGCACCCACCGACGTCCTGGGCCTGAAGATCCTCTCGGGGCGCGGACGTTCCATCCGCCCCAAGACCGTGAACCAGAAGAGCTATGTCGACGCCATAGAGGATTCGACAATTACTTTCGGCATTGGCCCAGCCGGTACCGGCAAGACCTTCCTGGCCATGGCCATGGCCGTCGCCGCCTTGCAGGACAAGCAGGTCAACCGCATCATCCTGACCCGGCCTGCCGTTGAGGCAGGGGAGAAGCTGGGCTTCCTGCCGGGCTCGTTGACCGAGAAGATCGACCCGTACCTGCGCCCGCTCTACGATGCCTTGCACGACATGATCAATCCGGAAACCATTCCGCAATTGCTCGAAGCCGGAACCATTGAGGTCGCTCCGCTGGCCTATATGCGTGGACGCACCCTCAATGACGCCTTCGTGATCCTGGATGAAGCGCAGAACACCACCAGTGAACAGATGAAGATGTTCCTGACCCGCCTGGGATTCGGTTCCAAGATGGTAGTGACGGGGGATGTCACCCAGGTGGATCTGCCCAACAATGCGACCTCCGGGTTGCGCATGGCCAGCGATGTCCTTGAAGGCATCGACGACATCAGCATCTGCCGACTCGACTCTTCGGATGTGGTTCGCCACCGTCTGATTGCCGACATCGTTACCGCTTACGACCGTTGGGATGACACCCGACGCAAAGACCACAACCGGGGACGCCGCAGCAAATGAGCATTGAAGTAAATAACGAAACCGAATACGACGTCGATCTCAAGGATGTCAACGCCTTGGCAGAATCGGTGATGCGGGCAATGTTCCTGCATCCGGAAACCGAAGTATCGATCGTTTTCATCGACGAGGATGCCATGAGCGCCCTGCACGTCGAGTGGATGGACCTCGAAGGCCCCACCGATGTGATGAGCTTCCCGATGGATGAGCTGCGCCCAGGAACTGCCGGTGCGCCGGGGGAGAGCGGCATCCTTGGCGACATCGTCATCTGCCCTGCCGTCGCCGAAGCGCAGGCCAAGGCCGGGGGCCACAGCACCCACGATGAAATCCTGTTGCTGACCACCCACGGCCTGCTGCACCTCATGGGTTTCGACCACATGGAGCCAGCAGAAAAGGAAGAGATGTTTGCGCTGCAGCGCCAGCTGCTAGAGAGCTACACCGGCCGCCCCGCGCCAAAGGAAACGGTGGAATAACCCCGTGGAAATAATTTTGCTGATTCTCGCCCTTGTTTTCATGGCCTTCTCGGCCGTGCTGACTGCCGCAGACTCAGCCTTCTACGCATTATCCCGGCACGCTGCTGAACGCCTGCGCGCCGAGTCCAATTCCAAATCGCTGTCCGCAATTCTGGATGAAACAGAAACCCACGCCCAGGCAGTGAAGTTCTGGCGGATCTGGTTCGAGACCGCTTCCGCTGTCGCTGTAGCCCTGCTCGTTTCGCAGTGGATCGAGAATGTGTGGCTGATCGGCATGATCTCCACTATTGCGATGGCCGCCTTGGGATTCGTCCTGGTCAGCGTGTCGCCACGTCGCTACGGGCGTTCCAACGCCCAGAACGTCGTGCAGTCCACCGCCACCCTGGTCCGCTTCCTGCGCCTGGTGCTCGGACCCATCACCACGTGGTTGGCATCCATCGCCAAGGCGCTGAGCCCCGGCGGCGTGGATGGCGACGGCTACCTGGGCAAGGAACGACTGCGTGATCTGGTGGATCGCGCCTCCGAAGGCGAGGACCTGGATGAGGAATCGGCCGAACTGATCTCCTCGGTGATCGACTTGGAGGAGACCAGCGTTCGTTCGGTGATGGTGCCGCGCACCGACATGGTGGTGCTGGATGCGGATCATTCCTTCCACAGCGCCATGGACCTGTTCATCGCCTCGGGCTTCTCCCGCATCCCGCTGATCGGCGAGGACACCGATGATATCCAGGGCATCATCTACCTCAAGGACCTGATCCGCGAGATCCACGGTCTGCAGCAGGCCCGGACCCTGGCCGAATTGGCGCGAAAGGTCCGCTTTGTTCCCGAATCGAAGTCGGCAGCAGAGCTGATGCAGGAACTGCAGCAGGAATCCATCCACCTGGCCATCGTCATCGACGAGTACGGCGGCACCGCGGGCCTGGTGACCCTGGAAGACCTGCTTGAGGAAATCGTTGGCGAAATTGATGACGAGTATGATCGTTCGAGGGCCGAATTGATCCAGAACCCTGACGGGTCGATTTTCGCCGTGGCGGCGGCATCCATTGACGATATTGCCGACCACTTCGACATGCACATCGAGGAAGAGGACGTCGACACCGTCGGCGGCCTGCTCTCCAAGGCCTTGGAATCGGTGCCCGTACTCGGTTCCACCGCTGAAGTGCACGGCCTGCGCCTGACCGTGGTAGCCCTCGCGGGCCGCCGCAACCGTATCGGCAAAATCCATGTAGAGCGTCTGGAAACAGATGCATCCGACCATATTGAGAACGACGAGGATTCCTCACATGAGTGAAAACCACAACCTGCTTGCATCCAGCGGATGGCCTGAGGGCTTCCGCTCCGGCTTCACCTCTTTCGTAGGCCGCCCGAATGCCGGCAAGTCGACCCTGACCAATGCGCTGGTGGGCCAGAAGGTGGCCATCACCTCGGCCAAGCCGCAGACTACCCGCCACACTATCCGCGGTATCGTGCACCGCGAGGATGCGCAGTTGATCCTGGTCGATACCCCGGGCCTGCACCGTCCGCGCACCTTGCTCGGCCAGCGCCTGAATGACCTGGTCGCCGACACCCTCTCCGAGGTGGACGCGATCGGCTTCTGCATCCCGGCCAATGAGAAGATCGGCCCGGGCGACCGCTACATCGCCACGCAGCTGGCTCAGCTGCAGCGCAAGCCGATCATCGCCCTGGTCACCAAGGCTGACCTGGTGGACCGCGAACAGCTCGCGCAGCAGCTGGTTGCGGTGGCCGAAATGGGTACCCAGAACTTCGGCGAGAACGGCTTCGCCGCAATCGTTCCGGTCTCGGCTGTCAAGGAATTCCAGGTCGAAGAGGTGGCCAACGTGCTGGCAGAGCACCTGCCAGTGGGCCCGCCGCTGTACCCGGACGGCGAGCTGACCGACGAGCCGGAAGCCAAGATGGTTTCCGAGCTGATTCGCGAAGCCGCCCTTGAAGGCGTGCGCGACGAACTGCCGCACTCGCTGGCCGTCGTCGTCGAAGAGATGGTTCCCCGCGAAGGACGCAGCGAAAGCAATCCGCTGATCGACATCCACGTCTCGCTCTTCGTTGAGCGCTCCAGCCAGAAGGCCATCATCATTGGCCGTGGCGGTTCGCGCCTGCGCGAGGTCGGCACCAACGCCCGCCAGGGCATCGAGAAGCTGCTGGGCACCAAGGTCTACCTGGACCTGCACGTGAAGGTTGCCAAGGATTGGCAGCGCGACCCGAAGCAGCTTGGACGCCTCGGCTTCTAGGCTGCGCACCCCAGCGCTGGAAAATGCGTAGCTCGTCCCTCAAGACCAGACCCGTTTTGGGGGACGAGCTGGTTAATCGGCTGCTTGGCCCGCACTCTGGATCTCCCGGGCCAGCCTTTCCACGGGAGAAGCACCGGTACGCAGCCCATGGATTCCAGCGCCGATGCTGATCGTCTCCATCCATGGACCTCCCTGGTGCTTAGCTCCATGAGCCCCATTGTTCGCCTGCTTGGGCATCCTGTCCGCCGCCTTGCGCAAGGCGAACGTCCACTATGTGACACGCAAGTGACATAAGTTTCACTTGCCTCCAAAGCGCGGTGCTATGCTCATTTCGTGCATTTCGAGCTTCTACTACTACTTAGCCGCTGCGAGGATCCAAAGGACCGCTAGTGGTCTACAGGCCGACCCCTCGTCGCGGAGTAGCTCTTGTCTGGCCCCACAAACTAAGCACTAATTTTGTCTAGGGGACCCACAGAAATGCAGAACATGCAGAAATCTTCGAACATGCCAATCCACAAGTATGTTCCATTCCAGGATCAGATCGAGGTCAATCTGCCCGATCGCACCTGGCCCGACAAGTACATCACCAAGGCCCCGCGCTGGTGCGCGGTCGACCTGCGAGATGGCAATCAGGCGCTGATCGATCCGATGAGCCCGGAGCGCAAGCACAAGATGTTCGACCTGCTGGTCGAAATGGGCTTCAAGGAAATCGAGGTCGGCTTCCCGTCGGCTTCGCAGACCGACTTCGACTTTGTCCGCCAGCTGATCGAGCGCGGCATTCCCGATGACGTGACCATCCAGGTGCTCACCCAGTCCCGCGAGCACCTGATCGAGCGCACCTACGAAGCGCTGGAGGGCGCCAAGCAGGCCATCGTCCACCTGTACAACTCCACCTCGATCCTGCAGCGCGAAGTCGTCTTCCGCCAGGACGAAGACGGCATCGTGGACATCGCCGTCCAGGGCGCCCGGTTGTGCAAGAAGTACGAAGAGCAGCTGACCGGCACCAAGATCACCTACGAGTACTCGCCAGAGTCCTACACCGGGACCGAGCTGGCCTTCGCCAAGCGCATTTCCGAGGCCGTGGCCGAGGTGCTGGAAGCGACCCCGGAGAACAAGATGATCCTGAACCTGCCGGCCACGGTGGAAATGGCTACCCCGAATGTGTACGCCGACTCCATCGAGTGGATGCACCGCAACCTGGCCAACCGCGATTCGATCATTCTCTCGCTGCACCCGCACAACGACCGCGGCACCGGAGTGGCCGCGGCCGAACTGGGCTACCTGGCCGGCGCCGACCGCATCGAAGGCTGCCTGTTCGGCAACGGCGAACGCACCGGCAACGTCGACCTGGTGACCTTGGGCATGAACATGTTCGGCCAGGGCATCGACCCGCAGATCGATTTCTCGGACATGGACCACATCCGCCGCACCGTCGAGTACTGCAACCAGCTGCCAGTGGCAGAACGCAGCCCGTACGGCGGAGATCTGGTCTTCACTGCCTTCTCCGGTTCGCACCAGGACGCAATCAAGAAGGGCCTGGAAGCGATGGAAGCCAAGGCTTCGGCTGAAGGCAAGGACATCAACGACCTGGTCTGGGCTGTTCCTTACTTGCCGATCGACCCGAAGGACATCGGCCGTTCCTACGAGGCCGTGATCCGCGTGAACTCGCAGTCCGGCAAGGGCGGGGTTGCTTACCTGCTGAAGAACGACTACAACTTGGACCTGCCGCGCCGCGCGCAGATCGAGTTCTCCGGCGTCATCCAGCGCAAGACCGATACCGAGGGCGGCGAGATCTCCTCGCAGCGCATCTGGGACGTTTTCCAGGATGAGTACCTGCCGGTCAGCGAAGATTCGGGCATGAGTCCCTGGGGCTACTACCAGATTGCTTCGGCGACCGCGGCTTCGGCGGAGGACGGAAGCTTCCGCCTGGATACCAAGCTGATCATCGACGGCGTGGCCCATGAGCGCAGCGCCCAGGGCAACGGTCCGGTCTCCGCGCTGGTCAAGCTGCTCAACGATGATGGCGTGGATCTGCGCGTGCTGGACTACTCCGAGCACGCCATGAGCGAAGGCGGCAACGCCCGCGCAGCCGCATTCGTCGAATGCGCCGTGGGCGATCGCATCCTGTGGGGCATTGGCCTGGACACCAATACCAACATTGCAGCACTGAAGGCCGTAGTTTCGGCCGTCAACCGCGCGATCCGCGACAGCAAGTAGGTCTGCGGCACCACCTTGTTGCCAGCTCAACGCCACGGCCAGCCTCACCACGCTGGCCGTGGCGTTTTGCCTTCCATATACTGCCAGGGCGGCTGGCAAGCAAGCGCCGACGAGGAAAGGGAAGAGCTTTGCCCCGTTTCATGGATGAAATCCGCGCGGTCATTGCGGGCGATCCGGCAGCACAAGGACTATTGGCCACGGCAACTACTTCAACGGGCTTGCACGCGATCTGGATGCATCGGGTTACTCACCAGCTGTGGCAGCGCAAGACAACCAGGGGTCTGTCGAAAATCATCAGGCTCATTGCCCGATCATTGACGCAAATCGACATCCATCCCTCTGCTGTTATTGGCAGTCCCGTTCTCATCGATCACGGCACTGGTGTCGTTATCGGGCCTAATACGGTAATTGGATCCAGAACATTGATTTACCAGGGGGCCACTATCGCGGCAGCCGGGTCTGCCGGTCCAGCTACAACCGTCATCGGCAGCGACTGAATGATTGGATCCGGTGCCACGGTATTGCGTGGCGTGCAAGTAGGTAGCCGGTGCAATATAGGAGCGAATGCCGTGGTCGCTACTGACCTGCCTGATAACTGCGTCGCTGTCGGTGTTCCCGCTCAATTCAAGTCGAGAGACACCTTGAACCCCTTTTCCTCGGGCCCGGTAGATGCCGGGTTGCTCCTGCAGCTACCGCGCCCAGGGACGAATCGACACCCATAGGAATCGTTGGATTCAGAACTTTGGGAGTTGAAGTGGGAGAATATTGTCCGTGTCCAGATCAGGTTTCGCTTCCAAGAGCTACCACACCCGTGGTTTGGTTTTGCGTACCCACAAGCTGGGAGAAGCCGATCGCATCATCACCCTGCTGACACCCAATGGGATTGTCCGTGCGGTGGCTAAGGGCGTACGCCGGACGTCGTCGCGGATGGGCGCCACGCTGGAACCGTTCATGGAAGTCGACGCGCTTCTGGTGATGGGCCGCAATCTCGATATCGTCTCGCAGGCACAGCTTCGAAATCCATACGGCCAATTGCTGGTCATGGATTACCCGAGCTACACGGTGGCCAACGCCATGTCGGAGATCGCTGAAAAACTGCTGGAAACAGAAAGCGATTCGGCCCTCCAGCAATATCAGCTCTTCCACGGTGCGATCGCCCTGTTATCCAAGCAGCGAGTCGATTCCGGAGCCGTGCTGGACTCCTACATCTTGCGGGCCCTCTCGGTTGCTGGTTGGGCGCCGTCCTTTACCGACTGCGTGCGCTGCGGCAAGCCTGGCCCGCATCAAGCGCTCCACGTCCAGCTTGGCGGCGTCGTCTGCCCAGAATGCCGTCCCTCTGGATCGTTATCGCCGCATCCCGTCACCATTGAATATCTGCAGGCGCTGCTGGAAGGGGACTGGTCCACCGTGGCAGAAGCAGGACCTCGAGCGCGCAAGCAAGCTGCAGATATCGTGGCCAACTACTTGCAGTGGCACCTTGAGCGTGCCGTGAATTCCCTACGTCTTGTGGAGAGAAATTGAAGAAGCTTCCTAAGATCACCGGCCGCCGAGGCCCAGTTGCTCCTTATGCGCATCCGGATCATCCGCAGATGCCCGCCATTCCGCAGGAACTCATCCCTGAACACGTAGCTATCGTCATGGATGGCAATGGACGTTGGGCGAACCAGCGGGGATTGCCTCGTACCGAGGGGCACCGTGCAGGCGAAGCAGCTTTGCTTGATGTGGTGGCCGGAGCCGTGGAGCTGGGCGTCAAGTACGTCTCTGTCTACGCGTTCTCAACCGAGAACTGGAAGCGCAGCCCTGAGGAAGTGCGCTTCCTGATGGGCTTCTCACGTGATGTTCTGCGCCGCCAACGCGATACGTTGAACTCATGGGGCGTCCGCATACGCTGGTCGGGTCGAGAACCCAAGCTCTGGAAATCGGTTATCAATGAACTCAAGGAAGCCGAAGAACTCACCAAAGACAACTTGGGTTGCCAGCTGACCATGTGCGTGAACTACGGCGGGCGCGCAGAACTAGGCGACGCTGTCAGCGCGATTGCCCAGGATGTTGCAGCCGGCAGGCTTCGCGCTAGCTCGGTTGGCGAAAAGACTATCGCCAAATACCTGCATGCTCCGGAACTGCCTGATGTGGATCTTTTCCTCCGAACCAGTGGCGAGCAACGCACAAGCAACTTCCTGCTGTGGCAGTCGGCATACGCAGAGATGGTCTTCCTCGACCAGCTTTGGCCGGATGTCGACCGGCGAACGCTCTTTACCGCCGTAGAAGAATATGCCAAACGCGATCGCCGTTACGGCGGAGCTATCGACAAGCCACAGGCCTAGGACGTTTTCAGCGCTGTTCCCACCAATCGCAACCAGAGGCTTAGGTCTCGATATGCTGCGGATCTGGCGGGCTCAGCGGAGGTGAACACATCGTGCATTGCGCCCGGAATTTCGGACAAAGTAACGAAACTGCCTAGTTTCAACGCCCGCAGGCGCGTTTGCTGAACGTCGAGTACCGAATCGCAGTGCTGCATGTCAGGGGAGTAGCTCGTGCCGATATGGGTGCGATCCGAGGTGAGGACGAAGATCGGCTGTTGAAGTTTCAGCCCCTTCGCAACTAGGGCATGGCCATCGAATATCGTTTTCAGCCATCCCGCGGTGTTCGGAAAAGCGATCCGTGGTCGCCATAGCCGATGAACGTCCCACTGGCCATGGCTATCAGTACTTAGCGATTGCCAGTAATGATCGAATTCTGGTCCGTTGAGCTTCCTGCGCGGATTCGTGCGAGTGATCGCTTCCATTAGGCCGTGAAAAGGAATGCGCAGGAAGGCCGTTCCCTGAAACTCAAGCCATGGAGCATTCAGGACCAGAGCTTTAATGCCCGGCGCTTGGCGCGCAAGCCACAAGCTGAGGATCAAGCCGCCCGTCGAGTGCCCTTGGGCAACCACCGGTAATTGAGGATGCTCATTACGCAGCAGTTCCAAGCTCGCATTGAGCTCCTCATCGAAGTCCGCCAAGTCATCGACATAACCAGGCAAAGCATGTTCGGCTCTCAGACTGCGTCCATGCCTGCGTAGATCAAGTGCGTAGAAGTGGTATCCATGGTGATGCCAGAAAGCTGCCAGTTCGCGGTTGTAAAAATAATCGCTCCAGCCATGCACGCTCAGAACAATTCCCTGGGCTCGTCGTCCGAGCCGATTCCTGAATCCAGCCGGGCAATAGCGGACCAAGGTCGCGACGGCCGGTCCTTCCGCATCGACGCCGAAATCCAAGGTTTGGTGCTCAAAATCAGGCCCGAGGGGATCTTCGACCCATTGCCCCGGCCTAGTTGAAGACATAAAGTCTGGCCAACTGCTGCTTTCTGGAACAACGAAGTGCTTCATATCTTGAATACTACCCATCTCAAGTTGTCTGTTTCGGGTTCTTCACGGGAAAATGGTTCCATGCGCATATACCCACTGGTCTTCAAGCACGTGTTCACCAAGATGGATCCTGAACAGGCTCACCATTTTGCATTCAACGCGATCAAGATTGCGCAACGCGCAGGGCTCACTAAGGCAGCTCGCAAGTTCTTCGCTCCGGCACCCAAGCTGAAGCGCACCGTTATGGGCATCGACTTCCCGTCCCCATTCGGATTGGCTGCTGGCTTCGACAAGGGCGCCACCGGAATCCTGGCGTTGAGCGATATCGGTTTCGGCCATGTTGAAATCGGAACCGTCACCGGACAGGCCCAGTCCGGCAACCCGCAACCGCGGCTCTTCCGCTTGGTTGAGGACCGCGCGGTAGTCAACCGGATGGGCTTCAACAACGAAGGCGCCGAAACTGTCGCTGCCCGTGTCGCCAGTTCTCGCCAAGAGCTCAAGACTGGTTACGCTGGAACCCGCCCGGTCATCGGCGTGAATATCGGCAAGACCAAGGTTGTAGAGCTGGAAGACGCGGTAGGGGATTACCTGGCGTCCACCCGCCAGCTGGCGATCCACGCAGATTACCTGGTCGTCAATGTTTCGAGCCCCAACACCCCGGGTCTGCGCCTGCTCCAGAGCGTTGACTCTCTTCGTCCGCTGCTTTCCGAAGTCGGCCAGTTGGCTGACAAGGTTGCCGGCCGCCATATTCCCTTGCTGGTCAAGATTGCTCCCGATCTTAGCGATGAGGATGTCGCTGACGTTGCACGCTTGGCCATGGAACTTGAACTCGACGGCATTATTGCCACCAATACGACCATCGGTCGCGAGAACTTGACCAGCGATGCGTCCAAGGTTGAAGAGATTGGCGCCGGCGGGCTATCTGGCGCTCCGCTCAAGCAGCGATCGCTTGAAGTTCTTCGCCAGTTGCGTGCACTTGTTCCGGCCGAGATGGCTCTGATCGCCGTCGGCGGCGTGGAAAATGCCGCGGATGTGAAGGAACGCCTGGACGCCGGCGCGGACCTGGTACAGGGTTACACCGCATTCCTCTACGAGGGTCCGTTCTGGGCACGTTCGATCAATAAGGACCTGGAGCGCATGCTCTAGTTCTTTGGAGTGGAATTTCCCAAATGCTCCGGAATGGCTCCGATTCGCGAAGAATCGGAGCCATTCCGCGTTAACCGGGCCCATCTTCTGCGTACGTCCTGCCTGCAACAGCTTTGAACGCAACTTGGATCAGGAGACTAGGCAAGGGCAGCCGCGCTAGGGGAGAAGGTGGCAATAACGGTTGCCGACCGGGATGAATCCTTGTATCGGAGCCAACAAGGCCGCATGCTGCGAGCACGGACAGGATTGGCAGAAATGCGTCGCGGCAACGATATTCCTATCGCAGAATTTGCATCACCTTGTAGTTGGCTCCACAAATTTTGAACATTGTTATTCAACCAAGCAATTAACTAGAAAGGGGCAAGCTCAGCGAGCTTGCCCCTTTGCGGTCTAGCGGTATCGACTAGTCGATATTTGCGCCGCGCTTGACCTGTGGCTTTGGCAGGCGCAATTTGCGGAACTGCATTCCACGCATTGCCGCGTACATGCGTACGCCCTTTTCCATGTGGCCGAACTTGGCGACCAGGCGCTTCTTCAAGAGGATGGTCGTCACAATTGCTTCGATGATGATCAGTGCGATAACAACCCAGAGGGCTGCCTGCACAAACATCTGGATCTGCAGGTTGCGCTGGAACACCAGCGAGACAACCAAGAAGGCCAGGATGATGAACATCATGAACTCGCCGAACATCCAGCGAGAGTCAATGAAGTTACGGGTGTAGCGCTTCTGCTCACCCTTGTCGCGTGGCATCAGGTAGCGTTCATCGCCAGTTTCGTTGGCTAAGCGCAAACGATTCTGCGCTTCAACACGCTGTTGACGCTGGGCTTCCTTAGCGGCCTTGCGATCGGTAGGAACCAACGGGCGCTGACGGTTCGCCTGCTGCGCATTGCGCTTGGGCGTTGGACCAGTCTTGCGGCCGTCGGTTGTTTCCGGGGCCTGCTGGGCAGACTCCACATTTACGGGGGATTGAGGTTCATCCTTCTTACGTCCAAACACCCCTCTATTCTAGCCGGAAATAGTTAGCGGCGTGACATTCGATACGCGAGGAATTGCTAGGCTGAAGGCATGACCGAAAATACTACCTTCGACGCTGTTTCAAGCGGCGTCGATATTGCCGCGCTAAAAAGCCACATCGACACGAACTTCGAGAAGATCCTCGAAGAGCTCACTTCCCTGGTCGCGATCCCGAGCATCGCATGGGAATCCTTCGACCCGCAGAACCTGGAAAAATCGGCTGCGGCAGTGGCCGAATTGGCCAAGTCGGCCGGGATGGAGACCGTGGAAATCCTGCGCGAGCCTGCGCAGAACGGCGCTATGGGCGCGCCTGCCGTGGTAGCCCAGCGCAAGGCGGCACCCGGAAAGCCAACCGTGCTCCTGTACGCACACCACGACGTCCAGCCTCCTGGCAACGCGGCGGACTGGAACACCCCGGTATTCGAAGCCACGAAGGTAGGGGACCGGCTGTTCGGCCGCGGTGCCGCTGACGACAAGGCCGGCATCATGGTCCACATCGCGGCGATGCGCGCCGTGCTGGACCTCATTGGCGATTTCGGCGTCGGCGTAACCTACTTCTTCGAGGGGGAGGAAGAAGCAGGATCCCCATCATTCCGCAACTTCCTCGAAGCCCATCAGGACAAGTTGGCAGCAGATGTGATCGTAGTTGCCGACTCGTCCAACTGGTCGGTTGGAACCCCAGCACTGACCAGCTCGCTGCGCGGCATGTGCGCAGCGGAGATCACCGTTCGCTCGTTGAACCATGCAGTTCACTCGGGCATGTTTGGCGGACCAGTTCTCGATGGCCCGATCCTCGCCGCCAAGTTGATCTCCAGCTTCCACAACGAAGACGGTTCTGTTGCCGTTGCCGGCCTGGTTGCCAACGACATCGCTGAAGTCGACTTCGACGAAGCCGAATTCCGCAGGGACTCCGGCGTTCTGGAATCCTTCCAGCTTGCCGGCACCGGCAAGATCACCGACCGCTTGTGGAATAAACCAGCACTGAGCGTGATTGGAATGGATATCCCGAGTGTCGACCACTCGTCGAATACCTTGCTGCCGGCAACGCGTTTCAAGGTATCGATGCGCCTGGCCCCAGGGCAGAATCCTGCAGATGCGCTCAAGGCCCTTGAGGCACACGTCAAAAGCGTTGACCTTCGCGGCGCCGAGGTTGAATTTGTCGCCACCGAAGCAGGCAACGCCTACAAGGCGAACCTGGACGCTTCGGCAAATGACACTGCGCGCTGGGCGCTTGAACAAGCTTGGGGCGTTGTACCAGTGAATATGGGCCTGGGTGGATCAATTCCATTCATCGCAGATTTGCTGGAAGTTTTCCCGAAGGCGCAGATCCTGGTGACCGGTGTCGAGGATCCCGATTCGCGTGCGCACTCGGCCAACGAGTCGCTGCATCTAGGCGACTTCCAGCACGCAATTGAGGCTGAAGCCCTCATGCTGGCGAGGATCAACGCCAAGGGACTATGAACCGTGTCATACGGAGAGACGCAGGGGAAGAATTCTTCAGCGTAGCGACGTAGGATAGAAGCAAGAACAGAGGTGCCGGTTCCAGTAACAAATCTGGAGCTTGGTGCCGCATCGAGCAGTATGGGAGGAAAATCATGACTGCATCTGTTGACCAGACCAAGGGCGATCCAACTGAGGTGCCAACCCATGAGGTAGAGATTTCCGACGTGGCGGCGGACAAGGTTCGCTCGCTTCTGGAACAGGAAGGCCGGGATGATCTTCGTCTCCGCATCGCCGTGCAGCCAGGTGGCTGCTCGGGCCTTATCTACCAGCTTTACTTCGATGAGCGCATGCTCGACGGCGACGCGGTACGCAACTTCGATGGCGTTGAGGTCATCGTTGACAAGATGAGCGTCCCGTACCTCGCTGGCGCGTCCATTGATTTCGAGGACACCATCTCGAAGCAGGGCTTCACCATCGACAACCCGGCCGCATCGGGTTCCTGCGCCTGTGGAGATTCCTTCCACTAGGCCGTAGGGAACAAACGCCGCTGTTCAAACGTTGAAGAAATTTCTCGTTAGCACAGCGGCGTTTTTCGGCATTCTGACCCCAAAGAGGGTAAGCTCTACATTAAGTAGTAAAACTATGTTTCCCTTCGTGAGCCACCTCACCGTGCAACTCGTTTAAACCACGAGGTGACTTATGAAGACCACATTCTGCACCAACAAAGAGGAAGGGCCGTCTGTGAGTTCGCAAGACCGAACCGGCAGTCGCGGGTCCGCTAAAGCCAAAGTACTGGCTTTAGTCGGCACTGGCGCATTGCTGTTGACGGGATGTACAGCGGAGGCAAAACGCGGTTGGCTCCCAAACGTGGAGCGCGACACCACCAACCACACCGGGGCAATCCAGGATTTCTGGGTTAACTCGTGGATCGCTGTTATTGTCGTCGGCGTATTGACCTGGGGATTGATGCTCTGGTGCGTCATCGCCTACCGCCGCCGCAAGAACGATACGGGTTACCCGCGTCAGCTGAGCTACAACCTGCCATTGGAGATCTTCTACACGGCCATTCCTTTGGTCCTTGTTCTAGTCTTCTTTAGCTTCAACAACACCCTGGAAAAGCAGATCAACGCCCCTGTTGATTCTGAGGTCGTAGTCGACGTCCGAGCCAAGCAATGGTCGTGGGACTTCAACTACAGCTACCAGGGCACCGAGAAGTATTACGCCGGCGAACAGGCTCACCTGAACACCGATGGCTCGGAAGGCGTTCGCGAAGAACTGCCAACCTTGTACCTGCCAGCGGGCAAGTCGGTAACCCTTGAGCTGAATAGCCGCGATGTCATCCACTCCTTCTGGGTACCAGCCTTCTTGCAGAAGCTGGACATGATCCCAGGCAAGACCAACTACATCTACCTGACTCCACAGGTTGAAGGCAGCTACGACGGAAAGTGCGCCGAGCTTTGCGGCGAGTACCACTCCGAGATGCTCTTCAACGTCGAGGTTGTCAATGAGTCCGAGTTCAAGGCTCAGCTGGCAAAGATGGAAGATGGACACATTGGTGAAGAGTACGACCGTAAGCCAGATGTTGTTAACGGCGTCGTAGTAGAGCACGGGGAAGGAGAGTAATCATGACAACGTTTGAATATGCAACTGACGACGTGAAGTCGATTGCTCCAGCCGTAGTGCCGAAGTCCAAGGGTCGTCTGTTCGTCGACTACATTACTTCGACCGACCACAAGAAGATCGGGTACATGTACCTGATCAGCTCGTTCATCCTGTTCTGTGTCGGTGGCGTTATGGCGCTGCTGATTCGTGCAGAGCTGTTCGAACCAGGCATGCAGATCCTGCAGACCAAGGAACAGTACAACCAGCTGTTCACCATGCACGGCACTGTCATGCTCTTGATGTTCGCAACCCCGCTGTTCGCAGGTTTCGCCAACGTCATGATGCCCCTGCAGATCGGTTCCCCGGATGTGGCTTTCCCACGTCTGAATGCATTGGCTTTCTGGTTCTTCTCGCTGGGCTCGCTGATCGCTCTGGCCGGCTACCTCACCCCCCAGGGTGCAGCTAGCTTCGGTTGGTTCGCTTACGCTCCGCTGTCGAACACCACCTTCTCGCCAGGAATCGGCGGAGACCTCTGGGTCTTCGGCCTTGCACTGTCGGGCTTCGGTACCATCCTTGGCGCCGTCAACTTCATCACCACGATCATCTGCCTGCGTGCACCTGGCATGACCATGTGGCGCATGTCAATCTTCTCGTGGAACACCTTGATCACCTCGTTGCTGGTCCTGATGGCTTTCCCGCCACTGGCAGCTGCGCTGTTCGCACTGGGTGCAGACCGCCGCTTCGGTGCCCACATCTTCGACCCAGAGAATGGCGGTGCCGTACTATGGCAGCACCTGTTCTGGTTCTTCGGGCACCCTGAGGTTTACATCATTGCTTTGCCGTTCTTCGGCATCGTCTCCGAGATCTTCCCAGTGTTCTCCCGCAAGCCGATCTTCGGCTACAAGGGCCTGGTCTTCGCGACCATCTCGATTGCTGCACTGTCGGTTTCCGTGTGGGCACACCACATGTACGTCACTGGCTCGGTAATGCTGCCGTTCTTCGGCTTCATGACCATGCTGATCGCAGTTCCAACCGGTGTGAAGTTCTTCAACTGGATCGGAACCCTGTGGCGCGGCTCGATCACCTTCGAAACCCCAATGCTCTGGAGCATGGGCTTCATGATCACCTTCCTGTTCGGCGGTCTGACCGGTATTATCCTGTCGGCTCCGTCGCTGGACTTCCACGTATCGGATACCTACTTCGTTGTGGCTCACTTCCACTACGTAGTCTTCGGTACCGTTGTGTTCGCGATGTTCGCTGGCTTCTACTTCTGGTGGCCGAAGTGGACCGGCAAGATGCTCAACGAGCGTCTTGGCAAGATCCACTTCTGGTTGCTGTTCATCGGCTTCCACGGCACCTTCCTGATCCAGCACTGGCTGGGCGTTATGGGCATGCCACGTCGCTACGCCGACTACATGCCTGAAGATGGCTTCACCACCATGAACCAGGTTTCGACCGTCTTCGCATTCATTCTGGGTGCGTCGATGATTCCATTCTTCTGGAACGTGTGGGTAACCCACCGAAACGCCAAGAAGGTCGAAGTAGATGATCCATGGGGCTTCGGCGCATCGCTGGAATGGGCAACTTCTTGCCCTCCACCACGCCACAACTTCCACTCGATCCCTCGCATCCGTTCCGAGCGTCCGGCACTGGATCTGCACCACCCGGAACTGAGTGGACGGGTAACCCCCGAAACTCCGGTTGCGAAGATCTTCGGCTCGGCTGACCAGAAGGACGTGTAACGATGAAAGTTGAATCCTGGATTTTCCTGGGTGGCGTCTTCTTCTTCACCCCAGTAGCGATTGTCTACGGTTACATGACCAACTGGAGCGAATGGGTCGGATTCCTGGCATTGCTGATGCTGGTCGCATTGTCCGCGATGGTAGGTGGCTACTTGCTATTCACCGCTAAGCGCGTTGGCAACAGGCCCGAGGACCGCGTGGATGGCGAAATCCACGAGAACGCCGGCGATATCGGAATGTTCTCCCCATGGAGCTGGTGGCCACTGGTCCTGGCTTCGGCTGCAGCGATTGGCTTCCTTGGCCTCGCTGTGGGCTGGTGGGTCTTCTTCATCGGCGCCGGTTTGGCCGTCGTTGGCGTGACCGGCTGGGTTTACGAATACAGCCGTGGCGATCACGCTCACTAGGCAGTAACCCTAACGGGACGACAAGCAATTTTGCTTGTCGTCCCGTTAGTCTTTTAATAGGGGTTCCTCGATGGCGATAGGCCGTCAGGATATTTGGATCAAGGAGAAGCAGCATGCGCCACGCACCGCAGCCACATGTCCAGGCGCACCTTGATCCGGCCAGCCGGCAAAGCAAATACCGGCAAATCCGAGAGATTCTCAAGACCCATGCGCGCGAGGCCTGCAAACCCGGCTACAAGCTTCCGCCCGAACGCGTGCTGGCAGAGCACTTCGGCGTGGCCCGCAAGACCATCCGCCAAGCCATCGATGCCTTGGTGGATGAACAAGTGCTCAAACGCGTGGTGGGAATCGGCACGTTCGTCGTGCCCGAAAAATTGGACCTTCGTGTCCGCCTGCATTCCTACTCCGAAGATATGATGCGCCGCGGCATGGTTCCCGATGCCCATGTACTCGAATTCGCGGAGATCAAAGCCAGCGCCACCTTGGCTTCGCAGCTGATGGTGGAGGAGGGTACTGCCGTAGTCCAGTTCAAGCGCCTGCTGCTGGCCGATGGCACCCCCATGAGCCTGGACGAGAACTATATGCCTGCCGATCTCGTGCCTGGCTTTGTGGATGGCGAGCCGCCGTCAAAGCTCTATCAGGCATTGCACGAGCGCTATGGCATCTTGCTCGAATGGGGTGAGGACCAGGTGGAAAGCACTGCGGCGAGCAAGCGGCAAGCCGTGCTCCTGGGCGTAGAACCAGGCTTCCCGCTCCTGCAGATCACCCGGTATGCCTACATCGGCGATCGGCTAGCCGACTACTCGGTCTCGCTCTACCGCTCAGACCGCTACAAGCTCTTCGTGCCGTTGCAGCGAGTGGGCACACGCACGCCTCGCTACACCGATACTTTCTAGGCCTGGCCTGGCCAGGCGGCCGGCTGCTTCGATTTCAACGGGCAAGTACCAGGCAAACCCGTCAACCATGCCCAAGGATGCCATATCTGCCGTTCAAAATGGTTCCGGGCATCAACTACTGAATAAGCACTCCCGCAGCCTGGTCCGCCGGTATGGAGCTATAGCAGGAGCAAGCAGGTCTCCCGCACACGGAAGAAGATCGCGGCGCAAGCTCAAAGCCGCTTCAAGGCAGCAGGACATGGAATGTCGACGGAAGTTGAAAAGTGGACACTCCAGCCGCCCTGTCCAGTGGGAAACCAGCCACACTGGTGCGATAGGCCGTAGCGAAGATCCAATATATCCCTAGATCACACAGTCTTGTTTGCAGCGTGATTCTGCCATCCGGTCGATGCGTCCAGAGTTATTCCGTCATCCAATTCAAACGATTCTGAAGCAGGACTGGAGGTCATGGTGCCTGCCGGGCATTCTTTCTGGCAGGGGAGCAGCCTTTGGAAGAGCGCTCTGGATATCGGCTCGGCCATGCCGAGCGCCAAAACGGGAGTCTGAACTGCTGCATTCGAAGTCTTGGCGAACGTGATTGCGGAACTGAGCTCGTCCCCAGTCTTGAGCGCCTTCGCTGGAAAGACGAATGCACTGAGCAGCTCTCCGCTCCGGTTCGGCCCGGGACGACACCGGGCAGCTGCGCCAGTCGCAACTGGCATTGGCGTGCAGCATTCGATTCCAGCCAATCCAGAATGGCTGCACTGCAGGCCGGCAGTAGCACTCAGCCCCGAACGGCATTTCTGACTGAAGTGCCAAACAGGATGGCCAATTCTTCTCCGCACTGGGGAGCGCAGCTCGATACGCGGCTAGGGGAGCAGGAACGGACTTTCCACCCTGAGCACCCGGCAGTGCCAGATGGCGTTCTAAGCCACTGGAATTTCGATGGGCGTCCACCATGCGTCTTCGGAGCGCTCACCGGCGCTAGGCTCACTGGGACCCCTGGGAAAGCCGGGTTAACGAAAGGAGGGACACACCTTGCGGTGTGTCCCTCCTTTTGTGACTAACTCAGGTCGCTATTACTTGGCGATCGAGTCCTGCGTGTCACCCTCAACCTCATGGTGGCCGTGGGCTGCATGAGCAGCTTCCAGCTCCGATGGGGTTACCGGGGCGACGCGATCTTCGAAGAAGAACTTCGAGATTGCTGCACGACGCTTCTCCGAACCGGAGACGTGTCCTGCTGCGTCAGGCTGAGCCGGGATGTACTGGCGATCAACGTAGTTGGTCAGCAGGTAACGCTTGTAGACGTCGACTTCCTCGTGCTTCTCCGAGAAGCCGCCCTCAGGCGACATCTGGATGATGCCAGCTTCGCGGCCGTGCAGGACGATCTCGCGATCCTTGCGCTGCAGCGACAGGCAGATACGGCGAGTCAACCAGAAGGCGAAGATTGGGCCCAGGAAGAACAGCGTACGCAGCCAGTAGGTGACATCGTTCAGCGACACGTGGAAGTGGGTCGCGATCAAGTCCGAGGAAGCAGCAGCCCACATGACGCAGTAGAAGACTACGCCGGCAGCGCCCACTGCGGTTCGGAATGGAGCGTTGCGTGGACGGTCGAGCAGGTGGTGCTCGCGGTTGTCCTTGGTGATCCAGCGTTCGATCCACGGCCATGCGAACATCACGGCGAACAGTGCGCCTGCAGGAACCAGTGCTGGCAGCAGTACCGACATCACCAGGGTGTTATCGCCCCATGGGAATGGAATGATCCATTCGAAGCTGAAGTTGCCCAGGTAACCTGGCATCAAGCGCAGCGCGCCATCGACGAAACCGATGTACCAGTCCGGCTGGGTACCAGCCGAAACAGGGGATGGGTCATATGGACCGTAGTTCCATACCGGGTTGATCTGGAACAGGCCAGCAATGAATGCCACGATGCCGAAGACGATGAAGAAGAATCCACCGGCCTTGGCTGCGTATACCGGACCAACCGGGAAGCCAACAACGTTGTCGTTGGTGCGGCCTGGGCCAGGGTACTGGGTGTGCTTGTGGGTCACGACCATGAACAGGTGCACAACGATCAGCAAGATGATGACCGCAGGAACAATCATGATGTGCAACGAGTACAGTCGCGGAATCACGGTATCGCCAGGGAACTCGCCGCCGAAGAAGAACATCGACAGGTAGGTGCCGACGATCGGCAGTGCCTTCATGACGCCATCGATAATGCGCAGGCCGTTACCGGACAGCAGATCATCTGGCAGGGAGTAGCCGGTGAAGCCGGCAGCAAGACCCATGATCAGCAGCACGCCGCCGACAACCCAGTTCAGTTCACGTGGGCGACGGAATGCGCCGGTGAAGAATACGCGCAGCATGTGCACGGACAGGGAAGCGACGAACAGCAATGCCGACCAGTGGTGTACCTGTCGCATGAACAGGCCGCCGCGCACGTCGAAGGAGATATCCATGGTCGAGGCCATAGCCGTCGACATGCCGATACCCTTCATCGGTACGTACGAGCCGTCGTAGACGACGTGAGCCATGGACGGATCGAAGAAGAAGGTCAGGAAGGTGCCCGAGAGCAGCAGCAGTACGAAGGTGTACATTGCCACTTCGCCGAACATGAACGACCAGTGGTCCGGGAAGATCTTGCGACCGAATTCCTTGACCATGCCCGAAGCGCCGACGCGGGAATCCACGAAGTTGGCGATGCGACCGGTAGCGGTCGATGCCTGGTATTCGTTAGTCGTCGTCATGATTAACCACGCTCCCAGTAGGACGGGCCAACTGGTTCGTGGAAGTCACTCTGAGCTACCAGGTAGCCCTCGGAGTCCACGGTAATTGGCAGCTGTGGCAGTGCGTGGCCAGCTGGGCCGAAGATGACCTTGCATTCCTGCGTCAGGTCGAAGGTCGACTGGTGGCAAGGGCACAGCAAGTGGTGGGTGTGCTGCTCGTACAGAGCAATCGGGCAACCCACGTGGGTGCAAATCTTGGAGTATGCGACGATGCCGTCGACGTTCCAAGTTTCGCGTCCCTCGGAGATCTGCATTTCTGCTGGATCCATGCGCATCAGCAGAACGACGGCCTTGGCCTTTTCGTTCAGCGGGTGCTCGGTCTCGTTGAGGCCTTCTGGGATCACGTGGAATGCGGAACCGATCTGCACATCCGAAGCCTTGATCGGGGTACCAGATGGGTCGCGGGTCAGACGGATGCCCTTGTCCCACATGGTGTGGCGCAGGGAATCGATCATCTCGTTCGCGGTGTTACCGGTGCGATCCAGGTCGCGGAACATGAAGATTGCTGGGATTGGCGCCAAGGCGATGGCACCGATCAGGGTATTGCGGATCAGCGGACGACGCTTGATGCCGGACTCTTCGAGCACGGTATCGATGATTTCGACGGCATCCTGGCGATCTTCTTCCGAGCGGATCTCGTGGCGCATTTCCATGAGCTCGTGATCCGGCATCAGGGTCTTGGCCCAGTGAACAATACCCACACCGATACCGAGCATCGCGAAAGCGGTGCCCAGTCCCAGTGCAGCGTTCTGCACACGCAGTTCAGCGAAGGTCATCTCGCCCAGGTGGCCCAGGACGAAGTAGGCCACGAAGAAGAAGAGCGTGCCGATGATGGAGATGGTAAATAGGAGCGCTACTTGACGCTCATGTCGCTTGGCTGCGCGCGGATCGCGGTCTGCGAGACGCGGACGATGGGGTGGTAAGCCCGGATCTGGGAATCGATCCTGAGCTACATCGTCAGCCTTAGCAACGGTGCCCGAGTTTTCGGGACTGCCGTGACTATGGTCGCCCATGTTTCTCTCTCATCCTTCTGTTAGGAATTTATGTACGTAGTGATGGTTACGGCCGAGGCCGCGGGTTTGCCTTAGGAAGGACGCGAGGTCAACCAAATGGTGAAGGCAATGATGATACCCAGACCTGCGGTCCAGGTGAACAGGCCTTCAGCAACTGGACCCAGGGAGCCCAGGGCTGCACCGCCAGCGGAACCATTTGCTTCAATGGTCTTCAGGAAGGTGATAACGTCACGCTTCTCTTCTGGGGTGATGTTCGAGTCGTTGAACACTGGCATGTTCTGTGGGCCGGTAGCCATCGCTTCGTAGATGTGCTTCTCGGATACACCGGTCAGGGTTGGTGCGAACTTGCCGCGGGTCAACGCGCCACCGGCAGCAGCCGCGTTGTGGCACATTGCGCAGTTCACACGGAAGACGGTGCCACCGTGGGCGGCGTCGCCCTGGGTGGTATCCAAGTATTCCTCATCAGGGATCGCTGGGCCTGCACCCAGGCTTGCAACATACGCTGCCAGCTGGGAGATCTGCTCGTCGTCGAACTGTACTGGCTTGACCTGGGCCTGCGGGCCCTGCATCTGCATCGGCATACGGCCGGTGCCGACCTGGAAGTCAACAGAAGCCGCGCCAACGCCGATCAGCGATGGACCGGAGTCTGAGCCTTCGGCATTCATGCCGTGGCAAGTAGCGCAGTTGGCGACGAAAAGCTTCTGACCTTCTTCTACATCGGCCTGCGATGCAGAAGTGGTCTCAGCTGCCTTCGCTTCGCTGATGTTACCGGCTGCAGTGTAAAGACTGCCGGTAATCAGCAATCCGAACAGAAGCAGGGCCACAGCGGCGAGCGGGTGGCGGCGCTTTTTCGAAAGAGCCTTCACTTGCTGGTTCCTCACTTAGTTTCTTTGGTGTGGTGTTGCCGTACTTCTTGTTGAGGCAACTAATGAATTTAAGTTGCTACTTCAAGAAGTAGATGATCGCGAACAGGGCGATCCAAACAACGTCAACGAAGTGCCAGTAGTAGGACACGACGATGGAGCCGGTTGCTTCGAAGTGACCAAACTTCTTAGCCAGCATCGCACGACCAATGATCAGCAAGAATGCAATCAGACCACCAGCGACGTGAATGCCGTGGAAGCCGGTCGTAATGTAGAAGGCCGAAGCGTAGGAGTTCGAGTCGAATGCCACGCCCTCGCTAACGAGGACAGCGTATTCGTAGGCCTGAACCGAAACGAAGATCGCGCCAAGGATGAAGGTAAGAATGAACCATTCAATCATTCCCCATTCCTTGAAGTTGAAAAGCCCACCGGAACGGCGAGGCTTGAATTCTTCGGCACGGAACACGCCTAGCTGGCACGAGAACGAGCTGGACACCAGGATGATGGTGTTAACCAGCGCGAACGGTACGTTGAGCTTGGCAGTTTCAGTCGCCCATAGTTCGGGCGCGGCAGCCCGGAGGCTGAAGTACATGGCGAAGAGGGCGGCGAAGAACATGAGCTCGCTGGAGAGCCACACCATCGTTCCCACCGACACCATGTTTGGGCGGTTCGGCGCATGTGGCGCCGTCGTATTTGGGGCATGAGTCGCAGTTGTCACACTGACATTATGTCTCTAAATGCCCCTCAGATACCAATGCAAAAGCGGGTTGGCAGAGGTTTGTTGCGCCACATCTTGGCAACATCCGCGGAAACATGCGGAAGTACAGAGAAAACTCTTTCTACAATTCGTAGAGCTTCGTCCGGCGAGTCTCACGAAACAATCATTTATGCAACGAAAGTGTTTCGTATTTAACCCCAGAAACTAGGCATTTTTAGCGACCTGAGCCACATCATCTAACGACATGAATTGGGTAGCGCCCCGGTGTCTGGATAGGCTTTCCCATGTGTCAACGAGCCTTGTAAACGAAAAGTTCCCGACGTGGCCAGATCTATTGGCCACCCTGATCAACGGTGGCGATCTCAGCCGCGAACAGGCCGCTTGGGCAATGAATGAGATCATGTCCGGCGAGGCGAGCGACGTTCAGATTGCCGGGTTCCTGGTTGCACTGCGATCCAAGGGTGAAACCGTGGCCGAATTGACCGGCTTGGTGGACTCCATGGTCGCTAATGCGCGCCCCTTGACCATCGATGCACAAACTTTGGACATTGTTGGGACCGGTGGCGATCGCCAGAACACCGTCAACATCTCAACGATGGCCACACTGGTGTGCGCTGGCGCGGGCGTGAGCATAGTTAAACACGGCAACCGCGCATCCTCTTCGTCCTCGGGTTCCGCCGACGTGCTTGAAGCATTGGGCGTCCGCCTGGAGGTACCAATCGAGCGCCTTGTAGAGGTGTACGACAAGGTCGGGATTGCGTTCTGCTTCGCCAACGTCTTCCATCCCTCGATGCGCCACGTTGCCGGAGCACGCCGTCAATTGCGCATACCAACCGCTTTCAACTTCATGGGCCCCTTGACCAATCCCGCATTGCCCAGCGCATCCGCCATCGGCTGCTCCGACATGGTCATGGCACCAATCATGGCGGGCGTTCTTGCAAGCCGTGGCGTGCGTGGGCTGGTCTTCCGCGGGGATGACGGACTGGATGAACTAACCACCACTGCAGCTAACCGCGTCTGGGAAGTGCGCAACGGCACGGTCTCCGAGTTCACGTTCGATGCCCGGGACGTGGGATTTGCCCGTGCGACGCTTAATGATCTGCGCGGTGGAGATGCACTACATAACGCAGGGGTTGTACGAGATGTCATCTCGGGGACTCCCGGACCCGTTCGAGATGCGGTCCTCCTGAACGCGGCTGCCGGAATGGTGGCTTACAGCGATACTGCTGAAGGCAGTTTCGAAGACCGCATGCGGGCGGCGATTGGGAAAGCAGCGCATTCCATCGATTCCGGTGCGGCGAAGGCGACCTTGGAAGCCTGGTCCTCAACGACCCAGGCGATCGTAGGCGCGTAGCACCGTCAGATGCCAACAAAGCCGGTCTTTGGTTCGCGATTTTACAATCGCTGAACCGAAGGCCGGCTTTGTTCTTGAAAAGTCCTTAGTCGCCTAGGCCTAGGGAAAAAGCTGCTTCAAGATCATGTTCCGAATATGCGCGGAATGCAATGTGGGTCTGGGTGCCGCGGATGCCTGGAATCTTGGAAAGCTTATTGGCAATGACTTCGGCAAGGTCCTCGTGCTTGTTGACTCGTGCAATTGCAATCAAGTCCCAGTCGCCTGCTACGGAATAGACTTCGCTGATGCCCGAGATTGCGGAGATCTGCTTAGCGCATTCAGGGATACTGTCCGTTGCAGTCTGGATCATGACGAATGCGGTGACCATCACTGTGCCTTTCGGTTCTAACTTATCGCCTGCCAGGAGGCGGCTGATCTGGAATCAACTCTAGTCGAAAAGCAGCGAATGAGAGGCATGGGCCCATCAATCCGCTTCGCATAGTACAATGATTTTAATTTGTAGATTCGAATACAAAGTTTTACAATTGTTCCATGATTGTGTTGACCATTGACCAGCGGCGTTCCCGTTCCACCGAAGATAAGGTGGAGGCTCTAGTCAAGCAAGCTAATGCTACCGTTCCAGTGGTCCGCCCCTTCCAGCGAACCGCCGGCGATGAAGTCCAAGCTGTCCTGGATAACGCCAACGAAGCAATTCGCTTGGCAGTGATGATGGCAGCTTCAGGGGACTGGAGTGTCGGCATTGGCTTTGGGCAAGTCGAAACGCCACTGCCCGAAGAAACCCGTGCCGGCCGGGGGCCTGCCTTTGAATATGCTCGTGTCGCAGTTGAGCGGGCAAAGAACACCAATGCGCATCTAGCTGTTCATGGACCGTCGCATGAAGCCACCCGTCTGGAAGCCGAGCTCCAGCTGACTGCCTGCATAGTTTCGAAGCGACGGGTCACGGCATGGGAAGCGGGCACTCTGGCCGACGAAGGCCTGACCCAGCAGCAGATTGCCCAAGAATTAGGAATCACCCAGCAGGCTGTCTCTTCTCGTCTGTCGGCCGCGCTATGGTTTGAGGCGAACCGAATGATGGATGAAGCTGCCAAATCGCTGAACCGACAGCTGAAGATGCTAAAGGAGCAGTAAATGCTTTGGATCGCTTGGGGGAGTCTGAGCCTGGCGGCGTTTGTCTCTTGCATAGCTGCCTACCTTGGCTATGCCATGGGCAAACGAGCTCGTGTCCGCGACTGGCTAGTTGTGGGCTCTGCCCTGTTCGCCATTCTCTCGGCCCTGCTGGCAGTTGCTTCTCAAACTTCGTTGGAGCAGAACGGGCTTTCGCCGGTGTACGCGATCGTCCTGAGTTCCATCTTTGCCATTAGTTTCGGCGGTCCGTTTACGGAACTTGTTTTCCGGCTTGCTGCGAAGAATGATGTCGAGCTCCAAAAGGAGGAGTCCGACCCTTCACCGCTTCGAGGCGGGCTGTGGATCGGACTCCTGGAGCGCACGGCCATCGTTGGCAGCCTCTGGGCCGGTTGGCCAGAAGGCATTGCCGTCGTCTTGGCGGTCAAGGGTCTTGGCCGGTTCTCTGAACTGAAAAACCATCGCGCCGCCGAACAGTTTATTCTGGGGACTTTCGCCAGCGGTCTCGTCGCTGCCGGTTCCTACGGGCTCGGCCTGCTATTTACCTAGCCGCTTAGCCACCATTGAGGTAACCAGCCGACGCCCCATCAAGAATGCGCCCAGAACCAATGTCGCGACAATGATGAAGGGGAGTGCCGCAGTGGAATCCATGGCAACGCGAAGCGCAAGGCCCGCTGCTACGGTCACCACCCAGACCAGTACGCCAACAGGGAAGAGCTTGTTGATCGTGGTCCAAGGCTTGGACAGCAAGGTCACGACGACGTAGGCAACCAAGAACGGCAGGGCGGTCATCAGGATGCCGCCAATGCTCAAGCCATGTTCGTGTTCACGTCGACCGAGCAGGGCGAATAGAACAATGAGAACAACGTCGACAGCCATCCACAGCGGCCACTTACGAATAGAATCCTTCATGTACTCATCATAGGTTTACCCCGGTGTTCGTGAGTAATTCGGCGTTGGCTGGATCGTTGTCGGTTCAGACACAGAAGGTCGCCGTCGGGGCTCGCCCGTATGAGCTCACGGCCATGGTGGCCGCAGCTATTGTTCTAGCATTAGTCCTATGAAGATCTGGCCTGGCAATGCATGGATGCAAGGGCACCAAATCGCCCTGTATTTATCCGCGATCACTGCCGGTTGCGTTCTCGGCCTGGCCTTGCCTGCCGCAAGCAAGGGTCTCGAGAACTCGGTTAACCCGTTCCTTGGGTTACTGCTCTACGCTACTTTCCTGGGCATGCCGCTGACCCGTTTTCCGGAGGCCTTTCGGGACACTCGCTTCATGGGTGCACTGTGCGCGGTCAACTTTGCCGTGGTGCCGCTCGTGGCCTTCGGGCTATCGCGAATAGTGGCGGGGGACCAGGCGCTGCTCTTCGGCGTGCTGCTGGTCTTGCTAGCGCCCTGCATCGACTACGTTATCGTCTTTACCGGCTTAGCCGGGGGAGACAGCCAACGGCTGCTGGCGGCCACACCGCTCTTGTTGATCTTGCAGATGCTGCTCGTGCCGGCATACCTCTATATATTTGCTGCTCCCTCGGCGATCGACGTGATCGTGCCAGCTCCTTTCCTGGGGGCACTGCTAGGACTGATCGTGCTCCCACTGCTGGCAGCAGCATTCACCCAGGCACTCGCCAAACGATTTTCCTGGGCAGAGCCCGTCGGGGATTGGGCCGACTATCTAATGGTTCCGTTGTTGATGGGAACGCTATTTAGCGTGGTCGGCTCGCAGATCTTCACGGTGAGCGCAGGCCTGGGTCGATTAGGGCTGGCCATTATGGTTTTCGCCCTGTTTATCTGCATCATGAATGTCCTTGGGTACTCCGCGGGGAAACTCTTCAAGCTGCCCACCGCCTCGCGGCGGGCAGTTACTTTCAGCGGCGTCACACGCAATTCTCTGGTGGTGCTTCCCCTGGCCCTGGCTTTGCCCGCGGAGCTGGAATTAGCCTCTGCCGTGGTCGTTAGCCAGACCCTGGTAGAGCTAATTGGAATGTTGGTGATGGTTCACTACGCACCGAAGCAACGCACCACCAAGTAGTTCGAGCCTTACCCTGCTATGTCCGGATTAAACAGAATTTGCCTGGCCAAGAACACATGGAAGTGACCGGGCCAGGCAAATTGGATTGAGGAGTCAGTGCATTCAGTGATGCCCAGGCGAAAGCAGCGTGCTCCTCATAGAATCCATGATTAGTGCTCGCCACCTGGAGGGCCAATGAAAAGCATGGCCGAGAAGATACCGGCAATAACGACGAATAGCAGGACCGTGGTCAGCGCCGGGCGGGCAACAAGCCAACGCATCGTCGCGTCGGTCCACTTGCGATCATCTGGATGATCGGTTGCTTCGGTACGCCAGGTACCTTCCAGCTTTCCCTTGCGTTCCAGCCACTTGTCGTAAGGAATGGTCAGATATGGGACGACGGCGGTCGCGGCAGCTCCAATGATCAGCGACTTCCTCCAGCGCTGATTCATGCCAATGAGCACAGCCATCGTTGCATAAGTCAGGAAGACAAAGCCGTGGATGAAGCCGGCAATGGAAACAGGCCAATCACCAACCTTGACGACGTACTTCAAAATCAATGCGATGATCAGCATCGTCCATGTGACAGCTTCAGCGCGGGCAACTAGACGGTACAGGGCGCTTGGAGACATAGGGTGTTTTCTGTCCTTGAAGGTAGATAGGGGAGTAGTCCGGGAACTCGGTCAAGTACTAGCCTATCTGGCTCCCGGGATACCGCCGACATCCTGCCCTGGGACATGGAGTTCCCGGTTGACGCAGCACCTGCTAGATTTCTAGGCAGGCCCTCGCTGCAGGAAAGGCACCGCATGCACTTGGCCCCAGATGCCCCAATGCGCCTGCATCTGGCAGGATTGCCCCATGATCCACGCAGTAGTTTTCGATTTGGACGGAGTGATCCGCAACTTTCCCGAGGCCGCCACTGCTGACGTTGAAATGGAATATGGGTTGCCATCGGGCACTTTGAACGCGGCGGCTTTCGACCCTGCTCGCCTGGAAGGACTCACTACAGGTAAAATATCTCGTTTGACATGGATCAAGGAGATTGGGAAGAGCATTGGATCCACGGAAGCCGCCAACGCATGGGGTCGCATAGAGCCCGTTGTAGATCGCGATGTGCTGCAGCTACTCGACGATCTACAACGTGCAGGTATCACCGCCGCCATTCTCACGAACGGCAGCGACACCATTGACATCGAACTTAAGCGGCAAGGAATCGCCACCCACGTCGCCCGAGTATTCAATTCAGCAAAAATCGGTTATCCGAAGCCAGACCGACGAGCATTTCTGCACGTAATCAATGCTCTGCACCTGTGTGCAAACCAGATCCTCTTTACCGACGATTCCGCCGGGAAACTTGTCGGGGCGACCGATCTCGGAATCCACACACATCACTTTGCTTCCGCTGCGGATTTGAGGTCGGCATTGACCCGGCGCGGTGTACTCTAGCCGGATCGATCATCGTTTGGAATAACATCGAGGGGAGTGGCAAGAGGAAAGCGCCCTAGTTCTCGAATACCTCCTGATAAACGTCCCAGAATTGATCCATCGAGCGCGGAGCCCCAAGCAGGACGGCCTCCAGATACATGAGATGCGTTTCCCATCCCGCCAGGTAATTCGAGACGCCAACGCTGAGTTTGGAGTGGCTCAGCGCAAGTTCAGCTCCGAAGAGGCTCGACTGCAGAGTCAAACTAACCTCCGACACAGATTCTTCCGGAAACTTCCAGGACACCACGAGGGCGGATGCTGGCTCGACCTGTTCAATCCGGCTTTCGCAGATGTAGTTTTCCGCATGCTCGATCTGCACAGTAGAACCCACGCCAAGGCTTCCAGCGACGTGAGTTCCCAGCCAGAGTGGCAATGCCTGACGATCAATCATTGCGTGCCAAAGCCTGTCGGTCGATACGCCGAAGGACCACCTGAGATCCACAGATCCCGCCGAAGCGTCCGCGAACTTTCGAATGATGGGCATGAAAGGAGCCTGCTTCGATAGACGGGGCAGCCAGCACAAATGGCTGCAGTGAGACCCTGCGTGGGGAGTCGTGGATTCCATTACTTTACATAATGTAGATTATCGGCTTATTCGCAATGTCGCTGGAAGTAGCCTTATTCGTCCATTTACGCCTCGGATTTCGAAGGCCGCTTACTGCTCAGCTTGTTGACGCTGATCCTGCAAATCCAGCCGGTGCCTCGCGAAGTCCAGGGTCTGCCGAATGAACTCGCGCGATCGCTCATCATGCATCGAGTAGATGACATGGCGGCCGGACTTCCTCGTTTGCAATACACCGACTGCTCGCAGCTTGGATAGCAATTGGCCGGCAACCGTTGGACTAACGCCGATCAACTGAGCCAAATCGGACAGGGAAAGATCGTCCATGGACAGCGCCCAGAGCATCTGGAGCCTTGCCGGATCCGACAAGGTTTTGAGTACCGTTGCCGACATGTCCAAAAGATCGCTGGAGACGATCTCGTCTTCAGCCGTTGGGACAATGAATTCGCTGGTCATCTCACGCGCTCCCTCTCCGCATTTCGCCCGCCCTGCTTCGATTCAACTGCTTCAACCCAGCTCTGTGGGTGTGTCCATTATGGCCACGGATCAAGATAAAGCGATAGGTATGCTCAAAATTCACAAGACTAAACAGGCTCGTAGCCATCTTTGGGAGCACTCCCCTATTTAAATCATCCGTTTCGAAATAAATCGAAGGCTTCTTGACTAGGCACTTTAACGTCGCCTCGGCACCGCAAGGCATCCCTGCAAGCTGGAATGGTGGCGATTGCATCACAGAAGATTGGCCGCGTCTGCGCTCAGTGGCAAAATTTAGATATGGCTAATCCGTTGCTACGCATTCCCCACGGGAATAAGTACGCTCTTCAGATCCGCGAAGCTCTCAAGCTGCAAGGTATCGAAGTTGACCCGGTTCAGAGTGATCTGATCGACCTTCTAGGACGTACTTTGCGTACGACGATGACGGCAAAGCACCCTGGCGTCTACATTTATGGCCCTCCTGGTCGAGGCAAAACCCTCATCATCAATACCTTGGTCTCGGTGCTGCCTGAAACCACGACAGCGCGCTTCCATTTCCACGAGTTCTTCCAGCGCGTAAATTCCCCGGTCAACCGTGTCCCGGGCCAGCCGCTGGGCGCGATTTTCTCGCAAGGGCTTGAGCGCGAGCTCGCTGGACTGCAGTTGCTGGTCTTCGATGAGTTCCATTGCACCGAACCTGGCGACGCGATGTTCATGGCCAAGCTCATTCGGCATTGCACGGAACACGAGATCCAGCTGGTCACTACGTCGAACTACGGGCCGGAGAAGCTGCTTGACGATGACACTTTCCATCACCTGGTTCAGCCAATTATTGACCGGATCCAACGGGACTTCACTGTATTCTCACTGGATCATTCGGTGGACTACCGACAGCTCGCCGCCGATCCCGAGCAGGTCTTGGACGGGTATCGGAGAGGCACGCTAAATCTCTTCGAAGCACCAGGAGAACTGCCGGTCCACGATACGATGATCCAGATCGGCTACGACGAAATCGGGCCAGTCCACGTGAATGCGGATGAGATCTGGATCAGCTTCGATCAGATCTGCCGAACTCGCCGCAACACTGCCGACTATCTGGATTTGGCAAGCCGGTATTCGCGCTGGCATGTAACCTGCATCCCAGCTAGTGCCACCATGCCAATGGATGAGGAACGCCGACTGGCGAATCTTATCGATATCTTCTACGACAAGAACGTGGAAGTCCATCTGTACGCCGCAGACAATCTGGGCAATCTTGGACACATGCTGCATGACACTGAAAAGGCCCGACTCACCTCGCGCCTGGCTCAACTTCAGCTCAACGAATACGAACGGACTAGCGCTTGCCGATGAACACCGAGTACACCGCACAGGACATCGAGAATATCGTTCGAGAAGTCCTGGAGACTGCAGATGAGAACCTCATACTGCCTATTGTCCAGCTGGGACATCCCGTTCTCCGCCAGCAGGCGGTGGCCTACGAGCAGCAGCTTCCGCAGGAACTGCTCGAAGAACTCCTTGAAGCAATGCGCCAGACCATGTACGACGCCCCTGGCGTAGGACTCGCCGCTCCTCAGGTGGGTATCCCCCTGCAGATTGCCGTGCTCGAAGATCTCTATCCCATTCCGGAGGAAGCTGCCTCGCACAGAGAGCGTGAGCCGCTGGAGTACTTCGAGATCTTCAACCCCGTATATACGGCATCAACAGAGCGCGCGGCAGTCTTCTACGAAGGTTGCCTGTCTTTCGAAGGATTCCAAGGCGTAGTGAGCCGGGCCGCCGATATCACCGCCACTTATAAAGATCGGGACGGCCAGGAAATAACTCGAAGCTTCTCCGGTTGGCAGGCCCGCATTGTCCAGCACGAAACTGATCATCTGTCGGGCACTGTCTATATCGACAAAGCACTTACCCGCTCCTTGATTAACGAATCCGAACTGTGGCGCCATGAAAGCATGGACGTTGCAACGGCACAAGAGGTTCTGAAATTCTAATGTTCTCCGGCACCACGAACGTTACTTGCCCGGTCTGCGAGCAACCCCTTGGCTTCGAGGAAACTCGGGATAGAACCCTGAGTTGCGAAGCCGGGCATCGTTTTGATGCTGCCAAACAGGGTTACTTCAACTTCCTTACTGGCAAAGGAACGAACTTCCTCGAAGACACCTCGGCCATGGTCCAAGCCCGCGATGCTTTCCAGTCAAAGGGACATTATGAGCCTCTGGCGCGCGCGCTGTCCGAGCTGATCAATGATCATCACGACGGACATTCGCTTGACGTGCTGGATGCGGGCGCAGGTACCGGCTACTACCTGGGGAAGATTCTAGAGAACTCTCCTGCTGCTGAACTTGATGCTTTGGCTCTGGACATCTCCCGCTTTGCCATGCGTCGTGCCGCGAAGGTTCCAAGCACGCTCGCTGTGGTCTGGGATGTCTGGCGCAAATTGCCTACTGCCGACCGATCACGCGATGTGGTGATCAACTGCTTCGCACCGCATAACCCGGCAGAGTTCCAACGTGTACTGCGTACTGGTGGATTATGCATTGTCGTGACCGGCGAACCAGATCATCTCAACGAAGTCGTCGACCCGCTGGGCATGCTCACCGTAGGACAGGGCAAGCAAGCCGCCTTGGTGGAAAAATTTGCGGCTGAAGGCCTTAATCATCGCGGATCCAAGAATCTGACATATCGGATGAACCTGAATGCGGACGATCTCTATAACCTTGCATTCATGGGTCCGTCCGGGCACCACCTCTCCCCTGAAATTCTTCATCAGCAGACGCTGGCGTTGGGTTCCCAGCCTGTAACAGCTTCCTTTGGAGTACACGCATTCGTCACGCAGGGCTAGAAGATACCCCAAAATGACTACACCTTTTATCTGCCTTCTACGGCAGAATGTAGGAAAGACCAGTTACGACTGGTCAATGTCCTAACAGAATTTAGGTGAATGCCATGACAACAGCCGAATGGATCATCAGCAACGCTTGGGTGATCTGGCTGGCACTGTTCTTGCTGCTGGCGATCATCGAGATGCTTTCTCTTGATCTCTACTTCATCATGCTCGGCGTAGGTGCCCTTGGTGGTGTAGCGGTCGCACTGCTCAGTGGACCCATGTGGTTGCAGGTCCTTGTATTCTGCGTCATTTCATTGTTGATGATCTTCCTGGTTCGACCTATTGCCGTCAAACATTTACGGAAATCACCCGAGGGCTTCCGCACCAATATCGAGCGATTAATCGGTGCGGATGCACTTATTCTCGAGCCGACCTCGCGCATGTCGGGTTCGGCCAAGATCCGTGGAGAGATCTGGACCGCCCGTGCTGAATCCAGCGTTCCGACCATGAATCCCGGCACCTATGCCGTGGTTTCACGTATCGACGGGGCAACTGCATACCTCACCGCGAAGTCCCCTGACCCTGCTAACGGCTAGCTAGCCTGACGCCCCCAAATTCATCACTACTGCACAAGGAAAGAGAGTACGAACCATGAATTCAGATGGCTTTGGCTTGACTATTGTGCTTGTCGTTCTGGCAATCTTCGTGATTGTCGTCCTACTGCGCAGCGTGCGCATCGTGCCGCAGGCACGTGCTGGCATCGTTGAGCGCCTCGGCAAGTACAACCGAACCCTAAATCCCGGTCTGACAATCCTGATCCCCTTTGTGGATCGCTTGCTGCCGCTGCTGGACCTGCGTGAACAAGTTGTTTCCTTCCCGCCGCAGCCAGTTATTACCGAGGACAACTTGGTAGTTTCGATTGATACCGTGGTCTACTTCCAGATCACCGAGCCGCGTGCCGCGACGTATGAAATCGCTAACTACATCCAGGCCGTAGAACAGCTGACCACCACTACGCTTCGTAATGTCGTCGGTGGCCTGAATCTGGAAGAGGCCCTGACTAGCCGCGACCAGATCAACGGCCAGCTGCGTGGTGTCCTTGACGAGGCAACCGGCAAGTGGGGCATCCGTGTTTCCCGTGTCGAGCTGAAGGCTATCGATCCACCGCTGTCCATCCAGGACTCGATGGAGAAGCAGATGCGCGCCGAGCGTGACCGCCGTGCTGCCATCCTGACCGCTGAGGGCACCAAGCAGTCCTCCATCCTTACTGCCGAAGGCGCACGCCAGGCTTCCATCCTCGAAGCCGAGGGCGATGCACAGGCCGCAATCTTGCGCGCTGACGGCGAGTCCCAGGCCATCCAGAAGGTCTTCGATGCAATTCACGCCGGCAAGCCGGACCATGAGTTGCTCGCCTACCAGTACCTGCAGACTCTGCCGAAGCTTGCCGAAGGCACTTCGAATACCCTGTGGGTGATTCCAAGCGAACTGACCGAAGCACTCAAGGGCATCGGCGGAGCGCTGGGCGGCAACGGATCGGGCAGCAAGCCTGCCACTCCGGAATCGCCATCGGCCCCAGGTAGCAACCTGTAGCAACAGCTGGTTTAGAACCGATTAGCCGTCTGCGGCGAGGTGCATACAATGCACCTCGCCGCAGACGCGTATAATGGATGTTTTGGCACCAAGAATTATCTTCACCTCTAGTCGGAGGGAATTATTTCCGAGTGCCAAACGTTGGTACGTGTAGCGAATTCTTCAATCATCGCGGAGGGAAAACATGAGCGATCGCAGCCTACGAGGCATGCGCCTGGGTGCACAGAGCATGGAATCTGAGGCAGGTGTGGAGCCGGCTGCCCGTCAGCGTGTGGAATACCGTACCGAAGAGGGCGAGACCGTCTTCGTCGTCTTTGCTGCCGAAGCTGAAATTCCAGCAACCTGGCACACCAAGACCGGTAAGGAAGCCAAGCTCGTCCACGGCGAAGCCAAGGCCGAAGAACCGGGCAATGAAAAGCCTGTCCGTACCCACTGGGACATGCTTCTTGAGCGCCGTTCCGAAGAAGAACTGGAAAAGACTCTGGCAGACCGCCTCCAGCAGCTGCGCGCTGCTCGCGGGGAAACTGCCTAATCTCCCCCACGCACGGTTCCATGCTGCCTTAGCATGGCCGTAGGGGCTTGGTTGAGGGCTGGGTTTGATGACCAATGGTTATCAAACCCAGCCCTCACTCTTTTGCCTGTCTGCTATGGGGCTCAAAGACCACGCCCAGTATTTTCAACTGCGTCAAAGAGCCTGCATGAAATTGCGCGGCCAGCGCCGCCGGCCTAAGCAGCTTCGTAGAAGCTATCTTCATCCTGCACAGTCCGCCTTTGGGGCGGTGGGCTGGTTTGTATTTCACTGCCTGCCCGAGACCTGATGATGATTCCTGGTTAAACGAACTGGCGTGCAACGATCCATCGTTGCACGCCAGTTCGCTTAACCACGGGTATTACTTCTTGGAAGTCAGCTTCTTCCACCGGGCGCCCAAGCCCCAGCGGGTGACATTCCACATTGCTTCGAACACAATGTTGCCGCTCATCTTCGACGCGCCCAGTTCGCGCTCTACGAAGGTCACGGGAACTTCAACGATCGTCTTGCGCAGCATGGCCACGCGGAAGGTCATGTCCACCTGGAAGCCGTAGCCGCGCGACTCAACGGCGTCAAAATCGATTGCTTCCAGGGTTTCGCGCTTGAAGGCGCGGTAGCCTGCGGTGATGTCGCGCAGAGGCAAGCCCAGCATGGTGCGCGAGTAGAAGCTGCCGCCGCGCGAGATGATCTTGCGCAGCATTGGCCAGTTCACGACTTCGCCGCCCTTGACCCAACGCGAACCGATTACGAGATCTGCGCCCGCGGCACTGGCTTCCAAAAGGCGTGGAAGCTGCTCTGGCATATGCGAGCCATCGGCATCCATCTCTACCAGTACGTCGTAGTCGCGAGCCAACGCCCATTCGAAACCTGCAATGTAGGCGGCTCCCAGGCCATCCTTGCCGGTACGGTGCAATACGTGGATATTCGAGTCCTCAGCAGCCATCTTGTCTGCAAGTTCTCCGGTGCCGTCAGGCGAGTTATCATCAACGATCAATACATCCGAGTCAGGAACTGCGGTACGCAAGCGTCCTACGGTCAGCGGGAGCGACTCCAGTTCGTTGTAAGTCGGAATGATTGTAATGACGCGCACGCGGCGGCACCTTTCTGGGTATATAACACAAAGCCTCTTGCCTGCTCGGCGTCGACTGCATGGCTTATGCAGGACACCGGGTCGAAAAGAGTTAATCCAAATTCAAAGTATAGTCATCATTTGCCAATCAGCGCGCTGGAGACACCGCATTAACGAACGATCCTCAGTGACTTCGGCCCTATTCTCCACGCCGAAAGGCACAGAGAATGTTATCTAAGGTCACTGAGGATCGTTGTTTAAATTGCGTAGTTTCCAACGCAATGCATGTGCATCTCGAAGAGGCGCTTAGACCAGCCTAGTGGGTACCCCACCTAGGCTGTCAACCATCAAATGACTTCACTCTTTACCTAGACACCACTAGTCAGGGCAAATTTTGCGAATTCATTCTGCTTATTGAGCATCTGTTTCGCTTTAAGCCGATTCGCTTGGCTCAAGGGTATTGAAAAGCGTGATTCCAGCGCGTACTGTACGCAGGCACTGCGGAATTTCCTCATCAATGACCGGAAGCATCGGAGTTCCAGCTCGTGCATCGGTACTCCAAGAACTGATTCGGACGTCCGGAGTTTGCACAGCAAGTTCAGAGGCAGTCCACACTGCAAAAGTCGCCGGCGCGCCGATCACGAGCTGCCCGGCGAACGGGTTCATCTCGCCCATGGCGCGGTAGGTGGATCGGGTTTGAGCCAAGAAGGCCGCACGAGCCGAAATGCGAGCCTCAGCATTCGTCATGTTCATGCCGGCGCGAACAACCTGCCAGCCATCAACCTCCGTTACCGGAGCATCAGAGCCAAGCACCATTGGCACACCAGCCGAAAGCATAGCGGAGAGGTTGTTCATCGATGCTGCGCGCTCCCCCAGGCGCTGCGCGTACATGCCGTTCGAGCCGCCCCACGCCTGGTCGAAGACCGGCTGCATCGAAACCATGATGGCGTACTGCAGCAAACGGGCCCGCGAGTCTTCATCAACCATCTCGACATGCTCCAGACGGTGCCGGCACATCTGCAGCTTAGCTGCCCCAATCTGCTCAGCAGCCAGGTCAAAACCTGCCAACACCTCGTCCAGGGCGCCGTCTCCGATCACATGGAACGAGGCCTGGATCTCCCGGGAACTGCAAGCGACCAGGTGGGCCGCAATTTCGTCACGCTTCAGATACAGGGTGCCGCGTTCGCCCGGCTGATCGCTGTAGTCTTCGCGCAGGTACGCCGTGTGGCTGCCTAGCGAACCATCCACGCGAAGATCGCCACCCAAGCCCAGCACCTTTCCCGTTGGGAAGGATGCGGCCAGCTCCTGGGCGATGTCTGCATCGCTAACCAGTTCGCCCCAGTAGGCATGGACTTGCGGCAGTTCAGGGTTGTCGATGGCCAGCAACTGCTCCAGCGCCTCTCGGCCCTCAATATGCGGGGCCGCCATCTCCACAACGCTGGCGAAACCACGCGAGGCGTAGTGCTCCAGTGCCAGGCGCTGGTATTCCTGTTCGGCCTTCTGCGTATTGGTGAGTGCTTCACGCACGGCGTCGTGATCCGCACCAGAAATGATGCCAGCGGCGAGGTGGCCCAGGTCCAGCAAATCCAGCAGTTCCCGATTGACCAGGGCACTGTGCACATCGCGACGCGCCAGGTAATAGCCGCGGCCTTCCGCGGCACTGGTCAGGTCGGTTTCCGCGGGCAGCTGCTGGTCAGCCCAGTTCGAGTTGTCCCACCCCTGAGCCAGGACCAGCTTGGTCGACTTCTGCGCCTGCTCGGCGACGAGGGAAAGCAGCGAAGAAGCCGAGGTTGCTGCACCCAAATCGGCTCCCGAAAGGGTGCGGCCCAAGGCGGCAAGGTGCGTGTGGGATTCGACGAACGCCGGGGTAATCAAACCACCATTGAGGTCGACCACTTCGTCGACGGCAGACGCGTGGCGCTCGGCTGCGTCCTCGCCGCCCAACCATGAAATGGTGTCGCCGTCCACCACCATTGCGGTAGCAAATGGATCGGCCGCTGAGTAGATGGACCCGTTTCGGTAGAGTGTTTTTGCCATCAGCGTCTCCCTTTTCTCGTGCACTGGCTAATAAGTTTTTCGGCTGGACCTGCTGGCTAGTCCAGCACGTTCGAGTAGGCCACTACACCGCGCTTGATCTGGTCTACTGCCTTGTAGGCATTGCGAACCAGCAATGGCGGAAGGTCGCTATTCTTTGCGAACTGGTCCAATGTGTCGATGACCTGCTTGGCCCAGCGCACGAAGTCACCCGGTGCCAGATCGGTACCGCGCAGCGCGCTGTTCAGGCTCGAACCGCGGGCCCACTTGTACATTGGCCAGATCAAACCGGATTCCGGTGGAGCGGTCGGGTCAAGGCCCAAGGCCTCTTCAGCGTCCGATAGCTCGCCCCAAATCCTGATAGTGCTATTCCAGATGTCATCGATCTTGCCCGTTGGCATTTTCGGATCGGCACGGTCCCCGTCGCGGCGTGCCTGGTAGACCAGGCTGGCGACAACCGCGCAGAGTTCTTCCGCATTGAGCTGCGTGAGCTTGCCGGTCTCCAGGATTTGGCTGGTGAGCAGATCGCGGTCGCCATAGATGCGGCGCAGGCGGCGGCCCGAGTCGGTCAGCGCGAAATCTTCGCCGCCCTCGGAAGGCACGAGGTATTCGAACTGCTCGAGCACTTTGCAGACCTTGTCGAACTGCGTGGCAATGGTATTGGTTCGCCCGCGGATGGCGCGACGGGCCTTGTCCGTGTCCTTCTTCAGCTTCCAGTACCTGTCGGCCCAGCGCATGTGCTGGTCCTTCTCCGAGCAGGCGTGGCAAGGATGGTCCTTGAGCTCCAGGCGCAGTGCGTTGATTTCACGCTCGAAGGAATCCGAGCCTTCGAAATCAAAGCTCTGGGCGTCCTGGCGTGGAGGACGCGACTCGTAGATCGCGTTGCGCAAGGATGAAGCAAGGTCCCGGCGCTCCTTCGGTGTGCGCCCGTTGAACCCCTTGGGAATCTTGATCCGCGAAATAATCTGCACTGGTCCGTTGAGGTCTTCCACCGAGAGCCGGCGAAGCTGCGCTTCTTCGGTCAGCACGGTGTGTCGCGGGTTGTACATGGCCTTATCAAGCTCGACGACCACGGCGCGGCCGAAGCGGCGGCCACCTGGCAGGTCCACCACGTCGCCGCGGATCACGGCCTGCAGGGACTGCTCAGCTGCCGAACGGCGCTCGTGGCGGCGGTCCTTCGCAGCGTTCTTCTCGACCTGGGCCAGGTTTCGTTGGAGTTTCAGGTACTCGGTGAAATCTCCGAGATGGCATTCCATCGATTTGGCGTAGCCGGCCAGGGATTCTTCCTTGGAACGCACCTGGCGCGCCATGCCCACCACGGAACGGTCCGCCTGGTACTGGGCAAAGGAGGTTTCGAGGATTTGACGAGTCTGTTCACGGCCAAACTGCGCCAGCAAGTTGGTGGACATGTTGTAGGTCGGACGGAACGAGGAATTCAGCGGATAGGTTCGCTTCGAAGCGAGTCCTGCCAAGGATTCCGGTTCCAGGTCGGGGTTCCAGACAACAATTGAATGGCCTTCGACGTCAATGCCGCGGCGCCCGGCACGGCCGGTGAGCTGGGTGTACTCCCCCGAAGAGATCTGCACGTGGGATTCGCCGTTGAATTTGACCAGTTTTTCCAGCACGACCGAGCGTGCTGGCATGTTCACGCCCAGTGCCAGGGTCTCGGTTGCGAACACCACCTTGATCAGGTTGCGTGCAAAGAGGTCTTCAACGATTTCCTTGAAGATCGGGAGCAGGCCGGCGTGGTGGGAAGCGAAGCCGCGAACCAGACCATCGCGCCAGGACCAGAATTCCAGAACGTCCAGGTCTTCGCTGGGGATCCGGTAGGCGACTTCATCCAGCGCTTGCGCGATCTCGGCGGCTTCTTCATTGGTCGTCAGGCGCAGGTCAGCCATGGCGCACTGCTGCACGGCCATATCGCAGCCCTTGCGGGAGAAAATGAAGAAGATAGCTGGCAGCAGAGCAGCCCGGTCAAGCTTCCCGATAACCGCTGGACGGTTGATGCGGTGCCCCATGCCTGAACTGCGCTGGGGGCCGCGGCCGCCGCGACCCCGGCCGCGCTGCACTCGGCCGCCAGGGCTGTGGGAGCGTACGAGTTTTCGCAGTTCGGGGTTGACCGAGGCCTTTGAATCGTCTTCAGCCACCTTGTCGAAGGCTACGTCTTCGGCAAACAGGTCGACCACGTTAGGGCCGACCATGACGTGCTGGAAGAGCGGCACCGGGCGATGCTCGGAGACAATGACGTCGGTCTGGCCCCGGACGGTATCCAGCCAGCCACCGAATTCCTCGGCGTTGGACACGGTTGCCGAGAGTGAAATGATCTGCACGTTGGACGGCAGATGGATGATGACTTCTTCCCATACGGCACCACGGAATTTATCGGCGAGGTAGTGGACCTCATCCATGATCACGTAGCCCAAGCCGTCGAGGGTTTGGGAATCCGCGTACAGCATATTGCGCAGCACTTCGGTGGTCATGACGACGATCTGCGCTTCGGAATTGATGGAGGTGTCGCCGGTCAGCAACCCGACCTTCTGCGCTCCATAGCGGTTGACCAGTTCCGAATACTTCTGGTTGCTCAGCGCCTTGATGGGCGTGGTGTAGAAAGCCTTGCGGTTCTCGCCTAGAGCCTGGTAGATGGCGTATTCGCCAACAACAGTTTTTCCGGCGCCGGTGGGCGCAGCGACCAGTACGCTGTGCCCTTCTGCGACCTTCTGGCAAGCTTCGGCCTGGAATGGATCCAGGTCGAAGGAGATGCTTGCCCGGAATTCAGGAAGTGCAGTGCCGTTTTCGACCTGCCGTGCCTTGGAATTCGCGTAGCGTTCCGCGGGTGAAGTCACTTGTGGTCGTTCACTTTCTTGCCCTGGTTCAGAGCTGGGATTTAGGTTCGTCAATCGAGCTAGGGGTTTCAATGCCAGAAGTTTCACCAGCTGCTAGGCGTTCATTCTCGGCTTCCCGTGCCGCCAGCTTCTTTGCGCGCTTCTTGTCGTTGAAGTGGCAGATCAAGGTGGCAACGGCGAAGGTGAGGAACAACGGTCCAGCCAACGCGAACATGGTGATTGCATCGCCGCCTGGTGCTGCCATAGCGGCAACCAGGGCGATGAGGAAGACGGTGATACGCCAGTTCTTCAAGATGAGCTTGGCTGGCAGGACGCCAACCATGTTCAGGCCAACCATCAGTACCGGTACCAGCATGGCCAAGCCGAATGCCAGGAGCAGGCGGAAGATAAACGGCAGGTACTCGGAAATGTTCAGCAGGTTATCCGAGTTCTCCGGCGACAGGCTAATGAAGAATTCCAGCGCAAACGGAAGAACGAAGTAGGCCATCGCCACGCCGCCAAGGAACAGCGGAACCGCGGCTGCTACGAAGCTGTAGCTCAAACGGCGCTCGTTCTTTTTCAGTCCCGGCACGATGAATGCCCACAGCTGGTAGAGCCACACCGGCGAGGAAACGATCAGGCCGACGAACAGCGCCACCTTGATCATGATGTCGAAGGGTGACATCACCGCGGTGAACACTACCGAGCCGCCGGCAGCTTTCACAGGCGCGATCAGCAAGGCAAGCAGCCAGTCGTATACGAAGAAACCGGCTACCGTGCCCAAGGTCAGCGCGATGAGCGACTTGAATAACCGGTTCCGTGCTTCAATCAGATGCTCTTTGAGAGCCATCCGACCTTCTGCGTCCTTGGCCCGCTTCTTCTTGCTGCGCGGGTTCTTGTCTTTATTTGTTGCCACTGAAGAGGTCTACGAGTTGTTCTTTTCGTTGGGGTTCGGATCATTGATGGTGCCATCAACGGTTTCAGATTTAGGATCATCATCCTTCATCTGGCGAACCTCGGACTTGAAAATGCGCAGCGACTGGCCCATCGAGCGAGCCAAGCCTGGAAGCTTTGGAGCGCCGAAAAGCAGCAGTGCAAGCACGATAATGATGACCAAATGCCATCCCTGTAAGCCACCCATGTGGATTCCCTTCTCTCTATCTAAAGTCTACGTCAGAACAAGCCAAGATCGCGCATGTTCTGAGCTTGGCCGCGCTGTGCGCGACGTGCGACGCGGCGAACTCGACGCGCCTCGATTCTTTCAGCTTTGCCCTTATCGCGAAGCTTTTTGATCTTCTCCGGATCCGCGTGCGTGGCATCGGTTCCGTGCGGGTAGCGACGAGGGTTCGCAGCGTACTCCACGACGGTGCCCTCCTGGCTTAAACCGGCGCTGATGTGATCCGCAGCGTCGCCCAGGCCCTCGACGACCGCCATTCCCCGTTTGAACAAACGGAAGCCGGCAAGTGCCGCAACAAGTATTGTCGCCAAAACGAGCACAGTCCACAAAAGTACCCAAAACCACCAAGGAAGCATCTATTAATCCTCATACATTGCGATAGCCTCGTCCAACCAGTTCACTACCTGTTCGCGCGTAGCGTCAGGAGAGACCACAGTCAGTTTACCGCTATGGCGAGCCACGAGCGGCGCAGCTACCTGGTGATCCGAGAACCGGACGTTGGCCAGATACCCCGTACCGACCTTTCCCGTGGACCAGGAAAGAGGATGGAAAGCTTCGATAACCGGTAAGATCTCGGCGTCTACATAGACCATGACCTCTAAGTCATCGTCGTTGGAGGCATACCGGATCTGGACATCTTGCTGGTCTTCATGCCGAGCCGCCAGCTCGAATTGTTCACCGGCAGTTTCCACACTTAACATCCGGTCCACCCGGAAAGTTAATAGGCTCTGGCGCTTTCGGCACCAAGCCCGCAGGTACTGCACCGCTCCGTCTTCAATGAGCCGGATCGGTTCCACATCGCGAACCTGGTGAGTTCGCGAACGGGCCGAGTAGTAATCGATGCGCACGACGTTTTGGGAACGAATCGCCTGAATCAGCTGCTGCGGAATATCGTTCTCGCGCGCCTTGGACAGTGCGAAGCCCAGCGCCCCGCTCCAGCCGTCAAAACGGGCCACCGCGGAATTCACCTTGGCCAGTGCCGCGTCGAGCACCTGCTGGTGCTCGAACTCGGGAATGCTTGCCAGGGCGTTGAGCCCGCCGAGCACGGCTACTGCTTCCAGCGGCGCCAGCTTCTGCGGCTCGGCCAGCAGGGCTGCATTGGAGATCGTAACGGTATCGGATTCAACGTCGCCGTCATTGACGTTGATCAGTTCGTCATGCTGGCCGTACGGGACACCGCACATCATGATCATGGCCAGCTCTTCACGAACCTTGGCAACGCTCATGGAGTAGCGTTCTGCCAGCGCTTCGATTTCTACGGCACCATGGGCGTGCACATACTGGATCATGTCGATATTTCGCATGACCTGAGTTGTGGTGGTGCCACGGCCGGTGGCGCGATGCGGACGGAACTTCACCTCTGCGTAGGCATCCTGGTTGCCCTGGCTAGTCTGGGAGCTGCGCGCGTCGCGCAGAATCCGGCGCACCTGGGCCACCAGTTCGGAGGGTCCCAGGACTTTCACGGCCGGACCATAAGCTGCCAGCTGCTGGGCAAATGAATGCGGATCCGCATAGCCGATCTGCAGCTCATCCTGATCGCTGCGGCCATTTACTGCCTGGGCGCGCAGCGGGATTGCTTCATCGCCCAAGAGCCGCACCGTTGCCACCAGTCCCGGATTCTGCAGGTCGAAATCCTGCAAGACCTGGGTCATGTCGAAATCCTGGGGGCGGGCGTGGTACTGCCCGTCGGCGTTAGCGCCGCCATGCCGGTAATTCGTGAACTTGCCCTGAACCCGCGAGAGGCGGAAGACACGGGTATCTTTCCGCGTGTGGTCATAGCCGGTGAAGTACCAGTTGCCGTAGCGCTGCCCGATCCCCCACACATCAACAATTCGTTCGCTCTGTGCGCCGCCAGAGGACGTATAGGCGAACTTGAGCGTGTTGCGGTTGAAGACCGCCAGGGCGCATTCGCGGAAGTTCGGTTCATCCATGGAAAGGCGTGGGACCAATGAGCCGGCCAACGGAGCGACCGGCGAGGCCACGCCATCATGGCCGGTGACTCGGGCCGCGGCATTGAGCCCCAATGACTGGAGCTTGGTGTCTTTCCAAAGGCTCGCGGCCAATCCGACCAGGCCGGCTTCTGCGGGGCTGAATTCCACCGGCGGCAAGAACCACTCGGTCGTGTCGATGCTGTAGTACGTAACATCGTCGATTACTTCTTTGTCCAGCTGCAACCCGAAGTCATTGCGGATATCGTCCTTGAGGCGATCCAGCGCCTTCTCTCGGGTCTCCTTGGTACCGCCTGGCACCAAATAGGATCCAATGCGGTCGGCGTTGAACTTCCGTGATTTAGTTGCCAGCGCATAGATGAGGCTGGTCAGGCGTTCTGCCTTGCTGGGTCCCGGGGATTGCTTTGTGCTCACGTGCCTAGACTAACCAACTTTCGCCGATAAGGATGACTTCTGGGACAGCAATGGCCCCGATTATTTAATCGAGGCCATTGCCAGCACTTGGAATTACTTGGTGCCCATCAGATCCACAACGAAAATCAGTGCTTCGTTAGGCGCAATGGCGCCTGGGGCGCCACGCTCGCCGTAGGCCAGGTGCGATGGGATATCCAGTCGGCGACGGCCGCCGACCTTCATGCCCAGCAGGCCCTGGTCCCAGCCCTGGATAACCATTCCGACACCCACTGGGAAGTCGAGGGTCTGCCCGCGGCCCCAGGAAGAGTCGAACTCTTCGCCGGTGGACCAGGCAACGCCTACATAGTGCGCTTCAACGGTGGTGCCTGGGGTGACCTCGGCGCCGGTTCCCTCGACCAGGTCGGTGATGACCAGTTCTTCAGGAGCGTCGGTGCCCGGGAAATCGATCTCAGGCTTGGTGCGGTCGTAGTTGCGTTCTCCGAACGACATAGTCACGGCCTTTCTGTTACTTGCTTTCGCTTACCTTGTCTAATTCTACGTAGAAGACCAGTGGTCCTGCAGGACGCCCCTGGGCTTCAGCTGTTTCGCCGTAGGCCAAGTCCGTTGGGACAGTCAGCAAGACCTTGCTGCCTTCCTTCAGGCCCTGGAAGCCCTGCAGCCAGCCCTGGATGACTCCGCCGGCCATATCGGCTTCGAAGCCTTCTTCGTTGCCGAAGTTGCCGTCGAACTTCTTGCCGTCTTCCCAGCGCACGCCGTGGTAGTGGGCAGTGACCTTGGACGTTTGGCCAACGGCTGGGCCGTCGCCTTCTTCAAGGACGTCCACTGCCAGGCCTGCCGGGGCTTCGGTGTCCTTGGGGATGGTGATCTGCGGATCGCCCTTGCCGGTCTTCACGGTGGGGAGCTTGCCGTCGTCCTTGAGCTGCTGGACTTCTTCCTTGCCCATCGTCTGGCTAGGGCTCTTGGAGTCCGCAATCTTGATCACGATCAGCCGTTCGGCACGCGAGCCTTCGGCCGGTTCGGCGATGGACCCGTCCGGCTGCTGAACGCCTTCGATGGCTGCGTAGGCGATCCAGTCGCCAATCTGGGACTTCAGCAGGGTTTCGTAGAGCTCGGGCATCTGCTCCTTGAGCGTCTCGTCAACCTTCATGGGAGCCGGATCAGCAGTGAAGTTCTCATTGGTCAGCAGGCCGTCGATGGTCTTGTACAGGCCCGACTGGATCTGGATGGTGTCGCCTTCCTTGATGTCGGAACCCTCGCCCTCCACCACGGTGACTGCTTCTGACTTTTCGGTCAGGAGCGGCGCATCGAATTTGACCTCAGGTGCGGTCTTGCTATCTTCTGCTGGCTTGACGTCGATGCCGCTCAGGGATGACGAACCCGAACCGCAGGACGCCAGGGCAAGGATGGACGCGGTGGCGCATACTGCCAAAACTTTTCGCACGAATCTTCTTTCCGGTTGGACTAGCTGGTCATGCATTGCGGGCTTGCACAGGGCAAGGCCCGTAATGATCTGCGTCCAGCTTAGAGGTTTTTGCTGTGTAAATACTTGTTTCCAGCTAGCTAAAGCTGCTGGCCCATCAGCTCAATGAGCTCGTCAATCTGTGAATTGGTGGTTGCGAACGGGTCCTTGCACAGCACAATTCCGCCCGGGCCATCCTCATACTTCATGTGGACCCAATCGGCGCTATAGCGTCGCCCATTGGCGCGGGCGGCGCGAATGAATTTGCTTCGCAGTGCCGCGCGTGTCGTGGCTGGCGGGTTGTTCACAGCCTGATTGATTTCAGCGTCGGAGACGACTGCGCTGGCCAGGCCGCGGCGCTTGAGCAGGTGGAACAGGCCGCGCTGCGGGTCGATGTCATGGTAAGTCAGGTTCAGCTGCGCGATCCGTGGCGCCGAGAGCTCCAGGGAGTTCTCCTGGGCATAGCCCGTGAGAAGCTTGTGCTTGATCGCCCAGTCGATGTCCCGGTCGATCAGCGAGAAGTCCTGGCTTTCCACTGCGTTCAGCGTGCGTTCCCACAATTCCAGGACGGTATCCACCTGGTCGTGGTGCGCGCCGTGGCGGGCGATGAATTCCTTGACGGATTCGAAGAGGATCCACTGGATCTGCAGTGCGGTCGGTTCGTCGCCGCCCATGAGCCGCACCACGGTCTGGCCAGTGAAATCGTGGGAGATCTGGCGGATGGAGCGAATCGGGTTTTCCAGTCGCAGATCGTGGTAGATTTCGCCGGATTCGATCAGGCGCAGCACCAGGTCGGTGGCGCCGATCTTCAGCAGCTGGGTGGTTTCGCTCATCGACGAGTCGCCCACTATGACATGCAGCCGGCGGTGGTACTCGGCATCGGCGTGCGGCTCATCGCGGGTATTGATGATCGGACGCGAGCGCGTTGTGGCCGAGGAGACCCCCTCCCACATGTGATCGGCGCGCTGGGAGAAGACGTACTTGGTCTGCTCTTCATCGGTGATCAGATGCCCGGCACCGCACAATAGCTGGCGGGTGACGAGGAAAGGGATGAGCATGTCAGCGAGGCGCTTGAACTCGATTTTGCGTGGAATCAGGTAGTTCTCGTGGCAGCCATAGGAGTTCCCGGCGGAGTCCACATTGTTCTTGAACATGTAGATCCGGCCTTCGTGGCCTTCCTCGGCCAGCTGGTCCTCTGCCTGGTCAACGAGGTCCAGCATGAATGCCTCCCCTGCGCGGTCGTGGGCGATCAGCTGCTTGAGCTGGTCGCATTCCGCGGTGGCGTACTCCGGGTGCGAGCCCACATCCAGGTAGAGGCGCGAGCCGTTCTCCAGGAACACATTCGAACTGCGCCCCCAGCTGACTACCGGCTTGAACAGGTGCCGTGCGGCATCCTCCGGGGTGAGCCGGCGCCCATCCGACGGGACATAATTCAGCCCGAATTCGGTTTCCAGACCAAAGATTCTGCGATCCACGCGAAGCTACTTCCCCTCAACTGCGGTTCCGCCACATTGGCCAGAACACGACTTCCAAAGCTGTGTGCCCGTTGGGGCTTACTGGCCGCCCTTTTGCACGAATCCGCGGACGAACTCTTCAGCGTTGGATTCCAGCACCGAGTCGATCTCGTCCAGCAGGTCATCCACGCCGGCGGACTGGCCGGTGGTGTTCACCTGGACCTGTTCCGTTTCGGCCTGCTGGTTCTGGATGCTGCGGCGGGCCGAGAAGCTTTCCTGAGTCATCGTTTTCTCCTAAGTCGTCGTGAATCCCGGAATTACGCGCCGAGACTCATACCTATTCTGCGCCGATTAGCGACGCCTGGCCAATTCGTCGATAAATTCCGCAATCTCCAGCTGCGTGTCGAACAGCTCGCCAACCTGCGCACGGGTTCCGCCCAGCGGTTCGGGCATGTGGAAGCGGCTGATCTTGCGCGCCCCGGGGACGGCGAAGGACAACGCATCCCAGTTCGCTGCGACCACGTAGGGCGCATAGCGCTGCAGGGTCATGCCGCGCAGGTAGGCCCGGGTATCTTCCGGCGGGCTGGCCACGGCTTGGTTGATCTCCTGCTGGCTGAAGATCCTCTGGATGGCCCCGCGTTCGGCCATGCGGTAGTACAAGCCCTTGTCGGTCCGCAAATCAGCCCATTGCAGGTCCAGCATCGCCACGCGTGGATCGGACAGCTCAAGCTGGTGGCGCTGGGCGAAGCCGTTGACCAGCTGGTATTTGGCGATCCAGTCAATCTGGTCTGCCGCGTCCATCGGGTCGCGCTCGAGCAACTCCAGGATCTGCGCCCAACGGCTGAGGATCTCGGTGGTGTCCGGATCATCAATGCCGCGTGCCGCACAGTAGTTTTCTGCCGCATGCAGGTAATGGCGCTGGATTTCAATGGCGGTGAGCTGGACCCCGCCGCGCAACCGCACCTTGGCCTTCAGGGTGGGGTCGTGGCTGATTTGCTGCAAGGCCAGGACCGGCTCGACCAGTTCCAGCTGCGGGGCCATCCCCGCTTCGATCAGCGAGAGCACCAAGTTGGTGGTGCCCACGCGCAGCAGGGTGGAGATCTGCCCGAGGTTCGCATCCCCGATGATCACGTGCAGGCGGCGGTACTTGTCCCAGTTCGCGTGCGGTTCATCGCGGGTGTTGATGATCGGGCGGTTGATCGTGGTTTCCAGGCCCACTTCCGCCTCGAAGAAGTCGGCACGCTGGGAGACCTGGAAGGCGGCGCGCTCGTTGAGCATGCCCTGGCCCACCCGGCCGGCACCGCAGAAGATCTGCCTGCTGGCAAAGAACGGGGTGAGCCCGCGGACAATCGAAGAGAACTCGATGCCGCGCGGCATCAGGTAGTTCTCATGCGAGCCGTAGGAGACCGACTTGTTATCGGTGTTGTTCTTGTACAGCAGCAGTTCCCCGCTGCCCAGGCGCTGGGCGGCGGCCGCGGCGCGGCGCATCACTTCATCGCCGGCTTGGTCCCAGAGCACCGCATCACGCGGGGTCATCGATTCGGGGCTGGAGTATTCCGGGTGGGCGTGGTCGACGTACAGGCGTGCGCCGTTGCCCAGGACCATGTTCATCACGACATCCGTGGATTCCTTCTCCTGGTAGAGCGTTGAACCCAGATGCGCGTCGTTGCCATCCAGCGCAATGGATTCGGCGGTCCAGATGCCCTCGTCGTCCAGCCCCGGCTCCAGGTCGGTCAGCTGGCTCGGATGCGCTTGGGCCCGGTCCATGGCGAATCCGCGCGCATCTTGCAGCGGGGATTCGTCGCTGTAGTCCCAGCGTGCTGCCTTGGCCGCCGAATCCTGCTCGGCGACCAATTGCGCGTAGGCGTCAACGATCTGCGCCGAAAGCACCGTGGCGTTGGCCTTGGGCATGTTCGGGCGGATAATTCCGTATTCGGTTTCCAGGCCGACCAGGCGACGGGCGCTCATTTGCCGGCCTGCTGCTGGACCAGGGAACGGATGTTGCTGATCCGCTCGCCCTTGCGGCCGGAAATCCGGGCCCAATCATCGGGGTTGGTGGTGTTGGGCATGTCTTCGTGCTCGGCGAACTCTTCGCGCACCGCACGCAGCAGGTACTCCATTTTCAGTCCGCGCTCGTTCTGCGTAATCAGCGCCTTGATGGCATGCATCTTGGCGCGGTCCACGATGTTGTGGATGACCGCGCCCGAGGCGAAGTCCTTGAAATAGAGCACTTCGGTGGCACCGGTAACATAGGTGACTTCGAGGAATTCGTTGATCCGCTCGGTGGAGTACATTGCCTGGACGGCTCCGCGGATCATGCGCGCTATGGTGGCGCCGGCATCCCCGGCATCGGCATCGAGCTCATCGGCGTGCAGCGGCAGTTCGGTCGTCAGGTACTTGCTGAAGATTTCTGTGGCGCCCTCGGCATCGGGACGGCGGATCTTGATCTTGACGTCCAGGCGTCCCGGACGCAGGATCGCCGGGTCGATCATGTCCTCGCGGTTGGACGCGCCGATGACAATCACGTTATCCAGGCGCTCGACGCCGTCAATTTCGGCCAGCAGCTGCGGCACGATGGTGGTTTCCACATCCGAGGAGACACCGGTGCCGCGGGTACGGAACAGCGCTTCCATCTCGTCGAAGAACACCACCACCGGATCTCCATGCAGCGCCTTCTCCCGGGCGCGGGCGAAGATCAGGCGGATGTGCCGCTCGGTTTCGCCCACGTACTTGTCCAGCAGCTCCGGACCCTTGATGTTCAGGAAGTAGCTGCGGTTGCTGGCCCCTTCCTTGCGCTCGACGACGCGCTGGGCCAGGGAGTGCGCCACCGCCTTGGCGATTAGGGTCTTGCCGCAGCCCGGAGGGCCGTAGAGCAGGATCCCCTTTGGCGCGCTCAACCCGTGTTCGCGGTACAGCTCAGGGTGGGTGAAGGGCAGCTCCACCGAGTCCTTGATGGCTTCGATCTGCGAGTTCAGCCCGCCAATGTCCGAGTAGGCAATGTCCGGGACTTCCTCGAGCACCAGTGACTGCATGTCGGTGAGCTGGACGCGGGATACCGCCATGCCCGAACGCGAATCGATGGCCAGCTGGTCGCCCACGCGCAGGTGCATCTCGCGCAGCGGGCCAGCGAGTTCAACGACGCGCTGGTCATCGGCACGGGCCATGACTACGGCGTGGTGATTTTCCAGCAGTTCCTTGACCGTGACCAGTTCACCGGTCTCCTCGAATCCCAGCGCCGCGACGATCACCAGTGCTTCATTGAGCAGCACCTGCTGGCCGATGACCAGCTTGTCGAAATCCATCAGCGGGCTGACGGCCACGCGCATCTTGCGCCCGGAGTAGATGACATCTGCGGACTGGGCGCCGGTGGATTCGATGCCGAGCCCGGGTTCGGGGTGCTTGCGCGGGTGCTTGGCCACGATGGTGCCGTGGCTGAAGGGAGTGTCCCCGTCTTTTTCCAGCGCCGACTTCAGGTTGATGATCTGCTCGCGGGTGGTTTCCAGCAGGGCCACCAGGCGCTTGTTATTGCCGCTGATCCCGGCGAGTTGCTTGTCGAGGTTGCGATTCTTGTCGCGCAGCACGTTGACCTGGCGTTCGGTCATCTGCAGCCGCTCGGCCAATTGTTCTGCCTCGCGATTATCGTTCACGTTCCAACCTCCAACATCCAACGTCACCGGGGCGGTTCGTGCGCCCTGATGAGGTTTTTTCCGGTGCTTGGCGCACCGTCTTGCTTCCATCCTAGGAACTGAAGGCCCCGAGTGCAGAACACTCGGGGCCCAATGTCACATAATGAGACGCAATATCTCAATATATGGTTGCAGCTCAGGCTTCGCCGCCAGCGCCTTCGGCGTCTTCTTCAGCGGCACGCACGCGCACGGACTGGTTGGCATCGCGGGCGGCCCGGCGCAGCTTCTTATCCGACAAGCCGCGCTCGCCCAGTGCTTCAGGGGTCCACTCGCCGTCGGCGTGATCGCGCGTCCATGCGCTCAGGTCCTCATCGGAGTACGAGTGCTCCTTGATGCGCTTGGCTTTCGGGATGCCATCGGCGGAATCGGCCAGACGGCGGCAGGTGATCAGGAATGCGGTGTGCGCGACCATGCGGTGATCCGGGCGGACGGCCAGGCCGTCGACGTGCCAGCCGCGCACCAGGGTTTCGAAGCACTCTGGCTCGGTGAACTGGCCCGAAGCACGGATGGCCTCGACCACGCGGGACATCTGGGTCACCGAGGACACGTAGTTGGTCCACACGCCGCCTGGCGCCAGCACGGTAGCTACCGCATCCAGGCATTCCCAGGGGCTGAGCATGTCCAGGACCACGCGGTCGATGCTGCCCGGTTCTTCCCGCTCGACGACCCTGTCCTGGAAGTCGCCGATGGAGATCTGCCACGAAGGGTGCTCGCCACCGAAGACGGTGGAGATGTTGCCGCGGGCGATATCGGCGAATTCCTCGCGTCGCTCGAAGGAGTGCAGGAAGCCCTCATCGCCGACCGCGCGCAGCAGCGAGATGGACAGCGCGCCGGAACCGACACCGGCTTCGACGACGCGCGCGCCCGGGAATATGTCGCCGAACTGCACGATCTGCGCGGCATCCTTCGGGTAGACCACGGTGGCGCCGCGCGGCATGGAGAGCACGAAATCCTTGGCCAGCGGGCGCAGGGCTTGGTAGCGGAAGCCGTCGATATTCTCGATGACCGAGCCTTCGGGCAGGCCGATGATGGCCTCGTGCGGCAGCACGCCCTTGTGCGTGTGGAACTCTCCACCGTGCTGCAGGGTGATGGTGTTGATCCGGCGTTTCTCGTCGGTCAGCTGCACGCGGTCGCCGACACGGAAGGGGCCGCGACGGGCTGCCGCGCCGTGCGGCGCCTGGCTCTTAGCTTCGCTCACTGATGTGATCCTTTTCTTGGTGCTTTTCAGTCTGTATAGAGTTTACTTGCGGCGTCCGGTGACGGCGTTGACGATCTGCCGCTGGTGCAGCAGGCCCACCACCTGCCCGGTGGCGCTGATCACCGCGTATTCGGCGCTGTCCACGCTGGCCAGGTAGTCGATCAGTGCGCGGCCATCGGAATCCTCGGCCACGATCGCGCCCTGGCCCAGGGCACGGGACACGGCCAAGGCCGGAACCTGGGCCGCCTGGTTCGGGTCCACCCGGGACAGTGCCTGCGCATCGATGACCCCGACCGGCATCCCTTTCGGGTCGACCAGGATGATCTCTCCCCCGCGAGCGTTCTGGCGGGAGAGCACGTCGGCTACGGTTGCGTGCGAAACCATGGCCGAAGCCGGGCGCATCAAGTCGGTGGCGATCACGGTGGGCAGGTTCAGCATCATCTTGGAGTGCGCAATCAGCTGCGTGGTGGCTTGCCACATGAACATCGCCACCATGATGCCGACCACCACCGTGATGATCTGGGGCTGCTCGCCGCGTACCAGAGGATAGATCACGAAGTAGAAGACCAGGCCCACGGCGATTGCCCGGCCCACCCAGCTCGAGGCGATGGTGCCCTTGAACTGGGATCCGGTGGCCTTCCAGACGATCGATTCGACCAGCCGCCCGCCATCGAGCGGAAGCCCGGGCAGCGCGTTGAAGGCGCCGAGCAGCAGGTTGGCATAGACGAAGAAGTCCAGCAGCAGGTTCGGGTACACGCCCATGGCCGCGTTCTCGATCACCAGCCAGCCGATTCCGGCCAGCAGGAAGTTCGACAGCGGTCCGGAGAGTGCCACCCAGAGCGAGGCGCCGGGCTTGGCCTTGAAGGAACCGAACTGGGTGTGCCCGCCCATCAGCGTCAACACGATGTGAGCATCGGGCCACTTGAAGGCGCGCGCGGTCATCGCGTGCGCGACCTCATGGATCAGCACGGCCACGGCGATAGCCACCGCGCAGGCCAGGCCCATCAGGTAAGCGTTCAGCGGCGGGATGATTCCGCCGCGCGAAAGCTGGATGCCAACGCTGAAGGTGATGACCGCGGTGATGATGAACCACGAGCTGGAGAGGTAGACCGGGACGCCCCCGATACGCCCCAGCTTGATTCCAGGGGACTTTTCCTGAGTGTCGCTCACGCGCTAACCTGCACCAACCATCGAGTCATTTCATGTACATCCACGGATGCCAAGGTGTCGATCCGGCGCCAATTGCCTTCGCCCGGGTCGGTGGCGTTGGGGACCAGCACCGCATGCAGCCCGGCCGCGGACGCCGAGGCGATGCCCGGCACGGAATCCTCGAAACCAATGCACCTGGCTGCTTCCAGTTCTTTCCCGGTGCACTGGCCAAGCAGCTGCAGTCCAGCCAGATAAGGTTCCGGGTGCGGCTTACCGTTGGCGACCTCTTCACCGGTAACGCTGGCCTGGAAGGTGCCTTCGGGGATGCTGAGCATCAGTTCATCGACGATGCTGCGCTCGGACATGGTCACCAAAGCCTGCGGGATGCCTGCCTGCTTGCACGCCGCGAGCAATTCGCGGGCTCCTGGCCGCCAGGGGATCTCGCGGCGGATGCCGGCAACCACCCGGGCAGAGAGCCAGTCGATGATCTCGCGGATCTCCAGCTTGACCCCGGCCTGCTGCAGGGCCCGGGCTCCATCTGGCAAGGCGTTGCCCACCAGGGCCAGGCCTTGTTCATGGCTCCACGAGCCGCCATGGGAAGCCACCAGCTCAGCTTCGGCAGCCAGCCAATAGGGTTCGGTGTCGATCAGCGTACCGTCCATATCCCACAGGACAGCTTGCGGGGTTGCGGGCTCGGTTCCGGCGGCAAAGTCAAAACTGGTGCTTGGCATGAGTCCATTCTAGATGGAAGAGTGGGGCTAAGCCGCTTCGGCGAGCCACGCCGAGAGCATCGAGTGCTGCCAAGGAGTCTTCAATGAACGAGGAATACCACGCCCCGACGCTGAATAGCTATATTGCCAAGACCCAGCATGAGATTCGCCCCACCATCGTCTTGGCTGCCTTCGAGGGGTGGAACGACGCCGGTTCGGCGGCCACGGACGCCGTCCGCCTGCTGCTCGAGTCCAACGCCCATGAGCATGTGGCCACCGTGGGCGAGGACGATTTCTACGACTACCAGTTCACCCGGCCCAAGACCCGGCGCACCGGGACCGGGCGCGTAGTGGACTGGCCGTGCACCGAGATCTTCAAGATCCATTTGCCCCAGGCGGCCGCCGACCTGCTGGTGGTGCTGGGTGTCGAGCCGACGTTCAAATGGCAGACCTTCTGCTCGCGGATCATCAAGGTGGCCCAATCCCACAATGCCCATGCCGTGCTCACCCTGGGCGCCTTGCTGGCTGATGTGCCGCATACCCGGCCGGTGCCGACCTCGCTGGCCAGCGACGATCCGCGGTTCCAGGAGCACTTGAGGATCAGCGCCTCCACCTACGAGGGGCCCACCGGAATCCCCTCGGTGCTCGGCGTGGAGTTCGAACGGTACGGGATCCCGAGCCTGTCGCTTTGGGCTCAGCTCTCCCACTATGTTGCGCAGTCCCCCAGCCCGCGGGTGCAACTGGCCATCATCGAGCTGCTGGAGGAAGTCATCCCGGTCTCCGTGCCGGACCAGAAACTGCGCGAGGATACGCTGGCCTGGAAGCACGGGGTCGATGAGCTCGCGGCAGCGGATCCGGATGTGGCCAAGTACGTTGAACAGCTGGAGCAGGCAACGGACACCAGCGAGCTTCCCGAGGCCAGCGGCGAGTCCATTGCCCGGGAATTCGAGCGCTATCTGCGCCGCCGGGGAAAGTACCGCAAAGACAGCCCGGGGTCCGACTTCGATATCTGAAGCCGGACCCCGGGATGCTTGGCGCGGTGCTGCCTAGAGCTTGAGCCCCAGCAGCGCGTCGATGCCGTGGCGCAACGCTTCGGCGCCGTCGCCATTCGACCCGGCCGGCTGCGCCGCCCACCGGTCGAGTGCCTCCAGCGCGGAGGGCGCATCGATGTCATCGGCCATGTGCTTGCGGATGCTTTCCACTACCTTGGCTGCGTCCTCGTTGCTGGTGGTGGCCAAGGCCTGGCGCCAGGCAGCCACCCGCTGCTGGGCTGCGGCCAGCAATTGCTCGGTCCAGAACCAGTCGCTGCGGTAGTGCTGGGAGAGCAGTACGGCGCGGATCGCTACCGGCTCGACGCCGGCTTCGCGCAGTTTGGAAACCAGCACCAGGTTGCCCAGGGACTTGCTCATCTTTTCGCCGTCCAGGCCCACCATGCCGGTGTGCACGTAGGTCTGCGCGAGTTCCGCGTTATCGCCAGCAGCTGCGTGGGCCGCAGAGAATTCGTGGTGCGGGAAGATCAGGTCCGAGCCGCCACCCTGGACAGTGAAGGGGGCCGGCAGGGTCTTGCGGGCAATCACCGAGCATTCGATGTGCCAGCCCGGGCGGCCGGCACCGAGCTTGCCGCCATCCCATGACGGCTCGCCCTCGCGGGCGGCACGCCACAGCAGCGGGTCCAGCGCATCGCGCTTGCCGGCACGATCCGGATCCCCGCCGCGTTCGGCGAAGAAGCCGAGCATGGTCTCGCGGTCGTAGTTCGAAACGGCGCCCAGTTTCCAGGCATCGTTCTGGGCGGCCAGGGTGTCGAAGTACACGTCGCCTTCCACCCCATCGGCACCAGCCGGCACACGGTAGGCCAGATCCGCATCGAGCAGCTGCTCGACGACCGGGACCAGCCAGTGGATGGATTCCACCGCGCCGATGTAGTTCTGCGGCGGAATGACGTTCAGGGCTTCCATGTCGTCGCGGAAGAGCTGGATCTGCGACTCGGCCAGTTCGCGCCAATCGACGTTGGTTGCTGCGGCGCGCTCGAGCAGCGGGTCGTCCACGTCGGTGATGTTCTGGGTGTAGGCCACGGTGCGACCGGCATCGCGCCAGGTGCGCTGCACCAGGTCGAAGGTGACATATGTGGCGGCGTGGCCCATATGGGTGGCGTCATAGGGGGTGATACCGCAAACGTACATGCTGGCCGGCGCAATAGCTTCATCCGCTGGCGCAGTGGCCTGTCGGGCTCCGGTGGCGGTATTGAAAAGTTCCAGTGTTGGTGCTGAACCAGCCACCTGAGGTACCTCAGGGTTATTCCACGCGTGCACTTATGGACATCCTTTCGCAGATGCGACGTATTTCTTCCTTTAACTCCAAGTGAAGCAAGGCGAGGTTTATTCCCGTTAACTGCAAGATGCCCGTGAAGCAGTCCACGGACATCTTGGAAAACCTGGATCAGGCGGCCATCCAGCCCAATCCCAGAGCGACGAACAGCGCCAGGCCCAGCAGGATGCGGTACCAGACGAAGAAGCGGTAGGAGTGGGTGGAAACGAACTTCAGGAACCAGCCCACAATCAGGAAGCCGACGACGAAGGCCACGACGGTAGCGACACCGGTCTGCGCCAGGGTGTAGACACCTGGTTCGTCGAAGGACTTGACCAGCTTGTACAGGCCCGAGGCGAACACCGCCGGGATCGCCAGCAGGAACGAGTAGCGGGCTGCGGCTTCACGGGTGTACCCCATGAGCAAACCCGCGGTGATGGTGCCGCCCGAACGCGAGACGCCCGGAATCAAGGCCATGGCCTGGGCGAAACCGTAGAAGATGCCGTGCTTGACGGTCAGCTTGTCCAAGGTGCGCTGCTGCTTGCCGTAGTGGTCGGCGATGGCCAGGATCAGGCCGAAGACCACCAGTGTGGTCGCAACAATCCACAGCGAACGGAAGTTCGTATCGATGTAGTCTTCCAGCAGCAGGCCCAGGATCGCGATCGGCAGGGAGCCGATAATGATCAGCCAGCCCATCTTGGCGTCCGGATCCGAATGCGGGATCTTGCCGGCCAGTGCCTTGCACCAGGCGCCGATGATCCGCACGATGTCGCGCCAGAAGAAGACGATCACTGCGGTTTCGGTACCCAGCTGGGTAATGGCGGTAAATGCCGCTCCGGGGTCTTGGGCGTTGGGCAGGAGTTCGCCAACGATACGCAAGTGGGCTGAGGACGAGATCGGGAGGAACTCGGTCAGGCCCTGGATCAATCCTAGGAAAGCTGCTTCAAACCAATTCACCCCTCGACATTACTTCACCGATTGCGACTATCCGGACTCAGAAACACGGAATAGGAAAAATTCACTCCGTGGTCGTACTCACGCATCATCCGAGGGTATGGTGAAGGGCAATAACTCGGAATACTGATCGTAGAGGGCGTCTTCATAGTCTTCGAAGGCATCGGCCAGCGCGCCAAAAGCCGCGTCGACGGATGCCTCGCCAGCACCGCGGCTCTGCGACACAATTGCCAGGTGCTGCTCCAGGCGTGCAATAAATGCTTGCAGTGCAAAACTCGGTTCAGTACTCATAGCATGAGGCTACAACGCACGGCGTTCTTTAGATAGGGGGCAGGATGCTCGAAGAAAGAATTAAGCCACCGCTGCATCATCCCGATGACCAGCGCTTTGAATACCTGGTCATAACTTCTTTCCCGGGCGGACCAAAGCATGTCGCCCGCGCCGCCCTGCGGGAGCACGCCGATAACGGCAAATGGGAGCTTATGCGCACCTGCCGCTATGAAGGCGGCGCCCAAAAGTACTGGCTGCGCCGCCGGGTGATGCGCATTCGCAGCACCCTGGCTCCCTGAACCGGCAACAGGGCACATGGCACCATGCCCGCCATTGGCCCTCACGGCAATCGCGGGTCCTTGCCTCAGCTGTCGAGCGGGCCTACCAGCCACGAGGCCACCGTATTGGCTGCCGAGGCGGCATTGGACGGGTGGTACCAGCTGGCCTGCACGTCGCGGTAGAGCCGTTCGAACTCCGATCCCCGGAAATATCCGCCACCGCCCAGCAGCTGTCCGGCAACCTGGATGTTCTCCCGTGCAGTGCCCCCGGCCAAGGTGCGCAGCGTCACCAGCTTGGGGAACCACGCGCTCTGGTGATCCGCCTTGGCCTCCAGGTCACCGGCCACCGAGCGTTGCAGGGCATCCAGGGCCAGCAGGCGCATCGCCGCTTCGGCCAAGAGCCCGCGGGCACGCACATCCTGCGCATACCGGGTCCCGTCCTGGTGCACCCGCTGGCCCAGGGCCTCCTGAGCCAGGGTCACCGCACGATCTGCGATGCCCACGTAGACGCTTGCGGTCAGGGTCAGGAAGGATGCGAAGATGCCGAAGACCAGCGGGTCCTGGTTAGGACCGGCCGGCAGCCGGCTATGCACCCATTCGCGCGGGGCCACCGCATTTTCCAGCTTCGTGGTGTGCGACTGGCTGGCCCGCATGCCCAGGGTGTTCCAGTCGTTCATGGAATGCACGCCCTCGCCCCTGGCGACGAAGCCGTGAACCAGTTCCCCGGATTCCTCATCCTTGCCGAACACCCCCAATCGGGTGAACGCCGGCGCCAGCGAGGTGAAGATCTTCACGCCATTGAACTCCACCGAGCCATCGGCAGCAGTTCTCGCCCTGGTCTTCGAGTCGAAGAGCACCGCGTCGTTGCCGGGCTCCGAAATCCCGAACGCCATCACTTCGCCCTCGGCAATCCAATCGGCCACCATATCCAGGCGCCGGTCCCCGCGGGCCTGCAGCAAATACGCGACGCCCGCCCATACCTGGTGCATGTTGATCGCCAGGGCCGTGCCGGGTGCCGCGGTGGCCAGGCGGCGCTGGGCCAGGGCCAGGGTCTCGAAGTTCCACCCCAGTCCCCCGCGCTCTGCCGGCACCAGCGCCTTGAGGTAGCCCAGTTCCACCAGTTCGTTGAAGTCTTCGATGGCGAACGAGTTCGACTCGTCATAGCCGGCGGCCCGGTCCCGGAAACGCTCAAGCAGCTCGTCGCTCAGTATGGATTCGATGGTCAAGGATTCTGCTCCTGGATTCTGTTGTGCTGGCTGGGCCAACGCTGGTTCTAGTATTCCTGCAAGAGGTTTTGCAGCACCCGCACGCCGAACTTGATGGAGTCCACCGGCACGCGTTCGTCGACGCCATGGAACATTCCGGTGAAATCCAGCTCGGCAGGAAGTTGCAGCGGCGCGAATCCGTAGCCGGTGATCCCCAGTTTGGCCAGCCATTTGTTATCGGTTCCGCCAGAAAGCATATAGGGCAGAACCACGGCATCCGGGTCTTCAGCCAGCAACGACGCGATCATGGAATCCACCAGCGCACCGGCGAAGGGCACCTCCAGGGATTCCTGCTCATGCACCATGGACAGCTCAACGTGTTCCCCGGCCAGTTCACGCAGGGTCTCCAAGGTGGCTTCGTGCTGCTCGGGCAGGGTGCGGCAGTCGATCAGCGCTTGGGCCTGCCCGGGAATGACGTTGTGCTTGTAGCCTGCCTCCAGGGCGGAGGGATTCGCGGTGTTCTGCAAGGTAGCCCCGACGAAGCGCGAGACATTGCCCATGGCCGAGAGCAGCGGGGCCGGATCGGCTTCATCGAAGTCCAGTCCGGACAGCTCGGCCACCTGCTCAAGCAATGCGCGAGTGGTTTTGGTGTAGGACAGCGGCCATTGATGCTCACCGATGCGATGGACGGCTCCTGCCAGATGGGTGACCGCATTATCGGTGTTGAGCTGCGAGCCGTGGCCGGCCATGCCCTTGGATTCCAGCTTCAGCCAGGCGATGCCCTTTTCCGCAGTCTGCAGCATGTAGGCCCGGCGGCCGTTGATTTCGACCGAGAACCCGCCGACTTCGCTAATGGCCTCGGCCGCCCCGGCGAAGAGTTCGGGATGGTTCTGCACCATCCAGCCGGAACCATAGTCCCCGCCAGCTTCCTCATCGGCGAAGAAGGCGATGACCAGATCGCGCCGCGGGGTGATGTTCTCGCGTTGCAGGTGGCGGATGGCGGCGATAATCATCGCGTCCATGTTCTTCATGTCCACCGCTCCGCGTCCCCAGATCATCCCATCGATGATCTGGGCCCCGAAAGGATCCACGCTCCAGTCTTCGGCGATGGCCGGCACGACATCCAGGTGGCCGTGCACGACCAGGGCCGGCAATGACGGATCGGCCCCCGGGATGCGGGTGACCACGTTGGCCCGCCCGGGAGCGGATTCATAGATCGTGGCTTCCAGGCCGACGTCCTCGAGCAGCCCAGCGACATAGCGGGCGGCGTCAAGCTCCCCCGCGCCCTTGTTGCCTCCATAGTTCGTCGTGTCGATCTGAATCAGTTTCCTGCAGATCTCTACGGCTTCATTTTCCATGAGTGGAATGTCGCCAGCAGTGGACATCGCCAATGATCCTCTCGTAGCAGTGCTTTGCAATACACACTAGTGGGCAAAGCCCTCACCGTCGTGTGCGCACGTGCGCAATTTCTAGCCGTGAAGTTCCTGGTAGGCCTTCCTCGCGCCCGGGTGCAGGGGCTGGCCTCCGGTGCTGACCAAGGTTTCGGGGGTCAAGAACTGGATGCCGGCGCTGGATTCTGGCACCAGCCGATCAGCGTGGGCGACCAGGAGCTTGACGACGGCTCCGGCCAGCTCCTCGGGCATGTCCGCGCGCGCCATCAACAGGTTGCCAACCCCGATCGTCTCCACGGCCTTGATTCCGCGGTAGGTTCCCTCCGGGACGACTACCCCGTCGTAGAGATCCGGGTACCGCTCGCGCAGCTGCGGCAGCACCGCTGAAACATCGAGCAGGCCCAAGTCCATGGTTGAAGCGAGCCGGCTCAGCGAAGCAACAGGCAGGCCGCCGAAAAGGAATAGCGCGTCAATGCTTCCCTTGCCCAGCGCCTCCAGCCCTGCCGCGTACCCGTACTGCAGCTCCTTGGGCGCGATCCCGCGATTCTTCAGCTTCGCTGCCCGCAATATGCGCTGGCCGGTCACCCACGTACCTGACCCTGGCGCACCGGTGCCGATGGTGCGTCCTGCCAGATCCTGCAGCGAGCTAATCCCGGCTGCTGTGCGGATGATGCAATGGAAATAGTTCTGGTAGACGCGGCCCAGGGCCAGCGGCTGCGCTTGTGGAGCGCTGTCCTTCCGGTACTGGTCCACCGTATCGGCCAGGGCAAGAGCCAGCCCGGCCTTGTTTTCTGCGAGCATCGCCAGATTCTGGGCGCTGGCCTGGGTATTGAGGGCAGTGGAATGCTCGGCGACGCCGTGGTCCACCAAGGCGTTGGAGAGCAAGGAGGCAAATTGGAAGTACATGCCCCCGTCTTCACCGGAGGCGATATCCAATCGATGCGCAGTGGGCAACGAGCTGCAGGAATTCAGTGCTGGCAGTCCGGCGGCGAATGGGGCTGCCAGGAGATATCGAAGCAAGTTCCGCCGGGACGGCATGGGCTCAGGATTCATCGGGCACCTCGGGCTTGCTGCCATGCAGGGGCAGGCTGATCGTTGCTTTGAGCCCTTCGCCCGGAGCCGATTCAAGCGTGAGCTCACCGGCATTCGCGCGCGCCAAGCGATCCACGATAGCCAGTCCCAAACCTGTTCCCGGACTGTGCCGCACACGTTCTGCACGCCAGAACCGCTCGCCTGCATTCGCGAGTTCAGCAGCGTTCATGCCGGCTCCGTGATCCTGTATTTGGATGCTGGCAGTTCCCGGGTTGAGCCGCAGGCCCAGGACGATCTTGCTGCCAGGGGCGTACTTGAAGGCGTTTTCCAGTAGTTCCGCGAGCATCTGCTGCAAATCGAATCCGTTGCACCACACCATGGCGGTCTGCCCCGAGGTGTCGCTGCCATCGAGCACCAGCTGGTTTCCCCGTTGCCGAGCAACCTCGGATTGGCGTTCGACTTCCTCGGCGAGCATCTGCCCGACGTCGACTTGTTGGCCGTGCACGGCTGTCTCGGGCAAGGACTCCCCCGCATTTTGCTCGGCTAGCCGATGCTCGGCGCTGGCCAAGCGCATGACGCCGTCCAGCAGGGTTTCCACCCGATGCAGTTCGTTTTCCACCGCGTGCACTCCGACGGGATCCGCTTGGTCGCCCATGCGCATCTTCAAAAGATCCACGCGCAACCGCAAGGCGGCAACGGGGTTCCGAAGCTGATGGGATGTTTCAGCAATGAGCTCCTGCTGCTGCTTCAGGCTCTCGGCCATAGTTCGGGCCATGCTGCCCAGCGACCGCGATAGCCGGCGCAGTTCCGGTGGGCCTTGCTCTTCGAGGAGAACTGGTGCCTGATGCCGCGCAATGTCATTGACGGCATCATTGAGCCGGTGCACCGGACGGAGCACCCAGAAGGTCAGGCGGTCGGCCAAGAGCAGGAGTCCAGCGCCAATGGAAATGACAACAAGCCACAGCAGGCTGGACTTTTCCAGCACCTTGGCGCGTGCAGTTTCCAAGTTCACTTGCATCGTGACAGAGCCGAGCACTTGAGCAGAATTGCCGAACGGCTGCGAGAGCAAGGCGGTGGCATCCGAGAGAGGATCGATCGGCGGGATCTGGACCAGTCCCAGATTCAGCTCTGAATTGCGCACGGTGCCAGCGACCTCGGGATCCGCAGGATCGATACTGCCCGAGACCAGTTGCCGCTGGCCCAGATTGATCAGCAGCCCTTCGCCATAGAGGTCGCTATAGGTGTCCATCTCCAGCTGGAGCAGCGACATGTCATTTGCCAGATCGGCATGGGCGGCAAGCTGGACAAAGCGGTTCAATGCCGACAACCGGTTCAACTGGACTTCAGCGGTGGCATCACGGCTGACGCTCTGCAACAGCATCGCGCTGACGATGGCGACGATTGCAAGCAGCAGCGTGCCCAGGATCCCCAGTACGCGCAGCCTCACGGGCTTGGCGTCTCTAGCCGGTAGCCGACTCCGCGAACGTTCACGATCATCCCGGGCGCAGCAAGCTTGGAGCGCAAACCGGTGAGGTGCACATCCAAGGAGCGCGACACCGCCACGAACGCGTCGCCCCACAAGCGATCAAGAATCTGCTCCCGGGTTACCACCGCTCCGTCATGCTGGGCCAGCAATGCCAGCAGCTCGAATTCCTTGGCGGTCAGCTGGAGGTGCCGTCCATTCAGAATTGCTTCGTGCTTCCCGGTGTCCACACGCAGTCCGCCGGCGATGAGCACACCGCCATTGTCATTGGATTGGACCTTGGCGCGGCGGGCCACCGCATCGATGCGGGCCAGAAGGACCGCCAGCCCGATGGGCTTGACCAGGAAATCGTCGGCGCCCTGGCGCAGTCCCCGGACAACGCTCCGCTCGTCATTGCGCGCCGAGAGGATGACCACGGGGACTTCACTGATTTGGCGCAGTTTGCGCAGGACTTCCAGTCCATCCATATCCGGCAGGCCCAGATCCAGCAGGATCATCTGTGCATTGTGGTGCTTCAACAGCGCGTCAGCACCGCGGCTGACATGCTCGGCCTGATGGCCTGCGGCGCTCACGGCATCGATCAGGGCGCGGGCGACGGCGTGGTCGTCTTCGACGATCAACAGCTGCACGGCATCATCCTCGACGTTCAGATCCGGGCTCGGCGCCCATGGGTAACTGATCAATTCTAGCAATTCGGAACACGCAGTGTTCTCCACGTCACTGCATTCCTAAGAAAGTGTTAGTACTTGACTGAGAGTTTGCCAGTAAGAAAGATCACTACCAAGATTGAATACGATCTCACACCCCCGTGGTCCGCGTCACTGCCGATGCGACTCTGCGGCGGCATCGCACTGTGTCAAAAGGAAAATCAAATGAGCGAGAACATCCAGGCGCAACGCGCCGACCTAGACGGTGGCGGCCCGCCGCGCTGGAAAGTCATTGGCCCGGGATTGGTCGTTGCGGCGACCGGCGTTGGCGCAGCTGACATGGTTGCCACACTAGTAGCAGGCAGCCAGTACGGCTATGCGCTGCTCTGGGCAGTGATTGTCGGCGTGATCCTGAAGATTGTTCTGGTTGAAGGCGCCGGCCGCTACACCCTGGCAACTGGCAAAACCATTTTCGAGGGCTGGAAGACCCTGGGCAAGTGGACCACCTGGTACTTCGGTCCCTACATCATCATCTGGGGCTTCGTTTACGGCGCTACAGCGATGAGTTCCGCTGCATTGCCGCTGGCCGCCTTGATGCCGGCAGTGGATCTGAAGATCTGGGCAGTGCTCATGGGCCTGCTGGGCTTCGTGATGGTCTGGTTCGGAAAGTACAGCTTCTTCGAGAAGATCACCGCTGTACTGGTGGGCATCATGTTCGTGACCGTGGTGGGCTTGGCTTTCATCGCTGTGCCAAATATTCCGGAAATGCTCAAGGGCCTGATCCCGATGATCCCGGAAGGCGGCGTGGTCTACACCTTGGCGTTGGCTGGCGGCGTCGGCGGTACCATCACCTTGGCCGCTTACGGCTACTGGCTGCGCGAGAAAGGCTGGTACACCCCTAAGTGGATGCGGGTCATGCGCATCGACAACTCCATGGCTTACGTCATGACCGGCATCTTCGTGTTGGCCATGCTGATCGTTGGCGCGGAAGTTGTTCGCGCCGCCGGCGTGACCATCTCCGGTGGCGACAAGGGCCTGCTGGAACTGGGCGACGTGCTGAAAGCCGAATACGGCGATGTCGTAGGCAACGGCTTCCTCATTGGCTTCTGGGCCGCGTCCTTCTCGTCGATCATCGGCGTATGGAATGGCGTTTCGCTGATGTTCGCCGACTTCTGGGGCCATATGCGCAAGAAGCCGGCAAACCACCCGGATACGCTGACCGGTGGCAAGTACTTCAAGTTCTATGTGCTGTGGCTGACCTTCCCGCCAATGGTGCTCTTCTTGCTGGACAAGCCAATTGCCCTGATCCTGGCCTATGGCGTCCTCGGTGCGCTGTTCATGCCATTCCTGGCGGTCACCCTCCTGGGCCTGCTCAATGGCAAGCGCATCCCCAAGGAATGGGCCAACCGCTGGCACACCAACACCGCGTTGGCGATTACCGCAGTACTGTTCATCATCTTGGGTGTACAGCAGCTGTACAAGTCCCTGGCTCCGCTCTGGAGCTGATGGCCTTTCGCTAGGTCCAGAAGCCATGGTCGCATGCAATGAATTGCATGCCACCATGGCTTTCGCGTTTAGGCTGGAGGTTATGAGCATCAAGCGGATTGGAATCCTCGGAGCGGGACGAGCCGGTACAGCCCTCGCCCGCGCAGCAGCATCGGCCAGAATCGACGTACGCATCGCAGGTTCCAGGCCTCCACGGATGATGAAGTACCACCTGGCACAGTACGCATCGCATGCCACCGCCGTACTGGCCGAAGACATTGCCGAGGATGCCGATTTGGTGGTGCTCATGGTGCCCCAAGAGGAACTCGACGACATTGATGTCCCATCCCTGGCTGGCATCTTGCTGGTGGATGCGACCAATCGCTGGGAAGACGAGCCGCTTCCCGACTGGCTGGAAACATCACTTGACGCTGGCTTGTCCAGCTCCGAAGGCATTGCAACCCATTTCAAGAGCTCTCGCGTGGTCAAAGCCCTCAATCACATCAGCCATTGGGACATGGACGCGGATCGGGCAACCAAGCAATCCGCGCAACGCGCCTTGGGCGTCGCCTCGGATAACAAGCAGGATGCCCAGACGGTTTCGGAACTTACCGTCGCCCTGGGTTTCTCTCCGGTCCTCCTGCCCAACTTGGCCGCGGGCCGCGGCTTGGAACCTGGTGGCGCGATCTTCAACGAAGTACTCGATGCGGCAACGCTGTCCGCCAGACTCGGCCCATCTGCGCAGTGAAGCCGCTAAACCCGGGTTTCACTAGGCAGATCGCATCATATTCCTGTGACGCTCGACACTGATTTTCTGAATTTTTACCTTAAACCTCTACTCAATCCCGGTTTTCCCGCGGAATTCCGGGGTTTTCACCCTCCAGTTGCGGGGAGTTTCCCGATTGGAAATCCCCTGCTGGGGGTGGTAAAGTTTTACTTCGTTGCCAGCGATAACAACGCGAACAACAGACAACCTGCGCGGGTGGCGGAATAGGTAGACGCGCTAGCTTGAGGTGCTAGTCCTCGCAAGAGGGTAGGGGTTCAAGTCCCCTTTCGCGCACAGGTAGAATCCCCGGTTGACTTCGGTCAACCGGGGATTTCTTTATTTAATCCGAACGGATCCCCGCCCTCGATTGAGGATGCGGCGCATGCCTCCGCCGCGCTTGCACGTGCGCTGTCGTAAAGTGCTTATATGACTGATTCTTCCCCGGGCAACATCCCCGCCCAGCAGGGGCTCATGCCAACTGATGATGGCCACCAGCTGTACTGGGAAGCGTTCGGCAGTCCCGAGGGAATCCCGGCACTGCACCTGCACGGTGGACCAGGAGGAACACTCGGCGCGAGCCGCTACCGGAACCGCTGGGATCTGTCCCGTACTCGCCTCATTGGTTTTGAACAGCGCGGTTGCGGACGTTCTCTCCCCTCGGCAGCCGCTGCGGATACGGACATGGGAGAATTCACTACCCAGCGGCTGATAGCCGATATCGAAACGCTGCGTGTCGGGCTGGGTATCGAGAAATGGATTATCAATGGCGTGTCCTGGGGCTCGACCTTGGCTCTCGCCTACGCACAGGCCCATCCCGAACGCGTCGTCGGCATGGTGCTTTTCGCCGTCACGACAACGAGCCGTGAAGAAGTCCAATGGATCACCGAAACTGTTGGAGCGCTCTTCCCGGAAGCATGGGACCTCTTCTCGCGATTCGCCAGCAGCCACATTCCGGCCTACGCGGCGGGTGAACTGCGACTGGTCGAGGCCTACGCGCAACTGCTCGGCTCCACCGATCTGGAACTTCGCGATGCGGCGTCCCGCGAATGGGCGCTATGGGAGGATACCCACATTTCCCTCGGATCGGAGCAGGTAATCCGCGATCCGCGCTGGCATGACCGCCGCTTCCGGCATTCGATGGCACGGCTGACCACTCATTTCTGGGCCCATGATGGTTTCTGCCAACCGCCGATCATCGAGAATATGGCTGGGATCCGGCACCTGCCGGCCGTTTTGATCCACGGACGAGCCGATGTTTCAGGACCTTCAATGACCGCATGGAAACTACACCAGCTCTGGCCAGCTTCCTCACTGGTTATCTGCGAGAACGATGGCCACGGCGGAGCAGAAATGGTCGATCACTGGACGTCGGCAAACGCGAACATGCTCGACCTGGCTTCTTGATAGCATCAGAGGCGGAGTTTTGAACGAAAAATTCCGTCACTAGCAAAGCACTACTGGAGTACTGAACATGCGCATAGCCATGCTTTCCCTGCATACCTCACCGATGCAGCAGCCGGGCTCCGGCGATGCAGGTGGCATGAACGTATACATCCAGAACCTTTCCTATGCGCTGGGCGCCCTGGGCCACGAAGTCCACATGCTCACGCGCACCGCCAACGAATCCGAGTCGCTCCAGGTCAGCGAGGGCGTGTGGATGCATCAGGTGCAGATCGCTGCCCACCGGAACCTTGCCAAGGAACAGCTCCCGGCGATCATCGACGAGGCCGCGGAGGAAATCGCAACGCACTCGCACGGCATGAAGTTCGATGTCGTCCACGGGCACTATTGGCTCTCCGGAATGGTGGGGCTGCAACTGGCGCAGCGCTGGTCCGCTCCCTTGCTGGTCTCGATGCACACCTCGGCCGCGGCCAAGGAACACGAATCAGGTCTCCCCGAGCCTGGGAAGCGAAAGGAAGCAGAGAAGCAGCTGCTCGCCGACTGCGCGCGCATCATCGCGAACACGCCCGTCGAGGCGAAACAGCTGCAGCGCTTCTACGCCGTGGACTCGAACAAGCTCGACATCGTCCTGCCCGGCGTCAACCACCGCATCTTCCACCCGGATCAGGACAAGCTGCGCCGGCCTCTGGGAGACGATGACCTGCACCTGGTCTACGCCGGGCGCATGCAACCGCTGAAGGGAGCCCATCTTCTGCTCGAAGCCATGGGCATCGCGCGTCGCGAGGATCCAGCCCTGCGCATTACCGCATCGCTGTTCGGTGCGCTGTCCGGGGCAACGGACTACGACCTGCCAGCGCAAGTCCAACACCACGGCCTGGAGGACGTCGTCCGGTTCTTCGATCCGCTCTCCCCCGAGAAGCTGGCGCTCGTCTTCGCCAATGCCGATGTCGTCGCGGTGCCCTCGCTCTCCGAGACTTTCGGATTGGTGGCCGCCGAAGCGCAGGCCTGCGGCACGCCGGTGTTGGCCAATGCGGTGGGAGGGTTGGCCTACGCCGTCAATGACGGCGAATCCGGTTGGCTCATGACCGAGCCTGATGCCCAGCTTTGGGCCGCCAAGCTGCTTGAACTGGCCCGGGATCCTGAACAGATTACCACTGCCGGACATGGGGCGCTGGAACATTCGGCCCTCTTCACCTGGGAACGCGCGGCCGTGGCCACCCTGGCCAGCTACCGTGTCGCCCAGTCCGAGCGCCAAGTACGTTGAACGCAATAGTGCCTTGGCCTTCAAGGCAATTCCATTGAAGGCCAAGGCACTAGCGGTGGAGCCTAGCTGCGCACCAGATCCAGCTCGAAGTGGGGCTTGGACTTGCGTGCATTCCACGCGTGGACCTTGTACCCATCGGCTTGCGGCTGGAAGGCCAGGTCAACCGATGCCGGAAGCACTACCGGGGACTTGAACTCGATGCTCCAGCGGTACGTTCCGTTAGCTGGTTCGATCCCCGCCAATGCCCGGGCTGCCAGGTAGATGCCATGGGCAATAGCCGCTGGCATGCCCAACGCCTTGGCGCTGAGCGCGGACAGGTGAATCGGGTTGTAGTCGCCGGCTACTGCGGCCCAACGACGTCCCGTTCCCTGATCCAGTTTCCAGCTCGCGGTACGCTGCGGTGCAGCAAAGGCCGGATGCGCGCTCTTCTCCGGTGCACGGCCCTCGAGCCGCACGCCTTTGGCCAAGAACGTGCTGCGCAGCAGCACCCGGTCCTGCCCGTCCACGACGAGGCGCATCACCAAGTCGGAGGTGGCCCCATGGGGATGGGCCGAAAGGTTCTCGCTGTGCACCTCGATATCGAATGCTTCGTGCTCCCCCAGCGGCTGGTCCACGTCGACCTGGTTGGACAGGTGGATCATGCCCAGCAGCGGCATGGGGAAATCATCTTGCACCATCAAGAACATAGCCAGCGGGAAAGCCAGCGAGTGCAGGTAGAGGCTGGGCAGCACGCCGTTCATCGGCGCGCCTACGGCCTGGCGGAACTCGGCGAGTTTCACCGGATCGGCCTTGGCGCCCTGGAAGACCAGGACGGTTTCGGGCAGCACCGGGTTCTTCGGCTTCCGCTTCAGGGTCTTCACGGCCTTGGCATAGACCGAGGCCATCGAGGGAATCGAGGTGACGATCTGCGCACCCATCTAGGCACCTACCAGCGATTGGCCACAGACCCGCAGCACCTGGCCGTTCAACCCGGCTGCGGCATCGGACCCGAGGAAGCTAATCGCCTCGGCAACGTCTACCGGCAGACCGCCTTGCATCAGCGAAGGGAGAACCATGCGGGCAACGGTGCGGGTACCCAGCGGGATCTTCGCGGTCATCTCGGTCTCGATGAACCCGGGAGCCACAGCGGCGATGGAGCCGCCATTTTCTGCAAACAGCTTGGCGCTGGCGTGCACCATGCCGATCACCCCGCCCTTGGAGGCTGCATAGTTGGTCTGGCCGCGGTTGCCGGCAATGCCGGAGGTGGAAGCCAGCGAAACGATGCGCAAACCGGGCAGCTTGGCTGCCAGGAAGGCTTCATTCATGCGCAGCTGCGAAGCGATGTTCACGGCAATCACCGAGTCCCAGCGGCCGGCATCCATATTGGCCAGCAGCTTGTCCCGGGTGATGCCGGCATTGTAGATCACCAGATCCAGCGAGCCATGGCGGCCGATCGCATGGTCCATGATCTGCTGGGCGGCATCCTGGGCGGTGACATCCAGCTGCAAGGCGGTGGCGCCGATGGAGTTGGCGACCTTGGCTAGCGATTCGCCGGCAGCAGGCATATCCACCACAACCACCTGCGCGCCGTCGCGGGACAGCGTCTTGGCGATGGCCGCGCCGATGCCGCGAGCGGCACCGGTCACCACCGCGACCTTGCCGGCCAGCGGCTTGGCGAAGTCGGCAGGCAGCACGCCATCATTGGTGCGCACGGAAAGGAACTGGCCGTCCACGTAGGCGCTGCGCCCGGAGAAGAAGAAGCGCAGCGCGGCCAGCGCACTAGGGCTGGCAACGCTGGTGCCTTCGGCAAGCACGATGCCGTTGGCGGTGGCTCCACCGCGCATTTCGCGGCCCATCGAGCGCACGATGCCGTCGATGCCCTGGCACACGGCGGAAAGCTCCGGCGCATCGTCATCGCTGGCGGGACGGGAGAAGGCCACCACGCGGCCACCTGGCAGCAGCTTGCGCAACGCCTGGCCGGCCGCCAGCATCAGCGGCGACAGCTCGGTGGGGTGCTCGAGTTCATCGAGCAGCAGCACCAGGCCGCCGAGCTTGGCATCGCCGGCGTCGTGCCGGCGCACATCCAGCCCCCAGGCGACCAGGGTGTCGCTCAGGTCCTGGGCCTTGGACGAGGCACCGAGCACCAGCACCGGGCCGGGCAGCAGTGGCGCATCGGGGCTGTAGCGGCGCAAGCGCGGAGGACGCGGCAAGCCCAGCAGGGTGGCCAGCTTCTTGGTGATCCCGGAATTAACCAGTTCCATGTACTTGTCCGCCATTAGCTGCGAGCCTCCAGAATTGCGACGACGCCCTGGCCACCTGCGGCGCAGACCGAAATCAGCGCGCGACCCGAGCCCTTTTCATGCAGCATTTTCGCGGTACTGGCGATGATGCGCCCGCCGGTGGCGGCGAAGGGGTGCCCTGCGGCCAGCGAGGAGCCGTTCACGTTCAGCTTCGACCGGTCGATGGCGCCCAGCGGGGCATCCAGCCCCAGCTTCTCGCGGCAGAATTCCTCGTCCTCCCACGCCTTGAGCGTCGAGAGCACGGTGCCTGCGAAGGCCTCGTGGATCTCGTAGAAATCGAAGTCCTGCAAGGTGAGGTTGTTGCGCTCCAGCATCCGGGCGGTGGCGTAGGCCGGAGCCATCAGCAGGCCCTCGGCACCGTGCACGAAGTCCACTGCTGCCGCTTCGAAGTCCACGAAATTGGCCAGCATCGGCAGGTCGTTGGCTTGCGCGTACTCTTCGCTGCCCAGCAGCACGGCCGAGGCGCCGTCGGTCAGCGGGGTGGAGTTTCCGGCGGTCATGGTCGCCGCATCGCCCAGGTTCCTGCCGAAGGCGGGCTTGAGCTTGCCCAGCTTTTCCATGGTGGAATCGGCGCGCAGGTTGTTGTCCTTGGACAGGCCGTTGAACGGGGTGACCAGGTCATTGAAGAAGCCGCGGTCGTAGGCGGCCGCCAAGTTCTGGTGGCTGGCCAGGGCCAGTTCATCCTGGGCCTCGCGGGTGATGCCCCACTTCTTGGTGGTGATTGCCTGGTGGTCGCCCATGGACAGGCCGGTGCGCGGTTCGCCGGTGCCGGGGGCTGCGGGGGCCAGATGGCCTGGGCGCAGCTTGACCAGCGCGGCGAGCTTGGCCTTGGTGCTGCGGGCGCGGGAAAGCTCCATCAGGATGCCGCGCAGCGCATCCGAGACGGCGATCGGCGCGTCGGAGGTGGTGTCCACGCCGCCGCCGATGGCGGAATCGAGCTGGCCCAGCTTGATCTTGTTGGCCAGCGAGCCGATGGCTTCCATGCCGGTGGCGCAAGCCATCTGCACGTCATAGGCCGGGGTGGCGTGATCCAGCGAGGAGCCGAGCACCGATTCGCGGATCAGGTTGAAGTTCTTGGAATGCTTGAGCACCGCGCCGCCGGCGACGGCGCCGATGCGCTGTCCCTGCAGGCCGAAGCGGGCGACCAGGCCCTCGAGTGCTGCAGTGAACATGTCCTGGTTGGACGCATTGACGTAGGCGGTATTGGAACGGGCGAAGGGAATGCGGTTGCCACCGATGATCACGGCATTGCGCACAGAGGGCTGGCTCATGTTCGTTGAACTCCTACAAATATTCTGGTGTGACAAGTATTACTGCAACCAAGAGTACATGATACTGTGAGTTACGTGAACAAGATCACTGGGGAAATCGACCGCGAGACCGACGGCCGGGCAGCTCGCTGGCAAGCGCATCGCACCGCGCGCCACGAAGAACTGCTCAAGCTGGCGCGCAAGGCCGTGCACAAGCTCGGCCCGCAGGTCTCCATGGAAGACATCGCCAATCACGCGAAAACTTCCAAACCGGTGTACTACCGGTACTTCGGCGACAAGGAGGGCCTGCGCCAGGCACTGAGCGCCATGGTCATCAACGACTTCCGCGAACGCGTCATCGCCGCAGGCCTGGCCAAGGAAGACGAAATCAGCGCCCTGCACGCCATGGTTTCCTCCTACCTGGAGCTGGCAGCCAACAGCCCGAACCTGTACTTCTTCGTGACATCGGCCCCGCGCTGCGCCGACGATGAATCCGCTGGCGCCCTGAGCACCTTCTTCGAAGAGGCATCCAGCTTGATGAGCGAACGCCTGCTCAAGCTCTATGACCAGCGCGCCACTTCCGCGACCCTGGAGTTGTGGCCGCGCGCGGCGCTGGGCATGGTCCGCGCGGCCGGCGAACAGTGGCTGCGCCAACCGGATTCCGCCAACAAGCCGGCATTGCCGTCGCTGGCCGCGGAACTGACCAATTGGCTGGCCTATGGCATCGCCTCCACCCGGACCCCGAAAACCAACTGAAGCACCCAGGTGCACTCCCAACCCGACTCACCACCGAATAGAAAGACACGTCATGAGCGAGAACCGCATCAACGTCAACGCCCTGTCCGAACAGCTCTTCGGCCCCTATGCCGAAATCCGCAAGGCCTCTCGCGCCCGCGCCGCGGACCCGCAGCTGCAGCGCGACCCGCTGCTGGGCATGGATGAGCACCGCGAACGCGTTCTGGGCCAGCTGGGCATCCTGGTGCAGCAGGAAGCCGTCCAGCGCGCCTTCCCCACCGAATTCGGCGGCAAGAACGACCACGGCGGATCCATCGCCGCCTTCGAGGAACTGGTCGCCGCGGACCCGTCGCTGCAGATCAAGGCCGGCGTGCAGTGGGGCCTGTTTGCCGGGGCGATCCTGCACCTGGGCACCGAAGAGCACCACAAGGCATGGCTGCCCGGGGCGATGAACCTGGACACCCCCGGCGCCTTCGCCATGACCGAAATCGGCCACGGCTCCGATGTGGCCGCAGTTGCCACCACCGCTACCTACGACGAAGCCACCGATGAGTTCGTCATCCATACTCCGTTCAAGGCCGCCTGGAAGGAATTCCTGGGCAACGCCGCCCTGCACGGCAAGGCCGCCACCGTCTTCGCGCAGCTGATCACCAAGGGCGTGAACCACGGCGTGCACTGCTTCTACGTGCCGATCCGCGATGAAGCAGGCAACTTCCTTGAAGGCATCGGAGGCGAAGATGACGGGCTGAAGGGCGGGCTGAACGGCATCGATAACGGCCGTCTGCACTTCACCAACGTCCGCGTGCCGCGCACCAACCTGCTCAACCGCTACGGCAACGTGGATGAAACCGGCACCTATTCCTCGCCGATTCCCTCCCCGGGACGCCGCTTCTTCACCATGCTCGGCACCCTGGTCCAGGGCCGCGTATCGCTTGATGGCGCCGCCACCAACGCCTCGAAGATCGCCCTGCAGATCGCGATCACCTACGGCAACCAGCGCCGCCAGTTCAACTCCACCTCGGACACCGAGGAAACCACCTTGCTGGACTACCAGCGCCACCAGCGCCGGTTGATCACCCGCCTGGCCCGCACCTACGCTGCCTCCTTCGCCCACGATGGGCTGCTGGAGAAGTTCGACGCGGTCTTCTCCGGGCGCGAGGACAGCGACACGGACCGCCAGGATCTGGAAACCCTCGCCGCGGCGCTCAAGCCGCTGAGCACCTGGGACGCGCTGGACACCCTGCAGGAATGCCGCGAAGCCTGCGGCGGAGCCGGGTTCATCGCCAAGAACCGCTTCACCCAGCTCTATGCAGACCTCGATGTCTACGTGACCTTCGAGGGAGACAACAATGTGCTGCTGCAGCTGGTGGGCAAGCGCCTGCTCACCGACTATGCCGCCGAATTCCGCAAGCTCGATACCGGGGCCATGGCCCTGTACGTGGCCAAGCAGGTGGGCACCACTGCCCTGCACCGCTCGGGCCTGCGCAGCGTCGGCCAGGCGTTCGCGGATATCTCCGATGAGCGCAAGAGCGCCAATTTCTTCAAGGACCCGGAGAACCAGCGCGCTCTGTTCACCGACCGCATCAACGCCAAGGTCGCCGAGGTGGCCAACGCCCTGCGCGGTGCCGGGAAGAACAAGGCCAAGGCTGCCGCCGCATTCAACGAGAACCAGGACCTGCTGATCTCCGCGGCACGCGACCACGGCCAGCTGCTGCGCTGGGAAGCATTCACCGCGGCATTGGAGAAGACCGGGGATCCGACCACCAAGGAGGTGCTGACCTGGTTGCGCGATGTCTTCGCGCTAACCCTGATCGAGGATGACCTGGGCTGGTACCTGGCCAACGGCCTGCTCTCGATGCAGCGTGCCCGCACCCTGTCCGGCTACATCAACCGCCTGCTTGCCCGCCTGCGCCCGCATGCCCAGGACTTGGTGGAAGCCTTCGGCTACACCCAGGACCACCTGCGTGCCGATATCTCCTCGGGCGGCGAAGCCGAGCGCCAGGATGAGGCCATGGAGTACTTCCGCAAGCTGCGCGCCAGCGACAATGCGCCAATCAGCGAGAAGTCCTTGCAGAAGGCCAAGCGCTAGAGCCAACGAGCAGGTGCCCGGACCAGGGGGATTTCCCCCGGGCCCGGGCACCTGCTGGTTAACGACTGCTTCGCCTAGTTTCCCAGCCGCTGGGCCAGGGCTACCGTCAGCCCTTCGGGGCCCCGCACATAAGCCATTTTCCAGGCGCCTTCGTATTCCCCGACGCCGCCGATCAGTCCATAGCCCCGGGTTTCAAGGCCGGCGACCATCCCCTGGAGGTCATCTACCTCGAAGGCGATCGAGCGCAGTCCCAGTTCGTTGGCCATGGCGTGCGGGTTGCCCGGTTCATGGGCAGGCTTCTCGAAGCTGGCCAGCTCGATGCCGACCTCCGAATCCGCGGACTTGAGCATGACGACATTCGTGCGCGAGCCCTTGACCCCGCACACGGTTTCCAGGAACTCCCCTTCCATCCCGTCGACCCTGCCCTCGACACTCAAGCCCAAGCCGATGAAGAAGCCAGTCACCAGCTCAAGGTCTGCAACGGTGACGCCGATATGGTCAAAACGGATGATTCGCGGCATGGTGGTAGGCACCCTTTCGCTCCTAGATGGCCAGGCAAAGATGGCCAAGTTCGCTGGTTAGCCACAGGGTACGCCCACCGCGCGCCCGGAACCAGCCCGCGAAGAAGACTCCATGGAACTTGGAATCCGGCCAGCAGTGCGATCCCTAGTGGTGCCAATGCCAGTACTTCAAGGATGAAGAATGGAACCGCGGGGCGGAATCCGCCTGGGTGCTGATTTGTCTCGTGATCCGCCCCGCATTCCGCGGGCGGATCATTTCAGGGCAGTTGCCTGCTGCCGCGGTCGAGCATGCCCGCCCCACCGATACCGGAATCACCTACAAGGGCAGAGAGGGCCTATTTTCCGGCATCTTGGCCAGTTTCGAATCTGCCGGCTTCACGATCATGAATCGAAATCGAAGCCTCGCACTGGCCGAACAGGGCCGCTGGCCACCCAGCTAGAGACTTGCCTGCCCCAGTCCATCGAGCACCAGCGCCACCCTTGCCCGCTGCTCCCGGTTAAGTCCCTGGACCGGCAAGGGCAGGCAATTGGGTGCTACCAGGCCCAGGTGCTCGGCAATGGCGGCACTGACGCGCAAGCTGCCGCCGCATTGCGCCATCAGGTCCCACAACGGCCGCAGATCCTCGGAAACCGCTAGCGCCTTCTGATGGTCTCCGGCCTGCACCGCACGCGTAATTCCAAGCATCGGGGCCGGGATCGTTCCGCCCACCGCGGTAAACCACGCGTCGCATCCTGCGATGAGTCCGGCTGCCCCGAACGCATCGCCCGATACCCCGATGCCTACGTGATCGGGAAGCACCGCCCGAATCGCCGCGACATGCGCCAGCGCATCCACCGGATCGGCCGGAACCCCCGGAATCTTGATGGAAATGATCCCCGGCAACTGCGCGATGCGCGCATAAAGCCCGTTGCTGAAGGTGAAATGCGTTGTCCCAGGGTTGTCATAGACAACGACCGGCAAGTCGCTGCGTTCGGTCGCCGCCCTGAACAGTGCGAAGACTTCATCATCGTCCAGCCGCTGGTAGCCCACCGGGGCGAGCAGAACGCCGGCCGCACCGGCGGCCTTGGCCTCGTCAATATGCGCCAGGACGTGGGCCGTGCGCATGGCGCCGACTCCAGCCAGCACCGGGATCCCCGTTGCATGCTGCACCGCCAACCCGATGACGCGTTCGCGCTCCGCGCGGTCCAGGTACATGTACGAACCGGTCGAGCCCAGGACGGTAATTGAATCCACCCCGGCCGCAACCAGTCGCTGCACCAATCCGATGAATGCAGGTTCATCGAGTTGGTCATCATTCATTGGGGTCAGCGGGAAGGCGCTGAGCCCGGTCAAAGCGGTGACTGGCACTGCGCCAGTTTTCGTTGATGATTTCATGATGCGCCATCCTGTCTCATGTGCTGGTTCCTCGATCTTACGGCCAGCAGGGCACAGGCGATGACCGCGCAGCCGCCAACCACGGTGGGCCAACCGATTTGTTCGTGCAGCAGCATCCCGGCCCAGCAGATCGTCATCACCGGCTGCGCCAGCTGCACCTGGCTCACTTGCGCCATCGGGCCGATGGCCAATCCGCGATACCACGCAATGAAGCCGAGGAACATGCTCACGACGCCAAGATAGGCGAATGCCGCCCACTCGCTGAATGTTGCCGTGGGCGGATGCTGGAGCGCCGAGACGGTCGTGAGGGTGATCATTACCGGTGAGGCCAGGACCAGCGCCCATGAGATCGTTTGCCATGAACCAAGCTCCCGCGAGAGCAGGCCGCCTTCGGCATAGCCGATAGCGCAAGCGAGCACCGCCCCGAAGAGCAACCAGTCGGCCCCGTGCAAGCTGCCCAGCCCGCCTCCTTGCAAAGCGGCAAACGCCAAGGCTGCCAATGCCCCAGAACCAGCCGCGATCCAGAATCTGGCACTGGGGCGTTCCCTGGTTCGCAGCACAGCGGCTGCGGCCGTCACTGCAGGCAGGATGGCGATCACTACCGCGCCATGGCTGGCCGGAGCCGTGGTCATCGCAAAGGATGTCAGCAGGGGGAAACCTGCGATAACTCCCCCGGCGACGACCAGCAGCCGCCACCATTGCGACCGTGTCGGAAGTTTCTGGCCGGTGCTCCAGAGCACGGCAACAGCCAGCATTGCGGCGATAACGGATCGCCCCGCGCCGACGAACAGCGGTTGCAAATGGCCGCTTTCCACGGCGATGCGGGTGAAGGGCACGGTGAAGGAGAAGGCGAGCACGCCCAGCAATCCCCAGATCAGCCCGGTAACGCCCGAGGATAGCGGTTGCCGCGAAATGAGAGTAGCGGTACTATCTAGTTTCATGTTTAACAGTAGCAGTGAGCGCCTGGTTGCGGTACTGCGCGAATGGATTGCGACAGCCCCCGCCGGGAGCCAGCTGCCCTCCACCCGTACTCTGGTGGCGAATCATGAAGTCAGCCCGGTCACCGTGCAGAAAGCGCTGCGGATCCTCACCGGCCAGGGCATCATTGAATCGCGTCCGGGTATCGGCACCTTCGTTCGCAGCCACCCGGTGGCCCGGGCGCACGACCATGCCTGGCAAACCGCGGCCTTGGGCGTTGTGCAACGGCCCCTGCCTGAACTCGCCTCCGCCCAGCGCGCTACGCCCAATGACGTCATATCCCTGCAGTCGGGCTATCCGGATCGAGACTTGCTGCCAGAACGACTGGTGCGCAGCGCCTTCTCGCGGGTCGCGCGCAGCGATGCGGTGCTCCAGCGCACCCCGGCCGCGGGGCTGCCTGATCTGCAGAGCTGGTTCGCATCCGAGCTCGGCGCCATCACCGCCCCTGGGCTGAGCGCGCCGGCGGCCAGCGACGTCGTCGTCCTGCCCGGCAGCCAAAGCGGGCTGGGCTCGATCTTCCGCTCACTGGTTGGGGCCGGCAAGCCGATGCTCATCGAATCGCCCACCTACTGGGGTGCTATCCTCGCGGCCGCGCAAGTCGGCGTGCAGCTCGTCCCCGTTCCCGCCGGTCCCCACGGCCCGGACACCGGGCAGTTGGATCGCGCTTTCGAGCAAACCGGGGCCCGCGCCTTCTACGCCCACCCGAATTTTGCCAACCCTTCCGGGGCCCAGTGGTCGCCCGAAGTTTCCCAGCGGGTGCTGGAAATCCTGAAGAATCGTGGCGCTTTCCTGGTGGAAGATGACTGGGCGAAGGATTTGGGGATCAATGCCGAGTCTTCACCGATGGCCGCCAGAGATGACAGCGGCCATGTGGTGTATCTGCGCTCCCTGACCAAAAGCGTGTCCCCGGCGGTCCGTGTTGCCGGCGTCATTGCCAGAGGGCCAGCACGGGAACGGATCTTGGCCGATAACCAGGCCCAATCCATGTATGTCAGTGGTGCGCTGCAATCCGTCGCGCTTGACGTGGTCACCCAGCCCGGGTGGCGCACCCACTTGCGCTCGGTGCGCCAGCAGCTGGCAACGCGCAGGGATCTGGTGCTCGACGCCCTGGCGCAGCATCTGCCCGAAGCACATGTCGAGCAGGTCCCGCTGGGCGGGCTGAACCTCTGGGCAAGGTTGCCGGATGCCACTAATCTGGTGCAGCTGGTCCGCGACTGCGAAATGCGCGGCGTGGCCATCTCGGCCGGAGACAGCTGGTTCCCCGCGGAACCGACCGGACGCTTTCTGCGGTTGAACTTTGCCGGCCCGAACCCTGGAGCCTTCAACCAGGGCGTCGAGATCATCGGCCAGGTGCTGCGCGCCTAGGTCCAATGCGAAGGGCTAACCAACATACCTGGTCTTCGTAGGGCTGTGCGAGGGCCGTGGGGTGCCTATAGGGCTCCAGCGATCATCAAAGCGACAAGTCCTGCAAGGCATTCGCCACCGTTGCAGCATTCAGATTGATACATAAGTGTTGCATTTCTGGTTATATATGAATATTCCAGCCGTCAATTAGCTTGAAAATAACACAATATGAACTGAAAGCATTTGTTTCGATGCAAGAAGATAAATTCTCTGACAAAAAATAAGCCCAGAGAAGAGACTCGACCGCGAGAAATCAGATACGGAAATCTCAAATAAACCAATCTAGTGTTATGCATCGGAATAATGCCGTGATGTTTTAGGAATTTATTAATCAGAATATCTCTTTAGCCTAGGATTATCGATTAGAATCGACACTAGACTTCAACTACTTTCTTACCTGTGATAACTACCTGCCTGGCGCAACGTTGAGCTACTCGTTCACTATGGGTTGCAATAACGAGCAAACTTCCACGAGCGCGAAGAATGTCGAATAGATCCAACACTTCATTTTCCGTCTGCTCGTCGAGCGCCCCGGTTGGCTCATCCGCAATTAGAATTGCTGGAGATTTAACGATTGCGCGGGCAATCGCCACACGCTGAGCTTCGCCACCTGAGAGTCTGCCGACTCTATGATTTTCGTACTTACTAAGACCTACATGACCGAGTGCGTCTGCTGCCGGGTCGCGGAAGGCGTTCTTATTCCCGCCTAGTCCCAACATGACATTTTGCAAGGCGGTCCGCTCAGGTAGCAGATCATAGCGTTGCGTAATTACGCCGACATTCGCCTTGCGAAAGGCCGCCATCCTCGATTCCTTATGCTGGAGAATTTCTTCGTTAAAGCAAAATTCCCCCATATAATGAGTATCAAGACCGGCCAAAATTTTAAGTAAGGTACTTTTTCCCGAACCACTGCGTCCGAGGACGGCAATTGAAGCATCGTTCTCATCTGCTTCAAAGTTCGTGTTCTGGAACAGTGTATGGGGTGTGCCGTTAGCCTCACGAAACCCTTTGGATAGGCCTCGAAGTTCGATTCTTGTCATGTCTCTATGCAATCTTTCTTTGAAAGTACAGTTTGGTCGACCTGGTAGCAGCAGCAATATCAACACAAGCAGCAACGGCAAAAATTAGAATAATCCAGCCGACGGCTGATGAACCCTCATTGGGTAAAACTTGATAAACAGTGAGGAACAACAGTCCGATTGCGGCCCATTCGATGAGCACAATCATCCCCATCCACTTCTGCAACTCCAAACAAGAAGTTCCAATTATCCACCGTAAATTGAGGACAGTACGCCGACGACGGAAATTGAATGCACTCAGCGCGCACAACACGAGTCCGCCAACTATTCCTAAAGCAACTTGAAGGAAGGCGACTAGCCATACATTATCAAATAGCATTGTTCGCATCAGGGAATATTTAGTTAAATATTGAGGCACACCTATAAGTGCATAGTTCGTGAATCCAGTTTCCCGCCCGATCTGGTCAAGATGCTTGAGGATATCGTTACCGGACATGTCTTTCGAGGCAGTAAAATCGCTGTTGATCATTGCGAACGACAATATCCCACCAAAATCTAGATTCGTCTTCGCTATCCCACGTAGTGTTTTTGGATACGGGATGACAATGGTGTCATCAAGGAAGTGGTCTATATCGTCTTGGTAGAACATCGAAGAGTGCGGCTCAAGGAATCCAACAACTTTGAGTGAGAACGGTTCCATGTAGAACATGCCGTCAAGTGTGTCATTGACACTGTAAATACCCCTGTAGTCCGCACCAAGCAACACTGGGATCTGGCCAGAACTGTAGTCAATATTCTCCCAATCAGGAAGTTGCCCCTCGTCGACCGTCAAATGCGAAAATTCAAACGCTTCCTTACTCATCTGCATTGACCGAACCTCCAGTGTCTCGCGCCCTGTCAGCTGATCGACGTAAACGCCGCCATTAACATAGTCTCCCCCAGCCCAAGCATCGAAAGACTCACTGCCTTTAAAATCAGCAATCGGTATAGGTTGATTAAAAGACGACAATAAGTTCACGAGCTTGCTCTCATTGAGTTTCTCGTAAAAATCTCCAATTTGATCTAGTTTTTCTGGGCTTTGACGAACTTCTGTGAACTCATTGGCATCGATAAAAGTATCTGTCACACGGTAGAGATCTTGATTGTTTCCATCACTAAAGCTTTTGATAATCGCGTTCTGCGTTGACGCTGAGAAACTGATAGTGCTGTATAAACCCGTTAAAAACAGCACTACGATAACAGCTTTTGTTGCAATAGCAAGCCAGTTTCGACGTAGATCAAAAATGAACTCGTTCATTTCATTCCTCCGTTCCTAACCACAAACGACGTCGTGAAAGAGAGAATGAACATAGATGTCAGAAGCACATGCGAGTAGAGAAAATCTTGAAACAATAAGCTAGCTCGACCCGCACTAAATAGAATTAGCGTCGGTACTATTGCCGCCACGATCCAGACTGTCGTGTACGAGAGAATATGTCGTGACAACAAAAATGCGCGGGTGCGTCCCCACAACCGATCTACCGAATCACGCGCTGCACCCCAGGTATGCGTTAGATACCCTAAAATACCTGTCCCAGTGATTAGCAAAACCACAGTAAGCATATTCATGATGGGAGAAATGAAATCAATATTAGTTCGTCTGGAGAGACCTGATTCAATCGCACGCGTATTCTCGAAACGTTCAGTAATCCGATTGGCGTTTGGTCCGTCAACGACGAATCGACGCTCACCTGGCTCCTCAAACAACTGTGGATCGTAAATAACGATTTCGTCGGCTAACAGGCTCTTGTCCCGTGCCCCTAATAAACCAGCAACTTCATATTCTTTTCCCAGTATTACGATCTCGGCGCCCACAGCTTGGAGGTTGGCCCCTACTAATGCCCCCGGACGACTATCGGATACATTCCAACGGATATCGTGCAGTGGTAAAGATCCAGACACGTCCGTTGTCGAAAATACGGCACGAATATGATCATCGTCAGCGAGCGGTTGGAAAATGGTTACATCCAACCCATCGCCCCGAGCGTAATCGATTGCTGTCGATGGATCACCGCTCAACTCGATAGCTCTGTTCGTATATAGTGAGTTTGCCTCCTGTAGGGTGGCAGCCTGTATGGCGCGATAAGACAGCATCGCTAGATCCAACAACAGCAACAATCCGGCAAACGCGAGCACCAGAATTATGGGTTTTGATCGCAAGGTACACTTTCACATTTGGCAGGTGGGGAGATGTACTCATATCTCAACCCACCTGTGTCGGTTATATCTTCCGGAAGATGTTATCTACCATAGTAAGTTCTAGCGGTGCCTGGGTCTATAAGAATCCCGCTTGAGACGGCATACCGCCGCCAAGGCAAATTGACCCCATTACCATGGGAGCCACAGATACGACCTGAAACACCATCGATAGTGCTGCCCTTCTCCTAGTCGTGCACGCGTGGAGTGATAAATGCCGGACCAAGTCGTACAAGGCGGGTTCTGACGGTCGTTGCAACTCCTGTTTGATCAAGGTGTTGCAACGACCGTGAGAACCCGCCTCCTTTCCGGAAGTAGAAAGAAGGCCCCGGTGAATGAAAAATAATTTCATCCACCGGGGCCTGTCGAACTCTTTGCTGGCTACAGTCCGTCTACCTCGACCAGGCCGCGGCGCGTAGGCACCGGGGCCACGTGCGTGCCGTTGGCCGCCACGCGCTGAACCGACAGCAACCGCGGCGGCGCCCCGTCGGCGGTTTGCAGGATCCACGGACCGACCATCAGGTAGCCGCGATCATTTTCGGCCTCGGTGACCACGCCGGTAATCACGAAATCACCGTAGGGTTCCTGGCTGAAGGATGCGGCAACCAAATCGCCGTGAGACAGCTCGGAAACTTCGACGTCTTCCGGGGCGAATTCGCCTTCGAAGACTGCGGGGAATGCGCGCACGTCCTTATCAGGCTGGCGGGCCATGGTTTCGCCGCCGTCGGCGTCTTTGGCTTTCTTCTTGGCAGCGGCCGCGTTCAGCCCGCCAACCATGACGTCGTCGAGCACCGTGGCGTGCGCGGCACCGGTGATCAGGAAGTTGCCGAAGCGGGCGGTCTTGTAGAGCACCGAGATCACGTCCCCGGCTTCCACCTCGCCGAAGGCCGCTTTCATGCCGGCAACATCGCGCTTGGAAGGGCCCTTGATAAAGACGTCCACGGGGTGATTCTCCGATTCTGCAGGAATTAGGTTCTGCGCTTAATCGTAGGCCAGTTGCCAGCCACGAAGAAAACGCCTAGCCTCGCAGGGCGGCGTCGAACCATCCGGTAATGCTCGCCGGATGGGTGATCGCGGTGCCCACCACCACGGCGAACGCGCCGGCATCCAGCGCGGCTTTGGCCTGCGCCGGGGTGTGGATCCGGCCCTCGGCAATCAATGGCGGCTCCAGGCCCGCTGCTGCGATCTGTTCCAGCAGCTCAAGGTCCGGCCCCTCGGTCTTGTCCCGTTCCCCGGTGTAGCCGGCCAGCGTGGTGCCGATCAGATCGGCCCCGGCCTGCGCGGCAGCCAGCGCGTCGTCCAGCGACCCGCAGTCGGCCATTACCAAGGCGGCAGACCGTTCGTGGACCGCGCTAATGGTTTGCGCCAGGCTCTTGCCGTCGGGCCGTTCGCGGCGGGTGCCGTCCAGGGCCACGATGTGCGCCCCGGCGTTGGCCACCGCCAAGGCGTGGTGGATGGTGGGGGTGATGAACACGCCCTCATGGCCGTCCTTGAACAGCCCGATGACCGGCACCTCGACGGCCGAACGGGTGAATTGGATATCCGCGATGCCCTGCACGCGCACCGCGCCGGCGCCTCCGATCACCGCCGAGGCAGCCACCTGCGCCATGGTCTGCGGGTGGCGCATCGGCTCCCCCGGATAGGCTTGCGCCGAAACGATCAGCCGTCCGCGCAGGGCTTGCAGTGCTGCTGCCGAAAGCAACATGTCTTTCTCCTCTTAGTCTTGTGGCCAGAATAGGCTGGCCGCCCCGATCAGGGCGGCATCGGTTCCCAAACGGGCAGGTTCCAGCGCGGTGCCCCGCACCAGATCGATGGCGCTGGCGGCGAAGCCCTCGCGCAGACCCTCCCACCAGATCTTCCCCGCCCCGGCCATCCCGCCGGCAATTACGATTTTCTGCGGGTCCAGCACGTTGGCCAGCGATCCGGCGGCGGCGCCTGCGGCCAGGCCTCCGGTATGCACTGCCCGATAGGCCAAGGCGTCGCCGGCTTCGGCCAGCGCGGTGACCGCCTGGGTGTCGCGCACCTTCGGGTTGCCGGCCAATCGCTGGTAGTGCCGGTGGATCGCCGGCCCGGCGGCGATCGCCTCCACATGCCCGGTGCGTCCGCAGGAGCATTCCAGCCCGGTGGCGTAAGCCGAATCGATGTGCCCCATATGCCCGGCCACGTGGTGGAAGCCGGTGACCAGCTGGCCGCCGTGCAGGTAGGCTCCGCCGATTCCGGTGCCGATGGCCAACAGCATCATCTGGCCGGTTCCCCGGCCTGCGCCGAAGCGGGCCTCGCCCAAACCGTGGGCGTGCACGTCATTGACCGCGCGGACTCCCAGTCCGGTGAGCCGTCCCAGTTCGGCCGCCATGTCGGTGCCGGCCCAGCCCGCCAAGGTATCGGTGGCCGATACCACCTTCGCGGTTTCCGGGTCGATGACCCCGGCGGCGCCGATACCCAACCCGGCCGGCAGCGCCGAGCATGCACCGCGCAGCTGCTGCACCACGCCGGCCATGGCCGCGATGATCGCGGCGGCGCCTTCGCGGGCCGGTGTGGGTGCTTGGCTGCGCGCGGTGATGGTGCCATCGCGGCGCACTACGGCGCCGGCGATCTTGGTGCCGCCCAGATCCAGGGCGAGCACCTCGCCGGCGCCTGCTAGTTGTTCTTGCACTGGGCCAGGGCCTACTTGGCGGCCACCGGCAACAGGCCGGTTTCGGCCAGGATCCCGCGGATCGCGGCGGCCTCGGAGGCATCCAGCGACGCCATCGGGGCGCTCATGGCGTTATTGGCGATGATGCCCAGTTCCACCAGGGCGGTCTTGAAGGCGCCCAGGCCTGCAGCCCCTGGCGACACCCGGGAAGCATCCGGGGTGTAGACGATGTCGAAGACGCGGGCCAGGCGGTCCTGCTCGGCCGCGGCGCCGGTCCAGTCGCCGGCCACGGCCAGGTCGAACAGGCGGCGGTAGCCCGCTGGGTCCACGTTGCCCAGGCCCGGGACCACGCCGTGGGCTCCGCCCAGCAGTGCCCCGTCGACGACGACCTCATGGCCGGTGAACACCGAGAAGCCCTCGATGTCCTTGGTGGCCAGCAGCAGCTGGCGGAAGGACACGTCGTCGCCCGAGGAGTCCTTCACGCCCACGATGGCGCCGGACTGCGCCAGCCGGATGGCCACATCCAGCGGCAGCTTGTGGTGGGTGCGCACCGGCACGTCGTAGGCGAAGATGTCGACCTGCAGGGCGTCGTGGATGGCGGTGAAGTGCGCTTCGATCTCCGGGCCGTTGGAGATGGCATAGAACGGGGTGGTGACCACCAGCGCGTCGGCGCCCAGGGCGATCAGGCGCTGGCCCTCGTCGATGACGCGGGCGGTGGTCTGCTCGCTGGCACCGACCAGCACCGGCACGCGGCCAGCGTTTGCGACCACGATCCGGGTGAGTACCGCGTCGCGTTCGGCATTGGCCAGGTAGGGCACCTCGCCGGAGGAACCGAGCACGAACAGGCCGGCCACTCCCCCGTCGATCAGGTGTTCCACCACGGCATCCAGGCCGGCGGCGTCAATGGCGCCATCGGCGGTGCGCGGGGTGATGACCGGCGGGATGACGCCGGAGTACTTCGGGTTGTTCGTGTAAGCCACGGGGATTCGGTCTTTCTCTAGGTGCCGCAATTGCGACGAATGGTTAGTGCTCCAGCAGTGCCGGGGCAGCACCCAACAGGGTGCGGGTGTAGTCATTGGTGGGCGCGTCGAATACCTGTGCGGCATCGCCGCGCTCGACGATTTGCCCGGAGTTCATCACGCAGATGGTGTCCGAAACATAGCGCACGGTCTGGATATCGTGGGAGATGAACACCATGCCCAGGTTCAGCTCGGATTTCAGGTCGGTGAGCAGGTTCAGCACCTGCGCCCGCACCGAGACATCCAGCGCGCTGGTGGGCTCATCGGCCACGATCACCGCAGGTTCCAGGGCCAGCGCCCTGGCGATGGCCACGCGCTGGCGCTGGCCGCCGGAGACCTGGCTGGGCAGGGCCGAGGCCGCCGAAGCCGGCAGGCCCACCACCTCAAGCAGTTCCAGCGCCTTGGCCTTGCGCGAAGCATCGCTGCCGATGCCATGCACGCGCAGCGGGTCGGTGAGCGTGTCCATGATCGACATGCGCGGATTCAGCGCGGTGGCCGGGTCCTGGAAGACCACGCCCACGCTGCGCCCGAACTCCTTGCGGCCTGCGGCGTTGCGCTTGCCCACCGGCTTGCCGTTGAACAGCACCTGCCCGCTGGTGGGTTCCTGCAGTCCCACCAGCACCGAGGCCAGGGTGGACTTGCCGCAACCGGATTCACCCACGATGCCCACGGTCTGCCCGCGGCGCACCGCGAAGTCCACCCCGTTGACGGCCTTGATCAGGCGCGGGGAGAACAGCTTGCCGCCGCGGATCCTGTGGTGCACGTGGATATCCTGCAGCTCGATGATCGCGTTGCTCATTTGCTGGCTCCTTGAAGGTGACTGCCATTGCCCTGGTGGCTGGCCCAGCGGTGCTCGCTGCCGGCGTCCACCGGGACGAAGGACAGGTGCTGGTCCGGGTCGGCGCCGGCACGCTGCGAACGCTCGGCGAAGCGGTCGCCGGCGGCGAAATCGTACGGGCTGGGGACGGTGCCCGGGATCTGGTGCAGGCGTTCGGCCTTCGACTCGATGGAGAGCACCGCGCCGAGCAGGCCCTGGGTGTATTCGTGATGCGGGTCCGAGAGCACCTCGCTGATCGGACCGGACTCCACCACCTGGCCGGCGTACATCACGGTGACCCGGTGGGCCAGCGAGGCCACCAGTGCCAGGTCGTGGGAGACGAAGACCATCGCGAAGCCCAGCTGCTCGCGCAGCTCGTTGAGCAGGTCGACCACCTGCTTCTGCACGGTGACATCCAGCGCGGTGGTCGGCTCGTCGCAGACCACCAGCTTGGGGCTGCGCGAGAGGGCCATGGCGATCAGCACGCGCTGGCGCTGGCCGCCGGAGAGCTCATGCGGGTAGGAGCGCAGGGTGCGCTTGGCGTCCAGCTTGACCAGGGCGAGCAATTCCTCGGGGGTCTTGCGTCCGCCGCGGCGGGTGAGCTGGCGCAACTGGTCGCCGATGAGCATCGAGGGGTTCAGGCTGGACAGCGCGTCCTGGTAGACCATCGCGATCTGCTGGCCGCGCAGGCCCTTGTAGACCTTGTCGTCCCCGGCCCGGGTGCCGCCATCGGAGGTGGCCGGCAGCAGTTCCCTGCCCTCGAAGGTGATGGAACCGGAGAGCTGGGCGCTGCCCGGCAGCAGCCCCATGATGGCCAGCGAGGTGATGGACTTGCCGCAGCCGGATTCGCCCACCAGCGCCATGGTTTCGCCCTCGCGTACCGCGAAGGAGACATCCTGCACGATCGGGGTGTCCCCGTAGCGCTCCGGGAAGCGGATGGACAGGTTCTTGACCTCCAGGATAGTGCGCGGCGCGCCCTGGGAGGTATCGAGCACCAGGCGGTCGGTGCGCTGGGCCTCGGCCGCTGCCAGCAGGTCCAGTTCCCCGCGCAGCCGCTCGGCGGCCTGCGGGTCCGCGGCCGCCTTGGCCTTGGCCAGCGCAGGTTCGCCGTTCTTCTTCGCCTGCTTCCTGGCCGAGCCCTTGGTGTTCACCAGCGCATCGGTCATGCCTTCGGCCAGCATGTTCAGCGCCAGCACGGTCAGCAGGATCACCAGGCCGGCGAAGGTGGTCGCCCACCACGCGCCGTTGAGCACCAGGGTGCGGCCGTAGGAGATCACGTTGCCCCAGCTCGGGGCCGGATCCTGGATGCCTGCACCGAGGAAGGAAAGGGATGCTTCGAGGATGATGGCGTCGGCCACCATCACGGTGGCGAAGACCATCACCGGGGCCGCGCAGTTGCGCAGCACGTGGGTGCCCAGGATGTAGAAGCGCCCGGCGCCGATGACGCGTTCGGCGCGCACATAGTCCTCGCCCCATTGGGCCAGCACGTTGGCACGGACCACCCGGGCGATCTGCGGGGTGTAGATGATCGCGATGGACAAGATGATCACCGGCAAGGTGTTGCCCAGCGAAGCCAGCAGCGCGGCGGCCAGGGCGATGCCCGGGAAGGCCATCACCATGTCCATGATGCGCATGATCGTCTCATTGGCCCATTTGGCGCTGGTGGCGGCCAACGCACCGAGCAGCCCGCCCATGACCAGTGCCAGCGCCACCGACCCCAGGCCGACCAGCAGCGAGGCTTGGGCGCCGAAGAGCAGGCGCGAGTAGATGTCGCGGCCCAGCCGGTCGGTGCCGAAGAAGTGCTCGGCGCTCGGCTTCTGCGCCGGGATTCCGGTGGCCAGCGGGTCGTGCGGGGCGATCAGCGGGGCGAAGAGGGCCACCGCGGCAATGGCCAGCAGGAAGGCCAAGGCGATTTTGGAGCCTGCCGGCAGCGCCTTGAAGCGGGCGCCGGACTCGGAAAGGCGGTTCACGAGGTTGTTGCGTGGGGCCATGATGCTCATCCCTACACCGTCCTAATTCGTGGGTTGATCAGCAGGTAGAGCAAGTCGACGATGATGTTCACGAGCACGAAGGTGATCGCGATGGTCAGCGTGACGCCCTGGACCAGGTTGGTGTCCTTGTTGGTAATGCCGTTCATGATCAGCTGTCCCATGCCGGGCAGGGAGAAGATCATCTCGATGACCACCGCACCGCCCAGCAGGTAGCCGATGCGCAGCCCGAGCACGGTCACCGGGGTGACCAGGGCGTTGCGCAGCACGTTCTTGGAGATCACTTCGCCGCGCGGCACGCCGTTGCCGATGGCGGTGCGCACGTAGTCGCGGTCCAGTTCCTCGACCATCGAGGTGCGCACCACGCGGGTGAGCGAGGCGGAGACCGGGATGGCCAGGGCCAGGGCCGGCAGCGCCATATGCAGCAGCCAGGTGCCCGGGCCCGATCCTTCGGGGGCCGCTCCCCCGGAGGGGAACAGCGGGCTGGAACCCAGGGCGAACCACTGGATGAGCAGGATGCCCAGCCAGAAGGACGGGGTGGCGATCGCCGCGATGGAGAAGATGCGGACCAGCTGGTCCGGCCAGCCATCGCGGTACAGCGCACCGAGCAGGCCGAAGGCCAGCGAGATGACCACGGCGATGACCACGCCCAGGAAGGTCAGCTGCAAGGTCAGCGGGAACGCGCCGGCGATCATCTGGGAGACCGATTGGGCCGGCGGGGTGGTCAGGCCGAAGTCCAGGCGGATGAGCCGGCCGATGAAGCTGATGTACTGGACCACCAGCGCGTCGTTCAGGCCGCGTTCCTCGCGGTAGGCCTCTTTGGCGGCCTCGGAGGCGCCCTCGCCCAGCGCGGAGGTGGCTTCATCGCCCGGGGCCAGCTTCATGATGATGAAGACCATGGCGGAGATGCCAAGGACCATCACCGGCAGCGCGGCCAGGCGGCGTAAGAGCAGGTTGAGGAAATTCCCCATGGAGTAGCTCCGTCGAGTATCGAAGTGTGCAGGTCATTGCGCTGTGCGGGCCGGGCGGCACGGCGTGGGTGCCGTGCCTCCCGGCCTGCTGCGCGGGGCCGGGGCCAGCTAGGCCTTGCGGTTCACGCCGACAAAGGAGATGCCGGTGGTTGGCAGCGGTGCGAAGCCTTCCAGCGCGTTTTCGTCCCAGGCCGATGGCAGCTGGCGGTGCAGCACCGGGTAGAGCGGGGCCTGGTCGGCGACGATGTTGATCGCCTTGCCCCACGCCGCCATGGCCTTGTTCGAATCATCGGTCTGGATGGCCGCGTCCAGCTGCTTCTGCAGCTCCTTGTATTCGGGTGCATCGTTCCAGCGGAAGCGGTTCTTCGGCCAGACATCGCCTCGGTAGAACCAGCTCATCAGCAGGTCCAGGTCGTTGCCGAAGACCGATGGGTCGCCCGGGGCGGCCACCACCGAGAAGGTGCCGCTGTCCACGTTGTCGGTGTACAGCGCGCCGGACTGCAGGTTCTTCATGGTGACCTTCACGCCCGGGATCTTGTTCCAGGATTCGAGGATCAGCGGGGCGATGTCCTTGACCCACGAGGTGTCGGTGGTCAGCAGCTCGAATTCCAGCTTGTCCACGCCGGCTTCGGCCAGCAGCGCCGCGGCCTTCGCCTCGTCGTAGCCGTAGACCGTATCCGCCTTGATGTACTGCGGGTGGCTTTCTTGCACATAGGAGCTGGCAGCCTTGGCGTTGCCCAGCAACGCGGTGCTGATGATCGACTCGGTGTCCAGGCCGTAGTGCAGTGCCTGGCGGACCAGCGCGTTGTCGAATGGCTTCTTGGCGCAGTTGAACATCAGGAACAGCAGGCCGAAGGAATCGGCGCTCTTCACCGTGGCCTTCGAAGCCAGGCGGTCCATATCCAGGTACGGAACGTCCTCGATGGCCTGCACGCGGCCCGATTCCATGGCGGTCACGCGGGCCGCCGCATCGGAGAGCAGGAACCAGGTCATGCCGCTGGCGGTCGCCGGGTACTTGCCGTTGTAGTCCTCGAACTTCTCGAAGACGATCTTGTCGTCCTTGGTGGCCGAGACCAGCTTGTACGGGCCGGTGCCGATCGGTGCGGCGTCGAAGGCGGCCTGGTCCTTGGAAGCCACGGCCTTCGGCACGATCTTGACCACCGAGATGCGGGTCGGGAACAGCGGGAAGGCGTAGTTCAGCGTGAACGCCACGGTCTTCTCGTCCTTGGCCTTCACCGACTTGATGAAGGGGATGAACTGGGCGAACAACGAGGCGTTGCCGGTGTCCAGCACCCGCTCGAAGGAGTAGACGACGTCCTGGATGGTGACCGCTTCCCCGTTGTGGAAGGTGGCCCCGTCGCGCAGGGTGATTTCCCAGCTGGTGTCGTCAATCTGCTTCGGCTCCGCCGCTGCCAGCGCCAGGTACGGTTCACGGGTGGCCGGGTGCAGGTCCACCAGGCCTTCGAAGATGTGCATGTTGGCGGCGAACGGGGTCGCGCCGGAGGAGGTCATCGGGTCGAAACCGGTGGACAGGGCGTAGGAAATGCCTGCCTCGATGGTGCCCGTGCCGGCAGCTGCGGTGCTGCCCGCGCCACCGCTGGCTCCTGGGGAGCAGGCGGCCAGGCTGGCCGAGAATGCCGCAGCAGCGCCAACCATGCCGGTGATCTTCAGGAAATCTCGTCGTGCAAAGGGCTTGTTGGCTACTTCGTTCAAAGCCATTCTTGCCACCTCCAGGAAAATGAGTGAGTGTTGTAGGACGTAGGATGTCCGATCTATGGTCTAGACTGTAGTGGACGTCACGCCGCATGGTCAACTGCGTCACATGAACTTCTCCGCCCGCCGAGGAAAGCAGGATCCGTTGAGCACGATGCCAGCCCGCCGATCAGATGCCCGTGCCCGCCTGCGCGCGCTGACCAATGACATCACCGCGCTGATCCTGGAACGCGGATTGCTGCCCGGGGACCCGCTGCCCACCGAGCAGGAACTCATGGCCGAGCTGGGTGTGGGGCGCAACTCCCTGCGCGAGGCGATCAAGGTGCTCCAGGCCCTGGGCATCATCGACACCCGCCACGGTTTCGGCATGTTCGTGGCCCAGGAAAACCTCAACGCCCTGCATGACTCCCTCGCCTTCCGCGGGCAGATGTCGCTGCGCCACCATGGCCATGAGGCCAGTGAGCTGGTCGATGTCCGCCAGGCACTGGAAACCGGCCTGATCGGCCTGGCCATCCGCGCGGTCACCGACGAGCACCTGGAGGCCTTGGAGCAGTGCGTAAGCCAGATGGAGCAGCACGCGGCGCGCGAGGAGACCTTCGTCGAGCAGGACAAGGCCTTCCACCGCATCCTCTTCGAGCCGCTGGGCAACCAGCTGCTGACCAACCTGCTCGGAGTGTTCTGGGATGTCTACCGCACCATCTACGATGCAATCGACTCCGATCTGGAAATCACCCAGCCGGCCAAGACCGCCCAGGACCACCGCGATATCCTCGACGCGGTACGCGCCAAGGACGTGGAAACCGCCCGGCAGCTGATCTCCGAGCACTTCCACGGCATTCGCGCCCTGCTGGCGAGCCGGGAAGTTTAGCAAAAAGAACCCTAAAGCATTCCTTTCACAGCTAAGCTGGGGTGGTGGACACACTTCAACGCTATGCACCCAATGAAAACCTCAGGCGCGACGAAGCGGCCTGGCGCGCACGGAATATCGAATGGCACTTCGCCGAGGTCCAGCTCGATCTTTCCAATGCCACCGATCGCACAGCCACCAGCTTCAGCTCGATCACCACGCTGAACTTCAGCTCCAAGGATCCGGCGGCCTTCATCGACTTCATCCACGAATCCGTGGACGAGGTACTGGTCAACGGCACCGCGATCGACCTGGAATCCGCAGTGCTCGATGCACGCATCTACCTCGACCAGCTGCGCACCAACGTGCCGAACACCGTGAAGATCACCGGACGGGCGATCTACTCGCGCTCCGGCGAGGGGCTGCACCGCTTCGTGGATCCGCAGGATGGGCAAACCTACCTCTACACCCAGTTCGAGCCTTCCGAGGCGCGCCGGGTCTTCGCCTGCTTCGAGCAGCCCGACCTGAAGACCAGCTACCGCTTCACGCTCACCGGTCCGGCAGCCTGGCATCTGGCCAGCAACCAGCCGATCGTCGATGAGGTGCTGCACGATGACGGCACCAAGACCGTGGCCTGCGCCCCGACTCCCCCGATCTCCAGCTACATCACCGCGGTGCTGGCCGGACCGTACCACGTGGTGCGCGGCGAGCACCTCCAGCGGCTGGATGACGGCGAAGAGCTGAGCATCGAGATGGCCGCCACCTGCCGCGCCTCGCTGGCCGGGCACTTCGACGGCGACGAGATCATCAAGCTGACCAGCCAGGGCCTGGACTACTACCACCAGCTGTTCGACTACCCCTACCCGTGGGGCAAGTACGACTCGGCGTTCGTGCCGGAGTACAACCTCGGCGCCATGGAAAACCCGGGCCTGGTCACCTTCACCGAACGCTACGTCTTCACCTCGCACGCCACCGAAGGCCAGTACGAGCAGCGCGGCAACACCCTGATGCACGAAATGGCGCACATGTGGTTCGGCGACCTGGTCACCATGAAGTGGTGGGATGACCTGTGGCTCAAGGAATCCTTCGCCGACTACATCGGCACCCTGGCCAACGACGAAGCCACCGACTTCACCACCGCGTGGACCACCTTCGCGGCGCGCCGCAAGGCCTGGGCCTACGTGGCCGACCAGATGCCCACCACCCACCCCATCGTGGCCGACATCCCTGACCTGCTGGCCGCGGACCAGAATTTCGATGGCATCACCTACGCCAAGGGCGCCAGCGTGCTCAAGCAGCTGGCCGCCTTTGTCGGCGCCGAGGCCTTCCGCGACGCCGCCCGCGCCTACTTCCGCAAGCACGCCTACGGCAATACCTCGCTGGATGACTTCCTCGAAGCGCTCGAAGCGGCCAGCGGCCGCGATATGGGCCAGTGGGCGGATGCCTGGCTGAAGACCAGCGGCGTGCCGAAGCTGCACGTCGAGTACACCACCGATGCCGGCGGCACCATCACCGCGGCATCGCTGATCCAGTCGGGCACCGATCCGGTCACCGGGCAGAAGATCGCCCGCCCGCATGTGCTTTCGGTCGGCGCCTACCAGCTGGACGGGAGCCAGCTGGTGCGCACCGACTCGGTGGACGTGGAGCTCTCCGGCGAATCTGCGGCCCTGGACTTCCTGGTCGGACGCCGGATCCCGGATCTGCTGCTGCCCAACGACGGCGATGAGACCTATGCGCTGATCGAATTCGACCCGGTTTCGCGTGCCACCTTGCTCGGCCACCTCTCGGGCCTGGGCGACTCGCTGCCCCGCGCCACCTGCTGGGCGTCGCTGTGGGATGCGGTGCGTTCGGCCACCTTGGATGCGCAAAGCTACGTGCAGGCGATCCTCGATCACGCGCACGCCGTCACCGACGCGGGCGTCTTCGGGGTGCTTACCGACCAGTTGGCCACCTCGATTTCCAAGTACGTTGCCCCCGAGCTGCGCGCGGAGCTGCGCCAGAAGGCCGCCGCAACCCTCACCGGGTGGCTCACCCGGTTCGAGGCCGGCGGAGACCAGCAGACCACCACCGCGCGCACCCTGGTTCGCCTGGCCCGTGCCGGCGTGGCTCCGGAGGTGCTCGACGCCTTCCTGGGCGAGCAGCCCAATGCCTACCAGGTCACCGTCGATGAGCAGCTGCTGTGGGGTTCCTACATCGCGCTGGCCGCTTCCGGCCGGCTCGACGAGGCCGCCGAGGCATCCATGCACGAAGCGGCCAAGGCCAACCCCACCAGCGTGGCGCAGAATTCGGTTCGCACCGCGCTGGCGGCGCGCCCGGATCCGCAGGCCAAGGACACCGCTTTCGACACCGTGCTGATGGCGCGCGATGAACACGGGGAGCTGTCCAACGATGCCCTCTCGGCCACCGCGCTGGGCTTCACCATGGGTTCCTCCGCCCTGCTGGCACCGTTCGAGGAACGCTACTGGGCCGCGATCCTGCCGGTCTTCGAGACCATGGGCATGGAATTCGCCACGCGCGTGATCGAGGGGCTGTATCCAGGGCACCAGGATCTCCAGGGCGCCATCGAGCAGAACCATGCACTGGCTACCGCTACCGCATGGCTGGAACGCCATGAGAGCGCACCGGCCGCCCTCAAGCGCATCCTGCTTGAGGAACGCGCAGAACTGGAACGCTCGCTGAAGGCCCAGGCCTACAGCCGCACCAGCCGCTAGGCGCTGGCCCTCCGAAGCCGGCCCGCTGCTTATCCACGCAGCGGGCCGGCTTTTCCGTGCCGCTACACGCTGCCGGCGCAGCGGAGATGGCAGGGCCACAGCAACCATGGCCTCAAGCAAAACATGGGCCTGGCCTCGAACTTGATCGAGAACAGCCCCTTGGATCTTGGCTCGCTACGGAACCCGCGCGGTCCACTGCGCGGTAGCGAATTTGGCCTCGGCCAATTCCTTCGCCGCCAGACGGGATTCGGCATCCAGCTGCGCCGGCTTGGCCCCGGTGCGCTTGGCGAAGGTGTCCATCATGACGTTGATGATCTCCATGCGATCCAGCTTTGTCTGCGACTTCAGCGGATCCACACGCTTGACCGCTGAGGTGATGCCCTTGTCGGAGATCTTCTCCCGGCCAATGCGCAGCACCTGGGTCATCTTCTCCGCGTCGATGTCGTAGCTCATCGTGACGTGGTGCAGCATCGCACCGTTGGCCAGGCGCTTTTGCGCTGCGCCGCCGATCTTGCCGGCAGGGGTCGCGATGTCGTTCAGCGGCTTGTAGTACGCTTCCAGGCCGATGCTTTCCAGCGCTTCCATCACCCAGGCGTCCAGGTACGGGTAGGAATCGGCAAAGCTCATGCCGTCCACCAGGGATTCAGGAGCGTAGAGCGAGTAGGTAATGCAGTTGCCAGCTTCCATGAACATCGCGCCGCCTCCGGAAATGCGGCGAACCACCTGGATGCCGTGCTTTTCGGCTTGCTCCATGTCCACTTCGTTCTTCAGCGACTGGAAGGATCCGATCACGACGGCACCTTCGCTCCAGTCCCAGAAACGGATGGTCGGCTTGCGGGTCCCCTTGGCGATTTGCCGGGTCAGCACCTCATCCAGCGCCACTTGCTCGGTGATTGGAATGATCTCCGGGCCCAGGACTTCCCACTCGTGGTCTTCCCACTTGGTGGCGTGTCCCAGCGCGCGGCGGACGACGCGCGCGATGGCGTCTTCGTCAAAACCGAACATCACTGCGCCTTCACGCAGATTGTCGGTTACCGCATTGCGTATGGTGCTGTGGCTGGCGTCCGCTGGCAAACCGCGTAGCGCATCATTCAAGTCATCGAGTGCATCATCTGGTTCCAGGAAGAAGTCGCCATTCAATGACACTTCGGTGATCACGCCATCGGAAGTATCCAGATCTACAACGACTAATTTGCCACCGACTACCTTGTATTCACCATGATGCTTCATGGTTTCATTCTATCCCCGGCTGCCCGCTAGTCGAATCCACGCACCCCCGGATTCGGTGGTTCGCAGTGGCAACATTCGACGCCGGATAACAATCGAATAAATATTCGAGAATACTTCCACATTCCGCGGATTTCCGGGCCAAACTGTCTGTTGCCGGCAGGATAATTAACTATGGCTATACCCGATTTCATCCATGACGACGATGATGAACATCGTCTACCGTTGCCCCCAGCTGGCACTCGCACAGAATCCCACAAGGATTCGTTATTCAGCGACCATCTCGAACATCACCTGTTCCATGGTCCGCTGAAGCAATTGGCAGATGAGCTCTACGACGCGGGCCCGCTCAATGGCCCCGACGACGCCCTCGAACGGCTGAAGAAGATCCAACGCATTCAGAGCACCCTCGATGCAATGACATCTGTGCTGCTGGCCGATTCAGTAGAACAAGTCAGTGAATCATTTGCCGATATGATCGCCACCGCGGGGACCACTACCGAGGAGGAGGAACGCGAGGCTCGGAAAAGTGCTCAATACTATGGCGTTGACCGCGGCAGTGACCAGGTCATCAACTCCAACTTCATCGCAGAAGCGGCTGTCGCGCTGCGTGAGACCCCTCGCATGGTAGGCAAGCGGATGTTCTATGCCAAGGGTCTTCGCTACGCCTGCAAGGAAACCCTCACGGCTTTGGCTGCAGGAGAGATCACGCCCAAGGCAGCGCATGACATCGTGAAGTATTCGCAGGACTTGCTCCCCGAACAAATCATGCAGATGCAACGCGTGCTGTTGCCCATGGCGAAGACTGCGTCTGATGACGCGATATACCAACGCGCACGCCGGTTCCATGACAGGATGTGCCCGGAGGCCGCCGAACAAAGGCACAAGAAGTCTGAAAAGAATCGCAAGCTCACGCTATGGGATAACGAAAATGGCATGTCCACCCTCAAGTACTACAACAGTGCCGCAGTGATTCATTCCATCAAGAACTCCGTCAAGTGGCTAGCTGATCAGCATAACGATCCGCAGGATCCCCGCACCCGGGAGCTAATAGAAGCGGACGCCTTTGCAGACATCATCCTCAACGGCTGGCCGGACCGGGAAGGCACGCCCCTCAAGCCACGGGTATCCATCACGATTCCCGCGGTGGAAATGCTGGCGGATCCTACAAGGACCGTGGCTGACCTGGAAGGCTACGGCCCCATCCCACTGGGGGTCGCATTGGTGTTGGCAAAGGATGCGCCTTCGTTCCAGCGCGTGCTGACCGACCCATGGACTGGCGCCGCGATAGATGTCGAGCGAAGGCGCTACCGGCCCTCGCAGAGCCTCAAGGATCTGTTACGGCACCGCGATGAGCATTGCTGCTTCCCCGGCTGTCGCCGTCCAGCTGACCGCTCCGAGATTGACCATATAAATGGCTGGGCTCACGGAGGGCATACGACCAGGGACAATACGCATCTGCTGTGCAAGCAGCATCAAATGTTCAAGCATGCATTGGGTTGGAAAGTCGTTCCGCGTCCTGACGGATCCAAGATGTGGGTGACTCCACACGGGCTGAGCGCACTCGTTATTCCGGAAAGCGTCAAGCGTGTGGACCAATTCGATCATGTAAATGATCATTGCCCAGAGCGCCCTAAGGTCATTCCTTTGCCGCATATTCGACTCACGGCAGAAGTACGCAGGGTACTTGGGCTCAAGCCTCGCGTCGACATTCCAGACGAGGATCCCGGTCCTGAATCGCCGCCAGATGACGGCCAGAAGGAAACAGGCTGAGGACGCTATCCCGATTGACCGGTTTTTGGGTGACAGAATTTTTCAGTCACCAGCACCTCCACACCACCAATAACACCATTCACGCAACGGCGATGGAGCCAGTTGCTCGGAGCAGTGCGGCCAAGACGTCTGCTTCGACGAGTCAGCGAATCCTTATTCAGCCGCCACTGGAAACCCCGACGGCTATAGCACCGAAAAGCTCTGGGCAAACGCTCCTGACAATATTTTTCAGTCAATGGCGCCTCCAGGCAACTGCCAAAATGCCCGATGCGCACCGCTGTGCCTAAAACGGGACCTCTACGACAGTTCCGTGAAAATATTTTTCAGTCATCCCCGGCTGCCCCGACGGCTATTGCGCCGAACGACTCTGGGGCGAACGCTGCTGACAATATTTTTCAGTCACTGGCGCATCGAGACGACTACCAAAATGCCACTAGCGCATCACGGCGCGAAAAAGGAATCCTCCTAGTCAGTTAAGTGAGAGCATTTTTCAGTCATCTCCTGCCGCCCCGACGGCTATTGAGCCGGAAGACGCTGGGGCGGACGCTGCTGACAATATTTTTCAGTCACTGGCGCATCCAGGAAACTGCCAAGATGCCGCGATGCGTATCGTGGCGCGAAAAACGAATCCTCTTAGACGGTTCCGTGAAAACATTTTTCAGTCACTGATGGACAGGTGTGCTGTTAAAGCAGCAGCGGCGTGTTTCCAAATACTGGAAACACGCCGCGAAAGCTTGCTAGGGGCGAAGTATTACTTCTTGCCGCCGAAGCCCTTGAAGCGGGCGTTGAAGCGCTCGACACGACCAGCGGTGTCCATGATGCGCTGCTTGCCGGTGTAGAACGGGTGCGAAGCTGCCGAGATTTCGACGTCGATTACTGGGTAGGTGTTGCCATCTTCCCATTCGATGGTCTTGTCCGACTTAGCGGTCGAACGGGTCAGGATCTTCTCGCCGGATGCCAGGTCGTTGAAGACAACTGGGCCGTACTGTGGATGGATATCAGCCTTCATAGCTATACACCTTTTTGTTTATGGCCACTGGATTTTGCCAGTAGCTACTTACTCGGAAATTGTGTCCCGCATTCAGGGCTCCATGAAGAGACCTCAATGCACAGACAGTCCATCCTATCGCAAAAGCGGCGGCGGCAGAAACCTTCTTAGCGTGGCGCGGAGCACAAATGCCAGAATGCAATTGCGCTAGCGGCACCAACATTCAGGGAATCCACTTCGCGGTACATAGGGATGATCACGGTCCGGTCAACGGCGTCCAGAGCTTCATCGGTAACTCCCCTGCCTTCGTTGCCCAAGATCATGGCGACCTTCTGGCCAGACTTGATCTCTACTTCGTTTAGCGGGATCGCGTCCTCGGTCAGTTCCATGGCGAGCATCTCGTAGCCATGCCTCTTCAAGGTCTGGATGTCCTCTGGCCACGACAGCATGCGTACCCAAGGAAGGTCGAAGACCGTCCCCATTGAGACGCGGGCGCTGCGACGGTACCAGGGGTCCACGCATTTGGGGGTGAGCAGCACGGCGTCAACGCCGAGCCCTGAAGCCGAACGGATAATTGCGCCGAGGTTAGTATGGTCGGCGATGTCTTCCAAGATGGCGACGCGCGAACTGGCTTCAAGCACTTCGTCCAGATCCAGCGGTTCGGGACGATTCATCGCTGCCATGGCGCCGCGGTGCAAGTGGAAGCCGACCAGATCCTGGAGCTGCCGATCATCCCCAATGAAAATCGGCGCGTCTGGGAAACGGTTGAACTCCTCGGTTAGCTGGTCCAGATGCTTTTCGGCGAGCAAGAAGCTGCGCGGCACGTGGCCCGCGTTGATCGCACGCTGCACCACTTTGGTGCTCTCGGCAATGTAGAGCCCGTTTTCCACGTCAGTGCGCATACGCAGGTTCGCTTCGGAGAGCCGGAGGTACTCGTCGAGGCGGGAATCGGCCAGATCCGCGACCGGCAGGATCCGTTCAGGGTTGAGAATTTCAGCCACGAAGCTACACCAACTTGTAGAGCATGTTGCCCAGGGCGACCAGGCCCAGGATGACGATGACCAGGCGCAGCAGCCCAGGCGAGAGCTTGCGGCCAATCTTGGCGCCGGCAAATCCGCCGATCAGCGAGCCGACAGCGATAAGCAGGACGACGAGCCAATTGATGCGTTCCGGCGCAATGATCAGGTACATCGCGGCCGCCACGAGATTCACGATCAGGGAGAGGATGACCTTGATTGCATTGGACTGCTGCAGGGATGCTTGCAAGAACACGCCGAATACCGCCATCAGCAGGACTCCCTGCGCGGCGGTGAAGTAGCCGCCGTAGACACCGATGATGAACACCAGGATGTAGAGGACCATTGGAATCTGGGCGCGATCGGCATCATCCGGGTCGGTGCCGCCGGAAGCGGCCTGCCGGGTCTTCGCCCACTTGGCAAGACGGGGCTGGAAGATCACCAGCACCAGCGCGCAAACCAGCAGCACCGGCGCAACGATGCCGAAGACGGACTCCGGCAGGTTCAGGAGGAGCAAGGAACCGATCAACCCGCCGATCAGTGAAACCGGCACGAGTTTGAGCAGCGTCTTCTTGACGCTGGCAGCTTCTCGACGGTACCCCCAGGCACCGGAGAAGCCACCAGCAACCAGACCCATGGCGTTGGAGACGACGGCATTCACCGGAGCCATGCCCAACGCCACGAGAATGGGGAAAGTGACCAACGTGCCCGAACCGACGACGGTGTTGATAGTTCCGGCCCACAGTCCACCAATGAAGACCAGGGCTTCGCGCCAAAATTCGATCACGTGGAATTTTCCCCTTTAGTTATTGCTGTTAGCTGCGTGCGAAAGCAGAGTAGCGTCCACCTTCACGCCGCAGGCTCAGCGGCATGCCGTAGGTTGCTTCTAGGTTCGCTTCGTTCAGCGTGGATTCGATCTCGCCGGCAGCGACAACTTCGCCGTCGCGCATCATCAGGATGTGGGTGAATCCCGCTGGCACCTCTTCAAGGTGGTGGGTTACCAGAACCAGCGCCGGGGCATCCTCGTCGGCTGCCAGTTCCGCCATCTTGCCAACCAGGTCTTCGCGCCCGGCAAGGTCCAAGCCTGCTGCAGGCTCATCGAGGATCAGCAGTTCGGGATCGGTCATCAAGGCACGGGCGATCAGCACGCGCTTGCGCTCGCCTTCGGAAAGCTTGCCGAAAGGCTGGTTCATGAAGGTGGACATGCCCCAGTTGTGCAGCAGATGGAAAGCACGGCGCTCATCGAGCTTCTCGTACTTCTCGCGCCAGCGACCGGTCATGCCGTAAGCCGCGGTGAGTACTACGTTCAGCGCGGTTTCGTTGGCTGGAATGGAGTTGGCAACCAGGGCTGAGCTCAGGCCGATCAACGGACGCAGATCGAAGACCGACACCTTGCCCAAACGTTCGCCAAGGATATCCGCGGTACCGCGGGTTGGGTGCAGCCGGGTGGCCGCAATGTTCATCAAGGTCGACTTGCCGGCGCCATTGGGGCCGATCACAATCCACCGCTGTCCTTCTTTGACTTCCCAGGACACGTCCTTGAGCAGGTCTTTTCGCCCGCGTACAACGCTGACATCTTTGAAAGTTAGCACTTCGCTCATGGTATTCAAGATTAGACTTTTCGCCCCTGTTTCACTAATTGGAAATGCCGAACGGGGCCTGAGATCGCCGGATTGACCTGTATTGCGTCCAACGGCAATACTAGTTCGCTCCCCTGGGCCTGGTCAGCAGCTTTGCGCCAACACGTCATGTTTGGTCGTAAACACCGAAGCAATGAAAAATGGTTGCATGGCTTCATCATTGGTTTTCGCATCCCGCCCCGCTTTCTCCCGCACAGACTTCAACGCTGTATTGCAGCAAGCGGCCGCCGCCGGGCTCATTCCCGCCGCGGACGAGAGCCAGATCAAAGCCAGCGAAGAGCGGCTGGTCGCCAAGTTCCGCCTTGAACAGGCCGATCAGGCGAAGCTGCAGCAGGCTGCTGCGGCATTCGTCGATGCGCAGGTCGCCGACGGCGCACTGGAATACGCGGACATGTGCGTAGCGGTGGTACCGGCCGAACTCGTCGATGCTCCGCAGTTGCTCTTGCTGATGGATGTCGATTCCACCTTGATCAAGCAGGAAGTCATCGAACTGCTCGCCGCTCACGCTGGACGGGAAGAAGAAGTGGCTGCGGTGACCGAAGCCGCGATGCGCGGTGAACTGGATTTCGCCCAGTCCTTGATCCAGCGCGTAGCTACCTTGAAGGATCTGCCAGATACTGTCCTTGCCGAGGTAGGCCAGCGCATTGTCCTCTCGGACGGCGCCGAAGCCCTGGTCAAGCGGTTCCACGCTGCTGGGCACAAGGTCGGCGTAGTTTCCGGCGGGTTCCAGCAGATCCTGGATCCGTTGGCTGCCCATCTGGGCCTGGACCATGCGCTGGCTAACACCTTGGGCATTTCCGAGGGAATTCTTGACGGAACCGTTCACGGCCAGATCGTCGATCGCGGCATGAAGGAAACGATGCTGCGCGCCTGGGCCGAGGAACATCACATCCCGATGACGGCAACCGTCGCCGCCGGTGATGGCGCCAATGATCTGGCCATGGTTGCTGCCGCGGGTTTGGGTGTGGCTTTCAATGCGAAGCCTGCCCTGCGCGATGAGGCGGACGTGCGCCTGGACTTCTCGCGCCTGGACGTCATCGCCGACCTAGTACTCAATGATTTGGCTTAGCGGAATCCAACAACTGCATAACAATTCTGCCGATAGCGGCTTTCGGTAACTTGATCGGTTGTTCCAGCGGTTAGTATTTCTATTGACGCGTTTAACGGCTGGCGGCATAAGTCCTAGCCGCGCGCGTAGCCCCTATCGCTTTCGAAAGAGCTACCAGACCAGTGCAGACCCCCTCCCCGGACAGTTCCTCAACTACGCCTACGCACTCCGCACAAGACAAGAAGAAGCCGAAGAGCAAGGCCAAGCCTTGGATCATTACCGGTTCTTGTGTTGCAGCCGTAGCCGCAGCATATTTCGGCGGAGCCGCCTATGTCAGTTCCCAGGTTCCAGCCAACGCGTCAATTGCGGGCGTCAACATCGGATCCATGAACAAGGACCAGGCTCGCGCCGAATTGGAACGCGAGGTACTCCCCCTGGCTGAAAAGCCAATGGATGTCACCGTCAACGGTGAAAAGTACACCCTGGATCCGGCCAAGGCCGGCCTGGAACTGAACGTTGATGAAACCATCAACGAACTGACTTCCTACGAAATCAACCCGGCCAAGCTCTACGAGCGGCTCACCGGCGAATTCCACGTCACCCCAGCGGTCGACGTAGATCAGGAAAAACTGGGCGCGCAGCTTGAAGCGCTGGCCAAGAAGGCCAATGCCGAGGTCGCCGAAGGAACCATCGATTTCAAGGATGGCACCTCGAAGCTGACCAAGCCCGTTGACGGCGTAGCGCTGAAGACCGAAGAAGCCGCCACACTGATCAGCGAGGAATGGGAAATTGCCGGCGCGGCGATCGACCTGCCTGCCGAGGTCAGCAAGCCGGCAATCTCTGCCGACGCCCTGCAGGCGTTCTACGACAAGGACGTCAAGGCGCTGCTGAAGGACGAGGTCATCCTGGCATCGGATGACAAGAAAGCGTCCATCTCGGCCGCGTCTATTGCCGCGGCGGCAAAGTACGCGCCCAAGGATGGCGCCCCAGCGATCGCATTGGATGACGAGAAGCTCTACAAGGCTGCGACGAAGAATTCCGATCTTTCCAGCACTGCCAAGGATGCGCAGATCGTCTTGAAGGACGGCAAGCCGTCCATCATCAAGTCCTCCAAGGGCATCTCGCTGGAGACCAAGGGCCTGGGCGCCAAGGTCCTGGCCGCCACCGCTGCCAAGAACCGCACTGCCGAAGTTGAGATGACCGAGAAGGAAGCCGACTTCACCACCGCAGATGCGAAGAAGCTCGGCATCAAGGAACCGATCGTCACCTTCTCCACTCCCTACCCGGCTTCCGATACCGTACGCACCAAGAACCTGCATGCCGGTTCGGCGCGCGTCAATGGCGATATCATCAAGCCCGGCGAACGCTTCTCGCTGCTGCAGGCCTTGGGCCCGATCACCGTGGCCAACGGCTATTACAGCTCCGGGGTCGTGGAAAGCGGCTTCAGCACCGAAGCCGTAGGCGGCGGACTCTCGCAGATCTCCACCCAGATGTACAACGTCGGCTTCCTGGCCGGATACGACGACATCACCCACAAGCCGCATTCGCGCTGGTTCGAGCGCTACCCCGCGGGACGCGAAGCCACCTTGTGGGAAGGCCAGATCGACATGATCTGGGAGAACAACACCCCCTACGGCGTGATGATCCAGGCCTGGGTTTCGGGCGACAAGGTCAATACCCGCCTGTGGTCCACCAAGTACTGGGATGTCTCGCAGAAGAGCTCGGGCAAGTACAACCAGACCAACCCCGAGACCAAGTACAACCCGGCCGAAAAGTGCGTCTCGGAATCTGGTGGCAAGAAGGGCTTCAGCATCGATATCACCCGCTACCGGGAAGCCTTCGATGGATCCAAGAAGCTGCCAGCTGAAACCAAGAGCTGGACCTACAGCCCATGGCACAAGATCGTCTGCGGCGACAAGCCCAAGGACTGATCCAAGCGAAATCGCCGGGCGCCTCCCTTTCGGAGGTGCCCGGCGATTTCGCTTAACCCTGCGCATTTTGCCCCAGGCACGGAAAAGCTGGCGGTCGGAACCCCTGCACGGGGTAACTGCCGCCAGCTGATGCGCGCTGCTGCGGGGGCTTACTTGCCCGACTGCTCCAGGAAGTCGCCTGCGCCGCCAACCAGCTCGGTGTGGCCGGTCTCGACGTCGGCGAAGACCATCTTGGCTACCTCGGCGCCGAACTCCTCGACGGAGTACAGCTTGCCGGCAGCTTCGCGGCGGGCGTCGATAGCACCTGGCTCCATGCGGTTGAGCAGGGTTGCGGTGATGGTCCCTTCGATCATGTCACCGGAGACCACCACGAAGGTGATGTTCTTCTCGGCCAGCTTCGGGATCATTTCGCGCAGTGCATCTTCGCCGGCGCGCTTGGACTTGGCCACAGCGTCGTAGGCATCCATGGTGGTTACTTCGTTGATGAAGTGCGCCTGGTGGCTGGTAACGAAGACCACGCGGCCGCCCTCGCTCAGCTGGGGCAGCGCGGCTTCCAGCATGGCCACCTGCGCGTCGCGGTTCAGGCGCAGCGCATAGTTTTCGCCCATGGAGGTTTCCATGCCGCCCGAAGCGTTGAGCACGACGACATCCAGCGAGCCGAAGTTCTCAACAGCCGCGTCAACCAGAGCCTGCGGACCCTCAACGGTGGTCAGGTCGGCGCCCACGGCAACGGCCTTGCCGCCCTTTTCTTCAATAGCGGCAACAATCTTGTTGGCGCGCGGGGCCTTGGCGCGGTAGTTGACCACTACGCCAACGCCCTGCTCGGCCAGCAGCTGCGCGGTCACCGCACCGATGCCGCGCGAGGAACCGGTTACAACGGCACCTTTGAATTCACTCATGGTGGTACTCCTTTGGATTTCTTGCTTAAATCTTCTAGTGGCCCATGCCCAGGCCGCCATCAACCGGGATCACGGCACCGGAGATGTAGCCTGCTTCGTCGCTGGCGATCCAGCGGACCACGTTGGCAACCTCTTCAGGCTCAGCAAAGCGGTTGGCCGGGATGCTGGAGAGGTATTCCTTCTGGGTGTCCTCTGGCAGCACAGCGGTCATCTCGGTGTTGATGAAGCCCGGAGCCACAACGTTGGCGGTGATGCCGCGTGAGCCCAGTTCACGGGTCAGCGAGCGGGCGATGCCCACCAGGCCGGCCTTGGACGCCGCGTAGTTGATCTGCCCTGGCGAGCCGTAAAGGCCGACGACCGAGGAAATCAGCACGACACGGCCGCGCTTGAGCCGGATCATGCCCTTGGACGCGCGCTTGATCACGCGGAAGGCGCCGGTGAGGTTGGTGTCGATCACCGAGGTGAAGTCGTCTTCGCTCATGCGCAGCAGCAGGGTGTCCTTGGTGACCCCCGCATTGGCGACGAGGACTTCTACCGGACCGTGGGCCGCTTCAACTTCCTTGAAGGCCGCGTCGATCGATTCGCCGTCGGTGACATCGGCCTTGACGCCGAGCAGTCCGGCGGGAACCTCGCCGCTGCGGTAGGTAATGGCCACTTTGTCGCCGTTGGCTTCGAATGCGCGCGCAATAGCAAGTCCGATCCCGCGGTTGCCGCCGGTCACGAGGACACTGCGGCCAGTGGTTGGTTCCGTAGTCAATGTATTTCTCCGTTCATGCGCTCGCTGTCCTGGCATGGTAAATCTCTCCAAGGGCCAGCCGAAAAGCGCACTTTGCCTAGTTAAGTAGCTACTCCGTGAACAATCCTATTAGTTACTACCCAGTTTTACCGCTTCGACAGCGCGTAGAAATTACACTCTTCGTGCCGCAGGTGAGACAATGGGAGCAGATCCCGTACTGCGAAGCGAAGTCTTTTACATGTCCCCACAGCCCACGAATCACGGTTCCAGCCAACCGGAAGTTCACCGCATTACCGAAGCGCGCGAGTCCCATACCACCGAGCGCGATTCACGTGTGCGCAAATACACGATTTCCATGACCGTGCGCCTGATCTGCTTCGTTCTCGCTTTCTTCTTCGATGGCTGGCTGCGCTGGGTCTTGCTCGCGGGCGCAATTATCCTTCCCTATATCGCAGTGGTGATCGCCAACGGCGGTGCGGATCTGACCAAACGCGAACCGCCCGCCGAGTTCTACAAGGCTCCCGGCGCCCAGGCTATCGCCGCACCGGACGAAACCGCGCCGGCCGCGCAGCAGGCACCGGAACCAGAAGTGATCGACGGAAGCTTCGCCGAAGAAGCTGATCCGGTGCAACAGCCAACAACTGCTCCCAAGGAGGACTAGTGGATCTGCTAGGTTCGCTCGGCGGCTCCCCTGCCGCCGCCGAAATCCAGTGCTCGCGAAAGGGCTGCCGCAACGCCGCCAGCCACCAGCTGCTGTGGAATAATCCGAAGATCCACACCCCGGACCGGCGCAAAATCTGGCTGGCCTGCGAAGAGCACCGCGACTGGCTCGAAACGTATCTGAAGGAACGCCTGCTCTACAAGGAAACGCTGCCGATGCCGGGCAATGAAGGAGAAAGCAAGTAGATGTATCGTTTTCTGGCCAGTACCCGGTGGGTCGGCTGGCTCATTCTGGTGGCGATCTTCGCCGCCGCCTGCATTGGCTTGGGCAATTGGCAAGCCGACCGCCGTGCCGAAGTCCTCGACGGCATCGAACGGGTCAACCGCAACTACTTCGCAGAGCCGGTCACCGGCACGCAGGCCCTGGAGAATTTCCAGGACCTGGACGAGGACAAGACCTGGATGACCGCGCAGCTCAGAGGCCAATATCTGCCCGCGGATACCATGATCGTGCGCAACCGCATCAAGGCCGGCAGCCCCGGCTACGAGGTGCTGGTGCCGTTCAGGACCACCGAGGGCGGAACTGTCGTCGTGAACCGCGGCTACCTGCCGATCGGCAACCAGGAAAACGGCCACCCGGATGCTGTTCCAGCGCCACCTGCCGGAGAAGTCACTGTGGATGTGCGCTTGAAACCATCGGAAATCCGCTTGGACCGCGGCGCCCCGGAGGGCCAATTGGCTTCGATCCAGCTCGAAGACTACGCCAAGCTCCTGGACTACGAGATCGCCCAGGGCGCCTACGGCCTGATGTATGAAGAGGATCCGGCCCCGGCCACTGCGCCACTGCAGCTGGACGCTCCGGATATGGATGAAGGTCCGCATCTTTCCTACGAGATCCAGTGGTACATCTTTGGCGTGCTGGCTTTCATCGGCTTCTGGTATGCCGCTCGCCAGCAGAAGAAGCTGAACGCCGAGGATGCCGCCGAGCAAGCCGAAGCCGAGGCGCTGGGCCTGGACGAGCCGCTGCACAAGGTGCGCAAGATTCGCGCCAAGCCGGATAAGAAGTTCCGCCGTGACGGCACGCCGACCGATGAAGCCATCGAGGATGCGCTGCTCGACCAGGCCGACCACACGCCAGGGGGCCTCCCGAAGTAGCTGCGGGAAACAAGGGAACCGCGCGGCAGCTGGAATATTCCAGTTGCCGCGCGGTTCTCTGCTTAATGCAGTTTTCTTTCAGCTGCCGTTGGCCGGCGGCGTCCAGCGGATCCCGCTGTCGCTGCACCCAGGAGTCTTGTGCCACTCGCCTTCGAGGCAGTAGGCATCGATGAGGGTGCGGTCCCCCACCGGCTCCTGCAGTTCCAGCGTGTAGGGCGCGGTCTCGTTGCCCTGGCAGGCATGCGCTTCGCCTTCCAGCGGTTCAACCACGATCCCGATGGCGATCTGGTCATTGGACGGCTCCACCTGGGTGGCGGTCACGTCGCCGGTCACCCGGAGGAACAGGCAAGCCGCATGACCCCGAGGTCGAGGCTGGTGCTCGACGCATTCACCCCGGCAGGGTCCAGCAGCGTCCACTGGGCGTTGATCTCATCGGAAACCTGTGCGGCGCAGCCGGCCAGCGCGCTGGCAAGCAGCAGCCCAGCGCCTGCGATCCGCGGTAATTTGCGTCCAAAAACACTCATGGCTTGGCAGCTCCCTTTGAAGATGGTGATCTGCCAAGCCTACGAGAGCTATTGCGCGTTGTCAGGATTTAAGTCAGCGAAACCAATTCCAGGTAATCCTCGTTGAAGAGGTCCTCATCGCCATCAGGCAGGATGACCACGCGCTCAGGCTGCAACGACATCACTGCGCCCTCATCGTGGGACACCATGACCACGGCACCCGGGAAGGTGGACAGCGCGCCCAGCACCTCGGCGCGCGAGGCAGGGTCGAGGTTGTTGGTCGGCTCATCAAGCAGCAGCACATTGGCGCTGGAAGCCACGATGGTGGCCAGGGCCAGACGGGTCTTCTCGCCGCCGGAGAGCACGCCGGCCGGCTTGGTCACGTCGTCGCCGACGAACAGGAACGAGCCGAGGATCGAGCGGACGTCGGCATCGTTCAGGTGGTCAGGCGCGTTGCGGCGCATGTTCTCCAGCACGCTGGCTTCCGGATCCAAGGTGTCATGCTCCTGGGCGAAGTAGCCGATCTTCAGGCCGTGGCCCGGAATGATCTTTCCGGTATCGGGTTCGGAGACACCGGCGAGCATGCGCAGCAAGGTGGTCTTGCCGGCACCGTTCAGGCCCAGGATGACAACCTTCGAGCCGCGGTCGATGGCCAGCGAGACATCGTTGAAGATCTCCAGCGAGCCATAGGCCTTGGACAGGCCTTCGGCCATGAGCGGGGTCTTGCCGCAGGGAGCCGGATCCGGGAAGCGCAGGGCTGCAACCTTGTCGGAGGCACGCTCCTCCTGCAGCCCGGAAAGCATGCGATCCACGCGCTTGAGCATGGACTGCGCCGCCGAGGCGCCGGAGGCGCGGGCCTTCATCTTGTTCGCCTGGGTCAGCAGGACCGAAGCCTTCTTCTCGATGTTGGCGCGCTCGCGCTTGCGGGCACGCTCATCGGTTTCGCGCTGGATCTTGTAGCGCTTCCAGTTCATGTTGTAGACATCCACCACGCCGCGGTTCGCGTCGAGGTTCAGCACCTTGTTCACGGTGGATTCCATCAGGCCGGTATCGTGGCTGATCATCAGCACGCCGCCGGGGTAGTTCTTGATGAAGTCGCGCAGCCACATGATCGAGTCGACGTCCAGGTGGTTGGTCGGCTCATCGAGCAGCAGGGTCTCGGCGTCCGAGTAGAGGATGCGTGCCAGCTCGACGCGGCGGCGCTGTCCACCGGACAGGGTGCGCAGCGGCTGGTCCAGGATGCGGTCCGGCAAATCCAGGTTGGCGCAGATGGCGGCCGCTTCGGATTCGGCAGCGTAGCCACCGGCAGCGATGAATTCTGCTTCCAACCGGTCGTACTGGCGCATGGCCTTGGCGGAGACGGCAGCGTCCTCGCTGGCCATGTCCTCGCGGTTCTGGGCCAGCTTGGTGACCACCACGTCCAGGCCGCGGGCGCCAAGGATGCGATTGCGCGCCAGCTGCTCCATGTCAGGGGTCTTGGGGTCCTGCGGCAGGTAGCCGATGGAGCCCTTGAAGGTGACCTCACCCGAGGCTGGCTGGGTCTCGCCGGCGAGGACCTTGGTCATCGTCGTCTTGCCGGCACCGTTGCGTCCCACCAGTCCGATCTTGTCGCCCTTGTCGATGCGGAAGTTCACTTCGTCCATCAGCAAGCGGGCGCCGACGCGTAGCTCAAGGTTGGCTACGGAAATCATATGGTGTGGCCCTTTCATGCGGGTACAAGAATTGTGCGGCCCACAAATTGGGCAACTTGACTATTCTACCGGCCAACCACGCCGTGGCCTGCGGAACGTGCACAAACTAACAGTTTGGGGTTGAGCTGGCTAAAGAATCGAAGCCCGCACTTCCACCGCAGTGGAAATCCGGGCTTCGAATCGAAATTATTCCTTGTCGCTGGGTTGCGATCGGTAATCCATCATCTGGATCAGGCGGCGGCGCAAGGAGGCTTCGCGGCGCAGGTCCCCGCCGCTGGTCTTGTCGATGTGGTCCTTGCCGAAGCGCCAGAGCAGCACGTCGTCCAGCAAGCGGTCCGGACCCGGCGAGTACCGGTGGTCCAGCGCCGCACGCACATCGGTGACCACATTCGCATCCAGCAGCTGCGCCAGCTGCCAGGTCTGGTCGATGCCGTGGGAGCCGAGCAGCTCGGCGGCCCAGGACCAATCGTCATCGCGCTTGCGGTCCACGTGCGGCAACAGCGTCTGCCATATTTCGCCGATCTTCTCGCCGGTCAACGGCTCGGATCCGGCGCCCTGCTGGTCGTGGTAGCCGTTCAGGCGGTGGTACAGCTCGTCGATGTCCGTGAAGTAGTCCTCCACGGTTTCCAGCATCGCCGCGGTGGCGGTGAAGTGGCGGTCGATCTGCGGATTCCAGGCGGCCTCGCCGGGATGCTTGAAGCGGATGTCGTGCTCCATTTCGGACCAGGCATGCTGCAGCACGGTGCGGATCTGCACTTCGAAGACGAAGTTGCCGCTGGCTACCACCGGCTTGCCCAAGGCCTCCTGGAATTTGCGCACGATCGGCTCGCTGCGGGTCTTGAGCAGCAGGTGGCGCGAGGAGTAGCCGTAGGTGCCGGACTCCACCGAGCCGATGTCCTTCTCCCGGTCGCTGCGGCAGTCGAAGGAGTCGCGGTGCGACTTGATCAGGCTGGCCACCTGCTGGATTTCATGGGGCAGCATCACGATGATGCGGATGCCCACCATGTCGTGGATTTCGCGCAGCGGGTTGGGGAATTCCAGCACCGGGGCGGTCTCGGAACTTTCCTGCAGCCGGCGCGAGGCCTTGGCCGCGAAGGACTGCGGCGATTTCACCCGGCCGGTAATGAACAGCGGTTGCACCTCGGAATTCGCGAACAACCGGCGGATCTTCGCCTTCATGGCCGACATGACGGTATTGAGTTCGCCGGTCACAGACTTGTACTGCTCAACGGCGGCCGCAATCTGTTCGGAGAACTCGTCGTTCGCCTGGCCCTGCGCCGGATCCATCATTGATGCCTCCTGGATGCTAAAGCGTTCCTGAAAATGCTGTCCTCATGCTCATGCCCTGGCGCCAGCCGGGTGCGGCGACGGCCCTTATGGGCGGGAAAGGCGCTTAGCCATGTCGTCGAACAATGGCGCCTTGTCCTCGGTCTTCTTCTGCGCTGCAGGCTTGGTTTCCTTGGCTGGCTGCGCGTTCTGCTTGATCGGGGTGACCTTCGAGTCCGATCGGCCGGCCGCGATGCCTTCGGCGCGGGCTCGGGCCAGCGCGTCCTGGTGATCCTGTTCCAGGACCGATAGGCGTTCTTCCTCGGCGGTCTTGGTGTCGGTCAGCGCAGCGTTGTAGCCATCATCATAAGCGACGCCGTACTTCTCGGCGTTTTCCTGCTCTTCGTTGTATTCCAGCTCAGCGCGCAGCTTCGCGGCTTCGGACTTCTTCTGGTACATGTGCACGGTCAGGTGGGTGATGGCCAGCAAGACGATTGGCGGCATGGCGGCAACCAGCGCGGAAACCAGCGGCGGCACTCCGTTTTCGATCGAGTCCACGGTCAGGATTGCGTGGGTGGAGTTCGCCGCGGTGGAAACGATCGCACCGAAGAACAGCAGCGACCACGGGTAGATCATGGCCTTGCGATGGAAGCCGTTCAGGGCCACGATGGCCACGGTGGCGGCCACGATCATGCCGTCGATGATGATTGGCCAGATCCAGGCCAGGCGCGGGCTGATGCCCGAGCGTTCGGCCAGGTCGGTCAATGCAGCGAACGAGAGCACGAATGCGCCGATGGCAATGAGGACCGTCGCGCCTACGGCCGTGCCTAGGACGGCGCGGTGCGGTTCGGCCGGGACCTCTGGTTTGTTATCTTCCATGCTGCTGAGCAGACCTAACTTTTGGGAATTATCGGTATGTCTTCAAACGCGAGTTTGCTGGACCGCACCCCAGGCGCAGACCACCGCGTTCCATTTTAGCGTGCGCCTTGCGTTGCTGGGGCGCCTTGGCTCAAAGGGCGCGACGGTCGATGAAACCGGTACCGCTGATTTTTCCGGCCAGCCCCCGGTGATTCGCCTCGAAGATGAAGTAGAAGGCGCTGATCGCGATATAGATCACAACGAGCATGTTCAGCAGCGGGTAGGGCGTGAAGTCGACCATGCTGGTGGAAATCTGGAAGAGGAAGTTAATCCCGCCAAATCCGAGCAGGCTGCGCAGCAAGGCCCGGCCGGCCGGAGCCGGTTGCCCCTGCCCGTCGGTGAGCATCAGCCAGGCACAGCGCTGGCCGAGGGTAGCCCGTCCCGGCGCCAGGCTCGGCAGCCAGAAGACGCAGAAGACCACGAGCAGCGGAAGCCAGAAGTTCATCCACTGTTGGCCGAACTCCGGGGCACCCAAGCGCTCCAGGAGTTCCAGTGCAGCGCCGATGACGAAGAGCACGGCCGAGGTGAAGCCTGCATCGAAGATGTTGGCCAGTGCGCGGCGGGCGCGGGTGACCGGCCGCGCCGGCGCGTTGGCCGCGTTCGCTTCCACCGGACCGGACAGGAAGCGGAACATCGGAAGGTAGGCGATCATCGCGCCCAGCAGCGCGCCGGCAGTGTTAGTGATCAGGTCATCGACGTCGGCCACGCGGTAGGCGCAGGTGTACAACCCCCAAATAGCGGTGTACTGGGTCAGCTCGATGGCCAACGAGGCCGCGAAGCCCAGCAAGACGCCGGTGAAAATGTTGCCGCGCAGCCAGCGCACGGCCAAGATGCCCAGGGGCATGAACAAGATGATGTTGAACAGCACCTGCCACAGCGTGAAGCTGGTGGCGAAGCCGCTCAGCCCGCGCTCCACGATGGCCACCCTGAAGTCGTCGACGAAACGGCCGGGCACCAGTTGCGGGATGGCCACCCCGGGACGGCAGAATTCGTCGCGCGTGGCCGGCAGCGGAAGCATGGTGTAGCTGAAGAGGCCGAATCCGTAGACCGCTGCGGTTGCGGTGGTAATGGTGCGGCGCCAGGACAACCGTCCATGCCGGCGGTATTGCACGGCCAGCAGGAAAACGCCGGCGGACGCCAAGAAGAGGGCGCCGCCGAGAATGGCGATTGCCGCTGGCCAGAACATTGTTTGCATATTTCTATCTAAGCGGAATATTCCGGGAGAAAGCTGGGCTGCAGAATGTGACCTTGGCTATGCTTTCGGCCCGCGCAGCACTTTCCTGGTTCTGGCATCGGCAGTGAAGAGGCCGATGAACAAGCCCGCTACGAGCACGCCAGCCAGGGTCTTCATCAGCCAGGCCGAGTGCCACTGCTCGATGGAGAGCTGGTCGACGAAAACCGCCACCAGGATCAGGCTGGATACATAGATCATCAGCTTTTCCGATCCCCAGGACACCTTGTGCGAAATGGCGAACAGCGCCATCAGCCACAGGATGTACCACGGCTGGATAATCGGAGCCAGCAGCACCACCGCCGAGAGCGCCCACGCCGCTAGGCGCACCGGGCTGGAGGTGTCCTTGGCCAGCGCCAGGCGCGCCACAATGGCCAGCGCGATGACCTGGAAGACGCCCACCACGATGGCATTCACCAAGGAGATATCGGCGCCGAATATGCCAGCGAGATTGCTCAGGGACCAGCCGATCAGTCCCACGGGAGCGTACGGGAACGCCGCATCGCCCGCGGTGAACATGGCAAGCAGCCAGCCGAACCAGAGGTTGGTGACCGCACCGATCAAAAGCAGCCAGGTCAGGGAGAGGGCCGCGACCTTGGCCCAGATTTTCCACCTCTCGCGCATCGACGGGCTCCTGCCCAGCAGGACCAAGCCGATAAAAGGCAGCGCCAGCAGCACGATCGGCTTGACCGACACGGCTATGGCCAGCGCCATCGTGGCGGCCATGGGACGGCGGTCGTAGGCATAGGCGAAGGCGCTGAAGACACCGGCGATCATCAGCGCGTCGTTGTGGACGCCGCCGATCATGGTCAGCAGGAACAGCGGATTGCCCACGATGGCCCAGTTGGCCCAGTTCGCGCTCTGCCCCATTTTCTGCGCCAGCTTCGCAGTGAAGTGATAGCAGCCCCAGACACCGAGCACGGCAATGACGCGCAGCAGGCCCACGCCGATTTCGGGAATGCCGTTGGAGGCGAAGTAGATGATGCGGGCGAGCACGAGGAAGAACGGGCCATAGGGCGAGGGCGATTGCGCCCACAGGCTGTCGGATCCGCCATCGAACCAGCCCGGAAGCGCGGACACGCCTTCGGCGTACGGGGATTTGCCGGCGTGCAGCATGCGGCCCTGGGCCAGGTAGGAGTAGACGTCGCGGCTGAGGATCGGGAAGCTGAGCATCAGCGGAGCAGACCACATGGCCAGCACGCGGGCCAGTTCCCGCCCGGTAATCTCACCGGCAGCCTGGACCCATGGCCGGGCCAGGATCCAGGTTCGGGTCAACCAGACAATTCCCACGGCCATCAGCACGATGCAGCTGATGACACCTGGCACTTCGGTTCGGAATTCTATGAAGAAGCCGCTGCGTGCCAGCGGGGACAGCTGGTTGCGCGGGAACCAGCCGATCCCCCAGGAGGCGACGGTAATCATGGCCGAGGCGGTGAACCCTTGCCATGATAGTGACCGCAGGCTTGCGCGCTGCGGTGCCAGCTTCGGCTGCTCCACTGCCACTAGGCTTTCTTGCTCTTCTTCAGCCAGTTGGTCGAGCTGAGCAGATCAGCGCAGATGTTCTTGGTCTTCGGATCGAAGAAGACAAGGTACAGGGCGCAGGCGATGGAGATGCCCCAGGAAATCAATTGGACGCGTGGAACCAGGGAATCCTGCAGGAACTGCCAAACGAAGATCTGGTCAGCGGCCTGGTAGGCCAGGAAGAAGATGGTGGTCAGGTGCAGCCAGAGCATCTGCCAGTCATCGCGCAGGCCGGTCGCGGCGAAGAACGGCAGCAGCCACAGGAGGTACCACGGCTGGATCACCGGGGAGAGCACGACAATCGCCGCGAAGGCGATGGCCATGCGCTGCACCAGGTGCGAGTGCTTTCCTCGGAAGATCAAGACAAAGGCGATGGCTACGCCGACCAGGCGGCCGAAGAGCTTGGCCGCGGGCAGGATCCACTCGGTGGACAGCCCGATGGCGGAGACCAGCCCGCTCAGCGCGATGACCGCAATGCCTACCGGGGAGAAGATGGAGTATCCGGTACCGGTGAAGAGCATGACCTTCAGCCAACCGAACCAGTAGCCATTGAGCCACCCAACCACGGTCATCAGGGCCAGGAAGATCATGCCGGTGTAGAACCAGTAGAGGATGCGGCGCGGCCAGGCAGCGTTAGGCCCTGCCCAGAGCAGGCCGATAAACGGCAGCAGTACCAGGGTAATCGGTTTGACCCCCACCGAGGCCGCCAGCACCACGATGGCCCAGAAGCCGTAGCGCTTGCATGCCAGGTAGACAGCCCAGACCGACAGGCCGGTCATCAGGGCATCGTTGTGCGCACTGGCCACGAAGTTCACCAGGAACAGCGGGTTCGCCACGGTCATCCAGGCGGCTTTGGCCCCGGAGACACCGTGCAGTTCGGCAAGCTTGGGCACGTAGCGCAGGCAGAGCAGCACGCCGATGAATGCAATGGCGCGGAAGGCCAGGACCGCCGCGTCGGTCGAAGGGCCAGTCAGCTTGACCACGAGGAATTCGATGCTCAGGTAGAGCGGGCCGTAAGGGGTGCCGTCCTGCGCCCACATGGTGTCGGCACCGAGCTGGAACCAGTTATTCAGCGAGGATATTCCGTCAACATAAGGATCCTGCCCGGCATCCACCAGCCGGCCTTGGCCGATGTAGGCGAACACGTCCCGGCTCATGATCGGCAACGTGACGAACATCGGGATGCTCCACAGCCAGACCGCACGGCGGACCACCTTCAGCGAACCCTCGCCCCAGCCCTTGAGCTTCTGGCCCAGGCGCCACCAGGAACGGAAGAGGACCCAGCAACCCAGGGCCAGCAGGATCACGCAGGTGATCACGCCGGCGGGTTCGGTGCGCAGCATGATGAAGAACGGGTCGCGGTTCAGCGGGGATACGCTGGCCAGCCACCCGGTACCGAAGGATCCGAAAAGGATCAGGGAGGAACCGATGACGCCGCTGAGAAGGGTCCTATTCACTCCAGCGTAGGGCGGGGAGCTCACTGCTGCTGGCTTGCTGGCTGACACACTGACACCTCGGGCTGTAACGGACATGAGTTCGAGAGTAATTAAGCCAGCGTCGCATGTGCCGCGCCCTTGCAAGCAGGCAATTCAACAGCCGGAAATCTCAGACGATTTTAGCATCGAGCACGCGTCCAGGCCGGTTGAAACACTGTCCTTCCGCCGTGCGACGAGGGTGCGCTCCCCCACAGCGCTGCTTGAAGTGTAGATTGGTTACGTGGCTAGTAACTCAGAAAAAATTGTATGGATCGATTGCGAAATGACCGGCTTGGATCTGGTTAACGACGCATTGATCGAAGTAGCAGTGCTCATTACCGACTCCGATCTGGAGATCGTCGACGAGGGCATCCAGGTAGTCATCAAGCCCGAGCCGGCAGCTCTGGCGCAGATGGATGATTTCGTTCGCAATATGCATGTGGTTAGCGGCCTGCTGCCCGAGCTGGAGAACGGCATTTCCATGGAGGAAGCCCAGCGCCTGGTGGTCGACTACATCAAGAAGCACGTTCCGGAGCCGAACAAGGCGTTGCTGGGCGGCAACTCGGTGGGCACCGACAAGAACTTCTTGGCACGCGATATGCCCGAGGTCATTGAGCACCTGCACTACCGCATTATCGACGTGTCGACCTTGAAGGAGCTGAGCCGCCGCTGGTTCCCGAAGGCGCACTACGGCGCTCCAGCCAAGACCGGCAACCATCGCGCACTGGGCGACATCCAGGATTCGATCAACGAGCTTCGCTACTACCGCGACGCCATCATGGTGCCGGCGCCGGGACCAACCTCCGTTGAGGCCAGGAAGATCGCCGCCGGGATCACCGAAAGCGCCGGCTAACCGCTAAACGAAGGCCCCGGCGCATTGGTGATGCACTGCACAGTGCCCCAGGGGCCTTCCGATTGGCATCAAGCGCGGAATTGTGTGTATAGTATTTCTCGTTGCCAGATACGGAATTGGTTCGCAAAAGCGTTCTGACTAGTAACGAAGCAAACATGGTGGGTATAGCTCAGTCGGTAGAGCGTCTGGTTGTGGTCCAGAAGGTCGCGGGTTCAAACCCCGTTACTCACCCCAGAGACAAAGACTCGATCCAGAACGAAAGTTCCGGATCGAGTCTTTTGCTTTACCCGCACGCCTGGCAACGCCGCCGCTCAGCTGACGAGCCGCAGAATTAGACCGTGCGCACCACCCTGGCTGGCGAGCCAACCACAACAGCGCCGGCAGGTACGTCTTTCGTTACGACCGCGGCGGCAGCGACAACTGCGTTCTCGCCGATCGTGACACCGGAAAGTATGGTCGCGTTCGCGCCAATCCAGACGTTGCGCCCAATGATCACTGGAGCCGGAATCATATCCGCCCGCCGAGCAGGTTCAAGATCGTGATTAAGTGTTGCCACAACGACGTTGTGCCCAATCAAGCACTCATCCCCGATACTGATGCCGCCTTGGTCCTGGAATTTGCAGCCAGCATTGATGAAGACGTTTTTCCCCAGTTCGATATTGCGGCCAAACTCCGAGTTGAACGGCGGGACTAGCACCACCGAGTCGTCAACGTTCGTTCCGGTCAGCTGCCGCAGCAAATCCCGCACTTGCCCTGGGCTGCGGTAGCCGTCGTTCAGCTCCGCGCAAATGCGCAGCGCGTCCTGGCTTGTGCTATGCATGAGCGCATGCAGCGGCGAACCGGCGGTAATTCTCTGGCCAGCATTCAAGGCTTCCAGAAGATCGTCAATGCCCAAGAATTCCCCCCATCATCAATTCTTCACGGTGGCTCGAACTATATCGGCTTCCACCGTCGATGCCTAGCATCGTCGGGCCCTGCACCTGCAGCAAAGCATTTCCCGCAAGTACTGCTGGCAAAGGCGTGATCACGGCACGGGGATCCATCTCATGAGGCAGTTCAGCGGCGAGCAACAGCCCCACAGCCATGAATAATGAGCATCCCGTCACAATCCCGGAAATGGCTCCATGCGAATTGGTATTTCCGGCCTGGATACGTGTATAGTATTTCTCGTTGCCCGGTACGAGATCATGAGCACTACAGCTTCTGACTAGTAACGAAGTAGACATGGTGGGTATAGCTCAGTCGGTAGAGCGTCTGGTTGTGGTCCAGAAGGTCGCGGGTTCAAACCCCGTTACTCACCCCAGATCGAAAGACCTGGTTCGGAATGGAAATTCCGAACCAGGTCTTTTCTCGTTTCCGACGCCTTGAAGCGCAATCAGCAAGGCACCGGGCCTCGTTGATTCCAGACCGAACATCTGGAATCCAGAGGCACTCGCCACCAGTCCCCGCCAGCGAATCCGACACGGCGTTCAGCATCGCGCCGCTAGCCGCCAACCCGCCTTCACCGCCGGCAATGGCCACCGCATGGAACCACCAGATGCCCAGGCACCCTGCCGACGCCGAAAAGATCGCTTCCATGGCACAGGTCGGGCGCCTCGACGCGATCGCACGCAACCCTGCCAGCAGTCTCGAAACAAACAGATTCCATCAAGCGGCAACCGGGTCGATTTCGCGTGGAGTGATCCGCAACCCGCGGGACAGTCCAGGGTTGCATTATTGGCACTGCCCGCCCCTGCATAACGAGCCACTTGCCTCCCCTAGGCCCCTATTCGAAGTATCACTGTCTCCGGTGAAGCCAACGCCATCACGCACGGATGCCGGTTGCAGATTCGTCGCCGACAGGACCGATTGAACAGGCAGTTCGAACCTGCCGGCGAGCGCAGTGCTGCCCGGATGCGGTGTTAAGTCATATTTCGGTGGCTAGGAACACGGATTCGAAACTATGTTCGAATGCGTTGTGTTTTGGGGTCTACCCCCGTGTTTTTCGAGACTTTTTGCGTTATCTAGTGACTTGAATCGTTGTTTGCCCTGGCGAATAGGCACGCATTGGCCTGAGCGACCATAATGGATGATGTACTTCGGCAAGCCAGTGAGCTTTATGCCTTCGTTCCATCCACCGAAAGGTACTCCCCCTGTGAAACGCGCGCTCTTTGAAGAGGACCACGAGCAGTTCCGTGAACTGGCTACGGAATTCAACGCCCGGGAGATTTCCGGTAAATACGCTCAGTGGGAAAAGGATCATCAGATCCCCCGCGAGGTGTGGCAGTCTGCCGGTGAAAACGGCCTGCTGGGTCTTGCAGTGCCTGAGCAGTTCGGTGGCATGGGCATCGATGATTACCGCTTCCGTGTAGTGCTTGATGAGCAGCTCGTGCGTTCGGGGCATCTGTCCGTAGCCTTGGCCTTCCACCTGCACGACGACCTGGTGCTGCCGTACCTGCTCTCCTACGGCTCTGCCGAGCTCAAGGCCAAGTGGCTTCCACGCATGGTCGATGGCTCCACCATTACCTCCTGCGCGTTTACCGAGCCTGGCGCTGGATCTGACCTGCGCGCGGTGCGCACCAAGGCGGTCCGCGATGGGGATGACTGGCTGATTAGCGGCCAGAAGACTTTCATCGGCAATGCTGCGTTTGGCGATGCCGCTCTGGTGCTTGCGCGCACCGATGGCGAGAGCGGACGTGCGGGCGAGCAGTCATTCTCGCTGTTCATGGTCGAGCGTTCCGAGGGGTACACCAACGGCAGCCCCTTCGACAAGATTGGGCTGCGGGCTTCTGATACCGCTGAGCTGTTCTTCGACGATGTCCGCGTCTCGTCTGCGGATCTTGTTGGCGAGGCTGGACAGGGCCTGTCCTATGTCAAGGCGCAGCTTCCCCAGGCCCGTCTGGCTATTGCCGTGGCTGCCTCGGCGATCTGCACCGCGTCCTTCGAGCAGGCGCTGGAGCATGCGAAGAACCGCTCGACCTTTGGCCAGGCGCTGACCGAGTACCAGAACACCCGTTTCGAACTGGCTAACCTGAAGACTGAGGCGCATGTCACCCAGAGCTTCGTGGACCGGGCCGTCCTGGCATTCAACGACGGCGAGCTGGATCCTTCCGAGGCTGCCGAGGTCAAGCTTTGGGCTAGTGAGAGCGCTAAAAAGCTTTCCGATCAGGCATTGCAGCTGCATGGCGGCTATGGCTACATCATGGAGTACCCGATTGCCCAGTCCTTCACTGCCTCCCGCTTGCTGACCATCTTTGGTGGCACAAGCGAGATCATGCGTGAAACTATTGGACGAGCACTCTAAGCACTTTTGAAAGGAACCGATCACGTGCCTATTCGGCAGATCACTGTTTACGGAGAACCTGTACTTCACAAGCGTGCGGTGGAGGTCACCGAGTTTGATGGCGCCTTGCGCGAGCTCGTTGCCGATATGCACCTCACCATGGATGAAGCGCATGGCGTGGGCCTGGCGGCTCCGCAGATCGGTTTGGGCCTGCGCATGTTCACCTACGTCTTCGCGGACCAGGACGATGCTCCCGAGCGGGGCGTAGTGATCAACCCCAAGCTGACGCTTTCAAAGGTGTCGCAGGCTCCCGCAGATGCTGATGACGACTCCGAGGGCTGCTTGTCCGTGCCCGGGTTGAACTACCCGCTGCAGCGTGCCGACTATGCGAAGGTGGAGGGTTTCGACGAGTTCGGCAATCCGATCTCTTTCGAAGCGCACGGCTGGTTCGCGCGCATCATGCAGCACGAGTACGACCACCTTGACGGCTACCTCTACGTGGACAAGTTGCAGCCACGCTGGGAGAAGAAGTGGAAGAAGGCCAAGAAGGCTCTGGGTTGGGGCGTGCCTGGCAACACCTGGTTGCCGGGTACCGATGAGGATCCATTCGGGCACTAGGCCTCCCGCCGCCTACCGGGCAGTCTTGAAGTCCAGATACCGCTGATGCAGCGCCGCACCGATTTTGCCGGTGGGCGCTGTTTCTGCGTTCCAGAGCTTCGAAGCCCTGCCTTGTTCTAGCCAGAAGGGCAGGAACATGCCGTTCTTGCCGGGCAGGATCTGCGCAGCCATCTGCTCGTCGGCTACCAGCGTGCGATTCGCGTAGCCCAGGTAGTACTCGTCAAAGGGACCAAGCAGGCGCAGTGGCAGCCCGGTGGGCTCCATCGCTTCAAGCTCCCGGTGGGCGCGGCTGCCGGCGATGACCCAGTAGCCCTCCCCGCGCTCATCGCTTCCTGCGCTGGACAGCAAGCCGCCGAGTGCTTCTGCGGCGATTCTCATGGTGGTCAGCGTCTGTCCCGTGTACCAGGCTGCGTCGCGAAGGGTAGCTGGCCCATGCGAGTGCAGGTACCGGCGCAAGAGTTGCGCCAACGGATCTCCTGGTTCCCGGTGACTTGCAATCCATTCATCCACGAGCACGAAGTCCTGCGCGATGAGTTTCGCGTCTTGTGGAATGGGCCCTTGGCAGATCAACCCGTCCAGGACGAGGACCTGCAGGATAACCAGTCCTCGCTGCTGGCCGGTCTCCATTCCATTCTGGTTCAGTGCCTTGAAGAGCGCGGAGCGGCTGGCTTGCCCGTGCTCCTGCAGATGCGCGCTGATGATGCCAGCTGCCTGGTCAATGTCCTGGGTGCCGATCTGCAGTCCCCGCATCCGTGTGGCCGAAGAGCGCAAGGTGCGTTCACGTGTTGCGCGAGTCATCCAGCGCGCATCTTCGGCCAAGCAGATATGCAGCGTGCCCCGCATGGTCCATGACCGCACGAGCCGGCCTTCGCTGAAGAGCGCATCGACTTGCTGGCGGGATTCTTGCGCTGCGGAGCGCTGAGCCAGCGCGTAGCGTCCTGCAGCGAAGTCCTGGGACTGGAACGCGAGCATGTGTTCTGCGGCCTGCAGTACGGATTCTGCCGGCTCCAGTAGCAGCTGGCTCGCCATGCGCGCCGCCAGCGTCCGGGTACTGTCCATTAACCAACCTCGATCCAATGCTTGATGGCCTAAAGCCTAGCAGTGCGGGGGTCCAGAGATGCCCGCGAAGAGGCGCACCTGCAGCCCCCGTTGATGCAGGGCGGCGCAGGCTAAAGCGGACCTCCAAGCCCGGATGCGCGCAAAGGTCGAGACCTGCCTGGACTTTGCTGGAGAGGTGCTGGCCAGGTACTGGTTCTCGTTGGCCCCCTGGACCCGGAAGGTCCTTTGGAGGGCTTCGTGCCGCCCGGATGGAATAGCAAAAGGGACCATCCCAGCGCGCAATGCGTTGGGATGGTCCCTTCAGCTGCAAGCAGCGAGGTCCTAGGCGGTGACGGCTTCAGCCTTCACTGCAGGCACTGCAGCCGGGTGGGTGCCGGCCATCGATTCGATGACGCGCACAACCTGGCAGGAGTAGCCGAACTCGTTGTCGTACCAAACGTAGACGACAGCGTTCTTGCCGGACACGATAGTGGCCAGGCCGTCAACGATGCCGGCGCGGCGCGAGCCGACGAAGTCGGTGGAGACAACCTCAGGCGAATCGATGTAGTCGATCTGCTTGTGCAAGCTGGAGGTCAGCGAGGTTTCACGCAGGTAGGCATTGAGCTCTTCCTTGGTGGTCCCGTTCTCCAGGTTCAAGTTCAAGATCGCCATGGAGACATCCGGGGTCGGTACACGGATCGCGTTGCCGGTCAGCTTGCCTTCGAACTCCGGCAGGGCCTTGGCCACTGCCTTGGCGGCACCGGTTTCGGTGATCACCATGTTCAGCGCTGCCGAACGGCCGCGGCGCTCGCCCTTGTGGAAGTTGTCGATCAGGTTCTGGTCGTTGGTGAACGAGTGAACGGTCTCGACGTGCCCGTGGGTGACACCGAACTTGTCGTTCAGGGCCTTGAGCACTGGGGTGATGGCGTTGGTGGTGCACGAGGCAGCGGTGACGATCTTGTCTTCTGCGGTGATCCACGAATCGTTGATGCCGTGGACGATGTTCTTCAGATCGCCCTTGCCCGGTGCGGTCAGCAGCACGCGGGAAACGCCCTTGGCGGCCAGGTGCTGGGACAGTCCGGCCTCATCGCGCCAGCGGCCGGTGTTGTCCACCACGATGGCGTTGTCGATGCCGTGCTCGGTGTAGTCGACGGTGGTCGGATCATTCGAGTAGATGACCTTGATCAGGGTGCCGTTGGCGAGGATCGTGCTGTTTTCCTCGTCGACCGTGATCGAGCCTTCGAAGCGGCCGTGCACCGAGTCGCGGCGCAGCAGCGAAGCGCGCTTGACGATGTCGTCATCCGAGCCCTTGCGGACCACGATGGCGCGCAGGCGCAGGCCGTAGCCGCCACGCTCGATCAGGATGCGGGCCAGCAGGCGTCCGATGCGGCCGAAGCCGTAGAGGACAACGTCCTGGGGTTCAGCGTCGGTTGCGCCGGCCTGGCCAACCTTCTCGCCCAATTCATCAGCCAGGAAAGCGTTCAAATCAGCGGAACCGGATTCCTTGAACTTCTTGTTCACGCGGCCGAGGTCAACTGCTACCGAACCGACGTTCAGGGCCTCGATGGCATCCAGGATGGCCTTGGTGTCGTTCAGGTCGAGCTCTTCGCCATCGATGCGGCGCACTACGCGGTGGGCCTTGATGATGTCGATGGCGGACTGGTTGATCAGCTTGCGGCCGTAGACGGAGGTCACCACATTGTTCTTGCGGTACAGACGTCCGATCAGTGGGATCATGGCCTCGGCGAGCTCTTCGCGCCCGCTCCATTCTTGCTGGGCAACGACAGACTGCTGGGTCACAGAAAATCCTTCCAATTCAGCCGACTCGCAGATCCATAAAGTCGGTTGGCACCGTGGGAAGCACCATTGCTTTTGCGGTGGCACGAGGTAACAGGATCATCCTCGTAAGTACATGATCCATTCTAGACCGTGCGCAGAAAAACTGAGGATCGGGGACTGTGAATCATCTCACCAGCGCACTAAAGGCTGATGCCGGCGCAATCGCAGGAAGGAAGAGTGTGAATGGGATGGCCGATACGCCGGGTTTTGTCGCGCCGAAGCGGGACGGTCATCTATCTACGACTGCCGTTGCCGGCAGCCTCTAGCGGTCCACCCGACTGCATGGGGCGAACAGCCCTCATGACGCAGTCTGTCTGACCTTGCTCCGAGTGGGGTTTACCTAGCCACCCCAATCGCTTGGGGTGCTGGTGGTCTCTTACACCACCGTTTCACCCTTACCAGGAAAACCTGGCGGTCTATTTTCTGTGGCACTAGCCTGCGGGTTACCCCGAGTGGGCGTTACCCACCACCCTGTTCTGCGGAGCCCGGACGTTCCTCGGGGCAATTGCTTGCCACGCGACCGTCTGGCCATCCCATTCACTACCAGTCTAATGCGTTGGGCGCGGGCCGCAGACCACTTCCGAACGCTGATTCGGTCACAGCCGGGTTCACCCGAACCGCTGCGCCTCAAGCAACCGCAACCAGATTTCGCTGATCGTCGGATAGGCGGGGACCGCATGCCACAGCCGGTCCAGGCTGACCTCGCCGACGATCGCAATGGTGGCCGCATGCAGCAGTTCCGCGGCATCCTGGCCAGCGAAAGTGGCGCCGACGATCACCGAACGCGCCTGGTCTATCACCAGCTTGGCCCGCCCGGAATACCCGTCGGCGTGCAGGCTCGCCCCGGCCACCGCACCCAGATCGTGCTCGATAACCGAAATCTGCAGACCGGCGTCGCGGGCCTGGCGTTCGGTGAGTCCGACCGCGGCGATCTGCGGATCGCTGAAGACCACGCGCGGCACCGCATGGTGGTCCGCCGTGGCCGCATGCCTGCCCCAGGGCGCATCGAGAACCCCGGTTCCATTGATCCTCGCAGCAATGGCCTCGCCCGCGGCCCGGGCCTGGTACTTGCCCTGGTGGGTCAGCGGGCTGCGCCCGCTGGCATCTCCCACGGCGTAGAGCCAGTCGGTGCCCGCCACGAGCATCGTGTCATCGACCTGCAACCGCCGGGACGGGTCCACCCCGAGTGCTTCGAGTCCCAGGTTCCCGATGTCCGGCCGCCGCCCGGTGGAGACGAGCACTTCCTCGGCTTCCACGAGGGATCCTCCGGGCAGCTGGAGGCCGGCTATCCCGTGCTCATCGCGGTAGACCTGCAACGGAGTGGTGTCCTGGTGCACCACTACCCCGGCCTCGGCCAGCGACCGGGCCACCAGCTCGCCGGCGAACGGCTCTTCGCGGCCCAGCAGCGACCCGCGGGCAAGGATGGTGACCTTGGATCCGAGGGAGGCGAAGGCGAATGCCAGCTCCACCCCAGCAACTCCGCCACCGATGATGGCCAGCCTTGGCGGGATCGCCTTGGCCGCAGTGGCCTCCCGGGTGCCCCACGGCCTGGCTTCAGCCAATCCCTCGATCCCAGGCAGAACTGGAGTGGATCCGGTGGCCAGGACTACGGCCCGGGCCGAGTACTCGCGATCCGTCACCTGCACCAGGCCGCGCCCGGAAAGCCGCGCCCGGCCGCGGATCAACTCGATGCCCGCCGAGCGCAGCCACCGTTCCTGCCCGGCATCATCCCAGTTGCTGGTGAAGGCGTCCCTCCGCGCGAGCACCGCCTCGGGATCCAGCGCACCAGTCACCGCTTCGCGGGCCCCGGGAACCCGGCGTGCCGCGCGCAGCGCATCGCCGCTGCGCAACAGGGCCTTGGAAGGCATGCATGCCCAATACGAGCATTCCCCGCCCACCAGCTCGGATTCGACGATGGCCGCCTTCAGGCCCTGCCGGGTGGCATAGTCGGCGGCGTTCTCCCCGGCCGGCCCGGCGCCGATCACGATCACATCGAAGTCGCAGTGCTGCCCGGAGGCAGTTTGGCTAGCTCTTGAGTTCTGCTGGGGCATGCTCTGTCCTTGCTCTGCGTGAAGCGCTGCTGGGTAGTGGGTTCAGCCTAGCCAGATCTGCTCTGCGGGTACATGCCCTGGGCAGAAGATCAGGTGAACTCCGATAAGCTGGAACGCGTGCTTATTCTGTTGCCGCCTTCCGAAGGCAAGACCGCCCACGCCGAAGGTTCTCCGTTCGAAATCGAGGACCTGTCTTTTCCGGAGCTTTCGGGGGAACGCCGCCTGGTGCTTGACGCCCTTGCTGAAGTCTCAGCACGCGAAGATGCCATGGACCTGCTGGGAGTCGGAGCCTCGCTGGCCAAGGAAGTAGCGCGGAATATCAATCTGCACACCGAGCCCGCAGCCAAGGCGCACGATATCTACTCGGGGGTGCTCTTCGAGGCCCTGGACTACGCAAGCCTGGATGAAGCAGCGCAGCGGCGCGCCGATGAATCCATCATCGTGGTCTCCGCCCTGTGGGGTGCCGTGCGTTTTGGCGATCGCATTCCGCCCTACCGCTTATCCATGTCGGTCAAGCTCGAGCCGCTGGGCAAGCTGGCCACCTGGTGGAAGAAGCGCCTGGCTCCGGTGCTGGATGCGGCGGCCGGCGACCAGCTGATCGTGGACGCGCGGTCGAGCACCTATGCGGCCGCCTACAAGCCGGCCAATGGCAACACCGTTGCGGTCAACGTCTTCCAGATGCGCAATGGGATCCCGAAGGTGGTCTCGCACTTTGCCAAGCACACCCGCGGAGAGGTCGCCGGTTTCCTGGTCCAGCAACCGGTCGCACCGGAAAACCCTGGAGAATTGCTCGAACTGGTCCAGACCAAGTGGGAAGCGTCCCTCGTCCAAGACAAGAAGGGCTTGGCGCTGAACATCCTGCTGCCGGAAGACCACCAGTTCACCACCGCCAAATAGCCCAATCAGGATTTGCAGTCCACTACCCCTCCGGCGTTGCCACGCGAAGAATCCTGACTGCAACCGCCGGCCTCGCAGCACCCCGGGCTTCGTTATTCCATGCAGACCCCTTCCAAATGTGATGCAGTTCACTTAGGCTTCACGTATGACATCCTACGTCATACGTCCTTCCTGATTACAGGATCCCACTCACCTGCGAGGAACTGGCCCATGCGAATTCGCTCTAGGCTTCATCATGGAAAAACCCTGGCGGCTGCCATCGCCATCTCCCTAGCCATCCCGGTCATCAGCGCCCACGGGGCGCTGGCGGCAAGCACGTTGGACGAAGCTGATCCCGGTGCACCTCCCGGAAACTTCTCCGAGATCAATCTGGGTTCCGACCGCACTGCCCAGAACTTCTTCTACCGCATTCCGGCGATGGCCCATCTGGGCAATGGCGTTATCATCGCTGCCTGGGATGCCCGCCCCGGCAGCGCCGCCGACGCTCCGAATCCAAACAGCATCGTGCAACGCAAGAGCACCGACAACGGTGCCACATGGGGCGCGATGACCACCATCGCCGCCGGCTTCCCCGGCTCCGCTGACGAAGGAAAATACGGCTATTCCGACCCAAGCTACGTGGTGGATGAAGAGGTGGGGAAGGTATTCGCCTTCTTCGTCTATTCAAAGGATCAAGGTTTCCATGGCAGCACCTGGGGTCACGATGACGGGAACCGCCAGGTCATCAGCGCCGCGGTGGTCGAGTCCACTGATGACGGTGCTACCTGGAGCAAGCCACGGTTGATCACCGATGTGGTCAAGCCCGGCGACCACGCAGTACCCGGAGCGGTCCGCACCACCTTTGCCACCTCTGGCCAAGGAATCCAGCTCACTCGCGGTGAATACGCCGGCCGCTTGGTACAGCAATATGCCGGTGATGTCATGCAAGCCGATGGATCGCGGGCTATCCAAGCCTATTCAGTGTACTCGGATGACCACGGGGCTACCTGGCAGCGTGGCGAATTCACCGGGAAAGCCATGGACGAGAACAAGGTCGTTGAGCTTTCTGATGGCCGCTTGCTGCTCAACTCCCGCGATAACAGCGGCGGCGGCTACCGCAAGGTCGCAATTTCGTCCGATGGCGGCCACAGCTATTCATCGGTCACTCAGGACAGGAACCTGCCTGACCCCACCAATAATGCCCACATCACGCAGATGTTCCCCGATGCCGAAATCAACAGCAGCCAGGCCAAGAAGCTGCTATACACCGGAGCCAACTCGCAGGCCTCCCGCTCCAACGTCTCGGCGAGGATCTCCTGCGATGACGGCAAGACCTGGCCGGGGCTTCGCACGATCCGCCGAGGGTTGTCTGCCTATTCGGTGGCAGGTGCGCTCGATGGGGGCAAGTTCGGTGTGTTCTACGAGGCCGGCTATACCGACAGCATGCAATTCGCATCCTTTGATGAAGAGTGGCTGAATTACGTTTGCGCCCCAATGCAAGCCAGCACATTCAAAGCCGATGCTGGAACGACCGTGGATGTGCCGGTCACCATCACCAACCAGGAAGCCCAAACCATTTCGGGAACCATAGACGTCGGTGCATCGAACCTGTTCAATGCGGCAGCTACCCAGGTCACCGATCTTGCACCGGGCCAGAGCACCACCGTTAACGTGCCCATAACCATTGCGGCGACAGCTCTCGGCGCCCAATCATTGCAGCTGCAGTTCACGAGTGCGTCCGGAAGCACTTCGCAGGCCACCATCGCAGCTCAGGTGGCCGGCCAAGAAGTCACCGGCATCGAGGTAGTCGGCCAGCGCGGCGATGCGAGCCGCGACCTGGCAGCAGATCCCTACGCGGTGGGTGAAAAGGTGCCATACAGTTTCCGCGTGAGCAACATCGGCAATATCAATCAATGGGTAGTTCCCGCAGAAGGCAATTTCTCACCGTTTGCCGCCAAGCCGGTAGGCGAATCCAGTCCAGCAGGGAATTGCCGCTACTCAAACCTCGGTGCTGACAAGGCCTACACCTGCGCAACCCCGCGCCACGAGGTGACGGATCAGGAACTAGCGGACGGTTATTTCGTTCCTCAGACCCGCTGGACTTCAGGCCGCATCGGCGAATACACCAGCGTTGTGGATGAATACACCGTTACCGGCGAGGAAGTAGATCTGCTGGATCGCCAACCGGCCTTCAGCGTTGAAGTATCCGAGCCGGCAGTAGCGGACCGTACGGGGAACTCCTCTTCGAGGGCCGGCGCTTGGGTCAACTTCGAGGTGACTGTCACCAACACAGGCAACGTGCGATTGACCGATCTAGAAGGACCGGGGTTCAGCGTCATCGAATTGGCGGCCGGGCAGTCAAGGACTGCAACCATCAGCAGATTGCTAACCAGCCTGGAAATCTCGGAAGGAAAACTGACCAAGGGTTCGTTGCTTGCAACTGCCAGCAACGGGCACAGAGAAGTTGAAGCCGAGTATTCGCTGGCCGAGGTGAAGCTGGCGGAGCGCTAGGACCTCGTAAAAGTGCGCGAGGAGGCCGCGGCAGATCTATCCGGCTGCTGCCAGCACCCTGAAGAAAGCAACCGGTGCGATCCGGGATTGGGTATTTCCTGGATCGCACCGGTTGCTGGTTCACACTTCAGCTTGTGTCAGGGCCGCTACTAGCTCAATCTCGAAACCGGCAGCATCTTCCAAATACGCCGCGTAGTGCTTTGGTCCCCCGGCGTACGGGTGCAGCTCCGGGAACATCAGGGTGAACCCGTGATCCAGCGCCTGGGCAGCCAACGTTTCCACCGCCTGCCTGGTTCCAGCATGGAAAGCCAAATGGTTCAGCCCGGGAGCCAGGCGGTCATGCCGCTGCCTTTTGGCATCCGGTCCGAATTCCAGGACTATATAGAATCCATCGCGGGCATAGCTGATGCCATCAGCCCATTGGGAATCCACCACATAGCCAAGGCGAGTGAGCAGCCAGCCCAGGGAAGCTGTACTGGCTGCCAAATCCTCAACCCATATTTCCAGATGATGCAGCATGGAACTCACTGACTACGGAGTCAGCACGAAGTCCCATGGATCGGAATTCACTTGGGAAACCTCGATCTCCACGGTGTGGCCAAGATCGTTGAGCACATTGCCCAGGGCGCGGGCACCAGCCGACAGCCAGACCCATTCCGAAGCGAAGTGGGAGACATCGATCAGGTAAGGGAACCCGCCGTTGGCAGCTTCGCGTGCTTCGCTTGCCGGGTGGTGACGCAGATCAGCAGTCACGTAGACATCGGCCTGGTGCGAGCGCACCGCGTCAAACAGGGAATCGCCGGCACCGCCGCAAAGGGCGACCTTCCGGATGATGCCTGTACGGTCTCCGGCGACACGAACACCGCCAGCCACCGCTGGGAGCACGGTGTAAACGCGTTCAGCGAAATCCTCGAGCTTCATCGGCTTCTCCAAGAAGCCCACCCGCCCCAAGCCTTCTTCTGGCAGTCCATCCTTGGACTCGATCAACGGCACGCAGTCCTTCAGCCCGAAGGCATCGGCGAGGGCGTCGTTGACTCCCCCGATGGCGCTGTCGGCATTGGTGTGCGCCGTAAGCAATGCGGTTCCGGATTCGATCAGGCGGTGAATGGCTTCGCCCTTGAAATTGGTGGCGGCAACCTGGGTGACTCCGCGCAGGAGCAATGGGTGGTGAGTGATCAGCAGATCGGCCCCACGCTCGATTGCATCCTCGATCACCTCCAGCGTTGGATCAACAGCCATCACGATCTTGGAAATCTGCTGGCTGGTACGTCCGGTCACCAAGCCAACGGCATCCCAATCTTCGGCCAATGATTTTGGCCAAAGTTCCTCAGCTGCTTCAAGGACGTTACCCAAGGTGGTCTGCGGAACCGAGGTGTCTTCCACCGGTTGCTCAGGCGTTTCTCCGGTAACGGGCTTGAGCGTCGAGGCATCCAGGGAATCGCTGCTCTTCCCCAGGTCTTGCGAGTTATCTGCCTTGCTCTGCATACCCACCACCCTACGCGGTGGGTATGGGGATGGAACAGAATGCAACGCCGCAACGTTGTGAACTGTGTGAGTATTCCCAGCCTTCAGTCCCCTCATCAATTCAGCCCGTTCCTGGAAGTCCAGGACACCAAGTTGAGCACCTTCGTACTAGCCGGCGGTTGCTTCTGGTGCTTGGATGCCGTGTACCAGCGAACCCGTGGCGTCCACGCCGTGATTTCCGGATATATCGGCGGCCACACCAAGGATCCGGCCTACCGCGAAGTCTGCAGCGGCACCACTGGCCATGCCGAAGGTGTCGCCGTGATCTTTGACCCGCAAGTGGTTCCGGCCGAAGTCATCTTGGACATGTTCTTTACCGTGCACGACCCGACGACGCTGAACCGCCAGGGCTACGATGTGGGCACGCAGTACCGCTCGGCGATGTTCCCGCTCGATGACCAGCAGCGCGATCTCTTCCAGGACGCCATCGAGAAGTTCTCGCGCGTATACCCCAATCCGATCGTCACTACGCTCGAAGAGTCCAAAGATTTCTATCCTGCCGAGCAAATCCATCAGGATTATTACTCCGAAAACCAGGAAGTCGGCTATTGCCGCGTGATTATCGACCCAAAGATCGCGAAAGTCAGGAAATATTACGCTCAATGGCTAAACGAAGCCTAGTCGCGCTTTTGGCCTACTAGGGTTAGTTGTGAACCTCATAGGTGTCCGGCGGTTACGCCAGATTCCGGCAATTATTTCGCCGCAACTAACTGCGGCTGCATAGAGTCACGTAAGGATTGCATACAAGATGGGCAAGATCTACAACAACGTCACCGAAGTCGTCGGCAACACCCCGCTGGTGAAGCTGAACCGCGTCGGCGAGGGCCTGCCAGGGAACATCGCTGTGAAGCTGGAATTCTACAACCCGGCGAACTCCGTCAAGGACCGCATCGGCGTGGCCATCGTTGATGCAGCCGAGGCCTCTGGTGCATTGAAGCCAGGCGGCACCATCGTTGAGGGCACTTCGGGCAACACCGGCATTGCACTGGCGATGGTCGGTGCAGCCCGCGGCTACAAGGTCATCTTGACCATGCCTGAAACCATGTCCACCGAGCGCCGTGTGATGCTGCGCGCTTTCGGCGCCGAGATCGTGCTGACCCCGGGCGCCGACGGCATGCGCGGGGCTGTGGAAAAGGCCAAGGAGATTGTTGCGACTTCCGAGAACGCTATCTGGGCGCAGCAGTTCGCTAACACCGCGAACCCGCAGGTCCACGCAGAGACCACCGGTCCGGAGATTTGGTCCGATACCGAAGGCAAGATCGATGTCCTGGTTGCCGGCATCGGTACCGGTGGCACTATCACCGGTGCAGGCCGCTACCTGAAGGAAAAGAACCCAAACCTGAAGATCGTGGCCGTTGAGCCCAAGGATTCCCCGATCCTCAACGGCGGAAAGCCCGGCCCGCACAAGATCCAGGGACTGGGAGCGAACTTCATCCCAGAGGTGCTCGACACCGAGCTGTACGACGAAGTCCTGGATGCCAGCATCGAGGATTCGGTATCGACCGCTCGCGCGCTGGGCGTCAAGGAAGGCATCCTCGGCGGCATCTCCGCTGGCGCAGCCGTTTGGGGTGCGGTACAGATCGCCGCGCGGGAAGAAAACGCCGGCAAGCAGATCGTTGCGATCATCCCTGACTTCGGTGAACGCTACATCTCCACCCTGCTCTTCGACGACATCCGCGGCTAAGTAAATTTGCAGAAGCAGAATAAATCGGCGCGAGCCACTGTTGGGTCTATAGAGAGACCTGTATCGGTGCAGCTCGCGCCGATTTGCTGTGTGACATCTGCGGATTGTCCCCGAGCGAACCGCAACCCCTAAGGTAGTATTCATGAGTTTTTTCTCCCGCCTGCGTGAGGATTTGGCCAACGCACGCCAGCACGATCCGGCAGCGCGAAGCGATCCGGAAAACTTCTTCGTGTATTCCGGACTGCACGCGATCTGGCTGCACCGGTTGGCCCACAAGATGTGGCAGAACCCCTCGTTGAAGTGGCCAGCGCGTTTGCTATCCCAGGCGAACCGCGCCCTGACCGGGATCGAGATCCATCCCGGCGCCACCATTGGGCGCCGCTTCTTCATCGACCACGGCATGGGCATCGTCATTGGCGAGACTGCCGAAATCGGCGATGACGTCATGCTGTACCACGGGGTGACCCTCGGCGGCCGTTCACTGGCCAAGGTCAAGCGCCACCCGACCATCGGTGACCGCGTGGTCATCGGTGCCGGAGCCAAGGTGCTCGGCCCGATCGTCATCGGCGCCGATTCCGCCATCGGTGCGAACGCCGTGGTCGTCAAGGATGCTCCGGAAGGCTCGATTGTCACCGGAATCCCCGCACAGAACCGTCCGCGCAGGCCTGAAGAACGCAAGCCTGCTGTAGACCCGGCCGAGTACATCGACCCGGCCATGTGGATCTAGTACTACCGCTGCTGCCACTGCGGCAAAGCAAACCCGCCCAGCACACGGACCGGCCACGGTCCGCCTGCTGGGCGGGTTTTCGCTTTCGCCCCGATCCTTGCGGGCAAAGCAAAACATCGATGCCCGGTACCACTGCGAGTCTGGTACCGGGCATCGATGCCTATGCGAGTGATGGAAGCCGTTTAGGCCAGCTTGTGGTCCGCAGCTTCGGTGCCATCGGCCAGCTCTACGACCTCGTCCTCAGGATCCTGGGGCTGGGCGCCGAGCTTGCCACGGGTCAGCTTGTGCATGATCATGGCCAGCGCGCCGTCACCGGTCACGTTGGTTGCGGTGCCGAAGCTATCCAGGGCAATGTAGGCTGCGAACATCAGGCCGACTTCGACCTCGCCGAAGCCCAGCATCTGGGCGAGCAGGCCAGCAGCGGCCGCAATAGCGCCACCAGGCACGCCGGGAGCTGCAACCATCATGACGCCGAGCATCAGGATGAACGGGAAGTAGGCGCCGAAGGAAACGTCGCCACCGGTCAGCAGGAGCACGGCGATGGAGAAGCAGGTGATCTTGACCATCGAGCCCGACAGGTGGATGGTGGCGCACAGCGGGATGACGAAACCGGCGACCGCATCGGAAACACCGTTCTTCTTCGCAGATTCCAAGGTCACTGGAATGGTTGCGGCCGAGGAGGAGGTACCCAATGCGGTGAAGTAGGCATTGCGCATGCCCCACAGGGCGGCCAGCGGGTTGCGCTTGTTCATCGCGCCAGCGATGGAGTACTGCACCAGCAGGACAACCAGGGTGAGCACGAAGGAGACCACGGCAACGAAGAGGAACTTCTGCACTACGGTGACGGCGTCACCGGCAGCGGACAGATCCAGGAAGATGCCGAAGATGAACAGCGGCAATGCGGGAACAACCACACGGCGGATAACCATCTCGATGATGTTGCGGAACTCCACTGCCCCGCGGAAGAGGACGGTGGAACGGAAGGCGGTCAGGCCCAAGCCCAGCATGAATGCCAGGACCAGCGCGGTCATGACGCCCATCAGCGGTTCCAGCACGATCTCTGTTGCCGATTCGCCTGCGCTGCCGACCAGGGAGAAGTACGGCTCAAAGCCGGATCCTTCGCCTCCGCCAACTTCCTCGACGCCACCGCCGGAAAGCGACTTGGTGAATAGCCAACGGCTCACGAAGTATGCGAGCAGGCCCGCGCACAGGGTGGAGGCGTAGGCGATGGCTGCGGTGATGCCCAACCACTTGCCGGCGCCTTTGCCGAGCTCAGCGATAGCGGGTGCCACCAAACCGAAGATGATCAAAGGCACGACGAAGCCAAGGAATCCGGAGAAGATCGAGTTGTAGGTCAGGAATACGCTTCCCAACCAGACCGGCATGACCGGGCCAAGCAGAATACCCAGCAGAATGGCGACGACCACCCAGCCAAGCAGTGGGATAGATTTCAGCAGCTTCATGAATGTCCTTTAAACGGTTCGGGCTCGGAGCGCACTGTTGGACGGGCCACAAGTGTGTCGTGGCGCACGCCTCAATCATGATAGACGTAATTTTTGTTACACCGAAATCCTGTGAATGGATTGAGTGTTACGAGAATACGCCTTTCTGCCGAATATTCTCTACCGTAAATCGCAACACGCTCAATCAGGTTCGATCCCTGGTGCGGAGGGGGTTCGGGAGCTGAATATTCGTCGATTAAACGGCAGCAGGGCGGATCTGCCCCATTAAGCAGTCCCGCCCCACCTTGGATTCATTGATTATTCGAAGTTCGCTTCGACCACGCCTTGTTCTTGGCCCTGGCCCACCACCTGGCTTTGCACGCGGAGGTTGAGCACGGATCCGTCATCGGCATTTTCATAACTCACGAAGACCGAACCGGCTCCGGCATCGCTGCCCGTTTGCGACCAGTTCGGTCCGCCCGCCGCCGAATGCCCGGTGAGCAAGGCGACCACCTGATCGGTGGCCAGCTGTTGCATCTGCGCTTCACTTCCATTGCCCCAAGCGACGACCAGGGCATCTGCATACTCGGTAGCGCTCGATGGGAGCTTGCCCAGCTCTTGGCCTCCGACAGTTCCAGATTGCTCCGACTCCCCGGCATCCCCGGGAGAGGATGCCGTTGGCGATGCGGACTGCGTTGGGCTGGCTTCAGGACTTGACGGCTCCTGGCTTGCGGTGCCACCTGCAGTGCTGCCGCAACCGGCGAGCGCAAGGCACCCGGCCAGCGCCGCCACCGAACTGAGCTTGAGTAGTTTCCTAGGTGCGTCCGGCATGGATTTCTCCGCTCTCGCAGGGGGTCGCTGATTCCTTGTGGGTTCGATACTCCACCGGAATCGGCAGCGTTTGCAAGTCCGCCGCCCTCCAGCAGGTGTCGGTTGGAGCATTTCTGAGTAGGCTTGGGGCATGAGCCAGCACCCTGCCGATAGCCATGACACCATTCGAGTACGCCAAGCCCGGGAAAACAACTTGCGAGGTGTTGACGTCGATATTCCAAAACGGCGCATTACCGCGTTTACCGGTGTTTCCGGTTCCGGCAAGTCCTCCCTGGTGTTCGGCACGATTGCTGCAGAGTCCCAGCGCCTGATCAATGAAACGTATACGACCTTCATCCAGAGCTTCATGCCCTCGATGCCCCGGCCTGATGTAGAAGTGCTGGAAAACCTCTCCACGGCCATCGTGGTCGACCAGGAACGCATGGGCGCGAATTCGCGTTCTACCGTGGGCACGGCGACCGACGCCTACTCGCTCTTGCGCGTTCTGTATTCGCGTTATTCCACTCCGAGCGCCGGCGGCGCTGGCGCGTACTCGTTTAATCTCGGCCAGGGCGCGTGCCCTGTCTGCGAGGGTTTCGGCACCGAGGCGAGCATCGACCTTGATGAGCTGCTGGATTGGGACAAGTCGCTGAACGAGGGGGCCATCAAGGCGCCGAACTTTGCCCCGGATTCATGGCTGTGGCAGACGCTGACTGCCGGCACGCAGGCAGATCTGGACATGAAGCTCAGGGTCATGCCCAGTGCCATGCTTGACCGCTTGCTCTACGAAGAAGCAGGCAAGGTCAAGCTCAATGGGGCCAACATGAGCTACTCCGGTTTGGTCACGCGCATCAAGTCCAACTACATCCATTCGGGCAGGGAGATCAAGCAAGCCCATATTCGTGCCTGGATCGAACGCATCTCCACGACCGCACCGTGCTCTGCCTGCGCCGGATCACGGCTCGGCCAGGCCGCTCGTGATTCGAAGATCAATTCCTTGGGAATCGCGGACATGACTGCACTGCAGGTTTCCGAACTGCTCGAAATCCTCGAGAAGATCCAGATCCCGGATGCAGCGCCATTGACCACCAATTTGAAGGCAGTGCTCAAATCCATGGTGGATTTGGGGTTGGGATACCTGTCCCTTGACCGTCCGGCGGGGACCCTTTCGGGCGGCGAAGCCCAGCGCGTGAAGATGATCCGGCATCTTGGATCAGCACTCAGTGATGTCACGTATGTCTTCGACGAGCCCACCGTTGGTTTGCATCCCCATGACATCCAGCGGATGAACGGGCTGCTGGCTGGCCTTCGGGACAAGGGCAATACCGTGCTGGTGGTGGAGCACAAACCCGAGGTCATCGGCATCGCAGACCACGTGATCGACTTGGGCCCGGGCGCTGGTACCCATGGCGGCACCATTTGCTACAGCGGTCCAGTGGACGGCCTGCTGTCCAGCGATACGCTGACCGGAAAGCACTTCACCACGCGTGCTGCGCTCAATGCGAACCCGCGCGAGGCACAGGGGTCAATGCAAGTGCGCGGCGCTTCCTTGCACAACCTGAAGAATGTTTCCGTGGATATCCCTACCGGCGTGATGTGCGCAATCACCGGTGTCGCCGGTTCGGGCAAATCCACGCTGATCCATTCGACAATCGCCAAACGTGATGACGTGGCGGTGGTGGACCAAACCGCCATCCGAGGCTCCCGGCGTTCGAACCCGGCCACCTATACCGGGATCATGGATCCGATCCGTGCGGCGTTTGCTAAAGCCAACGGCGTGAAGCCTGCCCTGTTCAGCGCCAATTCGGCCGGAGCATGCCCGGGGTGCAGCGGTGTCGGATACACCTATACGGACTTGGCATCCATGGCCGGAGTGGCCTTGCCTTGCGAGCAGTGCGGCGGCAAGCGATTCACCGCTGATGTGCTGGAATACACCCTGGATGGGTTGAACATTGCCGAAGTCCTGGACTTGAGCATGGAAGAAGCGCTTGAGCAGCTCAAAGTACCCAAGGCGAAGGCCGTGCTCGAACGCCTGAACCAGGTGGGTCTGGGATACCTGAAACTGGGACAGCGGCTGAACACGCTTTCTGGCGGCGAACGGCAGCGAATCAGGCTGGCTATCCATTTGGGCCAGGGCGCCGGTACCTACATCCTGGACGAGCCAACCACAGGATTGCACATGGCTGACGTGCAGAACCTGCTGCGCCTGCTCGATGAGATGGTCGATGAAGGCAATACCGTCGTGGTCATCGAGCATCATCTGGCGGTGGTAGCCCACTGCGACTGGGTCATTGACTTGGGTCCCGGGGCAGGGCACGAGGGAGGAAGCATTGTCTTCGAAGGGACCCCGGCTGACCTTGCCGCCTCGGGCACGCTGACCGCAGTTCATCTGTCCGACTACATCAAGGGATAGGAATGGCACAGAAGCTCAGGAAACCGCTGCCTGCCGACGCGCAGGAGCTTGCCAGGCTGCATGTCGAATGCTGGAAAGAAACCTACACGCAGCTGCTGCCAGATGGTTTCTTCGACCCTGCCCACAGTGAGCAGCGGCTGCGCATGTGGGACAGGGTTCTGGAGGACCCGAATCCGCTCTTCAGGATTTCGGTGGCGGAAAATGAGGACGGGAAGCTTGTCGGATTCGCGTTCTCTGCATCACCCATGGGGAATACCGACGGGATACCGGAGAACGTCTCTCGCCAGCTGTACAACCTGTATGTGCTGGAAGACTTCCATGGCGACGGAACAGGGCAGGCGCTGCTGGATGCAGTCCTTGGCGATGAGCCGGCCGTGCTGTGGGTGGCGGCCCAGAATCCGCGTGCCATCCGATTCTACGAACGCAACGGATTCGCCTTCGACGGCGTGAGCGAGGACGACCCGGCTGCTCCGAAAATTACCGACGCAAGAATGATCCGGTAGCTAGCAAGCGGAGAGAATCCCGACGATGTCCGGGTCGCTCCCACGACCCAGTTTCGCGTCGATTTTCAGCACCAGCTGAGCCTGGCGAATCAGTGTGCCGTATTCGGGGCCAGGATCGGGGGTCGCGCGGATTCCCGTGGCGCTGAGTTGGCGCGATTTGTCCATGGCCAGCTCCTTGAGCACATCACGGATCAAGGCCAAATCCTCTGGCTGCACCGCCCAGCTATCCCTATGGCCACGAAGCCAGGATTTGCGCCGCGCCCCCTCCAAGCCTTCGGGCAGCTCGCCGACGCCTTGCAGGTGGTCGAGCATCGAGGTACCGACGTTCCGCTCGGTGATGTCTTGGGACAGGCACCGGTCGATGGCGTATTGGACACGCAGCCACCATTGCCCGGCGGTATCCAGCTCCGAGCGCAGCCGCAGTGTCCGCAAGGCCAGAACAACGCCTACGGCCGCGATGAGTACTGTCGAAAGCGGGACGAGCGAGAGCAGGATCCCCAGCCCCGCGCCCCAGCTACCACCATAACCGTTCATGCTCCGATCCTAGCCCCTGAATCGGGGTCGGACCGGAGCAATCCTCGGGTTGGAAGAACTAGATGCGCACCAGCATCTTGCCGGTGTTCGCACCGCGCATCATGCCAAGGAAGGCGTCCACGGTATTCTCGATGCCATCCACGATCGTCTCGTCGTAGGCGATTTTGCCTTCGGAGAACCACTTGCCCATGCGCTCGCCGAACTCGGGGGCGAGGTCAAGGTAGCTGGAGAGGGTGAATCCCTGCAGTTTCAGGCCGCGGGTGATCAGGTTGGCCATGTTCTTCGGGCCCGGAGTCGACTCGGTGGTGTTGTAGCTGGCGATAGCGCCGCACAGGGCAGCACGACCGCCATCGTTGAACGCTGCCAGGGCGGCTTCGAGGTGGTCTCCGCCCACGTTGTCGAAGAAGACATCGATGCCTTCCGGGGCTGCGGCGGCCAGCTGCCCGCGGACATCGCCATCCTTGTAGTTGAAGGCGGCATCGTAGCCGTACTTGCTGGTCAGCAGTTCAACCTTCTCTGTACTGCCGGCCGAGCCGATGACGCGCTTGGCACCCATGAGCTTGGCGATCTGCCCGGCAGCCGTGCCCACGGCACCTGCAGCGCCGGAGACGAAGACGGTCTCGCCCTCGGCAAGATTGGCGACTGCGCTCAGGCCTACATAGGCGGTCAAGCCGGTCATTCCCAAGATGTGCAGGCGCAGCGACGAGGAAACGCCGGGCAGATCAGGTGCGGACTTGAAATTGGCAGAGTCGGCCTGCACGGTGTCAGACCAGCCCAGCTGATGCTGGACCAGGGTACCTGCCGGGAACGCTTCGTCCGCGGTCTCGATGACACGGCCAATGGCGCCGCCGAGGATCTGCTCGCCAATCTTGAATGGCGGGATGTAGGAACGGGTGTCATTCATGCGTCCGCGCATGTACGGGTCCACGGAAATGAACTCGTTGCGCACCCGGATTTCACCGGTCTTCAGCTCCGGCAGCTCAACGGTCTGGACGGTGAAGTTCTCCTGCGTTGGCCAACCGGACGGACGGGAGGCGAGCAGGATCTGCGTGCTGGTTGCTTCAGTCATGGTTACCAGTTCTTTCAATTCTCGGTGATATTGGAAACTCTCGGTGTCGTTCTAGTTGCCCAGCGCCAGGCCGAGGACCAGCAGCGCAACTGACAGCAGCGGGAACATCCCTTGCTTGACGGCCAGCTTGGCTTTGCCCGGGCTTCCCAGTGCCAGCACCAACGCAGCGGCCAGCATGGAGCCGGCCCCGGCGAAGACCAACGTGGCACCCACAGCCAAGTGGCCCATGCCCAAGGCAATCACCCCGGCAAGTGCGGCAACCGCCAGGAAGAGGTTGTAGAACCCCTGATTGAAGGCCATTTCGCGCGTTGCTTCTGCTTCAGCCTCGCTGGTCTTGAACAAGGCGCGGGTTTTTCCAGTGGTCCAGGTGATGGACTCCATCGAGAAGATGTAGACGTGGAGCAGGGCAGCGGCGGTTGCGAAGATCTGCGCGGCGATGATCATGGCTTGTCCTTGGTGTTGGGAAGGCAACTATTCTGTAACGACCATTTCAATATATACTGGAATGGTCGTTACGAAAAGAGGAGGTGGGTGTGATGGCGCGTACATCTGCATTCGACAAGGAAGCGGCTATCCAGAACGCCCGCTCGGTGTTCTGGTCCAAGGGCTTCGAGGCCACGTCCATTCCCGAACTTGAAAATGCCACCGGCCTGAGCCGTTCAAGCATCTACAACTCCTTCGGCTCCAAGCGCGGCCTGTTCGATGCCGCAGTGGACAGCTACCTCAATGAAATTGTCCGCCCGCGGTTGCGTCCGCTGCTCCAGGACCCAGTACCTTCACAGGCATTGGGAGACTATCTGCGTGGGCTTGCTGCCGTTTTCGCGAAGCCGGAGTCCCTGCCTGCAGCCCATGGGTGCCTGCTGATCAACACCGCCAGCGCACCGATTGCAGCAGAGAACGAAATCGCCGCCATCATTGCCGCGTACCGGGAAGAACTTGATGAAGCCATGGGCCGTGGCTTGCATGCCCTTCGGCCGGATCTTTCAGTCGAACGCCATGCCCTGCTGAGCGACACCATTACCGGTCTGGTGGTAGCGGCCTTCGCACTGGTGCGCATCTCCCCCAGCGAAGCTGTTCGCTTGTTGCAATGCGCCGAGAACTTGCTGGAAGACTAGTACCGGCTCCTTTCCAGGATTAAGGCGCAAGCCCCGGGGCATCTGTTGTCCGGATTGCTTCTAGCCAGGCACTGATCCACGGATCCATTCAGTGAATGCATCGCGGAGGGCTGCCGGCTCGATGCGCGGGGGCTCCGCCGACTGCTGCCAGCGGCAGATCGTTCTGCAATCACCGGCGCATGCTTGGCAGATGAGTTCGCACGCAGGGGGCCTTATTCGTCGCGCTTGCCACAGAAAATCCAACTGGCTTTGGCTGCCGCACCGATTTTCCGCACCTCTGGGATCAGTTCCTCCATGAGCGCATGGCACTGGCCGGGACCTGCCTCTGTCCCACCCAGCATTCGGCTGAGCATGCCCCACGGCTGCCAGTTCCAGCGAAGCGGGACAGCGCGCAGAAGGGCTCAAATGGCAGAAGCCCACCAGTTCAATCGAATTGAACTGGTGGGCTTCGGATCAGCCAGCAGCTGCTAGCGTCAAATCGCTCCGCTTAGTGGGTGTCCTCGGCAGCGATTTCGGTACGGTCACCGCTCCACTGCGTGTGGAAGGTGCCTTCCTTGTCGGTGCGACGGTAGGTGTGCGCACCGAAGTAGTCGCGCAGGCCCTGGGTCAGGGCTGCTGGCAGACGGTCGCGGCGCAGGCCATCGTAGTAAGCCAGCGACGAGGAGAACACTGGTGCAGGGATGCCCAGCTGGACAGCAACGGAAACCACGCGGCGCCATGCTGGAACTGCCTTGTTGATGGCTTCAGCGAATGCCGGAGCGAACAGCAGGTTCGAAGGCTTCTCGCCTGCCGAGTAGGCAGCGGTGATGTCCTTGAGCAGGGCTGCACGGATGATGCAGCCTTCACGCCACAGGCCAGCGATCTCGTCGAGCTTCAGGTCCCAGTTGTATTCGCCGGCAGCCGAAGTGAGCATGTCGAGGCCCTGCGCGTAGGAGACGAGCTTCGAAGCGAACAGCGCCTGGCGCACATCCTCGACGAAGTTCTCCGGCAAGGTGACCTCGGCAGTTTCGCCGGTCAGCACCTTCTGGCCCACGGCGCGGATATCACGCTGCGAGGAAAGGGAGCGGGCGAAGACCGATTCGGCGATGGCCGAAACAGGCGAGCCCATATCCAGGCCGGACTGCACGGTCCAACGGCCGGTGCCCTTCTGGCCTGCGGAGTCCTGGATAACGTCGACCAGCGGCTTGCCGGTGGAAGCATCGACGTGGCCGAGCACCTCAGCGGTGATCTCGATCAGGAAGCTGGACAGTTCGCCCTGGTTCCATTCGTTGAAGATCTCCGACTGCTTGGCTGGCTCGATGCCGGCGGCGCTGCGCATCAGATCGTAGGCTTCGCCGATAACCTGCATGTCGGCATATTCGATGCCGTTGTGGACCATCTTCACGAAGTGGCCGGCGCCGTCGGTGGAGATCCAAGCGCAGCACGGTGCGCCGTCGTCGGCCTTGGCGGAGATCTTTTCCAGCATCGGGCCCAGCGACTTGTAGGATTCAGCGGAACCGCCGGGCATGATCGATGGGCCGAGCAGTGCGCCCTCTTCGCCACCGGAAACGCCGATGCCCACGAAGTGCAGGCCCTTTTCAGCCAGGGCAGCTTCGCGGCGGCGGGTGTCGGTGTAGTGCGAGTTGCCGGCGTCGATGACCACGTCGCCCTCTTCGAGCAGCGGCACCAGCTGGTCGATGACCGAGTCCACTGGACCGCCGGCCTTGACCATGATCAGCACGCGGCGCGGGGTTTCGAGGTTTGCTACCAGCTCTTCCAGGCTTTCGGTGCGAATGAAATCGCCCTCATCGCCATGAGCTTCCAGCAGCGCGTCGGTCTTGCCGACCGAGCGGTTGTGCAGGGCGACGGTGTATCCGTTGCGAGCGAAGTTACGGGCAAGGTTTGCGCCCATGACGGCCAGACCTGTGACACCAATCTGTGCAGGCATAAAAATAAGTCTCCATCGATTACGGGGAGTTGAACCGCCAAGCAGAGACCGGATGAGTCACGATCCCTGTTCACGGCCACGTGACCTTTCCATCCTACAAGGGCGACGCCCGTGTTTTACAGAGGATCGCGTAAATTAAAGCATATTTATTTCGCCGATCGACTCGCCATAGTCCGATTTGGCGCAAGTCATTGGCTAAACTGAGCCCATGGCAACTAGTCTGCACGCTCATGTGGTTGAGCACCTCGGCTCTCGCATTATCAGCGGGCAAATTCCGCGCGGCTCCATTATCCTCGCCGCCGACCTCGAGCAGAAGCTCCAGGTCTCGCGTTCGGTGATCCGTGAAGCCATCCGCGTTCTGGCCCAATGCGGCCTAGTCACCAGCACCAAGCGCGTGGGCATCCGCGTGCTGGGGGCCGAACGCTGGAACCCCTACGACGATCATGTCATCCGTTGGCGGCTGGCCAGCGACCAGAAGGGCGCACAGCTGCGCTCGCTGACCGAGCTGCGCATTTCCGTAGAGCCGATGGCCGCGGAACTGGCGGCCGAGTTCGCCCCCGAAGCGATGCGCAAGGAGCTGATGATGCTCTCGGCGCAGATGAACCATTACGGGCGCCAAGGCGATTTGCGACGTTTCCTGGAACTGGATATCCGATTCCACGCTGTGGTGCTGGCCGCCTCCGGCAATGAGATGTTCGCGAACCTCTCCACCCCGATCGGAGCGATTTTGCGCGGCCGCACCGAATTGGGCCTGATGCCTGAACGCCCGCACGAGGAAGCGTTGCTCTGGCACCAGTCGGTCGCCGATGCCATCTCCAATTCGGACTCCGCCAGCGCGCGGAAGAACATGGAAAGCATCATGCGCCGGACGCACAACGAGATCTGCAGCCTCTGGGACGGCGCGCCGCGCTTGTTCGTGGACCCGGCCAAGAGCGCCCAGTAACCCGGCATTCCCTTCTTAAAAGCGAATCCGCCGGGACAGCGACTGCATCGCTGCCCCGGCGGATTTTTTGTCCTGCTCGCTGCCCCTTTTTAGGCCAGCGCGGTCGCCAGGCCGTAGAGCACCATGACGCAGGCGAAGCCGACCACCGATACCAGCGCCTGGCCAACGGTCCAGACCTTCAAGGTGGTTGGCACATCGATGTCCAGGAAGCGCGAGATCAGCCAGAAGCCCGAGTCGTTGACGTGGCCGGCGAAGACCGAGCCTGCTGCCAGCGCGAGCACCATGGCGGCGACCTGGAATGCGGTCAGCGAGGCATCCGCCAGCACCGCCGGCTGGACGATGGCCGCCGCAGTGGTCAGCGCCACTGTTGCCGAGCCCTGGGCCAGTCGGACGATGGCCGCGATCAGGAAGCCGGCGACGATCAGCGGCATGCCCACCGATTCAAGCGAGGTGGCAATGGCGTTGCCGATGCCGCTGGCACGCAGCACTCCGCCGAACATGCCACCAGCGCCGGTGATCAGGATGATCGAGCAGACCGGGCCCAGCGCGGAGTCCACGATGGTCTCGGTAAGGGTCTTGTCCTTGCCCTTGCGGAAGCCCAGCAGGAAAATGCCCAGCAGCACGGTGATGAGCAGGGCCACCGGAGTTTCACCCAGCAGGCGAAGCCAGCGCACCCAGGAGGCTTCCGGGTCCACGATGCCGGCGGAACCGAGCATGTTCAGTCCGGTGTTCATGAAGATCAGCAACAGCGGGAGCAGCAGCAAGCTGAACACCGTGCCCACGGAAGGAGAGGACTTGAACTCGTCCTTCGTTGCACCGTTGCCCAGTGCCGCATCCAGGATATTCGGTACCGGGATGTTGAACTTCTTGCCAACGAACTTTCCAAAGAGATGGCCTGCAACGAACCACGTTGGAATCGCGACGACCAGGCCGAGCACCAGCACGAGCCCGACGTTGGCTTCCAGCAGGCCGGAGGCGGCCACAGGGCCCGGGTGCGGCGGAACGAAGACGTGCATCACCGAGAATGCGGTGGCCGATGGGATGGCGTAGAGCAGCAGCGAGCCGCCCAAGCGGCGGGCCACGGTGAAGATGATCGGCAGCATGACTACCAGCCCGGCATCGAAGAAGATCGGGAAGCCGAAGAGCAGCGAGGCAACTGACAGTGCCAGCGGCGCGCGCTTCTCGCCGAACTTGGAGATCAGCCAGTTGGTCATCACATCGGCGCCGCCACTGGTTTCCAGCATGCGTCCGAGCATTGCGCCAAGGCCGACCAGCAGGGCCACACTGGCCAAGGTGGATCCGAAGCCGCCGGTCAGCGTCGTGATGACCGATTCAGCCGGGATGCCGGAAGCGACCGCGGTCAGCAAGCTGGTGAGCACCAGTGCGAGGAACGCGTGGACGCGGAAGCGGATAATCAGCACCAGCAGCAGCGCTACCGCCGCGACCGCTAGCGTCAGGAGCCCGGGCGTACTTAACGTCCAGTTCAGTTCAAGCTCAGTTGTCATTGTCATCCTTGATCAATGGGAGGCTTATGCCATAGGTGGTCTGTGGATTGCTGTCGGCGCACTGCACTAGGACAGTTTGGCGATCAGCTGTCGAACGATGTCCTCGGGGCTATCGGCAATATCGGCGCTGAGCACCGGCTCGTCCGCATCGGGAGCCTCAAGCGTGGCCAGCTGGCTGTCAAGCAGGCTGGTGGGCATGTACTCATGCGAACGCGCGTTCATCCGGTCCCGTATCAGCGTCGGGACACCGGTGAGGTGGATGAAGATCGTTGCTGGCTCCAAGCTGAGGATGAGATCCCGGTAGCTTCGCTTGAGTGCAGAACAGGCAATAACCGGCGGCGCTTGGTGCCGATTGCTTTCGGCCAGTTTGGCGCCGATCAGCTGCAGCCACGGCTCGCGGTCAGCGTCATCCAGAGACTGTCCGCCGGCCATTTTTTCCTTGTTGGCCTTGGGGTGCAGGTTGTCGCCATCAATGAATTCATGATGCAGCTGATCAGCCAGCATCTTTCCGATGGTGGTCTTGCCGCTGCCCGAGACACCCATTACAACAAGGGGCGGGACCTGTTCACTCATCCATTTACTCCGTCGTACGTGAACCTAATATATGACTTATGTTGTAGCCAAAGTCATAAAGTATGATTTAACTAGAGTAGGAGCGGCAGCGGACGCTGTCAACAGGTTGCACCTGGTTCACCAGGAAGATTCTGTAAAACATGTGGCCAGATGGGGAATTCCCGGATCAATTGGCCCGAGGTTCAAGCATGGCTTGAACCCAGCCTTTGAAAATGCTGAATTTCTTCGAGGTCGTTGTAGAACCCCAGCTCAATGCCATGTACTCTCGGTTTTTAAGTGGATCGAACCCGACCACTGCACAGTCTGACCATTGGAGCGAATCATGGGATTCATTGGATGGATAGTTTTGGGCTTGATTGCCGGAGCGATCGCAAAGGCCATTCTGCCCGGCAAGCAAGGTGGCGGCTGGATCGCTACCCTGATTCTCGGCGTCGTTGGCGCCCTACTCGGAGGCTGGATCGGAAGTGCTATCTTCGGTGAGGGCGTGGATGAGTTCTTCTCGATCTCAAGTTGGCTTCTTGCCATCGGCGGCGCCCTGATCGTCTTGGTCATTTGGGGCTTCATCACCAAACGACGGGCCTAAGTCACCTCCCGAGGGACCATTGTCCTGCGGATCTTGAATTCCCGCCGAGCAGCAGTACCAACTGCTGCTCGGCGGGTTTTTCTCTTGTCTTGGCTACTTCACCCGCAGCAGCTCAGAGCCCACGGCTTCCCTGCGCAATTCGAAAAGCAGAAGGCTCCCCTCCGTGTCCGAGGCTTCCCCAAGTGCGGTATGGAATACCTTGAAGCTCAGTACCGCTGGGCAGTTGCGTGCGAACATCTGGGCCACGGCAGCAGGCCGGGACCGCTGGCCCGGGGCGTCGAAGACCATATCGGTAAATCCTTCGGGAACCCAGCGTGCACCAAGGTTGTCGTCGCCATCCAGGGAAGCTTCCTGCTGCTTTTCCCAGCGTTCAACGATCCGTTCTTCCGAGACATCTTGCGGCGCGTACGCCTCCACGATCTGAATCTCGTATCCGGCCTCCTGCAGCTGAGCTGCCAGCTTCTGCGCTGAATCCTCGGACGCAAGGACCTTGTCAATGACGACATTCAGCCCTTGCTCGAAGCATGCGGCACGCAGGTTCTCGCTGAGCATGGAAGATTCCTCATGCACCAGGCTCGCCATGTCCATCGGGAAGAACTGCTCACCGCGCTGCTCGCGCTCTTTGACTTCCCGAGGCTTGAAGAATCCTTCGTAAGTTCCGTCTTCTTGCGCTTCGCGCATCAGATTCGCCTTGAATTCATCGGCATCGATCACCACATAGTCATCTTCATGACCGCCAAGCAGTTCGCGCAGCAGGCTGCTCTTGCCGGCTCCCGGAGCTCCGGCAAGCACAACAGCTTGGCGCTGCGCTTGGGCGCCGCCCGCTGCCCGCAGTTCCTGGTCGATCAACCGCCGATGCAACTGGTCGCGTTCCCCGATCGCCTTCCACGAGCCCGGGGCCACTTCTTCGAACCAGTCAGGGTTGCGCACGGAGATGAACGGTGAATCATTGGCCAGCACTTCTCCGGGCTCATTGAGTTGAGCAATAGTCTTCAGGTGGTCGGTAATTTCTTGGTCATCTGCCATATTCGAATCCTAATCGGGATTAATCGCGATGACCCCACAGCACGCTGACAGCCGATTATCGTATAGTTCGATGATGGGCCCAGTGCCCGCGCACGACGTTAAGGAGACCCATGGCTACCGCACCGCTACCATCTGCAGGCAAAGGCCGAGCCGGGCGAACCTTCGCGCACATCGGCACCGAGCGTACTCGCTGGCGCGGGCTGATCCATGCCTGGTCCACCCCGGGCATTATCATCATGAGCCTGGTGCTGGTCGTACTGGCCAACGGACGCTTGGCGGAATGGACCACCGCGGTCTTCGCGCTCTGCTCGATCCTGCTCTTTGGCACCTCGGCGCTTTACCATCGTGGCAACTGGACCGACAAGGTCATGGGGCTCTTCCGCCGGGCCGACCATGCGAACATCTTCCTGCTCATTGCCGGCACCTACACTCCGGTAGCAGCATTGACCTTGCCCGGTCCGCAGGCGATCATCGTGCTGTCCGTCATCTGGGCCGGTGCACTGGCCGGCATTGCCATCAAGTCATTCTGGCCCGCGGCACCCCGCTGGGTTGGAGTCAGCCTCTACATCCTGCTCGGGTGGGGCGCATTGATGCAGTTGCCAGCGTTCTGGGCCGCGAACCCCGCGGTGATGATCCTGATTCTCGCTGGCGGCTTGGCCTACACGATCGGTGCGGTTTTCTACGCCACGAAGCGGCCAAATCCGCTGCCGAGCGTTTTCGGATTCCACGAGCTCTTCCATGCCTGCACCGTCATGGCCTTCCTGTGCCACTGGACGGCTGTGCTTCTGGTGGCCCTGTAAGCGCGCGAACCCGCTGGAAAAAGCGATCGCCGCAAGTTCCACGAGGAAGCTTGCGGCGATCATTGGCTGAATCCCAGGCTGGATTAGCGCTGGCCGTAGCGCTTTCGCACGACCACGAGGCCGATCAGCGAAATCACGGCAATTGCCATGTAGTACAGGCTTGGTGCATCCAGCGACCCGGTCAGGTCCAGCAGCCACGTCAGTACCAGCGGGGCAATTCCGCCCAAAAGGGTCACGCCCACGTTGTAGGCCACCGACAGGCCCGAACCCCGGATGGCAGCCGGGAAGAGGTTGGAGAGCAACGCCGGCAGCGGACCGAAGTAGAAGGACATGATCACGCCGAGAACCGCGATCACGATCACCATCACGATCACGCTCGGGTTCGAGGTCATCAGCTTGAACAGCGGGTAGGCCAGCACGAACGCCGCGACCGCTGCGTAGGTCATCACCCGGGCCGGGCCAATGCGGTCAGCCAGATGGCCCACCAGCGGGACGCCGCACAATGTGATGATGCCCGCCGAGATGCCGCCCAGGAAAGCCGCGTCGGCAGGGATCTTCAGGTTCGTGACGGCGAAGGTCGGCATGTACAGGATCATGTACACCGAAATCGTGGCCACGCCAATGGTTGCCGCTGCCGCCAGCAGGCGGCCGTAGTGCTGGGTGAACAGCGTGCCCAGTGGCGATTTCTCCTTGGCGGCGGAAACGAACTCGTCGGTTTCATCCAGCTTGGCGCGGATGTACAGGCCTACCGGCCCGATTAGCAGGCCAACGAAGAACGGCACGCGCCAGCCCCAGCTCTCCAGGGCTTCCTGGCTCAGGCCGGTGGTCAGGAAGTAGCCGAAGGCAGAAGCCAGCAGCATGGATGCACCTTGGCTGGCGACCTGCCACGAAGAGTAGAACGCCTTCTTGTGCGGTGCGGTTTCGATCAGGAATGCAGTGGCCGTGCCGAATTCGCCACCGGCAGAGAAGCCCTGGATCATGCGCGAGAGCAGGATGATCAAGGCACCGGCTACGCCCGCCACCTCATAGGGCGGTGCCACAGCCATGATCAGCGTACCGAGCATCATCAGGCCCAGCGTGAGGGTCAGCGCGTTCTTGCGTCCCTTGCGGTCGGCGTAGCTGCCCAGCACCATGCCGCCCAGGGGGCGGATCAGGTAGGAAATTGCGAAGGTGGCGAAGGTGAGAATCAGCGCGAACGTGCCGTCCGATTCCGGATAGAACACCTTGGCAATGGTCGTCGCGAAAGTGGCATAGACAATGATGTCGAACCATTCCAGCGCCGCGCCGATGGAACTGGAGATGACCGCCTTGCGGGCTTTGACGATCTGCTCTGGTGTCGCCTTCACCTCGGCGCTCACGAGCTGACCTGCGCAATCAGCGAATCGATGAAGTTCTCGCACGCCACGATCTGCTCCAGCTCGATGTATTCGTCCGGAGCGTGGGCTTGGGCGATATCGCCAGGACCGCACACCACGGTGGGAATGCCGGCCGCGGCGAACAGCCCGGCCTCCGTGCCATAGGTAACCTTTTCATCGGTGGCAATGGCGCCGCAGGCGGCCGCGAAGGACACGATCCCTTCCTCCGCAGCGGTATCCAGTCCCGGAGCGCCCGCCTGCTGGGAGAACTCCACGGAGCAGCTCGGGTTCTGCTCGCGCATCTGGGCTTCCAGCTTGGCCGCTTCTGCGCGCAAGCGCGCGGTCAGCGCCTCGCGGTCCACCACCGCGAGCGAGCGGTACTCGAAGAACACCACCGCCTGCGAGGGAATGGTGTTCACCGCGATGCCGCCGTCGAACTTGTTCACGTTCATGGTGGTGGTCGGTTCGATGAATGCTTCATCGCGCGGGCCATGGTTGCGCAGCTCGGCCGAAACCTCCTCGACGAAATTCGCGAAGCGCAGCGCATAGGAAATTGCGTTGACCCCCTCGGAAGGCAGCGAGGAGTGCGCTGCGACGCCGTTGAATTCGGCGCGGAAAACGTTCATCGACTTGTGGCCGCGGATCGCCCGCATGCTCGATGGCTCCCCCACGAAGCATCCGCGAGGCGCCAGCTTCTCGTCAACAATTCTCTGCACCAGCGACACCGCGCCGACGCAGCCGACTTCTTCGTCATAGGACAGCGCCAGATGGATTGGTTCGGCAAGTTCTGCGCCGGTGAACTGGTCCAGCTTGGCCAGGATCACCCCGAGGAAGCCCTTCATGTCGCAGGTGCCGCGGCCATAGAGCTTGTCTGCGCGCACCTGGGCGTCGAATGGATCGCTGCTCCATTTCTGCCCGTCCACTGGCACCACGTCGGTGTGCCCGGAAAGCACAATGCCGCCGGTGCGGGTTCCATCGGCGGCGGGGATGGTGGCCAGCAGGTTGGCCTTGGTGCCCTGTTCGTTGTGGATCAGCTGGGAGCTGATGCCATAGGCGTCCAGCTTCTTCACGACATTCCCGATCAGCGCAAGGTTGCTGTCGCGGCTAGTGGTGTCCACGGCGATGAGCTCGTGGATTTCTTTCATGCTTGCTTCGCTGGGCGCGGGCATTTCAGCTCCTGGTTCTAGGCGATGATGCTATGGATTCATGTTTCCATATTGCTCCCGCACCACCTAGAAGATGTCAAAGAATGGCCTCTGGCTAGTTGGGAATAACACCGGCACCACGCAGATAGTGCATGATCGCGTTCACGAAGGCCTCTTGCTGGTCCACGGGCCTTGCCGCTTGGCCCAGCGCGGCCGACAGGTGGGGGTAGCGGCCTGTTTCCAGCTGGGCGAACAGCGCCGCCGGGTCTTCGGGCCGCTGCTGGCTTTGCTCATTGAGCGCGAATGCTGCGGTGATGGCGTTGAGCATCGCCAGGCAATGCAGCTTGGCCCCTGCCTCCAGCCCGCTGCCTTCCAGGGCCGCTAATCCACGTTCCAGGTAGGCCAAGGCGTTCGGCCCCATGGACGCCTTGCCCATGGCCAGCGAGGGCACCCAGGGATGCCTGCGCATGATCTGCAGGCCCTGGGTGGCCAGGCCGAGCAGCTGCTGGGCAGCCGAACCGGCCAGCGATTCCAGTTCATATTCGGCGCTGATCTGCTCAACCATGAGGCCGGTGAGCTCCTCATGGGACTCAACGTAACGGTACAGGGAGGCGGCTCCTGCTCCGATCTTTGCAGCTACGGCTCTGATGGATACCGCTCCCATGCCTTCTTCATCGGCCAGCGCGATCGCCGCCTGGGCGATCTTGGCCCGGGAGTGCCGGGGCCTGGGCCCGGTGCGAGGCTGGTTGCCGGTCATCGCCCGTCCTTTCCCGCAGGGCGCGTCACGCGCCGTGCTCTGGCTGTATAGTTAACCGCGAACACTGTTCGCATTTAACTCTACAGGAGGAACCATGCGCTTGCTGATGATCGCACCGGGAACACGAGGCGATGTCGCGCCGATGGCCGGCCTCGGCCAGAAGCTGGCGCTCCATGGTTTCGATGTATCCATTGCGGCAAACCCGGCATACAAGGACCTTGCGGTTTCCGCAGGCTGCCGATTCCGAGAGCTCCCCGGCGACATGGTTGCCTTGGTCAAGCCGGCAGCTCCGGGCGCTAAGGCCAGCCCCAAGGATCTGCGCCGGTACCTCCGGGAGCTCCGGGACTATTTCGAACTGGCAGCTACCGGAACGATGGCCGCAGCCGAGCGAGGTGCCGATATCATCATGACCAATGCGGTAGCACCCTATGCCTACGACGTGGCCGAGGCCATGGGCATCCCCGCGATCGGCGCGCACCTGCAACCCATTGAACCCAGTGCAGCGTACTCGCCCATGGCTTTGGGTGCATCGCGCAGCTTCGGGCCACTGGGCAACAAGCTGCTCGGCCAGCTCTTCGCCGCTTCCAAGGCGCCCTACGACCTCCCAGCAAAGCGGGTACGCGAATCCCTGGGATTGCCCGCACGCAGCCGTGCCGCCTCCGAACGCCTTCGCCGCCAGCACCGGAGCCCCATTCTCCACGGCTTCAGTTCAGTTATCGTTCCACGGTCCGCTGATTGGCATGAGGGGATCGTCAATTGCGGGTACTGGTGGCCGCCAGCCGATCCGGCATGGACACCGCCGCAGAGGCTGCTCGACTTCATCGACGAGGGGCCGGCGCCAGTCTTCATTGGCTTCGGCAGCACGCAGGCGCTGGAACCGGACTTCATCACGGATGTTGCCCGGCGCACCGGAAGACGGACTATCGTGCAAGGGGAACCGGAAATCGACGAACCCGGCATCCTGGGCATCGGCGCGGTACCCCACCACTGGCTGTTTCCGCAGATGGCGGCCGTCGTGCACCATGCAGGGGCCGGCACCACGGCCGCTGGCCTGCGGGCAGGCGTCCCCGCAGTTCCGGTTCCGGTCTTCACCGACCAGCCGTTCTGGGCCCAGCGCATCCACCGGCTCGGCGCGGCTGCCGAGCCCATTGCCTACAAGCACTTGACTGCGCAGCGGCTCGCGTCCTCAATTACCGGAGTCCTGGCCAATGAGGACTTGGCCGATGGCGCCCGGCGAATTGCCCGGCAGCTGGCAGCCGAAACGGACAGCTCGATTCCAGTGATAAGGATCCTCGAACAGCTGGGCGCCAGGCACCGGCCCAGCTAGCCTGGCCGGGACCGGTAGAATTGGAACTCCAGCCCCTCGCAACAGAACAGCTCATGCGCGGTTGCCATGCGCTTGAGCAACGCTGATCGACAGGGCTATCCCATCGCTTCCCATTCCGCCACCGCCCCTGTGACCGTTTCCTGGGACCACGAAGGAACCAGCACCACAGCCATCTGGCTGTCCGCCAATTCCCGCCGGGCACCAGCACACATCGTGGTGGCCGATGACCGCTTGAGCGCGGATGCGGCCATGCGCCACGCGGCCCGCGGCACGGCCATGCTGTGGACCGGCGACTTCCACAACGCCAAGCAGCTGCTTGCCGCCATGGACCGGCGCATGGCGGCCGCCAACGCGGCCAAGGCCAGCAGCGCGAAGGCCAAGAAAAAGGTCCTGGATGATGCGCAGAAGTTCTACGCCATCCGGCAGGCCCGGGCCCAGCGTTCACGGATGCTGTCGCTGATCCTGGTTCCCTTGGATTTCCAGGCCGAGGACGGCCTGGCCGTCCTGGACTTGCCCCGGGCGCCGATCGTCGGTCCGGCGGTGGCATTCGGCTACGAGCAGGCCGCGGACCTGGCTGGACACCGGGCTGTGGCCAGCCTGCAGGAACTAGCTGGCATGCTCAGTGCCCACCAGTGGTTCCTGAAGGGTGTGGACGTTCCGGCCCTGGGAGCGAAAATCCACCCGGCCTACGGGACGTTCATGCCCACCCGCCAGGAATATGTGGATCTGGTGGCGGTGGCTCCGCTGGAGGACCTCTCGCTGGCTTTCGACATCGGCACCGGAACCGGAGTGCTCTCGGCAGTGCTGGCCCGCCGCGGAGTCAAGCAGGTCATCGGAACCGACATTCACCAGCGCGCGGTGGACTGCGCCAACGACAACTTCGCGCGCTTGGGCATTTCCGGCGCCGCTCGTGCGCAACTGACCAGCATGTTCCCCGAGGGCCGGGCCCCGCTGGTCGTGTGCAATCCCCCGTGGCTTCCGGGCAGCGCGCCGAGCACCCTGGATGCGGCCATCTACGATCCCGAGAGCAAGATGCTGATGCAGTTCCTGCGCGGATTGCCCGGTCACCTGACCGAGAGCGGCGAAGGATGGCTGATCATCTCGGATCTCGCCGAGCTGCTGGGCTTGCGTACCCGCGCGCTGCTGCTGGAGGCCATCGAGGCGGCAGGCCTGGAAGTCATCGACAAGATCGACACCGCGCCAAGGCACCACCGCGCACAGGATGCCCAGGACGTGCTGCATGCGGCCCGTTCGAAGGAAGTCACTTCATTGTGGAGGCTCAAGGCCAAGTAGCCCCGAGTGCGTTCCATGCAGAAACGGCAAAGGTGCCCGCGGAATTCGCGGGCACCTTTGCCGTTTAAGCTCCTGCGTGCCTGTTGCTACTTGTCCAGGCCGTCGCGTACGTCCTTGGCCGCATCCTTGACTGACTCGCCGGCCTGTTTGGCTTTCGCAGCGGCTTGGTCCTTAACGCCTTCAGCCTGCAGGCGTTCATTGCCGGTCGCATCGCCTACGGATTTCTTGGCCTTGCCCGAAACTTCTTGCGCCTTATTCTGGATCTTATCGCCTAGGCCCATTGGAAAATCTCCTTCTGCAGTTGATTCGACAGCGTACCTTCTCCAGCCTAATGGGCCGCGCAGATGATTCACCTGTCCCGGGCCTCTGCATTAGCTGGCAGATTTTCCCGGTTCCTCCCCGGCTGCGCAATTGCGTGTATCCTTGCACGTTCGTCCGACGATCACACCGTATCCAGCAATGCGCGAAGCTGTTCCTTGTACTCTTCGAAGGCGGTTCGCCCAGCGCGGGTCAAGGCAATGTAGGTCACTGGGCTGCGCCCCTCCAGGATCTTGTCCACCTTCACGTAGTCACCGTCTTCCAGCTTGCGCAAATGCGTGGCCAGATTACCCGAGGTCATCGACAGCAGGCCCTGCAGCTTGGGAAACGAGATGCTGTCCCCGGCCCGCAAGGTGTCCAGGACCGTGACGGTCCTCAGCCGTGCCTGGGCGTGGATCAGCGGGTCAAGCTCCTGCATGCCCACCCCGGATCAAGGCTCCTGAGACCAGTTCCGGCTTGCTGCCGTGCAGCAGGCCCAGCACGATGAATCCCAGCCCGCCAACTGCACCGGCCAAGAGGTTATGCGGTGCCGGCGCGGCCAGTGAGAGCAGGGCAATAGCCAGGATCCAGGACCCGAAGACCAGCTGGGCCCGGTCGTTGAAGAGCACCGAGCCGGCAACCACGAGCACGCCGATCACCAGGCACAGGCCGGTGAGGGCAAAAGTCGCCATGCCCATTGAGCTCAGCCCCTCGGCATGCAGCCGCCAACCGAGCAAGGCGGTGATGATCATGCCCAGACTGAAAGTGTTGCCGTAGATCGCCCCTTGCGCCATCGACGGACCTTTGGTCCCCGAACCGCGCTTGGCCGAATGCACGCCGGAAGTCACGATCGCGATGAGGAATGAGGCAACTGCGGTGCCGATGCCAACCGCCGGCGGCAGCAGCGGCGAGCCCTGCGGCGCGAGTGCCAAGTAGAGCCCGAGGAAGGCAATGATCCAGGCACCGCCCCAGATGGAGAACAGCAGTTGCTGGTTCGGGCTCATGCCCTCGCGGGCTTGCTGTGCATCCGATTCGATTCCACGCAGAATGCGAGCCGGGTCGATGTCATTGCTGTTCGTGTTGTCCATGGCGCACTGCCTCCTTCGGCGATCACCGCCTCCGAGCCGCAAAGCAGTACGTGATGAAAACCACTTTGCATTACAAAGTTCAAGATAGCGCTAACGACGGCTTACCGCAAGAGGCGCATTCTGGCAGCTGCGCCTAATCGCACCCCGCCGTTTTCGACCCACGGCAGAAGCCGCAGGCCAGAGGCCTTTCAAGAGCAATTGCACGTCGCATGGAAGCGAAGTGGCTTTTTTCCTGCAGTGTTCGGGTCGCGCTTGGAGCTATTTGCGCCCGAGTACGGCGACCAGGAAATCGGCGGCAGGCAAATGGAAGCTCCAGGTCGAATAGCGTTGCTGCAGTGCCAGCCCCGCCTCCAAAGCGTCGGCCTCGAAGTCATCGAACCCGTAGCCGCGTCCCGAGCCGAAGCCGATGATCATGCGCCCGTCTGCCGCCAGATGCCCGCGCAGTTGCTGCAGCGCCGGGCGGCGTTCGGACTCGGAGAGGAAGGTGACGACATTGCCGGCAGAAACTATCAGGTCGAATTCCTGGTTCTCCCCCGCTGCGTCAGCGATGGTGAAGTCAGCCAGATTGCCGACCTGCCATTGGGCTTTGGGGTAATCTGCCCGGGCAACATCGATTAAATGCGGGTCGAGGTCCACGCCAACCACTTGGTGCCCTTGCTCGGAAAGCCAGCCGCCGATCCGCCCGGTCCCGCATCCGGCATCCAGAATTCTGCTGCCCCGGGCAACCATCGCGTCAACGGCGCGAGCTTCCCCGAAAATATCCTGGCCTTCGGCGGCAAGCGTGCGCCAGCGCTGGGCAAAATTCTGCGAGTGGTCCGGGTTCTTGCGAACGGTGGCGAGCCAAAGGTTTTCTTCTGGTGCAGTCATGCATCCAGTTTCGCACTTTCGCTGGCATTCGGCGATTGGCTGGCGCCGGCCGGGAATACGAAGAAGACCGCTTCAATCACTCTTTCCAGAGTGATTGAAGCGGTCTTCGTTTTGGTGGGCCCTACCGGGATCGAACCGATGACATTCACGGTGTAAACGTGACGCTCTACCAGCTGAGCTAAAGGCCCTCCTGCAGTGTGTGAAATCGGGAAGTTTCTTTCCTTCAGTCCTTCGCTGCAACAAGTAATAATCTAATGCATCCCGAACTGACTTGGCAAATTGAAATGGAGGTTTTCATAAAAGAGTGCCGAGCGTCACCACATCGCCTGATCTTGGAACCTACTCTCCAGTGGCGTTGCCGGCAAGTTCGAGGCTGTTCGCATGCACGGGTAATCCGCAATCGCCAGCATCGCCCCCACACCTGCTTATTCCCCGCTGCACCACTGGGACCAGCGCCACCGAGGCGCGAGCTCAGTCCAGCGCGGAAGAACACGAGGCGCCTGGATCTGCGGACTTGCCCCGCAGGTGGAAGCGAAGCAGCTCGATGAGCGATAGCACGTACCAGGAAGCGGTGATCGAAGACGACCCCGCCACCCTCCACGGGGCATTGGAAAACAGCGATGCCAGATCGCTGTACCGGGTTCGCAGATTCGAAGCACCCTCCGGTGCCGCGCAAGGGCCACCGGCTCAGCCACGCTGGCTTCGGACGACAATGCCAGGAGTCCAGCGTCATCGAGGATCAAATATTCCATGAAGCCGGCACTATGGGCACCGCAGGACTTGCCCGAGTGGAAAAATCGCCTCAAGGAGACAAAAAATCCCCGATCCGAATGGATCGAGGATTCTTATTTGGTGGGCCCTACCGGGATCGAACCGATGACATTCACGGTGTAAACGTGACGCTCTACCAGCTGAGCTAAAGGCCCTTACCATGTTCGCTTTTGCAAGCCAACGAGGAATAACTCTACACAGGTTTCTGCGTCCGGGCAAATCGGTGAGCCGACTTTTTTCGTGAACTGGAGCACAGCCCATATCGGCACGCTAAACGGCGCGTTCCACTGCCGCCTTGTAATCATCAATGCTTCTTGGCTGCGTCATCTCGCTGCGGAAAATATCGCGCACTTCACCGTCAACCAGGTACAGCGTCAATCTGGCCGCGACCCCACGCTCAGGGTCAAAGGCGTCGGCCTGTTGCGCCACCGCCCCATGAGGCCAAAAATCGGCCAGCAGCTCGAAGTCCAAGCCAAGCGACTGCGCATAGTTGCGCAGGGTGAATTTATGGTCCACCGAAATGGCCACGATGCGCACCTGGTGCTGCGTGAAGAATTCGTAGTGCTCTTGGAGTGTTGCCAGTTCCGACCCGCATACCCGCGAAAATGCCCAGGGATAAAAGACAACCAGCACCCGGCCGCTAGACAGCCCGGTACTGGTTATCGTTTCGCCGTACTGATTTTCCAGCGAGAAGTCGAACAGGCGTGAACCTGTTTGAATCATTAGTTCTTCTTACGCGGGGCGAGGCGGATTGCGGACCAATCCTCCGAAACGCCTTCACTAGTAGTTACATGCAGGCCAGCGGTTGGCGCCTCCTGCTGGATAAGTGCTGGGGATACATGTCCCTCGCGGCCCTGCTTAGGAGTAAGCAGCCAAACGATGCCACTCTCGTCCAAGCAGTTCAGCGCGTCCATCAATGCGTCAACTAGATCTCCATCGCCGTCGCGCCACCAGAAAATGACTGCGTCGACAACGTCATGGTCCTCTTCGGTGAGCAGCTCTGAACCAATCAGGTCCTCGATCGATTCGCGCAGATCGTAGTCCACGTCATCGTCGTAACCCAGTTCCTGAATAAGGTCTTCATTAGCGAAGCCCAATTTTTTGGCGGGCTCCAAGTTTGCCGATACGGCGTCGCTCACTTCATTCCTCCTGCTGGTGCAAAGCGTTACTACCAACGAAACACGGTTTTGCCGCTCCGTTCAAGCGCTACAGCGATAACACGCCGAACAAATATAACCCACATTCCAGTGACCCGCATCATATTGACATGGCCATCGGGAAGTTAGCTCCCGTACCTAGTTGCGCAAGTCACTTCAAATATCTGATTTAAACCGGTTTTTGCTGGAAAACGCGCCACAAAACTGGATCGTTTAACACTAGAGTTGCATATGAACCGGCAGTGCACATCATTCCAGTGCTACTGCACCCGTTGTCCCAATACCGATGCACCGCAGCGCAAAACTGCACAGCGTCGGAGCCGCAATTCAATCAAGGAGCTTCCGTGGCTGTAGAGGAACACATCTCCCAGATCCGTAGCGGGTTGACTTACCAGCTGTCCGATCGGGATCCTGAGGAAACTCAGGAATGGATGGACTCGTTTGACTCCCTCGTAGAGACCCAGGGCACCGAGCGTGCCCAGTTCATTATCCGCTCGCTGCTGCAGCGTGCAGGTGCCAAGTCCGTGGGCGTGCCTCACGTGACCACCACCGACTACGTGAACACCATTCCTGTGGACCAGGAACCAGAATTCCCGGGCGATGAGGCCATCGAGCGCCGCTACCGCGCCTTCATGCGCTGGAATGCCGCCATCATGGTGCACCGCGCCCAGAACCCTCATATCGGCGTTGGCGGGCACATCTCCACCTACGCCGGTGCAGCGACCCTGTATGAAGTAGGTTTCAACCACTTCTTCCGCGGCAAGAACCACCCAGGCGGCGGCGACCAGGTCTTCTTCCAGGGCCACGCCTCGCCAGGCATGTACGCCCGCGCATTCCTCGAAGGCCGCCTGTCCGAAGAGGACATGGACGGGTTCCGCCAGGAAAAGTCGAAGGAAGGCCACGCGCTTCCTTCCTACCCTCACCCGCGTTCCCTGCCTGACTTCTGGGAATTCCCAACCGTCTCGATGGGCATCGGCCCAGCTAACGCCATCTACCAGGCGCAGCTGAACCGCTACCTGCAGAACCGCGGCATCAAGGACACCTCGGACCAGCAGGTCTGGGCCTTCCTGGGCGACGGCGAAATGGACGAGCCGGAGTCGCGCGGCTTCCTGCAGCTGGCCGCCAACGAAAAGCTGGACAATCTGAACTTCGTCATCAACTGCAACCTGCAGCGCCTTGACGGCCCGGTTCGCGGCAATGGCAAGATCATGCAGGAACTGGAAGCCTTCTTCCGCGGTGCCGGCTGGAATGTCATCAAGGTTGCTTGGGGCCGCGAGTGGGATGCCCTGCTCGAAGCAGACAAGACCAACGCGCTGGTTGACATCATGAACCAGACCCCGGATGGCGACTACCAGACCTACAAGGCTGAGTCCGGCGCATTCGTTCGCGAGCACTTCTTCGGCCAGCGTCCGGAAACCAAGGAATTGGTTGCCGACATGAGCGACGACGAGATCTGGAACCTGAAGCGTGGCGGCCACGATTACCACAAGGTCTACGCCGCCTACAAGGCTGCTGCGGAGTTCAAGGGCAAGCCGACCGTCATCTTGGCCAAGACCGTCAAGGGCTACGGCCTGGGTTCGCACTTCGAGGCTCGCAACGCGACCCACCAGATGAAGAAGCTGACCATGGAGGACTTGAAGAAGTTCCGTGATCACCTGCGCATCCCTATCACCGACGAGCAGCTCGAAGCGGACCTCTACACTCCTCCGTACTACCGCCCAACCGAGGATTCGGCTGAGTACAAGTACATGATGGAGCGCCGCGAGGCCCTGGGCGGTTCGGTGCCTACCCGCCGCCAGGAAGCTTCGAAGAAGCTGGCCCTGCCAGGCGAGAAGACCTACGCGATCGCCAAGCGCGGTTCGGGCAAGCAGCAGGCGGCCACCACCATGGCCTTCGTGCGCCTGCTCAAGGACCTGATGCGCGACAAGGAATTCGGCCACCGCATCGTGCCGATCGTGCCAGATGAGTCCCGTACCTTCGGCATGGACTCGTTCTTCCCGACTGCGAAGATCTACAACCCGGGCGGCCAGAACTACCTGTCCGTGGACCGCGATCTGGTCCTGGCCTACAAGGAATCCCCTCAGGGCCAGCTGATCCACCCGGGCATCAACGAGGCCGGCGCTGTCGCAGCCTTCACCGCTGCCGGCACCAGCTACTCGACCCACGATGAACCGCTGATCCCGATCTACGTGTTCTACTCGATGTTCGGCTTCCAGCGCACCGGCGACCAGTTCTGGGCAGCCGGGGACCAGATGACCCGTGGCTTCATCATCGGCGCTACCGCCGGCCGCACCACCCTGACCGGTGAAGGCCTGCAGCACGCAGATGGCCACTCGCCAATCCTGGCCTCGACCAACCCTGCTGTGATCACCTACGATCCGGCCTACGGCTACGAAATCGGCCACATCATGCGCTCCGGCCTGGAACGCATGTACGGCGGAACCCACGCCGATCCGAACGTGATGTACTACCTGACCGTGTACAACGAGCCGATCAGCCAGCCAGCTGAGCCGGAGAACGTTGACATCGAAGGCATCATCAAGGGCATCCACCTGCTCAAGGAAGCTACCACCGACGGCCCGCGCGCACAGCTGCTGGCCTCGGGCGTGGCCGTGCCATGGGCGCTGGAAGCCCAGGCCATCCTGGCCGAGGAGTGGGGCGTTTCGGCTGATGTCTGGTCGGTCACCTCGTGGAACGAACTGGCCCGCGACGGCCAGCGCGCCGACGCCGACGTGCTCGTGGATCCATCGAAGCCGCGCCGCACCCCGTACGTGACCTCGAAGCTGGAGTCCACCCCGGGCCCAGTCATCGCGACCACCGACTACATGCGCGCCGTGCCCGAGCAGCTGCGCCCGTACGTGCCAGGTGAATTCCACACCCTGGGCGCGGACGGCTTCGGCTTCTCGGACACCCGTGCCGCGGCCCGCCGCTTCTTCAAGATCGATGCGCACTCGCTGGTCGTGCAGACCTTGCAGTCGCTGGTTGAGCGCGGCGAAATCCCTGCGGACACCGCAGTGAAGGCGCACGCCAAGTACGACCTGAATAACGCCAACGCCGGCCAGTCCGGCAACGCTGGCGGCGACGCCTAGGCCCCAGGGTCCAGGTGCCCGGAGCTTGCTCCGGCGCCGCATTGAGCAGCTGCCCGATGACGAGGTTTTCCTCGTTGCCGGGCAGCTGGCTCATTTAATCTCACCTTTACCTGCTGTGCCGGGCGCGGGGGAAGAAAAGAAACTAAGCTGGAACCCATGAGTCCTGAAATGGATGCCGCCGCAGCTCCGAAGAACCGTCCCAGCCGATCCCAGGCACCCAGCAGTGAAACGCTCAAGCGACTCAAAAGCCATATTGGCGTCCTGTCCACCACCGCGCTGAAGTACCTGGACCAGCAACTGCCCTGGTACCGATCGCTGGCGCCCAATGAGCGCGCCGCCTTGGGACTGATCGCCCAGAAGGGCATCTCCACCTTCGTTACCTGGTACGAGGATCCCTCCTCCACCCCGTCCTGGGTGGTGACCGATGTCTTCGGCGCCGCTCCCACGGAGCTGACCCGATCCATCTCCCTGCAGAAGGCCTTGGGCCTGTTGCGCACCATCGTGGAAGTGGTCGAATCCCAGGTGCCCGACATCGCCGCCGAGCATGAGCAGGCAGCCCTGCGCGAAGCGGTGCTGCGCTATTCGCGCGAGGTCGCTTTCGCCGCCGCCGATGTCTATGCCCGCGCCGCCGAAACCCGCGGCGCCTGGGACTCGCGCTTGGAGGCCCACGTGGTCGACGCGGTGCTGCACGGCGAGGCCCACGACTCGCTCTCCTCGCGCATTGCGGCCATTGGCTGGAAGTCGCAGAAGAATATCCGCATCCTGGTGGGCACCACCCCTTCGTCCAACCCGGCCACCTTCGTCTCGGCCCTGCGCCGTATTGCCATCCGCTACTCGCGCGATTCGCTGGTGGGCGTGCTCGGCGACCGCTCGGTGCTGATGCTTTCGGACACCAAATTCGAAGAAGCGGATCTGAGCCGGCTGACCCGGTTCTTCGGTCCCGGCCCGCTGGTCTACTCCCCCATGGCTCCGACGGTGAAGGAAATGCACCACGCCGCGGTGGCAGCCGTGGCGGGATTCAGCGCTGCCAAGGCCTGGCCGCAAGCGCCGAATCCGGTCGGTGCCGATGACCTGTGGCCAGAACGCGCCTGCAACGGCGATGAATTGGCCCGCACGGCGCTGGTGGACCAGGTCTACATTCCGCTGCAGCAGGCCTCCAATGGCCTGGCTGAAACGCTCTCCAGCTACTTGGCGCTCGGCCACTCGCTCGAAGGCACCGCCCGGGAACTGTTTGTCCATGCAAACACGGTGCGCTACCGGCTCAAGCGGGTCAGCGAAGTCACCGGTTGGGATCCACTGGTTCCCCGGGATGCCTTCGTCCTGCAAACCGCGCTGCTTTTCGGACGGCTCCACGAATCGAACTTGTAGGCTTCAACCAAAGAGCGTCGAGCTCCCGACATCGATAATTCCGAGTTGATCGCGCATTACAGCGGAATTCAGCTTCTGGATACGCTAGGCTTTTGTAGAGATCCTACAAACAGTCACCACGAGCTTGGTACTCAAATGAAGCGCCAAAAGCTCCCAACATTTGGAAAGCTGTAAGAGTGTTAGCAATCGTTTGCCCCGGACAGGGCTCCCAGACCCCAGGTTTCCTCACCGAATGGCTCGACGTCGATGGCGTGGCCGAGCATTTGCAGGCGCTCAGCTCGATCACCGAGCGCGACCTCACCGCCCACGGCACCACCTCCGATGAAGAGACCATCAAGGACACCGCCGTCGCCCAGCCGCTGATCGTCGCTGCCGGCCTGGTCACCGCCCGTGCGCTCTTTGGCAGCTCGCTGCCGGCAGGCGCCGTTGTGGCCGGCCACTCGGTTGGCGAGATCACCGCGTCGGCCCTGGCCGGCGCGCTGGACGAAGCTGACGCCATGAATTTCGTGAAGGTCCGCGCCAACGCCATGGCCGAAGCCGCTGCGGCGGCTCCGACCGGCATGGCAGCAGTGCTCGGCGGCGACCCGGATGAGGTCCTGGCCATGCTCGACGAACTGGGCCTGACCCCGGCCAACGCCAATGGCGGCGGCCAGATTGTGGCCGCAGGAACCATGGAGCAGCTCGCGGCCCTGGGCGAGAACCCGCCGGCCAAGGCTCGCGTGATCCCCCTGAAGGTTGCCGGCGCATTCCATACCGCGCACATGCAGCCCGCAGTTGGCATCCTGGAGGAACTGGCCGGAACCATCACCCCGAAGGAACCAGCGGAAACCCTGCTCTCGAACTTCGACGGCAAGGCCGTAGCCGATGGCCAGGCGAACCTCGATTCGCTGGTCGCCCAGGTATCGCGTCCGGTCCGCTGGGACCTGTGCATGCAGACGCTGGCCGAAGCTGGCGTGACCGGTGTGCTGGAACTGGCACCGGCCGGAACCCTGGTGGGATTGGCCCGCCGCGGGCTCAAGGGCGTGAAGACCCTGGCGGTGAAGAGTCCAGCGGATCTGGAAGCTGCCAAGGCGTTCATCGCCGAGCACACCGCCAACTAGGCTTTTGCGCCGTTCACAGATTGTGCACGCCGGGAACGTCATGTTGCGTCCGCCGAGCGCGTCTCTGGCCTAAGCTTTAAACCGACGAAACGTGCCGCGCATTCTTGATGCGCCACCAAAGTTTCATTAAGCCGGCTGGAACCGGTTCCTGGAAACAGGATCTGCGCCCAGCCACAAAAATGACCGGAGTCCTCCGGCTAAGAAGAAAAGGAGCCATCCATGGCTAGCAACGAAGAAATCCTGGCGGGCCTCGCCGAAATCGTCAACTCCGAGACCGGCCTGGACGAAGCAGACGTGCAGATGGACAAGTCCTTCACCGAGGACCTGGACATCGACTCGATCTCGATGATGACCATCGTCGTTGAGGCTGAGGAAAAGTTCGAGGTCAAGATCCCTGACGAAGAGGTCAAGAACCTGAAGACCGTCGGCGACGCCGTCAACTTCATCGCTGCGGCACAGGCCTAAGCTTCCCGGCGTTTTTCGCCACACCGTTGTGCGGGCAAGCCGCGCACACCGGCCGGTACGTCAAGCCGGCCCCCTGAATTTCCAAGCACAGTTCTTATTCGCACAGTAGAGAGTTTGATGATGGCGCGCAAAGTAGTGATCACCGGTCTCGGAGCCACCACCCCAATCGGCGGGGACGTCCCCACCCTATGGGCAAACGCCCTCAAGGGCGTCTCCGGCGCCGTAACCCTGGAAGATGACTGGGTTAAGGAATACGACCTGCCGGTCACCTTCGCCGCCCGCGCTGCTGTGCAGCCGACCGAGGTACTCTCCCGCCCGGAGACCAAGCGCATGGACCCATCGACCCAGTTCGCTGTGGTTGCGGCCCGTGAAGCCTGGGCCGACTCAGGCCTGGTCAAGGAAGAGATGGACCAGAACAAGCTGGCCGTTGCCTTCGCTACCGGCATCGGCGGCGTCTGGACCCTGCTCAACGCCTGGGACACCCTGCGTGAAAAGGGCCCACGCCGCGTCCTGCCCATGACCGTGCCAATGCTGATGCCTAACGGCCCAGCAGCTGCCGTGTCGCTGGACCTGGGTGCCGCCGGTGGCGCGCATACCCCGGTTTCGGCTTGCGCTTCGGGTACCGAAGCGATGCACGTTGGCCTGGAACTGATCCGTTCGGGCAAGGCCGATGTGGTCATGGTCGGTGGCGCAGAAGCCGCGATCCACCCCATGCCGATGGCCGCCTTCGCGTCCATGCATGCACTCTCCCGCCGCAACGATGATCCGACCAAGGCTTCGCGTCCCTACGACACCGACCGTGATGGCTTTGTCATGGGCGAGGGCGCTGGCGCGCTGGTACTGGAAGCCGAAGAGCATGCAATCGCCCGCGGCGCACGCATCTACGCCGAGCTGGCAGGCTCCTCGGTCACCTCCGATGCGCACCACATCACCGCACCGGATCCAGAAGGCATGGGTGCAACCCGTGCGCTGAAGGCTGCCATGTTCGATGGCCGCATCCAGCCAGAGGACGTAGTCCATGTGAACGCCCACGCAACCTCCACCCCAGTTGGCGACAAGCCGGAATACGCTGCGCTGAAGAACGCCCTGGGCGATCACCTCGAGAACGTGTGGGTATCCGCGACCAAGTCACAGATGGGCCACCTGCTGGGCGCTTCCGGTGCCGTGGAGTCCGTGCTGTGCGCACTGGCCATCTACAACCGCAAGGCCCCGGTGACCATTAACCTGGACAACCAGGATCCAGAGATCCCGTTGAAGGTCGTCACCGGCCAGCCTGCGCAGCTGCCTGCAGAGGGCTCCATCGTTGCGCTGAATAACTCCTTCGGCTTCGGCGGCCATAACGCCGTGGTCGCCATCCGCAGCGTCTAGCCGTTCCGGCAGCTGCAGGCGAGCGCGCCACTGGGCTGGTTGAAGATTACTCTTCAACCAGCCCAGTGGTCTTTAACCCCGAAAGAATTGGCTCAGAGCCATTGCTTCGGTCCTGACATGTTCGTTAAGCTCAAGTACCGCCTCACGTCGGAGGCAACTGCCGGTACTTGCCACGAACAAAGGATCCCTTCCCATGCGCACCCTGATCGCAACTTCCTTCGTCTCCTTGGACGGTGTCGTCCAAGCCCCGGGCGGCGAACCCGGCTACCGCAATTCAGGCTGGACGATGAACTCGGTCGAGTTCGACCCCGCCGCCTACGAACTGAAGGGCGCCGAGCAAGAAGAAGCCAGCGCCATGCTCTTGGGCCGGCACAGCTACGAGGCCTTCTGCGCGGTGTGGCCCTCGATGACCGAGCAGTTCCCGCAGTACAACGCGATGCCCAAGTACGTGCTCTCCACTACCTTGCGGGAGAAGGACTTGGCCGGGAACTGGGGCGAGACTGCGATCTTGCGCTCGGTCGCCGATGTGGCGCGGCTTCGAGCCGGCGACGGCGGCCCGATCAGTATCCATGGATCGGCAACGATGGTCCACTCGCTGCAAGAACATCAGCTCATCGACCAGTACAACCTGCTGGTCTTCCCGGTTTTGCTTGGTGCAGGCAAGCGCCTTTTCAGCGACGCCAGCCTGGACGCGCAGAAGCTGGCCCTCATTGATTCGCAGGTCTACTCCAACGGCATCCAGAAGAACGTATTCAAGGTTCAGCGCTAGCTGGTCCTAGGTGGCTGCGGGCAGGTAAGGCCGGGTGATCAATTCCAGGTAGTGCCCGGAAGGATCAAGCAGGTAGACTCCCCGGCCGCCGTGTTCATGATTAATCTGCCCTGGCAGCTGCCGTTGGGGATCGGCCCAGTGCTCCATTTTCCCCTCGCGGATAGTCGCGTAGGCGCGGTCGAAATGCTCATCATCGAGCAGGTAGGCATAGTGCTGCGCTGGGAAGTCCATCGGTGGTGCAGCGAATTGAAGCAGCACCCCGTGGGCCAGGCTGATGTTGGTAAATGGTCCCCAGCTTGATTCCGCGCGTGCTTCGAGCAACTCAAGATAGAACTTTGCCATGCGTTGCGGGTCGAGTGAAGCGATGATGGTGTGGTTGAACTGTGCGGTCATGTCTCCCTTTCGTGGTTCAGATGTGCTGTTCTTTGGTGGAATGCATCTGGCACGGGAGGGCCGCGGATCAGGGAACGACCAGTTTGCCGTTCCGGGAGTGGCCGCATGCGGCCTGACTGGTCTTCATCGCCATCGAGCATAGCACTGCGCTTCGGCACTTCTCCACAACCGCAGTTTTTAAAGCAAGAAGTGGGATCCCCGGCATGGGATCCCACTTCTTTTGGGTAACAACCCCGCACCATCGGGGTTGTATCTGAGTGTCTGTTGATAAGTCACTCAGGGACTAGATAACCAGTTGCTAAACCACCTGGTTGAGCCATCGAACAGGCGCGTCTTCGCCTGCGTGACGGAAGGGTTCAAGTTCTTCATCCCAAGGCTCGCCGAGAGCGATGGACATCTCCTGGTAGAAGACCGAGGGATTGCCGTCGCCCTTTTCATAGGCCCACCGGATGCGTTCTTCGCTGACCATGACGTTGCCAGCGCAATCAACCGTGGCGTGGAAGATGCCAAGATCAGGGGTCACGGACCAACGGCTGCCGTCGGCACCCGGGCTTGGGTCTTCGGTGATTTCGAAACGAAGATGCTGCCAACCATGCATCTCACTGGTCAGCAAAGCGCCGGTACCTTGCGTACCTACCCACTCGATTTCGGCGCGACAAAATCCGGGTGCGACGTGCTGTTCGGTCCACTCCATTTTTACTGGAGTGCCGAGCACGGACCCGATTGCCCATTCCAGATGTGGGCATAGCGCTGCAGGGGCGGAATGAATATAAATCACGCCTTTGGACATCGGTGCAGACATGCCATCCTCCGTTGCGGTGTTGATCGTCTTCCCCTACGTCAACATCGTTCCGGTGCCATCGCCGCCGATACTTCCATTTTGCCCGATGAAGAGGCCTTTCGCCACCCAGAAAGGCTATTTTTGCAGATTGGTACCAAATAGTCAGGCTCGCGGATGGGCTTGGCGGTAGCTTTGCCTCAATCGGTCAACCGAAACGTGAGTATATAGCTGGGTTGTTGCCAGCGAAGCATGCCCGAGGAATTCCTGGACGGCACGCAAATCTGCGCCGCCATCCAGCAGATGCGTGGCTACGGTGTGCCTTAACGCGTGCGGGCCGCTGGCAGCGGTATCCCCCAGCGATTGCAAGGCCTTGGAAATGACCTCGCGTGCCTGGCGTACATTCAAACGCGCACCGCGCACCCCTACGAGCAAAGCGCCTTGAGCTTCCTGGCGGGCCAGGACCTTGCGATGCGACCGAATCCACCCGATGATCACGCGCTCTGCGGGCTTGCCAAACGGAACAACCCGTTCCTTGTTGCCCTTGCCGAGAACCTTGACGGTGCGTCGTTCGAAGTCGATGTCGTCAACGTCCAAGGCCACGAGCTCGCTGATACGCAGGCCGGATGCGTACAGCAACTCGGCGATGACTTTATCGCGTGCCGCTACGGCCTGGCTCTTGGCATCGGGGGCAGGTTCCGGCTTGCTCTCGCTGACTTCTTTTCCAGCAGGCGGCTGGGCTGTTTCGGAGAGCAAGCGGTCGATCTGGCTTGGTTGCAAAACATGCGGAAGACGCCGTTCCTTCCTGGGCGCGGCCAGCCGCAGGGCAGGGTCCGCGTCGATCAGCTGATGCTTCAGCGCCCACGCGAAGAAGCTCTTCACCGCAGAGATCCTGCGGGCCAAGGTGGTGCGGGAAATCTGCGATTCATGAAGCTGTGCCAACCAATCGCGGAGCGTATCAACTGAAATCTGCTTGAGGCTCGGATCCTGCGCATGGTGGAGCAAGAACTGGCCGAGGTTCCGCAAATCCACTTCGTAGGCTCGCAGGGTATTAGTGCTGCGGCCGCGTTCGCGTTGCAGGTACTCCAGGTAGTCTGCCACCGGCTCAGCGAATTTTGCTGACGTCGCATTGCTGGCGTGCGTCGTTGATTCTTGCTTCATCACTATTGAGGATACCCTCAGCTGCGTCACCGGTCAGTTTTGGCGCACCAACTTCCATGCCAGGCCATCGGTGGCAGCCATTTGCAGTGTCTCCAATCGATTGATGGCGCGTAGCGTCTGGATCAGCGGCACCCCGCTGCGGGCAGAGATCTCATCGACCAGCAATCCTTTGGTGAAGGACATGATGTCGTACACCATTGCTTCGTCCCTACCCAGGATGTCCGTCGGGCGTTGCTGAACTTTGGCACTTCGCGGCTCTGCTTGGCAGTGGTGGCCAACCAGGCCCAGCGCATCTTGCGGGCTGGCGAGCAAGGTAGCACTGCCTTCTGCAATCAATCGGTGGCACCCTGCGGAGTTGGGCGCGAAAACGCTTCCGGGAACGGCCGCTACATCGCGTCCCAACTCGACTGCATGGCTGGCGGTGTTCAGCGCTCCTGAGCGGTGGCGCGCTTCGCTGACGATAACCAGCCTGCTCAATGCCGCGATCAGCCGGTTGCGGTTCAGGAAGCGGAAGCGTGCTGATGTGGTTCCGGGAGGCACCTCTGAGATCAGCACGCCGCGAGCAATAATCTGGTTGAGCAGGTTGCTGTTGCCCGAAGGGTAGAGCCGATCGATGCCGCCAGCCATAACCGTGATCGTTGGCGGGTTCGGATGCTGCCAATCGTCCACGCTCAGAGCGGCCCGGTGCGCGCTGGCGTCAATGCCGTAAGCGCCACCCGAGACAATGGTGTACCCGTTCAGGGCCAGGGTCCGGCCAAGATCGAAGGTGACTTGATCACCGTAGTCACTGGCATCGCGGGAGCCGACGATGGACACGCTGCGCGCCAGCTCTTGGCCTTCGAGCAATTGCGGGTTCGCTGAACGCCACCACAGGCACAGGGGACGTCCCAGTTCCAGGTCGGCTAGCTGTCGCGGCCACGAAGCATCGTCCGGGATCAGCAATCCGCCACCCGCGCGCGCAGCGGCATCCAAGGCTCCCGCCGGGTTGCTCAGCGACAGGCGCTTTCTCCATCGGGCCAAGGCTACCCTCAAGTCTTGTGCGCCATCCCCGGGCGGGTGGAATCCGAGGATTCCGTCGACCGGCGCTTTGAGCGCGGCCGGGTAGAAATCCTCCCGCTGGATCAGGCGCAGCAGTTCCTGTGGGCTCATCAGTTCCAGCAAGGCCGTGGCCACATAGTCGTTGGGCTCGATAAGTTGGTTCAGATGGGCGTAGACCCGGCGCTCCTGGCTGGTTGGAGGCGAGGCTTTTCCGGCAGTGTTCACATCGTTGAAAGTCATGGCCTTACCTAGCTATTTTCCAAGTTCTGGCGAAGGTGAGCGGCGATGGCCAGATCATCCTCGGTCGGTGCTGCATGCCCTTGCTGGTCTGCAACCGTCCACGCGACCCGCAGGAGGCGGTGGATGGCGCGCGCAGATAGCCCGCGTCGTGTGGCGAGTTGTTCAAGCGCCGCCCGGGTCTTGGCCGGGTATTCCAGTTCATTCCTGAGGATCTGAGTTGGTATTTGCGCGTTGCAAGCAATGGAGAACTTTCCCAGCCGCTCCTTGCTGCGTGCCCGGGTGGCCAAGACGCGTTCACGCACCTGTGCACTGGATTCATTTGGTACCCCGCTAAGAAGCTGTGCTTGCGCTACCGGATTGACTCTGACTTGCAGATCCACACGGTCGAGGATGGGTCCTGAAAGCCGGGCGAAATAGCGCCGGCGGGCCATGGGCGTGCAGGTGCACCCGGTACCGGTGCCGAAGTTTTTTCCGCAGGGACACGGATTGGAGGCCATGATGAGTTGGAAACGGGCCGGCAGCCGCTGGTGGCCGCGTATCCGCGCGAGGTTGATATAGCCTTCCTCGATCGGTTGGCGAAGCGCATCAAGTACTCCGGTGTGGAATTGCGCTGCTTCATCGAGGAATAGAATGCCCTGGTGCGCGCGGGTAATGGCCCCGGGAATGAGTTGTGCGGTTCCGCCGCCAATCAGGGCTGAGCGGGACGCGGTGTGGTGCGGCGCCACGAAAGGCGGGGTGCGTTGCAGCTGGTCCAATTCCCCGGATCCGCCCCGAGTAATGGAATGCACCGCGGTGGCTTCAAGGGCTTGCAGGTCATCAAGTGGCGGCAGAATCGATGGCAGGCACTTGGCCAGCATGGTTTTGCCGGCGCCGGCCGGTCCGACCATGATCAGGTGGTGCCCGCCGGCCGCGGCCAGTTCCAAGGCGAGCCGTGCTTCCTGCTGCCCGTTGACCAGGCCCAGGTCCGCATCGCCCGAGGCAGCAGTTCCTGCGGCAGGGCCGGCAGATTCGGTAGGCGCCTGCGGCTGCCGGTGGCGCAGGTAAGTGGTGACCTGTTCGGCTGGGGCTCCGCAGCAGGTGAGGACCTGTCCCAGATGGCGTAGCGCCATGACCTCGATTCCATGCACCAGCCTCGCTTCTGCCCCGTTAGCCTCGGCCACGATCACCCGGTCAAGACCATGGACCTTGGCAAGCTGCACCGCTGGCAGCACCCCGGGTACTGGCCGCAAGGTGCCATCCAAGCCGAGTTCCGCCATGTACAGCGTGCTCGGTGACGCGAACAGCTGTTGATCAGCGGCCAAGGCGGCGATGACGATGGCCAGATCGAAAGCTGATCCATACTTGGGCAGGGTGGCTGGCGAAAGATTGACCGTCAGTTTCCGGTTTGCCAGAGGAATCCCTGAGTTCCTAGCCGCGGCTTTGATTCGTTCGCGGGCCTCGCTCAAAGATGCATCGGGCAAGCCCAGCAGGACGAATCCTGGGATGCCGTTGCCGAGGTCGGCCTCGACTTCCACCAGTGAGGCGCTGACCCCGTGCAGGGCCACTGCGCTGGTCCGGGCGGTGCTCATGAGCGCACGTTCTCATGCAGCCGGCATTCGAACCCTGTTGTTGTCAGATAGACCTCGACGATGTCCACGCGAAGTTCGGCGAGAAACATGCGATGGCATTGGGCCCAGGAAATCAGCAGCCTGTTGAGCCGGCGGAATTTTGCCGCGCTGATCGCCTCGAAGCCTGATCCATAGCGTTGCGAGGACCTCGTTTTGACTTCGATGGCGGTGATCTGGCCGTTGCCGGCTCTTGCTACCAGGTCCAGCTCCCCTGCTGGGCATCTCCAATTGCGATCGAGAATTTCGTAGTGCTGCCCGGTGAGAAATGTGGCGGCAGCTTGTTCGCCATCGGTCCCTAGGCGTTGCTTCGCGGTCTGCATGTTTGCTCCTCGATGTCTGCGATCCGTAATGGAAACATCGTCGGAGAATTATGGTCCACAGCGGCGGCGCCCGCCGCGGAATGTGGACAATTCGCTTTAAGCGAGATCGCCGGCTCTGTTCCAGGAACAGAGCCGGCGATCGAATGCCGCAGTGCCTCGCGTTAGGAGCCCAGCCCATCCTTTGGGATCTGGAACTCGTCAGGGTTCAGTTCTTCGACGTTGACGTCCTTGAAGGTCAGCACCTTGACGGACTTCACGAAGCGCCCTTGGCGGTAGATGTCCCAGACCCACGCGTCGGTGAGGTTCAACTCGAAGTACACTTCCCCGGCGTTGGACAGGGTCTTCACGTCCACTTGGTTGGCCAGGTAGAAGCGGCGCTCGGTCTCGACCACGTAATTGAACAGCCCCACCACGGTCTTGTACTCGCGGTATAGCTGCAGTTCCATGTCGGACTCGTAGTTTTCCAGGTCGTCGGCAGCCATCACTTTGCTTTCTTTGTCGTGGCTTCACCTTGGGCCTGATCAGCACCCGAAGTCAAGTTCCAGCTCTTGCGGTGGTAGTCGCAGGGACCCTGCGCAACGATCGCGGCACGATGCGCAGCGGTGGCATACCCCTTGTTGATCTCCCAGCCGAAGGCCGGATGCTCGGTGGCCAGATCAACCATGATTCCATCGCGTTCGACCTTGGCCAGGATGGAAGCTCCGGCGATCGCCTGGCAGGTCATGTCGCCTTTGATGATGGTCGTCACCGGGATGTGCAGGCCCACGGGTTCGCGGTCATCGGCCAGGATGTCGAAGAGGTCCGGTTCCGGTGCGGTCAGCCAGTCGTAGCTGCCATCCAGAAGCGCCGCCTCGGGCTGTACCGCGCACAGCTCCATGGCCCGCGATCCGGCCAGGCGCAGGGCGCCAGTAACTCCCAGCTCATCGATTTCAGCCGCAGAGGCATGCCCGACGCCGTAGCCCACGGCCCACTGGCGAACTGGATCGACCAGTTCCGTACGGGTTTCCGGGCTCAGCAGCTTGGAGTCGCGCAGCGCTGGGAACTCCGTGACCTGCTCAATATCTATCACCGTCATGCCGACGGTAATCGGACCAGCCAAGGCGCCGCGTCCCACCTCATCGACCGCTGCGATATAGCGGAACCCATGCTTGGCTGCCAAGGCGCGCTCATGTTCTAGCGTGGTTGCCTTGCTCTTCAAAACGGCCATGGGCGGTGCCCCTACTTCGCCACTGCGTGCGGGACGTTGGCGAAGACTTCTTCGTGCGAGTCGACGATGCCCCAGCGCGAGGTTGGCCAAGAGATCACCGAAGCGCGGCCCTGGACGGATTCGAGGTCGACGAAACCGCCCTGGCGATCGGCGTGGAAGCGGGAATCCGCGCTGGCACCTCGGTGATCACCCATCACCCAGATTTTTCCTTCTGGGACGGTCGCCTTGAATTCCATGTCTGACGGGCTGTCGCCGTCAAAGATGTACGGCTCGTCAATGGGCTCGCCGTTGATCGTGATGGCGCCTTCCGCGGTGCAGCATTCCACGGTGTCACCGGGCATGCCGATGATGCGCTTGACCAGGTACTGCTCATCAGCCGCTGGCAGCACGCCGACAAAGGAGAGCGCATTCTGGAACGCGGTGGGGTACTCGGTCAGCGGTGGCAGCCATTCCTGGTCATCGCGGAAGACGACGACGTCGCCACGTTCCAGCTCGAACGGCCCGGGAACCATGAGGTTGGCGAAAATCCGGTCGTTGACCTCGAGGGTATGCTCCATGGAGCCTGATGGGATGTAGTAGGCACGGAAGAAGAAGGTCTTGATCACGAACGAGAGCAACAGCGCGATCGCGATGATGATGACAATCTCGCGGACGAAGCGCCATATTTTGTATAGGGGTCCCCTGCTTGGAGGAGTCTCTGCTGATGCTGCGCTCACGATTCGATTAGTACCTTCCATTGTCGCGTGTAATCCCCATCTTACGTGTCTTGCCAGGCGCAACGGATCATTGCATAGCCACGGCCAGTTGCCCAGAAACGCACCAATGGCCAGGTCCGTCGCCGGGCCTGGCCATTGGTGCGTCCGTACAAGCGGACTGCGGGCTACTGGGTGGCAGCAGGCGACATGATGCCACCGCTCTGCTTGTAGTCCACGGGGATTTCGCCGATGGGCTTCTCAGCTTCAATCAGCTTTTGGACTTCGTCCAGCTGGCTCTTGTCCACCGACAGGGTGATGCCGCCCGTTTCAGGATTCAGCGTGTATGCATGGATGGCAGTGCGCACGGGGTTTTCCTGCTTGCCCTGCCACTTCATGATTTCGGAAATCGCCGAACGAAGCTCCTCGCTGCTGAATCGGACTAGGTGCCCGATGGCCCCGGCTTCTTCAATAGCGGATAGCTGCTCTTCGCTGGTCGTCGAAACATTCAGCTGCCCGTCCTTGATCCAACCCTGGACGTATTCATCGCCCAAGGCTTCGGAGAGCTGGTCATTGGTCTGGAGCAGTGCGTCTTGATCCACGGTGTTCCCGCTCGAGTTTTCTGTTTGCTGCGAGGATTCCGATCCCGTGGCGCTGGCCGTAGCCTGCGCACCTGGATCGGTGCCCTGGCCGCAGCCGGTTAGCAATAGGGCAGCCATGGCGGCAGTAGAGGCCAGCATGATTGGCGTGCGTGAAGTTCTAGCGTTGAAATTCATAATTTACACCTCGGTGATATTCACGTTGCCGCAACGATCTTAGCTTTGAGACTAGTGCCGAAATCGTAGAGCAACCAAGGAACTACATGTGTGCCAAGTAAAAATGCCCCGCTACTTGTTCTCAAGTAGCGGGGCATTTTCAGCAGGACCCAGTCCCGCCGGAACAGAATCCCTTAGCCGTGGCGACGTGCGTTGCGGCGGAACAGCAGGAATGCCGCACCGGCCAGGGCCATTGCGCCACCGGCGGCGATCAGCGGAACGCTGTTCGAACCGGTATCCGCCAAAGGATCGTCCTTCTTAGGAGTTTCCTTTGGAGTTGCAGACTTGCTTGGCTCGTCGTCCTTCTGGTCCTTCGGAGCTTCCGACTTGTCGTCGTCCTCCGAAGCGGAAGGAGAGGTGCTCTCCGATGGCTTGTCGCTTTCGTCCTCGGAAGGCGATGGCGAGGTGCTCTCGGAAGGCTTGTCGCTTTCTTCTTCGGAAGGCGATGGCGAGGTGCTCTCGGAAGGCTCAGTAGTTGGTTCCTCGGAAGGCTCCGTAGTTGGTTCCTCAGTCGGTTCCTCGGTAGGCTCCTCAGTCGGTTCCTCGGTAGGCTCCTCAGTCGGTTCCTCGGTTGGTTCCTCGGTTGGAGTTGGAGTTGGAGTTGGAGTCGGCGCAGCAACGATCACGACGTTGGCGTTGACCCGCTCAGAGGTGTTGAAGCCGTTCTTGGCCACAACGCTGAACGCAAACTTTCCTGGTTCTTCCGGGGCTGGGAACGAGAAGTTTCCTTTAGCGTCCAGCTCAACCTTCTTGTAGAGCTTGCCGTCAACGACCACACGGATGATGGTGCCAGCCGGAGCATTGGCAAGGGTACCGGTGATTGCTTCACCAGGTTCAACTTCAGTACCGTTTTCCACCGTGATGGCAGGGGTATTGATATGGAATTTCAGCGTGTAGCCATCAATGTAGCCCTTGTCGAAGACATCATCGAGCGAGGTGTACATGGCGATGTCATCAGCGGTGTTTTCCTTCAGGTCTTCACCTGCGGCGTTGGCCGAGTTGATGCCTGCCGCCTTGCTGCCTACGAGCATTGGGCCACCGGAGTCACCCTGGTCAAGCACGCTCTGGCCAGGATTTTCAGCGACATAGCCAGCAACTGAACGGTAGGTCTTATCCGAGCCACCAACGAAGAAGACGCCTTCACCGATAATCGGGGAGCAGCTCCAACCGGTCGTACGACCCGAAGAGCAAGCTTCCGACCCAACTAGTGCCTTGGTCGTGCCAGTCACGTTGATAACTTCGTCGCGAGGTTCCTTGCCGTCAGCCCATTCGGACACAGCAGCGTGCAAGTTCAGCGCAGGATTGATGTTATCGATCACCGAGATGTCCGTGCCTGGTTCCAGGTTATTGAACTCTTCCTCGGTCATGGAGTCCAGTTCTTCGGCGGATAGGCCCGAATTACCCGGACCACCGAACTGGTTGAATCCAAAAGTACCCAGCTCGGCACCCAGCGTTGGCGATTGGCCTGGAACCGACTGTTCGGCAAGGCCCAAAATCCTGGTGGCGCCATCTTCCGAGCAGTGCCCAGCCGAGATGATGGCATCTTCGCCCTCTGCGGTCCACGCGGTGAATCCGAGCGAGCAGACGGTCGACGTGCTAGTAGGTGCGCCGGACTTGTCCATTGCGTAACCCAAGGCGCCGTAAATATCCTCTGCGGCGGTGGTCTTGGCAACACCCGAGCTTTCTACACCGTCAACGTGCGTAGCTTCGCTGACGAACTGCTCAACGGTCAGCTTCTCAGGCAGGGAGCCAGCGGACTTGGACTTCAGGTCGTCCGCAGCTTCCTTCTCGTCGAAGCCCTTTGCATAGATCTTCAAGCCATCGTTGGTCTGAAGGATAGCGGTGATGCGCTTCAGTTCCTTCGGCTCGATGTTGGCCAAGAGCTCGGTGTAGACCTTGTCTACGGTCTTGACCTGCGAGTCAACTTCGGTCACCACGATAGGAGCCGGAGCTGCACTAGCCTGGACGATCTCCTTGGCCTTGGCAGCGTCCTTCTTGCTTACGGTGATCTCGGCTTTGCCGTCCTTCACCGAGGCAGTGGCGTCAATGCCTTTCGCATTCAGTTCGTCGCGGACTTTGGAAGCAGCGTCGCTGGTCTCCCCGTCCTTGACGTACTCTTCAACGGACTTATTGAGGTCCTTCTCAATAGCCTTGTCGAGCCCCTCGGTGTCCAGAGCGGTTTCGCTGGCCAAAGGCTTCTCGCTTGCCGTAGCGGACGCAGACGGCGATTCGGAGGCCGTTGGCGCCGCTGCGGCAGGCATGAAGCTAGAGCCGACCACCAAGGCGGTCGCGGCTGCTGCAACGATGCCGCGTTGCGCAGTCTTCTTTTTTGGATGTGGCATTAATGCTTCTCCCAGATTTATGGTGCGAGTGCCCGCGCGTCCCCTTACCTAAGGGCGCGCGCGTAAGCACAGGTGTTGTTACCAAAATGAAACAATACTTGGTTCCGACACAGCTTTTCAACCATCGAATCCAACAAAAATATAAATTCCGGAACCCGTTTCACCTAGTCAAATAGCTCTACCCTCATCGAGCTTGGTTACAACTTACGTGCCAGTAGTATTGGTTTAAGATTGGACTTCTCTTTCTAATCCCTAGTCAGCTTGGTGGATCCTGAGTGTTGTCGCGAAATTTACACACGAATTGCACAGCAAATCGGGTGGGATGGAAATCCATCCGAATTAATTCCATTAACCTAGAAAAATAGCGCCAGATGGGTAGTTCTACCCATCTGGCGCTATCCAAATCGCCGGTTGCTACGGCGTGTCACCTGATTACTGAACGCTGATCGAGCGGCCAAATCACCTCGGTCGCTTTGCCGGTGACGCGCTCGACGCTGATCATTCCGCCGCCGCTTGCGCCCAGCAATGCCCGCGAATCCTTGGAAGTGGAGCGGTGATCGCCCATGACCCACAAGCGGCCAACTGGCACTTCTACGGAAAATTTCTGGTCGCTCGGAGCATCCCCGGCGAAGATGTACTGCTCGTCTGCAGGCTCGCCGTTGACGAGCAGTAGCCCATCGGCGCTGCAGCATTCCACGGTGTCTCCCCCAACGCCAATGACGCGCTTGACGTACTTATTGCTGCTGCCGGTGAGGCTGAACGCCCCCAGCAGATCATCAGCGAAGCTGGCCTTGGCGTAGGGCAGGAACGAGCCGCGGCCATCGAAGACGATGATGTCTCCGCGTTGCGGTTCGGCATCCGAGTAAGCGCGGCGGTCTACGGCGATGCTCTGGCCAGGGTTGAGCGTGGATTCCATGGAGTTGGACTCGATATGGAAGACGTCGATCAGGGTGGCGCGAATGACGATGGCGGCCAGCAGACCAAGAATGATGGCGAGTACAGCGAAGCGCCAGGCCCATGAAAAGGCCCGGCGCTTCATTGTTGCCCGCTCAGTGCGTGCAATCCGGTTCATTGAAGAACGCAGATTACTTCTTTGCGCTGAAGTCGCGCTTCTCGCGGATGCGAGCAGCCTTGCCGTGACGATCGCGCATGTAGTACAGCTTTGCACGACGAACGTCACCCTTGGTCACAACCTCAATCTTGTCGATGATTGGGGAGTGGACTGGGAAGGTACGCTCAACACCGGTGCCGAAGGAAACCTTGCGAACGGTGAAGGTCTCGCCAACACCCTGGCCCTGGCGACCAAGGACGTAGCCCTGGAAGACCTGAACACGGGAGTTCTTGCCTTCGATGATGTTGACGTGAACCTTCAGGGTGTCGCCTGGGCCGAAGGCTGGAACGTCGGAGCGCAGCGAGGCTGCGTTAACAGAGTCAAGAATATGCATAGTGCATCTCCTAGGATCAATGCCGTAGGTCACCGAATCCTCGTAGCGGGGCCCGACACCGGTCGAAACCAGTGAAATCCCCGGAACGTTGTACCACCGATTGCCTCTAGCAAACGGTGCGGCGGTCTTCTGTGGCTCGAACTTCCCCCTGCGGCAGGAGTCGAACAAAAACACACCAAGAAACAATTATGCCGTATCAGCGAAGCCGATGCGAGTTTGCCCGAAATGGCTTTCGAGTGATTTTGGCCTCTTAGTCGCTCTCGGTGCCAGCGCCGGTAGCCCAGTCCAATTCGGACTTGGGGGTTATGGCACCGTCAACGAGCGCGAATCCGCTGTGCCACAGGGCATCGCGGTCCCTGCGGTTCAGGCTCTCGGCATCCAGCTGGGTGATCAGGTCAGGGCGACGCGCTGCGGTGCGCTTGATCTGCTCATCCCGGCGGAACCGTCCCACCCGCTGGTGGTTGCCACCGAGCAGCACTTCGGGGACATCGCGGCCGCGCCAGGAAGCCGGCTTGGTGTACACCGGGTATTCCAGCAGAACATCAGAGTGGGATTCTTCTACCAGCGATTCCGGGTTGCCGATGACCCCTGGGATCAGCCGGGCGATGGCCTCCACCATCACCATCACGGCCACTTCTCCCCCGTTGAGCACGTAATCGCCGATGGATACGGGGATGACGTTGAAGTTCTCGTGCGCGTATTCGATGACGCGCTCATCAATGCCTTCGTAGCGGCCGCAGGCGAAGACCAGGTGCTCTTCCTCGGCGAGGTCATAGGCCATCTGCTGGTTGAACACGGTGCCTGCAGGCGATGGGACGATCAGGGTTGGCTTGGGGCCGCCAGCATCGGCTGGACGCACCGCATCCAGTGCCTGTCCCCATGGTTCTGGCATCATCACCATGCCGGCGCCGCCACCGTATGGGGTGTCGTCGACCTTGCGGTGCTTGTCGGCGGTGAAGTCGCGCAGGTTGGTGACGTTCAGATCCAGGATGCCGTCTTCCGCGGCGCGGCCGATCAGCGACAGCGAGAGCGGCTGGAGGTACTCAGGGAAAATCGAGATGACGTCAAGACGCATGGCTTACTTTTTTCCCTCTTCGTCGCTGCTTTCTTCATCGCTGTTCAAGGTCAGCAGGCCTGCCGGCGGGGTGATGACCACGATGCCGGCTTCCGGATCGACCTCTGGGACGAATTCGTCGACGAAAGGAAGGTAGATCTCCTGGCCGTCAGCGTCTTCGAAGACCAGCAGGTCCTGGGCGGGATTGGTGCGCAGTGCGGTGATGACGCCGACCTGCTCGCCATCGAGCATGACCTTCAGGTCCAGCAGTTCATGCTCGTACCATTCGTCCGAGTCATCTTCCGGCTCGTCGGAAACTTCAATCTCCAGGCGCGCCCCGCGCAGGGTTTCAGCCTGGTTGCGATCGGCGATTTCCTTGAAGGAGAGCAGCAGGATGGTCTTGTTCCAGCGAGCATTCTCGATGGTCAGCGTCTTGACCGGGCCGTCGACGACGATGAGTTCTTCGCCAGCGGTGAAGCGCTCTTCCGGGGTGTCGGTCATGACCTGGGCGGTGACTTCGCCACGGATGCCGTGGGGCTTGCCGATGCGGGCAACCTGCAATCGCATAGTCTGCTGCTCTTTCTGCACTGTGTTCCGTGGCGTGTGCCGGGAGACTGGAATGGAAATTCTAGGGGGTAAACACGAAAGGAGTTTCCGTCACTAGTTAGGACGGAAACTCCTTTCGTTTCGAAGCCAACTTAAAAGCCAGACCTCTAAGTTGCTTAGCCTCGGCGACGGTCGGTATCGATTACATCGACACGTACCGGCTCCTTGGCCAACGCTGCCATCACGGTGCGCAGTGCTCGCGCGGTGCGTCCCTGGCGTCCGATCACACGACCGAGATCTTCAGGGTTCACACGTACTTCGAGCAGGTCGCCGCGGCGGGTGGACTTCAAGGCGACCTTGACGTCTTCCGGTTCCTCGACAACCCCGCGTACCAAGTGGTCTAGCGCGTCAACGAGCACTGTTACTCAGCCTCGGTAGCTTCGGCCTCTGCCTCTTCAGCAGCTGGCTTTTCAGCCTTCTTGGTGATTGCCTCTGGGAGGATCACCGAACCCTTATCAGGAGCAACGAATACTGGCTTAGGCTCGGCAACCTTGTAGGTGCCTTCCTGGCCATCGATGCCCTTGAACTTCTGCCAGTCACCGGTGATCTTCAGCAGTGCGTGTACCTGCTCGGTTGGCTGAGCGCCAACGGACAGCCAGTACTGTGCACGATCCGAATCGATCTCGATAACCGATGGGTTCTCGGTTGGGTGGTACTTGCCGATCTCCTCGATGGCACGGCCATCGCGCTTAGCGCGCGAGTCCATGACGACAACGCGGTAGAAAGGTGCGCGCATCTTACCGAAGCGCTTCAGACGAATCTTTACGGCCACTTTTGTGGTCTCCTGTTTCTCAACATGGTCGAATCCAATTTTTAGCACCTGTGGGGCAGGCCTTACTGGTCGGATTCTAAAAGGACAGGACTCATAGCGGAGAGAGGGGCCACTGCGAATCGAGTACCCTGCAATTATGCCAGAGAGCGTGCGCGGTGGCCAACTCTAATTGGCCCCGCGCGTCGGGCGAAGATCATGAGCTTGCTCACCCTGGGGCCTGCGCCCAGCTGCAGCTTCTAGCATTGAGTGCATGACCGTTGCTTCCGCCTTGCTGGGTTCAGTATAGTTGCCGCCCTGATGACGTTGATTCCGGGTGTCGATACCGCGCTGATCCTGCGATCGGCCATTGCCCGGGGACGCGGTGAAGCGCTGCTGGCGGCGCTGGGGATCTGCACGGGAGTATTCGTTTGGGGTGTGGCCGCGGCCGCGGGAGCTTCGGCAATTCTGGCCGCCTCATCCCTGGCCTACCAGGTGCTGGCCTATGCCGGCGCAGCCTATCTGGTGTTCCTGGGCGGGCAAATGATCTACCGGAGCCTGCGGGAAAAGCAGTTGACGACTACCCGGGTCCCGATATCGCAAAGCAGGTATCGAACCTACCTGACCGGGCTGGTGACCAACGTGCTGAACCCGAAGATCGGCGTCTTCTATATCGCCGCGATCCCGCAGTTCACCCCGGCGGGCACCAACGCCCTATTCATGGGCATGGGGCTATCGGCGGTGCATGTTGCACTGACCCTGGTGTGGGCAGTGGCCTTGGTATACGGGGTTCGGATCGCTGGCCGCTGGCTGGGCTCAGCGAAGTCGGTGTCCTGGATGGACCGGATCACCGGGACAGTGCTGATCGGGTTCGGACTGAAAGTTGCGCTCTCGCGCCCATAGCATCTTGGCCACGCCGGCAGGTGCAGCAGTTCGCGGCTCCGGGTGCTCAGGCGGCCACCGGAACACTGTTTCTTCGCGGTACCTGCATCGGGTCCAGGTGCTTGGGCAGCAGGATGTGAGCCAGTCCCCCAACGGTAACCAGGGTCAGCAATCCTGCATGAATGGCATGGTGGTGCCTCCGACACAGGCAGCTGCCATTGCGCGATGAAGTGCACCCGCCACGTTCCCACCAGTTGTCGTGATGGTATTCGAGCATTTCAGGCGGTGCGGTGCATCCCGGGACGATGCATCCGCGGTCGCGGGCGAAAATTGCGCGCTTCATTGCATCCGTGAAGAAGCGTTCCTTGCGTCCTACATCCAGCGGTTGCCCATCGGGTCCGAAGACCACCCGGTAGATCTCGCCTTGGCAGATCAGCTGTGCGGTGTCCGCGGAATCGAGTTTCACCCCGTGGTCGGAGGTGGCGCGAAGCTTGGCCGGATCGCCAAGATCCTGCGGATCGCGCAACTGGATATGGATGCCGATCCTTGGAATGATTCCATTGGGCGCGGCACCTGCCGTGCGCCCTCTCAGCGCGGCCAATAGTGCGTTGAGCCGGCGCTGGGCCACCGGAACCTCCCCATCGCCAAGCAGCAGGGACGTTTGGAGGCCTTCACCTGCTCCGCCTGCGCCGCGCGTTTCCTGCTCATCAACAAGCTTGTCAGGTTGTTGCTGCGCTCCGGACAAGGATTCTTCCTCCCCGTGCCCGTCCTGGGCCCATGGCGGTGGTGGTTCCTTGCTGCTGAACAGGTCGTCGGTGGCTGATTGCCCGGCATTTGCCCCGGGATCCGCTTCCTGCTGGTCCTCTGAGGCGTTCTGGCCATCATCAGGGGCAGCGCCTGAACCGGATTTGGCGGCACGGGCGGCTTTGCCTGCCTTGGTACGCGGGTTATCGGCCTGGGCCAGGGTGGAGCGGAATTCCTCGCGCTGGGTCCCGGCGATGTAGAGCTCGTACTTGTCGCAGTCGCCCACGGCGCCTCGCGGATAGATGCCGGGTGCCGGGTTCCTGGTTTGCTTGCGTGCCCTGCGCTCAGCGGAAAGCATTGCCGCGAGCTGGGTCTCGCGGGTGGCACGGTCAGGTTCCTGCAGCAGCGCGGCGGCTTGGTGATCGAGCAGCTGGCCCTGTTCATTGCGGGCGGACGATTCCAGCGGCCGGCCTTGGAAGCTCGTGTCAGCCGGCTCGAATTTGTCCAGTGCGCGGGCCGTGCGGGCAATCAGCCGCGGGTCCAGGTCCGGCGCTTCGGCGTAGAGCCTGGCCAGCTGGGACAAGCGCGGCGCGGCGGTGCTGCCATCCATGAGGCGCCGGGCGATGAGCAGGTGCGCGTCATTCACCCGGTGCTGCCCCTCATGGGCGTTGATCCCCAGCCAGCTGGCCAGGAAGTCGCCGGTGTTCTGGTAGTGGGCGCGGCCTGAATGCTGGCGGGCGGGGCGGTCGTAGCTGGTCCGCGATGCGGAAATGGCCGCCAGCTCATCGTCTTCCAGCAGGTGGGCGCCGGTTGATTCGAGATGGATAGCGCAGTGCAATTGCTCCCGCAGGGTGTAGCGGTAGAGCGTTTCAATCAGCCGCGCATGCCCCGCCGCCACCCGCGGGTCATCGGACTCGCGCAGGGTGCAGGAGAGCTTGGCCAGCAGCGCGCAGCAGGAAGCCATCAGCTCAAGGAGCACTTGGGTCGCTCCGCGCGGGAGCGACCCGGTGATGGATTCGCGCAGGACCTGGATCGCTGCGGCTAGCTGGTGGATGCCCATGGACCCATCATGGGCGCGGCCAGAGGACCGAGCTGGCAGCCATCGCCAACTGTGGATAAGCCGCTAGCCGCGTTGGCGGACCTTGGACTGGCGGATGACCAGGAAGATCAGGTACGGGGCGCCAATCACCGCGGTCGCCACCCCGGCAGGCAGGATCACCGGGAAAGCCCGGGCCGCAACCAGGTCGGCCAGCAGCACGAAGATCGCCCCGATCAGCGCGGCATGGGGCACCGGCGGGATGGTGCCGCGGGCCACCAGCCGCGCGGCATGCCCGCTGGCCAGCGCAACGAAGGCCAGCGGCCCGGCGATCACGGTCGCGGCAATGGCCAGCAGCGAGGCGATGCCGAGCATCAGGACCCGGTCGCGCCCCAGGTTCATGCCCAGCGCGCGGGAGGTATCCGAATCCAGCGCCAGCACCTCGCGCTGGTTGCGCAGCAGTGCGGCCGCGGCCAGTCCCAGCGCGATGACCGCCGGCGCGAAGGCCAGGTCGGCCCAGGAGATCGCGTTGATGGTCCCGGCCAGCCAGGTCAGCGCCTGCTGGGCGTTGTAGATTTCTCCCAGGGTCAGCATCCAGGAGGTCAGCGCGGCGCACAGCCCGGAAAAGCCCAGGCCCACCAGCACTAGCCGGTTGCTTTCCAGGGAACTGTGCCAGACCAGCGCGAAGACCAGGGCGGAGACCAGCAAGCCGCCCAGGGTGGCGGCGATGGGCAGCCCGTAGTGCACCAGCAGTTCCGAACGGCCGCCGGCGTGCACGCTCAGGGCCAGCACGGCCACCGCGCCCAGGGCCGCTCCGTTGGTCACCCCAAGGATGTCGGGGCTGGCCAGCGGGTTGCGCGCCACGTTCTGGGTCAGCGCCCCGGCCACTCCGAAGCCGGCCCCGGCCAGCACCGCGGCCACGCTGCGCGGCAGCCGGAACTCGATGATCGTCAGCTCGGTGCGCGGATCCGGGGCCGCGCCGAAGAGCGTAGCCACCACATCGCCCAGCGCGATCGGGGTGCCCCCGATGGCCAGGTGCAGGCAGAAGGCCGCGAGGGCCACGGCCAGCAGGATCAGGCCGGTAGCCACAGCGCGCCGGGCGCGCACCGCGGAAGCGGGGGTGCGGATCGCCGGGGCGCTCATACGGTGACCGCCTTGCGGCGCCGGGCCACGTAGATGAAGAAGGGCGCGCCGAGCAGCGCGATGACCACGCCCACGGGCAGTTCCCCGGGGCGGGCCAGCATGCGGCCGAGCACATCGGCCACGCACAGCAGCAGCGCGCCGCACAGGGCCGAGCCGGGAATCACCCAGCGGTAGTCGGCGCCGAAGATGCGCCGCGAAATATGCGGTACCAGCAGGCCCAGGAAGGCGATCGGCCCGGCCAGGGTGACCGCCAGCCCGGACAGTGCCACGATCGCCGCCAGCCCCAGCCCGCGGGCATGCAGGGCGGTGACCCCGAGGCTGCGGGCGGAATCCTCGCCCAGGGTCAGCGCGTTCAGCCCGCGGGCATTGGCCAGCGCCAGCACGGTACCGGCCACCAGCAGCGGCCACAGCGACAAGAAGGATTCGTAGCCTTGGACCACGGAGCCGACCTGCCAGAAGCGCAGGGTTTCCAGGGCCGCATCGCTGAGCAGCACGATGGCCGAGACCACTCCGGCGCAGAGCGCGGTGACCGCCGCGCCCACCAGCAGCAAGGTGATGGGCGATCCCCCGCGCCCGTCGATGCGCCCGATGCCGAAGACCACCAGGGCCGCCAGCAGCGCTCCGCCCAGGGCCAGCAGCGCCTGGGTCCACGCCGGCAGCGGGCCGGAGAAAGCCGCGACCGAGACGATGGCCAGGGCCGCGCCCTGGTTGATGCCCAGCAGGCCGGGTTCGGCGATCGGGTTGCGGGTGTGGCCCTGGATCAGCGTGCCGGCCATCCCCAAAGCGGCGCCGGCGGCCAGCGCGGTGACGGTGCGCGGCCAGCGGATCTCGCGGATGGCGATGTCGCTGACCTGGCCGTCGGGGGCCAGCAGCGCGTGGCGCAGCTCGGCGAAGCTGGAGGTGGTACTGCCGATCCACAGGCTGAGCCCGATGGCGGCGCCCACGCCGGCGGCCAGGGCCAGCAGCGAGCTGATGCGCGGTGTGGTGCGGTCGATGGTCGGTGGCCTTTCTCGGGCCGCGGAGTGCGCGGCGGGTGCGTGCAGGATATGCGAAGCAATGATGTCGCAGGATCTTGACCGGGACGGCCGGATCCATGCTACTGTTCTTCTCGCGCGCTAAGCTTACCCTTGCCTAAGTGGGGCAAGCAAAAATACATCATGCGCTAATTAGTCAATCACCTTCATGGAAAGCACTCGCATGCACACTCCCCGCATTCTCGCCCTGAGCGCCGCCCTGGCCGCGGCCGCCCTGGCCCTGTCCTCCTGCGCCAGCTCCTCCCCGAGCACCGAGCCGGCAGAAACCGCCGCCACCGCGGAAGCCGATTCCAGCTTCCCGGCGGCCATCAAGCACTTCCGCGGCACCACCGAGCTGGCCGAACGCCCGCTGCGCGTCGCCGCACTGGACCCTTCCTACGTGGATGCCGCCATGCTGCTGGGAGCCGAGCTGGTGGCCTACACCGAATACCGCAAGGGCAACAACCCCTTCCCCGAGTACCTCGGCGACATCACCGAGCAGACCGACGAAGCCGTGAACGTCGGCACCATCACCGAACCGGATCTGGAAAAGTTGCTGGCCACCGAGCCGGACGTGATCATCTCCGCCGACGTGCGCCAGGGCGCCATGTACGACCAGCTGAACAAGATCGCCCCGACCATCTTCTCCGAGTCCACCGGACCAACCTGGAAGGAAAACGTGGTGCTGCTGGGCGAGGCCCTGGGCAAGAAGGAGCAGGCGGAAACGGCCGTGGCTGACTACGAGGCCCGCGCCGCCGCGGTGGGCAAGGAAATCCTGGCGAAGAAGCCCGAGACCACTTACTCGCTGGTGCGTTTCGCCGGCGAGGACACCGCGCGCCTGTACGCCACCGATTCGTTCATCGGCGAGATCATGGTGGACATGGGCATTCCGCGCCCGGAGGATGCCCCGGATACCACCGAGTCGATCTTCGTTCCGCTGTCGCCGGAGGAAATCCTGAAGGCCGACGCCGAAGTGATCTTCCAGTCCACCTGGGCCCCGGAAGGTGCCGAGGGCGACGCGTCGCGCGCCCAGGAAGACAAGTTCACCTCCAACCCGTTGTGGAAGAAGCTGGAAGGCGAGGTCATGCAGGTCGACGACTCGATCTTCCTCTCCTCGGTGTCGCTGCAGGGCGCCCATGAGGTCATCACCCAGGTGGCCGAGCACTTCGAGGTCGATCCGCAGCTGCCCTAAGCGGCGCCCGGAATACCGGCAATTAAAATACTCGAGTCCCTGCCCGGCGTCATTCGCCGTAGGCAGGGACTCGATTCATTTACCGGCTCCGTGCGCGGGAGCCGATGCCAATCAGTGGTTATCTGGCAGCTTTGCGCACCGGATCGACAGCGACCTCCGCGTGCTTCAGCCGCTTCTCAGCGCGCTTTTCCTTGATGCTCTTGCCTGGTTTTTTCGCTTCGCCCTTGCGTGGGGATTTGCTCGACATGACGTGCCGTCCTTTACCGGAGACGCGCTGCGCCTCCAACAAGTGTGGGGAGAGTACCCCATAACCTGAACCATAGGAAGTTTCGCACCGAAGAGCAAGGGCTGGAGCCTTCCCGGCGATTCCCCCACGGCGTTCGGCGAGCGCCACGGCGTTTTCGAAGATGCGTTCGAATCCGCGGTGGCCGCCTCTTTGGCCACTGGGCCGGCCCTGCGGTGCAGCTCAGGGAAATCGAGGCCGACACGACGGTGTCTTCCCAGCGCCCGCCTAGCTTCACCGCGTAGTCTGGAATGTGGCGCGAGGAACTGCATATCCTCGCGCGAAATTAACTTTGCCGTGGTCAAACTAAGGATCATTCTCCGTGAATATCAGGGAACAGCAGCTGGACGCCTACATGGTCACGTGGAAGCTCGAGCGCGAATTCGGCGGGATGACCACCGTCTGCACCCAGCGCGCGGCCGCGTTCGCCCAGCGGCACGGTTCTGCCGCGGTGGTGACCTTCGGCCCCAACGAACAGCTCCCGCAGATTGTCGAGGAACTCGTCGAGCGCGGCAAGCTTTCGCCCAAGGTCCGGGTGCTCAATCCCTACCTCCACCTGGCGGAGCATGACCTGCAGCCGCAGGCCAGCATCCCCGAGCGGAAGGCCGAACCGGCCTGCCTGGACTTCACGGTACGCAAGTCCGTCCACCACCCCGGCCAGGATGCCACCTTGTTCTGCGAGCACAGCGTTGCCGGCCCCGAAGGCGGGGTCAAGAAGACCACGTACTACCGGGCCGATGGCACCGTCTTCTTGTCCGATATGAAGTTCCACGACGGCAAGGCCCGCCGCATCGTTGAGGCTTTTGACCGCAGCGGAACCCTGGTGGCCCGCTTCCCCAGCGCGGCGGCTTTCTACCGCCATTGGCTGTCGCAGATCGTCGACCACCCGAACTCCTTGGTGGTCATCGACAGCAAGTACACCGCGGCCATGCTCGCTTCCTGGAAACCGGTGCACGTGCCCAAGGTGTTCACGTTCCACAGCATCCATGTGGCCAAGGGGCAGGACCTTGCCAGCGGCCAGCTCTCCAAGGGCCACGAACCCATCATCGAAGAACGCTCCAACTGGGATGCTTTTGTCTTCCTGACCCAGGCCCAGCGCCAGGCCTATGTCGACCGCTTCGGCGAAGCCGACTCGGCATTCGTCATTCCCAACCCGCTGAACCCGTCCACCGTGCAACCGCCGGTACCGGCACGCAGCTCGACCAGCCTGATCGTGGCCGGCTCGCTGACCCCCAACAAGAACGTAGCCGCCGCCCTGGATGTCCTCCACGAACTGGTCCTTCGCGGCAAGCGGCCGACCCTGCACATTGCGGGCGAGGGCAGCGAACACGCCGCGCTGGAAGAACGGGCCGCCGAGCTGGGCCTGCGCGAGTCGGTGATCTTCCACGGCTACTCCGACCAGCTCCCCCGGCACTTCGCTTCCTGCACGGCCCAATTATTCACCTCGACCAACGAGGGCCAGGCGCTGGTCATCCTCGAGGCCCAGGCCCAGGGATGCATCCCGGTGTCCTTCGACATCAACTTCGGCCCTGCCGACAGCATCACCGATGGGCATAACGGCTTCCTGGTCCGCCATGGCGATATCCAGGCCATGGCCGACCGGGTGCAGCAGCTCATGGACGATCCCGCCCTGGCCGCCCGGATGTCGCAGCAGGCCCGCACTTTTGCCAGCGAGTACCAAGCCCGCGATCTAGTCTCACTTTGGGAGGACACCATGTCCATAGCGAAGATGCTCAAGAAGCTCGGCGCGAAGAACCGCGTCCCGCATTTCGAAGCAAGGCTGCGGGGCGTCGACTTCCCTGACGGCCAGGGATTGCGGGTGCGGGTGGAGCATCGGGCCCACGTCGAAGACCTGCCCGATCCGGCAACCTTCGAGCTGGTCTTCGTCAATCGGGACAGCAAGGAAGAAATCGCGGCCGTGGCCAGCAGCAGTGTGGACGAGCAGCTGGCGGTCTTCGATGTGGAGCCGCAGCTCTTGGGCGAGACCCAGGAACAGGATGCGGCGGTGGACGTGAACCTGCGCCTGCGCGTGGGCAAGGCCATGGAAATGAAGCGCCTGGGTCTGCCCGAAACAATGATCCTGCCGTACTTCACCACGCACAAGAACCTCTCCTTCCGCCCCAAGCAGTAGCCGGGCAGCAGCTCGCATCCAGCGCGCGTTCGGGACTTGCTGACAATTCTCCAAGTCCGGTCCCATAAGCTCGATCGCATGCGAATTCAGATGTCCCAACTGCGACCGCTGCTCAAAAGCCACCGGATCCTCATGACGGTTCCGGGCATGAAGGATTTCCAGGACACCGGAAGCACCTACAATCCCGAGGCGTGGATCAGCTACCAGGAAGACCTCGCGCTGGATCCCTACACCACCTTCTGGGGAACCAGCGGAACAGCCCTGCCCCGCATGGGCGCGTTCTCCTACACCCATTCAAAGCTCAACAAGGCCATCAGCGTCGGGCGGTTCACCTCGATCGCCAAGGGCCTGACGGTCATGGCAGCCAAGCACCCCCTGGAGTGGGCATCGACCAGCCCGGTGTTCTACAACCAGCGGCTGCTGATGCGCACCTACGCGGACGATCACGGCGCGGAACTGGGGACGACGAAGTACGGCTACACGCCGGGGAAGATCTCCATCGGCAACGATGTGTGGATCGGCGAAAAGGTCACGCTGGGCCATGGGGTCGCCATCGGCGACGGCGCGGTCATCGCCTCGAATTCCGTAGTCACCAGCGACGTCGAGCCGTACACCGTGGTCGGCGGCCTGCCGGCCAAGAAGATCCGCGACCGCTTCGATGCGCCGACCGTCCAGGCCCTCCAGGCATCGCAGTGGTGGCAGTACGCCCCGGAGAACCTGACCCACCTGGACGTGGCCAACCCGGCCGCCTTCGCCCAGCAGGTGCTAGAACAGGCCGAGGCAGGGAATTTACCGCCATTCAAGACGCGGCCATTGACCGCCAAGACCATTGCCGAGCACCTGGAGGCCCTGGGCACCGGAACCGGGTGAAGACAGGAAGTGCCCCCGGGCGCTCGCCGGTTCGGCGAGCGCCCGGGGGCACTGAAGCCTCTGGGCGTTGGATCCGCGTTAGCCTACGGCAACGCGCAGTTCGTTGTTCCAAGGATCCCGGAAGCGAAGTTCGGCTCCGGTGTGGTGGTTTACCACCTCGGCGTAGGCCAGCCGCTCGGCGAGCTTGCCGACTTCTTCTTCGGTCGGGACGTTGATCAGCACTTCACCCAGCCCCAGCGTGTCCTTGCGCGGGCCGGCTCCGCGCGAGTTCCAGACGTTCATGGCCATGTGGTGGTGGTACCCGCCGGCCGAGACGAATAGTGCCTGCTCGCCCAGGGTGGTGGTTTCGTCAAAGCCCAGGGTGCTGACGTAGAACTGGCGGGCGGTTGCGACATCGCCCACCTGCAGGTGCACGTGGCCTACATCCGCGGCGGCCTTGCGCTGTTCGGCAATGGACCGCTCGGTCAGGTGCTCATTGAGGAACTTGTTCGGATCCAGGTAGATGGTGTCCATGGCCACCTCGCCGCCGTTCCAGCTCCAGGTATCGCGCGGGCGGTCCCAATACAGCTCGATGCCGTTGCCCTCCGGGTCGGTGAAGTAGAACGCTTCGGATACCAGGTGATCGGAGCTGCCCACGAAGCGGCTCTGGTCGAACTGGGCTGCCGACAGAACGGTCGCAGCCAGATCAGCCTTGGTGTCGAAGAGCAGCGCGGTATGGAACAGTCCCGCCTCGTTGCGCGATGGGAGCTGCAGTCCTGGCGCGTTCTGCAGGTTGACCAGTTCCTGGGTACCGCGGCCCAGGCGGGTGCCTTCGGCTGATTCGGCCAGCACTTCAAGGCCCAGGGCCTTCTGGTAGTACTCGCTCATGGTTTTCATGTCGCCGACCTTGAGCTGGACTGCGTTCATGTGGGTGGTGGCCGCTAGTTTGTCTTGCTGGAGTACTGACATGGCAAGCTCCTTTTCCAAGTGCATCGATTCCCTATTGATTAACAGCCTATCGCAAATTACTTGATGCTTCAATGAAATTGGGATGTTCAGCCGATCACAGCGAATTCGGTTCCGGGATGGCATTAGCCTCCCCTGCTCGCACACCAAGAACCCCGCTGCCAAAACTACGAAGGCCATCCGGATTTCCTTGCGGCAGCAAGGTCTCTGCTTGCCTGCGCCATGGCGCTTACCAGCGGTGGCGGATCAGAGAATCACGGTACGGCTCCGGGTTGCCGATGGCGACACCATGGATGCCAGGGCGGCGGGCGCAGAAACTCGAGTCCAGCTGCTGAACATCGACATCACTGAGCCAGTCACGCGGGCAAGGAGGTCGAGTGCCTCGGGCCAGCGGCTGCCGAATATCTTGAGCACGCCCTGCCGGCAGGACAAAGAGTCAGCTTGGGATTACAACGTGCCCTGCACGGACCATGCGTGCCGGACCCTTGCGGCCGTCCCTGGAAGCGATCTGCCCATCAATAGAGATTTCGCCCGCGCGTTCCCCTCGAAGCGCCGCGATAACGCACGCCTGCCAGGCGACCGAATGCTTGAAACCGTTCACTAACGGCACCTGGCCTGCAGGATTGCCACCGCGCGATCATCGGCAATATAGACCAGTCAATTAGCTTCATCAATGCGGCGCAACCACGCGCCAGCCAGGGTACGCCTCAACAGTTCAGACTTGCCAATACCCTCAATCGGGTCACAGCAAAGCACAGCCTCAATCAACGCATGGATGCGCTTGAGCGTTTTGCGATCTTGGGTCTGCCAGTGGAAATAGTCTTCACAGCCGGCAGCCGTCCAGATCAGCAGTCTTTCACTCAGGGATCACTAGGTCCACGCGCGGACACTGGGCCACCGCGTACCGCTTCCAGCGAAGCAAGCAGGCGGAGCGCATTCCTCGGCGAGCGCAGAAGGTAGCTCGTTTCCACCAGAGAGTCATACTCATCTTTAGACATGAGGACTGCAGATCCGCGCTTTGACAAGATCTCCACTTCGGCATGGTCAAGATTGACTCGTTCGATCAAGCCGAAAAGATCGCGGCGCGCCTCACTCGCTGTGATTGCCATGCCCCTCCTTGGTCAGTACTGGATATGGTACAACTTCTAGCCGTCTTCGAGAGACTCTATCCCCAAGTGCAACCCGATCCCTGTTTCCATGGGGCATCGCAGTTGATACTCAGATTTCACGGAAAATGGGCTGCCCGGACAAAGCCGCTTGGCTTTAACCATGGGTTACCCAGTCCCATTTCTTGGTCGGCACTTAATAGAGGAAGGGTCTGGACTGCTCGTGGATCCAGATCAATCAACAGCACGTTTCTACCCGCTTCAACTACTCCGGTCGCAAGCGAAACCGCTGATGCGACAACAATGGAACAGGCAGACGAGCTCGCCGATCAGGCAGATTCCGCAGTGGCCCCGGGCCACACTGCAGCCACTGCATTCCATGCCATTGCCCCGGCGTACGGGTTGCATCCGCGAGGATCGGTAAAACCACTGCCCTGGAAATGTAGCATTAACAGCCCTGGCCGAAGACCTCAAAGGCCAACAACGAAGAAGCCTGCATCCGGGCAGTCGGACCCCAGAAATAATGCAAGGCCACACGCCGCCGCTGCAGACGGGATATCGGGAATAAACTGCTAGCTGGGCTCTGGTCACCGCGTAACCTGGGATCGGGATTCAGTTCGACTTAGCACGGTCATCATGGGGTGGCCCGGTTTTATATCGGTGGCGATCTTCCACTCGCTAGGACTCCCAAGTATATTGACTGGTGATCCACCTCACCTTGGGTTTTGGTGGTTTACCCAGAGCTACGGAAGGTTAGTTGTGAGCGTTACCGAAGAATTCAGAGCAGCCCGTGACCGTCTCCTGGAGCTAAGGGAGGATTACCACCAGGCTCGCGCCGAGTTCGCCTGGCCGGAATTCACCGAGTTCAATTTCGGCTTCGACTGGTTCGACCACGTCGCCCGGGATCCGCAGCGCTCCGAGCGCCCAGCACTGGTCATCGCCGAATCCGACGGCAGCTGCACCCAGCGGACCTGGGCAGAACTATCAACCCGGTCCACCCAACTTGCGCGCTGGCTCAGCGACCAGGGCATCAAGCGCGGGGATTCAATCGCCATCATGCTGGGCAACCAAGTAGAGCTTTGGGAATCGATGCTGGCAGGCATCAAGCTGGGTGCGGTCATGGTCCCCTGCACCACGCAGCTGACGCCCACCGATCTGGCCGACCGCATTGCCCGCGGCCATATCCAATGGGTCGTCACCAACGAGGGCGAAATCCCCAAGTTCGAATCGGTGCCGGGCGATTACACGCTGATCCAGATCGGCGGGCAGCCGCCGGCTGGCATCCTCGACTACTCCCAGTCGTCCGCGGCAGAAGCGGCCTTCGCGCTGGAGCACCCGACCCGCGCCGATGAAACGCTGCTGCGCTATTTCACCTCCGGCACCACCTCGAAGGCCAAGCTGGTCGAGCATACGCATACCTCGTATCCGGTCGGGCACTTGAGCACGATGTTCTGGATCGGCCTCGAACCAGGCGATGTCCACCTGAACGTCGCTTCGCCGGGCTGGGCAAAGCACGCGTGGTCCAACTTCTTCACCCCGTGGATCGCCGAAGCCACGGTCTTCATCTACAACTACGACCGCTTCGATCCAGTGGCCCTGATGAACCAGATGGACGCCCAGCAGGTCACCAGCTTCTGCGCACCGCCGACCGTCTGGCGCCTGCTCATCCAGGCCGACCTCGGTGCGCTGGAGCATCCGCCGCAGAAACTGGTCTCGGCCGGCGAGCCGCTGAATGCAGAGGTCATCGACCAGGTCCACAAGGCCTGGGGGCAGGTGATCCGCGACGGGTTCGGGCAGACCGAAACGACGGTGCAGATTGCCAATCCCCCGGCGGAGCCCATCACCATCGGCGCCATGGGACGCCCGATGCCCGGCTACGAGATCGTGCTGCGCGATCCGGCCACCGGGGAAGAAGGCGATGTGGGCGAGATCTGCCTGGTCACCGCCCAGCGCCCGCTGGGGCTGATGAAGGGCTATTTCGAGAACGAGGAAAAGACCAATGAGGTCTTCCGGGACGGGGTCTACCACACCGGGGATATCGCCGAGCGGGACGAACGCGGCGTCCTGACCTATGTGGGGCGCGCCGATGACGTCTTCAAATCCAGCGACTACAAGATCAGCCCTTTCGAACTCGAATCGGTTCTGATTGAGCATCCGGGCGTGGCCGAAGCGGCCGTCGTTCCAGCACCGGATGAGCTGCGGCTCACGGTGCCCAAGGCCTACATCGTCGCGTCCGGCGGGCATGAGCCCGGACCGGAATTGGCCGAATCGATCCTGGCCTACTGCCGCGAGCACCTTTCGGCTTTCAAGCGCATCCGCCGGCTGGAATTCGCGGACCTGCCCAAGACGATCTCGGGCAAGATCCGACGGGTGGAGCTGCGCCAGGCTGAAGTGGACCGGCACCGCGCCGGCGCCCCGGCGGGCACCGAATACAGGGACACCGACTTCCCGAATCTCAAGGGGTAGAGACCTAAAGTATCCAGGGCGCTTTCCGGACATGGCTTCGGCAGGCGCCCTGGATTTTTCTCTTCCCTCGAAACTTTCGCCAGCCCATCGCTACTCCCCTTCCTCGCGTTAAGCCGCCAGGGTTCGCATCGGGTTTATTTCCAGAGGTTTCCCGCTTAAGAAGCAAATAGTTTACATCGTGAGCTGACACTCATACTATGAGTTCTCATGCCGTGGCTTATGTCACACTGCTCCCCGATTCCTCTAGAACGGATCCAACATGTCCGATATCGCGATTCTGATAAATACCGCGGTGGCCGTGCTTGCCGCCGTGGTGCTTATCGTGAGATTCAAGGTCAACCCAGTCATCGCCTTGGTCATTGGCTCGCTCTACCTGGGCCTATCCACCGGCTTGGGAGTCACCAAGACCATCGAGACCATCACCCAGGGTTTCGGCGACATCATGGTGGAAGTCGGACTGCTGGTGGCTTTCGGCGTGCTGATGGGTTCCATCCTCAATGAGACCGGCGCCATCCGCCGCCTGGTCGAGCACCTGCTGAACACCTTCGGCCCCAAACGGCTGCCATACACCATGGCGTTGGCTGTCAGTACCGCGCTGCAGACCATTTTCCTCGATGTGCTGCTGGTCATCGCGGCCCCCTTGGCCCGGCGCATGGCGCCGAAAATCGGCAAGCACGGAACCGCGCGCATTGCCACGGCCATGGCCATCGCCGGCGAGGTCGGCATCGTCCTCATGGTCCCTGGCGTCGGCGCCGTCGCCTTGGCCGGTATGCTTGAAGTTCCCCTGGGCAAGATGCTGATCTTCGGCCTGCTGGTCGTCGTGCCCACGGTCTTGATTTCCGTCGCCATCATGTCCTTCTTCTTCGACCGGGGCTTCTGGAAAGCCGAGAGCGATGAGCAGCTGCTGGCGCAAGAGGAGCCGACACCGGGAACCCGCAAGCTGGAGCGCGGCGAAGGAACCGGCCAGGATGCGGCACGCACCGGCAACGCCGGAACAGCCACCGCGGCCACCGCGGTGCAGACCGGGCAGCGCCGCGAGGCGCCCCTGTTCCTGCTCTTCCTGCCGCTGCTCGCATCCTTGCTGCTCATCGCCAGCGGCGCGCTGGCCGAAATCCTGGGCTATGAGGCCAGCTGGATCCAGCTGGTCGGCAATCCGGTAGTTGCCCTGCTCATCGGCCTGGTCGGAACGATCGCCGTGGCACGCTACACCATCGGCCAGAAGGCGATTGACCGCGGCGTGGCCAGCGGGTTCAGGGAAAGCGGGCAGATCCTGTTGCTGACCGGTGTCGGCGGCTCCTTGGCAGCCACGGTTTCCACGGCTGGATTGGGCGACATCATGGGCCAGTTCTTCTCGGCCAGCACCGTTGCACCACTGGTAGTGGTCTGGGGCATCGCGGCCCTGCTTCACATTGCCGTTGGCTCGGTGACCCTTTCCGGGATTACTGCCGCAAGCCTCTTGGCACCGATCGCCCCGAGCCTGGGCATCGACCCGGTGCTCATCGCGTTGGCGGCAGGTTCCGGAGCGCTGTTCATGGTCCACGTCACCTCGAACACCTTCTGGCTCCTGCAGTCGTTGTTCGGGCAGACCGTGCGCGGTGCCCTGAAGACCGTCAGCGTAGGCGTCTCGGTCGCATCCATCGTGGCCCTTGGAATGGTCATGATCCTCAACCTCTTCATTTAGCGCGACAGCAAAGGAACGGCAGAACATGTCAGAGCACATCGCCCCATTGAAGGGTGTCCGCGTTCTCGAATTGGGCAATTACATTGCCGCCCCCACTGCAGGCCGGCTCCTGGCGGACTTCGGCGCCGAGGTCATCAAGGTGGAACGCCCGGGAACCGGGGACGAGCTGCGAAATTGGCGGCTCAAGAAGGGCAGCGTCTCGATGCTGTACCGGACGATCAACCGCAACAAGAAGTCCATCGTCCTGGACCTGCGCAGCGACGCCGGCCGGGAGGCCGTGCTGGAACTGGCCAAGCACTGCGATGTGCTGCTGGAAAACTTCCGTCCGGGCACCTTGGAGAAGTGGGGCCTGGGCCCCGAAGAACTCAGCGCCGTGAATCCGGACCTGGTGATCACCCGCATCTCGGCCTTCGGCCAGACCGGGCCGCTCTCCGAGCGCCCGGGCTTTGCCGCCGTGGCCGAAGCCTTCAGCGGCTTCCGCAATCTGGTGGGCGATCCGGATCGCGCGCCGGTTCGTGTCGGCGTATCGATTGGCGATTCCATTGCCGGACTGTACGCCGCGTTCGGCGCGGTGATGGCGCTCTACCAGCGGGAGATGGCGCGCGGGGAAAAGGCCTCCCTCGGGTTGGACCATCGCGTGATCGATGTGGCGTTGCACGAGGCGATGTTCTCCATGATGGAATCTTTGCTCCCGGACCACGGCGCCTACGGCGAAACCCGGACCCGCACCGGTGGACGCATGGAAGGCATCGCGCCATCCAATGCCTATGTCTGCGCCGATGGGGCCAGCATTGTCGTGGCCGGAAACGGTGACGGGATCTACCGCCGCTACATGGAAGCCATCGGCAGGCCGGAGCTCGGGGCCGATCCGCGGCTGCAGGGCAATGCCCAGCGTTGGGAGGCCAGGGAAATGCTGGATGCCGCCATTGGCCAGTGGGCCGCAAGCGTGGATTCGAGCACGGCCCTGGCCATCCTCGATGCGGCAGGAGTTCCTGCCGGCCCGATCTACAGCGCAAAGGACATTGCCAACGAGCCGCAATACATCTCCCGGAACATGATCCAGCATCTGGATGTCTCCACCGGCGAGGAAACCTTGCACGGTGTCGGCTTCCCCGGCATCGTGCCGGTCATGGGAGGCACCTCGCTGCCCATTCGGAACCTCGGCCCCGACCTCGGGGAGCATACCGAACAGGTATTGGGCGGATTGCTGGGAATGACCGATGCGCAAATCGCGCAAGCCTCGGCTGGCGAAAGGAATATCGCGTGAGCTACTCATTCACCCCCGCAGCCGCGTTGCGCGACGTCACGCTGCGTGACGGGCTGCAGCTGACCGGGAAGCTGCTGAGCACCCCGGAGAAAATCAGGACCGTGCGCGAGTTGATCCGGCTCGGAGTACAGGAAATCGAGCTCGGCTCCATGGCGCGTGCCGACCTGGTGCCGCCCATGGCCGATACCCTCGATGTTGCCCGGGGGCTGCGCCCCGACGAGCTGGAACGCTGCTGGATCTGGGTGGCGACCCCGGGGCATGTGGCCAAGGCGGCCAAGGCGGGCCTCCGGAACTTCCAGTATTGCCTCTCTGTTTCTGATGCGCACAACCAGGCGAATATCGGGCGCAGCACGGAGGCGAGCCTCGCCGCCCTGCCAGAAGCCGTGCGCTATGCCCAGGAAGCCGGCGGGCGCATCCAGCTGTGCCTGGCCACCTCGTTCACCTGCCCTTTCGAGGGGCAGGTCCCCGCCGAGCGCGTGCTGGAGATCGCCAATGATCCACGGGCCGAGGGCACCTGCGACATCGTCATCTGCGACACCCTGGGCCAAGCAGTTCCGGCACAGGTCGCCTCGCTCATCTCCAGGGTCCGCGGCGAAACCCCGCAACGGCGCATCGTGTTCCACGGCCACGATACCTGGGGGCTGGGTGTTGCCAATACGCTGGCAGCCATTTCGGCAGGAGCCACCCTGGTTGATGGAGCGCTCGGCGGCCTGGGAGGCTGTCCTTTCGCCCCCGGAGCCAGCGGGAACACTTCCAGCGAGGACATCCTGTTCGCCACCCAGCCGCCATGGCTCACGCCGCAGCGCTTTGCCGGGCTCGTCGGGCTCTCCGAATCCTTGCTGCAGGAGCTGGGCGAGCCGAACCGTTCCAAGTCGGCCCAGGGGGCGCGTTCCAAGGCAGAAGCCTTTGCCTGGGTGATCCCCTCTGATGCCACGCCGGATTGCGGAACGAGCCTCTAGTGCCGCTGCTGCCTGGTGCCGCCGCGGCCCTCGGACCGGGCGGGCGGCGCTAGGCGGAAGGCCGGTGGGTTTCGCCCGGGAAGCGTCCGCCGATCAGCCGGGTCATCCGTTCAGCAGTGTCCAGCAACGGTTCGATCCAGCTCTGGCAGATCTCCCGCGGCATGCGCAGGGTGGGGCCGCTGATGGTCACCGCCGCCACTAGGCCCGCCGCGGAATCGAACACCGGTGCGGACAGTCCCGAGGCCCCGCTTTCACGCTCCCCCGTGGTGATCGCGAAGCCATCGGCGCGGGTCTGCTGAACCGCTTTTTCCAGGCTGGCCATGCCGGTAATCGTGGCATCGGTCAACGGCTGCAGCTGTGATTCCTGCAACCGCTGCATGAGCTCGGGCTTCCAGGCCAGCAGCACGCGGCCGGCAGATCCGGCATGCAATGGGGCAAGCTCACCCAGGTGCATTTCCCTGCGCAGCGCGTGGCGCGTTTCGGCAATGCCCACGCACACGCGGAATTGCTGCTCGGCACGGAAAAGGCAGGCTGTTTCCCCGGTGAAGTCGCGCAGTTCGCGCAACGATGGGCTGATGACGTCCAGCACTTCCCGCCCCCGGGTCGCCGGCGCGGCCCAGTAGGCCATCTTCATCCCGATGCGGAAGCCGTCATCCTCGCGGTCCAAGAAACCCTGCCCCACCAAATTCGCGACAAGACGCTGCACCGTGGAGGCAGGCAAATCCGTTGCTTCACGGATATCGGCCAAGGACATCACCGGCTGGCGCAGTGAAAAGGAATCGAGGATGGAACTGATTTTTCCCAAGACCAACAGGGGGTTGTGCTTCTTGGCGGGGGTCTCTTCCTTTGGCATAGTCCAGACGCTAGACCATCGGCATCTGCGAGTCCAGTTGCCTGCCTGGCACTGCTCGCAGGCGCCTTGGCCAGCCTGCCACCGGCAGCGTCCTCGCCAGCGGCTTCAGCCGGATCGGGCATTCTGTCACTATGCATGCCCGTATTGGAAGCTACTGGACAAAATTCGTGAAGTTCAGCACCTGCACCGCGCATGGTGACGCAACAATTCGCCAGAACTGTGCACTGAAGTATATTGAATCCTGAAGACCGAAGAATTCTGCCGGGCGCAGGCGCCCATGATGCAAAGGACCCCCATGGGCAATACCGAGAAGTTCCGGGCAGCACGCGATCTGCTGCTGGCAGCACGCGATGACTACGACCGGGCTCGGGCAGAGTTCACGTGGCCGGAATTCACCGATTTCAACTTTGCCTACGACTGGTTCGACGAGGTAGCCAAGGACCCGGCGCGAGCCAATGAACCGGCACTGATCCTCACCGAACCCGATGGCAGCTCGGCACGCTACAGCTGGGCCGAACTTTCGCGCCGCTCCACCCAGGTGGCCCGCTGGCTTTCCGACGAAGGCCTGCAGCGCGGCGATACCATCATCCTCATGCTGGGCAACGAGGTGGCCCTCTGGGAAGTGATGCTGGCCGGCATGAAGCTCGGTGCGGTCATCATCCCGACCACCACGCAGCTGGTCAGCGCGGACCTCGCCGACCGCATCGAGCGCGGCAACGCGAACTGGGTGATCACCAGCCATGACCAGGTCGCCAAATTCGAAGCAGTCCCCGGGGACTACCGGATCGTGCAAGTCCGCGGGCAGGCCGCCGAAGGGACCTTGCACTATGCCAAGTCCCACGACGCTCCGGCCGAATTCCGCCTGGACTCCCCGACCCGGGCCGATGAGAACATGCTGCTCTACTTCACCTCGGGCACCACCTCGTTGGCGAAGCTGGTCCAGCACACCCATACCTCGTACACCATCGGCCACCTGGCAACGATGTTCTGGATCGGCCTGGAACCAGGCGATGTCCATCTGAATGTGGCGTCCCCCGGGTGGGGCAAGCACGCCTGGTCGAATTTCTTCGGCCCGTGGATCGCCGAAGCGACGGTCTTCGTCTACAACTACGAGCGCTTTGATCCGCTGGCGCTGATGAACCAAATGGATACGGAGAAGGTCACCAGCTTCTGCGCGCCGCCCACCGTCTGGCGCTACCTGATCCAGGCGGACTTAGGCAGCTTGCAGACTCCCCCGCGCAAGCTGGTCTCTGCCGGCGAGCCGTTGAACGCCGAGGTCATCGACCAGGTGCGCACCGCGTGGGGGCAGGTGATCCGTGATGGCTACGGGCAGACCGAGACCACCGTGCAGATTGCCAATTCGCCGGGTACCGAGGTGAAGGTCGGCGCGATGGGCCGCCCGATGCCGGGCTATGCGGTGGAGCTGCGCAATCCGACCACAGGGCAGCTGGCCGAAATCGGGGAAATCTGCCTGCGACTGGATCCCCGGCCTGCCGGGTTGATGAAGGGCTATTTCGCCGATCCGGAGAAAACCGCCGAGGCGCTGCGTGGCGGCGTGTACCACACGGGAGATATCGCCGAACGCGATGATGAGGGCGTCTTGACCTATGTGGGGCGTGCCGACGACATCTTCAAATCCAGCGACTACAAGCTCAGCCCCTTCGAGCTGGAGTCAGTGGTCCTGGAGCATCCCGCGGTGGCCGAGGTGGCGGTGGTGCCTTCGCCGGATCCGCTGAAGCTCTCGGTGCCCAAGGCCTTTGTGGTGCTGGCATCGCACGTCGAGCCCGGCGCGGAGGTCGCCAAGGACATCCTCGGCTTCTGCCGCGAGCACCTGGCTCCGTACAAGCGGATCCGGCGGCTCGAATTCACCGCGCTGCCCAAAACCATCTCGGGCAAGATCCGCCGCGTGGAGCTGCGCCTGGCCGAGGAAGAGCAGCATGCGGCCGACACGACCCCGAGCGGCGAGTACCGCGATAGCGACTTCCCTGAGCTGAGGGAACGCGGCTAGGAACGAAAAGGCAGAAGACAGCCCGGCGGGAAGCGGATCCAGCTTCCCGCCGGGCTGTTCTTTGGACGCGGTGAGCGCCTAGTGCTTGTTCTTGGCTTTCAGCGCATCGACGATGCCCTTGCCCAGATAGAAGGCGCCATCGGCGTACCAGGCCAGCATCAGCAGCTGGCGCGCCGGCTTGGGGAACCAGGCGAACTTGCCGCTCTTGGCCAGGACCAGGTGCGCTGCCGCGCCGGAGGCCAGTACGGCGGCACCCGAACCCATTAGCGCTTTCGGATTCCAGTTGTGGCGGTACAGCAGCCGTTCCAGGCCCTTGGCCTCGCGCTCCTGCTCAGCCAGTGCGGACTTCAAGGTCTTGAACGGGCCGCCGGTAGCAATGACCCTGCGGTCTTCGGGCAGCGGGCGGCCGGTGAGGTAATCGATGCTGCGCGGATCGAAGCCGAAGAGCGAGACCAGGCGCTTCATGTCCTTCAGATCCCCGCTGCTGCACAGCAGCTGCTGGGCCTCGGCGCGGTCGGCCGGATCCGGAATCAGCTGCTCGATGATCTGCATTTCTTCTTCGTCCCAGCCAAAGAGCAAGCTGTTGAGCTCATCCAGGCGCACCGCTGCCGGCGAACCGGCTTCCGGTTCCAGGATTGCCGTGCGTTCAAGGTCCACCACCATGGACACCGACGAACCGAACATGGTTCGGCGCGAGCCCTTGGCCTCGATGGTTGCGGTAATGGCATTGCCGGTACGGTCCAAGCACAGGTACGGGCGGTTCGAGCGCGAGATGCTCGGGGCATAGACCGGTTCCTTGGGCATGGCCATCAGGCCGGATACGTTCTCCCAAACCGTGATCTCGTTCTCGGCAAAGCCCGCTGCCAGCACCAGCTCGGACCCCTTGAGCTTTGGCCCGTGCAGCAGCTCGTTGGTGCCGCCGTACTCGCCGAGCTGCTCGTCATCCGGGTTGGGGCCGTCAATCTCGTCCCCGTCAACCAGTACGTAGTCGGCCCCGGTGGAGTTCTTCAGTTCGTGGACCAGTTTGGTCACGCGCGAGCCTTCGCGCAGCTTGCCCTTGGCATCGATGCGGTAGAGCACCGCATCGCGGGCTTCGCTCACGGTGGCCACCTCGGCGGCTACTTCAGTGGAGTTCTCGCGCTCAACAGCTCCGCCGATGAAACCCAGCAGGCGGCGATCGGCCAGCGCGGTGCGTACCAGTTGTGCAGATTCAGGCTTGTCGCCCATGAAAATGAACTCTAGGTTGAGGTAGTTGAACCCGGTTGAATCCACGAAAAGTAACCCCTTTGGTTAATTGGATATGGCGATAAGTCAATCATAGGCGGTAACCCGTGCCGTCCTGGCAGGCAGCGCCCGGGCGGTGGCCTGGCAGGCAGCGCCCGGGCGGTGGCCTGGCGCTAGCGCCGGCGCCGGGCGCGGAACCAGCGGACCGCGCCGAGGACGGTATTCCCGGTGGCATCAACATAGCCGAGCACCAGCAGCAGCACGATCACCCAGGGTGGCGCCCAGGGCTGCTGCCAATGGGTGGCCGCAAGCACCAGCGAGAATACCAGGGCCTCGATGAGCCCCAGCGCCAGCTGCGCGGCGGGTTTCCACGACAACGAGTTGTACCATCGCGGCCGGGCACCGGAGGTGCGGGATTCGGCGATCAGTGCACGGCCCACTGCCCTGGCCATTGACACCGGTTCGATCCATCGCGCGTCCTCCGGAAGATCGGCGTCTTCCAGATAGCGGGCCAGGACCGGTGGATGCCCGAAGGTCTCCAGCACCCGCTGGGCCGACTGCAGGCTGCCGGTGCCCACCAGCGCCTGCTTGAGCCGCTCGATGTGCTCGGCATCGACCAGAAGCCCGGCCAGCTCGTCGAGTTCCTGGCCATCGACGCTGTCCTGGTTGGCGAGCAGCCAGTCCAGTTCGCGCCGGGCGGGTGTTGAGGCCTGAGGCCAGAAGGCGGGGCTGGCCGCGACCGGCCAGATGTGCACCCAGGCCGGGTGCCCGCCGAGCTTGGCAGGCTGCTTGTCGAACCAGAAGCTCGCGGTGAAGCGCGCGCCGGTGCGGCTGAGCATGATCGCCGGATGCTGGCTGGCAGCCAGCACGCCGCCCACCAGGAAGCCTTCGTGCACGGCCACGGCCGCGCCGGCGGATTCCGGCGGCAGGAGCTGCCAGCTGGTTTTGCTCGCCGCGGCCCACACCCCCATGTCCGGCTCGTTCAGCGCGCCGATGGCCACGGTCCGCCCCGGCGGCATGGCATCGAGCCGCGGATCCTCGATGGGCTCCCCGGTTTGCACCTCGGCGTCGTCCTGGTCGATGTACAGCGCACCGGTGCCCAGCTTCAGCGCCAGCGCGAAGTCCTCGACCTGCTGGCCCAGCCTGATGGCGCCCGCGGCGCCAGCGAGCAGCAAGTGCCCCTCGTGGTTCACCGCAAGGCTGGCCTCGATCATCGCCAGCCCGTTCCAGGGCACCGGCACGGAGACCAGCGAGATCACTTCGCGGGCGGCCAGCAGCTCGCGGACCTTGGCTTCGGCCTGCTGCGCCTGGGGTTCTTCGAAGAAAAGAGTCAGGGCGGCGACCAGCGTGTGCTCCTGGTCGCCGCCCTGCAAGGACTGGTTGCTACTTGTTGCCAAGGTACTTTTCGAAGCCCGCCGGCAGGTTCAGGCTCGAAGGATCGAAGTCCTGGTTGGCGCCCTGCCCGAAGGCGGCACCGCTCGGGGCGGCGGCCTTCTTGTTCTTGGCCTCCAGCTCGGCCTGCGCGGCCTTGGCCGGGTTGCCGAACTTCTGCTGCTTCTTGCCCTTGCCCTTGGCCTTCGCCTTGCGGGCAGCGCCCTTGCCGGCCCCCGGCATGCCCGGGATGCCGCCGCCGGCAGCCATCTTCTTCATCATCTTCTGCGCTTCGGCGAAACGCTCCAGCATCTGGTTCACCTCGGAGACCGAAACACCCGAACCCTTGGCGATACGCGCGCGGCGCGAGCCGTTGATGATCTTCGGAGCCACACGCTCGTGCTGGGTCATCGAACGGACGATGGCCTCAACGCGGTCGATCTGGCGTTCGTCGAACTGCTCGAGCTGCTGGCGGGAGATCTGTGCGCCGGGCATCATGCCCAGCAGCTTCTTCATCGAGCCCATCTTCTTGATCTGGGCCATCTGGGCCAGGAAGTCGTCCAGGGTGAAGTCTTCCTGGTCGGCGAATTTCTTCGCCATGCGCTCGGCTTCGGTCTTGTCCCAGTTCTTCTCGGCCTGCTCGATGAGCGTCATCACGTCGCCCATGTCCAGGATGCGCGAAGCCATGCGGTCCGGGTGGAAGATCTCGAAGTCGTCCAGGTTCTCGCCGGTGGAGGCGAACATGACCGGCTTGCCGGTGACCGAGGCGACCGACAGCGCGGCGCCGCCGCGGGCATCGCCATCGAGCTTGGAGAGCACGACACCGGTGAAGTCGACGCCCTCGTGGAAGGCCTGGGCGGTGTTGACCGCGTCCTGGCCGATCATCGCGTCGATGACGAAGAGGACTTCATCCGGGTTGATGGCGGCGCGGATGTTCGCGGCCTGGGCCATCATCTCGGTGTCCACGCCCAAGCGGCCGGCGGTATCGACAATCACGATGTCGTGCAGCTTGGCCTTGGCCTCGGCGACGCCGTCGCGGGCTACCGCTACCGGGTCGCCGGTGGCGGTGTCGAATTCCGAGGAGACGCCCGGGTGCGGTGCGTAGACCGGCACGCCGGCACGCTCGCCGTTGATCTGCAGCTGCTTGACGGCGTTGGGGCGCTGGAGGTCGCAGGCCACCAGCAACGGGGTGTGGCCCTCGGACTTCAGGTGCTTGGCCAGCTTGCCGGCCAGGGTGGTCTTGCCGGCACCCTGCAGGCCGGCGAGCATGATCACCGTCGGCGGGTTCTTGGCCAGGTTCAGGCGGCGGGTTTCCCCGCCCAGGATGCCAACGAGTTCCTCGTTGACGATCTTGACGACCTGCTGGCCCGGGTTCAGCGACTCGGAGACCTCGGCACCCAGAGCGCGTTCCTTCACCTGGGCCACGAAGCCGCGGACCACCGGTACGGCAACGTCGGCGTCAAGCAGGGCGCGGCGGATCTCGCGTGCGGTACCGTCGATATCCGCTTCAGTCAGGCGGCCCTTGCCGCGCAGGTTCTTGAAGGTTGCTGTCAGGCGATCGGAAAGTGAATTAAACACGTGCCGGGCACTTCTTTCGATAGGTCTTGTGGTGCGCATTGGAAAATCGCACAGGACTCAACTCCCAAGAATATCAATAATCGGGCGCTGGACTAACCAGCTGTGCAGCGTTTCACCAGTTGTCTCCTCCCCAGCGCCACGCTGCTCCCGCCCAAAGGGACGGGAGCAGCATCAGGGACCGGGCAGCCACGGACTACGGCTTGGCCTCGCTGGCAGGTGGTGCGGCTGCAGCCGGCGCCTGCGGGAGCTTGGCCGGGGCGCCCGCTTGGGGCTTCACCGCCGCTGTCGCCTGAGGCTTCGGTTTGGCCGGTGCCGGGGCAACTTTTTGCACTGCCGGCGCTGCAATAGCAGGCGTGGGCTTCGGCTTGGACTTGGGCAGAGTTGCTACCGGCGCCTTGGCGACCTGCTTCACGGGCGCTGCAACTTTAGGCTTGGCCGGGGCCTTGGGCTTCGCTGGCGGCTTGGCTTGCTTTTTCGCAGCCGGCACCGCGACCTCGGGCTTGGACTTTTCAGCCGGTACTTCCTTCGCGGCCGGCTTTTTCGCAGTTGTGGACTTGGCCGGTGGCAGGGCCTTGGCCACTGGCGGTTTCTTCTCCGGCTCTTGTGCTTGCAAGTCCACGGTTTTGGGTTGGGCTGCACCTATTTGGCGCTCGACACGAGCTGCGGGGTCGGTGGGTTCCTCGCTGGCTGGAGCATCTTTACCGCCTGGGCCCTGGTCCTCCCGGGGCTCGACGCCAGTTTCCTCGCTGGGTCCAGGCACTTGGGTTGGTTCAGAGGTTCGCGTGGAGTTGGTCGATTCCGTTGCCTCCGGAACGCTATCCGTAGCTGATGGCGACACGCTGGAAGGTGATGCCGAAGGACTTGGCGAGGCGGTCGGCGCCGCCGACGGGCTCGGCTCAGCAACTGGTGCAGTGCTGGGCGTCGGCGCTACGCTCGGCGCGCTCGGCTTGGCCGAAACGGGTGCTGGTGACGCTGATGCAGATGGCGTGGCCTTCGGGCTTCCGGTATTCAACTTTTGCGGCGGCTCGAGTTTCTTGCTCGGCTCTGGTGCCGGTTGCGCCGGACGCGGGGTCGGGCGGAGTTTGCCGGATTCCTTTTTCAGCTGGGCCTTCGGCTTGGCTGGCGCGGCTTGTTTCTTCTTGCTCGCCGCTGGCGGCTGGAGCGGATCCGCGTGGGAGTGCCTCGTGGTCTTCGGCGGCGCTGGATGCTCAGTTCGGGCCGATCCGTGATGCCTGGCCGCCCCGGTGTACTGCCCGCTTCTTCCTGTTGCCGGTTGATGGCGGATCGCGCTGCCGGCATCGACTGCAAATTGCGTCGAAGCGAACAATGCCTGGCGCTGCCCTCCGCCTGAAGGAAGGTAGTTGCGCGGATTATGCCATTGGCCATTGACGATGACCTCGAAGTGCACATGGCACCCCGTGGAGTTGCCGGTGGTCCCGGCCAGGGCGATGATCTGGCCTTGGACAACAAGCTCGCCCACTCTGACGAGCAAGAGCGAATTGTGGCTGTACCCGGTCTGCACCTCATGCCCGTGGTCGATGGTGACCCGCTGGCCCGAGTGCCCGGCCCAGCCCGCGACGACCACCCGGCCCGACTCGCTGGCCCGCACGGGCGAACCGCAGGAAATTGGATAGTCCTGGCCGATATGGATTTGGCGGCCGAACCCGGTCGGATTGAACCTCCAACCGTACGGGCTGGAAATCCGGCGGGTGGCCACTGGATGCTCCAAGAGCAAACCAGGGCTCAGCATTGCCGGACGAATGCCCTGGTCGGCAGCTAGCGGCGCGGGCTGTGCCAGCGCTCCAGGGCTTGTCTTTGCTGTCATCGCTGCCCGATTGGCGGCCACGTGGGCCAGCGGGTCGGGCGCGGACCTTCCAGTTCTTCCGCCAAGTGAACTCAGTCCGAGCACTTGGAGAGCGGATGTTCCGCCCAGATCCGGTGCGGTGACAGCCTCGCTCCCGAGCGCCGGCGCTGGCGCGGCGGGAAAGGCCAGTGTGCTTGATTGGGTTCTGGCTGGCACTGCACCGGCCGCCCCGGGCCAAGCCAATGCACTGCTTAAAGCGAAAGCCGCGGCAATGGCCAGCGCCCCATACGGAAGCCGCCGGCCATTCCCCAAAACGCCGCGCGGCACAGAACTGCTTAAACCATGATGTTGTCGTTTCATAACTTGCCAGTCCCCCAAAAACTGCAACTACTCAACAGAACCTCAGAATAGCCCCGGCACGATGATTAATCCATGGCTAGTTGAAGCCTCTTCAGCAGCGTGAGGATTCCATGCACCACCTCTTTCCCCCCTGCGCCATCGCGGCCACGCCACGCGCGTGGAAATCCAGTACCGGCTCGATGCGGTTTCGGGACCTGGGCGAGGCCCGAAGCACCCTGGAATCCGCCAAAGCACCATGCCTCGCCATCCCAGCCAGCACCCGCGGTAACCCGATTCGGGCTGAAATTTTTAGAGCCCCCACCTGGCTCGTGGGCTGGCACGGGCCATGAAGAGCGCTTCGGCTCGTCGCGGCAGCGGGACGGCCGGCGGCCCCACGCCCGGAATTCCCCAGGCCGGGCAATGTCGCTGCCGGACTCAGCCCTACTCATGTGGTGATAATGCTCTTGGGACTGCGCCTCGGCGCAACCGGTCCCACAGCGCAACACGCAGCAAAGGAGCACCGGTGGAGACCAGCACCCTGTCCAGCAGGCTATCGCGGTGGGCGGTATTGTCCCGCGCCTGGCTGCAGGATTATCTCTATGCCGGTGCCTGGCAGCTGCGTTCGCTGCTGCCAGGTACGGAGGCCGGCCGGCTGCGCTCCGGCAGCCATCCGGCAGCCGAACCGGTGGTGCTGATTCCGGGTATCTGGGAATCCTGGAAATTCCTGCTCCCGCTGGCCGACGCGCTGCACCAGGCCGGCCACCCGGTGCACGTGATCCCGCAGCTCGGCTTCAACCGCGGCACGGTGCCGGAGATGTCCCAGGTGGTCTCCAGCTACCTGGGCCGGGCGCAGCTCGACGATGCGGTGCTGGTGGCGCACAGCAAGGGCGGTCTGATCGGCAAGTACCTGATGTCCGCCTCGCCGCAGGGCTACCGGATCAATCGGATGATCGCCATTGGCACCCCCTTCTCCGGTTCGCGCTATGCACGCTATGCGCCGGTCCGCTCCCTGCGTTCCCTGTCGCCCAACGACCAGGGTCTGCTCAAGCTCTCGGCCAACCTGAGCGTGAATTCCCGGATCATCTCCATCTACAGCAGCTTCGACCCGCACATCCCCGGCGGCTGCGACCTGGCCGGAGCCACCAACATCAAGCTGCCTACACTGGGGCATTTCCGCTTGCTGGGCGATGCGCGCCTGCACGCCGCAGTGCTCAAGCACTTGGCGCCTGGACTGCCGCCGGCCAGCTGAATTCCGGCAGGCAGCGCACCGCAATCCGTGCGTTCCGTGTGAATCGCCCGGTGCTGTTGAGCCCGCCGGGGCCCTGGCCTAGCGTGAGCGGACAAGGGCTGGATCCCCAGCCCGCAGCCCAGATGCAGAATAGGAGCAGCCGATGGACCCGCAGGAATCCTCCGCGTCGCAGCCCGACGCACAGTTGGATGAAGCCCAAGAGGCCAATCGCGAAGCCGCAGCCACATCCAACCCCGACCCAGAGCAGCAACTGATTACTGGACTGGAGCCGGGCGGTTCGGTGCCGCCGGGCGAAACCCCTCCCGGTGAAGGCTCGATGAGCCAAGACCAGGGGCATGGCGAATAGCGGCCCGCAGCGTCCGATCAGCGAGGCGCGCATAGGACCCTGGCTTGAAGAGCTGGCCGAGTCGGACGGGAATCCGGGCGGCGGAGCGGCAGCGGCACTAATGCTCGGTGTTGCCGCCGCGCTGATGTCCATGTCCGCCGGCTACGTCTCGGCCTCCGGACCCGCACAGGCAGAGCTCGCCGGCCTGCAGGCCCGGGCCAAGCAGCTGCGGATCGACGCGCTGGGCCTGGCCGACCGGGATGCCAAGGCCTCCGCGGATTTCGGGGAAGCCTCCGCGCAACCGCCCTCGGAGCAGCGCGACCGCCAGCTCGCCGAGGCCTGCTTGCAGGCCGCGAAATCCTCGGCCGCACTCGGCGCGCTGGCCATGACCGCAGTGAATGACCTGCGCTGGCTTGACCAGCATGCGAAACCGCAATTGGTGGCCGATGTCGCCGCAGCGCTGGGCATGGTCCGCGCAGTGCTGCAGGCCGCCAGCAGCAACCTGCGCTACGACCTGTCCCAGCTGCCCTTCGGCCCGGCGCACGCGCAGCACTCCGGATTATGGGATACCGCAGCATCGCTGGAGCGGGCGATGCAGACCGCCACGCAGCTGGCCGCACGCGTTGATGCACGCATCAAGCGCTGATCCGGCTGCCCGGGAGCACCCTCGATGACAAGGAATGATAGCCATGGCCCAGACACCGATCAATGCACTGATCCTGGTCTGCACCCTTTCCCCTTAGCCCAAAGCCTCCAGCAGCGATCTGCTGGCCCGGCAGGTGGCGGCGGAATTCACGGGGCACCAGGTCCACTCCGAGATCCTGCGCATTGCCGATTTCGACGTGAGGCCCGGAGTGCTCAAGGACATGGGAGGCGGCGACCAGTGGCCGGGGATCCGGCAGAAGCTGCTGGCCGCGGACATCCTGGTGCTGGCCACCCCCGATCTGGCTGGGCCACCCCTCGAGTCTGGCCCAGCGAGTGCTGGAGCGGCTGGATGCCGAGTTGTCCCAGACCGACGAGCAGGGCCGCCCGATCCTCTTCGGCAAGGTGGGCGTGGTGGCCGTGGTGGGCAATGAGGACGGCGCGCACCACGTGATTGCGGATCTGGGCCAGGGCCTGGCCGATGTCGGGTTCACCCTGCCGACCCAGGGCTCCACCTATTGGGTGGGGCAGGCCATGCACACCACCGACTACCAGGATCTGGACCAGACCCCGCAGGTCACGGCCAACGCCACGCAGATCGCCACGCGCAACGCGGCGCATCTGGCGCGGCTGCTCGAAGCCCGGCCTTTCCCCGCCCGATAGCCGCCGGATGCTGGGTGCAGCCTGCGGATCAGTGCCCGGCCATTGGCCAGCGGCGGCCGGTGCCCTAGCGTTTCAGCCAGCAGAAGACTGCAACCCCAGGCGAGAACTAAGGACGGGCCCATGCCGCACAACACCATCGACCAGACGACCTTGCACCGGTACCTGAGCGAACACCTGCTGGGTTCCGAATCGGGGCTGAACCACTTCAAGGCCGCCCACGGCACCTGGGCGGACACCGCCTATGCCCAGCGTTTCGAATCGCTGCACCAGCAGGTCCAAGCAGATCAGGATGACCTGAAACGGATCATGGACCGGCTAGGATGCCGGCAGCGTCCGCTGGCCCGCCTGCTGGCTCCGGCGGCCAAGCTCGCCGGGCACGTCAACCCGTTCAATCCGCTGCGCATGCGCAAGCTGGCCGCCGCGCAGGTGCAGCTCGATGTGCTCACCGGGCTGCTCAATGCCAAGCTGCGCATGTGGCAGACGCTGCTGCTGATGCTGCCCCATGATCCGCGCCTGGACCAGGCGCTGCTGCAGGACCTGTCGCACCGGGCCGAGTCGCAGATCAGCCAGCTCAAGGCGCTCAGCGACGAAACCTGGCCCGAGCGCTTCGCCCCGCCAGTGAACGATGAGCAGGGGGAACACCGCCCATGACCGGCAGGAAAGCGAACATTGTCGGCGCCGGGCCCAACGGGCTGGTCGCCGCGGCGGTCCTGGCCGAGCAGGGATTCGACGTCCAGGTCTTCGAGCGCAATGCCCGTCCCGGCGGTGCCGCGGCCTCCGGCAGCACGCTGGGCGAAGGCACCATTGTGGACCTGGGAGCTGCCGCCCACCCCTTCGCCTATGGCAGCCGCGCCTTCGCGCATTTCGATCTGGCCGGACATGGTTTGCAGTGGGATTTCCACGGCTATCCGCTGGCCCACCCGCTGGACGACGCCGAGTCGGTCTTCCTGCACCAGGACCTCGAAGCCACCATGGCGCAGTTCCCCGCAGACCGGAAGATCTGGCAGCTGCTGCATGGCCCGCTGGTGCGCCATCCGCAGGAGATCCTGGACAACGCCACCAGCCCGCTGCTGGGCATCCCGCCGCATCCGGTGCTCATGGCACGCTTCGGGCTGCGCGCGCTGCCGCCGGCGAAGCTGCTGGCTTCCGCCGCGTTCCGGACCCGGCAGGCCGCGGCGCTCTTCGCCGGATCCAGCGCGCATTCCATGCTGCCGCTCTCCCACCCGTTCACCTCGGGATTCGGCGCGCTCTTCGGGGCCTTGGGCCAATCCTGGGGCTGGCCGGTGGCGCACGGGGGCACCGGCAGCATCATCGACGCGCTGCTGCGGGTGCTCGACGGGCTGGGGGTGCAGATCCATACCGGGCACCAGATCACCCACCTCGCGCAGCTTCCCGATGCGGACCTCACCTTCCTGGATGCCACGCCCCGCCAAGCGGTGCAGCTCGCCGGAGACCAGCTCCCGGCACGACTGCGCCGGCGGTTCGAGCGCTGGCGCTATGGCACCGCGGCCTACAAGGTGGACTACCTGCTCGATGGACCGATCCCCTGGAAGGATGCGCGCACCGCGCAGGCCGGCACCGTGCATGTGATCGGCGATGCCGCCGAGCTGGCCCGGGCCGAGCGCCAGGTCGCCGCCGGGTCAATGCCCGAACGCCCGTTCGTGATGGTGGTCCAGCCTTCGAGCGTCGATGCCTCGCGCGCCCCGGCCGGCCGCCAGGTCATCTGGTCTTACGCCCACGTGCCCCAAGGCTATGACGGGGATGCCGGGGCGCTCATCGATGCGCAGATCCAGCGGTTCGCGCCGGACTTCAAGGACCGGATCGTGCAGCGGGTAGTCACCGGCCCGGCTCAGCTGCAGGCCTGGAATCCGAATCTGGTCGGCGGGGATATCGGCGGCGGATCACTGGCCGGCACCCAGCAGTTCTTCCGCCCCTCGCCCTCGCTGAATCCCTATTCGCTGGGCGTGCCGGGACTGTACCTGTGCTCCTCCTCCACCCCTCCGGGCGGCGGGGTGCATGGCATGGCCGGCTGGCATGCGGCGCACCGGGCGCTGCGTGATCTTGGGAGGCACTGAGCCTAGCAACCACGGTAGCTGAATAGGGATACTGACTAGTAAAGAATAAAGTCTGGGAATTTCCTCAGAATCGCGGCCTGTTCGCAACAACTTGGTGGGCCAATGATAATTTTTTATCAAGTCCCCACCGCTGGCCGCAGGGTCCACAGCGCATTTCAAGGGCCACGCTGCCCAGTCCGGAGGGACAGATAACTGCATTGTTGAAGTGAGAAGTATCGTCTAGAAGTGGAGGGTAGTTCACATGCCAGGAAGGCTAGTCAGGTCCCAGACCGCGTTGCGCGTAGCAGAGCTGCTGGGATCACGCGAGGGAAGAAGTCATCTGAGCAGCTATGGCTGGACCCAAGGAATGCCAGTGGTCATGACACAGCCTTTGGAAGCGCTCGATGATGTGATGGGCCTGGTCTCGGTGCACAAGCGGCCGGTGCTGGTCGCGATGGTTGAACCGCAGACCGAGGAACTGAAGTTCTTGCACATTTCCGAGCCGTCTCCAGTCTTGGAAGTGGTTCAGGCCAGCGCGCCGCGCAGCAAGATCAAGGATCTGTTCGGCCAGGCCGAGCACAGCGGAATGGCTGCATTCCGTGTGAAGTACTGGCAATACACTGCGCTCGCCCACGCGGTTCCGGCTTTCGACGCCAGCAAGCTGGGACACAGGTACGCCACGCAGGAGTCCGGCAGCAGCGTGTAACCGCAAGCACCGCCGCAACGGGCACAGCCCCCGGGAAATCGCGCATCCGCGCAGATTCGCCGGGGGCTGTTCCTATGCCAGGGACCGGGACCGCTTACTTGGGCGCTACCGGGCGTGGAGCATCTGGTGATCCAGCGCGGCAAGATAGTCCGCGAAGCCCTCGCACAACCGCCCGCGCAAGCGCCCCGAGGTGATCGCCTGCAGGCGGGCCGTGGCCTGGACCCGGTAGCCGGCGCGGCGCAGCGCCTCGACCAAGGCCACATCCTCCCGGGCCGCCAAGGGCTCGAAGCCTCCAACATCCAGGTAGGCAGCAACGCACACTCCGAAGTTCGCGCCGTGGATATGGCCATGCCCCTCGATCGGCTGGTAGGCCTGCTCCCATAAGGCGAAGATATGCTCATCGAGTTCGCCGCGGTCCGGTTCCACGGTTCCGGCCACCGCATCGGCCCCGCCGGCGTGCAGGGTGGCAAAGCCCTCCAGCCAATGCTCGGCGACGCAGGTATCCGCGTCGGTGCTGGCCAGCCAGATGGCGCTCGGGTCCGCGTCCGCGCCGAAGCTGGCCAGGGCGTGGCGTGCCCCGGCAGCCCGGCTGGCTCCGACATTACCGAAGCTGGCCTGCAGCAAGCTGATCCGCTGATCTGCGCTAATCTGCCGCTGGGCAACCTGTACCGTGCCGTCGGTGCAGCTATCGGCAACCACGATGGCCCGGACCTGCAGCTGCGGGCGGGCACGCGCCAACCGGTCCATGGCCGCGCGCACCGAATCCAGGCAGCGGCCCAGGCGTTCTTCCTCGTCATGGGCCGGGATGATGACCGCCATGGCCGCCAGCTGCCTACCCATGGGCACCAGCGGGCTTGCGCAGTATTTCAAGCAGGAAATCGGCCTCGCGATGCTCCACGATGCGCTCCCACCCCAGTTCTCCCGCCATCCGGTGCACATCCTCCCCGTCCAGCGGCCAGCCTTCAATGGGATGCAGCCAATGGCAGAGCACCAGCTCTCCGCCGGCTTCCAGTGCGGCAGCACTGGCGGCGAGCACCTGCGCCAATTCGTCGGCGGCCAGGAAATAGCCGATCTCGCTGAGCACTACCAGCTGCACGCTCCCCGGCTCCAGCTGCGGAAATTGTTGGGGCACCGTGGCCTGCAGCAAGCTGACATGCTCCATTCCGGCCACGGCACGCCGGGCCTGGACTAGCGCTGTAGCGCTGGCATCCACCGCCAGCAGGCTGGTGCTGCGGCGGCCCAGTTCGGCGCTCTGCACCCCGATGGAGCATCCCAGCTCCAAAACCGCCGCATACTGTTCCCGGGGCAGGGAGGCGAGCAGGATCTGCTGCTTGCGCTGCTCGTAGCGGCTGCTGCGGTATTCCCACGGATCTTCGCGTTGCCCGTAGAGCTCGTCGAAGACCACCGGAGCCGACGCGGCGTCCTTGTGGCCAGGCCAGGTGGCGCGGAAGATCTCGGCGCCGCGGGAAAAATGCTGAAGGAAGCCTTCGTTAAGGAGGACTTCGTCTCCTGGCAGGGCGGACAGCGGCCGGGTTTGGGAACGGTGGGCCTCCAGGGCGCGGGCCTTGGCATCCGCGCTGGAGGCATCCAGGGCCAGCCGGCGCCAATGCCTGAAGCTGGGCTGCCGGTCCGGTTGCGCCCAGTGCCAGAACCAGATGGGGAATTCCAGATGGCAGGCATTGTGCGCCAGGGCGCAGTCCGCGGCGAGCAGGCCCAGGATTTCGTGGTCCGGGTGCCCGTCGCCGCGGTAGGTGCTGGCGATCAGGCAGCGCTCGCCGGCGTGCTGCTCAAGGGCTGCGCGGATCGGCTCCTGCTGCGCTTCGAGTTTCCCGTCGCCCAGGCCCAAGCAGTGCAGATGCAGCGTTCCGCTGCGCGGTCCTTGTGCGCGCAGCGTGTCCATGGCCTCGGCCAGTTCGGCCTGGCGCAGCGCGGCCAACCGGGCCGCGGACTGTGTTGTGGAGTCCGGATGCGAGGCTTCCCCGAAGCTGCAGACGATCACGTGGACATCGATCCCCCGGCCAAGCGCCATGCGGATCAGCCCTCCAGCTCCCAGCGTCTCGTCATCCGGGTGGGCGGCCAGAACAATCACCGATGCGATTGCGTGGAAGAGCTTCTCCGGATCCAGTACGGCGATCCGCTCTAGCCCAGCCTGCTGCCAGCAGCTTGCAGATGTTCCCTGGTCCTCATGAGTGAAGTTCACCATGCGCTGCCGCCTTCCGCGCCGGCGCGGTCCACCATCAGCTGGCCCAGCGCCGCGTCATCGCGGGCCGCGTGGTGCTGGCGCAGATATATGCCCAGGTCAGCTGCACGCCGCGCATGCTCCTCATCGGCGGTCAGCGGGCCCGGACCGGTGGACTGGCCGCTGAGCTGCAACACCCGCTCGCAGGCCCCGGCCACCTGGCCGCGGACCCGATGGGCCGAAATGGCATCCAGCGCTCCGGCATCGGCCAGCCCGGCGGCCTGTTCCAACAGCGCCGCGCAGCCGGCCAGCAAGCGGTCTGCTTCGCCGAGCCAAGCAAGGGCCAGCTGATCCGGGGTGCGCGCTTGGGCGCTGCGCAGCAGATGGCGGTAGATTCCCACCGCTGCCCCGAACCAGCAGGCGGCCACGCCAACGCCCCCGACAGCGAACCCGGGACGGGACAGGTACCAGCCGGCGTCCTGCACCGGTTGTGCCGGCACGCCGGTGAAGTTCACGCTGCCGCTGGGCAGCTGCGCCATGCCGCGGCTGACCCAGGCATCCGATGCCGGTTCAACGCCCGGATGCCGCAAGGAAACCATGAACAGCCGGCCACCATCGGGCGTGGGGGCGGTGACCAAGGCATGCGTCAGCTGCGCGGCCAACGAGCACCAGGGCTTGGTGCCGTTCAGCTCCCATCCCCCGCCGGACTGGCGGACCGCTTCCAGGGTGGCGTTGGGCGGCTGCGCGGCGAAAACGCCCCATGCAGTGCCGGCCGGCCACGACATGCCCGCCTGGCTCAGGATTCCCGCGGCATCCAAATGCGGTTCCAGCGTCCTGGCCGCGACCAGGTCGGTGGCGGCCACGGAGGCCAGCAGTTCCCACAGGCGCTGGGTCTGTCCGGCCGCTGGCACCGGAGGTTCCTCCCCCGAGCTTTCCAGCGTACGCAGCATCGCTTCCGGGTTGCCCTCGCAGCGCACGGCGGCCGCACGCACCGCTTCTTCGGCGCCCCACCATGACTCGCTGTTGCGGGGGCGGGATCCTGGTTGGGCTGCACTAAACGACACCGGCCGCTGGTCCATCGACTCTCCTTCTCTGCGCGGAACTTTTGGCCAGTCTAGGTCACGGCCCATTCGTGCCCGGCCCAGCTGAATGACTCCTGATAACCGCAAAGGACAGCGCAACGCGGCGACGCAGCTTATGGGATTGGCCGCCGCGACGGCGGCGCTTTGATGATCTGCAAAGTTGGCCGCAAGCAAACTTTCAGCTTCGGGACCCCGATTTGCAATCTGCCCTATAGTTCAAATTGTCAGTAACCAGATCCACACAGGAGGTAAGAATCATGGGAATTGGAGACAAGATCCAGAACAAGGCCCAGGAAGCATCTGGCAAGGCCAAGGAGGCCTACGGCGATGCCACTGATAATGAGCGCCTGCAAGCCGAAGGCGTGAAGGACCAGGCCGCCGCCAAGGCAAAGCAAGCAGGAGAACACGTCAAGGACGCCGCCAAGGATGTCAAGGACGACCTGTCCTAAACCGCACCACCAGCTATGCCCCATGGATACGAATCCATGGGGCATAGCTCTGTGCCAGGGCACGGGCACAGCAATACGGCCGCTGCTCCGGGAATTCGGAGCAGCGGCCGTTGGCGGTTTTCGGCGTCCTAGAGTTCGACGCTATTCGAGTCCCCGGGCTCGGCAGGTTTTCCGGTGAGCTTCTGCTTCACCCAGCCGGCCACCAGGCTCGCCGCCCCGCCGGGATTCTCCCAGTATTCGGCGGAGTCGGCATCGATGCGCAGCAGCACCGTCTGCGCAGATTCCGGGCCTTCGCTGGCGAAGGTCTCCACCGCGGCGTTCCACAGTTCCTTCTTCTTGGCGACATCGAGCACCACCTCGGCGTGGCCGCTGACCGACACCCACGCCTTGGATCCGCTGAACGCGGCATTGACCAGTCCCTGGGCCCGGATTTCCTGGACAATCCCGGCGTCGGCGGCAGAGAAGAACCAGAGTTCTCCTTCGTCGGTGGCTTCAATCAGCGTCAGGGGGCGGCTGGCCAGCCGTCCAGCGCTGAGGGTTGAGACCATGGCGATCCGCAGGTCCTGGATGATGCTGATGACTTTGCTTGCCTCGTCGTTGGCCATGATGAGCTCCTTTGTCTTGGAATGATCTGGTCGTTTCACACGCTACCGAGGTGCCGGCCCGCGCCAAGGGGCGCCCAGGCGATGGCCAGCTTCGGCGCCTGCTCAGCTTTCCGGGTTCCGCCTGGATTCCGGATCCGCTTGCTCTTCGGCGTCCAGCTCGCTGGCGAAACGCAGCTGCCGTCCGTCGCTGATGTCCTGCTCTTCTTTTTCCTCCTGCTTCATGCTGGCTTTGGTATCCCGCGGCGGAAGCTGGACCGAGCGTTCGGCCGCAATCCCCGCCTGCAGCTGGCGCCCGCGCTCGGCTTCCGCGTCGAAGACCGCGCCGAACAGCAGCGACAGGTTGGCGATCCACAGCCACAGCAGCAGCACGATGACCCCGCCGATGGCGCCGTAGGTCTTGTTGTAGTTGCCGAAGTTCGAAACGTAGAAGAAGAAGCCGACGGTCGCTACCGCCAGCACGAGCAGCGCGATGGCCGAGCCGAGGCTGATCCAGCGGAACTTCGGTTGCTTCACATTGGGAGCCTCGTAGTAGAGCACGGCCACCAGCACAATCGCGCACAGCACGATCACCGGCCATTTGGCGATATTCCATATCGCCACCGCGCCCTCGCCCAGCCCCATGGCGTTGCCCAGCGCCTGGGCCAGCGGACCGGAGACGATCAGCAGCATCCCCAGCACGGACACGGCCACAAGAAGCACCAGTGTCAGCAGCAGCATCAGCGGGCGCAGCTTGTAGAACGGCCGGCCTTCGGCCACCTCGTAGATCTGGTTCATTGCCCGTCCGAACGCCCCGACATACCCCGAGGCGCTCCATAGCGCACCGAGCAGACCGGCAATCAGCGCCAGGCCTGCCGACGGGGCCGAGGCCAGCTGCTCGATGGGCTGGCGCAGGGTTTCGACCACTTCCTTGCTGGCCAGTTCCTGGATCAGCGAGAGGATGTTGCGGGTCATGTTCTCCGCCTGGCCGGCAACTCCGAGCAGGGAGACTACCGCCAGCAGGGCCGGGAAAATGGAGAGCATCGCGAAATAGGTCAGCGAGGCCGCCATGTCCGTGCATTTCTTCCGGGAGAATTCCCTGATGGAGCGCTTGGCCGCGTATTTCCATGACCTGGAGTGCATATCCGGCGGGGAATCGGGTTTGGATTCGGCATCGGGTCCAGGAGCGTGCCGGGCTTTGGCAGCGGTTTCGGCCGCGTTCCCGTTCCCGGCATGGCTATCGGTTCCTGAAGGCATCTTGCACCTCTTTTCATCAGCTATCTGTGCCAGTTGATTGCCGCCGGCCCTGCTGCTGGGCCAGGCCGGCGCGGCAGGCAAATCGAATCATGCACCTGCCGCGCCACCTGCTAGGCCAGCTGGGCCGCGCTGCTACTCGGCGACCGGGAAACGCTCCCACGCGCGGTGGGTGGACAGCAGCTGCTCCGCGCTTTCGGCCACCGCCGAAAGCTCGACCAGTGCGATGCCCGGCGCGTCATCTTCCAGGCCCACCGCTTGCAGCAGGCCATCGGAGAGCCCGTCCAGGGTGATGATGGCCTTGTTGTGCCGGTAGGCCTCCGCAACCAGCAACGCCACGCGCGGGTCGATGGGAACCCCGCCTGCCCCCAAGGCGCCGGCCTTGGCATCCAGCGCAACCGCGGCGTCCGGGGCCGGCGGCAACGGGCCGATGAGCACCAGCGCATCGAATTCGATGGAGCGCGCCGTCAGGTAGGTGCGGTCAATGGGCAGGTCCGGGGCCACCTCGCCGCCGGAGGCCGAAACGAGCAGCGGGGACATGCCCCGTTCGGCCAGCGCCTGGGCTATTGCTGGCACGTGCTGGTGGTTTCCGCTGTTGAATACCACCCCGACCTTGCGCCCGTCCACTGGCCAGGCTTTTCCGATCTGGGACAGCACGGGGCTGGCCACCGGATCATCCAGCTGCACTGCGGCCGGTGCCGGCAGGCCCAGTGCCTGGGCGACCCCGGCGGCCAGCTGGGTATCGATCTTCGCCAGGCATTCCACCTGCCGCTGGCGGATCGCGGTATCGGTGCACTTGCCCAGTTCAAAGGAGTAGGCCTGCTGCACGTGGGCGCGCTCCACGGCCGAGAGGCTGATGTAGAACAGGCGCGCCTGGCTGTAGTGGTCCGAGAAGCTGGCCGGCTCGGAACGCACCTTCTTTCCGGAGGCCACAGGCTGCGGGAAGTCCAGCGGAGGCTGCTGGCCAGAGAGAACCTGCGACATGTACGGGCAGCCGCCATCCAGCGAGTTCGGCTTGTACGGCGCGATGCCCTTGGGCACCCGGTGCTGGTGGAAGCCGTCGCGGAACATGTCGTTGACCGGAGAGTCCGGCGAGTTGATCGGGATCTGCGCGAAGTTCGGTCCGCCCAACCGGGTCAGCTGGGTGTCCAGGTAGGAGAAGAGCCGCGCCTGCAGCAGCGGGTCGTCGCTGATATCGATGCCCGGAACCAGATGCCCGGGGTGGAAGGCGACCTGTTCAGTCTGCGCGAAGTAGTTCTCCGGGTTGCGGTCCAGCACCATCTTGCCCAGCGGCTGGACCGGGGCCAGTTCTTCTGGCACGAATTTCGTCGGATCCAGCAGGTCGATGCCCTCGAAGACCCCCGAACCGTCGTCGGGGAAAATCTGCACGCCCAGTTCCCATTCGGGGTAGGCTCCGGCATCAATGGCTTCGGCCAGATCGCGGCGGTGGAAGTCCGGATCCGCGCCGGCGGCCAGCTGGGACTCTTCCCAGGCCAGCGAGTGCACGCCGAGCTTGGGCTTCCAATGGAACTTCACCAGTGACGCTTTGCCCGCCTCGTTGACCATGCGGAAGGTGTGCACGCCGAAGCCTTCCATCATGCGCAGCGAGCGGGGTATCGCGCGGTCGCTCATCTGCCACATCACGTGGGCTTGGGCAGGGGTATGCAGGGAGACGAAATCCCAGAAGGTATCGTGGGCCGATTGCGCCTGCGGGATCTCGGTATCCGGGTGCGGCTTCGCGGCATGGACCAGATCCGGGAACTTGATGCCATCCTGGATAAAGAACACCGGGATGTTGTTGCCCACCAGGTCGAAAATGCCCTCTTCGGTATAGAACTTCGTGGCAAAGCCGCGGGTATCGCGGGCCGTGTCCATCGAGCCGCGGGAACCGACCACGGTGGAGAACCGCACGAAGACCCGGGTCTGCTTTCCCGGCTTGAGGAAATCGGCCCGGCACAGCTCGGAGGCGTTGCCGTAGCTGATGAAGGAGCCGTGGGCGCCAGCCCCGCGGGCGTGGACCACGCGCTCCGGAATCCGCTCATGGTCGAAATGCATGATCTTCTCGCGCAGGTGGTGATCCTGCAGCAAGGTGGGCCCGCGCTCTCCGGCTTTCAGCGAGTGGTCGGTATCGCTGACGGGAGCTCCCTGGTTGGTGGTCAGGAATTCGCTGTCCTGGCCGGGGCCGGACAAGACCGGTTCCCCTCCCGGGCTTGCTTGCTGTTGTGGTTCGCTGGCCATGGCACTCTCCTAGCTGCTTGGGAATAATCGGCTGGTGAATGCCACGCTAGGGGCCGGTGCACCGCTGATGCCAGCGAACTAGGCGATTCCCATGATTTACACATGTGCCCGCCCCCGGGCGTGAACACGCCAGGACCGCCGGTGGCTGCATGGCCCACCGGCGGTCCTGGTAGGACGTTTCAGAAACGCCCTGCCCCTCGTGCTTGTGCTGCGTTATTTTCCAGATTCCGCTCCTTACTTGGAAACCAGCTGGTATCCATTTTCGTTGTGCTCCGCCTCGTCGATGCCGGCAATTTCGATATCTGCCGCGACACGCCATGGGCTGAACTTTCCAATGACCGTGGCGATGACCCAGGTCATCACCGCGGAGAAGACCATGACCACAATCAGGGTGGCTGCCTGGGCGATCAGCTGGGCGACGCCTCCGCCGTAGAACAGTCCGCCAGCGCTCTCCTCGGTTGGCAGGGCGAAGAAGCCCAGGAACAGGGTTCCGATCAAGCCGGCGACCAGGTGCACGCCGACAACATCCAGCGAGTCGTCGTAGCCCAGCTTCCATTTCAAGTTCACTGCCCAGGCTGCACCGGCGCCAGCCAGTACGCCCAGCAGCATCGCGGCCCACGGGGCCACATCTGCGCAGGAAGGGGTGATGGCGACCAGGCCGGCCACCAGGCCGGAGGCGACACCCAGCGAGCTGGGGCGGGAACCGCGAAGCTTCTCAACCAGGATCCAGCCAAGGACGGCCGCACCCGGAGCTGCCAGGGTGTTGACCCAGATGAGTCCAGCCTGCTCGACGGTGGTCGCCGCACCGGCGTTGAAACCGAACCAGCCGAACCACAGCAGGCCGGCACCGAGCATGACCAGCGGGGTGTTGTGCGGCTGCGGACGATCGTGGAAGTTGTGGCGCTGGCCCAACTTCAGGGCCAGGACCAGGGCTGCGATACCTGCGTTGGTGTGGACCACTGCGCCGCCGGCGAAGTCAATGGCTTCGCCGAAGATGCTGCCCAGGAATCCGTCTGCGGAGAGCAAGCCTCCACCCCAGACCCAGAAGGCCACCGGTGCGTACACCAGGGTGACCCACAGCGGGACGAAGAACAGCCATGGCGCAAAGCGGGCACGGTCGGCGATGGCTCCGGAGATGATGGCTACCGAGATCATGGCGAAGGTACCGGCGAATCCGGCGGCGAGCAGCTCGGACTGCTCGGTATTGTGCATGGCAAAGTCGCTGATTGGATTGCCGACGATTCCGGCGATGGCTGGTTCCCCGGCGGAGAACGAGTAGCCCCAGAGCACCCAGACAACGGCGGTGATCGCCGCGGCGGAGAAACTCATCAGCATCATGTTCACCACGCCGGTGGCGCGAGTCATGCCGCCGTAGAAAAGTCCCAGTGCCGGTGTCATCAGCAATACGAGTGCGGCAGCTATCAGGATCCATAAGCTGGCTACATCCAACTCCATCTGGATCACTTCCCCTCAAGGTATTCGGTGTATCGGTGGTGTTATGACTATCTAACGCGCCCGATGTTTCCGAACACTCGCTGCTTCGTTTCCGCTGTGTATCAAGTTCCTGCCGGGGGTAACGTTTGCTTCTCGGCAATGTTTCGCCGCCGTTTCGAACAGTTCACGGTGCTGCTGGCCGACGGTCAAAAGAACAGCCCGGGGCGGACGCCGGCAGCGGCTATAGCCGCTTGATCTTCACGACTCGGGACTTCGGCACCGTAGGGGATCCGCCGATTCTCGTGTCGTAGCTCAGGGATCCGGTCACCGTGGCGGTGATTTGGACGATGCCCTCGGCCACGACGCCATCCGGCGCCTCGCAGTCCGCCAGGCCGTCACCGGCAGTGAACATCGGATTGTGCTCGTAGTCGTATTTGCCCACCTGCGCGTGGCTCAGCTCGGTATGGAAGGTGCATGGACCGGTCGCGGAGTCGAACTGGGTGACCAGCCCGTAGAGAATCACATTCTGATCAATGTGCGAGTCCGGTTGCTTCATGATGTGCGCCAGAGCACGCTTGGTGACCTTCTTGGCCTTGTTGGCCGTGGCTTTCTCAGCCGCGGCTGCGCGAAGCTCTGCTGCTTCTTCCTTGGGGCCAGGGCCAATTGCACTTCTGCTTCTGCCAGCTGGGCTTGCAGTGCTTCCTTTTCAGCAGCTATGGCTGCGCTCGAGGTTTGCGCAGCCTCAAACTCTTCTGCCGATACCCCGCAGGCAGCCATCGATAGAATTCCGGCCAGTGCGGTTGCAGTTGCTAAGAACCTTTTCATGCTCATTCCCCATTTCACGAGTGCGAGTTGCTTGAACCCCCAAGTTTCAAGTACCCATGATCCTTACAGGGGCCGGGGACAATTTAGCTGGAGCAGGCACACTGGAAGCATGGACCGATCTTTCTTCTTGCCCGATGCCTTGGACGTTGCGCCCCGGTTGCTCGGGGCAGTACTCACCGTGGATTCCAGTGATGGACCGGTCAGCGTGCGCATCACCGAAACCGAAGCGTACATGGGCCTGGGAACCGCAGGGCCCTATGATCCGGGCAGCCACTCGAAGGACAGGAAAACCGATCGCAACGCGTCCATGTTCCTGGAACCCGGGCACGCGTACGTGTACTTCACCTATGGAATGCATTACGCCCTGAATTTCGTTTGCTCACCGCCAGGAGCTGCGTCCGGGGTGCTGATACGTTCTGGCGAAATTATTTCCGGCGCCGACCTGGCCCACGCACGAAGACTGGAGAAGCGGCCCATCCGCTACGCCCGCAATCCCATCCCGGAAATCCAGCTGGCCCGTGGACCGGGGAACTTGGCCACCGCATTGGGACTCACGAGATTGGAACATGACGGGCTGGATCTGTTCGCTGCACCCTTTACCCTCCATGCTGCCTCTGGTCCCCCGGAGGCTTTGCGCACCGGACCCCGTGTTGGCGTCGCGGGGATAGCCGGCGGTCCGCAGTTCCCCTGGCGATTCTGGCTGCCCGATGAGCCAAGCGTTTCCGCTTTTCGCCCGGGCCGCGATGCTCCTGGGGCAGTCACGGGCATCAGGAATCAGAAATAGGCTCTGGCTGCAACGCAATTAATGCGTTGAAGCCAGAGCCTATCGAGCAAGGTGCCGCAAAGCCCTATGCTGCCGGGAACAGTTCCTTCGAATCCAGTTCCTTCTTCAGCCGGGATTCCAGGGTCTGGGACAGGGACTCGGCAAAGGTTTCGGTCAGGTGCGAGTGGTCCCAATAGGCCACGATGCCACCGACTACCGCAAAGCAGCGTCCGTCCTCGCACAGCTGGTCATTCATGTCGACGTCGATAATATTCGGCTTATCCAGGGCCTTCACCGCGTCGGCTTGCGGATCCATCGGAATCCATTGCTTCGCCTCGCCACTGCATTCGCTGAATTCGCCATCGCTGGAGGCCACGCAGTCAGGCACATTCTCCACGGTCTCCCCCGGGAAGGACGTATCCCGGATGACCGCTACAGCGGCGCCGGTGCCGGCCCAGTCCTGGAGAATCTTTTCGTAGGCCTTCTGGGCAGGCTCAGCGGTGTTTTCCATTTCGTATCCGGAAACCGGAAGGGACTGGCGGTTGGAGCTGATCACCAGATCATAGTCTTCCTTTTCGATCTGCTTGGTCACCCAGCTGCCATAATCAGCGCAGCCCTTTTCCCGTGCCTTGGAGTCAAAGACCTGGGGTTCGCCCATGACGGCGCATCGGCTGGCCAAATAGGTATCAATACTCCAGCCATTCTTCTTCGCCATAGGTTCCAAGGCAGGAATCCACTGGCCTGCATGCGAGTTTCCAACCAGTGCTACCTTGATCTTGCCATCACCGTAGTTGCATACCGGGCGGTCCTTGTAGTCGGCGTCCTGGCTGGCGAAGCAATCGTCCTTGTAGACAACCGGCTTGTCGGTCTTCGCAACTACCGGGGCGGGAGCCACCGGCTGGTAGGCCGTCTCGATATTCACTGCTTCACCGCATGATTCACTGAGCGACGCGGCACCGAAGCAGTCTTCGCCCAGCTCCTTTTCGACCTGGGCCAAGGCCTTGTCGACGTCTTGGGCGTCATTGATAATGCGTTCGGTGTTGAGGTAGAAAGCTCCGGCAACCAAAGCCAAGACGAGGCTGCCCGTGGCAAGGAAGCGTGGCGCCGTGAGCAGTACCGAGGCGTCAATGAACTTACGGAATCGAACCTCGACAAGCTTCTGCGTCAAAACAGCCAAAACCAGCGTCAAGGCCAGGGCAATGATCTTCTGGGGCCATTTGAAGTCATCCACCATGAACGGCATCAGGATCAATAGCGGCCAATGCCAGAGGTAGATGGCATAGGAATTGTCACCGAAGAACTGGAACGGCTTGCTGCTCAAGAACATGTTCGGCGAGTACTTATGCGTGGAATGGCAGAGCAGGATCAGTGCGGTGCCGAATACGGGAATCGCTGCGATGTATCCGGGGAACGGCATCTGCCCGGTAAAGGCCACCGCGCTGAATGCGATGGCAAGGACTCCGCCCCACGACCCGATCAAGCTCATCGCATCCTTCTTGGCCGCATGCGCACGCGCTCCCAAAGCCGCCACCAGGGCGCCTGCCGAGAATTCCCAGACTCGGGTAAAGGTCGAGAAGTACGCGCTGCCCGGTTCAGTCGCGGTTGCGTATAGCGAGTATCCGAAGGAAATCAAGAAGACGGCGCTGATTCCGGCCAACGCGGCGGTTGCCGGCTTGATTCCGGACTTGATTGCGGCGAAGATCAGCACGCCGATCAGAATTGGCCATACGAAATAGAACTGCTCTTCTGCAGACAGGGACCAGAAATGCTGGAAGGGGCTTGGAGCTTCGCCTTCGGCAAGGTAATCGACCTTGGTCAGTGCCAGGTACCAGTTCTGGAAGTAGAACGTCGCGGCCATCGCTTGCAGCCCCCAGTCCTGCCACACCGTGGACGGTGCGAAGAACCAGATGCCCAATACGCTGGCCAGGATCACCAAGAAGGAGGCAGGGATCAGCCGCTTGACTCGCCTCATCCAGAAATTGACGACATCGCCAATATTCTTCGGCGGCTTGGCGAGCAGATGCGAAGTGATCAGGAATCCCGAGATCACGAAGAACACGTCGACTCCGACGAAGCCGCCGGGCAGATAGTGCCCCCAGAAGTGGTACAGCACGACAACACCTACGGCGATGGCGCGCAGGCCCTGGATGTCCATGCGGAAAGCCCTGGGCTTAGGGTCCTGCTTGACTGGTATGGGCAGGTCTTGGTTCGACGACACTTCTGGATGGATCCTTTACCGGCTGGTCTGACCGCACGGGGGCATCCAGAACCAACCGGAGTATCCCTCATGCAGTGCGTACAGATTGAAGGGACACATTTCCCCAGAAAACATCTTTACCCAAGTAGTCTGGACGTTTTCTGTAGCGCTGGTCACTGCCTCCTTGGGTGACCTGCGGCCAGAAGGCGCCCGAAAAGTTCCATTCACTCACTGACTAGATCTTTTCCGTAGAGGCCCCAAGGAAAGTTTCGGACCCAGGAGCGAGTGGTGTGACTGACCTCACTGCAAGATTCCCTTGATTCCAACCCCTGTGCGCGCCCCATGGCCCAGCAGGAACAAAACCGCTCTGTGCAGGATTACAGATGCGCAGCGCCCGCTTAAGCAAGATCTCCCCGCCGCAGGAAACGACGGGGAGATCAAGAAAATATGGAATTATCGATTAGCCTTCGAGCAGTGCGTCCACGAAGTCTTCCGGGTTGAATGGCGCGAGATCATCCGGACCCTCACCCAATCCCACCAGCTTCACCGGAACACCGAGCTGACGCTGGATAGCCACGACGATGCCGCCCTTGGCAGTACCGTCGAGCTTGGTCAGCACGATGCCCGAAACGTTGACAACCTCGGAGAAGACCTTGGCCTGCTGCAGGCCGTTCTGCCCGGTAGTCGCATCGAGGACCAGCAGGACTTCGTCAATGGTGGCCTTCTTCTCGACCACTCGCTTGATCTTGCCCAACTCGTCCATCAGGCCGACCTTGTTCTGCAGGCGGCCGGCAGTGTCGATCATGACGATGTCGACTTCCTGCTCGATGCCCGCGGAAACGGCTTCAAAGGCAACGGAGGCCGGGTCGGCGCCGTCGATCTCGGAACGCACGGTAGGCACGCCCACGCGGTCGCCCCAGGTAGCCAGCTGCTCGGCGGCGGCCGCACGGAAGGTATCGGCAGCGCCCAGCAGGACGTCCTTGTCTTCCGCAACGAGTACTCGCGCCAATTTGCCGATGGTGGTGGTCTTGCCAACACCGTTGACACCGACCACCATGATGATGCTTGGGCGGTCCGGATGCGGTTCAGGCAGGTAGCTGCGGTCCAAGCTAGGATCCACCAGCTTGAGCAGTTCCTCGCGAAGCATTGCCTTGACGCGAGCCGGGTCCTTGCTGCCTTCAATCTTCACTCGTTCACGCAGTGCGTCAACAAGCTCAAGTGCAGGCTCGGTACCCAGGTCTGCCATCAGCAGGTTTTCTTCAATCTCTTCCCAGACATCCTCGTCAATCGAGTCTTGGCTGAGCAGGGCCAGCAGGCCCTTGGAGAACATGCTGTTGGATTTTGTCAGTCGCGCACGCAGCCGGGCCAGACGGCCCTGCACTGGTTCTGGAACATCGAGTTGTGGCGCAGCAGGTGCGGCAGGCTCTTGGACCGCGACAGGCGCATCGCTTGCACCGGCAGTGTCCGCTGCGGCATCAGTATCGCCCTCAGCACTCTGGCCAGCTGGCAAGTCGTCTGCATCGCGCTCTGACGTATACGGAGTCTTAGGCTTGCGGCCCTTGGTGACGAAGGCAATGACGCCAATGGCCACCACGGCAACAACCGCGACAATGATGATGGTTAATATAAGCGAATCAGACACGCTCTAAATCGTCTCATATCTCCAACCATTTAGGGATCATATGGCAGGCAGCACCAGCATCAGCGCATTTTGCATTCAAGGCTAGACTGGCAGGTGGGTTGCTTAGCCCCGTTCGTCGTTCCAGAAAGGCTGAGGGTTACTGCTCGCTGAGCGGCAGAACCATCTGTTCAATTGATATGGCATTGAAAACCACCCGTGCTGCCAAGGCGCCCATCCCCCAAGAGATCAGCGTATTGCTGGTTGCGGCATTCATCATCGCATTGGGTTTCGGGCTCATCGCCCCCATCTTGCCCCAGTATGCAGTGAGCTTTGATGTCGGCAATGCGGCCGCCACTATTATTGTCAGCATTTTCGCCTTTACCCGATTGATTTTCGCACCGGTAGCAGGCGTCCTGGTAGGGAAGCTCGGCGAGCCCAAGATCTACGTCACCGGCGTTCTGCTAGTTGCGGTATCGACTTTGCTTTGCGCTGTGGTCCAGGACTATACGCAGCTATTGATTGCTCGTGGACTGGGCGGCTTCGGGTCGACCATGTTCACCATTTCAGCCATGGCATTAATTGCGCGCCTGGCTCCGGAGAAATCCCGTGGACGCATCTCGGGCTTGTATGCCGGCTCGTTCCTCTTGGGCAACGTCTTCGGCCCGGTTCTTGGAACCTTGCTTGCCCCGCTGGGCATGCGTATTCCGTTCTTGATTTACGGCACCGCCCTGGTGATTGCCGCAGGCGTGGTCTACATGGCCTTGGGCCGTCGCCGCGATCTGGATGCAGATGCGGCAAACCCGCGATCAAGGCATTCCGATATTGAAGTGGTGACCACCCGCGAGGCGCTGGTCTCCCCCGCCTACCGGGCGGCATTGTTCTCCGGATTCAGCTACGGCTGGCTGGCGTTCGGCGTGCGCAACAGCATGATCCCGCTTTTCGCCTTGGCCGTGTTCGGCCAAACCATGGGTGCCACGGCCGCCGGAATCTCCATGACGGTGTTTGCCATCGGCAATGGTTGCGCGCTGGTGTTCTCCGGTCGCCTGACAGACAGCATTGGACGCAAGATCCCCGTGGTCCTTGGCATGAGTGTCCTGCTCGTGTCCATTGGCGCGATGGGGTATTCGACCTCCCTGGTTGGCTTCATCGTCTTCTCGGTCCTGGCAGGCATTGGCGGCGGGCTGCTGGGCCCAGCACAGCAAGCGTCCGTGGCTGACGTGATTGGTTCCGGCCGCAACGGCGGCAAGGCACTGGCCGGATTCCAGATGTGCACCGATCTAGGCTCCATCATCGGCCCGCTGCTGGCCGGGGCCATGGCCGACATGATCAGCTTCCAATTAGCCTTCAACATTTCGGCTGTCGTGGGCCTGGTCGGAGTGGTTGCCTGGCTGTTGGTTCCAAAGACCATAAAACCGGTGGAATTGGCCGATTAAGCAATTCCGCAGTTTTAGATTTCCCTTGGCATCGGCGGCGATATTAATTCCCGGAATCTTGCCGGGAAACATCGGGTAGATATACTAGCAAAGGCTTTCGCCATTTCACTTGCACTCGATTATTCAGGGGAATCCATGCCGGCTATCCGGACGCGACGATCCAAAGCTCTATCAATTGCGGTTATAGCCGCACTTTCCATCCCGCTTTCTGCTGGTCCGGGGTTCGCCTCGCCAACAGAAGAGCCCTCCGCTCAAACTGTTCAGTCTCCCTCGCCCACTGCTACCGTGGCTGATGCGCCGGAACCATCGTCTACGCCGTCTCGCGAGGCCGAGGCCACCGGGACCAGCACCAGCGAAGTTGAGTCCGAGGCGCCAGCACCAAGTGCGCCGGCTGCTATTGCCACTCCAGCAGCTGAAGAAATTTCCAAGGCACTGTCCAAAGACGATGATCTTTCCAAGAAAGAACGCGTACAGCTAGCCGACAAGGCGCTGGCCGAAATGGAGCTCGAGCACCTCGATGCCCAGCTGGGCCAGGGTGCCAAGCGAATTGCCGAAACCGGTGACGCGACGATCCCTACCATGGATGAGCTAGCGGATCTCGCGAAGCTGTCTTCAAATGATTCTGCGACTTCAGTTCCGTTCCAGGTGGGCGCGCCGGCTTCCCTTGATGAGTTGCGGACCTGGCGTCCACCGGGCACCCTTGGGATCGATGTTTCCCGCCATCAAGGCGACGTGAACTGGTCCACTGCCAAGGCAAACGGGGCACGTTTCGCCTACATCAAGGCCACCCAGTCGTGGCCTTCTTCCTTGTACAAGGACCCTAAGTTCAGCCAGAACTACACCAAGTCGCGCAATGCCGGCCTGATTCGCGGTGCGTACCATTTCGCCATGCCTGCCCATTCTTCCGGTGCTGTTCAGGCCAGGGAATTCATGGCTAACGGTGGTGGGTGGACCAATGACGGGTACACCATGCCCCCACTGCTGGATATCGAGTGGAACCCGTACAACAAGACCGCTTATCCGCAGGGCAAGGGCGATATGTGCTACGGCATGACGCCTTCCCAATTGGTTACCTGGATCAAGGACTTCGGCAATACTGTCAAGGCCAAGACCGGTCGCCTGCCGATGATCTACACGGCCCAGTCGTGGTGGGATGAGTGCACGGGTGATTCCGCAGCGTTCAAGTCCTGGCCACTGCATGTCTCGATCTTCCCCACCGCTGACGTTGCGAAGAATCCCCGCGAACTTCCTGAAGGCTGGACCACGTTCAATGTCTGGCAGTATTCTTCCAACTCCAATTTGTTGGGGTCAACGAAGAATGTGGATGCCAACGTGTGGAACGGCGATCTGACGTCGCTGCGCGACTTCGCGAAGAACCGCCGCAGCACGCAGTACAAGCTGACTACCAGCTACTTTGGCAATATGGATGTCTGGCCGACCCGCTTGGGCCCATCACGCATGTCTGGCGCCAACCGTTATGGAACGCCTGTTGCGATCTCCAAGCGCACCTTCCCCTACGGGGCCAAAACTGTTGTCGTGGCTTCCGGCGAGCACTTCGCTGACGCACTATCAGTTACCTCGCTGGCCAACCGCCACAATGCACCCCTGTTGCTGACCAAGCAGGCCTATCTGCCGAGCGCAGTGGCTGCGGAAATCAAGCGGCTCAATCCGTCCCGCATCGTCATTGCAGGTGGCCCAACCGCAGTCAGCAGCAAGACGTTCACGCAGCTGAAGAAGTATGCACCGGTATCCCGAGAAGCAGGAAACACGCGCTATGGAACCAGCGCAGAGATTGCTACGAATTGGTCTTCTGCCAAGAACGTGTTTGTGGCATCTGGACGCTCGTTCCCTGATGCCCTGTCCATGGCAGCTGTCGCGGCAGACCGCAAGGCTCCATTGCTGCTGAGCAGTAAGAAATACGTGCCAAGCACCATCTTGAAGCAGCTCAAGCGCCTGAATCCCTCCACCGTGTACTTGGCTGGTGGGCCACTGGCAATCTCCAGAAATGCGGAAAACGAGATCCGAAAAGCGCTTCCGAATGCCAGGATCGCTCGTTACGGCGGAGAATCACGTTATGACACCAGTGCTGTCATCGCGAAGGCCTTCTGGCCAAATGGTGCGCAGCGCCAGTTCATTGCCAACGGCAAGAGCTTCCCCGACGGACTGAGCGGTGCCGTTGCTGCAGGCTACAACGGCGCGCCAATGCTGCTGGCTAAAAAGTCCTGCCTGCCTAAGTCCATAGGCTCAGCGCTGACCGGCATGGAAGGTTGGACTAATGTGCTGATTGGCGGTCCGCTGGTTCTCGACGAGACTGTTGCCTACCGAAATGACGGAACCCTCAATACGTGTTCGTAAGCGTTGCGAGTTAGGGTTCGCCAAGCTGCACAGAGGCTCGTAGTTGCTGTTTGGGGCAACTACGAGCCTCTCTGTGTTCTGCAGGAGGGAGCCTGTCCCGGGAAAGGCTGGTACCCCGGCTCCCTATAGCGCGGTGCTACTTAGCTTGGCGAGCATCTATGCTCATATACCCATTGGCTGTTGCGTAGACCAGCAAACCCGAGAATTCCTGGCTCGCAACGCTTTTCCCCATCCTGATCCGCTTTGCAGGAACGCCCTGATACTCGATGAAGATGTTGCCCAAGCGAGAAATCGATTCAAGCACGGCGGCACGCGGGAAAGATGCAGTGAGCCGCGATCCGCTTTCGTCAACTGCAAGCTCGCCTCTTGCCACGGTTTCGGTGTCTCGATCCCTTATATGAATGCCGATTGGCGACGGTCCCGAGACTGGAAAATCGACGACCAGACAGATGCGTTCAGCAGTATTCTCGACCGAAACAACTGCAGGCGCTTTCTCAGCTTCCATTTTATTCTGGGCAAGCTGCTCCAGGTATTCCAAGTCGCCGGCGAGGATGGCGTCGACCAGCTTTGCCTCTTGCGGCTTGAAGAGCGCTGCAGAATTATCCAGATGGAAGGTTTCCAAGAAGCTCTTGTGGCTCGACACCCATGCTGCGCGCTGTTCGGCGGTATAACGCAGGAAACGTTGTCCGTCATAGAAACGCAAACCCTTGCGAACGAACAATCCGGCAATGCGCTTCCTGGCCACTTCCAGATCCGGCCCAGTGTACGTCGCGATAGTTTCCGCGATCTTGGTCAAAGAACCTACGTAACCGGCAGGATCGATTTGCTGCGTACTAATATTTTGGCCGTCCGACCTTAGCCGGATCTCGTAGTAGTTGTAATCGCCCAGGATGCTGATTCGCTGAGCAGCGGAATAGGCTTCGACCATGGCGATGCCATCTTCAAGCCTGACTTTTTCTTCGACAAAGCGGATGCCATGCGAATTGAGAAGCCGTCGCCGGATCATCTTTTGCGGCGAAAGGGTCCGCAGAATGAAGTCGTAGTCCACATCGAGAATTGTTTTTTCAAACAGCTTCGCTTGAACTCTCCGGCCGTCCAAACCGACCATTTTCGGAACGAGGACATCCACGTCATGCTCCAGCGCAAATGAAGTCATGCGCCTGAGCGCTTGGGGACCGAGCCGGTCATCACTGTCGATGAAGAAAACATATTCTCCACGCGCATTTTCAATGCCTACATTGCGCGGCTTGCCCGGCCAACCACTGTTCTCTTGATGCAAGGCGATGAAGTTCGAATTTCGCTTCGCATAGACATCCAAAATCTCTCCGCCAAAATCCGTCGAGCCATCATCCACTGCAATGACTTCAAATTCTTCTGGTTCCAGGTCCTGGGCTTCCAGAGAATTAAGCAGTTCCGTAAGGAACGGCATGGCGTTATAAACGGGAATAACCACACTCACCAATGGAGAAGATCCCTGGAGCATCGACCCGCTCGGGAGGACATCCTCCTCCCCTGTTTCCCGATGTGCCGGACTCTTCGAAACAGCAGGGTTATCATTGATACGTTTACGGAAAAATGCCATGTCATCCTCAGTAGAGACAGTGAATTACGGAGCATGCAAGTTCGCCCCTGCAAATCCCTACTTTACCGCAATAGCTACGTCGTCACAGCTCGTTCCATTTTCTGGCTAATCACTGTAGAAACCCCGTCTCCGCGCATAGTGACGCCGTACAGAGCATCAGCTACTTCCATGGTCTTCTTCTGGTGGGTAATCACAATCAGCTGCGATGACTCGCGCAGCTCTTCGAAGATCGTGATCAGGCGTCCCAAATTCATATCGTCCAAGGCCGCCTCCACCTCGTCCATCACGTAGAACGGCGACGGGCGAGCCTTGAAGATGGCGACCAGCAACGCGACAGCAGTCAGCGAACGCTCTCCACCGGAGAGCAGCGAGAGCCGCTTGATCTTCTTGCCGGCCGGACGCGCTTCCACCTCGATGCCTGTGGTGAGCATATTCTCGGGATCGGTGAGCACCAGCTGGCCCTCGCCGCCTGGGAAGAGGCGATCGAAGATCCGCCTGAACTGAACGGCGGTGTCGTTGTAGGCTTCGGTGAACACCCGCTCGACGTGGGAATCAACGTCGGCAATGATCTGCTGCAAATCCCCTCTGGACTTCTTCAAATCCTCGAGCTGGCCGGAGAGGAACTTATGGCGTTCCTCCAAGGCAGCGAACTCTTCAAGTGCCAACGGATTGACTTTGCCCAAGGCCGCCAGGTCGCGTTCGGACTTCTTCAGCCGCTTTTCCTGCTCGACGCGATCATATGCCCGGGTGCCGACAGGATTGCCTTCTTCATCAACGTTTTGCCGCAGCGCGCCCCACTTGTCATCTTCGTCGAGGGCCTCCGGAATCAGCTGGTCTGGACCGTAGTTGGCGATGAGGTGATCAGGGGTGTATCCGAGTTCTTCCAGGGCCTTGGTCTCAAGATTCTCAATGCGCATCCGCAGTTCCGCACGGGCCATCTCATCACGATGCACAGCATCAGCAAGACGGGCCAGCTCGGCGGAGAGCTGCTCCGCTTCCTTGCGTTGGCTGCCCAGCATGGATTCCAGTTCGGATTTCTTTCCAGCCAGCTCTTCGCGTTCTTGGCCAGCCATCGATACCGATACTTCAATGAAACGCAGGACGCGCTCAGCAGCTTGCTCAATACGGATCGCATTGGCTGCTTGCGCCTTGCGCTGCTCCGCTCGACGAGCTGCAACTTCACGGTGATTGCGCTCAGCTGCCGCAGTGCGGCGCAGACCCTCAACGCGCGAACGCAACGCAGAAACGCGCTCTTCACTACTGCGCAAGGCAAGCCGGGCTTCTAATTCCTGCTGTCGTGCCGCGGCTGCAGCATCTGCAAGAGCCGCTCGTGCCGCGTCATCAACGGTTTCTTCATCTTGATCCGTTGAAGCTAGCTCCATGCGCTCGGTAATCTCTTCCAGAGATTCCTGCTCGATTTCCAGCTTCTCCAGCGTTGCTTCGAGCTTTTCTTCCAGCTTGGCTTTGTCCGATCGCGCGCTGCGAAGTTTCTGTCCAAGACGTGCCAAATACGAGGATAATTCATCAATGGCGGCATCAGATTCAGCCAGCGCCGACAGGGCCTCATCGCGTTGTTGCTGAGCGATGGAAAGCTCTGGTCCCCGCTGAGCCAATCTGTGCTCGACTGTGGAAAGTTCTTCCTGGCACTGGGAGAGTTCAGTTTCCGTCTGTTCCACTAAGGCCTGCTGCGCGATCAGGGAAGCGCCTGCTGAGTCCCCCACGGAACTGCGAACTGCCGAAACAGTGATGCCATCCAAGGTGGTGAGCAACGCAGATGGGTTCTGCACCAAGGCCGCAGGAGCTTGGCTCATTTCCTCAATGATGTAATGGCCAACAAGAAGCTGATCAAGCAAGCTATCCAGTGGGCCATCGGCAGCTACAACTTCACGAGCACTGACGGCATTAGGCATTGCAGTAGCCTTTGCACCACTTGGCAGAACTTCGGCGTGCAGGAATACTTGGCTGGCCTGCTGCTGTTGCAGGGCTTCGATGAGCTCCAACGCATCACCAAGGTTCTTGGCTACCAAAGCTTCTGCACTGTCACGCAAAATCGCGGCGATGGCCTGTTCATATCCCGGATTAACCGTAATCAGCTCCCCCAAACGGCCGAGGAGCAGTCCGGATGTTGATCCAAGAAGCTGTGATGACTGATCATCTGGTTTGGAGTTCAACTTCAGGGCTTCAAGGCGAGCACGCAATCCGGAAACACGCACCGATAGCTCGCGTTCACGCTGACTATCGGCATTGTGCTCTTCTGACAATGCTGCGTGTTCCCGATCAGCACTCTCAAAATCGATATTCAGTTGGGCTTCGCCCGCCAATTGTTTTTCAAGATCACTGGCAACTTCTGCGTGAGAGCGCAAATCCAGTTCAAGGTCCGAGTCGAAGGACTGGACGCTTTCCTGGAGGCGGGATATTTCGGCCCGGGTCACGTCGACACGGCTGCGTGCGGAAGCCACCTGCGAGGCGAGCCGTGACATGCCTTCTCGACGGTCCGCCGCGGCACGGAGCATGGCAGCCATCCGCTGCTGTTCGGCGCGTGATGCTTCCTCGGCCTGCTCTTTAGCCTCTACAGCTTCAGCAAGAATCTCGTGGCGGTCTTCAAGAGCTTCTTCAAGTTCCTCAAGTTCTTCGCTCATTCGCTCAGCTTGAGCTTCCAAACGCTCAGGATCACGGCTGGAATCGAAATGGGTTTCATTGCTTTCCAGCAATTTCCCGCGTTCACGAGCCAACGCGGCCAGCGATCGATAACGCTCTGCCTGCGTGCTCAACGAAACCCACGTTTCCTGGATCTGAACCAGTCGCGGGGTAATGGTTTCCATCTGGGCAGTCAGTTCAGCGATGTGCTTCTTGATGCGTTCCAGGCGTGCCGCAGCGTCTTCTTGCTGAGCTTGGATTTTGGATTCGTCATCAATATCCTGGGCCAGCTTGTTGTTCAGTGTGACCAAATCATCTGCCAGCAGACGGGACTTTGCATCCCTGACATCAAGCTGCACCGTCTGCGCACGGCGAGCGATTTTCGCTTGCCGTCCCAACGGAGCCAATTGGCGGCGAACCTCGGCGCTCAAATCCTCAAGACGATCCAGATTTCCCTGCATCGCTTGCAGCTTGCGCAGGGTTTTCTCCTTGCGCCGTCGGTGCTTGAGCACGCCGGCCGCTTCCTCGATGAAACCACGCCGATCTTCAGCGGTAGCGTGCAAGATGCGGTCCAGCTGTCCCTGACCGACAATCACATGCATTTCTCGACCCAGACCGGAATCCGAAAGCAGCTCTTGAATGTCCAGAAGACGGCAAGAACTTCCATTAATGGCGTATTCGGATCCACCAGTACGGAACAGCGTGCGGGAGATAGTGACTTCTGCATAGTCGATAGGCAGCTGGCCATCAGAGTTATCGATTGTCAGGGACACATGGGCACGGCCCAGTGGTGGGCGGCCAGAAGTGCCAGCAAAGATCACGTCTTCCATCTTGCCGCCGCGAAGCGTCTTGGCACCCTGTTCACCCATGACCCAGGACAGCGCGTCAACCACGTTGGACTTGCCGGAACCGTTAGGTCCTACAACAGCCGTGACGCCCGGTTCAAACTCAAAAGTGGTCGCCGATGCGAAAGACTTGAATCCGCGAACGGTGAGAGTCTTGAGATGCACGGCGTGAAGTTCCTATGTTTGGGCGAAATCGCTAAAGTTGGGTTGGGCAATCAAACCCAATCCTTGTCGCAATTCTAGCGAAGCGCACTGGGGATTATCTGGTTGTGCTCGCAAAATCCGAGGAAGAAAATCGAGGGATAGATCATTCTATGAGCATTCTGACGCAGATTGACCAGTGGCCAAGTGACAACGCGGTATCCGTGGTGGTGAACGGCAATGGTGCAATCGTTGACCAGCACGGTGATACTGCCCGTGTTTACCCCTTGGCTTCGGTGACCAAGTTGCTCAGTGCCTACACGTTCTTGGTTGCTCTGGAAGAAGAAGCCATCACCCTCGAAGACCCTGCAGGGCCAGAGGGTTCAACCGTGCACCACCTATTGGCGCACACAGCCGGGTATGACTTTGATTCCGGAACCATCCGCTTTGCCGTAGGGACTAAACGCGGATACTCGAATTACGGCTTTGAAAAGCTCGCAGAGCATCTGGAACAACAGACCAGAATCAGCATGGCCCAGTATGCCCAGGAAGCGGTCTTCGCTCCCCTGGGGATGGCTGATACAGAAATTGCCGGCAGCTGCGCAAAGGATGGCCGATCCACCGCTGCCGACCTGGCAAAATTCGCTGCCGAACTTTTGACCCCAACTATCGTGGCGCAAGAAACATTGAGCGAGGCAACGCGTGTGCATTTCGAGAACCTCGCTGGAATTCTGCCCGGCTATGGCCGGCAGAACCCGAATGACTGGGGACTCGGGTTTGAGATCCGATCGTCCAAAGCGCCGCACTGGACAGGCGCAAGCCATCCAGCGTCCACCTATGGACACTTTGGGCAGTCTGGTACGTTCCTCTGGGTGGACCCTAAACATCGTCTGGCCTGTGTGACGCTCACCGATAAAAGCTTTGGCCAGTGGGCTGTTGACACTTGGGCCCCGTTCAATGACCAAGTTCTAGTCGCCACGAAAATTACTCGGAATAACTAGTTATTCCGAGTCAGTCTGCCTACGATCCTTTAGTTTGATCTTCGATCAAAACAGCTAGACTGATCAACAGATATAGAAACAGTGTGAATCACAGCTATTCTAAGCATAATCACTATTACAGCTCACTCCTTTCAACACCTATCATCCAGAACTAACGAGGATTTCAATGACTGATAAAAACTACAGGCAGTGGCAAGTTCTGCACTACGTATGGGACAACTTGTCAGATTTTAAAAATCGCTGGATTATGCTACCGGGGATCCACACCATTCAATTTGGTAAAGATGAATCCCCAATTGACATTTATGTAAATGAATATATTAATGCGTCAGATTTTAAAGCACAACCAGTGTTCTTCACAGGTGCCATCTCTTCACGAGGAGATAAGAAAGGGCCATTCTTTTCCGGACTGGGACTGACGAACAATAAAAAACTTCCACTAATCGCCGTCGCGGACCCAAGCCTCGATGATGACGCTTCCTTAAGCCTAGCTTGGTACACAGGTGGTCCAACCGACAACTTCACAGCTAATCTACTCGCGACTTTAACTGTCCTTCAGGAGAGCCTTAAACGCGAGTTGATTTTCATAGGTGGATCAGGAGGTGGATTTGCTGCGCTAAATATCGCTTCAAGGTTCAAAGGAGACTCGACCGCGCTGGTTTGGAATCCACAAACGGATATATATGAATACGCAGAACGCTTCGTAAAAGCATACTTGAGAAGTCGGTTTAATTTCGCCTTTGCGACTTTAGGCTCACCCGATTGGAAACAATTTTGTAAGAGCAGAACCGATTCCAAAGTACACACCCACGTTTTGCGAAGCCAGACTCTTACCGCGCCCCGACGTGTTATTTACCTTCAGAACAGTGCTGATTGGCATCGGAGCAAACACCTCAAGCCCCTCTGGTCAATGACGACGCAAAAAGAACTACAAGAAGGGATCAATTCGCTGGACGATAATCACATCGTCTTCGTCAGGGAATTCGCCGAAGGGCACGCACCACCACCGTCCACCCTAATCGGTAGCCTCTTGGAACAATTAATGGACCTCTCGATGAATGCCAAAGATTTAAAATTCTAAGAAGCAAACTCAAATTGACTTCATCAAAAAACGGAAGCCAGTGAGACTGACAATGCTTCCCGCTAAGCAGCTCGCACTGTCCGACCTAGGTTCATCCCTCGAAAATTGCCCATGTTTTCGATATGAAGAAGAGCGGGACACTCCTACCCTAAAGCCGGAGTCACGAAACAAAATGCGCGCTCCTCGTTTACCCGCAATGGGTCAAATGAGATTTCGTTGCGATAACACGAAGCCATCGACCGTCAAAATAACTATCCAGCCCCAGATAAGGTCCTCGATATGCTGAATCGTACCAGGAACATTAAGAAGCACTCTTCCCGCGGTAGACGCATATTTGACGACTTTGATAGCGCACTTCGTGCAGGTCTTTCTGAAGGGCTTACCATTATCAAATCCAACGGACGATATTTCGATTTCTATTTCGAAGACCGAAATTCTCCGGTGACCCTTGTCACATTCCATGCGGCAACTGGACCTAAAACCGTTGAGTATCCTATTTTTACCGGATCGCGTTTCGCTGAGAAGCTCGGTGTCAACTTACTCGCCTTCGCCGACTCCGCTTGTGGCGGAGCAGAAAAACTACTCACTTTTTGGCACCAAAGCACCAAACGAGTTCCGTCTGGTAAGTTCATCCCGTCAATCATCGCCCTGACACAACGTCCCGGGCAAGAAAAACATCTTATTTTTTTTGGTTCCTCCGCTGGCGGATATGCGGCTCTTCATTACAGTACCTACTTTCCAGAGTCAGTTGCATTAGTGATGAATCCTCGCATTGAACTTCTCGGAAAACCTGATCGCTTTGACGACTACTCCCGAAAAGCGTATCCGGGATGGAACCCACAAATGATTGCCGCAAAAATTCCAACAAGCATGTCAAAGTGGTACGCCAAAGGAAGAGAAAATACCGTGGCATACATACAAAATACTGGTGACAGACTGTATTACGAGAATCATTTCTCGCGCTTTGAGGCTGCTACGCGTGAGCAATCAAATATTCATTTTAAGATCCAGAATTGGGGAAAGGGGCACATAGTCCCTCCTGCGAACGAATACATGGAACCTCTTAAGTCACTCGTTAACCATGCTCCGAATTGGAACGCAGGGCTATCAAATTTTGCCAGTTGAGGCACCCGTACTTCCAGTTCTAGTCACCGTTCATTCGTGATTATCATCTTGGGTTCAGGTTGCTCGTAGTCACGGGGACTGCCCACCGAGACTTGAACAAACATCACATAGTAAGGTTAGACGTATGGCTTCTACTAAGACCTATGCTCCGGTGATTACGGGGTTACCGCATACCTCAATCAGTTCGGCGCCAATAAACACAGTTGTGAAACGGAATGAAGATCCCGTTATTCGTGGTTCACGACGATTCTGGCTCGATGGAAGCGTAATTCTAAACGGAACATGCATTCAGCGAACTGCGGATCTCGATTCGTCACTACCACAAGCAGCGGAACGGTGGAGTATTGAAGAACTTGCTGATTGGTGGTCGAAAGGTGAACGAAACCCTGGTGCACTATTCATTGAAGATTCAGTAGATTCATGGAGCGCTTGTCTGCCTGACCCACTGGGCGGTGCACTTGCGTTCTCTCTCAATAAGCAGGGCAAAGCATTCGTTTCTACCAGCATCGTAGAACTTGTACATGCAGCCGAGACACATGGAATCATCTTGGAAAAGGATCCATTGTTTCAGGTAGAGCGTCTCATGCTTGGCAACGGAGGGCTCACACCTGCAAGTTACAAGGGTGTACATTCACTTGAGCCTTTTCAGTATTTCGTATTGTACGGAAATCAAATCTTTACAAAGAATTACAAGATTCGCGAGAGCCTTGACTCTGCATCGCTCTATGATTTGTTTACAATTCTTCGATCTGACGTCCAAGGCGCTGTCCAAGCAATAGCAGAGACGAATTCTCAGCAAATCACCGCACACTTGACAGGCGGTTTTGACTCACGCCTAGTTCTCTCCGCAGTATTGAACCTAGAACTGCGAGATCGAGTCAATATATTCTGTTCCGGCCCTGAAGGTTCCACCGATCGAATAATCGCCGATGGCCTGACGAGACAATACGGCCTACAACGAGTAGACGGGGCAGGGCTCACGACTGCACCAACGACGAACATGTCAGAACGACTAATGGGCGCACTCTTTGCGAGTGGTGGAATAACTAATACGGGCCCGTTCGGTCGAGAAATCTCTGTACCAGTTAGCGCAATGGGCGGCGGCTACGGAGAAGTGCTTCGAACATTCTTTGGAAACAGAAAAATTACCGACTCACTTGGTCGACTTGATAGCAGCCTCCTTATATCAAGCTATCTGCCCACAGCAAATACCAAGAGCACCTATTTTTCGCCAGAAGCAATCGCGAACGTTTCATCATTACTAACAAAAAAATTCGATCACTTGTCCCATCTTTATCAGGATGCCAGTTTCATAGGCGATGCGTTTTATACGCATAATCGGAATCGCTACCATATCGGTCAGACGTCTTTATTATGGAGTCGTGTTGGCTCTAGATTTGACCCGTTGTATTCTGTTGCTGGTTTCGAATTAGCCAGAAGATCTACGCAACATGTCAGATCGGCAAATCTCATTGGCCATGATTTACTAGACTCGCTGAAACCTGATCTATTATCATGGCCCTTCGATTACGACAGGTTCAGCCAAGACCTATTACAACTAAGAAATCGACGAGAATTACGTTCATGGCCAAAGAATAACGAGAAAATTAATTTTGTAAAAGGGCTCACACCTGAATGTGAAGCTGATAGCACTTTCCTATCCGTTCTTCGACGCCTAAATGCCACCGAACCCAAACTTAATGCCGCGCAACGCAAAGCTAAGGTGGAGGAAGCCAACGGATTGGGAGTTAATTTTTGGCAGGTAGTTTACAAGGAGACTGGACAAGAACTGTTATCTAGCGCTCTCGAACAAACGAATGGTACTGCTTTACAGGGAACTGTCGATATCGAATACATTCGTAAATTATCAACTGCAAGTTCACTAAACAAGAAGCAACTCCGTGATCTTTACAGTTTGGGTGGGATCATGTCTTGGCTCAGTTTCGGGTAATTAAGAATAGTCTTACTAGGTTAAGATCTTCAGTATCCGATAATCTTTTCTCTCATAACTACTAATATTTATTTCGCAGGAACAATGGTAAATTTCTTCATATACGGTGGCTGCGTTTCTAGGGATGCCTATGAACTGGTCAAGGATGAACATTATTTAACGGGTTACATCGCTCGCCAGTCGCTTATTAGCGCCAACTCGCTACCCGAGACACGAATTAACACAGCAAATTCATCGACAAACTTTAATTCCCGGATGGTAGTCGGAGACATTAAGTCCTCGCTCTTCTCTACTTTGCGTGAAAAATCGAATGAAGTCGAAGTATTCCTATTTGACATCTTAAGTGAACGACTAGGAGTTTATCGACTCCAGGGCGGGCGATACATCACGAACTCCGCGGAACTATCCAAATCAAGTCTTTTAGATGATTTTCCGTATGCCAAGGCTAAGATTCATTTTGGCACCAGCCAACACTTTGAGCTTTGGAAACAAGGAGTACTTACCCTCAAAGATATTCTCGTAGAATGTGGTCTATTCAGCAATAGCATATACATTGAGACCATTTGGACTGATCATTCTTGTCAAGGCAGTAACGTTCCTAAATTCAGAAACTGGTCCGCTCATTACGCGAATAAGTTATACGAACCATATTTTTCGTACCTTCGAGAATTGGGTTTTAGATCAATAAAACCGTCTCTGGATATCAGCCTATCCGATGAAAATCATAAATGGGGTAGTTCACCGTATCATTATCAGCCGGAGTACTATCAGGAAATCCTTGTGCAAGTATTCGACCAAATTTCAGAAAAGTAGCTTATCTCGGTGCACGGCGTGGTCGCGGCTGGCACACTGGGCAGCTATAGGAAGAACGGCCCATGAAGGGATCACGACGAATCAGAGACTCACGGCCGTTTTCTCTGCAACGCAAACAGGCTTTGCCTTCGCGCCCGTAGGCGTTCAAGGACCTGGAGAAATAACCGCTAGCGCCGTTAACATTCACGTATAGAGAATCAAAGCTCGTACCACCAGCGGCGAGGGCGCGTGTCATCACATCAACCAAAGCATCATTGAGGCGTTGCACTTCTGGACGCCTGATAGTGCCAGTATTGCGCAAACCTGAAAGGCCTGCTTGCCAAAGTGCTTCATCCGCATAGATGTTGCCGACTCCGGAAATGATCCCCTGGTCCAGAATGGCTCTCTTGAGTTCTGTCGTCTTTTTGCGAAGCGCGACGTACAGGTCTTCGGTCTTGCGGTGAGGATCCATCACGTCTCGGGCAATGTGAGCAGCCGCCTGTGGGATCGATGCTTTTAGCGACCCGGCTCCGGCAGGCAACCCATCGGTTGTTGCAACCAGTGGGGAGATAAACATTCCCCCAAAGATTCGCTGGTCTACGAAACGCAGTTCGCTGGGGAAATCGGATCTCTCGCTGAGTGAGAGCCTGACTTTTAGATGTTTCTCATCGTGAGCATCAGGTTCTTCGACAAGAAGTTGGCCGCTCATGCCGAGGTGGGCAACCAATGCTGCCGGAGTTGAAAGGCCTTCGAGGTCCATCCAGAGGAACTTGCCCCGGCGAACCACGGAAGCGATAGAGCAACCGCTCAATGTCTGTTCAAAATCTTCAACGCCGTCGGTATGACGGCGGACGGACCGCGGGTCCAGCACTTGAGCGGTTAGTACCGTTCGAGTGCGAACCCACTTATCCAGTCCTTCTCGGACCACTTCAACTTCTGGCAGTTCTGGCATGAACTAAACGCTATCCCTTAGGTAGCTGCTCACCTGGATGCAGCAACAGCCAAGTCTTGTGTGCCGCTTCCTGCTCAGCTTCCTTCTTGGATGGCCCATGCCCCTGGCCGTATCCCTCGTTTCCGATGCGGAGTTCGGCAAGGTAAGTGCGTGCGTGGTCAGGACCGGAACCAGTGACCTGGTAGTGCATCTCGCCTAGCTTTTGGGAGGCTACTTCTTCCTGGATTACAGTTTTCCAGTCAGTCGTCGCGCCCAGCAGCCGATGATCTTCCAGCAGTGGAGTGACGAAGCGAAGCACAAACGAGCGCGCAGCTTCCATGCCTTGAACCAAGTAGGTGGCCCCAAGAATTGCTTCCATGGTGTCTGCCAGAATGGAGGATTTATTGGCTCCGTTGGACTGGGCTTCCCCACGTCCTAGGAGCAGGTGCTCCCCCACTTCCAAATCACGGGCAATGATCGCCAAGGCGCGGGTACTGACAATAGCCGCTCGCCGCTTCGCGAGATCGCCTTCTGGCAAATTCGGGAAAGTTGCGTATAGGTATTCTGCAACGCAGAAGCCAAGAATTGAATCACCTAAGAATTCAAGGCGTTCATTCGTTGGAATGCCACCGTTCTCATAGGAATATGAGCGGTGGGTAAATGCAAGACGAAACGTCTCGGAATCAATATTGATTCCGAGACGCTTCATAAGTTCTTCTTTTGAAGACATGTCTTAGACGTCTGCGACCTTGCGACCCTTGTACTCAAGGAACAATTCGGTACCAGCCGAGTCGGTGACAACCTTAGCCTGGTGAGGCAGGCTGTAGGTTACGCGACCGTTTTCAACGGTCTTCACCAGGTTCGGTGCGGTAGCCTTCCACTGAGAACGGCGGGCACGAGTATTCGCACGGGACATCTTCCGCTTTGGAACAGCCACGACTACTTCTCTTCTCTCTTGTCTGACGTTTTATCATTTGTCGCATCCTCTGCGACAATATCGGACAGCTGCGCTAGCGCTGCCCAACGTGGATCCAGGATCTCATGATCATGCTGAGGGTCATCGTTGAGACTGATTCCGCATTCACTGCAGAGCCCCAAGCAATCTTCCCGGCAAACCGGCTGGAACGGCAGGGCGGTAACCACTGCGCTCCGTACTACCGGATCGATGTCAATCAAGTCACCGACCACCCAATACTGATCCACATCATCATCGTCTTCGAATTCTTCGCTCTCTTCATAATAGAAGAGCTCTTGAATATCAGCCTCGAAGTCGTACTCGATGGGCTCCAAGCATCGTCCACATTCCCCAGCGATTTGCGCTGTAGCGGTACCCGATACCAGAATTCCTTCATGCACGGCTTCAAAGCGAAGATCTAAGTCAAGCTCAGATCCTCCACGAATACCGATAAGTGCATTTCCCACATCTGCGGGTGCCGAAACCTGCTCATTGAGAGTTTTCATTGAGCCAGGCGAACGGCCGAGCTCCCTGGTTGAAAAAACCAGAGGCGAGTTGCGATCGAGTTCGCCGTGTGACGATCGATCAGAACGCTTTTCGCTAATGATGACTCCTATAGAAACATAGTCCGACATTTCATCTTAGCTTGCCGTAGGCCAAGTTCCCAAACTGAAACCAGTTTTCAGAGCTCGATGCCGGTGTTGCACTCACCACAGCATATCGTAGACGACCTGCCAATCCCTACTTGCACGCGTTGCTAATCCAACATTCCCGACCTTGCAATCCGCGCCGCGGACTTCGAAGAAGAATCGGAATAACGCCAGGGACGAGCGCGACGCAAAACGGCTTATAGCAAACATCCCGAAGAAAGCTTGCCCAGCGAATTATGCTTGGTCATGCTTCGAATTAAGTGGTGAGGGATTCTCCGTGAAAGTGTTACGAACCGTCAATAGCGTCGTCAAGAAAGTGCAATCGCGCTTTGAGACACGGCGACACCTGAAGTTCATTCAGAACCACGCCACAGAACTACGCCACCTGCCCGTGGACGCTGACCGGTACAAGGTAGCGCTGCACTTTCCCGATGAGATGGCCAACGCCTACCAGATCAGGCAATGGTACGAACCGCTTTTAGCCTTGGCAGAGTTCGTGCCGGTGGTAATCATCGCACGAAGTCCAGATACTGCGCTGTCGCTGCGCAAGGAATGCCCGCTACCGATTCACTTCGCCCCCGCCGTGGTAGATGTTGAGCGATTCATGCAATCCCAGGATCTACGTGTGGTGTTCTACGTGAATCAAAATATCCGGAACTTTCAAATCATGCGGTTCAATGCGCCTAATCATGTCTTCATCTGCCATGGCGAAAGCGAAAAAGCCTACATGTGGTCCAACCAGCTCAAGGCCTACGATTATGTATTTTCAGCCGGTGAAGCAGCTAGAGATCGCCTGGTAAATCACTTGCGCAATTTCGACGCTTCGTTGCGATGCCGGTTAATTGGGCGTCCGCAAATAGATGTGGATTATGCGTCGCCTGTCGACCTGAATAAGGAACTACCGACGCTTCTCTATGCCCCAACCTGGGAAGGCGACCGGCCTTCCATGAATTATGGCTCCGTACTATCCCATGGTGAACAATTAATTGACGCCTTGATCAAGGACGGCGGATTCAACGTTATTTTTCGCCCCCATCCACGTTCTGGACTGGGTGCGAAACCCTATGGGCAAGGCGTAGAAAGAATCCGAAAACAGCTGAGGGCGCACAGCGAAACTTCGAAAGCCCAATTCATTTTCGATGACTCGGCCCACTGGGGCTGGCAGTGGTCAGCTGCCGACCTTTGCGTGACTGACATTTCCGCAGTTGCTTATGACTTTTTAGCTACAGGAAAACCAATGTTCGTGACGCAACCGGTGTCGACCGAGGCTACCGTTGATGAATCTCCAGCGCTGCAACAGGTGCCTGCCCTTACAGCTGCGGCGGCAACGGAAATCAGCCGGCTGGCGCGAGAAGCCTTGGCCGGCAACAACCCGCAGCTACGAGGTCTGGTCAATTACTACTTTGGCGACGTTTCCCCCGGTGCCAGCATGCAACGTTTCATTGCAGAAACGCTGGCGCTAGTGCAAGAAGACAGCGTCACTGATCACTAGCCAGCTTCAGCAGCATAGTGGTGCCGGGCCTGCAGGAGGCCCGGCACCGCAATTTCAATAAGCTGCGGTGTCTTCCTTATTTGAAGAAGCGCTCAACAACGCGCCGCGCGGCATGCCCGTCATCATTTGGGGCAAACTTTTGAATGAATTCGTCTCGATTCACCCCTGGCAGATCAGCCCCCGCCAAAGCTGACGATAGTGCATCCCAAAGGTCGTTCTCTTCTTCAACAATTGGGCCAGGCAACGCACTCTCGTAGTCCAAATAGAAACCACGCAGATTATCCCGGTAGTTCTCCAGATCGTATGCATAGAAGATAATTGGTCGTCGCAACAGCGAGTAGTCGAAGAATACCGACGAATAATCAGTAATCAATACATCAGAAGCAAGGTATAGTTCCTGAATATCTGGATGACTCGAGACATCGATAATGCGGTGCCGCAGGCTCTCCGGAATCGACACGGCATTTGATACCAGCACATGCATGCGCAACATCAAGATGGTGTCTTCGCCAAAACGACGGTCGAACTCCTCCAGATCCATTGGCAAGTCGAATCTGAATTTACCGCGGCTTGAAGCCGCATCGTCACGGAATGTCGGCGCGTAAAGTACGGTCTTGATTCCTGGGGGTATCGCAAGCTCATCGCGAACACGCTTTTCTTGCTCAGCAACGTCGGTACCGGTCAAGATGTCGTTTCGGGGATAGCCAAGCTCCACGGCTTCGCCTGAGAATGCATAGGCGGATCGCATGATCTCGCTCGTGTAGCGAGAAGGCGAAATGAGGTGCGTCCATTGGCGCGTTGCTCGTGTAACACGCTCAAGATACCCCTCATCGCGGCCTTGAACTTCGCGAACATCGAGTGCCATCTGCTTGAGTGGTGTTCCGTGCCAGGTCTGCAGGAACACTCCCTTCGCGCGACGCTTCACATAGTGCGGGAAGCTCTGGTTATTCACCCAGTATTTTGCCCGTGCGAGATGCCAGAAATATTCTGGGGACAATCGCTTAACGGTAGTCGTCAAAGGATCGGAGAAGCGGTGCTTTCCCGAGTAAACCCATACCTTGCGACGTGTGTCACCTTGTCGCAGCAATTCCTCGTAAATATACCGAGGAGAGTCGCCGTACTGATTCCCGAGACCCGATTCGAAGACGATGAGGTCTTCTTCCATGGGAGCAAGCTTGTACAACTTGTATAGCTTGCGCATGACGTCAAAGTACCGCTTGTTCCTTCGGAACTTGTTCTTCAACTTAACCGGCAATTCGGCACGCCAGCCAACGTTGGGTTTGCCACGCAACTCGGCTCGCTCTATTTCTCCCGTTATGCGTTGCGAATTGTTTTGGTCCCGGTGGGTCATGAACACGTCAGCACGTTGACGGTACTTGTCTTCCATGGCTTTACCTCGTTGCAGGGTACGCGAAAGATCATGCAGCAATGTTTCTGCATCAAAGGCAATGCGGCCTGGCAATTCGTCGTCCAAGTTCAAATGCGATCCGCTCGGTCCCAAGAAGCGAGAGCGATCGAACTGGTAGTAGTGAACAGGCTTGTGCAGGAAGCTGAAGTCAAAGTTCACTGAAGAGTAATCCGTGACCATGATTGCCGCGGTCTTGATTAGTTCCTGGACGTCAATTTCACCTTGGACAATTAGTCGAGCGGGCGCGCCAGCGAAATGATCCCTGAATTGCATCATGTTGGGATGGAGGCAGAAAACAACTTCCAGGCCATGCCTCTGGACTAATTCTGCAAGTTCCGCCGAATTAAGCAGGTTTTTCCATTGCTCGAGGTAGTCCGATTCAAGGAAAACTTCCTCATTCTGCAACCAATCACGCCACGTTGGGATGATCAGGAGCATGTTCTCGTTAACACTCAAATCCGTCGCTAGCAAGGAATCGAACCGGGATAGCCCGGTGACCTTGACTTCTTCAGGCGAATAAAGGAAGTCCTTAACGATGTACTGCTTCTCGCGCTCAGAGGAAACCATGAAAAGGTCCGTCGCAAAGCCAGGTGAATTCTTGCCGTAGTTGGGAACCATCCATTTGGTTCCCATGACGCCGTGCTGCAAGAACACCCGAGTAGCGCGGCAACGCGACGAGAAGCTATGGTGCCTTGTTGGGTATAAGTAATCGGCATGGTGCGTGCCGATGACTCGTTGCGCACGAATGGCCAATTCAAAGTGTTCTTTGCTGCCATGGAAAACGACGTGATCCATGGAATCGAAATTCCGTAAATCGGGAGCTTTCTCATCGATGACATAGTATGCATCAATATCTGGGCGTTCTTTACGCAGGTATTTGAACAGATGCAGCCCGTTGTCCTGAGCCTTGTAGGATAGTTCGCCGACGATCCAAATCGGCTTCGAATCCGATGGCTGGCTGATTGGGAAACTGCGCTGTTTAGCGTTAGCAAGTACGGCAAAGGCTTCTTTGTCGAACACTTCCAAAATCACCGATGTTGATTTTGCTTTGAAGGTGAAATATGGAGAAATCGCTAGAGTCTTTTCACCGATTGTCACCGCATCTGCACGCGTCGTGCTGCGCACGGCAAACGGGGTACGAGTCACTCGAATGCGTGCAAGCTCACCGCTGGAATTCGAAGTCGCCAGCAGATAGAGATCGTAGTTATCGCCACGATCGATCGCCTCCCAGTCAGCAGATTTGAAATCCAGGGTTGCTGACCAGCTGTAGATAGCACGTCCAAAGCGCTTTGCTGCATGCTTTTCGTCGAAAACCAGCTCCGCTGGAACTTCAACTGCAAATTCCGATTTACGTCCAACCAGTTGCAAAGTGACTGAGGACAACCGGTCGCTCTGCGTTTCCAGAACTCCGCCCAACGACAGCATGCCGTCGTGGATCCGGGTGATGTCAGTACGAATTCGATATTTGAAGCGTAGAGGACGGTTCAGGGCCAAAGCCACTTCGGCCTTCTTATTGATATAAAGTCCTACGCTGCGTTCGCCTGAATTATAGACCGTGTCATGGCTAAAAGTAGTCGACGAAAACCGCCCCAGAATACGGTGGGCGATAACAGGGCCGTTGAGGATTAGTTCCCCGGCGTCGATCCGTTCCCGGACCTCTTTGCGCCTGAGCAGTTCACCGTCTTCAGTTAGCTGCAACCATGCGATTCCCGGAGGCAATTGATCGAATTCGGAGCTGAAGGTCAGTGCAAGACGAACCGTACCGGCGTACAGGTCATTTTCCAGAGTCACTTGGTTGTCATCTGCGTCATCCGAATCAGGAACGCTGGATTCCGGCTCTTCGTTGCTGGAAGCGAGTTCGCGATAGTCTTGCCACCGATCAAGAAGGGGATCCAGAGAGATCTCAGCATAGATTCGATGGGATTCATCGTGACCGATTTTGACTAGATCAGACGTAAGTGGCGCAACAGAAAGAACGATGTGGCTACCGTGTAATACCGAAACGGATTGCACGGGATGGGCAACGCTAGCGTCCAGATGCAGAACTTCATCACGAATTGCAAGGTTCAGCTCTTGGTAGCCGCTGTAGTAGCGATACTTTTTGCGCTTTAACCGCTGGGTACGCAAAGTCTGCATCGCTGACTGCGCCAAGTCTTGCATAGCTCGAATTTCAACTGCCACGAATAGTGTCCTTCAATGTTTTAGCTGCTATCCCCCGCTTAAGTCGTTCAGCGGAACAGCCTGGAAATCGCGCGTGTACAACATGAATAGGCCGCTAGCACCACACGGCAGTGGCCGTCATTTCATGTGATCCACAGTCTAAGATTACCGCCCATGGGCGATCAAATCAGTTTGAAACCGCCACGGACACCTGCAAATGGCCATAGAGTCTGCTTCGACTGGAGCGTTGTCATTATCTGGCGCTTAAAGCAATTGGTCCCAATTCGTATGGTACGAATTGGGACCAAGGAGTCAGCGGACCTCTAGCTGTGCCAACCCCGGAAGTTCTCCAGCTTTCCTTGACGTTCAACAATCAGCTTCTGAATGACGTTCTGGAATCGCTTAGTTGAATCCCCTCGGTTCAGGTCGCCAAAGTAGAACTGGCGCATTTCAATGCGCTGATCCTTGTGTCCGTCACGAGTCAGTGCATCGGCGAGCAGGTCTCCAACGTTCTTCACGCTATCTTGGTCTACTACGTGGCAGGCCTGCGCAACTGGTGCATCGCGGTGAAGAATTTCGCGGTTGGTACGTCGGTCGGAAATGACTAACGGATTGCCCGGGTGGAGGTACAGGTAGTCCAGGCCTACGCTGGAAACATCGGTAATCAGCGCATCGGTCGACTCGAACATGGCCAAGATATTGCCCTGTTCGGATATCACGTGCTCTGCGCCGGCTTCATTGGCAGCTTCGATCATTTCCAGAATGCGTGCGTGTGCCTGAGCAACGCCAGGAGTATTGCTTTCCTGAATTCGTGGGTGCGGCTTATAGACGACGCGCCAAGAAGGGTTCTCCAACAATGACTCGACAATGGCAACACCATATTTGTCCAACGAGGTGTAGTTGTTGTCTTCGTTTTCCCCTTCCCACGTCGGCGCATACATGACATCGAACTTCTCGCTTGGTTCCAATTCGAGTTCGAAGTTGATATCCAGCTGCGGACGACCGGTGACTTCCAATTTGTTGAACTCGAAGTCAATCAACATTGCCTCGTGGCGCTTGATGGCTGCAGGGCCTGCGACAAAAACCTTGTCGTAGGCCTTGGCCTTATTCGAAACCATCGAGAGTTTGTCGCTCTCACCATGGTTTACATGCACGTGAACAAGCCTTGGGTGATCCAGGGACTGGAAATTCGTGCGCGAATTGTTGGTGTATATGACCAGCTTCAGGTCATTGTCATCATACAGATCCATGAGATCAGTCAATCGGCGTACATAGATCCTTGGCAGGTCTGTAAATTTCTCCGCCGCTTTGAAAGCACTCAAAGTACGGAAGACCAGCAGTACTTCTTCTTTCACATGCAGTTCTTCAAGCACCGGAAGCCACTGAGTCACCTGATAGATCTTGTCAGCGCCATCTCCGAAGTAAACCGCTACAGATCCTGGTACCGGAATATTGGATACACCAACATTCACATTGGCCGACGGACGACCGGTTAGCCCCATCAGACGGGATATCCGTTTTGCTTCCGGACGTCGCCCCACTTTTTGCAGGGCGCCCTTTACGCTGGACTTGATGGAGTCTGTGATGTGCTCGCTAGCCATGAGTACTTTCAAATCTCGAAAACAACAACTTACAACTAAACGAGTTTACTAGCTCAGTTCCTTCACGATCTGGCTCAAAGTGTCCAATGTGTTCTTTAACGACGTGACATGTCGCTCATCGAACTCGCTCAGGACACGTTTCATTTCGGTTGTCGAGATACCTGAGGTACGTGGAAGGTAGACAACTTCGACTTCATCACCGAGGTCGTCAAACTTGCCCTTCCAGTCTTCGCCGATGCCGAAGACCTTTGCATCGTACTTCTTGATGTCAGTACGTTTCTGTTCCCAGTTCTCTTCGGGAATGGCGAGGTCTACGTATTTGATGGCTTGGACGATCTCAAGACGCTGTTCGAAAGGAACTACAGGCTTCTTGCCCTTGATGGCGTTGAACTCATCAGTGGATACGCCAACAACCAGGCGGTCGCCCTTCTCCTTGAGACGCTTCAGGATATTCAGGTGGCCGATATGGAACAGGTCAAAAGTTCCGTACGTCAAAACAGTTTTAGTCATGGGTCCCTTTCGAAGTAAGGTAATAGCTTCGCTTGCTTAGCTAGTGGCGCTCACTTGTGTTCGTCGTTAGATAATAGGCAGACGACCCGCGAAGGTCATGCGAACTATTGTTTTCCATCTAAGTTTAGGCCGTGGTTCACGGTACCAGGGGCTGCCGGTCCAACCTGCCCGCCATCCGGCTATGTACTGGGACACAGCGCTTTTGTTGTGTCGCAGCCGCAAGCACTCAATGAGCATCCAGGTTGTTGGATAGATCCAACGCAGCGGCACGGGCAAGTTACGGCGAGCCAGCCACACCCGGTTTCGGGCATTCAAACGATAGAACTCGTCGTGGCGTCGTGGATCCACGATCGGATGGCCAATCTGCATGTCGCCGGCATACCAGACGTAAGTGCCTGTGTCCCATACGCGCCAGGCAAGTTCGATGCCTTCATGCGCGTACCAGAATCCCCCCGCCCAGCCACCCGTGGAATCAAAAATTCTACGGGTAGTAACTAGGCAAGTTTCCCCCACGTGGAAAACTTTGCTTGGTTCCACTGCCGTTCGTTTTTTCAAGCGCGGGATCCAACGTCGTGGATTCTGTTCTTCGTTTTCAGGATCAGTGATGCGCGGCTGCAACAGCCCCATGCGAGGGTAATGCTTGAACCGTTCGACAGCCGTAATCAAGAAGTCATCATCGATGAACCATGAATCGTCATCGAGGAAGCACAAGTATTCGCCATTTATCTGGTTCACTCCAGCATTGCGGCCGGCCGGAATGCCCAAATTCTCTGGAAGAAAATGAGTCTTGATCCCTTCAGGGATATCCGTTGGATCCCATCCGTTGCCTACGACTACAGCGTCAATCTGCACTGAACGTTGGGCCAGCAAAGATTCCAGGGCGCGTCGGAGCTCAACCGGGCGGTTACCCATGGTCAACACAACTACGCCGATGGTCGGCTTGATCTCTGCAGGCATTTGTCCTCTAAGGCGGTGGGCTATACGGAATTAGGTCAAACTATGCTTTGAGCCGGGACGAGGCCATATTGGAAAGGAAATGCCCAAAGTTCACTAGGACGCATGCCGGCAATAGGATCCAGACCATCCACTTTTCGGCGGCTCCTGGAATACCCACGATTGCGGAGATAACCGAGCATCCAAGAATGATCAGCGATAGTTCAACTGCGTGCAGGAGCTTATGGAATGGCAAGAAGCGAGCCAGGGAACGCAGCTTTCCAACGAGTGAAGTTGTTGGAACTGATCTGGCGGCTGCAGTATCCGGCAATTTTCCGAGGCCAGCCATGCCTCTGGCTGCATGAACCATGAGTGACTGCGAACGGTTCAGGACCAGAAGAACCGACAGGCAAGCGGCCATGAACAGTGTAGGCCAGGCCTGCTCAACTGAGGAATCATCCGCAGACAGTTCTATGAAGACCCGGTAGCCCAAAGCAATTGGGATCAGCGCCTCTGTTGTGTGGTGCCCAACCATGTCAATGAAAATACCGCGGGGAGATTGAGTTCCCCTCCAACGTGCGACTTCTCCGTCAGAACAGTCAAAATACAGCTGGAGCTGCGACAAGATTACTGCCAGCAACGGTCCCCAGATGCCAGGAATCAACAGCGCTAGAGACATGAACCAACCCGCAAGAATCATCAAGCCGGTAACGCCATTGGCACTGATACGCGTGCGCACCAGTATTGCGGTGAGGTAAATGGAGATATGGCGCAGGTACAGCTCAGCTGTCCAGTGCTCGGCATTCTTACGCGCACGGACTTCCGGAGGTTGGCAGACCGCACGCAGCTGTTCGAGCGTTGGATTCTTTGGACGTTCAACCATGATTACCTAACGCGCCCTTTGTCGACAGTGCCGGCTGCCCCGCAAAAACGACCCTTGATGTATCCAAAAGCCCAAGGCAAATGGATTGCGGGGAAAGCACATGCTGCCAGCAACTTGTCTTTCAATCCTTTTGCGTTGCTAGTCAGCCCCGCAGCCAACGCGATCGCCGCATAGACCGCAGGTACGGCCTTGGCCAAGTTCAAAACTACGCTCACACCGGTTGGGGCTGCTTCGCGAACTAGCGGCTCAATTACAGTTGCCGCTAGTCCCGTTGCAACCCCCAAAAGCAATAGTGGTGGAACATCGTGGCGCAACGACTTACCTTCAGGGAAGCGCCGCGCAATTTCTGCTCGCCAAGTCCCCGAGGCCTTGGACTGGCTAATCAAGGATTTGAAGCTATCACGCGGATAGTAGCCGACCTTTAGTTCTGGATCGAACCAAACGGTGTGGCCCGCCTGGCGAATACGCAAGCAGAGTTCCCAATCCTGGGCTCGCCATAGTTCCTCGTTGTAGTAACCGACTTCTTCAAATACTTCGCGACGAAAGATACCGAGGTACGCAGATTCAGCAGGGCCTTCTGGGGCACCCGAATGATATGCCGGTCCGCCAAAACCAAACTTCGAATGATAAGCCGCTGCGATTCCTCGCTGGACAGGTGTACGCCCTTTTGCGTCCATCAGTCCCCCAACGTCGTGCGCATTCACGCGAAAAAGAGTTTCGATTCCACGTTGTGTGTAGTGCGACGGCAGCTCGCTATGGGCGTCGACGCGAATAACTATCGGCAAAGTAGACGCCCGAATAGCCAAGTTGAGACCAATGGGTGTTCTGCCAAGAGGATTATGGACTAATACGATTCTTGCGTCGGCATCAGCCAGGCGTCGGGCAACGTTGTTTGTTGTATCAGTACTGGGCCCTAATGCCAGTACAAGTTCCTTCTCGCCAGAATAGTCCTGCCCCAAGATCGAACTTACCGCTTCTTCAAGGTAGTCCGCTTCGTTCAGCACGGGCATGACATAGGAAACGCCAGGAAGTTGAGTCATGCGGGCCTTACTTCTTCGCTTTCAAGAATTTCTGATATTCCTTTATCACTGAAGCAGTGTCACCATCCATCATTTGCACACCCTTTTCAATCCAGATGCAACGATCACAGGTTTCCTTGATGGAATTCATAGAGTGGGAAACATTGAAAATGGTACCCGCGCTATCCCGGATTTCGCGGATTTTGGCCTCACTGCGCTTTCGGAATTTCGCATCGCCTACAGCAAGAGCCTCATCAACAATGAGGATGTCATGTTTTTTAGAAGCTGCAATCGCGAACTTTAGCCTTGCGCCCATGCCCGAAGAATATGTACGCATTGGGAGGTCGATAAACTCTTCGAGCTCGGCAAATTTCGTAATCTCTTCCCGCATCTTCTCGACTTCAGCGCGGCTATATCCAAGCGCCAACCCGCCTAGGGTAATGTTCTTGTCGCCTGAAAGATCGGGGATTAAAGCTGCGCCTACGCCAAGTAGGCTGGGGCGTGAACGAGCGAATACTGCGCCATCCGATGGCGGAGTCAGTCCAGTGATGGCCCTAAGCAACGTGGATTTGCCCGAGCCGTTCGAACCAATTACACCGATTGATTCATTTTCATAGGCGACAAAGGAAATTCCCTTGAGCGCATGAACTGTTCGAACACCTCTGAGCTTTGGTTGGAGAAGGCGGCGGGCGCCTGCGTTTCCAATTGCCTTGCCACTTGCAAACACCTCATACTTCACATGCAGATTATCGACGATGACGACAGGCTGCCTTGACGAATCCACAGTAATCGACTGCGACTCGACTTGGTCAGGCATCACAACATCGATGAAGGAGGTGTCATCTGAGAATATAGGCGCTGGCTCGTACTCCGGATGCAGCTGCGGGTTAATCAGATCATCGAAACTAATTCGCACGTCCGTACCTTTCTTCGGCCTTCCAGAAGAAGATCAACCCAGCGATAAGCATGAAAATTGCCCAAACAGATATAACCCACCATGCCTGCGGGTCATACTCAGCATGATCCATGATGAATCCACGAGCCAATTGCAGGGTCTGATATATCGGATGTATGTCGAAGATTGCAATCATCCAGGGCCAATGATTCAGAAGTCGTTCTGCGCTGAAAAGCACTCCTGAGGTGTAAAACAGAACGCGGCCAATCATGGGTAACACGTTCGAGAAGTCACGGACGTGCACAGTGATGCGAGCACAAATTAACGCGACTCCGAGGTTGAAAACAGTAAAGATCGCAAGGATCGGTATAATCCCAAACCAAGTCCACTTAGGGCTGGTACCAAGAATCAGAGCGTAAATGAACATCACTGCGATCATTGGCATGAGAGTCAGCAAGTTCTGGGTAACCTGAGCGACAGGCAGAGATAATCGTGGGAAGGCAAGAGATTGCACCAAAGCCGCATTTCCCGTGATCGACTTGGCTCCGCCGTTCATCGAGGTTGAAAAGAACTCGAAAAGGAAAACGCCGATCACGACATAAACGGGGAAATCGACACCTCGTGCGCCGCCCTGCAAGATGCCGAAGACAAATCCGTACACCAAAGCATTGAATGTCGGCTTGATTACGATCCATACCATCCCCAGGCGATTTCGCTGGTTCTGCGATTGGACGCGTGCTTTAGCCAGCTCATAAATGAACTCGCGGCGTTGCCATGTCTGCTTCAGATAGTTGACCAATGTTGGTCTTGCACCAACACGGTGCAAGCCGTATTTTTCGGCCTCATCTGCAACTGTCATGCGAATTATGTCCTCTTGTTCGAATGCTTCTTGATGCATTATCGGCTAAGCATAGATGTACAAAGTCTAGTAGATGGAGAGCTGTTCTTCTGGCTTTCGCTCTTCAGCTTGGTGTAGTACATCCCACATCTACTACTTACGGTGTTTCAGGCGGGTTTTCGCGAAGGTAGTCAGCCATGGCATCGCCTTGCAAAGCTTCGCTAATTTGAGCAATAGCGAGTTCGCTTGCCAATTCTATTGATTGCCCGTCTGCACTAGTCGATGTTCCAGCAGTTGGCATGGTGAACATCTCCATATTCTCCGTGTCCACGTTTTTGAGTTGCAAACCCAGTCCGACCAAGGTTGCGGCATCAAAGTTGTCGTCAAAGGTGAGATAGGGAGAAACCTTGTCGACGATTTCGTACAGCTTGACAGGGTTAGTTAATGTGCCTGATGAGAGCACCTGATTTGCTGCTGCAGCGATGAACTTGCGTTGATTCGCGACGCGTTGGTAATCACCATTGGTAAACGACTTTCGCTCGCGCACAAACCGAAGTGCGCGGTCGCCTTCCAGCGTGATGTCGCCGGCTGGGTAGAAGTAGTCCGTGTCGTTTGCCGTGAATGGGATCTCATTATTTACAGTCACACCACCGAGAGCAGTCGATAATTCACGGAACCCTTCGAAATCAACCATGGCTACATGATCAAGCTTGGTGCTGAAGAGTCCTTCAATCGTTTGCATCAACAGAGGAACCCCGCCAAGCGAGATCGCGGCATTGAGCTTGTTCATTCCATGCCCCGGAATCTCCACATACATGTCTCGAACCATCGACATAACGTAGACCTGTGAGCGGTCTTCCGGGATATGAACAAGCATCATTGAATCGCTACGTTGTGAAACTGCCCCATCAAGAGCTTGAGCATCGGCGGTACCTTCATCTGCATGATCGACGCCCAGTAATAAGACATTCATGGACTTATCTTCAGGATCTTTGATCGGACGAGCTTGCTCCTCGGCGTCTGAAAATCCTAAATCCACGGTATTAGATTTCGTGTTGAACTGGCGCTGCAAATCGAAAAGAACATAGCCGGTGCTGAGCACTGCCACCAGGAGCACTACAACTACAGACACGACGATGCCTTGTGTTCTCTTCTTTTTCCGACGTTCAGATCGAGTCCGCGCGCTCCGCGACAAAAAGACTGAATCTTGGTCTTGCACTATTCTCATTCCTACTCCACCGGGCAACGATCCCCCAAGGTCAACGGCAACCTGGGTGACTTCGCGCAATGAAAAAGACTACCCAAGATAAATGTGATTATCCTGAGTAGCCTAGGTCAAGAACTAGTCTTCTAGAGTTCTAACGAAATTCTTCAGCCAAGTCTTCAAGTTGGCCCCGAGTTCTTCGTTCTCCACAGCAAGGGCAATGTTCGCTTGCAGATAACTTAGTTTGTCGCCTGTGTCGTAACGCCGACCTCGGAAAACTACAGCGTGGACACCAGCTCCCTCCCCGTCGGCAGTCGCCAACTCTTGTAGAGCATCCGTTAACTGAATTTCATTGCCCCTACCGGGAGCCGTGTGCTTCAGAATCTCGAATACACGGGGATGCAGTAAATAACGTCCAATGACAGCTAGATTACTCGGTGCTTCTTCAACGCTCGGTTTCTCAACCAATCCATTAACTTTGACGTAGTCGGCATCCGCTACCGGGGACACATCTGCACATCCATAAGCACTGATTTGTTTCGGATCAACTTCCATCAGAGCAATAACTGAACCGCCAGTCGACTTTTGAATGTCAATCATGGAAGAAAGCAAGTCATCATCTTCATGGATCAAGTCATCACCGAGAAGAACCGCAAATGGTTCATCCCCTACATGTTGCTTGGCACATAAGACTGCATGACCCAGCCCGCGAGGATCGCGTTGCCGTACATAATGGATATCCCCCAACGCTGTGGCATCTTGCACCAACGCGAGCTTCTTCGTATCACCCTTCGCTTCCAAAGACGCTTCCAGTGACGGAACACGATCAAAATGGTCTTCAAGAGCGCGCTTGTTTCGTCCGGTAATCATCAGGACATCATTAAGCCCAGCACGAGCAGCTTCGGCGACAACGTATTGAATCGCTGGCTTGTCGACGACTGGGAGCATTTCCTTTGGCATTGCCTTCGTTGCAGGAAGGAAACGTGTGCCTAAACCGGCTGCCGGAATGACCGCTTTGGTAATAGCGCGAGGTGCAGACATAGTGTTGAATCCCCTATCTTCGGATTAGTTAATGGCGACAGTATTGCGCAACTACCTACGGATGAGTAAGCCTCTTGATTACAGCGCGCGGGAAGTACTCATCAACGTCCCCGCCAAGAGCCTGTACTTCCTTGAGCAGAGATGAGGAAAGATGCGTGTATCGCGTATCAGCCTGAAGGAAGACCGTTTCAACACCTGTCAGATGCCGATTCATCGTGGCCATGGGAATCTCATAGGCGTAGTCAACAGTGCTACGCAATCCCTTGACGATTGCTTCCGCTCCCTGCTCCTTGCAGAAATCAGCTAGCAGCCCCTGGCCCATCGGCACAGCGGAAACCCCACGCAGTCCACCGACAGTTTCTTCTACCATGGCGACTCGTTCGTCTTCGCTGAAGCGATACTTCTTGGAGTAATTCGTGGACACTGCCACGATCACCTCATCAAAAAGGCTCGCCGCACGCGCAATGATTTCGACGTGTCCATTATGAATTGGGTCAAAAGAACCCGGGCATACCGCTCTTCGCATGAACTGAATCTATCAAGAACTCATGTCAAATTAGCGATCTGGTGTGAATGTCTCGTAAAGATTCCATGACTTAATACCCTCGTTCCTCTGTACGAGACGATAATGGACTTATGAGCATTGAATTCACTCCATGGCAGCGAACCGCATATGGTGCCAACCTACTAGATTCCAATGGACAGCCCGGAGTGACGATCTTTGAAGAAATCACCGCATTAGCGAATCACCACAAGGCCATCAATCTAGGCCAGGGGTTTCCCGATTCCGAGGGTCCACCAGAAATCAAGCAAATTGCCATCGACGCAATTCAAAATGGCGCTAACCAATACGCACCAGGTTCAGGGACCCTGAACCTCCGCGAAGCTATCGCTGCGCATCAGGAACGGTTCTATTCGTTGAAGCTTGACCCGGAGACTGAGATTGTCGTTTCCACAGGCGCAACTGAAGCCATCGCCGCTTCTCTGCTGGCATTCCTGGAACCTGGCGATGAAGTTGTGACCTTTGAGCCTTACTACGACTCCTATGCAGCCATGATTGGGTTGACCAACGCTGTGCATAAGGTCGTTCAGCTCAAGGCTCCGAATTTCGAACCAGATTTGGATGACCTTCGACGTGCAGTCACTGACCAGACGCGGGTAATCCTCGTGAATAATCCCCATAATCCAACTGGCACCGTATTAGATGTTTCAGTGCTCCAAGAAATCATTGCCCTGGCGCATCAGCACAACTGCATCATCATCGCCGATGAGGTCTATGAACATCTGACTTTCGGTGTGCGACATGTTCCCATCGCGAGCTTGCCCGGTGGACCAGAGCGAACCATCACCATTTCTTCAGCGGGCAAGTCTTTCTCCTTTACTGGCTGGAAAGTAGGCTGGGCAACCGGTCCTCGCCAACTGATCACTGCTGTCCGTACAGTGAAACAGTTCCTGACCTACTCCTCGGGCCCAGCGTTCCAACCGGCAGTAGCGAAAGCCCTGCAACTTCCAGACGCCTTCTTCGAGCGCTTCGCCGCCGATCTCGGACAGTCGGGAGAAATTCTCGCATCCGGCCTGGAAACAGCTGGCATCCCGGTAATTCGCCCGAAGGGTACCTACTTCTTGGTTGCTGATGTACGTGGCTTTGAATTGAATGATGCTGCTGAAGTAGCCCGAATGATGCCCGAGTGCCTCGGCGTTGCGGCGATACCGATGTCGACCTTTGTCCATCCCGAAAACCGAAGTGACTACCAGGGCCTGCTGCGCTTCGCCTTCTGCAAAAAGCCTGACGTGATTTCCGATGCGGTTCAGCGATTGCAGCGCCTGCCAGAGGTGCTGTCCAATTGACACGAAAGCCGGCTAAACGGTGGCTTGGTTTCGTACAGGAACACGCCACGATTTACGACGATGACTTGGTCCCCGGGTCAAAAATACTCGCCATAGGCGACGCGCCCCAGTCGCATGTCAATCTTTCGCATCCGGAAGAAGTCTTCTACGAATATCTCGCGCGCATTGCCAATCATCTGAAGGTCCTGCGCCCAGAGGAGCGTCCAATGAAGATGCTGCATCTCGGCGCAGGCGCTTTGACTCTGGCTCGCTGGGCGAGTGTGGTTTATCCGTCGAGTACTCACGTAGCTGTAGACATTGAGCGGGAACTTCTTGATTTCGTTCTCACGCATCTGCCTTTGCCTCAAGGCTGCGATCTATCCCCAATTGTTGCCGATGCAAGGAGCGTGCTTGCCGAACAACTGGTCGATGAAAAGTTTGACGTCATCGTACTGGATATCTTCTCTGGGCCGGACGCACCAGAACACCTCACCACCGACGGCTACTACGCAGAACTCAAGAATTCATTGGCCAACGACGGATTGCTGTTCGTGAACATTGGCGATGATCCTCCCTTGGATTTCACTTGTTCTCAAGTTGAGGCAGCAGGTTCCAGCTTTGAATTCGTGATGCTGAGTTCAAGTCCGGAAATGTTTACCAAGCGCTTCCCCGGGAACTTGATATTGACAGCGTCCCGCCAACGATTCCGGGACGATCTAATACTCCAATGCCAGGCAGCGGGACCACACCCGTCAGAGGTTCGCCATTCGATGGATCTAGATGGGTTCTGCAAACCATAGGTGCGTTTCGCCGTATTTCTTGTCGGCGAACTTCTCCATGGCGCTCGGCCATGTTGGTTCTGGTGAACGACCGGAACGCTCGACGATCACGGTGGCATCTTCAGCTAGGATTCTGGATATCTTCTCGAGCGTGGAAGCTAGTTCTTCTTCAGTCAGCGGGTAAGGAGGATCCAGCAAGACCACGTCAAAGGTCTTGCTGGGCACTCCCGAAACCGCGTTGTAATACCCATCGAGGACGCTATCAACACTCCCGCGCTGAACCGTAACGGTATCGGTCTTCAGAACCTTATTCACCAGTGCTGCATTTTGCTGGCAAGCAGAGACCGCTTTGGGCGCCTTTTCTACCAGAACAACCTGCCGCGCCCCGCGGCTGGCTGTCTCGACGCCTAGCGACCCTGATCCTGCAAAGAGATCCAGTACTCGTGCGCCAGAGAGGATATCCCAGCTTTCCAAACGGGAGAAGAGAGCCTCTTTGACCCGGTCCGTTGTAGGGCGTGTTGCATCACCAGGTACGGACTTCAGTGGACGCCCGCCAGCGGCTCCAGCGATTATTCGGCTCATTGCCTAGATCTACCTTCAATCAGTTCTTATTCAAATATTCTTTGGTGGATTCATCAAGCCAATTCCCGGCAACCGCCAGGAGTCCGGGGTGTTGACGTCCCCAGTTGCCATCGGCAAGGAGGAGACCCGCATCGGTTCTAGCCCGCTCAATAAGCGTGCGATCCTTGATGATGCTCAGTTCCCGCAACGACGATCGGCTACCCGATTGCTGAACGCCAAGGATATTTCCTTCTTTGCGTTCCGCCAAGTCTGCTTCAGCTAGCTCAAAGCCATCGATTGTTGACTCGATCGTCTTCAATCGTCCTACCGACGGATGGTCCGCGTCCAACCATGTGGTCATGAGGCACGTCCCGGGAAATCCGCCACGGCCTACGCGGCCACGCAGCTGGTGGAGCTGCGAGATGCCAAAGCGCTCAGCGTCCATGATCACCATCAACGTCGCATTATGAACGTCAACACCAACTTCAATGACAGTCGTAGAAATCAGCACGTCAATTTCGCCACGTGCAAAGGAATCCATGGTTTCTTGCTTGTCTGCTGCATCCAGTTGCGAGTGCAGCGCTTCGGTACGTATCCCAACAAATTCAGGCATCCCACCCAGCAACTCCTGCATGGCTTCGACGCTCATGGTTTGTCCGGCAGAATCTTCATAGGTCGCTAGGAGAACGCCTTCTTCCGCTGTCGTGTCCGAAATTCTTGGACACACCACATAGACTTGGTGGCCCTTCCCGACTTCCTCAATGATCCTTGAGAACAACCTGTCCCGGAAACCGGTCAGCTGCATGGGCACAATATGCGTTTGGATCGGTGCGCGCCCGGCGGGCAGGCGCTTGATTGTCGACGTGTCCAAATCGCCGAACACGGTCATAGCGACGGTTCTCGGGATCGGCGTAGCAGTCATGACCAGGGTATGCGGGACTGAGCCGGCCGCCTTAGCCCGCAAGGCATCGCGCTGTTCAACGCCAAAACGATGTTGCTCATCCACGACGACTAGGCCAAGTTCAGCGAATTGCACCTGATCGCCCAGCAGGGCATGCGTACCAATAACCAGTCCTGTTTCGCCGCTGGCAATACCTAATAGAGCTTCACGACGCTGTGCAGTTTTTGCAGAACCTGTCAGGAGCGCGACTCCAGTTCCTTCGCCTTCGCCAAACAATCCGGGTTCTGCGAGGTTGCCAAGCATCTTCTTGATAGACGCATAGTGCTGCGCGGCCAGGACTTCTGTCGGCGCTAGGAGCGCCGCCTGTCCTCCGGCATCGATCACCTGCAAGATGGCGCGAAGCGCGACAATGGTCTTGCCGGAACCTACCTCTCCTTGCAGTAAGCGATGCATCGGATGTGGCTGTGCCAGATCGGCAGAGATTTGTTCTCCGACAAGGAGCTGGTCTTCGGTCAGGGTAAACGGCAGGATGGCATCAAATTTATCGGCCAGTCGTCCTGGCACCTGTGGACGCGCGATAGCTTTCTGCGCTCCCAGCTGGCGACCGCGTTCCCCTAATGCCAGCTGCAGCATGAAGGCTTCTTCAAAGGCAAAGCGCTGTCGAGCCACGTAAGCCTGCTTGATTTCTTTGGGAAAATGTCGATCCAAGAACGCTTGATGGCGTACTGGGTAATGATGGGTGCGTAGCAGTTCTGCTGGAAGAAATTCAGGAAGATTCTGATCTGTGAATTGTTCCATCAACAACGCCATCAAATCCCTGATGCGCTTATTCGGCATCTTCGCCGAAGCCGGATAGATCGGGATAGGGCGCGGATCCGCCTGTGATGCCTCATCCAGGATCGCGTATTCGGGCTGGCTCAGCTGCAGATGGTCTTGGTACCAGCCAACCTTGCCGCTGAACATTGCAATAGTTCCAATATCCAAGTCCGTTCGGGCTTGGTAACCATTGAAGAAGGTCATCTTCAGCTCTTGGCCGCCTGCACTGAGCTCATCGCTAACGGTCACTTCAAAAATGAAACCGCGACGCGAGTGCATCTGCCGCTGGCTAACGTTGACCACCTGGGCTACAACGGTGACGTGCTCGTCAAAGGGAAGCTCTGAAATTGGCGTAAGTTCGCCTACTTCGACATAGCGCCGAGGAAAATGCCAGAGGAACTCCCCCACTGTGCTGTAGCCGAATGCCTTTTCCAGCGCGGTGGCGTTCTTATTACCGAGGAATGTTGAGAGTTCTGCATTCTCAAACGTGGTCAGCGTTGTTTCAGCCATCGTGGGTGCACAGATCGGTGACGCTGATATTCACTGGGTCACCGTATTTCTTGATCAGGTCCAAGGCTTTTTCAGACTCCGGGACATGCACATGTACGCGCCAACGGTAGGTGTCTTCTTCAAGCTGGTTTACCGGGGACATGATCACGGAATTGCCCATGGCATCTAGCTGACCGCGCAGAGTAGCGGCGCCTAATGCATCCAGAGAGACAGTGCACATGACTTCGACGCCGGTTTCAGTGTCATTGTTCAGATGGACATGCGGATCCTGGACCTGATAGCCATGGAATTTCTCGTAGGACTCAAAATCAGTGGCGTCGCTTCGAATAGCAGCGCAAAGTTCATCGATGATGATCAGCATGCCCACCGCGCCCGCATCTACTACACCGGCTTCAACGAGGGACGGGAGCTCTGTTTCAGTTCCCTTCACTGCCAATCGAGCCGCTTGGCTCATCTGGGTCAATACCGTGTCCAACGCTGCACGGCTCTCTAAATCACACTTCAAGTGAGCAAGGGTCGATCCTGCGGCCAACGCGATGGCGTTGATCACGGAGAGCATGGTGCCTTCGACTGGTTCACTCAGTGCTGACCAGGAGCGCACCTTGGCACGTTCAAGCCCAAGGGCTAGCAGCGGCGCGGTAAGCCGCTCGTAACCGACCCACGGTTCACTCAGGCCGCTGAGGAATACAGCCAACAGGGTTCCAGAGTTGCCGCGCGCCGATTCCATTGACGCGCGCGCGGCAACTTCTAAGAAGCCACCGATGTCGTCGCTTTCCAGTTTACTCACTGCATCGTGACCTGCCCGTGCAGTCAGATACAGGTTACTGCCCGTATCTCCGTCTGCTACCGGGAAAACGTTGATGGCATTGAGCCGGTCAGAATGGTTCCCGAGACTCTTGACACTCCGTGCGAGCCATTCTCTGATGGCACGCACCGAGGTATCGAGTTTTTGGGGAGTCATGGAAAGTTGGTCCTTCAGTGGAGTTATCGTGACAGGTCAGTAGTTTCTACGAACTCTGCCATCTTGTCTTCTTGCAGTGCCTTGCCAAACTTCTCAATCACTTCCATATCCGGAATGACAATTGACTGTCCGTCGGCCGAACGTCCCGGGCCCTTGTTTGGAAGGGTGAAGAATTCCATATCGCTCGAACGCAGGTTCAGCATGGAGGAAGCGTAAGAGGCAACCTTGCCAGAATCCAGAGTTTCATCAACTGCAATAAACGGTGCAATTTGAGAAACAACTTCAGAGACCTTACCCGGGTTGGTCAGGGTTTCCTTGGACATCAACTGACCAAGCAAAGCCTTGACGAAAAGCTGCTGGTTCTTGACGCGCTCGTAGTCGCTGCCTGGGAAGGACTTGCGTTCACGGACAAATGCCAGTGCCTGTTCACCGTCCAGGGTTTGAACACCCTCTGGGAAGTACATGCCATTAACAATTGACTGCTTGAAGCCTCGCGGGTTATTAACGGTAACTCCGCCCACTGCGTCGGTTAGACCCTTGAATCCTTCGAAATCGACGGACGCGACGTGGTTAATGCGAACGCCAAAGAGCCCCTCAAGGGTTTCGACTGCTTTGGGCACTCCACCGCTGGCAAAAGCACGGTTGATCTTGGCAGTTCCTACGCCCGGAATATCAAGCCAGGTGTCGCGCATGACGGAGGTGACAAACACATTCTCGCGGTCTGCAGGAATATGAACCAGCATCATGGTGTCTGAGCGGCCACCGTTAGGCAGGGTACCAAAGTCTTCGCTGTCCTCATCCGCCTCACGAGTTGCGCGAGTATCGCTTCCGAGCAGCAGGATGTTGACGGCGTCCTTGGACTCGTCATTGACTTCAGGACGAGTTTCTTCCGCGGGGAAGGCATCCGTAATCGTCTGGCTTTCAGAGTCGAAAGTTCTGCCAAGGTTCCAAAGGTAACCGGCGGCAACAAGCGCCGCGACCATGACGAGGGCAAGCACGCTTAAGACGATGGCTCGCCCGGTGCGCTTTTTCTTTTTGCGCGGTCGCGCTGGGTGCTCTTCAAAGGACATTTGCTACCTTTCACAGTTTCAACTCTGTACATCCTATCTTTCAGAGTGCCGATGTAGTCTTATAACGTGTCTAAAATCAGCTTGAAAGCCCGACTGTCACCAAAACTTAACCGAAAACTTGCTCAAACTTCGGCATTGGTGATGAGCGGTACTTTATTACTACCAGTACTTGCAGGCTGCGCATCAGTCGCTTCCGTGGATGCTGCCCCGGACGCAGCCAACCCGCTTTGTGCGGAAATGATGGTTGTCCTGCCCGAAGCCATCGATGATGCCGAGCGCCGTTCAACGACCTCGCAGGCAACCTCGGCCTGGGGCGACCCGTCAAAAGTTGTCTTGCGTTGCGGTGTCGAAGTTCCCGGACCCACTACTGACCCCTGCGTATCCGTGAATGACGTCGACTGGGTAGCGAATGAGGATGAAGAATCAGGTATCTGGACCTTGACTACTTACGGCCGGACGCCGGCGACCGAAGTCGTCTTGGATCCTAACGTCATCCCGTCAAGTACCGTGCTGGCCACGCTGTCGGATGCAGCCCAGAAGATCCCGGCTTCCAAAAAGTGCGTTAGTGTTGACAAGTCAGTGAGCTTGTAAGCGGATCGCCTACAAGCAAAACGTGAGGGTGTGTTGATTCTTCAACACACCCTCAAGCTTTAACGGCTATTCCCGGATTAGCGCAAACCGATATTCCGGTCGGTAGCCAGCCCAATCAGCTCATCAATAAGTTCACGGTACTCAATTCCCGTTTTGGCCCACATTTGCGGGTACATGCTTGAAGGCGTGAAGCCGGGCATGGTGTTGATTTCATTGATGATCCACTCCCCCTCGGGAGTGTAGAAGAAATCAACTCTAGATAAGCCTTCTGCATCCATAGCGTCGAAGGCCTTGACTGCAAGTTCGCGGATCTCGCGAGTGGCTTCTTCGCTCAGATCTGCTGGGCAGCTGAGCTCGGCCGCGGCGCCATCAACATATTTCGCTTCGAAATCGTAGAAGGTGTGCTCGTTATCTGCCACCGCGATTTCGCCTGGCAATGACGCACGCGAAGGTTCGCAGCCGCGGCCTTCAAGAACACCGCATTCGATTTCACGGCCAACGATCCCCTGCTCGATGATCACCTTGGGATCTTCAGCACGGGCAATTTCAATAGCGGCACGAAGCCCCGAAGACTCGTCTACCTTGGTGATGCCTACCGAAGATCCTGCACGGGCCGGCTTGACGAACAACGGGTACTGCAGGTCTTCGCAACGCTTCATGGCAGCTTCGCTGTTGCGCAGCCACTGCTTGTTGGTGATGACTTCGTACGGGCCTACTTTGAAGCCTGCCCCTTCGAAGACTACCTTCATGAAATGCTTGTCCATGCCCATCGCGCTGGCTGCGATACCCGAGCCAACGTAGGAAACGCCAGCCATTTCCAGCATGCCTTGGATTGATCCATCCTCGCCAAACGGACCATGAAGCAACGGGAAGACCACGTCGATCTCGCCCAGATCTGCCACCGTGGAGTCCGAGTAGGACAGCAATGATGTCTTCTGCGCGTCGGTGGAAAGATGCACCGGATGATCCACCGAGGAAATTTCTGGCAGCTTGCCAGTATTCAGTGCCCAGCCTTCTGGATCCTCGTCCAGCAGGGTCCAGCCGCCGTCGCGGGTGATACCCACCGGAACAATTTCGAAACGCTCGCGGTCGATGGCGTGCATGACGCCGGCCGCAGTAACGCAGGAAACGGAGTGCTCTGAGGAACGGCCACCGAAGAGCAAGAGGACACGGAGCTTGCGTTCAGTCATTAGTGACGTTCTCCTTCAGATTTCAATTCACGCGCCAACAGGCGTGCAGCCATATTTTCAACGCTCAAGGTGCCCTCCAGGACCATGACCACTGCTTCGGTGATTGGCATTTCCACGTGATGGGCCTGGGACAAGTCGAATACGGCACGTGCTGACTTGATGCCTTCCGCAGTCTGCGACATGCGGTCATTGACCTCTTCCAAGAAGAGCCCCTGGCCAAGCAGGCGTCCTGCAGTGTTGTTGCGGGAGAGCGAGGAAGAACAGGTAGCCACAAGGTCGCCTAAGCCAGAAAGACCTGCCAAGGTGTCCAAACGGCCACCCAGGGCGAGGACCAAGCGAGTGGTTTCAGCCAAGCCGCGCGTGATGACGGTGGACTTGGTGTTATCGCCCATTCCCATGCCATCGCACATGCCAACGGCAAGGGCGATGATGTTCTTGACGATTCCGCCAAGCTCAACACCCAAGACATCGTCATTAGTGTAGGGACGGAAGTATGCAGCGGAGCACAGTTCAGCAATCCACTGCGCAATATCAGAATCGGTGCAGGCCACGACCGAAGCCGTTGGCTGCTCGCGTGCGATTTCCATTGCCAGGTTTGGTCCGGACAGCACAGCGATCTGCTTTGCAGGCAGCCCGGTGACTTCGGCGATGACCTGGCTCATGCGCAGATCGGTCCCGCGTTCAAGACCCTTCATCAGTGAAAGCAATACCGCACCGGGTTCAAAGAATTCTTTGAACTTCGCCAATTCCTGGCGCAACGACTGAGCCGGAATCGCCAAGACGACAAGGTCAGCGTCGGTGAGAACGGTCTTCGGATCCGATGATGCCGTGATGTTGGCCGGAAGCTTGGTTTCGCGCAGGTAGCGTGAATTGGTGTGGCGTTCATTGATTTCATCGGCGGCGTCTTCGCGACGGGCCCAAATCTGAACGTCGATGCCCTTGTCTGCAACGGAATCAGCAAGCACCTTGGCGAAGGTTGTCCCCCAGCTGCCAGCGCCCATGACGGCGATTTTGCGTGGTAGCGGCTTATTCAATGTCAGTCCTCTGGAAGGTGTTGATCAAGGTAATTAGTTATCCGGGGTATCGAAATTGCGGCCAGTCTTCGACTGGCCATGCTTGCTGGGATCCCAACGCGCAGCTGGTGCTTCTTCTTGGCGCAGTTCTGCGGTCAGTGCGGTGATCGCGTCCATGATGCGATCAGTGGCTTCTTGCAGCACTGCCCGAGTACGCGGGCCATCACGCAAGTCATCAAGATCCACTGGCTGCCCAACTGACACGGTGACATGCTTTCGCGGGAACGGATACATTTTCTTGGAATAGCGCGGCAGCAGTTCCTGGTCGCCCCAGTGAGCCATCGGTACCACTGGTGCGCCAGTCTGCAGGGCCAAACGTGCGGCACCGGTTCGCCCTACCATTGGCCACAGACCAGGGTCGCGGGTCAGCGTCCCTTCCGGGTAAATGACTATGACCCCGCCGGCGTCCAGGACTTTTCGGGCCGCGGCCAGCGATTCGCCAGCATTGGATGCGCTGCGTGACACCGGGACCTGTCCGGTCTCGCGCAGCATCCATCCGAGCACTGGAATCTTGAACAAGGATTCCTTGGCCAGCCAGCGTGGCAGCCGGCCATTGCTGTAAATAGCATGGCCGACAACCAGCGGATCAATCTCGGTCAGGTGATTGGGGCAGAGGATGTACCCGCCCGGAGGGAGGGTTTCGAAGCCCTTCCACGTTTTGCCCATCAAACCGTTCATGGCAGAACGGACAATGCCCGCCAATAGCGAGAAAACCCGTTTAGTCTTAGCAGATTCGCCAGGGGCCAGAATCTTTACCACGAATCGGATCCCCTTTAGTTGCTCAGCTCGACATTTGCGCCCAGGGCCTGCAGCTTCTCCATGAAGTGCTCGTAGCCTCGGTTGATGATCTCAATGCCGGTGACCTTGCTGGTGCCTTCTGCAGCCAGAGCAGCGATCAAATGGGAGAAACCGCCACGAAGATCAGGAACATCGATGTCGGCACCGATCAGCTTCGCTGGGCCTACGACAACAGCAGAATGCTTGAAGTTGCGCTGTCCGAAGCGGCAAGGTGTGGACCCGAGGCAGTCGGTGTGAACCTGGACGGTGGAACCCATGCGAACCAGCGCATCGGTGAATCCGAAGCGGTTCTCATACACGGTCTCGTGAATGACCGATACGCCCTTGGCCTGGGTCAGGGCCACTACCAGCGGCTGCTGCCAGTCAGTCATGAAGCCCGGGTGGACGTCGGTTTCCAGGATCAGTGGATTAAGGTCTCCACCTGGGTGATAGAAGCGAATGCCGTCGGACTTGACGTCGAATTCACCACCGATCTGGCGGTAGACGTGCAGGAAAGCAGTCAAATCACGCTGGGTCGCGTCCTGGACGAAAATATCGCCCTTGGTGACCAGCGCGGCAGAGGCCCATGATGCGGCTTCGTTGCGATCAGGCAACGCGGAGTGGTCGAAGCCCGTAAGCTTCTCGACACCCTGGATGCGGATCACGCGGTCGCGGTGCACGGAGATGATGGCGCCCATCTTCTGCAGAAGCGAGATCAGGTCAAGGATTTCTGGCTCAATGGCCGCGTTGCTGACTTCGGTGACACCCTTGGCTCGAACGGCCGAGAGCAGTACCTGTTCGGTGGTGCCGACACTTGGGTACTGCAGTTCAACCTTGGCGCCGGTCAGCCCATTAGGGGCCGAGATGCGGATGCCATCGGCAGCCTTGTCAACGATCGCTCCAAAGTCGCGCAGCACTTCCAGGTGGAAGTCAATCGGACGGTCGCCGATGCGGCAGCCACCCAGATCCGGGATGAACGCTTCGCCCAAGGCGTGGATCAATGGTCCGCAGAAAAGAATAGGGATACGCGAGTCACCGGCATGGGCATCGATCGCCTGGTTCGAGGCGGTCTTGACCTGGGTAGGGTCCATGGTCAGATCGCCGGTTTCAGGGTCCTGGTCAACCTTGACACCGTGGATTTCAAGGAGGCTGCGCACGACAGCTACATCTTTGATCTCCGGTACGTTGCGCAATACCGAAGGGGTATCGCCAAGCAGAGCCGCGACCATGGCTTTTGGCACTAGGTTCTTTGCTCCGCCGACTCGTACGGTGCCCTTGAGCGGGACACCACCATGGATCGTCAGGATCTTACCCATGTATGAATTACCTCATCGCGTAGTCGTTATCGCCCGCCGAAGCTTCTAGGCTTTCGAACTGGCAGGACTAAGCAAGCATACCGCCTCTGCACCTGCCAGTATGCCCAGATCATCTCGTGGCGCACACATTGTGAGCATGCTTTCAGACAGACCTATTATGCTCTGCCGAAATTCATTCCATCAGGAATGCAATAATCCGCTCACCCCTAACAACGTCAGGGAGGAGCGGACCATTCCAATTACTTTGAACTCGGTGCTTAGCCTGCGGTTCGTGCCGGCAAAGTCTGCGGCTTATGCGCAGGACGCTTGGCTTCGTATGCGGTGATATCTTCCTCATGCTGCAAGGTCAGGCCGATATCGTCCAGGCCTTCCATCAAGCGCCAGCGGGTGTAGTCGTCAATCTGGAACGGTGCCGAGATGGAACCGCACTGGACCGTACGCGATTCCAGGTCAACGGTGACCGTGGTGCCCGGATTGTTCTCCAGTTCCTTCCAGATCAATTCAATATCGCTCTGGGCAACTTCAGCAGCAACCAGTCCCTGCTTGCCCGAGTTGCCACGGAAAATATCGGCAAACCGAGCGGAGATCACAGCCTTGAATCCGTAATCCTTCAACGCCCAGACAGCGTGCTCGCGCGAAGAACCGGTGCCGAAGTCGGGACCTGCCACCAGCACGGAGCCGGTATTGAAAGGTTCCTGGTTCAGGATGAATTTCTCATCCCGTCGCCAACCCGCGAACAACGCATCCTCGAAGCCGGTGCGGGTGATGCGCTTGAGGTAAACGGCAGGAATAATCTGGTCCGTGTCCACATTGCTCTGGCGCAGTGGAACACCAATACCGGTGTGGCTGACAATCTTTTCCATGACGGTGATCCTTCCTAGACCGAAGCCGGTACGTTGACGAGGTCGCTAGGCGACGAGAGGGTTCCACGGATTGCGGTAGCCGCGGCCACCAGTGGCGACACCAGGTGGGTACGTCCGCCCTTGCCCTGTCGTCCTTCGAAGTTGCGGTTGGAGGTGGACGCGCAGCGCTCCCCCTCGGCCAACTGGTCCGGGTTCATACCCAGGCACATGGAGCAACCTGCAAAGCGCCATTCAGCACCGAAATCCTTGAAAATCTGATCCAGGCCTTCTGCTTCGGCTTCCAGCCGAACACGCGCCGAGCCGGGTACCACGATCATGCGGACATCAGGATCCTTTTCCTTGCCCTTGATGACCTGAGCTGCTGCACGCAGGTCCTCCATGCGGGAGTTGGTGCAGGACCCCAGGAAGACGGTATCCACGCGGATGTCCTTCAGCGGCGTGCCGCCGGTCAGACCCATGTAGTCCAAGGCACGCTCGCAGGCCTTGCGATCATTCTCGTCTTCGAAGTCTTCCGGAGAAGGCACATTCTCGGACAGCGAGACACCCTGGCCCGGGTTGGTGCCCCAGGTGACAAATGGTTCAAGTTCATCTGCATTCAAGAAGACTTCAGCGTCGAAGCGCGCGCCATCATCGGTGTGCAGCTGCTTCCAGTCCTCGACGGCGGCGTCCCAGTCTTCGCCTGCCGGTGCATGCGGGCGTCCCTTGACGTATTCGAAGGTGGTCTCGTCCGGAGCAATCATGCCGGCGCGGGCGCCAGCCTCGATGGACATGTTGCAGATGGTCATGCGGGCATCCATGGACAGCGAGCGAATCGCAGAACCACGGTACTCCAGCACGTATCCCTGGCCGCCACCGGTACCGATCTTGGCGATGACCGCCAAGATGATGTCCTTGGAGGTGACACCAGGCTTCAAGGTGCCTTCGACGTTAATGGCCATGGTCTTGAATGGCTTCAAGCTCAGCGCCTGAGTGGCCATGACATGCTCGACTTCCGAGGTGCCGATGCCCAAAGCCAGGGCGCCGAAGGCGCCATGGGTCGAAGTATGCGAATCACCGCAGACAACAGTCATTCCTGGCTGGGTCAAACCCAGCTGCGGACCCACCACGTGAACGATGCCCTGCTCCTTGTCGCCCAAGGAGTGCAGGCGGACACCGAATTCCTTGCAGTTATCCCGCAGGGTATGGATCTGGGTGCGGCTGGTCAGGTCGGCAATGGGCTTGTCAATATCCAGCGTTGGGGTGTTGTGGTCTTCGGTCGCAATCGTCAGGTCCGGCCGACGCAGTGGACGGCCAGCCAGGCGAAGGCCCTCGAAGGCCTGCGGCGAGGTCACCTCGTGCAGCAGGTGGAGATCAATGTAGATCAAATCTGGCTGGCGAGCTTCGCCTTCGCCTTCTCCTCGGCGCACAACATGCGCATTCCAGACTTTTTCTGCCAATGTCTGGGGCGACTGCATGGCGGACATGCGACACACTCCTCAAGCTACGAACATTTGATACTCCAACTTTGACACTTCATAGATCGACTTTTCCAGTATGCGGACTTGAATCTCAAATACTGAGACGTGATACTGGAACTATGACAACAGGCAGCGGCGTAGGCGTACTGGACAAGGCAGCGGCCATTCTCAACGCATTGGAGAATGGACCCACTTCCCTATCCCAGCTGGTGGAACTCACCGAAATTTCGCGTCCTACGGTGCACCGTATTGCCCAATCGCTGGTTCACCATGGATTGGTGGGACGCGACATGCACGGCCGCTTTGAGTTGGGGAACCGTCTGGTGGAACTCGCCAGCGCCGCTGGCGAAGACCGATTGGTCAGCGCAGCGGGCCCCGTGCTCATCAAGCTTCGCGACCTCACCGGTGAAAGCACGCAGATTTTCCGCAAGCAGGGCGATTATCGTGTGTGCATCGCCAGTGCTGAGCGTCCAATCGGCCTGCGTGACACCATCCCTGTTGGAACCCAGCTGTCCATGAAAGCCGGCTCGGCAGCCCAGATTCTGCTCGCCTGGGAAGACAATGAACGCATGGTCGACGGATTGCATCACGCGCGCTTCACGCCGACAATTCTGGCTGGCGTCCGTCGGCGTGGCTGGGCCCAGTCGCTGGGCGAACGCGAGCCAGGTGTAGCTTCCGTATCAGCACCAGTTCGCGGGCAGTCCGGACGAGTCATTGCGGCCCTGTCCTTATCCGGCCCGATTGAACGGCTCACGCGCCAGCCAGGGAAGATTCACCACGAAGCCGTGACTAGCGCCGCCCACGAGCTTTCCGAACTGCTGCGCATCCAGAATGACCGCGCGTAGCCAGCTCATGAAGCACGTTCGGAGCAGCTAGCCGAAGTGGTCAAAGCCTGACTCAGGCTTTGCTACCTTGCCATCAAGTTTCACCACTGCGCGGCGACCATTAGCCGGCTTGGCAGCACCAATTACGGTGAATTCCTCTGGGATTTCAATTCCCTCTGGGAAGGCAGCAAGGAGTCCAAAATCTTCGCCGCCGTACAATACCCACGACATCGGATCGGTGCCGGTCAGTTCTGACGCGGCTTCCAAGCGAACAGCATAATCCTGCAGCGCGGAAGACTCTAACTCGAGATTCACATGGCTGGCTTTGGCCAAGCGCCCAGCGTCACGGATCAGCCCATCAGATATGTCCATCATGGCTGCAGCACCAGCTTCCGCGGCACGCGGGCCGGATTCCAACGGTGGCACGGGACGGCACTGCGCCTGGACCAGCCGGCGCACTGCCCGGCTCCAGCCTTGTTCGTTGCGATCATGCTCAAGCACCGAAAGCCCTGCCCCCGCAGCACCGACACGTCCCGCCACGGCAATGCGGTCGCCAACTCGGACTCCGCTCCTCAGGACCTTGCCATGCTCGCATTCGCCCAGAACTGTAGTGGTAACGGAAATTTCTTGGGACTTCCCGAGGTCTCCCCCGAGAATGGTAAGTTCCTGTGCGCCAAGTCCCTGTATAGCCTCGGCAACGCCGCGGCTGAAGTCCCTGACCCATTCCAAGGAAGTGTCCTTCGGCAGGGACAAAGAAATCACGGCGCCAGTAGCTTGACCGCCCATTGCATTAATGTCCGAAACATTCTGCGCAATGGATTTCCACCCGATGTCATAGGCTCTGTGCTCTAGCCCGCTGGGCCAGATCAACCGAAAATCTTGATTCTCAACCAGGGTATCCACGGAGACGAGAACTTCCGTTCCGCGCACGCGCAGCGCACCTGCGTCGTCGCCGGGCCCAAGACTTGCTTGTTCTGAATCAAGCAGCGGCAACATCGCGTCCAGGATGCCTTGTTCCCCAAGGTCACCTACCGTTGCATCGGCGTTTGGTTGGTTTGTAGTCACAGAGTTCTAATCGGCTTTCTTGGCTGCTGAGGTGATCAATGAAGAATAACTATTGAAGGTGTCCAAATGCTGGTCAACAGGATCAATCACGGCCTGCCTGACCAAGTGGGATACCGAGCGTTCAATGTTCTTCAACGCTTTCCTACGCTTAACTTTAGCGACTATTCGGTTGACAAACGAGCAAGCCAAGCCAAGGACAATACCCAGCAGTATTCCTATGAAAACCAGCAGCGTCGGGACGGCGATTCCTTCGACCCGGGGAGCCGGCGGCAGGTCGAATTGGAAGTATCCAGCCACCGGATAGCCCGCGAGCCACAAGGCGCCGCCCAGGGCGGCAACAAGTGCCACCCATTGGATGACTTTGACTACCGGCCACCACCAGGATGACCGTTCAACACCCAGCGGTGTCCCGGCTATAGCCGCATCGATGCCGTCATCTAGTACCTCCGTATTCGCGTGCACCTTTTCACGCAGTGGCTCTTTCCAGCTTTCCGGAAGATCATTGGAAGCCTCGGAAACATACTGGTCGATGCCATGTTCGATAGCCGCAGTCTCCGCGACAGAAAGCTCTGGACGCGAAGTCAAGGACAATTCCGGGTCTTCATGCCGGCGCCCGAGATTCATCCGCTTCAGCGGATCGTTGCGCAGCTTCACCAGCCACGTGGTCAAAGGCCATCCTGTTCGCGAAGCACCCCGAAGCAGGTAGGAGGTCTCCACTGCGTCAGCAATGTACTGGGCGCCGTGCGCTTTTGCGATCACACGCTCCAACTCCGCTTGGTGCAGCTGGCTAGGCAGGCGCACCTTCTCCACCTGGAGTTCCTCACTCAGGCGGTGGATGACTTGATCAACATCTGCGCGGAGCCGACGTGTGGAAAGTGCCTTGTTTTTCGCCGCGGCCGCAATCTTGGCATGCACATCTGCGACGCCTTCACCCGTGGCAGCAGAGGCGCAAACGATGGGAAGGTTCTCCAAGCCGGAGGTTGCCAAGATGCCGCGCAAGGAATCGACGACTTGCTTGCGTTCTTGTTCTGTAATCTTGTCAATCTGGTTCAGGACGATCAGCAGGTTCCCCTGCTGGCTGCGCAAGGAATTGAGATATCCATGGTGTATTGACGCGTCGGCGTATTTCTGCGGATCAAGCACCCATACCAGATAATCCACTTGGCCCACCAAACGAGCAGCAATCTTGTGGTGATCCACTGCCGTGGAATCCATGTCCGGTAGGTCCAACAGCAAGAGACCGGAGTCGAACTTCTTTTTCTTTCCAGGTTGCGCCCGGCTGTCCTGATCGCCCATGACGTGACGAGTAGTAACTTCCAGCCAGTCCAGTAACTCGCTTGATCCTTCTTGTTCCCAGATTGCAGCGACAGTATCAGTAGTAGTCGGGCGGATGACACCCGTGGCCGCCAACTCATGCCCTACCAAAGCGTTGAACATCGTTGATTTTCCGCTGCCCGTGGCACCGAAAAGTCCTACAACCACATGTTCGGATGAAAGCTGGCGCCGAGATTCAGCACGCGTGATAACGTCCGCGGCTAGATCGATGGTTTCTGGTTCCAGATATGGTTCTGCAAGCTGCATCGCTTCCACGATGCTGTTGATTTGAGAGTTGAGACCGCTGACTGCTCTGAGAATCTTGCGCTCGGACATTAGTGAGCCCCTTTGCTGCTCAAGGCTGAGGTAATCTTGCCCAAACGATCGGCAAGCTCCGGCTGCGATTTTGCGGCTAGCTCGTCCAGGTAGATCGACGAGGTCCTATCCAGTAGATCCCGTGCCCGGGTGTCAAGCATCTTGCGGGCTTTGGTGGCCATGCGACGTACCGCATCCTCGCCAAAGATTGCTTCCAGCAGTTTCTGCCCTACCAATGCGGAGCCGCCGGCAATACCGATTTCCAGACCGGTGAGGCCCGCTGTTGACGCAAAGACCACGACCATCAGGATGACCGCCACCCCGTTGACTCCAAATGCCGCCATGCGGGCCGTCTTGCGCTTCCCGGCGCCCTCCTGCCGAATCATGTCCAAGACATCTTTTTGCCAAAGCCGGATGCTTTCCGAAGCTTGCTCATTGAGATCCTGTGGCGGGCGCGGCGATTGCAGATTAGAGCGTAACGCTTGGCCAAATGGCGTGTTCTTCCACGACCTGTCAACGTCGTGGCAGGCCTTGGTTGCCTCGGCAATGAAGACCATGTGCAGGCCTGATTCGATGGCTTGTTCAACACGATGGGTCGCTGGCGGTTTTCCCGTCAAGAATGCGCCAACACGATCCCTCATCCGTCCAATGGCGCCTTCGATTCCGCGCAGCAGCTCGCCCGCTCCTACGAAGTCCTGCCACCGGGCCAGGATTTCGCCACGCAGCAATGAGCCGTCATTGAGCGAATCGTTAATTCTGGCCAGCGATTGCTCAAAGCGCTCATTGGTAATGGCGCGCAATTCAACGAGCTGTTTCTCCTGCTCTTGCAGTTCAGCGATAAGCTCACTGACATCTGCGGTGGTGCGCCGCAACGCGCCGTCAAGTGTTTGGGCCGCAATCTGCTGCCGTTTAGCGGAATCTGCTGCCAGTGAGTTCAGCCACGCGAGCAAGGGTTCCACATGCTCACTTGGAATCAACTTCTGGTCATCCAGTTGCGTCTCGTTCAGGACATGCAGCAACGACGGATCCAGGTCCTTCTCGCTTAACAGGCGTTTCAAATCCGGAACAATATCGTCTTCGGCTCCAGGTGGCACCCTGTTCAAGACGACGCAGACGGTAATTTTCCGTGCGCCGGCTTCGGTGAGCATATCCCAAGGAAGAGCATCGGCGTATCTATTGGCTGTGGTGACAAAAATCCACAGATCTGCTGCGTTCAGAAGCTGGCCCGCCAATTCCCTGTTCTCGTCGGAAACCGAGTCGATATCCGGGGCATCGAGGATGGCCAAACCTCGTGGTACCTGCTCACGGGGCGTCATCAACAGCGCATGATTACTGGCTGCTCCGGCATCGGCATTGAAGCCACGTCCGGCTACGCGTTTAAGTTCGGGAAGAATCCGTTCAGATTCAAAGAAGGATTGGTCAACAGGGTTGAAAGCCAAGACCGGAGTCCGGGTGGTCGGACGCACGGCGCCGGAGAGACTGACAGGTTCTCCCAGAAGGGAATTGACTAGAGTCGATTTGCCCGAGCCCGTGGAGCCACCGACGACCACCAGTAGCGGTGCGCCGAGATTCGAAACTCGTGGAATCAGGTAGTCCGAGATTTGATGCAATGCCTTGTTGCGCAGTTCTTCGAACGCAGAGGCTTCTCGTGGCTGGCCATTTACAAAGGAAAGCTCTTCGAGCAGCTTCTGGAGCTCGCTCAAACGCGCCGCGGAATCACTGCCAATTTCGGTTTGCGAGGCAGTTTCCTGCCCTGAGCTCTTAGCCAGATCTGAATTCGACTCCATGAGAACTATCTTGCCTCATGCCAACAGGGAAACCCGCGAGCCTGATGCAGATTTTGTCCGGGAAACGCAAAAACCGCGGAATTCTCCGCGGTTTTACTGTGGTGACCCCAACGGGATTCGAACCCGTGTTGCCGCCGTGAGAGGGCGGAGTACTAGGCCGCTATACGATGGGGCCGTATGCTGAAGATTAATCTTCAGCTCACCAAATCTCTTTGGTGAAGCGCTGGGATACCAGGACTCGAACCTAGAATGACGGAACCAGAAACCGTTGTGTTGCCAATTACACCATATCCCACTGTGACTTGGCCTTTCCGGAATTCAGCTGAGCGTCATTCCGGCCACTGCCGTAGCACGAGATAAAACTATACCGGCCTAATGTTCAGTACACAAATCGAGCCTCGCGACCGGTGCCCCACGCAGAATCCGCGGAAAATCAGCAAAGAACAGCTGCCAGTCATCCCAAATCCGCCACTAGCCAAGCAGGGAAATTCTTGTGAAGTGAAGCACTGTCCGTGAGAAAATACTGGAGTCCCGCGTCAACGGCATATTGATAGCCGCCAACAGGGTCATCCCCTATGCAAAGCGCCTGTGCCGGCAGACCCTCTAGTTCAGCGCACCGGCCAAGGAACGGGGCACAAATGGGGTTTAGGCTTCTCCGCTTGACGCGGTTAATCTTGCCAAACTCCACGCACGCAGCAACCGCACTTCTCGCTGCCCCATGAACATAAGCCCGCCTGCCATGTACCTTTCCCGGGCATAAGCACCATCATCCGCAAAACCTGCCTCAATCCCGGCCAGTCGCTCAAGATACAGATGAGCCAGCTCCGGCTCGGACATGGACGATAAACGCGGATTGCGGCCGTTCGCACATCTACGAGTGCGTCAACAATCTCAACGAAAACGCCTCGGACAGGACCAGCTCACAGGACTGGAACCATCCGAGGCGTTCAACGTGCTTTTCAGCGGGCTTTCGGCGAATAGCTAGCGGGACTCACCAAATGCGCGCAAACGCTTGAGGCTCGACTCGCGTCCAAGAATTTCCATGGACTCGAAGAGCGGTGGAGATACGCGCTTTCCGGAGATAGCAACGCGGGCTGGTCCGAATGCCTGACGAGGCTTCAGTTCCAGTTCGTCCACGAGCTTCGTGCGCAGTGCTGCCTGGATGGTTTCGGCGTTCCATTCGGTAAGGGTTTCGAGGCCCTGGACAGTAGCATCGACAACCTCAACCAGGTTTGCCGGCATTCCCTTGAGCGCTTTCTCGTCGATGACAATTTCGTCATCAGACTTGAAGAGGAATTCAAGCATGTCGGTCGCTTCACCCAACAGGGCAATACGTTCCTGTACCAGTGGCGCAGCCTGGTCCAGGATGTCGTTTTCACGTTCAGTCAGTTCTTCGCCCACCAGGCCAGCGGCCTGCAGGTAAGGAACCAAACGATCACGGAAATCCTGTGCTTCGAGCATGCGCACGTGGGTTCCGTTGATTGCTTCTGCCTTCTTCACATCGAAGCGGGCAGGATTGGACAACACATCTGCTACATCGAAGGCTTCTACCAGCTGCTCACGCGAGAAGATATCTTCATCAGCACTTAGCGACCAGCCAAGAAGCGCGAGATAGTTCAGCAGGCCTTCCGGGATGAATCCATTGTCGCGGTGCAAGAATACGCTGGATTCTGGATCACGCTTGGAGAGCTTCTTGTTGCCCTGTCCCATAACGTATGGCAGGTGGCCAAAACGCGGCATGTACTGGGCAACGCCGATATCGTGCAGCAACGCATACAAGACGACCTGGCGTGGGGTCGAGGACAACAGGTCTTCGCCACGAAGTACGTGGGTAATGCCCATCAGCGCATCATCGATTGGGTTGACCAGGGTGTACAGCGGCTTGCCGTTGGCGCGCACCACCACATAGTCGGGAACGGATCCAGCCTTGAAGGTGATCTCGCCACGTACCAGGTCGTTGAAGGTGATGTCGTGATCCGGCATGCGTACACGCAATACCGGTTCACGGCCTTCGGCCTTGAACGCAGCCTTCTGCTCATCGGTCAGTTCGCGGTCGAAGTTGTCGTAGCCCAGCTTCGGGTCACGGCCGGCTGCCTTGTGGCGTGCTTCGACTTCTTCTGGGGTCGAGTAGGACTCGTAAACATGGCCTGCAGCGCGAAGCTTGGCAATGACGTCCTCGTAGATCTCACCACGCTGCGACTGGCGGTATGGCTCATGCGGACCGCCCGCGTTAACGCCCTCGTCCCAATCGATACCCAACCAAGCCAGAGCATCCAAAAGCTGGTTGTAGCTTTCCTCGGAGTCACGCTTGGCATCAGTGTCTTCGATGCGGAAGACCATTTTGCCGCCGGTGTGACGCGCGTAGGCCCAGTTGAAGAGGGCAGTACGGATCAAACCTACGTGAGGGGTACCAGTTGGGGATGGGCAAAAACGAACGCGTACCGGGGTATCTTCGGTAACAACGGGAATCAACGAAAGATCAGTCATGATGTTTTCATTCTATGCCTTCTGCAAAGAAACTTGCAGTTAAAGCGCGAGGCTCCCGATCACATTAGCGATCGAAAGCCTCACAACATCAGTGATGGTTCCTAGCGACGGAAGACGGTTCGCAATGAACCGATACCTTCGACTTCCACTTCTACAACGTCGCCTGTATTTACTAGGCCGACGCCTGCCGGGGTGCCGGTCATGATGACATCGCCTGGCAGCAAGGTGAAAGCTTCGGAAGCACGAGCAACCAATTCGTTGACTGGCCAGATCATGTCGTTGGTAGTTCCATCTTGGCGAACCTCTCCATTGACGCGGCTGATAATTCCCAGATCATCCGGGTCGGCAATCTCAGTCTCAATCCACGGGCCCAGCGGGCAAGAACCGTCAAAGCCCTTGGCACGAGCCCACTGCGGATCGGTGCGCTGAGCATCGCGGGCGGTCAGGTCGTTTGCTACGGTGTAGCCGAAGATCACGTCCTGCGCCTTGTCGGCTGGAACGTCCTTGCAGATACGGCCGATCACCACGGCAAGTTCACCTTCGAAGGAAACTTCATTTGAAAACGCCGGCAGGGTGACGGGGTCTCCATGGCCGACTACGGAAGTATTCGGCTTCAAGAACATCAGCGGCTCAGCAGGAACTTCATTTCCAAGTTCCTTGGCGTGCTCGCGGTACGTGCGGCCAAAGCCCACGACCTTTGAGCGAGGGATGATCGGCGCTACCAACCGAACATCATCCAAAGAGTGCGTAGCACCAGTGGTCTTGATCCCCTGGAAAAATGGATCTCCAGCCAAAACATGGATATCGTTACCGTCGACTACGCCGTACAGCGGGTCGCTATCTACTACAAATCGTGCAATGCGCATGAATACAAGCCTAAACTATGACGTCTCGGCTTTTCCTTCACTGCAGGAACTGCGACTGCGAAATACGGCTAATGAAGGGAAGGAAATCCTCGGACGGCAATCCACCTCGGCTCGTCGCCGCGAACTTGGCTAGGTCAATTCCGGCGCCAGGGCAAGCTGCACCAGTGTGGTTTGATTTAGAATCCCGTACACGTGGCCGTCGGCACCAACGGTCAATCTGGTGCCGTGCCGGTCATGGCTTCGTGTGGACACGACGGAATGAGTAGTTCCTGCAACATAATCCATCACTGTTATTCCACCCCCTGCAGCATGAACCATCTTCTGCCCATCCGGCGTTGCCCTTACGTCTGCAGCTAGCCATCCAGGACGATAGGAAGTGTTTTTAACGTTGTTGACGATATGCCGTTTCTTCAACTGTCCGCTGTCCAAGTCCAGCAAGGCTACACCTTGCAGATCGGCTACGGCCAGCCAACCGCCGATGATCACAGGTGAATACAACGCGCCAGCGGATTCCACAGGACTTGTTTCCCAGAGGATCTTGCGGGACGCTATGTGCATCTTGAAGACCTTGGCAGGACTTGTCGTATCTTCAACGCCATATCCGTTGCGTACCGAAGTGGTGCCATAGAGATACGATTCATCGGCGGCTAGCCCGATGATGGAATGGCCTGAAACGAATCCTTTGCCGTCCCCGTCAAGAACCCAAGAGACCGTATCAGTAGCAGGATCAATCTTCCCCAGAACACCGCCTGAGACTCCATATTCCGGAACAGTTCCGAAAAACACGCTGGATGAATTCGCTGCCCAGCCGAAGGGCCTCGATTGCGAGTACTCTGTGATCAGACGTGCAATGCGATCGTATTTTCTGTCGGCATTGTTTTGAGGTGTTTCCATGAGGACCAGGTCAGCGCTACCGTAGGAACCGATGTAGGTCTTGTTCTGGTTGTATTCGACCATTCCTTCGATCTGGTTGATCACCTGCTCGTCATCGCCGGAGTTCCAACGAACGCCAGTTTCCGGATTCAATGCGGCGACACCGTTCGCCTTGTATCCTCCGATATAGATGTTTCCGTCACTGTGTCCGAGCAGCGATTGGATCTTGATGGCGCTCGGGGTCAATCTGATTTCGCGGGTAGCGCGTACGCGATTCAAACCCAGATCGAATGTTTCGCAGAGAATCCCATCGGTTGTCGTACTGATGATGAGGATGCGCCCATTCTGCGGAATGATGCACAAGATGCCGCGCGCCTCGACTTTTCCGAGTTGCTTGTCGTCCATTCCCTGGAATGCAGTTGAATGCAGATGGCCGGAAGTGATGCTGAAGAATCTCCCCGCACTGGACTTGGAAATCTCGCGCGATGCCCATACCCGGGTCACTGGCTCGTGCCATTTCATCGTCCGGGTATCGAGTATGAATTGTTCGGAAACGGAGCTAACGGTAACAGCGAGGTAGTGCCCGATAGGGTCAAGCGACCCAATGAATCCATGGGCCACATGCACTGGAAGGTTTATTTCACGTACTGCGTCCGGCTTCCCCGCTTCGAAGGTGAATAGCCTAGGATTCCGAGACCCCGTTCCCATCCATACTCTGCCCCGGCCATCCAATGCCAGCCGGCGGATATAGTCGGTGTCTTCGGCTACACGATCAAATACTCGAAGATTCTTGCTTTCGACGTTGTAGTTGAAGCTTGCGCCGAGTGGATAGGTTCCTCCCCACAAATTGCCGCTCGAATCAAGCCGAAGCTCATATGCAACCGAGGCGCCTTCAACGTCCACCAAGGTATTGAACTGCTCAGGAATTGCTGGATTCCATGCGAGAACACTCCCGTCCACACTGACATAAAGTCTTTGCCGGGGTTCATCCCAAACCATCGAATCAATTCCGTGCCCGCTGTCATCGGGCAAATTCAACGTGTGAATAGCGTTGCCGACGGAGGGATCGATTATTTGCAGTTCATTGATATGCCCGACAACAGACACCGCCAACCGAAGCTTCGAAGAATTGCGATAGTTGGTTAGAGGTACCGCCTCTAGAATCTTCAGCGTCGAATATGCTCTGCCGAAGACCTTTTCATGGCCACTAATTTCTTTCCCACTCTTCAGATTCGCTAAATACCGCATATCGGGAGTCGGTTTCGGCGTGGGGCTCGGAGACGGGGTCACTGAAGGAGCGCTAATCTCAGAGGCCCGACGGTCCGGGAAGAGGAAAGAAAGCCCTGCGGCGGTTCCACCAACAACAGCCAGACCGAGCAAGCTTCGTCTTGCAATGCTTCTAGTTTCCCTGCGCTCTTCTCCAGACAAACATTACTCCGTTCGATCGGCCCCAGAACTTCTTGCAGTGGAGCAGCGTCTGCTACGTACTGACGCTAGCAACTGCGTTTGCACATGACCAATTCGGTTTAAAAACCACTGGTCCCGAGACTACAAGTCTCGAGACCAGCAACTTTGAGCTAGCTTTACGCCAAACGTTCCAGCCAACCGTGACGGTCTTCCACGGTACCCCGCTGAATTCCCAGCAGTTCTTCGCGAATGGACATGGTCACCTCACCGGCTGCAGCATTCTCCTCACCAATGAGCTCTTCGCCGTTCTTCAGCAGGCCGATTGGGGTGATCACCGCTGCTGTACCGCAAGCAAAGACCTCGGCAATATCGCCTGAGGCGATGCCTTCACGCCACTCATCCAGGGTGATCTTGCGTTCTTCGACCTCCATGCCGCGATCCTTCGCGAGCTGGATGACCGACGAACGGGTCACGCCTTCAAGGATGGTTCCGGTCAACGCTGGGGTCACCAGCTTGTTGTCCTTCGTTACGAAGAAGACATTCATGCCCCCGAGCTCTTCAACGGCATTGTCATTGAAGGAGTCAAGGAACAGAACCTGCTTGCAGCCGTTTTCTTCAGCTTCCAGCTGGGCTACGAGCGAGGCCGCGTAGTTGCCACCGCACTTAGCCGAACCTGTACCGCCTCGGCCTGCTCGTGCGTAGTTCTTCGATACCCAAATAGCCACTGGCTTGAGTTCGCCACCGAAGTAATTGCCTGCTGGAGATGCGATGACGCGGTAGGAAACCTCACGCGCTGCACGCACACCAAGGAATGCTTCGGTAGCAATCATGAATGGACGCAGGTACAGGGCTTCGCCGTCACCGGTAGGAACCCAATCGATATCCGTTGCCACCAGCTTGCGCAGCGAGTCGACGAAAACGTCTTCATCCAGCTGCGGAAGTGCTAGGCGCTGAGCCGACTTGTTCATGCGGGCAGCGTTGGCCTGCGGGCGGAAAGTCCATACCGAACCATCGGCGTGGCGGTAGGCCTTCAGGCCTTCGAAGATTTCCTGGCCATAATGCAGGACCGAGGCGGCCGGATCCATGGCGATAGGGCCGTATGGCTCAATTCGAGCATCATGCCATTCACCGTTACTGCCGCTATCGTCTGCTGACCAGTCGATGACTGCGGTGTGGTCAGTGAAGAAGTCTCCGAACCCAGGATTAGCCAAGACGCCGGCTCGGTCCTGTTCGCTCTTGCGATTCGTTGAGAGATTTTCGGTGAATTCCATCTACCCTGGACTTCCTAGTTCAATAAACAAAGAACGGATGCTCCACGCCTCTGCGGAACATCCGTTCGTGGATTTGGCTACTGGTTATCAGCTAACCAGAAACGTCACTTTCAGCTTATGCCAGTAACGCGACAATTGCATCGCCAATTTCACTTGTGGTGCGATTATCGGTCAATTCTTGACGTGAAGTGATCTCTTTTTCAACAGCTTGCTCAACTGTGCGAGCTTCTTCAGCCAACCCGAGGTGATCAAGCATCAGTGCCACGGACAGAATCGCCGCGGTTGGGTCTGCCTTCTGCTGGCCGGCAATATCCGGAGCCGAACCATGAACCGGCTCGAACATCGATGGGTAGGTACGGTCCATATTGATGTTGCCACTGGCTGCCAGGCCAATACCACCGGTAATGGCGCCGGCCTGGTCGGTGAGGATGTCGCCAAAGAGGTTGTCAGTGACAATCACGTCGAAACGCGATGGGTCCGTGGTCAAGAAGATGGTAGCCGCATCCACGTGCAGGTAATCGTGGGTAACCTCTGGGAATTCCTGCGCCACCATTTCGACAGTGCGCTTCCACAAATGCCCGGCGTGCACCAACACGTTGTGCTTGTGCACCAGGGTGACACGCTTGCGTTCACGCTCTGATGCACGGCGGAATGCGTCGCGGACAACACGTTCCACACCATAGGCGGTATTTACCGATACTTCGGTAGCGATTTCATGCGCGGTGCCCGTGCGCACCGAACCGCCGTTGCCTACATACGGGCCTTCGGTACCTTCGCGAACCACCACGAAGTCAATTTCACCGGGGTTAGCCAGGGGGCTCTCAATTCCAGGATAGAGCTTAGCCGGACGCAGATTCACGAAATGATCCAGCGAGAAGCGGAGCTTCAGAAGCATTTCGCGCTCGATAATTCCGGACGGAATGCGCGTATCTCCAGGGGCAGCGCCAACAGCGCCGAAGAGAATGGCATCGTGCTTCTTAAGAGCTTCCAGCGTCGCATCCGGAAGTGTTTCGCCAGTCGCCAGCCAATGCTCTGCACCAAGCTTGTAGTCGGTCAGCTTGATCTCGTTCTTGCCACCATTAGTGACGAACTTCAGAACCTTAACCGCTTCGGCAACAACTTCTGGGCCAATACCGTCACCCGGAATGACCGCAATATCAATTACATTTCCCATGGCACAGATTCTATCGACTAGCGTCCGCCATTTGAGAGTTCATCTCAAATAATGAGATTTGATGAGTTTCCGCCGACATATTTCCTCCTTGGGCATGAGGCATCGCCGTCTCCATTGCCGATAACCTTGGATAAACAGATCCTTTGCTTCGCTATACGGATCAACAGCTACTAAAACGTTGAATTGCAGGAACTCTTGATCTTTGCCAATCCCCACCGTCGAATTGACGGTTGGATCCGCGAGAATCCCGGACGGGTAGATTTCATCACCGGCCTGCTGTACACGCTGTTCTGCATACCGGCCGCCCTCAGCCTCGCTTCTTCGATGTCAGTTGCCGCCGTTCTCGCCGTGCTGAGCCTTTCTCTTCTCCAGTCAGCTCCGCTGATGGTGCGGCGTCGCTGCCCATGGGCAGCGACCCTCGTTGTCGCCACCGGGCATGTATTGCAACTGGGCTTTGACGGGCTAATGATGTTCTCGCAAGTATCCGTTCCAATCATGGTTTATACCATGGCTGTCTACGGGAAACGCTGGCAGTCATTCAGCACGCTGGGGCTGGGTCTGATTGGCGCGTTGTTGGCGACGTTCAGCATGTTCGGCGCCTCAAGGTACTCGCCTGATCCATCCCCCGTCTTCACCTTCGACATGATGATTTCTTTCGTGGGTCTTGCATTGGTTGTCACCCTTTCTTGGACCTTCGGTGACTTAGCGCGAACGAGGCGTCTGGCCATGAAGTCCCTGAGGGATCACGCCGAACGCCTCGAGAAAGAACGCCTCACCGAGCGCGCCCTGGCAGCTTCCGACGAGAGAAACCACATCGCCCGCGAGATGCATGACATCGTGGCCCATTCGCTCTCTGTCATCATCACCCAGGCTAACGGGGCACGATATGCGGCGGCGAAAGACCCGGAGATTGCCATCGAGACCCTGAAGACAGTTTCAGATACTGGCCGCGCTTCACTGAAAGAAATGCGCAGGCTTCTGGGAGTTCTACGCAAAGATGAGGAATTGGAGAATCGCCCTCTTCCGTCATTGGCAAACGTACCTGAACTCGTAGAAAGCGTTGCCGTGTCCGGACTGAATGTCCATCTCGAAACTTCTGGAACCCCGCGGAAAGAACTACCGGCAGGCGCGGAGCTCACAATCTATCGATGCGTTCAAGAATCGCTCACGAATGTCATTAAGCACGCTGGTCCTGATACACAGACCCAAGTCCATATTGAGTGGACTTCCCGGGGCCTGAATTTGAGCGTCAGCGACGATGGGCGAGGTGCCGGTTCCATCGTCCTGGAAGGCGTAGGACAAGGTCTGCAGGGAATGAAAGAACGCGTAGCCTTATATGAAGGTACCTGCACTGCACTGCCCCGGACCGGGGGCGGTTTCGCCGTTAATGTTTTCATCCCTTACACCGAGGACTAATATTCAAATGCCTAATACAGATGCCATCAAGGTCGGCTTGGTCGATGATCAGCTCTTGGTTCGCAGTGGCTTCAGAATGCTCATTAATTCCCAAGAGGATATGGAAGTCATTGTTGAAGCTGGCAATGGCCGTGAAGCACTAGCTGCACCACTGATGGCTCAGGCGGATGTCATCTTGATGGACGTGCGAATGCCGGAAATGGACGGCATCGAAGCTACCGAACGCCTATTGGATCCAGATAAGAAGGCCGCTGATGGTCCCAAGATCATCGTGCTGACGACTTTCGACATGGACGAATATGCGCTAAGCGCCATTCAAGCCGGCGCCAGCGGCTTTCTTTTGAAGGATGCGCCCCCAGAAGAACTCTTGGAGTCAGTACGCACCGTCAATCGAGGAGACGCCGTCATAGCGCCATCGACCACTCGACGGTTGCTGGACCACATGGCGCCAATGCTCAAGAAGAGCTCGTCACAGCACAAGGATCACCTGATTGCCGCGGTTGAATCGCTGACGCCTCGCGAGCGGGAAGTGTTTGGCCTGATTGCAGAAGGTTTTTCCAACCCGGAAATCGCAGAAAAACTATTCCTGTCAGAAGCTACAGTCAAAACCCATGTGGGTCATATTCTGGCCAAACTGGAAGCTCGTGACCGGGTCCAGGCTGTAGTCATCGCCTACCAGACCGGAGTCGTCACACCCTGACTGAATGAAAAAAATTGAGGTGTTCTGCTCGGATTCAGAATCAAGCAGAACTCCTCAATTTCCTCTCAGGAAAATTCTTACTTCTCTTCCTCGTAACGTGGGAACACAGGAGAAGGAGCTGGGAGCTCAGTGCCTGGGACCAAAGCGCTATCAAAGGACTCGAAGGTTCGCGCCGAACCTTCGCCAACTGCCAACGCATTGAGCATAGAAGTCATGGCCTGCGGCAATACTGGCTGAAGCAGCAACGCCACCTTGCGGACAATCTCAATGGTCACGTACAAGACAGTAGCCATACGCTCAGGATCGGTCTTCTTCAGCTTCCATGGCTCCTGCTCAGCGAAGTAGGCATTGGTATCGCCCAGAACGTGCCAAACGGATTCAAGTGCCTTGCTGAATTCCTGACGCGAGAAAGCATCTCGGTTGATCTCCAGCAGCTTGCCGGCTGCTTCCAGAATCTGCTGATCAGCTTCCAGCAATTCGCCCGGGGTCGGGACTACTCCCCCACAGTTCTTTGCGACCATCGAAAGTGAACGCTGTGCAAGGTTGCCGAAGTTATTGGCCAGGTCACCGTTAATACGGGCAACGATGGTCTCGTGGTTGTAGCTGCCGTCGGCACCGAACGGAACTTCACGCAAGAAGAAGTAGCGTACCTGGTCCAAGCCATAACGGTTCACAAAATCATCTGGGGAAACAGTGTTGCCCAGGGATTTGGACATCTTCACGCCGTTATTGTGCAGGAATCCATGGATCATGACGCGCTTAGGCAATGGCAGTTTTGCAGACATCAAGAATGCTGGCCAGTAGATCGCGTGGAATCGCGAGATGTCTTTGCCGATCACGTGGACATCTGCCGGCCAGTATTTCTGGAAAGAAGCAGACTCAACGTCCGGGAATCCAACGCCCGTCAGGTAATTGGTCAGGGCGTCTACCCAGACGTACATTACATGCTTCTCGTTGCCCGGTACCGGGATGCCCCAATCAAAGGTCGTTCGAGAGATCGAAAGGTCCATCAGACCGCCTTCGACAAACCGTACTACTTCATTGAAGCGGGAACGTGGCGCGCCGAATTCAGGGTTGTTCTGGTAGTACTCCAGCAACTTGTCCTGGTACTTGGATAAGCGGAAGAAGTAGGACTCTTCTTCAGTCCAAGTAACTTCAGTGTCGGTTTCAACGGCATAACGAATACCGTCCTTGCGCACTTCCGTCTGGTCTTCGGTGTAGAAGGCCTCATCGCGTACCGAGTACCATCCTGCGTACTTATCCAAGTAAATGTCATCATTGGCTTCCATGCGGCGCCAGAGTTCCTGCGCAGCCGCATGATGGTCTGCATCAGTGGTACGGATGAAGCGGTCGTAGCTTGTACCCAGCTCATCATTCATGGCCTGGAATGCATCCGAGTTACGCTGGGCCAGCTGAGCCGGCGTGACCCCAAGATTCTCTGCGGTCTGCATCATCTTCTGGCCGTGCTCGTCGGTGCCGGTCAGGAAGAAGACGTCAAAACCATCCAGGCGCTTGAATCGAGCCATAACGTCGGTAGCCACTACCTCGTAGGCATGCCCAATGTGCGGGGTACCGTTCGGGTAAGAAATAGCCGTGGTGATGTAAAAAGGTTTCTGCTGAGAAGTCACGATATAAATTTACCTTAGCTAGCGTCGGAAAGCGGATTTCCAGATTGTACTGACTCGTCACATGATCTTGCCCAAATACTCCCAGAAGGCGCCACGAAGTGTGCGGCGGATGATCTGCTGATCAGTTTTCCATTCCCCAAGCACTTGAGCGCAATCCTTGAGCAAAGTCCTGTCAATTTCGGGTGGCAGCTGCGGCTTGTCAGCAATGAGTTCTACTACGTCAGACTGTGTCGTGAAGGCAAGCCAGGATTCAGCAACCTTTGCGCCGATCTCTTCTGCAACCTTCAACTCTTGTTGCTCATAAGCCGCGGAACCCTGATAGCCAGAAGATTCACCACCACTGGAGTAGATCACCACAGGTTCGGCTTCCGGTTCAACGGCTGGCCTGATAACTGGCTTCTGAGCCATGACGGCAGGAGTAGGAACCGATGGCTTCGCTGCTGGCTTTGCTTCTGTCTCCAAAGACGCACTAGCAATTAGAGACGTCTTTTCAGAATGATTCTTGTCCCATTCAAGAACCTTGGTGAATGCGCTATCCAATAGTTGATTCGGAACGATTTCAATGTAGTCAGCGGTCAAAGCCAGGTGTTCAGCCACCGAGGCTACTCCAAGACGGCTATCGGATTTCGCTACGCCTAGTAACACTACTTTCATGCCCAAGTCTTGCGCTTCTTCGACGGCCTCGGCGAGGTCGTCATCGCCGGAGACCAAGTAAGCAATTGATGCCGAGCCATTACGGGCAACCCCTACAAGGTCCAGCGCCAGTCTCAGGTCCACACCTTTTTGCTCGCCGTTATAAGAGATACGACCTAAGCGCACTTTAACGCCGGGTATCAAGCCAATCCGCTTATGCTGCTCAGTAAATAGCCCGTCTTTCGAGGCGTCATACCAATACACGCGGAGGTTATTAAGACCCGTATTCTTCTTTACGGTTTGCACGATCCCGCGTACCAGCGCCTCGTAATGGGTTGTAAAGGCTGATCTTAAGGTCGTTCCGGCGGCACGATGACCGCCTAGTGAGAGCAGAAATCCGGCATCAATAAATATTGCAGTTTGATTCATCATGATTCGATCGTACTGATAAAACTAGGCAAACCATATTGAAAGGGCCTGCATCGCATGACTCTTTCCGGTGTAAACCAGAAAAGACCAGTTCAACTGGTGTTGAACTGGTCTTTTGAACGGAACTAGATGCTGGTTGCCCGCATCATGTCTTCTGGATCTGACAGACTGGAATCGAATTCCTCGATACGCGAACCTACGCCAAGCAATTCTGCAATTGCAGCGACGGTACGTACGGAAGCCCTGCCATCACCGTAAGGGTTTACAGCGTTAGCCATTTCGTTGTAAGCCGCTTCATCATGCAACAGCTCAGTGACCGATTCGAAGATGCGGTTTTCATCGGTGCCGATCAGGCGTACGGTACCCGCGGTAACAGCTTCAGGACGCTCGGTGTTCAGGCGCATGACCAGAACAGGCTTGCCGAGGCTTGGAGCTTCTTCCTGGACGCCACCGGAATCGGTCAAGACGACGGTCGAAGCATCAATGATGCGAGTGAATTCGCCGTAAGCCAGCGGCTCGGTCAAAGTCACGTTAGGCAGTCCATCGATTTCCGGAAGCAACGCTTCGCGAACCGCAGGGTTGCGATGCAACGGCAAGATGAATTCAACATCTGGTTCCGCCTTGGAGAGCTTTGCCAATGCACGGCCGATGCCGCGCATTGGTTCGCCTTGGTTCTCACGACGGTGCGTCGTCACCAGAACAATGCGTTTGTCAGAAGAAACCAATTCTTCCAACTTGGGATCCGAGAAAGGAACCTTCTTTTCGACAACAGTCAGCAGTGCGTCAATGACAGAGTTACCGGTGATAACGATGTCACTTCCCTTGAACGTTTCACGCTCAAGGTTACGCTTGCTCAACGACGTTGGAGCCAAATGCAGGCTGGCGATCTGGCTGGTCAGCTTGCGGTTAGCTTCCTCCGGGAATGGAGAGAAGATGTCATAGCTCCGAAGTCCAGCCTCAGCGTGAACCACTGGGATACCACGGTAGAAAGCAGCGATTGCGCCAGCCGTCGAAGTGGTGGTGTCGCCCTGGACCACTACAGCGTCAGGCTTTTCCTTTTCGAAAATCTCGTCAAGACCAGCAATGGTCTTAGTAAGCAGACCATTCAGGGTCTGGCGCGGCTGAATGACGTCCAAGTCATAGTCCGGCGTGATGCCAAAGAGCTCGTTGACCTGATCCAGCATTTCCCGGTGCTGTCCAGTTACGACAACAACGCATTCAAACTCGTCAGCTTCTTTCAAAGCCTTGACGATCGGCGCAACCTTGATGGCCTCAGGACGAGTGCCATAGATCGGCATGATCTTCTTCATAGATATATACCTTGTCAGCTTGGAGAACTAGCGCCAGAGACCGCGAGTGTCGATAACTTCCTTGCCGGCCAGCGCGGTTGCTGGTACGGACTTGAACTGGTCGTGGTCGACCAGCAAAGTAATTACACTTGCCGATTCTAGGGCTTCATCGGTTGCAACCAGCTTCAGGTTGGCGATGCCCGCAAGATTCTTAGGCAATTCTTCTACATGTGGCTCCACTGCAAGGAACTCGACGGTTGGGTTGGCTTCAGCCAACTTGCGAGCGATCGCAATCGATGGCGATTCACGCATGTCGTCAATGTTCGCTTTGAAAGCCAAACCCATGACCGCTACCTTGCCGTTGAAGGATGGGAGTTTGGTAGCTTCTACAACCTTGTCGATAACCCAGTTCGGCTTTGCATCGTTGGTGTTACGAGCCATGCGGATCAGCTTTGATTCTTCAGGAGCAGCCGAGACAATGAACCATGGATCAACTGCGATGCAGTGACCGCCAACACCTGGACCGGGCTGAAGAATGTTTACGCGTGGGTGGCGGTTGGCCAGGGAGATCAGTTCCCAAACGTCAATGCCCAGCTTGTCGGAGATGACCGACAATTCGTTAGCAAAGGCGATGTTCACGTCGCGGTACGAATTCTCGACCAGCTTTGCCATTTCAGCAGTCTTAGCATCGGTGGTGAGGATAGCTGCCTGGCAGAAGGTCTCGTAAAGAGCCTTGGCCTTCTCTGCAGCTTCTGGGGTGATACCGCCGACAATACGGTCATTGGTGACCAATTCTTCCATGACGTAGCCAGGAAGTACGCGCTCTGGGCAGTGTGCTACAAGCAGGCTGTCCTTGTTCAGGTCGGGACGCTTCTTCAGCAGGTAGTCGAAGAGGTGCTGGGTTGCACCTGGAGGCGAGGTCGACTCGAGGATAACCAGTTCGCCGCCCTTCAGCTTTGGAGCGATGCCCTCTGCTGCAGCCTCAATGTATGAAAGGTCAGCGGTGTAGTCATCGTTGAACGGCGTTGGCACAGCAACAATGTACGCTTCAGCTTCTGGAGTATCGAAGCTTGCAGACAAGGTACCTGCAGTCACCGCGGCGGAAACGAATTCGCCCAACGCCGGCTCTACGAACGGCACCTCGCCCTTGTTGACTGCCTCTACAGTTCGAGGAGTTACATCGACGCCTTTTACGGTGATGCCCTTCGAGGCAAGAATTGCAGCAGTTGGCAATCCGATGTAACCCAAACCGATTACGGCGACTTCTTTAATGTTGTTCACTAAAGTGACTTTCCTTCTGGTACGAGCGATGTTCCCTACGAAAGGGCCTGCAAGCTGATCTTGAAGCACAAGAAGTGCAAGATTAGCCCTATAAACCATATCCCATCACTGAGTTCAGCGACAGCCTCATTGTCACGGAGCTTTACTTATTACTTGCTCGTAAACTTGGACAACGCTAAGCGCGTTTTGCTCCCAAGTTCTATTGGCAAGCACGAATTCCCGCCCTGACTTGCCCATGCGTTCAGCTGCCCCTTGGTTTAAAATCAACTTTTCGATATTTTCGGCCCACTCAGCCACATCCCCCGCAGGTATCAAGTGACCGTTCTCACCGTCAGCGATCAGCTCCTGCAGGGCAGGAAGATCGGATGCCAAGACAGGTACGTTCGATGCCATTGCTTCAACTGGTTTGAGCGGAGTTACCGAGCGAGTGACAGCAGAGTCAATTCGTGGCACGACGAAAGCGTTCAACGCAGCATGATAGACATGCGACTGTTCCCGCGGAATGCGACCAGGAAAAACACAACGCGCGGCGATGCCTAGACTTTTGGCAAGACTGATCAGATTCTCGCGATCCGTACCATCGCCAACGATCAACAAACGTAACTCCTTGTGCTGCTTCGCAAGTTCAGCAACAGCACGGACAACTGTCGAAAGCCCCTCATAAGGGACCAAGCTGCTAACCGTCCCCACATAAAATGCTTCAGAATCGAGGTCCAGCTGCGCACGAGCTTGGACCCTGGGCACGGGTTCCTCTAGGAACTTTTCCCCTATCCCGTTCGGTAATATTGAAATCTTGGATTCATCAACGCCCGCGTCAATCAGGTTGCGTTTCATGGCATCGCCCAAGGTGAAGACATGATCGGCATGCCGAGCTACAAACGCTTCGCGTTCCACGAATAGTCGGTATCGTTCTGAATCTTTCGAGCGCTCGGGACGCGTAGAAAGCCACGTGTCTGCCAGCTGTCCGCGAACTTCATAAACCCACGGTATACCGGTCGCTTCTGCAACGGACTTAACCGCTAGAGCGTTAGAAAAATCTGTCGTCGTGTGAAGTACAGAAGGGGCCTCTTGAAGGACTCTGCTCAGTAGGTCTTCAGCTTGTTGCTGGATTCTTCCGGTGAAGTCATGCTTCGCTGGAAAAGGCAGGCAGCGCTGGTATTCGATACCAGAAACCACGTCAGCTTCTGAGACGGATAGTTTGCCGATATTCAAGGGATAATTCACACGGGTAAGTCCTTTGACTCCCCATCCTGCATCCCTTAATGACGCGAGAATTGAATGAGTTCGTTGTGCGTAACCGCTACCAGTGTGTGGCAACGAATTGGTAGCAACGTAAAGAACAGAACGAGTCGCGCTAGTCGATATACCGGCGGTACGGAGCGGAGAAAGACAGGGCTCTGCCCCCTTGAAGGATGCCAATTCTGATTCATAGTGACGAAGTTGACGGCCACTGCGATTCTGCTGCAACAGCTCAATGGCATCTGTCATCCAGCCCAATGACCACAATAGACGGGCCTTGGCACGTACGTGGGCGATGGAAGGTTTGCCCCTATTGAGTAATTCTTCTGCAAGTTCCCACTCATTGGAAGCAATGCAAAGGTTAGCCAGGAATACTGACTGCCTTGGGTTGCTGTCGGAGCTTAACCATTCTCTGCAGGCAGAGAGCAGGGCACTAGTGTCATCCTTCAGCATGGCCGAGAGCGCGCGTAGCCGAATGCTGGATTTATCACTCCCAAGAGTAATAATCAACGAGCGTAGAACCGGCTTGGACTTGAAGCGGCGAGCAACTTGGAGCGCAAAATAAGTAGGATCATCAGCAATGTTGGAAAGTACCAAATTACCGGTGTTGATTGCATTCGGAATGACTTTTAGATTCAAAAGTTCTGCTCTATCTCTTGGAGTACGCATCGACGACTGTGGCTAGTAGTTCGGCATATTCCCGCCCGGCTTGACGTAGCGATCCATGTTTCCTGACCCAGTCGGTCCCGCGACGATCGGTCCGCAAAATTCCAGGGTTCGCAACCAAGTTGTTAATGTAAGCGGCCAGGGAAGGTACATCTTGTTCAATCACAGTCCCAGCCTCGGAATCACGAATAATTTCCGCTGCTTCTCCTCTGACCAAACCGCTGATGTGCTGATTCAAGTAAAGAAGTTCATAGAGTTTCGAAGGCACTGTGTGATTAAAGCTCGGCCAGTCAGGACGCAGAGAAACTAGGCATGTATCTGCCCACGAGTAATTTTCCAGTACCTCCTGGCCGTAGACAGGGTCTCGGAAGTCAATATCAAGCCCAAGATCCATCGCTAGGCTCATCAATTTACTCTTTTCAGTACCCTGGCCAACAATGCGCAGACGTACAAATTCTGGTACGTACTCCATCGCTCGGATAACGGTCTCCAGACCCTGGCTCCGACCAATGTTCCCTAGATAGAGAATATGGAATTCGCCATCGATCTCGCGTTGAGAAACTGTAAGATCTTCGCGTTCGGTTTCAACGCCGTTGGTGATTGTGGCGACGTTCTTCACGCCATTTCGCTTCATCTTCCCCGCCAGGCCGTACGTCACCGTGACGAGCATATCGCTTTTATTCACAACGAAACTGATGATCTTCGAAATAGCTGGCTCGACCCAGCGGAACTTGATAACTTGTGATTCACTGAGCAAATCTGGCCAAGCATCCCGGAGGTCGACAACTAAGGGTACACCCCGTAAACGGCTGGCCACGAAGCCAACAATTAGCGTTGGAATTGCTGGGACAGTTGCGATAATAACGTCAGGCTTTTGCCCTCGGAATGCAGCAGGGACGCTCAGAACTGCATCAACGCCATGCTTCAATACTTTTCCGAGCATCGTTTTGGAACGACGCATTGATGGATAGTGTTGCAGCTTCAAATAATGATTATCAAGAAGACGACTTTGCCGTTTAGTTGCAATCCGATTTGATTTCGGGGTCACTACAGTAACTTCGTGCCCCAATTGCCCCAGTTCGTCGGCAATAATTGACCAGCGTCGCTGAGGTGGCGAGATCTCAGGCGTGAACGAGTGAGTCAGAAGCATAACTTTCATCTTCTTCACTCCCCTGATTTACCTCGTACTATTTGCACAATAAGACTTTCCTAGAAAAAGACATGTTTATCATTGCGTCCAAACCACTGAATACTACCAGTTGCAGTCAACTCCGCATCACTCAGATCCCAGGTATGCGCTAGCCCATCATTCCCGCGCATCTGGGTAAAGTTGAAACGGTCACTCGAATAAATGGTTCCTCCACGTTCAATGACGTCTTTTAGGAATCTTGTATCTTCGCCACGGTTACGTGTATCAAAGGGTGTCTCGCGGAAAACGTGCGCGCGGCCAAGCATCGTCGGACCCATCACGAGGTTTGTAAAGCGGTGCTCACGTTCGGCAAATCTCAGCAAAGTAGCATCTGAATCCGCGAGGTACATGTAATGCGCCTGCTTGCCTACTATCGAGGCGCCGCTGTATCGAAGCGCTGAAACTTGATCGAAGAGATAGTACTCCCCGTATAGGTCGTCATCATCCATTTTGGTGATGAAGTCGCCGTTGGCCATGGCCACCGCGGCGTTCAGGCAGTCACCCAAAGTATTTTCTTCACCCATCTCAAGCAGTTGGTAGTTCGCTACTCCAGCTGCTGATGCCATATCGGCCAGTTGTCCAGTGGCGGCCGAGAACTTATGAGCCACGAGGACGAGCTCAACTTCAACATCCTTCTGTTTCCCTACAGTCTCGAATATATGCTGAAGCTGGTGAGGCCTTATGGTCGAAACAATCGCACTTACCTTTGGAGTACAGGACATGGACATTGGCTGACCGTGAGCAGAACGGAGCCCAACGAATTGTTCAACCTGTTGAGCACGATGCGCATAAGTATGGTTCTTCCAGATCCTGCGCTGACCCATATGGACCATTCGCTGGCGAAGTTCTGGGCTCCGAACCAAGCTGCGAATCGAGTTAGATGCTTGTTCCCTGGTGGATACCTGAAGTACCTCTGAAGGCGTGAAGAAATTCTCTATCGCAGCGCTTGGAGCCGAAATCACAGGAGTGCCAGCGGCGGTGATCTCGAATATTCGACGGGCACACATGCTTGGCGAATCGACCACGGAGTTGACGTTCAGAAAAACGTTGTAGTTCTTGTACGCAGAAAGCATCTTGTCATAGTCGAGCGAGCCGACAACATTCTGGTCATACGGTGCCGGGAACTGGTACTTCGCGTCTCCGCCGTGCTGCCGGGAGAAAATGTCTAGCCCGCTAGTGAGCTTTGGCGAGATATCCATGGCTCCGCCAAGCACGATCTCCATCTGTTCTTGTCGTTCGGGGTACTTGTCCGCAAAATACATTCCGGCGAAAGCTACATCTCGGCGTTCTTGGCTAAGTGTCAGTACCGGATTATGGAACTTCGGCTGAGCTGCAAAGCTCAACGCTGCGACACGTTCATGGCCCAGTGCTTCATGGTATTCCGGAATTTTGCGGGAATCTGATGTGAAAACGACATCGAACAGCCTTGCAGAATCGAGGAAGTCGGCGAAGTGCGGTGGGTCTTCTTTATTCCAGAAAACTGCTGGAACAGATCGTTCTTTAAACGCTTCCACCATCTCGACAAACGCTGGTCGAGGTGCCGACGGACCGGTTAGGTGGTACTGCCAAGACTTGTTGTTTCCAGCCCAGGCCGACTCCACGAAGAGAAGATCAAATTCTCGTGTTTCAAGTTCATCCTGCCATGAGCTGGGGGTGATAAAGGTGCAGTTCCATTCAGGCGCCCAAGCTTTCGCGCTGAAATCATCAAGAATGACGGCAACGTTTAACTTTCCATCGTGGTCCTCTGAAGGTTCAAATTCTACCGGTGGGAATTGCAGTCCAAGCAATTTCTCAACATCTGTTCGCAAGTAGCGCTGCTGTCCCCCGATGCGCAAATCATAGTTGCGGCGCTGGTACCACTCCTGCAATTGCTGTGGACCACCCTGGCGAAGATGCCAAAGTGCTTTTCGGAAGTCCCCTAATGCAATTTTCACTTCTCAACTCACTTTATCTTCAATGCAGACTAGATCAATAATACAGTGAGGTGCATTCGGTGGCGATTGCCACTGAACGCACCTCACTAGAGAAAAGCACTAAAGAGCGCTAGTTAGCTTCAATTTCATTCATGATTCGAGCAAGCACATCGTTGGAATCGTAGTTCTTCACAGTGAACTCGCGTGCAGCTTCAACCTGCTCTGCCAGTTTCGCTTGATCCTGTACCTGACTGATCACGTATTGAGCTGCTGACGCAGTGTCTGCATGCAACCACTCATTCGGGTACAGCCATTCCGCTCCCGGCCAGGCCAGGCCTACCGGCAACGCACGAGATGCCGCTCCATCTGCAAGAGTGAAGTGGAAGGACTCGAAATCACTGGTGGATACGGCAACACCGATCTCCTGGTACCACTGGGCCATATTATCGCCTTGAGGATCGAAGACCACAGCACCGCGGAGTAGATCAGATTCTTCAATACGAGCATACTGCGCCTCGTAGAAGGCCATTTCTTCCTCGCGTGCAGCCATCCAGGGGTAATCTTCCGGTCGTTTGCCCTTGACGCGCAACGTAAAGCGGCTATCGATTGCACGCAACTTTTCCAGTAGATCAAGCACGAGGTCGAATCGCTTCATCTGCGGAACCATGCCGACGAAGCCCAATACAAATTGAGAATCATCGGACTTGGGAAGATCCAGCTTCCTGGTATCCACAGAGTTAGGAATGACCATCGTTTTTTCCTCAGGAATTCCGAACTTTTGAATCGCCATTCCTCGGATCAACTCGCTGACAAAGATCACCTTGTCAACCTTCTTGAAGTTCACCGATCGAGGGTAATCCGTGAATAGTTCCTGCGAGTGGAATCTGGTAACCAGTTTCTGCCCGGGCTTCAAATGCGTTGAATACCACGCCAAATTGCCAAGTGACCATTCGCAGAACACCGTGTCAGCATCTTCTAGAAGATCCTGGCTCTCTTCAACATTGTGCTGAGCGTGGCCGTCCCACTTATCGATCTTCAGGTTGTGCCCGTGTTCGGATATCCCGGCCATGATTGACCCGGCAAACTTCAGGTCATGTCCCGCGACTAGGATGTTCTGCGAGTCTTTGGACGCAGGATTGTCAATGAGCGTGCCGTCCGCTTCTTCGACGTCAAGTGGGCGTCGAAGGCATATGGTCTCTACGGCAGAATCTGCGATGTTGCTACTGTGCGTCAAGGTGGGCAGCTGCGCATCCACGTGCTCGCGCATCCAGAGCGGCAGGCCCTGCGTACCCACGTACTTGTCAGAGACCTGTACCGTTGCAGCTTGGCTATAGAACATGGCAGTTAGCATGTCTTCAAGAACCTGATGATCTTGGAGAATTTCTTCAGCGTTGGAGGCAATCACCTCTGCTTCACGAACTGCGTCATTGCTCATTACTGCAATTCCTGCAGTTCGCAGAATGTTTACTGCAGTATCATCGTCGCTGAACCCGGCAACGTATACCTGCATAGGTCGCACGCTAGCTGCTACAAGATCCCAAGCAATTTCTTCGGTTAACGTCTTCAGTTCAATGCCAAGTGATGGCAAAGTCGGGATATCAACTGCGAGACCAGCCATGCGAAGCGCCATGGCCAAACGATGGTGCGCCAGATGTTTGCGGAAGGTCACACGCAATGGCTCCCAAGCATCGGCCACGCGATCAGCTTCGGAGTTCATCCACAGTGTTGAAATCAGTTCCGATTCCCGGCGCGAACCGACCACAGGAACCGACCCATCAAACATCCAAGTAACGCCGAAGCTCTTGCCGCTAATTACCGGAGTACCACATGCCGCAAGCTCGAAAACTCGACGGGAGAACATAGTTGGCGAGGCATTCACCGAGTTAACGTTCACGTGCACCGGATGAGACTTGTAAGCCTCTACCATTTCTTCGTAAGTCAGACCGCCCTGGACATAGTCCTGCAATGCTGGTGGGAACTTGTATGGCGATTCAGGATTATCGGCTTGGCGATCATAGATGGTCAGCCCCTGGGGACGTGCTCCCTCGAGGATTGCGCGCAGTTCCTTCGAACGCTCCGCATAACGATCACCATAATAGGAGCCACCGTACGCCACAGTATGCGAGTAGGTGCGGGAAGATCCCATTGGATTGTGGATTTCCGCTTGCGCCCAGAAGGAAAGGCTGCCCAACGCCTTGAGATTTCCACCACGGTGATCCCAGTAGTCCCGCAAGCAGTTGGCGTCAGTAGTCAAAACAACGTCGAAGTACTTTGCGGTACGGCGGAATCGATTGAAGTGAACCGGGTCTTCCTTGTTCCAGAAGATTGTTGGGATGTTCTTGCTGCGGCAGTAGCCAATTAGCGCTACTAGATCCGCACATTGCTCATCATCGTAGTAACCGACCTTGCGGGTCCAAGTTCCATCATTGCCTGCCCACGCCGATTCTACGAAGAGCACATCGACCGGATTCGATGTCAAGGCTTCTCGCCAGTTCTCAGGAGTTGGCGACACCACATTAACTTCGCGGCTGATGGTTGAGGTCGTAAATTCGTCAGCGATAAGAGCCATACGAATCTCATTAAGCTTCTTGCCCGTTGGCCTACGGCTCTGGACAGTGGCAGCTTGGGCAACGAAAGTTTTTGCCACGATTGGCCATGTACGGTTCTCTACCGTCCACTTACGGGCACGACGCCCCATATCCTGCGCGGTCCTCGGATCATTAGCCAGGAGGGCGATCGATTCAGCCAAGGACTGCACATGATCCGCTTCGAAGAGCAAGCCTCGAGCACTATCGGCACCAAGCAACGTAGCAATTGGCGAAACGTTGGAACCGATCACCGGACGGCCTGCAGCCATTGCCTCAATAGGCTTCAATGGTGAAACTAGTTCTGTAACAATATTCGATTTTCGCGGGCAGACCACGGCGTCAAAAATTGCCAGGTAATCGTTGATTTGTTCATTCGGTACGCGCCCGGTGAAACGAATTCGCTCTTCCAAGCCCAATTCGGTCACTTGCCGCTTGAGCGCGGGTAAGACCAAGCCGTCGCCAACGATTAGTGCGCCAACGTGCGACAGAGATTCTGGTAGCTCGGCTACCGCGTTGATTAGTAGATCCAGCCCCTCGTAGTCCACAAGGCTGCCAGCATATCCAAGAAGGAACTCGCCCTTCTTTTTCTTGTCAACGACCTTCGATCGCTCAGCTGGGAGAGGGACGTACTGAAAAATGTTCGCAGCATTCGGCAAGATTTCAATCTTGTCTCTTTCTGCACCGCGCTTCACCAGTTCCTCACGGACTTCCTCCGTGATTGCGAAGGCGCGATCCGCTTCGTTCGCCACCAGAGTCTCAATGCGGCGTGCTAGTTCGAATCGTTCCGATTTATGCCAGGTTTCGTTACCAGCGGCTGCGGTAATTTCCCAAAGCCCACGTACTTCGTAGATGAACGGGATTCCAAGACGACGAGCTGCGATCAATGCTGGCAACGCCGTAATGTGATTGGACGCAGAAACGATCACTGAAGGTCGATTCATCATCGCTTCGCGAACATAGATATCCGCCGCGATCTGCACAAACTTATCCAGTGGATCGCTACGTAGTGACACACCCGGGTTAAAGTACGTATCGACGCCCTGGTAATCGCGAATCAGGCGCTTTTCTTTCGGCATCTTCTTGTTGACTTTGGAGTCCCAAGGGTAGCCAGGTCGCGCTGCAATGAAGAGATCCATGCCGGCTTCGGTGACGGCAGTGGTGAGACCAGTCGTACGCGTCGAATAACCGTTGCTGTTGTATTCGCCAGTGCTGTGCGCGCAATACATCACTTTATCCGGCTGCGGCATATAAGCAGGCGTAGAGGTCTTCGCCGGAACTACCGGCAAGGAATCGAATAGTCGGGCTTGTCCCAGAATCTGATCGTGCAAGGCTCCGAAGCTTGAAGGCGATTCCTCCTTCGCAGCAAGAGCAACTAACCCTTCTGACGGTTCAACAATCTCGCCCTGGTCGCGGTAACGGGCTATATATGCATCCGCTTCACGCTTAATAGCATCGATGAAGCTTTCTTCGATGCCGGTTCCGGCAGGACTGCCTGGCCGACTTACATTGTCGAAGTTGGAAATGCTTGGTGATGCCGCCAGGACTGGAACATTCTTTTGAATCTGGCGAGGAGCAACAGGCTTACGCGCAAAGGGGCTCTTCAAACCGCGTGCGGCTCTAACGACCGGATGGTTCTTTAGATTCTCATACGCCGTTTTGAATTTCTCGGCCCGGTCATGCTCATTCGCGAGTTGTTTCTTGAGAATCGATGCCTCACGGCTGAATTTCTGTCGTGCGTCCTTAGCGGCAGCAAGTTCTCGTTCGAGCCTTGCGATTAGACCATCTGACTTCACCTTGCGCGATCGCAGAGACTCGTTCTCCCGCGATAATTTCGATGATTGCGCACGGTACTTAGCCAAATCATCCAGTACCCTGGTCTCAAAGTCACCTTCAAGATTCAGATATTCCTGTCTAATGCTAAAAAGTTCGGCACGCGAACTCATTGCTTGAGCGGTCTTGCGATTCGATCGTTTCAACGAGGAAACTCCCTCAACTTTGTATTTTTATCCACAAGTAATTCTAGCGGTTCGATTGGAAGAGCTGAATTTTGACACAATCTAGCGAAAGAGTTTCCGCAAAGCCCTGCTCAACTCGTCGCGTTGTCGATAGAATTCACGTTCCACGCGTTTTTGGCGATGAGCCTGATCAGGAACTTCAATACTTTTTGGATTGATGGTCTGCAGAGTAGCGTTTGAAGGTACCTCTGTTCTGGCAACCGGGTGTGAAATCTCGTGACTTCGTGGACACCGAATCTCGTCACATCGTTGACAACCGATCTCATGACATTGTGGACAGAATGTCTCAATACATCGTGGACAGTTTCACGTGGGTAATCTGGCAGTTTCAATACATGAACAAGCCACTGCCACCGCGCGTACGCGCCATGATCATCAACTTCGATCCGGCCCAACCCGACGCTTTGACGATTAGTGAATTCTGCAAAACACAGAAGATCTCCCGCAGCATTTTCTACCGCATCTGTTCTCGTGCCTCCATCGAGTCCGCCTCCGCACTCCATCCACAGTCCAGAGCGCCCCACCATCCTGCCCGACGATACGGACCCGAGGTCGTCAACGAGCTGGTCCGCATCCGGAAACAGCTCAAGCGACCGAAGTCCTCGTACCTGCCCTTCGTCAAGTCAACGGCTGAGCTGTCATGATGTTGTGAGACACACGTTCGTAGGAGAATGAGTGCATGTCCAAACGTCAGAAGTTCACCCCGGAGTTCCGTGCCGAAGCAGTCGAACTAGTGATCTCCTCCCAGAAGAGCTTGGTCGAGGTCGCAGCCTCTCTAGGCATCAACGAAGGGACCCTGGGCAACTGGGTCCGTGCTTACCGGTCCGAGCACCCAGAATCGGAAGTCGAGGAACGCGGTCCAGTGGAATGGGCCCAATACGAGAAGCTGCGCAAGGAACTGCTGGAGGTGAAACGGGAGAACGACTTTTTAAAAGATGTCAGCGCCTATTTCGCCTCGAACAGCAAGAAATAAGCGCAATCTTCACCTTCATCAAAGCCCATGCCGGCCAGTACCCGGTGAACTGGATGTGCCAGAAACTGCAGGCTTCCAGGGCGTCCTGTTACCGGTGGCTGAACCCTTGTGAGGAGCTGAGCGAGGCCAAAGCACTGCGCATGCGCCGCACCGAACTGGTCCATACCGAGTTCGAAGCATCCAACCAGGTTGCTGGGGCCGGCCAACTGGTGGACCTGCTCCGCAACAACCATGAAGAAGAGATCCCGAAGTCCACGGTGCTCTCGATCATGAAAGACCTGGGGATCCAAGCCAAGCGGATGAGCGCGTTCAAGACCACGACGGTGCGTGATCATCAGGCCCGGACGGCGCATATCAAGAACCATATGGTCGATAAGCTCGGCCGGCGGGACTTCCGCTCTTGCCGTCCTGGGGCGAAACTGGTTGGCGATATCACATACCTGCGCACCGGCGAAGGCTGGTTGTATTTGGCGACGGTCATCGATTTGTATTCGCGTCAGATCGTGGGCTGGTCAATGGGCGAGAACATGCAAACTCAGCTGGTCATTGACGCGATGGAGCTTGCCGCGTCGCGGGGCTTTATCCAGTCTGGCACCGTGTTCCATTCAGACCGGGGCACGCAGTACACCTCTGGCGCGTTCCAGGCACGGTGCGCTGAGCAAGGGGTGCGGCAGTCGATGGGGCGCACGGGGGGTGTGCTGGGACAACTCCGTCGCAGAGTCAACCTTCTCGACGATCAAGAACGAAATGTATCACCACCGGGCTTTCACCAGCAGAGTAGCAGCGCGTACCGCGGTGATGGAATACATCGAGGTTTGGTACAACCGGAAGCGACCGCATACAGCTAACGGAGGGCTCAGCCCTCAGGCAGTTCTGGACTCGTACCAGGAAAGAAATTCTTTAGCCTTGGCGGCTTGAGAATATTTAGAAAAGATCAAAGATCGTGTCTCAAGAACTTGACCAGCTCAGGCCAAGGCATCATGGCAGCTGGATGTCTTCGAATACCGGACCGGCGGCGGTAAGGTCAGCACTGTCTACCAGCTGATCGATGACGCAACCCGCTACGACGTTGGGTCGTGGGCGTACCAGCAGCACGAGAGACCCTTCTATGACCTTTATCAAGCCGTAATCACCTGCAACTGACGATAGATGCTCCGAGCTATATAGCGCTTAAGAATCCGTTTGATATCCTTCGAGCTCAAACCTTCAGCCGTACGTTTCTCGACATAGCGTTTCGTTGCCTCAGCATGTCCCACCCTCGTCCGCGCGACCACGTCCAACGCCTTGTTCAGTTGCCGGTCACCATGACGGTTCAGGCGGTGACGCTCATAGTTTCCCGACGAAGCTTGTAACGGAGCAACGCCAGCCAGAGCGGCAAACGCAGCTTCAGAATGAACGCGCCCATTGTGAGAATAGGCCATGAGAATCCATGCCGTGGTCACGGGCCCTAGCCCAACTTTTTCATGACGGTCCGGAAACCCACCTACGACTGGCGTAAGCCACGCACTGGTGGGTTTCCCCATTTGCGGGCACGACGAAGAGCGCCACCCGCTGGCGCATGCACCGGCCACCACCCACCGAAAACTGCATTGCCGTTGAAGGAATCAAGGACCGGACGCCAGCGGCTCAGGCTGCCAAGTGCCCGTCTCGCCACCTGCCAGCCAGCCTGCTGATCCGCTCCTGCAACAACAGCACCAGACCCGCTTCTGGTGCGTCCTGGTTGACCAGTATTCGCGGCCTTCGGCTGCCGGTCACCAGCTTCCCGGCCAGCGACCAGATACGATATCGCCACCGCTTCAAATCCCAACTGACGGCGGCATGCTCGGCCGGCAGCACCGCCAGCTGCAGCCATGTCACCAGGTTCAAAGCGAGCATCGCCAGATTCGCCCAGGCCTGGTTCGCGCCGAACGCTTTCGGGGACAATCCATTGCGTTGTGGTATTTATCGGGACGGAAGAACAAAATCGTATGTAATGGGAACGCCAACAGCCTCCCCAAGAGTAGCCTGCAAAAATGGCAGAACTGTTCCTGGAAGTGCATGTGCGCTCGGATTCAGGGTCTCCCAACGGCAAGGCACCAGCGCATCACCGAATTCAGTAAGCCCTCCTTCTGAACCCAATCCGAAATACTCAGAAAGCAGTGGGAAATGCGGATATTCAGAGAAAGAAATCGGGTCGTCTTTGTGACTAAATAAGGTGAAAGTTGCACCGCTACTCCTATCGCTTGACATTCTTCTGATGTCAAAACGATCCGGATAGCGTTCAAGCATCTCTTCCGATGAGGAAAGCTCCGGAAAAGCGGAATTATACAGATTCTTAATGACCCATGGACGATGAATTCCCGCGATAGTTTGGCCGTTTACAGATATTGCGTGGGAGTTGGGGATTTGCATACCAATTGCTATAGCAGCTAGACCGCCCGCCGAATGTCCCATTAATATTGTTTTTGTGAAATTCATTACCTTTTCGATCTTACGTATTACTTCAGCAATATTACGCGATAAATCAAATAAGGAATCGCCGGCGTACCAACCGATACTAAGCTTCTCATTCTTGAGAAGAGTGGAATCAGAAAAAGATACAAAAGGTTCAGTACGAGATCGCAATGATCCTACAAACTGAAATTTTGGCAGATCGGCTATTTTGCGCATTTCTGCACCGTGAAATCCTACTAATAACCTATTTCCACTACCTGGAATGTAGACGAAGTCAATTGGTAAATCACAACTATGTTCTTGAATGATATATCTGCACGAAACATCAGGATCAACTACCAACTTGTTAATTGATCCAAACCTTCGAATAGGCATTTTCATCAGATCGTCATATTCAGCCGAAAAGCCTCTATAGATGAAATTCTTTAGTTCAACCATATATACCTGTATCAAACGCTGGACTTAGTACCATTTAATGTCCTCTAATCGCTCGTGACATTTCCGAGATTGACCCCACATCAACTAGATCGTAGGTAACTTCGGATGACCGAGAATTCCTCTCCGACAATGCGCCGACATCATAAGCAACCGTAGAAACACCGCTATCTAGAGCCTCTTGCACCCCATACCCGAACGATTCCCCAAGGCTCGTGCTCACATAGAACCCATTACGGGCCTTCACCATGGAGAACAAGCTCGCAATCCCGGGCTGAGGAACATTGACGAGCGTGTACACACGATTTTTCACTCCGAGCGAAGATGCGTAGCCCATAAATCTAGAGAATCGCTCAGGATCATCCTCCAGTCCAAGCAGTATAATTCCAACATAGTCTTCACCAAGGACTTTCAGCAGCCTTAAGAAGTCGTTCACGTTCTTGCCCTTATCAAGACGACCTATCCAGATAAGCGGTTTCTTTTCGTCAGACCCGAATTTATAGTCCAACCCTGCAATCGGTTCAGAATTGAATATGCTTACGTCAACGAGATTGGGAACTACCGAAAGCTTTCCTATTGCCTGGGAATCCACAAACTGGCTCACGATTGCCTTTAGATACTCACTCGGTACGTTAATGCTATCGACCTCTTGAACATCAAACGCTTTGCATTCGCTTTCAATGATGCTATCGGTAGAAGTATGAAATTCATAGGTGACTCGAATATCTGAATCGCTGAAAATTTTAACAACCTCAGGAATGGAGGTTATGCATACTTCATCGTATTCAGTAATGCTAATTAAGTATTCTAAATATTTAACAAGTCTATCTTTTCTTACAATGGTTATTTGAGCATTTTCTAAATCCTCGTAAAATGACACGCCACCTTTATCGTTATTGAATATAAAGTGATAAAGATTATTTTCATCCGACAATGCTCTGTTACGATAAACGGAGGCCATTCCCCCCATGCTACAATTCGGATAAACAACGAGAATTTTTTTCATTAGGATACCTCAGATTCGAATATATTAATCATTTGTTGAGCTCTTTCGCCCCAGCTCGAAGAATTCAAATACGCATCTAACTCTGCTATATCTTCTTCTGTCACTCTTTCGGATGAGGTTGCAACAATCGACTGTTTCATTTCTTCGGCCCCTCGATAGACCTTTGACCAAGGTGCGGAGCCGACGCCGCCCATTGGCGCGGAAACTACTTTTACTCCCAACGCCAAATACTCATAGAGTTTATTGGGGTCTACACCAAAAGTGAGAGGAGATAATTTGAATGGAATCAATCCTACTGCCCAGTTTTTTGACTCTTCCACAAAACTTGCGTGGTCCATTGGACCAAGATAGTTTACGTTGCTCGGGAGTCTATCAACCATATGGTTTGGCATACCGTGCCCAATTACCCTGAACTCGTATTCTTCGAGTTGTGTCGCTACGTCCAATAGAGTGGACCAGTCAAACCAAGAGTCAGTCAAATGCCCCAAATATCCCACGACTTTAGACCCATACTTTCGCCGCTGAGACTCAATGGTGCGGTGGGGCTTGCCATTTTCAAGTAGAAAGTCCGATACGGCGTTTGGTACGACTCTGACGTCATTGCGTCCTGCAATGATGGCCGCCTTTTCTGCCAAACGGGGACTAACTGTGGTTACGTGGTCCGCGCGCTCCAGCACGTACTGTTCGAGCTGATTATCGAACCATTTCGAATAACCGACCCGATTGAACTCTTCCATATCGTCTCGAATTTCATAGACTGTTGTCCATCCAGAAGAGTTCAAGAGATCAAGCGCGGAGACCGCTTCAAAGTTTGGAAACGAAGTACAAACAAATACGTCTTTAGAATTGTTTCTCTTACTAAGAAGATACTGAAGCTTGGGCCACAAGGAGCGACATACGATCCATGCTTTATCACTGTGTCGTTCTATGCCACCAGGCACCTTGCTAAATGGCAAGAAAATTACGTAAATACCTAGTTTGGTGAATTCTGCTGCCAAACGATTAGGTCGCAGTGACAATGTGGCATGGCCCAACGGTGGAGCAGTTGTATGAAGTACAACTAATCTATCATCGGACGGGATCAAGCCAAGGATACTATTCAAATTAGTTTCGTCGATAAGATCGTCATTCAACGGTTCAGTAAAACCCTCAACTGTCCATTCTCTGGAAAGGAGAAAGTCTCTTTTTTTCTTCCATGAACGTATCTGAATTTCGACAGATGATGCATACTGAGGTACAGAAAAGTTATAAACTGATTTTGAAGGTTCAAGATACTGGTATGGACCGAGTTGGGAATTAATCGCGTACTCTGGCACTCCCGGCACTTGATGGCCTTGCGAATCGCTCCAGGCTGCCGTGATGATAGCGCTGGATTCGGATCCAGTTGGTGAGTACGAGTTGACATTTATGTGGACAGAATTCGAGTCATCGATGCTGTCGAGAACACGGGACGAAAATCCTAGCGTGTTCACATCGTCATAGAACAACTGGTCAAACCAGACTAGATCAATTTCTGAGATTGTGTATATCCCCTTGCCTGAAATCCTGAAAAACAAAGTGCATGAATCTGTATGATCGGGAATTTCATTCCAAAGGCTATTATTCTCAGCGAAGTAGAGGTGTTTCTCGTGGGTTGATCCAGCACGTTTTACGTACGTGGCAACCCCTCCCTCTATTCTTCGGCTCGATACGGTACTTTGTTCAACTTCGCATTCGTAAGTCAGGCTCAGCCACCCCGCACCACCAATATCAATGCTCGACCGCACCGGCGCCTCCGTGAAGTTTGCCTCATCACGACGATGTACAAGATAACAAGGTTTGTCATCTTGTACGTCGACGACGACGCGATAAAATTCGTCGGAAATCTCTACAGATACACTGTTATTCTTTCCTGAAATATGCCAGTCTTTTGAAAATATCATCCTAATTCCCTTACATGTAGTTCATCGATGGGCGCATCATGCGCCATTGGAACGGTTGTTTTGCGACCAATTGAGTCCAAGTTCCATTTGGAAACCTGCAGTAAAAGTTTCAATCTGTTCAAAATACGGCCCGCCAGGTGTGAAGGTTACTTCGCCGCAAATAGGTCCCAGGCCCGACATGTAGAAATCTACTCTTAAGAATTCCGTTCCGATAAGAGTTGCTACTTTTGATGCGAGTATTTTCATGTCGGCTAACCCTGTTGGTGAAGCGAAAGTCGTCCTTCGGGCCAAAGTGCTATTAACGTCGACTTGATCCTTGCTTAGTGGTACGAAGTTTGCATCGCACCACGATACGGCGTTTGGTGTCTCATTCCGATCGATACACTGGATTATCTCAACTTCTCCGTTGAACACATATAACTTGAAATCTCTGGGTATCGTATATTTTCCTCTATCGTGTATTTTTACCTGAACCATCAGCTGGTTATTTTCTTGAGGATATTTCTCAAACAGGTCTTTGTAAAAATCAATAAGATTTTTTGCCGAATAAATTTCATTATTAGCAAGGTTGAGGAAACCTTTTGGATGTCTTTTTAATACAAGAACTCCCCTACTTGAACTCGATTCAACAGGCTTCAAAACGATCTGATCATTCTTTGGTAGTTTATTCAAATCGTTCAAGTCTGAAAGTACAGCTAACAGTTCAGGTGTGGGAATAGAATTTTCGCGGCAGAATCTATCGAAATGGATCTTGTTCTCAAGTTGTGTGTCGTAGCTTCTGTCGTTCCCAGCGATTCGTTCCGACATAAGGTCAAACCAAGAGTTTCTTCCTGGAATCCGCGAAGTCGACCGTGCCGCTGGAGGCAATTTACTTGCCCAAGCAATAGATTTATCCAAGTGTTCGATGAAATTAGTCATCAAAGGCGGGTTATGTCTCGTGCCTTCCCGGGTGATCGCCGTTCTGTAAGTACCTTTCCTCTGATATGTTTGGAGGACTTTGACGAATGGCAGATAATGATCATGGAAATGAAATTCCTCTTCGTTCTGCACTATATAAACATAGTTCTCGACCCGTTGTTTGTATCGCTCGACAGGTGCATATCTCGAATCGAAACCTGTTTCCCAGTCAATTTCCCCAAGTTGGCGTTCTTCGGCATTCATCTCCTCCCACAGGTCCGGCCGCGAAACCCTGATGAAGTTTTTTCTCGCGGCAGGGCTTTCACCGTCAACTAAATATTTTGATATGTCTGTCTGAGCGTTAAATGCCAGTGCAACACAATTAGGAATAAACGAAGCAACTTGTAAAGCAGTGAATCCCCCACCAGAAGATCCGCAAAGTATCAAGTTTCGAATATTAAGTTGCTCTACAACTTTTACGATCCATTTTGCAATAAGTCGCTGAACGTCGACTTGTTGCCAACCTACATACCAAGACAAGCTGAGGTTCTTATCCAAGAACAAAGTCGGATCAGCTATGAACATTGAACTATGGTCTCGTTCTTTTAGGCTCTTTAGTCTTTCAAACCTTGGAAGTCGCGTGGAGGTTCGATCGACTGCGCCATGAAAGCTTACGACTAGCGTATCGGAGGACTTATTAATCAAGAGCGCATGGAGCTCAGCCATATTCCATTCGTAGACGTACCGAGATACTGTTTCATGGGGGTCGATATCCAACTTAGTTGGGTTATAGACTTTACGAATATTTACATTCGAGGCGTCCTGATTTATCTGCTCGGCTTTCAAGATTTTCCGTTCAATGTGCAATATAGATTGTAAAATAGGTATAGGGTAAAGCTCAGCGCCTTACCCTATACTATAGTTGAGATTTAACGAATCTAACGAAGGTTTATTTCCCTCGCCACACTTGCACCGATGGCAGCACCAACGACATCCAGAACGCCCTGCGGCAACGCCGAATCAATATTGATGACCGCCAAGGCTTCCGACCTCTTTTCATCGCGCGATACCTGCATACCTGCAATGTTGACGCCCTGCTCCCCCAGCACGTTGCCCAGCGAGCCAACGACACCTGGACGATCCGCGTAGCGAACGACAATCATGTGATCCGAAATAGGGATTTCGATTTCGTGGCCGTTGATGCCTACGAGCTTCTCGATCTGCTTAGGCCCGGTCAAGGTGCCCGCCACAGCAAGCTGGGTGCCCTCGTTGGTGGACCCCTTGATGGTAAGCTGGTTGCGGTATTCAGGCGAATCAGGGGTGGTGATCAGACGGGTAGCAACACCGCGCTGCTCAGCCAAGACCGGGGCATTCACGTAGGAGACCTGATCCGAAACAACGTCCATGAAGACGCCCTTGAGTGCCGAGAGCTCCAGTGCCTTGACATCCAGTGAAGCGATCTCGCCGGCAACTTCAACGTCAATGCTGGTCAGCGAGCCGGAAGTCAAGGCGTTGAAGATACGGCCCAGCTTCTCAATCAGCGGGATGCCAGGGCGCACGTTCTCATCGATGACGCCGCCGGCAACGTTCACAGCATCCGGGACCAATTCGCCGGCCAGTGCCAGGCGAACCGACTTGGCAACCGAGACACCGGCCTTTTCCTGTGCTTCATCTGTTGAAGCGCCAAGGTGCGGGGTGACGGTGACGTTCTCGAATTCAAAGAATGGAAGATCGGTGCTTGGCTCCTTGACGAACACGTCAATGCCGGCGCCTGCAATTTCTTCATTCTTCAATGCTTCGTAAAGCGCATCCTGATCCACCAGACCGCCACGGGCCACGTTGACCACGTATGCGGACTTCTTCATCTTGGTGAAGGCATCCTTGCCCAGCATGCCCAGGGTTTCCGGTGTCTTTGGCATATGGATGGTGATGAAGTCGGCCTCAGCCAGCAGCTCGTCCAAGGTCAGCAAGGTGACACCCAGCTGTGCTGCACGGGCAGGAGTGACGTATGGGTCGTAGGCAACGATCTCCATGCCGAAGCCCTGCAGTCGGGCAGCAACCAGTGCACCGATGCGGCCCAGTCCGATAATGCCGGCCTTCTTCTCGAAGAGTTCAACGCCGGTGTAGGCGCTGCGCTTCCATTCGCCGTTCTTCAGCGATGCGTTGGCAGCAGGAATGCGGCGTGCCAGGGACACGATGTGGCCCACGGTCAATTCAGCCGCGGAGATGATGTTGGAGGTTGGAGCGTTGACCACCATGACGCCAGCCTGGGTGGCTGCCTTGATGTCTACGTTATCCAGGCCCACGCCGGCACGGGCGATAACCTTCAAGTTCTTTGCTGCGGCGATAGCTTCGGCATCCACCTGGGTTGCGGAGCGAACGAGGATTGCATCTACCTCGGCAATGGCTTCGAGCAGCTGGGAGCGGTCAGCTCCGTCGGTCTGACGAATTTCAAAGTCGGGGCCGAGAGCAGCAACGGTTGCTGGGGAGAGTTGTTCGGCCAGAAGTACGATTGGCTTGTTGTCAGACACGGGTGTGGCACCTTTGCGATTTCTTGGGCTGATGCTTGCATGGAGGCAGCTGTTTTCCACTGCCTACATTTCCAGAGTAGCGCTATGCATCCCCCGTTTTCCCTCGAATTCATGCATGTTACGCAGGGAAAAACCGACTTTGTGAAAACTTTCACTTATTGGATAGGATGTATCGAATGCCGGTGCGAAACATTACGTTTCCGCTCAGGATGCCATCTCTCATCCCTGTGTTTCCGGATCCACACCAACTTCGCCGCATTGCTGGCGGATTTTTTGCGGTCCCCCTACTTTTACTTGGATACAAGATCTGAGACTGACTGCTCCTATCGGATATCAGTTTCGAATGGGAAGATCACTTCATGGGGGCAAAGGCATCGAACCGAACGATCGTGGTAGCGCATCCAGGTTCCGAAATGTATGGATCCGACAGAATGCTGCTGGAGGACGTCAAAGGCTTGTTGCGGGGAAGTTGGAGGGTCACCGTCGGACTTCCTGCCGAGGGTCTGCTGGCGTCGGCCTTGCGTGAGCAGGGCGCCAAGGTAGTGGTCTGCAATACGCCGGTGCTGCGCAAGTCAATCTTCACCCCGCGCGGGGCCGTGGGGTTTGCCAAAGACACTTTCCAAGGCGTGCGCCAAATGCATGCATTGCTCAAGAGCACCAAGCCATCCGCTGTCCTGGTGAACACCACCATCATCCCCTTATGGGTCGCCTATGCCCGCCTGTCGGGGCACAAGGTTGCCCTGCACGTGCACGAGTCCGAATCCCATTCCCCCAAACCGATGCGCTTGGGCTTGTCCCTGCCCGGGACCTTCGCTCACAGGATCATCGCCAACAGCCGCTTCACCAATGCCGCGTACCTCCAGCACGTGCCTTGGGCGCAGAAGAACAGCCAAGTCATCTACAACGGCATCGCAGGACCCCCGCATCCAGCGCCGGCCCGGCAGAAACTTAACGGCCCCTTGCGATTGCTCTACGTCGGACGGCTCTCTGAGCGAAAAGGGTTGCTGGTGCTGCTCGATGCCGTCACGATACTGCAACAGCAAGGCGTGGACGTGTCGTTGAGCCTGGTCGGGGCCGTATTCGAAGGCTACGAAGCCTTCGAACAGGCGCTCAAAGATCGCGTCAAGGCTCTGCCGCGACCCGAACTTGTGGAGTTCCTGGGATTCCAATCCGATGTTTGGCCCCATTATGAATCCGCGGACATCGCTGTGGTCCCCGCGCAGCTCGAAGAATCCTTCGGGAACACCGCGGTGGAAGCCATACTCGCCGAACGTCCGGTCATTGCCTCGCGCATCGGCGGCTTGCAGGAAGCCGTGGAACCGTATTCCAGCGCGGTACTCGTTGAACCAGGAAGTCCCCAAGAGCTGGCGGCGGCCATCGAGACGATCCGCAGCGGGTGGGAGCAGTTCAGAGTTTCGGCGCAGCAGTCGGCGGTGAAGGCGCGAGAATTCCACGACCCCGAGCTCTTCGGACAGCGCATGGATTCCGCCTTGAAATCGCTTCTTGCCTCCGGATAGTCTCCAGCTCCATGCTCTGGCCCGGTTACGCCGACGCTTCCAGCTCCAGCGACACCTTTCGGAAGTCCACCCCATGCCCGGCCGGAATCAGGTTCAGCAGGTTCAGGTAGCCTGGCGCAACAGATTCGCCCAGTTCCGCTGCCAATGCCTCGCCACCGCATTCGGCCAGGATCCGTCCATCCGCCATCACCAGCTCGATCTGCGCCCATTCACCTCCAGAAGGCGCATTCCACATTGCCCTTCCCAGCTTGTGCGGAGTTTTCCCGCCTGCTCGCCAGAGCGATACTTCGCCGTGGCTTTCGAGCTGGAGGTGGAATCCGTCTGCCTGCGATTCCTCGAATGCCCGGTAGGGCTCATCCGTTGGCAGTCCGAAGGCCAGTCCGGCAATCTGGTTCCCGCTTCCCCGCTGCGGCCAGCGGATCTGGGCCTTCAAACGCCAATTACCGGCCCCCGCCAAGGCCATTGATCCCAGGGCATAGGATGCCTTGCGGGAGTCGCCAAGCGTGAGAATGCCTTCTGCGGCAGAGATCTGCGGCTGCGCTTTCCAGGTGATCGCATCGGGCAGATCACCCGCGGCCCGCAGGCCGCTGGTGAAGCCGTCTGCAACCGTCGGCACGGCTTGCGGTGAAGAAGTTACGTAGGGCAAGTTCGAGCACATCATCCCCCGCACGCCCTGCTGGGCCAGCCAGTCCCTCTGGCTTCTGCGGTGCACTTCCCAGCAGATCACTGGAAGCCCCGTCTCCACTGCTCGTTCAATGGTGCCCGGGTCAGCCGAATCGTGGATTCCTAGTGCATCGAACCCACCAGCAAGCTGTTCAATGCCGCCAAAATTCTCCGGGGCGAAGTAGCCCCAGGTCTTCATCCCGGCGGCCGATGCCAATTCGGCTCCGGTGCCGGTTGCCGGCTGCTTCCACACCGTCGATTCGATAGGAACCGGGGAAGCGGCAATCATCTCGATCAGCTCGGCGGCGTGCTGTCCGCTCTTGTCCTCGATGAAGAGGACCGCCTGGTCCGCCAGTGCTTCCAGAACGGTTTCCAGGCGTGCCAAGGGCTCCAACGCAGCATTCGGTCCAAGCCATTGGCGAGCATCGTTGCGCAGTGCTTGGAGCTCGTCCCACGCGGTTTCGCTGATCAGCCGCGGGACTCCGCACAGGCGCTCCAGGCTGGCGTCATGGTGGCAAACGAAATGGCCGTCCTTGCTCCGGTGCACCGAGATCTCGATGGCTTGGGCACCATGGGCGAGGGCTTGCCGGTAGGCATGCAGCGTATGCTCGGTCCAGTTATCCCCCGACCCGCGGTGGGCAATGTAGAAGAGATCTTGCCCGAGCAGGTCTGCCGCGCTGACCGCCTTGGGCGAGGCGCGCTTTGCCACTAATTCCCCTGAGCACCCGGCCAGCAGCAATGCGCCGGCAGCCAAGCCCAGGAACGTGCGGCGGCTGACCGCGAGCGGACCTGCAGTTCCGGTTTCCATGATGCCCCTTCGGCAGCCCAGGCCCGCCAAGGCCTGGGCTCTGGCGGGTCTGGCATTGTGCGGATCCTTGCTAACCGGTCACGGACAGGTTGTCGAAGGACGCGGTCACCGGTGCATTGGATGTCGAGCCGGAGAGATACAGGCGCAGGCCTATGCCTCCTGGAACTTGCAGCTCGCTGGTCGAGTCGCTGGCGTTGAGCTGCCAGTCGGCTGGCTCGCTGTCTGCGGCAGCCCAGATCTTTGCCGCCAGCTGCGTCGGGTTGGTTCCTGTCACCGACAGCTTCAAGTGGACCGCCTCGCCAGCCTGGTACCCGAAGGAGGACTGGTACTGCGTGGCCAGAACACTCTCCGCACCGCCCACGGCACGAATCAGCTGGATCTGGATGCCGCCCGAGGAAGTGAACTGGCTTTTGAGGTAGTACTGGTTCGCATTGCCCAGATACCTCGACGAGAAGGACACATAGGTTCCATTGCCGGTCGGCTGCTTATCCAGCTGCACCTGGACAGCGGCTTCCGTGCTGGTGCTGTCAACCACCGGCAGGTAGATGGCCGGCCCTGAACCGGGATTCAGGCCCAGAAGCTGGCCAACTCCCCCAGCGACGTTGGCGGTCGCCGCGGATCCGGTCCGCGTCCACGTGCCACCGGTATCGGCAGCGCCCCAATTGCCGGTGACATTGCGGCTAAAGGCGTCAACTGCCACCGGCCTTGGCGGTAGCGAGACCTTCACCGTTTCGGTGTGGCTATCCACCAAGCCGTCCGGATCACTGGCTTCCAGCGTTATCGTGTACTCATCTGGTTCGCTGTAGCTGAACGATTCAATGGCTGAGCCCTCCACCCAGTCGCTGCCGTTGCCGAAGGACCAGCGGTAGCTGAGCTCATCATTATCGGGATCAGAACTCTGCGAGGCATCAACGGTGACCTTCAGCCCGTCCACTTCAGTAATTTCGAAGGCCGCTTCAGGAGGCTGGTTGGGTTCGGGCGGCGGCAGGATGGTGACCTGCTTCGTGGCCGTATCCGTCCCGTTGGCATCATCGGTGACCGTCAGCTTCACCTGATAGGTCCCGGGTTCTGCGTAGCTATGCCCGGCGGTGATGCCTTCGGCGCTGTTTCCATCTCCGAAATCCCATCCATAGCTGGCGATGGTGCCGTCGGGATCCGTGGACTCCGATGCATCCACGGTGAGCTGCTGGCCCTGGATCTCATGGGTGAATTCAGCCGTCGGACTGGCATTGGCAGGTCGTCCGATTCCAGCCTGGTAATGGTTCGCCACCGCGGCCGGGCTCAGCTGCTTGCCGTAGACCGCGACTTCGTCGACCCGTCCGGCGAAACCGCCAGTTGGCGCCGAGCTCCATCCGCTGACACGGTCATTGCCCACTCGCCAGAAGCCGTCGAGTTCCAATGCGGATTTGGTGCTTGCACGCGAGGCTACTTGCTGCCCGTCCACGTACAGGCGCATGCCATCTTCTCCCAGGCTTGAGACCACATGATGCCAGCTGTTGTCGTTGTAGATCCCGGACGAGGTGATCACCCGGCGAGCGCCGCGTTCGGTCACGCCGAAGGACAACCGTCCCAGGGAATTCACATAGGTCAACCGGTCATGGTCGGTCGAGTCCGCATTCTGTCCATTGCCATAGCCGATGAGCCGGCCACGCTGCAGGGGCGAGGCCTTGAACCACAGTTCGGTCGTGAACTCCTGCGGACGCTGCCAGCGAACCATGTCCTGCGCCCCGCTGCCGCCCAGGGACAGGCTGCGGCCATTTCCCCCGGCAATAGCTGATGAGGAATCGACTCCTGCATTTCCTGCGAGCTGCAGGTCTTCGCTTCCGGAGGCGTCAAGGGCAGTGGAGTTGTCAGCTGCTCCGAATGGCCAGTAGGCCTTGGGCTTGTCAGCTTTGATGACCTTTTCGTATGCGGTGGAGGCAACGGTGTCCTGTGCCACCGTGATGCTTTCGGTGGTGCTGCGTGCCTCCTTCCCCGTCGGGTCCACGGCGAAGATCCGGTAGCTGTGCGTGCTTCCCGGCTCCACGTCTTTGTCCACGAAGGACATGCCTTGGCGCATCCAGAAGGTCGAGTCGGCTTGGACCGTGTGGATGGGCGCGTTATTCGCCCCGTCACGGATCACCTTGTAGGCCAGGGTCCCGTTGTCCATGTCCGAGGCTGCCTGCCAGCGGATGCGCACTTCGCCTGCAGTGGTGGAGCTCAGGGTCGGAACGAAGTCCTCGCCGCTTGGCAGCGGGCCCCTGTCATTGGGCGCCAGGCTGCGGATAGCGAAGCGGACTAGCCCCTGCTGGTTCTTGTAGTTCACCCGCTGGAATTCCCCACCATAGACAATGTATTCGTCATTGCCAGTGACACTCCATGGGCCTTGGCTCTGCCCGGTATAGGTGCCGGTGCTCAACGCCGGGAACCAGGTCTGCAGCCGCGGATGCGGCAGTCCTTCGAAATTGGTATATCCGTGGATTTCACGGTCAATTGTCCCTGCTGTTTCCTTGCTGAAGGCCATGGCGCGGTTGTACTGCCAGTTGGGTTCCTGGGCGAATCCGCCGATGTTTCCGCAATAGTGCGGATGGCCGGCAAGGTAGAGCAGGTCTCCGGTGGCGTGCACGGAGTAGGTATCCCCGTGGCAGTCCTCTACCCAGCGTGTTTCGAGGTCTGCCCATTTGATGGCCACCACGCCTTCCAGGGTGGTCGCTCGACCGAACGTGTAGCCGCTGGCGTAGAAAGTGTCCTGGTCTGTGGCAATGGACGTGATGGAACCAGTCTCCCCGCCATTGCGGACATGCGAGGCTGCCGGATATGGGTACTTCCCGCTGGTCTCGGTGCTCACGACGGCTAGGCCGTTGGCGAAGTCACTGGTCGAGTTCACCTGCGTGAATTTGCCGCCCAAGGCCAGCTTTGTCCCATCGGGCGACAGCGACATGGACTCGACGTGCCCTCCTGCGACCACGGGCCTGAACGACAGGAGGGCCGCGTCGCTGGCACGCAACGCAGCCGCTTGCTCACGCCAGGCTTCGCCAATGCGGAAGAACGAACCGCCCAGGTAAACCGTGGTGTTCGTGGCGACAATGCTGCGCACGGAATTTGAAGGCTGCGGGTCGAATTCCTCGATGCGTTCTCCGGTCACCGGGTCCAGTGCCGCAATGCGCGAAGCGCTTTGCCCGTCCAAGGTGGTGAAGTCGCCGCCAGCGTAGAGCCGGCTGCCGTCCGGCGAGGCAGCAAGAGTGAGTACCTGGGCATTGAATTCCGGAGTGAAGCTGTTGAGCAGTTCTCCGGTTCGAATGTCGTAGGCGAGGATGTTCTTGCGTGTTGCGGTTTGCGTCCCGGCCGCAGCACCTGCAGGACGCGCGGTAGCGAAACTTCCTCCTGCATATACCGTGTTGCCAATGACCACTTGGCTCCAGACCACGCCATCGATCTGGACGGTCGGGAGGGCATCGGCGGTGACGGTCGCAGGGGTGAGCGGGTCTGACGGATCCGCGGGCACACTATCTGCAAGTGCCTGCGGCGGCGTGGCTAATGCGGCGGCCGCGATCAGCGCGGTTGCAGCAATCATGGTCATGGCCCATCGGGCGATGGCCGGGGCGGATCTGCGGATCATGGCGATACCTCACCTGCGAGCTGTTGGATTTTCTTGGTTGCGCCAGTTTCGAATTCAAGGGTCACGTCAGACGCTGATTCCGTTTGGGCGCTGAATAGATAGGTGGCAGTAGCCTGCTTGCCTGCCGCCAGTTGTGGAGGAAGTACGGTGCTGCGTGTGTCGGTGAGCACGGCCGCCGGTTCCCTGCCGTCCCCGTAGAACAAGCGCACTTGGGCCTCGCCCAAGTCCAGCGCGGTGACTCCGTCGTTGGATAACTCGATTTCAACCAGTGTCGCGGCCCCGGCGATTTGCCCGATGCCTTCTGCTTCGGACTGGGTTTGCTCGATGCGCTTGATCCGCATCTGCGCATGCGGGCCCGCCTGGACTTCTTCAGCAAGGTCCACTGCCTTGGCTGTGGCAGGCGGCTTGCCAGCCGCTTGGGCATCCGGCGCCACTTTCTGCGCATCCTTGTCCTTTTTCCATGTGGACTTCTCTGCTTTCTCGGCAGGAGAAGCTGAATCCTCGGATTTTTCAGCGGCCTTGCCCGCCTTGGTGGAGGGCGCCGCCAAGGCTGATTCGTGCAGCTGCTGATCGATAGTCGCCAATGTAGTTTCGGCTGGTTCCCCAGGCATGGCCGCTTGCGGCGAAGCCTGGGGTTCTACCGTGCAGGAAACCAGGGCGATTCCCAGCAAGAGCAGCATCGGAACGATGCGCATCTTGGCTGGGACATGGCCGCAGGCCGGAGGTTCTGCTGCTTGTGCGCGTTGCATGATCTGTCTGGTTCTGCGCTCAGGCCCGCTGGACCTGGATAGATGGCGAGCCTAATTGCCCTAAGGCCACTCTGAGCTTGGTGCTGGAAGTATGCACGGTGTAGGGGAAGTACTCGACTCTCACCCCGACGGTTGCAAAGAGCTCTTCTAGTCCTTTTCCTTCGCGGGTTCCCTTCCAGTCATCTCCCTTGAAGAACACATCGAATCTGACATCCTCCCACGTCAGTAATCGGTTCGGATGAAAATCGAGAACCGCCTCATCCACGAAGCCTATCGAGGAGACGATATCCAGTCGTTCGCTTTCCGGTATCACCGGCCGTTTCCCCTTGGTTTGGAGCAGCCTTTCATCACTGACCACACCGGCAATCAGATAGTCGCATCTGGACTTGGCTTGCCTGAGAATATTCAGGTGCCCGACGTGGAACAGGTCGAAAGCACCTGCGGCGTACCCAGTGATCATTATTTTCCCCAATTTCTCATGAACCAGTTGCTGATTCGATTCCCCATAGCATCCGGGCCATCCCCATGGCCTGGACGCTTTACTGTTTCCCAGAATTCTCGTGCCAGCCTCAGGCGCGGCGGCGGCCAATTTCCGCAGACGGTTCTGCGTCAAATTCCACCGAAGGCTCTCCGGCACCGGCCAAATCCAAGCACAGCTTTTCGTAGGCCCGGGCAACATCGTCCCAGTCATAGTCGCTAGCGCGCTTTCGTGCGAGCTGGGCGCGTTGGCGAACGGCATCGTCCTTTGATTCGGTGCGGTCGAAGAGCCTGGACGCGGATTGCGGGTCATTGAAGTATTCGCCGGCTGCCTGGGCCACTTCGCGGTTGAAGTTCACGTCATAGGCGTTGATCGCCGTACCGGCACCCAACGCCCTGAGCAATGATGGGTTGGTACCGCCGACCGAATGGCCATGCCAATAGGCAAGTGCATGGGCATAGAGCTCATCTAGCAGCTGCTGGTCCCATACCCCGCCTAGGAAGCGGACTTGTTCCGTGGCCGCGGCATGAACCTGCTGAGTGTATTGCTCGGCATAGGGCGCCGAACCGACGACCACCAGCGGGAGCCTGGCCTGCGACTGGCTGTAGCCACGGACAATCATCTCCACGTGGTTCTCCGGCTCGAAGCGGGCCACTACCAGATGGAACTTTCCGGATTCCAAGCCGAGCTCAGCCAATTTCACTGCAGCAGCCTCGGGAATTTGCGGTGCCCCATAGGTGATGAGCCTCGTTGCCCGCGAGAATTTCGCCGCGTAGTAGTTGGCGATACCCAGGGCATCGGCAATCAATTCCCTGCTCCACCAGACGCAGAGGCGCTCGCATAGCCGGTAGTACTTCTGGCCAATAGGTCCCCACTTGGCCCGTTTCCATTCCAGCCCATCCACGTGCGTGGCGACGGGAATCCTTCCCAAACGCAGCAGCGGGAGCAGCGGGGCATTGGCCGCGTTGAAGACAATCGCCGCATCGGGCCGGTTGAAGAGGGCATGGATCACCGACAGTGCAGTATGGCTCAGCGTCTCGAGGCTCCTTCGCCTCATGGCAGGCAAATGCACCAGCTTCATGCCCTGGTATTCGCTCATGCGCTCGTCTTTGGCAGTGCCACGGCAATATACGGTCACCTCGTGCCCTTGATCGGCCAGGCGGCGCCCTACCTCTTCAATAGCGGTCTCGAAACCGCCATAGCGTGCAGGTACTCCCCTGGTGCCGATCAAGGCGATGCGCAGCTTGGCGCGCGAGTCATGGTGCTCGGTGCGTTGCATTCTGTTCCCCCAAATTTAAACAGCAGAATCAACGTTCGCTTGCTTGCCGCACCAGCGTCGATCCCCAAAATCAACGGCGAGTTCCGGAACATGCCGCAAGCATGCGTTTCTCATCTACCGAGCATATGTGTCGTGCCGTTGCGGCACACGAGTGCACCCGCACTTGCGTTACCCGCGAATTACTTGCTCGGGGGTACTTGGAATACTCACTGGCCACTGGGGAAGTTTCCTCGTCAACCTCGAAGTCCAGGGATCGAGAGAGAAACATCACGATTGAATAACGGTTCATTCCATGCCACCATTTACAGCAGGGCCCGCGTGACCCTTAAACCATCGTCTATATTGAATGAGCAGGGCCTGTTTCGCTGGGGAGCACGGGTTAAGCTCCGAGGATCCTTTGCAGAACCTTTCCCCCAAGAACCTCTTGCCCCTCGGTCCGGATACATCTGGCCAATCTTCCCAGCGGCCGCGCCTGATCGCGGCATTGGCCTTGGCCGCCGCGTGCGGCATCGTCGCCACCTCCTTGAACCCGGTGCCCGTGGCCGCTTCGACCACATTGGTCGCCGATGCCATGAACCGCACAGTTGGCTCCGGCTGGGGCTCTGCTTCAAGTGGAATCCCCTACCTAGCCAACAGTCCAAGCCGTTTCGCCGTAGATGGTTCCCAGGGTGAAATTACCTTGGTCCCCGGCAAGCTCAGCCATGCCACCGCCGCCATCAACGCTGCCGACATGCAGGCCGGCGTCGATATTTCCTTCGACTCGCTGCCCAGCACGGGTTCGTCCTATGCGCACCTAGGTGCCCGAAGTACCGCAGATGGCCAATACACCGCTTCGCTTCGGCTGCAAAGCACTGGCAATCTGTCCCTGGAAATTTCACGGACCGTCAGCGGTAAGAAGATCGTGCTCGATTCTCGGCAGATCAGCGCAGCGGCTCGCCCGGGGACTGCGTACCATGTTGACTTCGCCGTCACCGGAAGCGGCACCGCGTCGCTCAAGGCCCGAGCCTTCGCAGCTGGCAGCGGAACCCCCGAATGGCAACTGGAATCGGAAGATGCATCCACAGCGCTGGCCTCGGCCAAAGGCAGCTTGCGCATAGGCGGTTACCTTTCGGCCAGCGCCACCGGCAACTCCGGTCTGCACGTTGACAATCTGGTAGCGCGTTCAGCTACCGAACCGGCGATGCAGGCCCCGGAACCGGCACCTGCCCCATCGCCTTCCCCAACTCCCGAACCTGCACCTGATGCCGAAGGAACCGTTCCCCACTCCGAAGAGGTCAGCGGTGGCGAGCAGGCACCGCAGGCGGGAACCCTGGGCGCCATCCCTTCAACAGCACTTTATGTTTCGTCATCCGGAAATGATGCCTCCGGCGGTACCGCCTCAGCGCCACTGCGCACCCTGTCCAAGGCCATTTCCAAAGCCTCCAGCGGACAGACCATCGTGGTGCGTGGTGGCAGCTACCATGAGTCGGTAGTGATCCCCGCAGGCAAGAGCCTCAAGCTGCGCGAATACCCGGGAGAGACCGTCTGGCTCGATGGTTCCAAGGCAATCACGGGCTTCTCCGCCGCGAGCAATGGATGGGTGAAATCCGGCTGGGACTACGATTTCGATACTAGCCCGACCTACACCCGGGGAGCCACAGACAATACGGCTGAAGCATGGGGCTTCATCAATTCCAGCTATCCCATGGCAGCCCACCCCGACCAGGTATGGATCAACGGGACCAAGCAGATCCAGGTATCCTCGGTTGCCAAGCTCAAACCGGGTGCCTTCCATGTGGACCGCGCCAACAACAAGCTGCACCTCGGCACCGACCCAACCGGAAAGTCCGTGCGCGCTTCTACGCTGGTCAAGGCCCTGAGCATCCGCAGCCGCAATTCCAGTGTTTCAGGTATCAATGTGCGCAAGTTCGCTCCTTCGGTGCCCGACATGGGTGCGGTCACCGCGGAGAAGCCGGGCATCACTGTGCAGAACCTGACCATCGAGGATACGGCAACCACGGGTTTGAACGTCAGCGCTGTGAAGAACACCGTGAGCAACGTGAAAATCCAGCGCAGCGGCATGCTGGGCATGAACGCCGTGTACGCTGACGGACTGGTCGTCAACAAACTGGCCTCCACAGGCAATAACCACGAGCGGTTCAACACTTCGCCTGTCTCCGGCGGGCTGAAGATCGGACGCACCCGGGGCGTGACGGTGAAGGATTCCAAGCTCAACAGCAACTACGGTCCGGGACTATGGCTGGATGAATCCGTCTACGATTCCAAGATCCTGAATAATGACCTGATCTCCAATACCGGGCACGGACTGTCGCTGGAGATCTCCGCAAAAGCAGTGGTGGCCAACAACCGCATCACCAAGAATTCCGGATTCGCCTTCAAACTGAACAACACCAGCGATGTGAAGATCTGGAACAACACCATCAGCGGCAAGAACCGGGTGCTGAACATCGTGCAGGATGCGCGCCGCGCAGCGAACAAGTCCGACCCCGGGCACGATCCGCGCCAGCCATTCCCTGACACCACCATGACCTGGATCAATAAGAACATTGTCGCGAAGAACAACGTGTTCTCCAATACCGGCGGTGGCAACGCAATTCTTGCCGTCGAGGATTACTCGGGCAGCTACACGGCAGAACAGATGAAGATCTCCCTGGCGTCCAATGCCTATCACCGCGTCAACTCCACGAATCCGAAGTGGTCCTCCGTCTGGTCCAAAGGCGCTGGAAACCCCGCGGTGTTCACCACCTTGCCGGCTTTCGCCAAGTCCACCGGACAAGAGCTGAATTCCTTTGAACTCACCTCCAGCACGGTGCTGAGCAGTACCAATAATCCGACTACCAGCGTTACGGGCAAGAACAGCCAGGCTACCGCATTGCCTAGCGATATTGCCTCCCTGATAGGACAGGCCCCCGCTTCCAAGCGCATCGGCAGCTACCCGCGCTAGGCTCCGGGCCACCCTGGCAGTACAAGCAACGGATCCCGGCTCGGCATTGTGCCCAGCCGGGATCCGGTGCATTCGGGTTCAGCTGCCCATCGCCACCGGCGGATTCGATGGCTGCTTGCGCTGCAGGGGTGCAGCGTGTTCCCAGTCCAAGGCCGCTCGGCTGCTGGCCGGTTCCAGCATCAGGGCGAACACCAGGAAAATCAGGAATAGCGCACCGGCATCTACCAGCCCGTTTTCCATCACGCTGCGGATGATCACGAATGCCAGCAGCGGGAACAGCAAGCTGCGCAGCCTGCTTGAACGCAATGCGGCGAAAACCGTCAGCAGAACCCAGAAAGCCACAAGCAGCGTTCCGATGATTCCAGTTTGCGCCAGCAAGGAAATCCACGAAGAATCGAAGACCTGCTCGTCCCAGTACTGCCCTTCGACAGCAATGGTCTTCTGGCTCAATCCCGCACCGATCCATCTCTGCCATGAATCATTGGGCAGGTTCAGCACGACCGACCAGCTGATAGTCCGGGAGTTCAACGTCATCACCGAGGCACTGTCCTCGCGAGCCATCAGATTCTGCAAAACCGGAGTCAGGAACGCAAGGTAGAACACCAGCGGAAGGGCCGCCAGCGCCGCCACGATGGTCTGCAACGGGATTCGGCGGAGCATCAGCAGCATGCCAGCTGCCGTGCAAGCAGCCGCGATGAGAGCGGTGCGCGACTCGGAGAGCAGAAGGATGGCGCTGAGCAACACCAGCATCCCCACGTGCCACCACCGCACATGCGCGCGCAGCGATTGGTGGAAAAGAACCAGTGCCGGGATACCGGAAAGCAAGGCAATCTCATTGGGGCTCAGCGGAGGGATGCCGCCTGTCAAGCGCCCGCCTCCGCCCAGCGCCAGCCCGGTCCCCGCGCTGATGATGCCCACCGCGGCCAAACCGACGCACATGGCCAGCAGCACCTGGTGGGCCGGGAAAACCCGCATGATGAACAGCACTGTCGCTGCCAGCATCGCCACGCGGATCGCGATGATGGCCGAGGCCATGACATTGCCTTCTGCCATCGCCCCGATCACGCTCAGGGCCAGAACCGGAGCGAGCAGCGCGATACTGCGCACGCCTACCGGCTGGCTGGCCCCACTCCACATCCACAGCAGGATCGCCCAGCACAGCACGGCGCCTTGCAACAGCGCCTTGAGCACGACCACGAGGTCCAGTCCGCCGGTGAACAGCGTTCCCTGGCGCCAAGCAACCACGCTGAAGACCATCAGGATCCACAGCAGGTTCAACTGCCACAGACGCGGAACCCGGTAGCGCCGTGGCACCGGAATCTGCTCCGCCGGCGTCCAGGACGCGCTGACGGCCGGAGGCATGATCAGGTACCCCGCCGGTGCCGGAAGCGCGAAGGCTTGCGCACCAGCACCAGCCCGGTCGCTCCGACTCGCACAGCGTTCAGCTCCTGCAGGGCATCGGCAACCTGTCGGTAGGTGGTTCGCCGTTCACGACCGGTGAGGATCACGCAATCGCTGTGCAGGGCCACTGCGGTGGCGTCCACCGGCTGGCCCTCCATGCTGGCTACGAAGATCACTACATCGAAATCCTCTTCAAGGGAAGCGATCAAGCTGTCCAATCCGGCGAACACATCGAAACGGCGCAGCGTTTCAGGTTGCGGTCCGGCAGGGAGGTAGCCCATCGGCACCGATTCGATATGAGTGAGTGCATCATGCAGCTCGCTGGTGCCAGCGAGCACTTGGGCCAGGCCCGTTCCACTTGCCTCGTCGCGGCGCAGCGGCTCCAGTTGACGGTCGGCCTGCACGATCACCGAGCGCTTGCCCATGGCCGCCAGGGTCTGGGCGAGCTGCTGCCCATCGAGAACCGCATCGGCACGGGTACTGAGCACCAGGATGCGTTGCGGCAGGCGCCCGTCATTGGCCATCAGCAGGTTCGATACCAGCTGGCGGTAACCGACCTGGATGCCGGTCGGGTTGGCACGGGCTCCGTCCTTGGACCGGGCCGCCACGGTGCCCAGCACGCGCATGCGCAATTGCCGTTCGGCGTCGCGGCCGCGCAGGATCCTCGGATCCAACTTGTGCAGCGCCAGGGCCAGCAGCAATCCCAAGCTGGCTCCCGAAACCAGGCCCAGGGCCAGATTCACGGATTTGCGAGGCGCGGTGGCGTACTGCGGTGCCGCGGCCGGCACGGACAGCTCCGCTTTGACTTCGAGCTTCTTGGGGTCGGTGTTCTCCAGCTTCTGGATGGACTCCGCCAGCAACCCGGCAGCCGTATTGGCGATGTCCGCGGCCTGCTGGGCCTCCGGGGCCTTCGCCGTCACGGCCAGCAGCACGGTATCGACCGGATTGGTGGCGTTCACATTGGATTTGACGTCCTGGAAACTGCGATCCAGATCGAGCTCGCGGATCACCTGGTTGATCAGCTGCGGATCATTGACCAGCTGCGGGTAGGACCCCACTCGCTGCAGCGCGAACTGGCCACGGGCATAGGCCGTGTCCTGGCTGGAATTGACGCTGACGAACAAGGTCGACTTCGCGGTGTAGACCGGGGTCATCCCCAGGGTGATGGCGATGGAGGCGAGTATCCCGGCAAGGGTGCTGGCCGCGATCCACCACATGCGGGTTCGCAGCACGAAGAGGAAATCACTCAGATCCATGCCTGCCGCCTCCCGATGCGCATGCTGTCCCCAGCCCAATTCCGGTGCAGCTGGCCAGGTGCGATGTTCTTGGTAATCAAGCGCTTTGGCCAAGGCCCTTCACCTCCCGGTACCACTTGCCCAGGGCCAGCGCCAGGAAGCCTGCGTTGGCCAGCAGCAGCAGGACATACACCGGAATGAACACCGATGGCAGCCACAGCGTCAGGAAGGCCAGGCAGATCAGGCCGAAGTCGGTAGGCACGACGGCCAATGAATACAGGGCCGAGCTCTTGCCCTGGCCCTGCAGGTAGTGCCCCGTTCTCCCGGAGTTCAGCCGGCGCAGCTGATCGGTAAGGATCATGGAGAAGAACAGGCTGCAGGCCACGACCTGGTAGGCAATGGGCACCAGGTACCAGGCGCCTTCTACCGGGTAGAACCGGTACCACGAGATCAGCACCATCGCGTGCAGGGCGGCGGTCTTGATCGCGTCGACAATATGGTCCAGCCATTCGCCGGCAGCGGATCCGGAGCCTTGGAGACGGGCCAGCTGCCCATCAGCAGAATCCAGCGCGTAGCCGAGCACCAGCAAAGCTGTGATCAGCAGCGAAGAGCCGAAGGACGGTTCCAGCAGCGCGATCACCGCCAGTCCGCCAGCCGTGCATAGAGCGCTGATGCCGGTGACGCCGTTGGGCGTTAGCCGAAGCAGATAGGCCAGTGCCGCCAGCCGGCGGCCCAGTGGCCTGTTGACGAAGCGCGAGTAGGCTGGCGCTCCCTTATTGGTTTTCTGCCGCTGGCGCAGTTCTGCGACTGCCCAACGGTATCCTTGTTGTTCTTGCAGCATGTGAGTCCTCCCCAGTGAACTCTTATGTGCTTGCGGCCGCGATCGGCCGCAAGCGCCCCCGATATTCAGCCCTGTCCCCAAGCACCGCATTTGTGCAGCGCATCCCCAGGGGACAACCCAAGCTGAAAACAATCTAGTTCATTTCCCGTGTTCTATCCATCGAATTCCTATTCCTAGGCGAAGCCGCTGAGCCAGCGCTCGCGATTCGCACCGCATTGGCGCAACGAACCGCGAACGGCCGGGCTCATTCGGCGATTTCCCGCACCTCCAGATCATCGAACCCGCCGTTGACCGGCGCGTTACCCGCCGAGCCGGAGAGGTAGACCGACAACCCCAAACGGCCTTCGGCCTGCAGTGCGGCGGTGGAGTCGGTGACGTTGAGCTGCCAGTTCACCGGCTCATCCTGGCCTTGGTTGTAGGCCTTGGCCCGCAAGCTGGTGGAGCTGCTGCCCTGAGCCTGCAAACGCAGCCACACGGCCTTGCCCGGCGAACCGTCTACCTGGCCGATGACGGTCTCGGCGCTCAACGCACTGACGCTGCCGGAGACAACCTTCTCCAGGGTCACCGCCACCGAGCCGTTGGACAGGAACCTGACCTTGGCGCGGTACGCCCCGACGCCAGGAATATCCCGGATGGTCACCGTCTGGTAGATGCCTCCGCCGGTGGCAGCCTTGTCGCGGCTGAGCTTGATGCGCATGTCGCCTTCCCGTACCGTGGCTGGCAGCCACGACAGCGGTCCACTGCCGGCGGAGGACATGCGGATCGTTCCGGTGCCTCCAGCCACGCTGAAGTTGGACGATGAGCCTTGCCGCGTCCAGGTTCCCCCGGTATCGGCGTCACCCCAGCCATCGGAAACGGTGCGTCCAAATGCATCTGAAACCAGCAGGGCCGGTTCGGCGACGGCCGCGACCTGCACTTGCTGGACCAGCTCGGCACTTGCGCCGTCCTCGTCGGTGACCACCAGCTTGATCGGATAGCCGCCTGGCTCGGCGTACTCATGGGAGGCATTCTGGCCGCTGGCGGTGTTCCCGTCTCCGAAATCCCATGCGTAAGTGGCAATCTGGCCATCAGCATCGCTGGAGGCGGCGCCATCGACCTGGACTTCAAGTCCGTTCACTTCCAGGGCGAAGGCCGCCACCGGTGCCGAATTCTGGACATCCACTTCGGTTTCAGTGCGTGATTCCAGCCCGTTCCCATCGCTGACCGTCAGGGTGACCGTGTACCGGCCGTCCTCGGCGTAGCGATGCTGCGCAGTTTCTCCCAGAGCGTTCTGCCCATCGCCGAAGTCCCACTGGTATCCGGTAATCGGCGTATCCCCGGCCGTGCTGCCCGAGGCATCGACGCCCAGTGCGAGTCCGCGGACCGAGGTGCTGAACTGCGCCTGCGGACCTTGGGCGGCGGCAACCGTGGCCACCTGGCTGATGGTGCTTTCCCGCTCCCCTGCCTGGACGGTCAGCGTCACCGAGTAGGTGCCGGACGACTCGTAGCTGTGGCTGGCCGCCACTCCGCTGGCCTGGGTTCCATCGCCGAACTCCCACAGGTACCCGGTGATCTCCCCGCCGGCTGCCGGAGGCAGCGAATCGGAGGCGTCCACGGTAATCGCGAGCTCATCGGCTTCCCAGGTGAAGGCCGCGGTCGGATCCAGCTCGGCCGGGTCCTGCACGGTGACTTCGCTGGAAGCGGTGCCGGTGGCGCCCTCGTTGTCGGTGACGGTCAGGGTCACGGTCTTGGTGCCGCTGCTCGAGTACTGGTGCATGGCTTCGGCCCCGGTTCCGGTGGTCCCGTCGCCGAAGTCCCATTCCCAGGACACGATCTGCCCATCGGCATCCTGCGATGGTGCAGCGGTGAAGACGGCGGCCAGTCCGTCGACGGTGGATTCGAAGGCAGCGTCCGGTGCCGTGTTCGGCACCTTCACTTGCACCGAATTCGCCACTGTGCCGGTGGCCCCGTGCTCATCGGCCACCACGAGGGTGACCTCGTAGGTTCCCGGTTCCGCGTATTCGTGGGCGGCTTCGGCCCCGGTGGCCTCGGTCCCGTCGCCGAAGTCCCAGGCATAGTCCAGTTCCCCGCCCTCGGGGTCTGCGGAGCCAGATCCGTTGACTTGGATGCCCAGGCCGTCAACAACCACTTCCATGGCCGCGAGCGGAGCGGAGTTTTCCACCGTCAGGATGCTCTGCGCCTGGGCGGTGGCCCCAGCGTTGTCTGTCACCGTCAGGGTCACCGTGTACTCTCCGCCTGCGCCATAGGCATGCTCCACGTCCTGGCCGGAGGCCTTCTGGCTGCCATCGCCGAAGTCCCATTCGTAGGACAGCTCTCCTTGTTCCGGATCCTCGGATCCGGAACCGCTCAGGCTTACCTTCAAACCGGTCTGTTCGCTGGCTATCGCGGCCACCGGCGGCTGGTTGACCGCCTTGGCCTCGACCTGCTGCGTCTTCGTGGCAGTGCCACCGCGGTCATCGGTAATGGTCAGCACCACCGTGTAGGTGCCGGCCTGGGCGTATTCATGAAGCACTCCTTCGGTCTGCACGGTGGTGCTTTGCCCGTCGCCGAAGTCCCAGGCGTAGCTGGCGATGGTGCCGTCGGCATCGGTTGATCCGCTGGCGTCGAAGGCCACCGCCAGACCTTGGCTGGTGCTGGTGAAGTCGGCCAGCGGATCCTGGTTCGGCTCGCCGGCAATCCCGTAGTGCTCATTGACCTCGGCTTGGCTCAGTGCCCTGGCGTAGACGGCGGCCTCATCGATTTCGCCATCGAACCATGCGGAGCTGGCTCCGGACCATACCCGGTCCCCGCCAATGCGCCAGTAGCCGTTGAACGGCTCGGCCGCGGTTTGCGGGTTGGTGCCGGTGAGGGCGCCATCTACGTACAGCTTCATGCCCTCGCCGGACAACGTGGCAACCAGATGATGCCAGTCCCCGTCGTTGTAGGCCCGGCCGGTGGTGACCAGATTTTCAGCTCCGGTGTAGACGCCGAAGACCAAGGTGCCGTCATTGCGCATGTAGACATGCCGGTCGTAGCTGGAGGACAGGCCGCTGGCCGCATTGCCGAAACCGATGATCTTGCCTCCATTGCCCGTGGTTGTCCGGAACCAGGCCTCGGTGGAGAACACTGTCGGGTTCTGCACCGCCCGGTTCGAGACCACCGCGGCATCGGACTCCCCGAAGCCCAGCGATGTGCCGTGGCCGATGGCGGAATCTTCTGCGTAGCGGACCGGGCCGTTGATGGTTCCGTCGTTGCGGGCGATGGTGCTGTCCGTGGCCACGTTGCCCCCGGTTTCATCCAGGCGCCAGTACATCTGCGGTTCATCGGCGTAGACCGCGATGCCGTAGGCATCGGCTGGAGGCTCGGGAATGTCCGCAGTGCGCCCGGTGGATTGGAAGAGCTGCAGCACGGTGGCTGCGTCAATCTGCTCGTTGAAGATCGCCACCTCGTCCAGCTCGCCGTTGAAGGCCTTGCTCGACGGCTGGTTCGGCCAGCCGTTGAGGTTGTCCCCGCCGATGCGCCACATGCCGGAGTAGGCCTGGCCGCTGCTGGCATCGGTGCGTTCGGCGACCTTCAGCCCGTCAACGTACAGGTGCATTCCGGCTTGGCCCAGTGTTGCGGTGAGCTGGTGCCACTGCCCGTCGTTGTAGCTCGCCGAGGAACTGACCGTTGCCGCCCACCCCAGCCATGTGCCAAAGTGCAAGCGTCCGGAATTGTCCATCCAGGCATGGCGGTCGTAGCTACCGGAGTCGCCGGTGGCCGAGCTGCCATAGCCGATCAGCTTGCCGCCCTGGTCGCTCTCGGTCTTGAACCACAGCTGGGTGGTGAAGGTGTCCGGCGCGGTCGCGGCATTTCGGCTCGCCAGCGACTGCCCGCTGAATCCGCTGGCATCATCGTCGCTGATCGCACCGGGCAGGCCGCGCTGCAGGGCCGCGCTGGCGTCGGCATCGACGAAGCCGATGTTGTCAAAGGCTACGCTGCCATCGGATTCGTTCAGTGGATAGTAGATATCCGCGCCGGTCTCTCGCAGGACCTGCGTATACGGACTCTCGGCGCTGTTGCTGACGGTCACCGGATCCGAGCGCGGACCGATGTAGTTATTGCCCCACGGGTCCGAGACGCGTACCCGGTAGGTGTGGGTGCTGCCCGGAGCCACGCTGTCATCGCGGAAGCCCAGCGACTGCTTTTTCCACCAGATGGAGGACACATCCTGGCTGTCGATGGCGGTGAGCGAATTATCGCGCAGCAGCTCGTAGGTGAGCGTTTCGTCATCGATATCCCAGGTGGTCGGCCAGGCCACGCGCACGGAGCCGCTGCGTTGGGAGATCGCCGACGGCTTCAGCCCCGCGGTGTACTCGGGCCGTATCGAATTCGACGACAGCGACCGCTTGGGGAAGACAGCCAAGCCCTGCTGGTTGGTGTTGTTCAACCTGGTGAACTCGCCGCCGAGAACCAGGTAGTCCCCGTTATTGTCCATGGCCCAGCCACCTTGGTACTGCCCGGTATAGGTACCGGTATTGATTGAGGGATACCAGTGCAGCAAGGTCGGGATTGGCTGGTTGCGCACCAGCGAATTATTCGACGGCGCAGTGGCATCCGTACCGGTGGCGAAGGCAGTCTCCGCCAGCGCGCGCTTCCAGATCATCGGATTCTCCTCGGGGAACCCGTTGACCGACGAGCAGTCGTGGGCGTGCGGGGTCGAGTAGACCACGTCGCCCATGATGCTGATCGATGAGGTCGATCCATAGCAATTATCGAGCCAGATCAGGTCTCCGGTGGCGTAATCGGCGGCAAATCGGCCGTCGAACCAGTGCCAGCCCATGCCGTTGTTCGCCGCGTAGATGACGCCGTTTTCCAGTTTCAGGTCCACGACCCATGCACGGGCATTGTCATCGATCCGCGCCGGGACCGGAGTGGAGCTCCATGCCGCCTGCTGGCCGGTGGTCTCATTCACGGCGCCGATGCCGACCTTGGGCTCGTTGTTGATCGTCTGGAAGCGTCCGCCAATGACCACGCGGTCGCTCTGGTCGGTGGCGATGATGCCGTGGACGATATCATCGGTGGCCGGTGCCCACGCCTGAAGTTCCGCGTTGGCGCGGTTCAGCTTGGCGACATTGCGCCGGGTCTGGTTGGCCACGGAGTTGAAGGAGCCGCCCAGGTAGACAGCGTCGCTGGTCACTGCAAGGGTTTCCACGGACCCGCCCACGCTGGCGGAGAAGGAAGTCAGCGCCCCGTTGGAAGTGGTGAATTCAGCGATCTTGCTGCGGGCTTGGCCGCTGACGGCGGTGAACTGTCCACCTGCGTAGAAACGGCTTCCATCCGGAGAGAACTCGATATCCATGACTGGAGCGTTGAAGTTCGGGTTCCAGGGCAGGATCTGCCCGTTGGTGATGTTGAAGGCCATGGCGTTATTGCGAACCACTTCCCCGGCGCCGCCAGGATTCGCACCGCTTGGCCGTACCCGGGTGAACGAACCGACCACATAAGCCACATTCCCGCGCACACGCAGGTCCCAAGCCACCCCGTTCAGCTGCGGGGTAGGAAGATGATTTGCGCTGACCGTCTCGGGCAGCTCGATTTCCTCTTCGCCAGCGGCTGTCGCCGGAATTGCGCTCAGGCCGGCAATGACCAGCACAGCCGCGGCGACCGAAGCCAGCACCCGTGTGAATCGCCGCACGGGTGTGCGCCGGCCTGCCGTTATCTGCTGCTCTTCCATGTCCATTCCGTTCATTGTTGATACCGGGGCTTTGCCAAGTCAGCGCTGCTGGGCGAATCGGCCCGCTGGTTGCCCCTGCCGGGGCAAGTGCACGGCAACCGATTTCTGCAGCCACCGCCGCATGGCCAAGCCGCCGGCCAAGGCACCAGCGGCGGCGGCCCACGGAACCAGCCGGTAGTCCGAAGTGAATACCAGGACCGAGGCAATCAGCACCACGGACAGGATGCTGTCCATGAACCTGATAGCAAATACCGGCCGTGCATTCTCGTGTACCGCAGCCAGCAGGCCATACGGCGTGGATGCCGCCACCGCGCTGGCATACGCCAGCCACCCGGTAACAGCAAGACCTGACGGGCGGATGCCCGTCAGCAGAGGTCCGCCCCAAGGCAGCAGCACCAGCCCAATGGCCGCGCAGCCTGCGGTGGCCAGCAAAAGCTTGAGCACCACCGAATCAGTGTTCTTCAGCTGGCGCCAAGGACCGGCATCTCGGTCGCGGGCCAGCGACGCAAACAGGTAGGCACAGGTGCCGGTGACCAGCAGCATCGCAGGAGCAGCATAAAGCCTAGCCGCCTCCAGCGCGCCGGCTGCGGCGAGGCCGATCAAGGCGGTGACGAGCACGCGCATCACGGTCAGCTGGGCCGGGCGCAGTCCTTGCAGGGCAGAGCGCCAGATTCCGAATCTGGCCACAGCCCGGATTTGCGCCGGACGGCGGGCCGGCGTTTTTTCGCTGTTTGGCAGGCGCAGCCAACCGAAGGCGGTTCCGGCGCATTGCCCGGCCAGGACCGCCAAGAAGAACGCTTCCAGCGTCAGGGTGGAGAAGACGCCGAATCCCAGCAGCACCATGCTGGTGGTTCCCAATACCACCAGGTCCACCGCGATCAGCTTTCCGAAGCTGAGGATCACCATGTAACTGCGCCGAACCAGCTCTTCAGCGACGTAGGCAACCACTGCCAGGCCGTAGAGCACAGCTCCGAGCAAGCCCAGCTCGGTACCCGCCCAGCAAAGCAACGCTCCGATGGCCCCCAGGGACAGGGCCAGCAACGCGAGCCAGAAGCGCAGTCCGGCCCGCACATGCGGATCATGCCGGTCCAGTACCGTCAGCGAGTCGCCGACAAAGCCGGAGATGACGGCGGCTGCAAGGATCAGCGCTCCGTAAAGCGTCGAAATGAGGCCCAGCGCCTCCAGCCCGAGAAGCTTGGCGGCCAGCATCAGCACAATCAGGCTCGTCAGGGACTGGATTGCCTGTGCCGTGGAAGATGAAGCTACACCGGCAACCTTGTTCAGCAGGGTTCTGGCTAGAGTCATTTCTTCTCTGCCTTCAACGTGAACAACCCTGGAGCGTGCTGGTTGTCCAGATCCACCTGCACCTTTGCCACGGCGCCGGCATCTTGGACGATGAAGGCGTAGTGGGCGCTGGCCTGCTTTCCTGCCTCGATCGTGCCAGAGAAGTCATAGGCCTCGACCTCGCCGTATAGCGGCAGTGCTGCCTGCTGGCCCTTGCCCGGCACGAGGTTAATGATCACACTGGAGATGTCCAGTTCCTCACCGGATCCATTGCTAATCCGGACCTCGTACACCCGGTATTTCGCTCCGGTGAAATAGCCTGGTCCCTCGCTTTTCACGATGCCATTGCCGATCGCGGCAACCGTGACGTTGACGCCGTCCCGATAGCTGGCTTGTGTCGCATCCTTCATATTCGCCGGCATGCGGTCTGCGGCCCTGACTGCTTCACCGGAGCGCTTCACCACCGGCAGCTTTCCATCGCCGGCTTCGAAGGCTATCCCGCTGTAGTCCGCTGGCTTCTCTACTTCGGGTGTTGGCTCGTCGCTGGGCACTTTGGTAGCTTCCAGCTGCGGCGCACTGTCTTCCGGTGCCTTCGTCGGATTGGCCTGGGGCTTCCCAGTTGGCGGTGCGTACGGTGATGGTGCTTGTTCTTGCGGCGCCGCATTGTCCAGCTCGCTCGCCTGGGGCGCAGCTGAAGTGCACGCTGCAAGCAAAAAGATCGACGAGCAGAGCATCGCCAGCGTTGACAGAATTCTTATCCGTCCGGCGGGTTTCGTGGCAAAGGAGTCGGCGGCAGCTGGGGGGCAAGTCGTGTTTTCGCGCGACTGACATGCCGCCGACTCCGCCTCATGAGCCCACCCGGAACTCGCAAGCGGGAATTCTCCCGCGCAGGAAATCGGATGGACTGGTTGATGCGCATCCGGCGGTGTCCCGCCAGAGCAATTCTTGTTGATAGCCCGAGTGCTTCCAGGCTCATGTGCTCGCAACGAACGCATTTTCTGATCCCCCACAGAATCCGTACTGCTTTGTTTTCGAACATTGGTTGCGCTTGGCACCCGATGAGAGGTAGCGCATGCTTGCGGATCCTGGCTGCAAATTGATCCGGCCCGATATCTGCTTGTCCCAGTGGCCCTGCCACGGCGTGCCCGCGGGCAAGCTGCAAGTTCTCATCCTGGCTCCTAATAGGCACCGTCGGGCTTGACCATGACCTGGAAGGTACGCCAGATCAACCGCAAATCGCTGAGCACGGTCCAGTTCTCTGCGTAGTACAGATCCAGCCGCACGCTTTCCTTCCACTCCAGGTTTGACCGTCCGGAGACCTGCCAAAGTCCGGTCACCCCCGGCTTCAGCAGCAACCTGCGGCGGGCCTGGCCCTCATAGGTTTCCACTTCGGCGAACAGCGCCGGACGGGGTCCGACCACCGACATGTCCCCGCGCAGGACGTTGAGGAACTGCGGCAGCTCATCCAATGAATGCTTGCGCAGCCAGTTGCCGCACCGGGTGACCCTCGGGTCGTCTTTCAATTTGAACAGCGGCCCTGCCCCTTCATTCAGCTTTTGCAGGGCGGCCAATTGCGCTTCGGCATCGTGGACCATGGTGCGGAATTTGATCATCTTGAAGGGGCGGCCGTCCTGTCCGGCCCGTTCTTGGAGGAAGAAGATCTTCCCCGGGCCCTCGCGCCGGATCAGCAAGGCGATCACCAGGAAAACCGGTGACAAGGCCAGCAAGGCGAGCAGCGAGAAGACGATGTCGAAGCCGCGCTTGCAGAGGTATCGCGCTCCGGTGAACTTTGCCAGTTCCACATGCAGCAGCGGCATCCCATCCACGGGGCTGGTCCGCACGCGGCGGCTGGCAACCCCGATGATCGAGGAGGCCACGATGAGCCTGGTCCCGGTGCCCTCAAGCCGCCAGCCCAGTTGCTGCAAGGCTTCATTGCCACCGGGTAATGGTCCGGCCACGATCACCGAATCAGCATGCAACCGCTGGATTTCCTGCTCGATGGCGCCGGTGTCGTAGGCCAGAGGAAGGGTCGGATCGGTTTTGCGGATATCGCGTTCGGCTTCCGGATCCGCCGCGCCGTCCATCAGCGCGCCAACAACCCGGTAGGCGGGCCCGGATTTCTTGGAAATCTGGCGGACGGCGTACGGGACGTCGGTGGGCTGGCCGTAGATCAGCACATTGCTCAAGGCGTAGCCGCTTCGGCTGCGCCAGCTCAGCCACTGGCGACAGGTCCACCTGCTCAGCAGCAGTGCGGGCAGTCCCAGCGGCAAAGAGAGGACCAGGAAAATTTTCAGGCTGTCCTGGCCGGTGAGCACGATAAGTACCCCCATGAAGCCCGACAGTGCCAGCCCCGAATAGACCATGATCTTGTATTCCTGCATCCCCACGGCAACACTTCCCAGCCGGTGGGCCTTGAAGGATAGCAAGCTGGCCATCCAGGCGAAGGTGAGCAGCAACCCGGCCAGCACGTAGTAATGCGTGCTACCCGCAATGAACTGCGGCATCTGCGAGCTCTGGAATTGCGTGATTGCCGGCAAGGAGCTCACCAAGGAAATGACCAGCAGATCAGTGCCGTAAAGCCGACGCAGATAAGCGCGGCCCCGGGCACTGGCGGTACCGGTTTCCTGATTTGTCCTTGGAGGTGCGAACGTCCAGGTGCCGAGAGAAGATACGCGATCTTCGCGCAGCCTGCTGCTAATTTGCGACATGTCTTGTTCCCACCCTGGCTAGCGATTCGACGCAGCAAGGGTGGTCGCAGACCGGCAACACAACGTCAATCATCTGTATTCCCCCAAGAAATAAGCGAGTTCCCCAATACACATGGCAATCGCGCTGTCCCACCAGCCCGGCTGCCGTTCTCGACCTTGAGCCTATGATGCGAATGCATCCGATGCACGAGTGGAAGAACACTCAAAAGATGGCCTGCATATCCTTCAAATACTCACACGGCACTTGGTTCATACTCGCTCGCTACTTGGAAGGAAGTTTCCGGGCATGGAAAAACCCTGCACCGGCGCAGAGGGGTTGCCGATACAGGGCCTTTTCGGGAAGGGACCGGCGGTCGCGCTGGGGGTAATCCTCGCGGATTCGCTGGCCGCCGGCCCCGTTTCAGGGAAGAGCTTCGCCGCCACGGCACCGACCGCGCACCCTACGGATAGGCACTCGTTCGCAAAAGAACGCCTGCGTAAGTCTCCAGCTCCCGCAAATCACATTACCCACCTGTGCTGGGCCGGGCACGGGTGGTACCTACTCCAAGTTTGCGCAAACCGGCACGTGCTACCTGCCGGTTGTACCCGCTTCAAGCCCTGCGTGATCCAATTCCGCGCGCTCGGTAATCCCCAACTTCGAAAATACCCGGTAGAGATGCCCCTCCACCGTGCGCTGCGAGACCGTCAAGGTCCGGGCAATCTGCGCGTTATTCAATCCCTGCCGGGCCAAACCGACGATTTCCGCTTCCCGGGCGGTCAATTCGGTCAGCGCCAGGACACGGGCGATGTACTTTCCCGGGTCCATCCCCTGTTGGTCGATCAGTTGGGCGGCCCGGCGCAGCAAGGCGCCGCAGCGCCGCTGGTCCCCGGACTGGGCGTAGCGTTCGGCCGCCCGGGCCCAGGCCTCGATCACCACCAGGTATTCTTTCTTGGCCAGGGCGTCCTGGGCCAGCTGCTCCAGCGGCTCGCCAAGCTCTGAGCCTCGCAAGTCCATCAGGCGCGCCAAAAACGCCGCTCGCGATCCCTGCTGCCCCGCAGCCAAGGCACGCAGTCTTTCACCCATCTGGGATTCGGCCAGCTCCTGGTCCCCCAGCTGCCGGGTCATGCTGAAAAGGAATTCGCGTTCCACCAGCGGGAAGCACTCCAGCGACTCACCCGGATACGGATGGCCCAGTCCCGCTGCGAAGGCCCGTGCGAAGATGCGCTGCTTCGACGACTCCTCGCCCAGTTGTCCGTTCAGCGAAATCGTACCGCTGGAACTGAAGGACTCGGGCCCGGTGACCAGGGCTTCAGGCACCGGAAAGCCCAACCGGGCCAGCAGCAGCCGGTACAGATTACTGGCCAAGGCCAGCAGTTGAGTGGTGTCCGCAATCTGCAGTTCCGTCACGGCCTCGGCCATTTTGGCCATGGCGAGCTGTACTCTGCCTTGCAGCAGGTGGCTGACGCCGTCGAGCAGCGAGATTGCCCCCTGGTAGTACTGGATGGAACGGAGCCGGGCATGGCGGTAGGAGTCGATGAATGCCGCGGCGCGCTCGTATTGTCCCAAGAACAGCAGGTTCCAGCCAATGCGGAAGAACACCCGGACCTCGTACATGGCCTGCGGGGCCGGGTTCTCCTTGAGGTCTTGCAAAGCCGGTTCCATCAGATCCAAGGCCTGCTGGCACCGGCCGGCGGACGTGTGCAGGTCGCTGAGCACCATCATGCCGATGAAGCGCACCTGCGCGGGCAGCAGCCGGTCCTCCAGGAATTCTTGCAGCTCGGAAACGCTCGGCAGTGGACCGCGGGCGGTATTGACCCTGAGCCAGAAATCCAGGACCCTGGCCCCTGCGCTATGCAGGGCCAAGAAGCTGGCTACCTCTTCTGCGTCCGCGTGCCCCAGGGCCCGATGCTTCCAATCGTCCAGGATCCGCCCCAATTCGACGCCGTCGGTTCCGATATTCGTGGTGACCTCCAGCAGGTAGGCGTAGGCCTGCCCCAGCAGCGCCAGATCGGTCAGCTGATCGATCAGGCGCAGCAACAGCGCGCGCGCGGCATGGTGCCGCCCCATGCTCAGCAGCATCCGCGCTTCGAGCAGCGCTCCTTGCCCATGATGCCGGGCGAGCTTACCCAGGACGCATAGGCGCAGGGCCAACCCGAAATTCAGTTCCCGAGCGGCCTGCTCGGCCAGATCCAGGACCAACTTCATGGGCACCTGCTTACCGGTTTCCAAGGACCACAGCACCTCGCGGGCGTTTGGCTCTTTTCCCAGCGAGACCGCCGCGGTAACCCACAGGTCATGCAGCTGTGCGATGTCATGTTCGGTGGCCAAGGCGCGGACGATCCGCTGCATCAGCTTGGATTTCAAGACCATTGCCGGGCCTTGCTGCATCAGCTCACCGATTTTCAGCAGCCGTTGGTAAGGCAATCCGCACTGCTCCAGCACTTCTGGGGGCTGCGGGCCAGCCAAAGCCAACAGCAACAGCGACTGCTGCTCCTGAACGGACAGGGTCCGGGTGATTTCCCGGCCCAGCGTCAACATCGGCGTATCGATTTCCGGAAGTGCGCGGGCCACGATCCATACCGGCTCGTGGAGCCCGTGGCTCTGCAGCAACCTGTCATCGTGGAAAAGCGTGCCTTGTTCCAGGCAGGATGCAGCATAGGCTTCAACGAAGCTGGGGTTACCGCCGGTGACCACGTCGATCAGGCTCACCGTGCCCTCGGCGAGCTTGCGTCCGATCACGCCTTCGGCCACCGCGCGCACTCCTTTGCGGTCCAGGCGCTGCAGGGCCATGGTGGTGAAGGATCCCAGCTCGGCCAGCGCGCCCAGCGGGCTATCCGCTTCCAACGACCCGCTGCCCAGGGCCAGCACCTTCACCTCGGCGTTTTCCACCAGCAGAGAGAGGATAAAGCAGGACTGCGGGTCCAGGAACTGCGCATCTTCGACGACAACGATATGCGGTTCAAGCTGCCCGCGGCTGGAAAGCAGGCTCCGATTCAGTTCGCGCAGCACGCTCACCGGCTCGTCGATGCTCTCCAGGGCCCCAAGATATGGCGACAAGGCACCATGGGCAACAGTGCTCAAGGACGGCGTGCCATACAGCGTCATGACCGGCTCGCCCGCGCCCGAGGAGGCAAGCACTGCCTCCACGAGGCTTGTCTTGCCCACGCCCTGCTCGCCCAGCAGCAAGACGCCGGCGGGACCTGGCCTTTGCAGGATCTGCAGCAGCCGGTTGTATTCAGTTGGCCTGGTCTTGGTAATCAGTTGATGCTGTTTCATCGCAGCCCTGCGGTACGGCGGCTGGTGCGGTCAAGCGCAGTGAGCTCCTGGCGATTTCGGACCTGGAGCTTGGAATATACCTGGTACAGATGCCCCTCCACGGTGCGAATCGAGACGCCATTGAATTTTGCAATTTCCGAATTCGTTTTGCCAGTTATGGCCATCTTGGCGATCTGGGCCTCACGCTTGGTCAACTCGCGCATCCAGCCCGGCTGCTGTTCGATGGCTTCAAACTGCAGCTCGTCGTGCTGCTGGATCTGCGGAGCCGAGTCCCGCTTGCGGCCGTTGACTGCCCGGGCAAGCTTGCGCTGATCCCTGGCTTCCATTGATGTGACGAACTCGTTGTTCGATGGCACGGACATGAGCAAGTGCCCGGCCTCGACCATGCTGTCCAGAGCCGCTGCCAAGCGCGGCGAGTCCTTGGCCGCCGCCGCGTCTGCGAGCGCCTCCAGATTCTGTCCGACAAGGCCCTCGCAGCGTCTGGCGGCGCTGCGCAGCTGCGGCAGCACCAGCTGGTCTCCCAGCCGCGCGGCGAACCCCAAGGTCAGCGCTTCGAGCAGGGTGTGCTGGCCGCCGCGGGCACGCTGGGCGAAGGTTGCCAGCCGCAGCCTTGCAGCCTGCGGCGAGCCGAGTTCGGCCAACGCAAGGCAGGAGAAGACTTCTGCCGCCCAGGAGTAGAAGCTCAGCGGCATCTGCATCGCTCCGGGGGTCCCGTATTCAGGGCATACCAGTGCGGATGCCTCCACCCGCCTCCCGGAGCAAGCCAGCGCATAGGCAATGACCGACCCAATCAGCGCTTCGGTTCCCCGGTCTCCGGCCACTTGCATCTGGTGCAGGTTCGGTTCCAGCAGGCGCAAGGCAGCGTCGTAGTCATTGCCCAGTCCCAGCAGGATCCCCCGCATGATGTCCCCGTAGGAAATGAGCAAGGGACTGATGTACTGCCCTTCGGCCAGGCGCTGGGCGCGGGCTGATGCCGCGTTCCAGACTCCGGAGAGCAATTCGGCCTGGAGCAGCTGGAACTCTATATCTGCTGCGTCCTCGGAATGGAAATTCGAGACCGTCGGGCCGTTGAAGCGGATATTGCGCAGTTCCCCGTCCACGTAACTGACCAGCTTCATGGCATCGGCCTGTCGCGACTGCGCCGCCCAGCTGGCAGCTTGCAACGACAGGGACCGCAGGTGCAATGACTCGCTCATCCAGCCTGACGAAGACAGCAGTGACTCGCTGCTGCCGGCGATGCTCGTTTCTTTGGTCATCTCGGTGCTGAATAAGGTCGCGAACGTGCTGAGCAGTTCCAGTTCCTGGAATGCGGTATCCAGGGATTCGCGCGGACCGGACTCCCTGGCGGCCTGGGCCAGTCCCGCCCTGGCCAGGTCGATTGCTTCGAGTCCGTTGGACAGCTGGCCGAGCATGGCCTGCGCGCGCACGTGCATCTCCACGATGGCCACCCGGGTGCGCGGGTCAGTTGGCCAGCATTCGGCGTGATAGCCCTGCTGCTGGAAGTCTTCTGCCACCCTGAGCTGCGATTCGTAGTCGCCAAGGTCGTTCAGGGATTTCAGTTGCGCAAGGATCCGGGCAGCCAATGGGTCCTTGTGCAGCTTGGCCAGCAGTTCCACACCGTGAGGGTGGGCCTGGTTGCTGGATTCGGCGCGCACGAGCAGGGACAGCAGCGGATTGGATATGCCTACCTTGTAGGCGGCGCCGGGCAGGTACTTGGCCTGGCCACGGTTCAGCAAGCCGTCAAGCTCGCAGGTCAGGCCCGAACGCCGGATGCGGTTGAGTTCCACCGGCCCGCCCAGTGCCAGGGCCCCGAGCAGTTCGCGTTCACCGTCATCGAGCCCATGGACCAGCGAAGCGTGCAGGGCCTGCATCGCTGGCCCGGAATCGAGCGCGTTCATCCGCAAGGCCCAGGTACCGTTGCGCTGCAGCAGCTGGCCGTCTTCGCGCCAGCTGTGCATCAGCTTGAGCATCAGCGAGCGGTTGCCCCCGGCCAAGTAGCACAGGGTTGCCGAGGCGTAGGCGGAGACCCGCCCTTCCAATTCCTGCTGGACGAAAGCGTGCGTTTCCATGCTGCCCATGCGCTCGACGCGCTGGTGCGCCAGCCGGCCCGAACGGTACAAGGCGAACAGGTCCCCAGGAAGATCCTGCACGTGTTCGCAGATCACGAAAAGCTTGATCTTGCCCATCGTGGCCAGCTGGGCGAGCAAGGAGCTGGATTGCTCGTCGATCAATTCAGGCCGCCCGAGCACCACCATTGACGGGCGCTGGTCGGTGCACAGCACCCGGCCCAGCTGGTGGATCAGCTCATGACGGCTCGAAGCTCCGGCCACGTCGACTTGGGCAAGCAGGAATGAAAGCACACCGAAAGGCACTTTCGTGCCGAAGTTGCTTCCGTTCAGCCGGATCAGCTTCGGCGGCTCGGCCATCTGGCCCAAGTCGGTTTCCAGCTGCGCCCTTCGACCGCTGCCCGGTGGTCCGGAGACCACAGCTCCGGCGCAATGCGGGTCGTTCAGGACCCTGCCCAAAATGCCTTGCGAAATCCGCGAAAGTTTCGAAGTTGTCTTGCTATCTCCCCGCTGCGATCGAGCATTGCGAGTGCCCGCCAGCGAGAGAATTCGTGAATATTCCATTATTCAAACCGCCCCAATCGGTTCGTTCCCCCAAATTAACCGTGAAAGAATCTGTCAGGACTCTTCCTCGTGTTTCCCCATCCTAGGACTTAAAGGCAGCGAGAACACTGGGTTCGGCAGGATAAATGAAGCTCAGTCACTTTTTCTTCTTTTCCCAGTGATTGCACAGCACTTCGCCTTCACTCGGGAACAACGAGTTAGTGCCCATGACTTTTCTAGTTGACTTGGAATAACTCGCACCTTGGGAAGGATTGCCGAGCCTGGATGAGGGGTTCTGGCCGTTCACCTGCCATTCACTGGGACCACACCCGATTTTTACCTACCCGGTTTTTATGGCGTTACGCGATTCTGGCCAAGGAACTGATCCAGCAAGTCGGTTAACGGCTTCGGCGCGAAGCCGGTCGCTTGCAATTTTGCGGTGTCCAGCGTGCTGTTCGCCGGCCGGGGTGCCAACTGCGGCCGGCCCAAGGCATACTCCCGGGTGGAAACCGGCTGCACGGAATCCGGGTCATGGCCGCACAAGGCGAAGACCTCGCGGGCAACCTGGTACCAGCTGGCGGGTTCGCCGCCACCCTGCAGGTGATAGGTCCCCGGGGCGCTGCCGGCATCAATCAAATGCATGATGCCGCGGGCCAGCTCGCTGGCGAAGGTCAACCGGCCAATTTGGTCATCGACCACCCTGGGCGCGATTCCCTGCTCGGCGAGCCGGCGCATGGTGGACACGAAATTGTTGCCCTGCCCGATAACCCAGCTGGTGCGCACCACATAGTTTCTGGTGTGGGCCAGCACGGCCTGCTCGCCGGCGGCCTTGCTTTGGCCGTAGACTCCGAGCGGCGCGATCGGATGCAACTCATCAACCTCGCGTTGCGCGCCATCGAACACATAGTCGGTGGACACATGCACCAGCGGCACCCCCCGCTCGGCGCATCGTGACGCCAGCTGGCGCACGGCCACGGCATTGACCTGCCACGCTTCGGCACTGCCCGCAGGGGTTTGCGCCCGGTCCACTGAGGTCATCGCCGCCGCGTTGACCACGTGGCTGCAATTTGCAAGGTCCAGCGATGCCGCGAAGCCCGGGGACTGCAAGTCGGTCTGGGCGCGGGTATACAAAGCGATCCGTTCATCTGACTTCGCCAGCTGGGCGAAGGCACGTCCGAGCTGACCGTTCCCGCCGAGCACCGCAATTTTCTTGGGCTGCACTGGTTTCGCCTGCGCCAGCGGTGGGTGCTCCTTGTCCGCCTGTGAAACTATGGCCTCATCCAAGCTGATGGGCCAGGGGATGTCCAAATCCGGGTCGGCCAGATTGACGTAGCTGTATTCCAACCGGGCTGGCTCGGTCCAGTGCTCGGTGACCAGGTAGGAGTACACGGTATTCGAGGCCAAGGTCTGGAAGGCGTTGGCCACCCCGCGGGGCACGAAGACCGCTTGGCCTTCGCCCACCTGAGCGGTGAACAGCCTGCCGAAACCGTGCCCGGGACGCAGGTCCACCCAGGCGCCGAAGATCTCCCCAGACAGCATCGAAATGTATTTGTCCCATGGCTCGGCGTGCAATCCGCGAGTGGTCCCGCGCTGGCCATTGAAGGAGACATTGTTCTGCACCGGACGGAAGTCCGGCAAACCCGCAGCCACCATTTTCTCCCGCTGCCAGTTCTCCTTGAACCAGCCGCGCTCATCGCGGTGCACCGGCAGGCTGACCACTTTGAGTCCCTGAATCGGGCTGTCCTCTACCCGTAGCTGTGCCGCGCCGCCCATCAGCTGGCAACCTTGAACGCATCGGCCTGCTGCGCATAGCGCTGCTCGGTCTGTGCCTTGGCCGGCTCCCACCAGGAGCGGTGCTGACGGTACCAGCCAATGGCCTGCTCCAGGCCCTGCACCAGGTCGGTGTACCGCGGCTGCCAGCCAAGCTCGGTGCGCAGCACCGTGGAATCGATGGCATAGCGCAGGTCATGGCCGGCCCGGTCGGCCACCGCATCGAAGTCATCGGCTTTCCTGCCCATCAGCTCCAGAATCAGTGCGAGCACTTCGCGGTTGCTTTTCTCCCCGTCCGCACCAATCAAATAGGTCCGCCCGGTCTGGCCCGCTTCCAGGATGAGCTGCACCGCCGAGGAGTGGTCGCTGGCGTGGATCCAGTCGCGCACATTTGCCCCATTGCCGTAGAGCTTGGGCCGCAATCCCCCCAGGACGTTGGTGATCTGCCGCGGGATGAACTTCTCCACATGCTGGTACGGACCGTAGTTGTTCGAGCAGTTGGACAGCGTCGCCTCGATCCCGAAGGAACGGACCCAGGCCTTGACCAGAAGGTCGCTGGAGGCTTTGGTAGCCGAATAAGGGCTGGATGGCTTGTAGGGCGTAGTTTCGGTGAAGCGCTGCGGATCATCGAGTTCCAGGTCCCCATAGACCTCGTCGGTGGAAATATGGTGCAGGCGCACACCGTGGTTACGCACGGCTTCCAGGAGTTCGAAAGTTCCCAAGACATTGGAATTCACGAAGCTGCGCGGGTCATGCAAGGAATTATCGTTGTGCGTCTCTGCCGCGAAGTGGACCACAGCATCATGCTGCGGCACCAGTTCGTTGACCAACACGTAGTCGCAGATGTCGCCAACAACAAGGTTGACGCGTTTGCTGTCCAAGCCTTCCAGCGACTGCCGGTTGGCGGCGTAGGTCATCTTATCCAATACGGTGATTTCACTGTCGGAATGCGCAATCATATGGTGCACGAAATTTGCCCCAATGAATCCTGCTCCCCCAGTTACAAGGATTCTTTTCATCTCACCAATGTAGCCAGTGGGCACCGCGGCCAAGCAGCTTCCTAGCAATTCTCGAGTATGACTACTCTGACAAGATCGCTGCCCGCTTCATTAGGCTCGATAGCCATGAGGGGAATAATTCTAGCTGGGGGAACCGGGTCTCGTTTGCACCCGATCACGCGAGGCATCTCAAAGCAATTGGTGCCTGTCTTCGACAAGCCGATGATCTACTATCCGCTGACCACCCTGATGCTCGCTGGAATCAGGGACATCCTGGTCATCACGACGCCGCAGGATGAGGGGCAGTTCAAGTCCTTGCTCGGCGATGGCTCGCAGTTCGGCATCAATCTGTCCTATACCGTGCAAGCCCGGCCTGAAGGCCTGGCCCAAGCGTTCATACTTGGCGCCGAGCACATCGGAGGGGAATCCGTGGCGCTGGTGCTGGGTGACAACATCTTCCATGGACCGGGCTTCGGCACCCAGTTGGGAAGCTACGCCGACCAGACCGGCGCGACGATCTTCGGCTACTGGGTCAAGGATCCCAGGTCCTACGGCGTCGTCGAGTTCGATAGCTCCGGAAGGGCCGTATCGCTGGAAGAGAAGCCGCTGGACCCGAAAAGCCACTACGCTGTTCCGGGATTGTACTTCTACGACAATTCCGTGGTTGGCAAAGCCCGGACATTGCAGCCTTCGGCCCGTGGAGAGCTTGAGATCACCGACATCAACCGCTTGTACCTCGAAGAGGGCAACCTCAACGTCACGGTGCTGGCCCGCGGAACTGCGTGGCTTGATACCGGAACCTTCGATTCGCTCAACGACGCCTCCAACTTCGTGCGCACTGTCGAAGCGCGGCAGGGTTTGAAGATCGGTTCTCCCGAGGAAGTTGCATGGCGCCAGGGGTTCATCTGCGATGACCAGTTGCGCACTTTGGGCCGGGAGCTGGGCAAGAGCGGGTATGGCGATTACTTGCTTCAGCTGGCAGAAAACAGTTTCGTCGATCCCCATCATTCAACGCGTCCTGCCGCTATGCCGGCTATCAGCTGATATTCGAGGGCTTCGCGGCTTCCGGACGCCGTTGGCACCCGGAAGCAGTGCGCTGGCTAGCGCGTCGAGCGCAGCGAGAAGAACAGGAAGCTCAAGAACGCGTCGCGTTCACGCAAGGCTTCTGGAATCACGCCGTCGGGCGCATCCTTGATATACGGCGGCTCCCAGACACGCTCCACCGCGAAGCCTGCGGAGATCAGCGCCGTCATGGTTTCGTGCAAAGGCCGATGCCAATAGGTCAGTTCGGCGGGCTTCCCCTTGAAAGTCACTTCGTCGGTGTACTGGGTGAGCTGGAAGTAGTCCTTGCCGCGGTGGTTGAACGGGTAGAGAATCGGGTGGTTCACCGACATGATGAGCCGGCCGCCGGGCTTGAGCACCCGGCGGACTTCCTCCAAGGCGTAGTCCCAGTCCGGCAAGTAGTGGAACACCAAGGAAGCAATGGCATCGTCAAAGCTGTTGTCGGCATACGGGAGCTTCTCCCCCAATGTCGCCACTTTCAGGTCCGCGTCCTCGCCCAGCCGCTGGCGTGCCAGATCCACCATGGCCCGGCTGGTGTCGAAGCCCGAGACGCTCGCGCCACGGCTCATGAGTTGTTCGGACAGAGGACCGGCGCCGCAGCCGATATCCAGGATGTTCCGGCCGGCAACCTCTCCCACCAGTTCCAGGGTGGCTGGCCGCTCATAGTAGGCGTTCAGCATGCTGAATTCGTTCTCGTCAGCGTAGTCCTGGGCGAAATCGTCGTAGTTGCTTTCCTGTGGCACGGGCGCGCTCCTTTGCATGGTTTTGCCCGAGCCTAGCAAAGGCTTCAACTAATCATTGGGAAAACACTCGACTGCTCGGGTAACGCTTTGACGGCAATAGCCGCAATCGATCGCAATCGCGTCCAACCATAGTTTCTATTCCCAGTCCAGATTAGAATCAGCACATGGGACCGATCAGTGCCCATGCTCGCTCGACTTTCCATGGGGAGAAATTGAATAAATTAGTTCAGCGTTCACTCGCTGTCATAGCTTCGGGAGCACTTGTATTCTCCGGTGTCTCCGCAGCCACGGCCGCTCCGTTGCCCACCAGCATTTCATCTGCCAGCATCGTTGCTGCGAAGAAAAAGGCTCCTGCGGTAGCCATCAAGAAAATCGGCACGAAAACAGTCAAGGGTTCAGCCAAGGCAACCATCAAGCCAAGCTATTCCAAGGCAAAGAACGTGAAGATCAAGTCGGCGTTGCTGAAGGTGGTCAAGGGCAGGAAGACCGTCGCCAGCAAGAAGAAGTCCGTCAAGCTTGCAGCGGGCACCTACAAGGTCACCACCACGGTCAAGTACCAGCTCAAGGGCAAGACCTCGACCGTGCAGAAGACGCAGACCTTGCTGGTGAAGAAGGCGGTCGCCAAGCGTTCCGTGAAGATGAGCGGGAAGGCAAAGAACTGCCCTGCGGGGTACCCGGTGAAGGGCAACCGCACCGGCAGCCAGAAGGAGTGGAAGTACCACGTCAAGGGACAGCGCTTCTACAACATCACGAAGCCAGAAGAATGCTTCAAGACTGCAGCTGATGCGCGCAAGGCCGGCTACCGGGCTTCGAAGCTCTAAACCTGCCTGGCTGGTATCCGACCCAGCAGACTGAAAAATCGACCTCAGTTGCTTCCCAAATGGGAAGCAACCGAGGTCGATTTATTGTGTGCAGATTATGCAGGCAGCCGCATGATTAGCGGGCTACCGAACCATCTACGTAGTCATCCGAGGATGCATCCGAGATCCAGGAGAACAGCGAGCGCAGTTCGCGGCCGGTGGTCTCGATTGGGTGGGCTTCGCCCTTGGCGCGCAGTTCCTTGAACTCCGGAGCGCCAGCCTTCTGGTCTTCCATGAAGCGGTTGGCGAAAGCACCGGACTGGATATCAGCCAGCACAGCCTTCATGTTTTCCTTCACCTCTGGGGTGATCACGCGTGGGCCGGAGACGTAGTCGCCGTACTCAGCGGTGTCGGAGATCGACCAGCGCTGCTTGGCGATGCCGCCTTCCCACATCAGGTCAACGATCAGCTTCAGCTCGTGCAGCACCTCGAAGTAGGCGATTTCCGGCTTGTAGCCAGCTTCGGTCAGGACCTCGAAGCCGTACTGGACCAGCTGGGAGGTACCGCCGCAGAGCACAGCCTGCTCGCCGAACAGGTCGGTTTCGGTCTCTTCGGTGAAGGTGGTCTCGATAACGCCGGCACGGGTGCCGCCGATGCCTGCAGCGTAGGACAGTGCCAGTTCCTTGGCGCCGCCGGTGAAGTTCTGCTCCACGGCGATCAGGTCAGGGATGCCGCGGCCTGCTTCGAATTCGCGGCGCACGGTGTGCCCTGGCGCCTTGGGAGCAACCAGTGCAACGTCGACGTTGGCTGGTGGCTGGATGAAGCCGAAGCGGATGTTGAAGCCGTGGCCGAAGAACAGCGCGTTGCCCTCTTCGAGGTGCTCGGCGATCGACTCGGTGTAGACCTGGGCCTGGACCTGGTCCGGGGTCAGGATCATGATGACATCTGCCCAAGCCGCTGCCTCGGCAACGGTAGCTACCTTCAGGCCTTCGGCCTCGGCCTTGGCACGGGACTTGGAGCCCTCAGCCAGGCCGACGATAACCTCGACGCCCGAGTCGCGCAGGCTCAATGCGTGGGCGTGGCCCTGCGACCCGTAGCCAATGACAGCTACCTTCTTGCCCTGGATGATCGAGAGGTCTGCGTCGTCTTCGTAGTACAGATCAGCCACTGTAATTCTCCTTATTTGTGCTTCTGGTAAAGAAGTCTTGTGCTTAGGCACTGTTGCTTTCTTCTAAGCTAGGTGCCAAATACCTAAATTTGTAGTTCGTGTCTCTTGAAGTCGTTGTGCGCTTAGGCGGACAGCGTCTTCAGGGCACGGTCGCTCATCGACTTGGTTCCGCGTCCCACGGCCAGCGTTCCGGCCTGGACGATCTCGCGGATGCCGAATGGCTCAAGTACTGCCAGCAGTGCTTCGATCTTCGCCGCATTGCCGGTGGCCTCAACGACCAGCGAGTCCGTGGATACGTCGATCACCGATGCGCGGAACAGCTCCGCGGCCTGGGTGACCTGCAGTCGCGTCGCCGCATCGGCGCGCACCTTGATCATGATGTGGTCACGCTGCACCGAGGTTTCCGGCAGCAGTTCCACGATCTTGATGACGTTGACCAGCTTGTTCAGCTGCTTGGTGACCTGCTCCAGGGAATCCCCTTCGGCGTCCACCACCACGGTCATGCGGCTGATGCCGGCAATTTCCGTGGGACCAACGGCCAGCGAGTGAATGTTGAAGGCACGGCGGGCGAAGAGGCTGGCGACGCGGGTGAGCACGCCGGGAACGTCTTCAACCAGTACCGAAAGCGTATGCTTTGCCATGTCCTAGTCCTCCTCTTCCCATTCAGGGGTCATGCCGCGGGCAATCTGGATCTGGTCGTTGCTGACTCCCGATGGGACCATTGGCCACACCATGGAGTCGGCCGAGACCACGAAGTCGATGACTACCGGACGGTCATTGATTTCCAATGCCTTCTGGATGGTCGCATCGATATCCTCGTCGCGTTCGCAGCGCAGGCCCACGCAGCCGTAGGCGTCGGCCAGCTTCACGAAGTCCGGAATCCGGGCGGTTCCGTGGCCGGTGTTCAAATCGGTGTTGGAGTAGCGGCCATCGTAGAACAGGGTCTGCCACTGGCGGACCATGCCCAGCGACGAGTTGTTGATGATGGCAACCTTGATGGGGATCCGGTTGATCACGCAGGTAGCCAGTTCCTGGTTGGTCATCTGGAAGCAGCCATCTCCGTCAATGGCCCAGACCACGCGGTCCGGCTGCGCCACCTTGGCGCCCATGGCGGCAGGCACCGAGTAGCCCATGGTGCCCAGGCCGGCGGAGTTCAGCCACGAGCGCGGGCGCTCGTACTTGACGAACTGCGCTGCCCACATCTGGTGCTGGCCCACGCCTGCCACGTAGACGCCTTCCGGACCGGTCAGCTCGCCGATGCGCCCAATGACGTTCTGCGGAGCCGAGAGGCCATCGTGGGTTTCGGTGTAGCCGATCGGGTAGGTTTCGCGCAGGCGGTTGAGCAGTCCCCACCAGCCAGCCAGATCCTGCTGGGCTTCGTTCTCGAAGCGCGAGGCGCAGGCCTCGTGCAGCTGCGGGATGATTTCATCCAGCGAGCCGACGATCGGCACATCGGCCACGCGGTTCTTGGAGATTTCCGCAGGATCGATATCGGCGTGGATCACCTTCGCGTTCGGCGCGAAGGTGGAGAGCACGCCGGTGACGCGGTCATCGAAGCGGGCGCCGAGGGTAATGAGCAAATCCGACTGCTGCAGTGCGGTGACCGCAGAGACGGCACCGTGCATGCCTGGCATGCCCACGTGCTGTTCATGCGAGTCCGGGAAGGCACCGCGTGCGGTCAGCGTAGTGACCACCGGAGCGTTGACGAATTCCGCGAATTCCTTGAGCTGCTCATGGGCGTTGGCCTTGATCACGCCACCGCCAACATACAGCACCGGGCGGGTTGCCGAAGCGATGAGCTTGGCGGCTTCGCGCAGCTGCTTGTTGTGTCCGCGGGTGACCACACGGTAGCCAGGCAGGTCGACCTTTGGCGGCCATGAGAAGGTCATGTCGCTCTGCTGGGCATCCTTGGTGATATCCACCAGCACCGGACCGGGACGGCCGGTCTGCGCCAGGTAGAACGCGCTGGCCAGCGTGCGCGGAATGTCTTCCGCGTTGGTGACCAGGAAAGCGTGCTTGGTAATCGGCATCGTGATGCCGACAATGTCTGCTTCCTGGAATGCGTCAGAGCCAATGAAAGCGCTATTGACCTGACCGGTGATTGCCACCATTGGTACCGAGTCCATATTGGCATCGGCCAGTGCGGTGACGAGGTTAGTTGCGCCTGGTCCGGAAGTAGCGATGCATACGCCCACTTCCCCGCTCACCATGGCGTAACCCTGTGCGGCATGGCCGGCACCCTGTTCGTGGCGGACCAAGATGTGGTTAATCTTGGTCGAATCCATCAGTGGATCATAGGTGGGAAGGATGGCCCCACCTGGTAATCCGAAGACGTCTTTGACGCCCAGTTCTTCCAGCGAGCGGACGATGGCTTGTGAGCCCGTCATCTGTGTGGGAGCAACGATATTATTCGGACCCTGTACCGGGTTCGAAGCCTCCACGACGGAAGAGACAGCGGCGGCGGCATCCTTGGTTCGATTGATTGACTTCGCAACCGACGCCGGATTGGCGGGTGTTGAGTTGCTCATCGGGATCCTTTCCATATCTATCTCTTCGTTTGCGCATAAAAAACGCCCCGCGGCCGTCACTACTGACGAAAGGGGGCTTGCGCGTTACCGACGTACTGTCCGTGTTGTTGGACAGTGCCTCAGGCTCCGCGCCTGATAACTAGTAGTACATCGGTGTTTGTTTGCATGCCTCTAGTTTTCTCCACCTCACGGCAAAGAGCAACTAGACACCCTGTTTATCTCATTATATGAGATGGATGTCCAAGCCTTGGACGCGACACCGCAAACAAGACTTGGTTTTTTCGCTTCATAGGCACCAAAAGTGCCTGTCGAAACGGGATTAGCTGGAGACAAGCACCAACTGCCGGGAATGCGCATCGCTCGCGCTGCGCACCCCTTGCTCCAAGGAAGTCCCCTGCCATGCAGTTGGTTTCGCTTGCAGCGTTGAGCCGGGAAAGGCATGAGTTCCGTCGATGGCCACACGGGCGCATGGCTTGGCGACTCAATCAGCATCCTGGCTCATTAATCCCATTCTAGAAGTCAATATGACCAATCAGATAACCCATGACGTGCCGATGACACATTTCGATAAATGTTGCGACTGGTCAAATTGTCCAAAGTTATCGGTAGAGTATTGGTTATGGACAAGCGCCCAGACGAAAATCCAACCCAGCAGGTAAAGGCCCGCCTCCATGAGGCCTTCGACTCGCAGATCCCCAACTTCGCCAGCTACAATCTCGTGGCGGGCACCGGCATCGCCGGCTCCGGAGGGCTCAAGGTCATTGGATATCGGCGCCAACCAGCGGAACTGATTATTGCGCCAGTGAATGCCAGCAGCTTGGAAGCATCCGAGGATGCGATCAACATCAACAATACGAATGTGAACCAGCTCGCCGAGCTCAGCGATGGCGGCTACGAAATCGCGATCTCTTCGGGCCGGGTGTTCCGCTTCAGCATTCCCGAAGCGCCGAGCATCGACTTGCATGTCGATGATGCCATCAGCATTGGTGCCACCATTGACCAGAAATCAGATGCAGAGGACTTCGCTGATTTCATGGACCACTTCATGAACACCATCGAAGGCACCGAGAACTTCGTATAACCAGCAAGAGAATTCGCCATAGCAAAGGCCATCCCGCCAGCTAGCTCCATTACGAGCTACGCGGCGAGATGGCCTTTTCGCTTACAAAGCCCCGGGATGATTCCCGCGGTAGTCGGAGGCGAGCAGCTGCCCTTCGACGGTGAGGATCTCAACCCGGTCCAACTCGATTGATTCGTAGCCGACGGAGGTCATGACCCGCTCGGCATAGCCGGCAGCACTGCCCTCCGCGATCCAATCACTGCCCTCCACCACAATGGCGAGCACGCCCTGGACCGGAGAGAGCCACCCCACGGTGGCGTACTGGATGGAATCGTGGGCGAATGAATGGAAGCCTGCGGCGCCCTGGCCATTGAGGTACTGGAAGATCTTCTGATCCGCCCATTCCTGGCGCCCTTCGACTTCCTGGAGGTTGTCGGCATACTTCGGCAAGGCCGCGATCTGCGGGCTCACGCCAGGAGTTTGCGCGGATGCTTCGAACTGGAGCGGGGCACAGCTGGCCAGGGACGAAGCCAGCACCAGGCCACCGGCGACCACACTGGCCTTGCGCAACGCATGGATGGCCGCGCCGTGCCGCTGGATACCGGAAGAAATTACTTGAAGCACCATGCAATCGAGCATAGCCAATGACCCGGACAATTCCACAGGAATCACCCTGCACGGATTCCACGCCGGCGGCGGGCCCGGAATCAGCCTTGCTCGGCCTGGTACAGGGACATCCCTGCAGCCTGCATCACCAGCCACGGGCTGAAGGCCCAGGGGGTGGCGCGCAGGGCTTCACCGAGTTGTGCCGGATCCACCCAGCAGTAGTCCATGACTTCGTCCGGGTTCGCAGTGATTTCGCTGTCAATTATCGCGGTGAAGACCGGGCAGATTTCGTTTTCCACAATGCCCGAGGCATCCACGGCGCGATAGCGGAAGTCCGGCAGCGCCGATTCGATACGGCTGACCTTGAAGCCGAGCTCATGGGCCGCGTGGCGCGTAATGGCTTCTTCGAAGCTCTCGCCGGGCTGGGGATGCCCGCAGAAGGAGTTCGTCCAGACCCCTGGCCAGGTCACCTTGGACAGGGCACGACGCGTCACCAGCACTTGGCCGGCTTCATTCTGCACGTGGCAGGAGAATGCCTGGTGCAGCACGGTATCCGTGGTGTGAACCAATTCTTTCGGGTGCGTGCCAATAGGCTGGCCTTGATCCGAAAGCAAAATGACGTCCATTGAAATCCTTGAATCCCCATCCGGGTCTAGTAGGTGAAAAGTGCCGAAAAGATCAGGAGCATGGTCAGCAGGAAACCGCACAGGTAGTTGATCCACAAGAATCTCTTCCATCCTCGATTAACCGTACCCGAGCTTGCATCGCTGATTCCAAGATGGGGTAGGACGTTGAGCACATAGGCCAGGGCCAGCACCGCTGCCCAGCGGCCAAGGCCCGACAGGCCCACCGCCACGAGCGCTCCGGCCAGCAGGTAGGCGGCCAAGACCAGGTAGATGGTCGTGCGGGCCGACAAGGCGGTGGCGATCGAGGACAGCCCGCCTTGGCGATCGGGAACAATATCCTGGATTGCGCCCAGGGCATGGCTGGCCATCCCCCAGAGCAGGAACGCGCCGAAGACCAGCCACTGCTCGGCCTGCACGCTGGCGCCAGCCAGCACCCACCCGTAGACCGCCGGGGAGACGAAGTGCACCGCGCTGGTCAGCGAGTCCAGCCCGGGCCTTTCCTTGAAGCGCAACCGCGGTGCGGAGTAGGCCAGCACCGCAAGGAGCGACACGGCCAGAACGAGGTTGGCTGCGCCATCCCCGGCCGCCACGAGCACCGCGAGGAACGGCGCGGCGCACAGGACGCAGGCGATGAGCAGCGACTTATGGCTCTGCCTGGACAGCAGCGCCCCCTCGATTCCTCCCTTGCGCGGATTGCGCAGGTCCGACTCGTAGTCGAAGACGTCGTTCACGCCGTACATCAGCAGGTTGTAGGGGAAGAGGAAGAACACCGTGCCCAGGACCAAACGCCAATCGATCCCGCCGCCGGCCAGCAGATAGGCGGCGGCAAACGGGTAGGCGGTATTCACCCAGGAGATGGGGCGTGAGCTCAATACGATTCCGCGGATCATGAAGCGTCCTTTCTGTGGCTGCGGGCACCGAGCAGCCACCACAGCCCGGGAACCAGGAAGACCGCGCAGGCGGCGTAGAAGAAGTCTTCAATCGGGGCCAGGCCCAGATGCACCCCGGACAGCGTCCCGCTGCCGTAGCCGAACAGCCCGGCGTAGATCATCAGGTTGTCGAAGATCGCGGTGAGCACGAGCATCAAGGCCATGGCAGCGCCCAGCGGCTTGGCGACCGAGCGCAGGCGCTGCTTGCTGGCGGCCAGACCGGCGGCAAAGACGGCCATGGCCGCAAATAGGAAGCAGAAGCTCAATTCAAGGAACATGGTTCTCCCCTAACGTGCGCTTGGGTGCTTTCTGGTTCCGGTTGCGCAGCATTCCGGCCAGCACTGGCAGCCCGGTGAAGGCAATCATGGCGCAATAGCACAAGAAGACCAGGAAGAAGACTTCTTCCACAGGGAACTGCTCGCCCACCATGATTCCGGTCATGAGCTCTGATTCCTTGTGCAGGAAGATGCCCTGCCTGATGGCCAGCACATCCCAGAGCACGAAGAATCCGGTGCCCAGCCCCAGGGCCAGGATCCCGCGCACCGGGTGGCGGAAGATGAAGAGCTTTCCCTTCGCGTCCAGCAGCCCCATGCAGGCCAGCAGTGCCAGCAAGATGCCCAGGTAGATCATGCTCCTGCCTCCTGCCGCACCGTGGCCGCGAAGTTTTCGTCCATGGGCCCCGCGGCCTTGATCCCGAGCACCGCTTTGGCAGCCAGTTCCCCGCTGATCAGGCACATCGGCACGCCGATTCCAGGGCGCACGGTGCTGCCGGCATAGTGCAGCCCGCCCACCTTGGCGCTGCGGTTGCCCGGACGCAGCATGGCGCTTTGCCCCAGGGTATGGGCCAGGCCCAGCGCACCGCCTTTGAAGGCGCCGTACTGCTGGAGGAAGTCCCCCGGGCCGATGCTCTGGCGCACTACGATCCGCTCGCGAAGATCCTTGATGCCAGCCCATGCGGCCAGCTGGTCGATGGCCGCGTCGGCCACCGCTTCCACCGCGGCATCTCCTGCCCCATCGGCTGCGCCGATCCCCCATTCGGGCATGGCCGGAGCCGGAACCAGGATGAACAGGTTCTCGCAGCCTTCCGGGGCCACCGAGGGGTCGGTGGCACTGGGCTTGCAGACATAGATGCTGGTTTCCGCCTCCAGCATCCGCCCTTGGCGAATCCGCGAGAAATTCTCTTTCCAATCGGTGGTGAACAGCAAGTTGTGGTGCTCCAGCTGCGGCAGCTTGCCGCTGATGCCCAGGCAGAGCAGCACCGCGCTGGGGCCGGGGTCTTTGCGCTGGAAGCTCTTGGCGGTATGGGTCTGCAGCTCCTCGGGCAGCAAATGGCCTTCCAGGTGGCGCACATCGGCGGCTGCGATCACATGGGTCGCCGGGGTGCGCTGCTGCCTGCCGTGCGCGTCGATCCAGCGCACCGCGCTGACCCGTGGATTTTTTCCTGCGCTGGTTTCAATGGCCGTTGCGGTGGCGCCCAAATGGATGGCCGCGCCGTGTTTCCGTGCCAGTTCGGCCATGGCATCGGCAACGGCAGCGAAGCCTCCCATCGGGTATTTCACCCCGTCGGTGAGGTCCAGGTGGCTCATCAGCTGGTAGAGCGCAGGGGTGCGGCTCGGGCTGGAGCCCAGGAACACCGCCGGGTATCCGAGCAGCTGGCGGATCTCGTTGCTCGAAAAGCGCCGGGCGACATGGCTTTCCAGGCTGGAGGCCAGCAGCTGGGCCAGTTGCGGGGTCCGGCGCAGGATCCTTGGGTGCAGCAGGGAGGTGAGCGAGCTGAAATCGTCATAGAGGAAATGCTCCAAGGCCAATTCATAACCCTCCTTCGCTGTGCGCAGGTACCGCTCCAAGGCTGGGCCGCTGCCCGGTTCCAGGGCTTCGAAGAGTCCGCTGGCCGCAGCGCCGGTTCCGACATCCACCGGTTCTTCGCGGTCCTGGAAGAAGGTGCGGTAGCCGGTGGCCAGTTCGCGCAACTCCAGCTGTTCGCTGGCGCTGGTGCCCATGAGCTTGAACCAGTGCTCGAAGACCTCGGGCATCAGGTACCAGGAGGGGCCGGTGTCGAAGCGGAACCCGTCGCGCTCCAGGCGTCCGGAGCGACCGCCTGGATGCGGCTGCTGCTCGATCAAGGTGACCTTGCAGCCTCGGGCGGCGAGCAACCCGGCGCTGGCCAGGCCGGAGAATCCGCCCCCGATGACTACGACTTCTCTTTGTGCGTGGTTCATCTGCTTGCTACTTCCATTCTTGGCTTGCGGCCGGTGGTGCCCCGGGTGCCCAGCAGCACGCGGGCGGCGATCAGCGCCTTGCGCGGGGCGGAGACCGAGATGCGGGTGCGCAGCAGCTGGGAGGCCGGGGCCTTGTCCAGCTGGGAGTTCAGTTCGCGGAACAGGTCATGGGCCAGGCGCACCGCTCGGGCAGCGGACGGGGCCAGGTAGGGCAGGCCGGCACGGGCCTGCGCAAGGTCCTGCTCGATCTGCGCAACCAGCTTCGCCTTGCTTGGCTCATCGAATCCTGCCGGGTCCAGGCCGGGAAAGTAGCTGCGTCCCAAATCTTCGCTGTCTTCCGCCAGGTCGCGCAGGAAGTTGACCTTCTGGAAGGCCGCGCCCAGGCTGCGGGCGGCGTGCTTGGCGCGCTGCGCCTGGGCAGGCGTCAAGTCCGGCGCGGCGGGCATCGCCTGGAAGACCTGCAGGCACATCAGCCCGATGACTTCGGCCGAGCCGTAGATGTAGTCCTGCAAGCTGCGCGCATCATGCTGCCCGGTGCCCAGGTCCGCGCGCATGGAGGCGAAGAACGGGGCGGTGAGCTCGGCGTGGATGCCGGTGGCCCGGGCGGAAATGGTGAAAGCGTGGACCACCATGTTGGTGCTGTACCCGCGTTCCATGGCGCGCAGGGTTTCTGCTTCCAGCTCGTCCAGGCACGCGGCGATGGCCTGGTTGTCCAGGCCGGCCTGGCAGGCCACCCCGTCCACGATTTCATCGGCCAGGCGCACCAGCGCATAGATATTGGCGATGTGCCTGGCGCTGGCGGCATCCAGCAGCCTGCAGGCCAGCGAGAACGAGGTGGAGTATTCGCCCAGCACCACCCTGGCGCTGCGCTGGGCGGTGCGCGAATAGTGCTCCAAGGCGGCGGTGCCTGCGGTGCTGTTTGGGGAATTGTCAGGTTTCATGGCGTTCAGCTGCTTCGATCCAGGATCAGGCCGGTGCATTCGCGCAGCAGCGTCCGGGCTTCCTCGGGCAGGTCCAGGAAGGCCGCGGAGCCGGTGGCCCGCGAGCACAGCTGCTGGGCCAGCTGCCGGGCGAAGCGCTCGGCCCCCTGCGCGGCTAGTTCCTGGCGGATCCGGCCGGCATCCACTGTTCCTTCGCGGAATCCGCCCAGCAGCTTGGCGAATTCGGGTTGCTCGCTGGCCAGGGCCAGCAAGATGGTGCTCTTGAATTCGCGCAAGTCCGATTCCACCGGCTTGCCGGTGCGTGCCGGGTCACCGAAGGTGCCCAGCACATCATCGATGATCTGGTAGGCCACCCCGAGCTGGCAGCCCACCGCACCGAGGGCCTCGGCCTGCCCGGGGTGCGCCCCGGCCAGCAGCGCTCCGGCCTGCAGCGGCAGCTGGAAGGAGTAGGCCGCGGTTTTCATCTGTTCCATGCGCAGCACCTGGCTGGTGGTGGCCGGAGCCGGGGCCAGCGAGTAGAGCAGGTCCTCGAGCTCTCCGGCCCCTGCCTGCTCGATGGCTTGGAAGAAGGCCTGCTGGACCCCGGCCTCGCTGTCGCTTCCGGCCGAGGCCCTGGCCGCAAGCTTGATCGCTTCGCTGATCAGCAGGTCCCCGGCGATGATTCCCACGGAATTGCCCGCATGCTCGGCATCGGCCCGGTTCCGGCCGCTGGCGATGGCGTGGTCGCGGTAGAGCGCCGAGATGGTCTTTTCCCCGCGGCGCACGAAGTCGCGGTCCACCACGTCGTCGTGGATCAGCAAGGCGGCGTGCAGCAGCTCGAAGGCGCAGCCCAGGTCGATGGCGCGGGCCTCATTGCGGCCGCCGAAGGCACGGTAGCCGAGCATTACCAGCCCCGGGCGCATCAGCTTGCCGGTAGCCAGCCGCTCGGAGATCCGGGACCAGAGCAGCGCAGTCTGCGCGGAGTAGGCGGCGCTGCGGTGCTGGGCCTGCGTGGCCAGCAGTTCCAGCCGATCGCTGATGGCGCGCCGGGTGGGTGCATCGATGAGCCCGCCTGAGGCTGGCGCGCCAGCCGCTGCGGCCTGCGGGGCCTGGTGTGTGGTGGTGTGCATTCTCATGGTTCCCTACTGAAAGGATGTGGTGGGGTTTGCTTGGTTCTCTTCGCTGCTCACGGTGTCCCGCGTCTCCAGCTCTCGCCGGGCATCTTCGAACAGCGCGCCCAGATTCCTGCGGGACGGCTCGTCCAGCTGCGCGTAGAACGTGTGCAGCTTGCGCAGCAGCACCTGCCCTGGCCCGGTGGACACCGGGAAATTGCGCCCCGGGACTACCAGGGTGCGCCGCCGGTCCGCGGCATGGTGCCTTCTTTCAACCATCCCGCGGGCTTCGAGCCGGTCCAGCACCGAGGTGATTCCTGCCGATGACACTCCCAGTTCGCGGGCCAGTTCCCCGGAGCTGGGCGTTTGCATGGAACGCAGCAGGTTCACCGCACGCAAATCTGTATCGTTCAGGTCAAGGCTGTGGCGCAGGCGCGCTTCGCTCAGTGCATAGGACCGCTGGAGCTTGAGCAACAACCGGAACACTTCCGAGGCAATCAGCGGACGTGAACAATCCATGATAACTTCTCTCGCGTAGTTGATATTTAGCTTTTCTAGATACATCATGGTTTAACTATCTCGTTTTGTCGACTCGAAGCGGGAAAATTTTCAACCGACATCAGGAGCACGCGATGAGCAGTTCCACGGATTCCCCGAATTTTCCCTATCGAGCCCCCGCGTCAGCAACATCCTGGGCACTGCCGGTGTTCACGGCGATTGCCCTGGTCCTGGCCATTGCCGTTTCATTCATCGGAAGCGGGGCCCTGGGCGGAACTCCGGTCCAGCAGGCAGCCGGCGGCTATCTGGGCGCTGACTCGACGCTGCTGGCCCCCGCGGGTCCGGCCTTCTCCATCTGGAGCTTGATCTACGCCGGGCTGGCCGTCTACGGCATCTTCCAGCTCACCCCCGCCGGACGCCGCTCGGCCTGGGCTGCCAAGCTGCGGATTCCCGCGCTGCTTTCCGCATTGCTGAACGCCGCATGGATTACCGTGGTCCAGCTGGGCTGGCTGGGGGCCAGCGTCGCGGTGATCTTCATCCTCGTCGCGTGCTTGGCCTGGATGCTGACCATCATGGTGACAGGCACCCCGTCTTCGCGCACCGAATACTGGATCATGTGGCTGACCTTCGGCATCTACCTGGGCTGGGTCTGCGTAGCCAGCATCGCCAACACCTCCGCATGGCTGCTCTCCCTGGGCTTTGGCCAGGACGCCTCCTGGGCACCAGGAGCGGCAGTGGCACTGCTGGTGGTCGCAGCGGCCATCGGGCTGGGCACCACCGCCTACTCGGGCAGGATCTTCACCGCCTTGGCCATCGCCTGGGGCCTGGGCTGGATCGGCGTGAGCCGGCTGTCCGGAACCAATCAGTCTGAACTGGCCGGGTACGCCGCGCTGGGCTGCGCCGCGCTGCTCCTGCTCGGATCCATGGTGATCGCCTGGCGCAAGCGCGGTGTTCGAACTCCATGAGCCTGATAGCAGTGACCGGAGCAACCGGATATATCGGCGGACGGCTGGTGCCCCTGCTCTTGCGCAACGGGCACCAGGTCAGGGTTTTCACCCGTGACGCGCAGCGCCTGCGCGATACCCCATGGCGCAGCCAAGTCGAGATCGTCGAGGGCGACCTGCAAGATGAGCACGCAGTGGCCAAGCTCTGCAAGGACGCGGACCTGCTCTACTACCTGGTGCATTCGATGTCCGGGACCCGGGATTTCGCGGCTCAGGAAAAAGCGTGCGCGCAGGTCATGGCGCAGGCCGTACGCGAACAGGACGTCAGCCAGCTGGTCTACCTTTCCGGGTTGCATCCTGCAGGTGAACTCAGCGAGCATCTGGCTTCGCGCGTGGCCGTGGGGCAGATCCTGTCAGCGGCCGCCAGCACCCTGGTGCTCCAGGCGGGCCTGGTGATCGGCTCCGGCTCGGCCAGTTTCGAAATGGTCAGGCACCTGAGCGATGTGCTGCCGGTGATGCCGGCCCCGCGCTGGGTACTGAACCAGGTCCAGCCCATCGCCATCCGCGACACCTTGCACTACCTGGCGGCCTGCGCCGAGCTGGCGCAGCCCGCGCAGGGAACCTATGACATCGGCGGCCCCGGCACCTACAGCTACGCGCAGCTGATGAAGATCTATGCCCAGGTGGCCGGCCTGCGCGAGCCGAAAGTCTGGCCATTGCCGCTGCTCACCCCGCGGCTGGCTTCGCACTGGGTGAATCTGGTGACGCCGCTGCCGCACACCCTGGCTTCCGCGCTGGTGCAGTCGCTGCAGCATGATTGCGTCATGGGCTCGCGGGACATCGATAAGCTGATTGCCCCGCCGGCCCAGGGCTTGTGCGATTATCCGCGAGCGGTGCAGCTGGCACTGGAGAAGATGGATGCCGACGCGGTGCAAACCAGTTGGGCTACCGCCCAGCCGATTTCGGCACCCGCCGAACCGCTGCCCTCTGATCCGGATTGGTCAGGGCGCAAGGCCTACACCGACATCCGCCGCATCAGCACCACGGCAACCGAGGCGCAGCTCTTCAGCGTGCTGCATCGGCTCGGCGGGGAATCACCGTATTTCGCCTTCCCCGCCCTGTGGAAGCTGCGCGGCTTGATGGACAAACTGGCAGGCGGCGTGGGGTCGCGGCGCGGACGCCGCTCGCACAGCACGCTGGCACTAGGAGATGTGGTGGATTGGTGGCGCGTGGAAGCCCTGGAGGAAAACAGCTTGCTGCGCTTGCGCGCGGAGATGCGTGCCCCGGGCCAGGCATGGCTGGATTACCGGATCGACAAGCGAGCTGACGGGCGAAGCGAACTGATCCAGCGAGCGGTGTTCTTCCCGCGGGGCTTGGCCGGACGCTGCTACTGGTGGGCGGTATACCCGTTCCATGGGGCCATTTTCCCGGTCACCATCAAGAACATTGTGCGCGATGCGGAAAAGCAGGCGGCTGGCTGAGGATCCAGCACGTCCCGGTACTAGTCCGCTTCGCCGGCAGTCGTTGAATCGAGGCTGCTTTCCAAGGCATCGGAGGTCCCGGCAAGGAACCGGATCACTACGTCCCGCTCCTCGGGGCTCATCGCGTTGGCCACTTCGAATCTCTTGGCATGGTGCCGCCCCACTTGCTCCCGTGCTGCCAGGTGGGTTTCCTCGGTGACCTCGACGCATTGCGAACGCCGGTCGGTTGGATGCCTGGTGCGCCGCACATGGCCGTGGGCTTCCAAGCGGTCAATCATCTTGGTGACCGATGCGCTGGAAATTCCCAGATACTGGCTCAGCGCACCCGGGGTGACGGATTGGCCCGCATGCTTGGCGGAGATCATCTTGCGGATCGCCCGCATGTCGGTTTCGTTCAGTTTCATGAACTGCTGGGAGCTGCGCATGATGCGGCGTTCGATCTGGCGCATCCGGCCCATTTCAGCCATGATGCGGTCGATTTGCTCCAGATTGGCAGGGGCTATGCCCGCCCGCTTGATCAGGTCCTGGCCAGGATCGGATTCAGAAAGCCCATACATGGTGGGCAGTTCCTTGGCTGCCATGGTGCCCCTCCTCCTCGGATCGCGGCCGCTTGCCTTATTTGGATCATACGCTTGGTCAACCGCTGCGGATGCATGCAAAAACCCTGCGGCCGATGGAATCAGACCGCAGGGTTCAGTTGGTGCGAGTAGAGAGACTTGAACTCTCACGTCCGAAGACACTGGAACCTAAATCCAGCGCGTCTACCAATTCCGCCATACTCGCTAGCGCTACACCGGAAACACTGTTTCCTCGAAGGCGACCTCATTTAGTGTAGCGGAAGTTCTGCCTGATATGAAATCAGCCAAACAAGGGGTCTACTTGGGATCAATGCCCAAGTCACGGCGCAGCTTGGCTACATGGCCGGTGGCGCGAACGTTGTACTGCGCCAGCGCGATTTTGCCCTCTTCATCGAGCACGATTGTGGAGCGGATCAGGCCCTCGTAGACCTTGCCGTAGTTCTTCTTTTCTCCCCAGGCGCCGTAGGCTTCAGCTACTGCGTGGTCCTCGTCGGAGAGCAGCGGGAAGTTCAGTTCTTCCTTGGCGACAAATTTTTCCAGCTTGGCGGTCTTGTCCGGGGAAATGCCCAGAACTGCGTACCCCAGGGACTGCAAGGATTCGAGCGAATCACGGAAATCGCAGGCCTGCTTCGTGCAGCCCGGGGTGGATGCGGCTGGGTAGAAGTACACGATGGTCTTCTTGCCGCGGTAATCGGCCAAGGCAACAGACTTGCCAGCAGCGTCCTGCAAGGTGAAATCAGGGGCCTGGTCACCGATGGACAGACGGTTCGTCTTTTCGGAAGCACTCATGAGCTGATCCTCTTTTCTTTGCGGTATACAAAAAATCCGACCTGACGAATCAGATCGGATCTACTGTGCGCCCTCCGGGACTCGAACCCGGAACCTAATGATTAAGAGTCATTTGCTCTACCAATTGAGCTAAAAGCGCTTCCTCGCTCTGACTAGTTCTTTTTCAGAACTCATCTTTGCGACGTAGACAATCATAGGCAGAAATGATGCGAAAGCAAAAATCGGCCAGTACCCGACCTGAGAACATAAAAGTCCAAGTCAGATTCATGATATCACATTTGTCCGGCTTGAAAGTAATCTAAAACACACATAGTTTTCCGATCCGGACCTCACTATCCACCGGCGGGGCAAATCCGGGATTTGCCACTCGCGGCCAGCACTCCCGCTCGGCTCCGGTCCGCACAGCACTCCGGGCGCACCTGCAGCAATGATTTCCACGAAACCGCAATGCGGCGTCGCCCGAAGGACCAGCCGCCAGCCGGTCAATTTCCCGCCAGTGGCCTCGAATCCTTTCCCCGATCCCCTCCCGGCTCCGGCGCGGGCCAGCCTACCGGCGACCACAGGCCAAAGTGGTTCCGCGTCAAGCGCTGGCTGGTCCACCGGGACAAACAAAAAAGGCCAGACCGAAGCCTGACCTTTGTTTTGTGCGCCCTCCGGGACTCGAACCCGGAACCTAATGATTAAGAGTCATTTGCTCTACCAATTGAGCTAAAAGCGCGTATTTATTTATGAAAACAAGTTGTCTGGTGAACCGAACAAATTGTTCGTGCGCCCCCCGGGACTTGAACCCGGAACCTAATGATTAAGAGTCATTTGCTCTGCCAATTGAGCTAGAGGCGCCCGCTGCGATGTTCTAGAAGCTTTTCGGGCTTCGCGCTTTCGCAACGAGATAAAACTTTACCAGCAATTTCCCTCAGCGCAAATTCGGGGGCCAGTATTCTGCGGTGACCTTCATTACAGGACATGACTAGGGGTTACTACCAAAGCGCGGATGGGGTTTGTACAGTGTTTCCATGAGCACCCAACGAACGATTTCATTCCCGACACAAGATCTGATTGATGCGGTCGGTCCGATCCCGGAAAACCTCAAAGCTGTGCTCTGGGACCTGGAGAGCACCCCCGGAACTGCGCTGGAAGAAATCGACATTGCCATTCTTCCCTATATGTCGAATCCCCAGACGCTGAAGAACATCCGCAAGGCACCGAACGTCAAGATCGTCCAGACGCAGACCACCGGCTTCGACGGAATGGTTGACCTGATTGGCGATCGCGCAGATATCAATACCGCGGCCGGCGTCCACGCGGCGGCTACCGCCGAGATGGCCATCGGCCTGGCCATCGCATCCCTGCGCGGCTACCCGCACGCGGTCCGAGATCAGCAGCAGGGCCGATGGAATCCCCAGCAGTGGCCCGGCTTGGCTGATCGGACGGTGGCATTGGTTGGCGTGGGCGGCATCGGCGAAGAGATCCGCAAGCGCCTGGAGCCCTTCGAGGTCAACCTCCTGCGCTTCGGCTCCACGGCCCGCACCGATGAGCATGGCGAGGTCTTCGCAACTTCTGATCTCGCAGCGCGCGCGGCGGAGATCGAAGTGCTGATCCTGATCGTGCCGCTCAACGATTCCACCCATCATCTGGTTGACGCTGATCTGCTGGCCCAGCTTCCCGACGGTGCAACCGTGGTCAACGTCGCTCGCGGCCCGGTGGTGGATACCGAGGCAATCGTGGCAGAAGTCGCTTCGGGCCGCTTGAATATGGCATCGGATGTATTCGATCCAGAACCCCTGCCGTCCGATCACCCATTGTGGCAGCACCCTAATGCCTTGGTCATTCCCCACAACGGCGGCAACACCAAGGCGTTCTTCCCGCGCATGGTGAAGTTGCTCAAGAAGCAGGTGCAGGCCTGGGCCGCGGGCAACGACGGCGAGAACCTCGTGCACCGCAGCTAACAATTTAGCGACAGTTGACGGCTCCGGGAGTTTTGGCTCCCGGAGCCGTGGCCGTGGTGCGCTATCTTTGATAAATACCTTTGCGCACATTTACTTGCTTGTTCCCTGCGCGAAGCAGTACCGCCTGCCATAGGAAGATGAGTCATCCCAGTGCCCGAATTGCCATTGAAACTCGTATCACGACGCGCATTGCTGACCGGTACATTGGCGACTACCGCACTGGCACTGACCGCCTGCACCGGAAAGCCAGGGCCCGCGGCTTCCGCTTCGCCCTCAGCCTCGGCCAGTGCGCCGCGCATTCCCCGGACCCTGCGCCTGGCAGCAGCCGCTCCCCCGGTCAAGCTCGATCCGGCCATCGTGGCGGATAACGAATCCTTCCGGATCACCCGCCAGGTGTACGAGACGCTGGTCGATATCGATCCCGATACCGGTGGCGCCGTAGCGGGCCTGGCCGAATCCTGGACCGAAAGCCCTGATGGCTTGCGCTACACCTTCACCCTGCGCGAAGGCGTGCTCTTCCACGACGGCACCGAATTGACCGCAGAAGCAGTTGTCGCCAACTTCAACCGCTGGGAAAACTTGTCTCCGCAGCTGCGCGCTTCATCCAGCCAGGGCTTTGCCAATGTTTTCCACTTCGACAGCGACATCCCCAAGCTTCCAACGGCTAAGGAACTTGAAGAAGAGTTCAAGAGCGCTGCCGACGCCAGCGAAGAGGAACTGGCCACCCAGCAGCTGCGCACCAAGCAGCTTGAAGAGCTGACCAAGAAGTTTGACACCAAGCTCTTCGAGGGCAAGTCCGCAGCCGGTTCCGCAAGCTATTTCGAATCAGTCAAGGCAACCGGCAAGTACCTGGTCGCCTTGAATCTGCGCCGCCGGCTGCCAGGGCTGATCGAAGCGCTGACGTTGCCGGGCATGGCCATTGCCGCGCCCAGCGCGTTGACCGGCGGTCCCGGGCAGAACCCGGCCGAGTCGCTCTCCACCCACCCGGTGGGTACCGGGCCATACACTTTCGTTTCCCATGAGGACAATGTGGTGCGTCTGGAGATCTTCAAGGACTATTGGAATCAACCGCGGCTGTCCAATAACACCGCGCATCCCGAGGTTGCGCTGATCTCTGCTGTTCCTTCGCCCTACAACCGCGAAGGCGCGCTGCTGGCCGATGAAATCGACGGCTTCGACATGGTCTCGGTGGACATCATGCGCACCCTGGTGCGAAATGCCAAGGTGGTTGTCCAGCGCGATCCCTTCTCCGTGCTCTACCTCGGCATGAACCAGCGCAATAAGTGGCTGGCCAAGCCGGAATTCCGCATGGCCATTGCGCACGCGGTCAACCGCAGCTCGCTGGCTGAGAAGCTGTTCCTGCAAGGGTCCAAGCACGCTTCGACCCTCTTGCCCTCTGCCTTGAGCATTCCGGCACCGGAAGATACGCCGAACCACGATGCGTCGAAGGCCAAGACCTTGCTGGCCGAGTTGGGTTACAAGGGCGAACAGATCGAGTTCGCCTACCCGCTGCAGGTTTCGCGCAACTACCTGCCGCTGCCTGAACGCACTTTCGCGCAGATCGCCGAGGACCTCGCCGCAGTGGGGATCCGCATCAAGCCGCGCCCGATTGCATGGACCGACGGCTACGTGCAGACCGTGCAGTCCAAGGACTTCGAGGGACTGCACCTGCTGGGCTTCTCCGGCGGCTACCGTTCGGCAGACGACTTCCTTTCCGGCATTTTGGCGGCCAAGGAGAATGAGTTCGGATACACCTCGACGTTACTTGACTCACAGATCATGCTGGCCCGTTCCATCCCTTCCGGGGAGGAACGGACCGCCGCCTATGCCGATATCCTCAAGACCCTGAACGCGGATCTGCCCGCGCTCCCACTGGTCTTTCCGATCTCTGCGCTGGCGTTTAACGGCAACGTCACCTTCTATCCGCCCTCGCCGATGCTCAATGAGTGCTACGCGGATGTGCAGATGGCAAACTCGCCGTCTATCTCAAGTTAGTGACCGTTAACCCAGTTAACGATTTCTAACCCCCGGGGATATAGGTCTACTCTGGGAGAGAGCAAAGTATCACTGTCGATGGAGATCCTCGTGCCTTCTGAAACGTCAACCGAATCTTTTGACGTAGTACTAATCGGTGCCGGCATCATGAGTGCCACCCTTGGCACCATGATCAACCAGCTGGAACCAACCTGGTCCATTGGTCTTTTCGAGAACCTGGACAAGGCCGGGCAGGAATCCTCCTCCCCTTGGAACAACGCAGGTACCGGCCACTCGGCACTGTGCGAATTGAACTACACCGCTGCCAAGGCTGACGGATCGGTCGATCCGGCCAAGGCCATTGGCATCAACGAGCAGTTCCAGGTTTCCCGCCAGTTCTACTCGTGGGCCGTCGAGAACAACCGCGTTGCCGACAACAGCTTCATCAACGCCCTGCCGCATATGTCCTTCGTCATCGGCGAGGACCACTCCAAGTACCTGCAGACCCGCTACGAGGCACTGAAGCCCAATGCGTTGTTCGAGGAACTGGAAATCACCAACGACCTGGACACCATCAACCAGTGGACCCCGCTGGTGGCCAAGGGCCGCGATGCCTCGCAGAAGGTTGCCGCATCCCGCGTTGCCTCCGGTACCGATGTCGACTTCGGCCGCCTGACCCGGGACCTGACCGACTCGCTGGGCGCCGCTGGCGCCTCGGTGAACTACGGCCACAAGGTCAAGGGCATCAAGCGTTCGGGCGCCGGCTGGGAACTGAGCGTCAAGGACAACGCTTCGGGCGCAGTCAAGAACGTCAAGGCCAAGTTCGTGTTCGTCGGTGCCGGCGGTGGCGCACTGCCGCTGCTGCAGAAGGCCGGCATCGACGAGATCAAGGGCTTCGGCGGCTTCCCGGTCTCCGGTCAGTTCCTGCGCTGCACCGATGAGACCGTCATCAACCAGCACCACGCCAAGGTCTACGGCCAGGCTTCGGTGGGCGCTCCTCCCATGTCGGTACCGCACCTGGATACCCGCTTTGTCGACGGCAAGCGCTCGCTGATGTTCGGCCCCTACGCCGGCTTCTCGATGAACTTCCTGAAGTCCACCGGCCAGCTGGATCTCCCGTTGTCCCTGCGTCCGCACAACATCATCCCGATGCTGGCTGTAGGCAAGGACAACCTGGATCTGACCACTTACCTGATCAAGGAAGTTCTCAAGTCCCGCTCCAAGAAGGACGAGGCGCTGGCCGAGTACTTCCCGGATGCAGATGGTTCCAAGTGGGAGCTGATCACCGCTGGCCAGCGCGTGCAGGTCATCAAGAAGGATGCCAAGAAGGGCGGCGTGCTGCAGTTCGGCACCGAGGTCATCACCTCCTCGGACGGCTCGATCTCCGGCCTGCTCGGCGCTTCGCCAGGCGCTTCGACCGCTACCCCGATCATGGTCGGGCTGCTGTCGCGCTGCTTCCCCAAGCAGTTCGCAGGCTGGGAGTCGAAGCTCAAGGACATGATTCCTTCCTACGGCCAGAAGCTGAACGAGAACCCAGCACTCTACGCTGAGGTCAAGGCAGCCACCGACAAGTCCCTGGGACTGTAGGCACCAAGCACAACGAGAACCGCCCACCAGCATTGGTGGGCGGTTCTCGCGTATCCGGGCACTGGTCGGGCTATGGCCGGTCCAGCGGCTCGCCGTAGGGGTAGTCCACCCAGGCACCAGCGCCAAGGCCGGGGCAATGGCGTTCGGCGCCGTGGCGCGTGCACGAGGCGTCAGCGGGATACCGGTGCCCTTGCAGCAATTTATCGGCCTCGGCCCAGCCCAGGCCGGAGACTTCCCGCCCGTCGGCGTAGCGCAGGGCGTAGCTGAAATAGCGGTAGCGGATCCTGATCAGCCGCCGGATCCCTTGCTGTGCGGTGGCTTGCACCGCAATCGGCATCTGCAGACTCATGTCTCCAGTATTCCATGCGGCCACCAGCCACCGCCTTCCTTAAGAATCGGGCAGGCGCTCCAGCACCACTGCGCGCGCCGCGGCATCGGCAGCATGGGCACGTGCGGGCGGGGCTGCCCCAGGCCGCTTCGGGGTAATCCATTGGGATGATTTTGAGTGCTTTACATCTCCCGGTGACCGTTGAGCAATGGCAACCAACTAAAGTTGAGATCAGCCCTTCCCACTGCGACACAGCAAGGACCACACCCGCATGCAGCGCTTGGCCATCTTGTCATTGAAAAACCGGGCGCTCATTGCGCTCATCACGGTTTTCGCCGCCGTCTTCGGCGTGATTTCCATGGGATCGCTCAAGCAGGAGCTGATCCCCGCCCTGGAATTCCCCCAGATCTCGGTCATGGCAACCCAAATGGGCTCCAGCCCCGAGGTGATCGACGAGCAGGTGGCCGAGCCGCTGGAAACCGCTTTGCAGGCAGTTGAGGGCCTGGAATCCTCCACCGCTACCTCGCAGACCGGCTTCACCCGCATCTCGCTGACCTTCGAATACGGCACGGACATGGATCGTGCCCGGACCCAGGTGGAACGGGCCATTGCCAATTCCAAGGCCCAGCTTCCCGAGGATGTCGAGCCCACCGCTTTCGCCGGCTCCATCGCGGACTTCCCGGTCCTGGCCCTGGCCGTCTCCTCGGACCAGTCGCTGGAAGCGCTCAACGACGACGTGGAGCGCCTCACCCTGCCCAAGCTGCAGAAGATCGAGGGGGTCCGCGAGGCCTCGGTCTCCGGTGGCGCCTCCCAGCACATTGCGGTGATCCCGAAAGACGACCAGATGCGCGATGCCGGCTTGGCCGTCACGGATCTGAAGGACGGCATCGAGAACGCCGGCTCCCCCATGCCAATCGGCAACATGGACGTCGATGGCCTGGAACTGCCGGTCATCGCCGGCTCCACCCCGGACAGCTTGGAGGCCATCAAGGAAATCCCGCTGGTCACCGATGGCGGTCCGGTGCTGCTCAAGGACGTCGCCGAGGTCTCGGTCAAGGCCGATGAGGCCACCAGCATTACCCGCACCAACGGCGAGGAGACCCTGTCCATCCAGGTCACCAAGACTCCCGATGGCGATACGGTAGCCATTTCGCACGCGGTCACCGCAATGCTTGCCGAGCTGGAGTCCGAGCTGGGCCACAAGGCCACCTTGACCACGATCTTCGACCAGGCGCCCTTCATCGAGGACTCGATCAAGCACCTGGCGCTGGAAGGCGCCCTGGGCCTGGGCTTCGCGGTGATCATCATCTTGGTGTTCCTGTTCTCGGTACGCTCCACCCTGGTCACCGCGATCTCCATTCCGCTGTCCCTGATGGCCACCTTCATCGGGATGAATGCCTTCGGATACACGCTGAACATGCTCACCTTGGGCGCCTTGACCATTTCCATTGGCCGCGTGGTGGATGACTCGATTGTGGTCATCGAGAACATCAAGCGCCACCTGTCCCATGGCGAATCCAAGGCGCAGTCGATCCTGCTGGCGGTCAAGGAAGTGGCCGGCGCCATTACCGCGGCGACCCTGACCACCGTGGCGGTCTTCTTGCCGATCGCCCTGGTGGGCGGCATGGCCGGCGAACTGTTCAGCCCGTTCGCGCTGACCATGACCATCGCGCTGCTGGCGTCGCTGCTGGTATCGCTGACCATTGTTCCGGTACTGGCGTACTGGTTCCTGCCGCACCGCCCGGGCAGCGGCGAAACCCATACCGTGCATGTGGCCGAAGACAAGTCGTGGTTGCAGCGTGCCTACATTCCGGTGCTGGAGGGGACCCAGAAGCACCCGGTCATCACCTTGCTGGCCTCGGTGCTGGTCCTTGCCGGCACCGTGGCCATGACCCCGCTGCTGAACACCAATCTGCTGGGTTCCACCGGCGAGAACTCGATTTCCATCACCGCCAAGATGCCTTCGGGCACCTCCATGGAAACCACCGAAAAGCAAGCGGCAAAGATCGAGACCGGGCTCGCTGATATCGAGGGAATCGAAGATATCCAGCTGACCGTGGGCACCGCCAGCGGCATGGCTGCCATGTTCTCCTCCGGCTCGGATACCGCAAGCTTCACCGTGATCACCGATGCCGATGCCGACCAGGAAGCGCTGACGAACACGGTGCGCGAGCAGGTGGAAGGCCTGGACCTGGCCGAGGACCTGGACCTGAGCTTCGGCTCGAACTCCTCGGCCATGATGTCCAGCGATGTCACCATCGAGATCAAGGCCCCGGACGAGGGGATCCTGCGCGAGGCGACCTCCACAATGCGCGAAGCACTGGAAGGTACCGCGAACGTCACCGAAATCTCCGATAACCTCTCTGCCGAACGCGAGCAGGTGTCCATCGATATCGATGCGCAGAAGGCTGCCGAGGCGGGATTGACCGAGACCCAGCTCGCTGGCATGGTCGCTTCGCAGGTCTCCCCTGTTCCGGCAGGCACCTTGCGCCTGGACTACACCGACATGACGGTGCAGATCGGCGAGGGGATGGATCTGGACAGCCTGGCGAAGCTGCGCGAGCTGCAGATCCCTACCGCCACCGGCATCAGGGAACTGCAGGATCTGGCCACCGTTGAGCGTGCCAAGGTGGTCCAGCAGGTCACCACCTCCAACGGCGAGCGTATCGCTACGGTCACCCTGGCTCCGGTGGAGAACATGCTCGGAGAGGTGTCCAAGGACGTCGCCGCGAGCCTGGACTCGGTGCAGCTGCCCGAGGGCGCCACCGCGGAGATCGGCGGCGCGGCAACCGAGCAGGCCGAGTCCTTCAACCAGCTGTACCTGGCACTGCTGGCGGCCATCGCGATTGTCTACGTGATCATGGTGGCCACCTTCAAGTCGCTGATCCAGCCGCTGATCCTGCTGGTCTCGATTCCCTTCGCGGCGACCGGCGCTATCGGCCTGCTGCTGATCTCGGGGATCCCGCTGGGCTTGCCTTCGCTGATCGGCATGCTGATGCTGGTGGGCATCGTGGTGACCAACGCGATTGTGCTGATCGACCTGATCAACCAGTACCGCCAGGACAGCGCCGAGCGACCGGCCATGTCCCTGGAGGATGCCATCATGCACGGCGCCCGCCAGCGCCTGCGCCCGATCCTGATGACCGCCCTGGCTACCATCTTCGCGCTGGTGCCGATGGGCCTGGGCCTGACCGGCCAGTCCGGATTCATCTCCCAGCCGCTGGCCGTGGTGGTGATCGGCGGCCTGGTCTCGTCCACCGTGCTCACCCTGATCCTGGTGCCGGTGCTCTACCGCTTGGTCGAGTCCCGCAAGGAGAAGAACGCCAAGGCCCGCCGCGCGCGCAAGCATTCGGCGCAGCAGCATATCGCTGCCCAGGACCTGTCCCGGGCGATGGACAGCGCCAGCGCCAAGATCGTTCCGGGCGCTGCGCCAGAAGCCGCGGCCACGGAGGCCTCGAAGACCGCGGATGCCGGGAAGAGCCCCGCGGCTGCCCCCGCGCCTGCCGAAGCCGCTGGCCAGGTCGTCAACCCGTTGACCGGCCAGATCCCGGTCTCGCGCAAGGAACGCCGGGCCTTCGAAGAGCTGATGAAGCAGGCACCGCCCAAGCCCAACGACTAGGCTTTGGCGACGCCATGACTCGGGCCTGCAACCACCTTCGTGGTTGCAGGCCCGAGTCCGTTTGCGCGCTGTCCGCGGCCGCTGGCCCTAGACCAGCCGCAGCTCCGTCAGGCAGGTTGCGCTGGACTGCCCGGCGGTGGACACCGTGGTCTTGGCGCTCTTCCCCTGGTAGGTGAATTCAAGATCCACCGTGATTCCCCGCGGAACCCAGAGGCCGATGAATCCGTTGTCGAAGGTTTCCATGCCCTGGTCCACCAGCACCTCCCCGGTCTCGGCGTTCACGGCCTTGACCCCCACTTCCTTGCCTTGCAGCTGCCCAAGGCAGGTGGTGAGGCTATGGAAATGGCAGCTGTGCGTCTGGTCCACATAGGGCGCGGCCGAAAGATAGTACTGGCCTTCCGGCAGCGGCAGGTTCGCGGTGCGTCCCGACGCATCGGCCAGCACCAGTTGCGTTGGCTGCACCATGGCGGTGAAGTTCTCCGGCCGCTGCTCCTGCGGCAAGCGATCGAGCCGGTCGATGGCCGCCTTGGCGTCGAGTCCTTCCAGTCCCAGCTCGGCGAGGAACTGACCGGTGTCCTCGGCTGCAACCACCGTTGGCTCGGGCTGCGCGACGGGTGCCGCAGCGGTGCTGCATCCGGCCAGCACGGCCAGCGCGAGCAGCGAACCGGCGCCCCTGGCCGCAATGCGGGCACGGTAGCTCTTGCCGCCGGCAAATATTCCAGACATGGCCACTCCCAACCTTCCTGTCTCCAATTCCGGGCTACAGCGTCTCAAGCAGCTGCTTCATCTCGTTGATTTCCCTGGTCTGGGAATCAACGATCTGCTGGGCCAGGTCGAGGGCCGCCGGGTAGCTTCCCTCGCTGATCTCGGTCTGGGACATCTCCACGGCGCCTTCGTGGTGCATGATCATCTGCTCGAGAAAGAGCCGGGCAGCGTCTGAGCCGGTCGCGTCTTCCAGCGCCTTGATGCCCTCCTCCGGGACCATCCCGTCGCCGTGGTCCATGCCCCCGTGATCCATCCCGCCGGGCATATTCCACTCGGAAAGCCAGCGGTCCATGCGTTCGATCTCCGGGGCTTGCGCAGCCTGGATCCTTTCGGCCAGGGATGCCACCTCGGCGGGAATCCCGGATTTGCCCAGCAGGATGCCGGACATCTCGATCGCCTGTTCGTGGTGCACCTTCATGCCCGCGGCGAAGGCCATATCGGCGTCGTTGGCCGATGCGGACTGGTCCATGGAATGCCCGGAATGCGAACCGGAGGCCGAGGCGCTGGGCGCCTCGGTGCTTGATGGTTCCCCTGCGCATCCGGCGAAGGCGAGAGTTGCACCCAGTACGACGGCGCTGGAAATGAGGGTCTGCTTGTTCATGGTGATTCTCCTGGTGGATCTGGAACGTGAGCGGCGTCCGCCTGCGGCGGCGCCGGAACTAGCTGGAGGCCAGTGCATCGACCGGCCAAGTTCTCACGTTCGGCAGATCCCCAACGCAACCAGATCAGGTTTATCCGGCGCGATCCCCCGCAGTTCCGATGCCACGCACAAGGTCAGCGGGAACACCGCCCGGAGAACGGCTACAGTCTGCGGCGGCCGCAGGAACAGCAGCATGGCCAGCAACGCCAAGACGCAACCGGCGGCGGCCATCTCATGGCCCATCGGGCAGTCGGTACAGCCCTGTTCCTCGCCGCCCGCATCGGCTGGCGGAGCATGGTGCGCGGGCTGGGTGTGAGCCGGATGCGCCTGCGCGACCGGGGCCGTGGCCGGGGATTGCGCCGAGGCTCCATGATGCAGCACATGCATCGAGAACAAGCCGAAAAGCACCGCGCTGATCAGCAGCAGCGAGCGGACTACCGCCAGGCGGGGGCAGGTGCGCCCTCCGGCCTTCGCCAGGTAGTTGCCGATGCTCATGGCTCCCAGCTTAGCGACGCCACCGCAAGGCCGCGAAACATGACCCCATCAACCGGCGGGACAAGATCCCTGCCGGTGCTCCGACCCGTCATTGTCCCCCGATTCCAGTGCCGGTCCGGCTCCAATTCCAAATCCGATTCCAAGCCCCCGTCCTGCGGTCCGCGCAGGGCCACGACTGGCGAATCAATAATTTAAGTTGCGCACAATTGAATTGCGTGCAATCATTATTCCATGGCAATTGTTGACGACATGGTGTGTTTCTCCCTCTATTCGGCCAGCCGGGCCACCACCCGCGCATATACCGAGCTGCTCGCCCCTTGGCAGCTGACCTACACCCAGTACCTGGTGCTCGTTGCACTGTGGTCCGAAGGCGATAAGCCGGTGCGCGAAATCGGCGAGATGCTCCAGCTGGACTCCGGCACCCTGTCCCCGCTGCTACGCCGGCTGGAACAAAAGGACTTCATCGAACGCCAACGCGATGACCAGGACAGCCGCGTCGTCAACGTCCGCCTAACCCCCGCTGGCGTATCCCTGCGCAAGGAACTGGCGCACATCCCGGCGCAGATTGCCTGCGGCACCGGGTTGCCGGATATGGAAAGCGCCAAAGCGCTGCTGGCATCCCTGCACCGCATCACCGCCTCCATGCAGCAAATCCCCGCTCCGGACCAACCCTCCGGAAAATAGCTACCAGATTTCACCCTCATCGAAAGGCAGTTTCATGGAAACCCTGTACACCGCTGAATCCCTGTCCACCGGCCAAGGCCGCGAAGGCCGCGTCCAGACCCCGGACGGCAAGCTCGATCTGGCCCTGGCCTCCCCGGCAGAACTGGGCGGCTCGGGAGCCGGCACCAACCCGGAACAGTTGTTCGCCGCGGGCTACGCCGCCTGCTTCCACTCGGCATTGAATATGGTAGCGCGCGGCCGCAAGGTCAAGATCGAGGACTCCAGCGTCGGCGGCCGAGTCCACCTGAACCGCGACGGAGAGAACGGGTTCAAGCTCTCGGTTGAGCTGGAAGTCATCATTCCCGGCATGGAACCCGCACTGGCCCAGGAACTGGCCGATGCGGCCCACCAGGTCTGCCCCTACTCCAATGCCACCCGCGGCAACATCGATGTCCTGGTCAGCGTCAGCGATGACTAGGTCCCCGGCGGCGAAGCCCCTGGGAATTGCCCGGCACGGCGCACGGATTGCGCTCGGGGCATTCCTGGGCTTCGCCGGGGTCAGCCACCTGACCTTTGCCCGCGAGGAATTCCGCGCCCAGGTCCCGGACTTCGTCCCGCTGGATCCGGACCTGACGGTCATGCTTTCCGGTGTCGCCGAAATCGGCCTGGGACTTTCCTTGCTGGCGCTGCTCAAGAAGCGGGTCGCCGTGGGCTGGATCGCCGCGCTCTTCTTCGTCGCGGTGTTCCCCGGCAATCTCGCCCAGTGGCAGGAGGGACGCGACGCGTTCGGCCTGGACACCGACGGGAAACGGCTTGCCCGGCTCTTCTTCCAGCCAGCGCTGGTAGCGCTTGCACTGTGGAGCACCGCCGCATGGCGGGACCGTGCCCAGCTTCGGTCCAAGGCCTAGCAACGCCAGAAAAGTGCGCACAGCGGGGTATCGGGCATCACGCCCGATACCCCGCTGTGCGCTGCCTGCGGCTAGGCGTCGCGCCGCTTCAGCGAAACATATCCGGCTCCGAGCAGGGCCACGGCCCAGCCTGCCAGCACCAGCAGCGCCGCTGCCGGTCCATAGGGTTCGGTGGCGCCGGTGGCCATGAACGTCGCCGCATTGCTGGGCAGGTAGTCGGCCACCGTCTGCACCCATGAGAAGGGAATCAGCTGCAGGATCTGTGGCAGCCCGATCACCAGCATGATCGCCGAGACGATCGCCCCGGCCGAGTTCCGGCACAGCAGCCCGAGCCCGAGCACCATCAAGCTCAGCAGCGCCAGGTAGGTTCCGGCGCCCAGGCAGGCCGAAACCAGGTCGGAGACGGTGAAGGTTCCCTACGGCCCCGCGCTGAGCGCTGCCGGAATGGTGCCCACGCCGATCATGGCCACCCCGGCAGCGAAACCGAGCCCGGAGAGCAGCAGCGCCTTCGCTGCCAGCAGCAGCCCACGGCGCGGTACCGCTTGCAAGGAGGTGGTGATGGTGCCGCTGGAGTACTCGCTGGTGATGTGCAGGGCCGCCGCGGCAGCGAAGAACAACTGGCCGAATTGCAGGGTTGAGAAAACCATCAGCGGGGCAGGCATCGCCGCGTCGAAGCCATTGTCCCCGCTGGCTTTCGCACTGGCACCCAGCAGCCACCCCAGGGCGATGGACAACGCGATTCCCAAGGCATAAAGCCAGAGCAGCGACCGCAGCCCGAAGAATTTAGCGGCCTCGGCGCGGGCCGCCGCCAGCAGCTCTGCGCCCAGGTATCCGGATGCGGACTCTTTGATCTGCAGCGTGCTCATTTGCTTCCCGCTCCCCTAGCTGATTCGGCGGAGTACTCCACCATGCCATGTGTCAATTGGTTGTAGGCGTTTTCCAGCGATCCGTGGGCAACGCTCAGTTCATGCAGCTCGATGCCATGGGCGAAGGCCAGCCCACCGACATTTTCCAGAGGCAGGCCGATGACCTCCAGCCGGTCCTCGCCAGCGTTCAGCTCGATGCCCGGTCGCTGCAGGAGTCCGGCGAGCGCCGCGAGCTGCGGCGAACGCACCGTAATGACCTGCTGGGTGAATTGCCTGATCAGCTCCCTGGTGGGGGCTTGGGCGATCAGCTCTCCACGGCCTATCAGGATCAGCTGGTCCGCGACCTGCTGCACCTCGCTCATCAGGTGGCTGGAGACGAAGACGGTCCCGCCGCGATCCGCCCGGGCGCGCAGCAGCTGCCTAATCCAGACGATCCCTTCGGCGTCCAGCCCGTTCATCGGCTCGTCCAGGACCAGGATCTGCGGATCGCCCAGCAGCGCCGCGGCAATGCCCAGGCGCTGGCGCATGCCCAGCGAGAATCCGCCGATCCGCTGGGTGCCCACGGACTGCAGCCCGACGTCGGCCAGTACCTCATCCACCCGGGTTCCCGGGATCCGGTTGCTTTGCGCCAGGGATCCGAGGAAGGTGCGCGGGGTGTGCCCCGGATGCCCCGCCGTGCCGCAGATGTGCGCTCCGAGAACCTGCAGCGGGTAGCGCAGCTGCGCGTAGGGAACCGAGTTGACCAGTGCCCGCCCGCTGCTTGGCGCGTCCAGTCCGAGGATCATCCGCATGGTGGTCGATTTGCCGGCCCCGTTGGGTCCGAGGAATCCGGTCACCTGCCCGGGTTCTATGGTGGCGGTCAGCGCATTGACTGCGCGGGTGGCGCCGAAGTCCTTGCTCAGCGCTTCAAGTGCGATCATGGTGTGCTCCTTTGGTTCTGCGCTCAACCCTAGGATTCGCCCGGGCCGCCGCGCACCGGCTGGAAGTCGGCCAACGCGCGGCCCCGAACCCCTGCCTTGGTCGGTGTCTGGCTGCGCCGATTCTGCGTAGCATGTTGATCATGACTACCTCGTGGAAGCAGCCGGTCCTGTTGCTGCTGCTGGCCCTGTGCGCCTATCTGGTTCCCATCTCCACGAACGGGGCCTGGGTTGTGCTCGCTCCCCTGGCCGCGGCCTGCAGCTACCTGGCCGGACGGCATGTTTCCGCGCTGGCCCATGGATTGCTGGCCCTCGGGGCAGGGACGCTGGCCTCCGGGGTGACGCTGGCATGGTCCTCGCACCTGAGCCTGCTGGCCTTCGCACTGAATATCCTTACGGGCCTGGTGCTTTTCGCGCTGCTGCCCTGGTGGGCGGGCCGGGCGCGGCGCAATGCGGTGCTGTTCCGCAGCGAGGAGCGCCGGCATGTGGTGGTGCAAGCCGAGCTGCGGGAAAGGGCGCGCATTGCCGAAGCCATGCATGACCAGCTGGGCCACGATCTGGCGCTGCTGGCACTGTCCACCGGCGGGCTGCAGGTGTCCTTGGAAAAGGGCACGCCGGCCTACGAACAGGCAAAGCGGATCCGCGAGCAGGCCGATGAGTCCATCGAGCATCTGCACCAGATCATCGGGGTGCTGCACGAGGACGGCGAACAAGCGCCGCTGGGCCCGGCAGGTTCATCGCTGGAGCAGCTGGTCGAACAGGCCCGGGCCAAGGGCATGACGATCAATTTCTCCCGGAAGGGCCCCTCGTTCCGGGCCCCCGGATCCATCCGGTGGGCCGCGGTGCTGCGCCAGGTGGCTCAGGAGGCGTTGACCAATGCGGCGAAGTACGCGCCGCATGCCGAGGTGGACCTCGAGCTCGATACGCGCTCAGAGCAGGCGGTGCTGAGCATTTCCAATCCGCTGCATGGCCCCCTGCCTCCCAGCCGGGTTGGGGCCACCGGGATAGCTTCGCTGCGCGGCACCCTCGAAGCTGCCGGAGGCTCGCTGGCGGTGCACCGCACCAAGGAGCGTTTCGAACTGCGCGCTTCCATTGCCCAGGCATCCCCGCGCCAGGCGCCTGCCGGGGTGCAGCCGCCGGTGAAGCGCACGAGCACCTCGATGCTGGTGCTGATGCCGGCCCTCGCCGTCACGGTGATTGCCGCGGCCCTGCTGCTGTTGCAGCATGCCACCTACCAGGCCACCGCCCTGCACCCCTCGGACTTCCAGAAGCTCTCGGTGGGCATGGACGCACGGCAGGTTGCTTCGCTGGTCCACGCCCCGGGCCTGGATGAGCCGCTTCCCGTGATCGACGAGCCGGCACCGCCAGGGGATGCGCAGTGCCGCTACTATGCGGCCCGGACCGGGCTGCTGGATCTGGGCAGCGAGATGTTCCGCCTGTGCTTCACCGAAAACGTACTGGTTTCCACCGACCACCTCTACCCCGCCGGCTAGCCAAAGGAACTGCAGATGAGCATGGACACCCCCGTCAGCGTCCTGCTAGTGGATGACGATGCGCTGATCCGCGCCGGGCTGCGCGCGATCCTGTCCAGCGACCCGGGCATCTTCATTGCCGGGGAAGCGGAGAACGGGTGCGCGCCATCGAACTGGCCGCGCGCCTGGACCCCTCGGTGATCCTGATGGATATCCGCATGCCGCAGCTCGACGGACTGGGAGCCATGGAAGCCATCCTGGGCCAGGCTCCGGAAACCAAGGTGCTGGTCCTGACCACCTTCGGTGAGGAGGAATACATCGACCGGGCCATGTCCGGCGGAGCCTGCGGATTCATGCTCAAGAGCTCGGGACCCGAGGAACTGCTTGGCGCCATCCACGCGGTGGCCGAAGGCGCAGCAGCGCTCTCCCCGCGCATTGCCCGGAGGGTGATCGACAAGGTGCGCGGGATCGACACCGCCGCGCAGTCCCGGGCCCGGTCCCTGGTCCACGGCTTGACCGTGCGCGAACGCGAGGTCTTGGCGCTGGTGGGCCAGAGCCTGTCCAATGCGGAGATTGCCGCCCGGCTGGTGCTCACCGAGGCGACAGTCAAGGGGCATATGACCGCGATCCTGCTCAAGCTCGGTGCCCGCAACCGCGTGGAGGCCGCCCTGATTGCCTATCAGGGCGGAATCGTCACTCCACGGCGCCGGTAACCCCGTGGTTGGAGTTCGCATCGAGTTTGCGGATCCAGCGAGAGCCTTCGCCTTCCGCGGCGGCCTCGTCTCCGGGGTTGACCAGCGAGCAATTCTTGATCGACAGGCATCCGCAGCCGATGCATCCATCCAGCGAATCCCGCAGCGATTCGAGCTGCAGCATGCGGCGATCGATGATCTTCTTCCAATGCATGCTGAGCTGTTCCCATTCGTTCTGCCGTGGCGCCCGGTCCTCGGGCAGCTCGCCCAACGTGCCGGCGATTTCAGCCAGGGTCAGGCCCACGCGCTGGCCAGCAGCGATAATCGCCAGCCTGCGCAGCGTGTGCTTGGGGAACACGCGCATGTTCCCGTTGGTCCGCGTGGAGAAAATCAGGTTCCGCGACTCGTAGTACCTGATCGCCGCCACTGATACCCCCGCGCGCCGAGCGAGATCCCCGATGCCTAATTGGCTTTTCCTTGTTGGAACTGCGGACTGGCTGGAGGATGTCATATGAGGAATTATTCAGGTCCGGCCGCTTGACCTCAAGTTAGCTGGAGCCTGTTGGCTGTCGTATGAACTTCTACGAAAGGCCAACTCATGACCGCAACCCAGATTCCGCCATGCACCATCCTGTTCGCTCGCATCCAGGAGCAGCAGTCCGGTACGGATACCGGATCCGCGCTGACTGCGCGCCAGCTGCGACGGGCTTTGCGCCAGTTGCGCAAGCACAGGCGCAATTGCCGGTGCGCGTCAGGGCAGCCCTCTTTGGAACCGGCCCACGAGCAAGGCAACTTGTTCTGGGGTGCAGGTTTCATCCCCACCCGCCGTTGACTCATTGCTCATTGACTCGTTGCACGTTGCCGGCAGTGCGGCGGGCACCCGCCGGACGGTGCACCCCAGGAAGAAAGATCTCCGAGGAGCCCGGGAATATTTGACGCATCAACTTGTTATTACATGCATACGCATATAAATTGGTGGCAGGACATAACGCTTGCACCAGGAAAACAGGAGTGGACATGCAATTCGGAGTATTCTCAGTCAGCGACATCACCCGCGACCCGACTACCGGCCGCATCCCTACCGAAAAAGAGCGCATCGACGCATCGGTGGCGATCGCCAAGAAGGTCGAAGAAATCGGCATGGACGTCTACGCCATCGGCGAGCACCACAACCGCCCGTTCTTCTCCTCCTCCCCTACCACCACGCTGGCCTACATTGCCGCCCAGACCGAGCGCATCATCCTTTCCACCACGACCACGCTGATCACCACCAATGACCCGGTGAAGATCGCCGAGGACTTCGCCATGCTCCAGCACCTGGCAGATGGACGAGTGGACCTGGTTCTGGGCCGCGGCAACACCGGGCCGGTCTACCCATGGTTCGGCAAGAACATGCAGGACTCGGTCAACCTGACCGTGGAGAACTACCACCTGCTGCGCCGCCTGTGGGATGAGGACGTGGTGAACTGGGAAGGCAAGTTCCGCACCCCGCTGCAGAACTTCACCTCCACCCCGCGCCCGCTCGATGACGTGGCACCATTCGTCTGGCACGGCTCGATCCGCACCCCGCAGGTAGCAGAAATCGCCGCCTACTACGGTGACGGCTTCTTCGCCAACAACATCTTCTGGCCAAAGGAGCACTACCAGCAGCTGATCAACCTGTACCGCGAGCGCTACGAGCACTATGGGCACGGACGCGCCGACCAGGCCGTGGTTGGCCTGGGCGGCCAGTTCTACATGGCCAAGGATTCCCAGCAGGCAGTCAAGGAATTCCGCCCGTACTTCGATAACGCCCCGGTCTACGGCCATGGCCCGTCGCTGGAAGACTTCACCTCCCAGACCCCGCTGACCGTTGGCTCCCCGCAGCAGGTGCTGGAGAAGACGCTGTCCTTCCAGGAGTACTTCGGCAGCTACCAGCGACAGCTGTTCCTCATCGACCATGCCGGCCTGCCGCTGAAGACCGTGCTGAACCAGCTGGACCTGTTCGGCGAGTACGTACTGCCTGAACTGCGCAAGGAAATGGATTCCCGGGCACCGAAGGACCTTACCCCGGCTCCTACCCATGCGGGATTGGTTGCTGCTCGCGACGCTAAACTGGAAGCTGAGCAAGCAAACACCAAGGAGCCTGTAGCAAGTGACCGGGACCAGTAATCCAGCAGCCTCATTGAAGGTCGCCACCGATGCCTGGGAGGCTCTTTTCCGGGCACAGGTGGCGGTCATGCGCCAGATCACCGCAATGCCGGAGTTCGGCAAGCTGTCCATGCGCGAGTACGACGTGCTGTTCAACTTGCGCACCTGCCCCGGCGGCAAAAGCCGGATGGTAGACCTGAACAAGCAGTTGCTGATTTCGCAGCCCAGCCTCAGCCGCATGGTCACCCGATTGGAAGACCAGGGGCTGGTAGTTCGCGAGGCCGACCCGGATGACCACCGTGCCATGCAGCTCTCGCTGACCGAGGCAGGCCGCAAGCTCCAGCAGGAAATCGGAAGGGAGCACGTCAAGCATCTGCACAATTTGCTGGGCACCGCACTGACCGAAGAAGAATTCCATGAGTTGGAACGCTTGAGCACCAAACTGCGTGAAGCGGTGCAGTAGCTTTTGCCCCAGCCCGGAAGGACATGCCATAGGCAGCTCCTTCCGGGCTCCCGGGCATTCCATGGGATTAAATTGATTCAGCATCAACTGTTCAATCACGGCGCACAGAAGGCAGAACACTCTTGAAGGACGAAAAGCTATTCAGCTTGGAAGAAGCTGCCAGCACCCTTGGCGTAGAAACCAAGGAGTTGCGCAGCTATCTGCGCCAGCATCGTCCCAAGGGCGCCATCCAGAAGCCGCCTCAGCCAGGTGGCAACTGGCATGTCTCCGCCGCTTTGCAGACCCAACTTCAGTTCGCCGGCGCGCCGGGGCTGGAAATTTCCCTCACGCCCATTGACGACCAGGTCATTGAATCCCTGGACTGGTCGCCGTGGGACTCCTTTGAAGCCACCGCCGACTCGGCGCCAGTGGCCCCGGGCGTCTACATGTTCCGCCGCGCGGGCGCCTCGGACCATGAGCCAATCTACGTGGGCCAGGCTGGTGAACGCAGCGGCAAGGGACTTCGCGGAAGACTGAAGATCTATTCCAGCGGCCAGGGCGCGACCTCCGGCATGGGCAAGTACGCTTTTGACGAAGGACTAGCGGATCCCCAGTGGCTGCGGGACCTGGCAATCGAGGCGGACCGCGGTGAATCCCGCTCAATCCAGCAAGTGGCACGCCTGGCCATTGACCGCTTGAATCTTGAAGGCCGGTGGGTCACCTGCATCCACCGCAAGGCGGCCCTGCTCCTGGAAGCAGCGCTGATCCGGAAATACCACTTGTCGCTGTGGAATGTTGCCGGTGCGCCAAAAGACGTGGAGAGCTAGGCGTCTGGGTGCATTGTCCCGAACCTGGGCTTGATTCTGCCTCCGGGCAGGTTCATTGTAGGAGTAGCCACTCTCCCGCCGGCATGTAGGTTGAATCGAGGCATTTGCCATGGGCTCGGTAGTTTGCGATGTCACCGTCTCCCTGGACGGATTCTGCGCTGGACCCAATCAGAGCATGGATAATCCGCTGGGCGAGGGAGCCGAAGCCCTGCACCGCTGGCAGTTTGAGCGCCTCGACGAGAACCAGGCGGAAATTTCCGCTATTACCGAAGCCTCGGCTTTCATCATGGGGAGCAAGATGTTCGGCCCTCCAGCCGGTGAGGACGACGCCGACTGGATCGGGTGGTGGGGAGAGACCCCTCCGTACCATGCCCCGGTCTTCGTGCTCAGCCACCATCCGAAGCCGATGCTCTGCCTGGAGGGCGGGACCAGCTTCCAATTCGTCCCCGATGGGATCGAGGAAGCCCTCGCCGAAGCCCAGGAAGCGGCGGGAGAGAATCCAGTGGCCATCGCCGGTGGAGCAAACACCATTGTGCAGTTCTTGCGAGCCGGCCTCATTGACGAGCTGCGGCTGCATATCGCGCCCATCCGCCTCGGGCATGGCGAACCGATCAGCGTTGAAGATATAGAAACGCATATGGACCGCGTGTCACGGCGCGAAACGACGCTTGCCACGCACGTCTACTACCAGCGCCGCCGCTAGCTGCCGATCCCGGCTATTTGTAGAACCCCTCGCGGAGGTTGATCCCGTATTCCAGCCACGCCTTCATCGCGGCCAGCATCCCGGTCCAGCCCTCGCAATTCCCAAAGGCAGCCTTGGCTCCTTCGGAGGTCGCCACCCAGCTGGCCTCGCTGATGGTCACCTTGGTTCGGGTGCTGTCTTCCAGTGAAGCGAATTCGAACGTCACGGTATTCATGCCATCGGCAGCAGTGGATTGCTGGCCGCCCCATTGCAGGACAATACGCTTTGGCTCTTCCACTTCCACGATCTTGACCGGGAACGGGCCGGGGAAATCATGGAAGTCCCAGGTCACGGTGGCACCGTTTTCCATGTGCCCGGATGCTCCGCCGGTAGTGAAGTAATGGGAAAGCTGTTCTGGATCAGCCACAGCTTCGTATACTTGCCTGATCGATTTGGAAATGATTCCCGACACGGTGAAGGACAGTTCGCGAAGCTCTTCATGTGGTTCCATAAGACAGGTTTACGCCCGAAGAGCACTAGTGACAATAGATATGGGAAAATTCCCAGCGAAAATTAGCGTTTAGACACCAAACGGCTTGGCATAGCGGTAGTTGCCGCGCGGCAGGCGGTTATCGTCGAAGACCCGCACCATGAAGTGCTCGCCCCATGAGGTGCGCGTAGGCAGGATCCCGCGACCTTGCGCCGCTTCGTAGCCGAAGCGGCGGTAGTAGCCAGGGGCGCCCAGCAGAACGATACCGCTGATGCTTTCTTGCTCGGCCCTGTCATGAATTTCTTGCATCAGGATCGACCCGACACCTCGGTGCTGGTATTCCGGGGCGACAGCTAGCGGGCCAAGTCCCAGCAAGGGTTCCCCGTTCACTTCTCCCCATGTAGCGATGACGTGCCCAATGACCGTTGTGTCATCCAGGGCAACGATTGAGAAACGGTTATCGTACTGGTCGCAGTCGAATAGACGCTGCAGCAGTCCGACTTCCTCAGGCTCAACCATCGGATCGATGCCGGAGAACGCAGCATGGGTTATTGCATACACCGCAGCTCGGTCATCGAAGACTTCTGGACGGATACGCATGCACGCAAACCTACCAAATCTCGCCGAGCTAGAAAAATTGGCCCTTCGTGTTCTTCCACCAACTTGACTCCAGGAACGGGGCATTTTCCTGGCGGCTGGCGTGAGGATTGCGACTTCTTGCAAGCAAAGTTCAGCGAGCATTTTCCCAGGCCGCGCTCCTTGCGGCACGCCTGGCCGACTGGAAAACCCAGTTGCGAAGACCCTGCGGCCACGGCCCATGGAATACTTGCGGTGCCTCAAGTGGGAGGCCGTTTATCCATATCCACACCGCCAGCAGCAACTGGTTGCCGGCCTCTGGCGCCAAGTGCGGAACTGCCGCGCTAGTTGATTCAAAAGATGCGCCCAACGAGACTATTCCTTCTCTAACGTTTGCAGTAACGTCTTGAACGAGTCATGGATAGATGATGGAATGATGGTCGCATCGCTTGTCACCTCTATCGGAGAGTTCCATGAAACTGCCTCGGGCGTTCAAGACTTCAATGGCTGCCGTCCTGTCGGCCGCACTGCTTGCAACAGTGCTTCCGGCAACCCCGGCACTAGCCGCAGCCCCTGCTCCAGCAACTTCAGCGGTACAGGCTCAGGCACTGGCAGTTGATGGCGGACTGCAGATTGCCGCCAAGAAAATCCAGCGCAATCCGAGCAAGGATGACGTCTTCGTCAACAAGAAGTACCCGCTCAGTCCCGTTAAGTACGCACCGAAGACGGTAGCGGTCAAGGGCACCAACGTCCGGCTAAAGTCCTCGGCGGCCAAGGCCTACAGCAAGATGGCCAAGGCAGCTGCGAAGGACGGTGTCAAGATCCGGGCTGTCAGCGGTTATCGTTCATACAACCGCCAGGCTGAGCTGTTCAACTACTACACCCGCATCTATGGCAAGAGCTACGCTTCACGCATCTCCGCTGTACCGGGCACCAGCGAGCACCAGACTGGCCTGGCCATTGACGTGGGAAATGCCAACGGCGCTTGCGGTTTGCAGGCCTGCTTCGCCAACACTCCCGTGGGCAAGTGGGTCGGCAAGAACGCACACAAGTACGGCTTCATCATGCGCTACCAGAAGGGCCAGGAATCCGTCACGGGCTACTCCTATGAGCCGTGGCACTTCCGCTACCTGGGTACCTCCTTGGCCAAGAGCGTGAAGAACTCCGGCGCCAAGAGCCTCGAAGCCTTCTATGGGGTTTCTGGCAAGAAAGCCAAGAGCACTCCCAAGCAGACCAAGGGCACAGCGCGGACCACCGCGAATCTGAATATGCGCACCGGGGCAGGCGCCGGAAACCGACTGTTGGTGACCATCCCGAAAGGCAAGAGCGTCCAACTGACCGGATCCAAGAAGTCCGGTTGGTACCAGATTCGCTACAGCTCGAAAACCGGTTGGGTATCGGGCAAGTACCTGAAGAACATCTCGATGCCGGCAGCACCGAAGAAGGATTCGAAGAAGAGCGCGCCTCAGAAGAGCACCAGCAATGCCAAGTCTGCCAAGACCACTGCGAACTTGAATATGCGTGCCGGGGCAGGCACCAGCCATCGCGTCGTGCTGACTATTCCGAATGGCAAGAAGGTCGCCGTTCGCGGCGCAAAGAAGTCCGGCTGGTACCCGGTGAAGTACGCAGGGAAGAATGGCTGGGTCTCGGGCACCTACCTGAGCAATTTCTCCTCCTCCGGGACTGCACCGAAGACCACCAATCCCAAGAGCTCAAAGTCCTCGTCTAAGAAGACCATCGCGAACCTGAACATGCGCAGTGGTGCGGGAACAGGCAAGCGTGTCATCCTCACTATTCCCAAAGGAAAGACGGTGACCATCCGCGGCTCGAAGAAGTCCGGCTGGTACCCGGTGAAGTACGCCGGGAAGAACGGCTGGGTCTCCGGCACGTACTTGCGCTAGGGCGCCGGCATCGGCTGGCTGCAGTCCTGCTTCCAAGAACTTTTCTGTTCCGGGAAGCAGGATTTTCAGCTTAGGAGCCCGGAGACACAGGAAACTACAGCCGAGGCCACCTGGCTGATCTCATTTTCTTTTGCGGTGCGCGTGAACGAAAGACGGACAGCAGTATGGGCCAGTTCTTCTTCGTAGCCCATCGCAGTGAGTACCGCTGAAGGATCGGTCGAGCCTGCTGCGCAAGCAGAACCTGAAGAGCATAGGACTCCCTTGCGGGCCAATTCAATCAGCACAGTTTCACCGGCGGTCTTCGGGAAGATGAAGGAGACTATGCCGCCAACACGATGTTCCGGATCCCCTGTCAGCTGGACGCTGCCCGGATGCTTGGCATTGAGTTCCTTGAGAATCCGTTCAACCAGGTACGGGCCAAAGCTTTCGCCCAGTCCTGCTTCGCGCTGTGCGCTCGCTGCCTGCAATGCCGCGGCCACGCCGACGGCCGCCGCCGGGTTCTCGGTTCCCGAACGCATTCCGCCCTGCTGCCCGCCACCGTGCAGTAGCGGCACGAAGCGATGCTCGGCGGATAGGTACAGCGCTCCGCTGCCCTTGAGGCTGCCGATCTTGTGCCCGGAAATGCTCAACGCGTCCACTGCGGCGCACAACGGTTTGAGATCGATCCAGCCGGCGGCCTGCACGGCGTCCGTATGCATGATCGCCCCAGCTTTGCGGGCCAGTTGGGCAACTTGCACTACCGGTTGAATGGTGCCGACTTCATTGTTCACCGCCATCACCGAAACCACGGCAACAGCTGCATCGATCAGCTGACGGGCTGCATCCACATCGACTAGCCCCGTGGACGATACCGGGATGACGCGGTGTTCGAATCCGTGAAATTCAACAAGGTATTTGCAGGCTTCCAGCACCGCTGGATGCTCAATGGAGCTTGAGACCACCACACGTCCACGGGGGTTGGCCAAGGCCGCCCCGATCACGGCAGTGTTGGCTCCCTCGGTGCCGCCGGAAGTGAAATAGACTTCCTCTGCTGCCACGCCCAGCTGGCTAGCCAGCTGCGTTCTTGCCCAGTCGTTAGCCCGCTTGGCTTGCTGCCCGGCTTCGTGCAAAGAGGCCGGATTACCGAAATCCATGGTCAACAACGGATTGAGCATGTCGAGAACGTCTTGGCGAGGTGGCGCGGTGGATGCGGCATCCATGTAGATCATGCAATAACCATATCCAGTCCAAGGTCAATTGCTTTCACCGAGTGTGTAATGGCACCCGAGGAAATGACATCAACACCGGCTTCAGCGACAGCCACGACTGTTGATGCGTTGATGTTTCCGCTGGCTTCTACTACTGCTTGCCCGTTGATCAGTTCAATGGCTGCGGGAATGTCAGCGGGATCAAAGTTATCCAGCATGATGATGTCCACTCCGGCGGCGAGCACTGGTGGAATCTGTGCAATGGAATCTACTTCAACTTCCATCGACGTGGTGTGCCCCAGCCGCGCACGTACCGACTTCAGGGCAGCGGTAAGCTGCTCTCCGTTATCCAGCAAAGCGAGGTGGTTGTCCTTGGCCATGAAAGCATCCGACAGGTTGTCACGGTGGTTGACTCCCCCACCGCAGCGCACTGCGTAGCGTTCAAGGACGCGAAGGCCTGGCGTAGTTTTCCGGGTATCGACAATGCGGGCTTTGGTATGCGCAACCAGGCCGACGAGCTCAGCGGTCGCCGTCGCGATGGCACACATGCGCTGCAGGAGATTGAGCCCCACGCGTTCAGCGGTCAGCAAGCTCGCCGCCGGCCCGGAGACCTTGAGCAAGCTGTCACCGGCGGCAAACGTGTCTCCGTCGGCAATCAGCTGCTCTACCTCCAGCTGCGCATCGACTAGCTGCATAGTCCGGGTAAATACTGCCCCTCCGGAGAGTACGCCTGGCTGGCGGGCCTGCACCACGGCGGTAGCTGTCGCGCCTTCGGGAACGATGGTAAGTGCGGTGATATCGCCGCGCGGATTGTCCTCGGCGAGCGCCAGCTCGATGATGCGGTCCATGGCAGCGTTGGGTACCGGATGGATCAAAGTGTTCACGCGTTCATTTCCTTGCTCAAAAGGTTCTCGTTGTTCAGCTCGCTTGGGTGCAGGGTCCAGCCATAGCGCACACCCTCATCTGACAGGCTGCTGGTGAATTCGGTTGAATCCAAGCGGTGGTGTGCACCCAGGCTTTTTGTGCGTGCCATGGAACCTGCAGCGATGATCCTTGCAGCGATCCACAGATTGCGCAGTTCCGCCTGCTCTCGCGCAGTGGCAGCGACAGGCGCGCTCGTCGCCAGTATCTGGGCCATTTCTTCGAGCTCCTCGCCGGTGCGGTAGACACCAAGTTTGCTGCTGGCTGCCGTTTGCAGCTGTTCAAGATCCAGGGGTGCTTCCGGGGCAGGCTCGGAGAGTTGCTGGATAGTCAGCGCATCGGTATTGCAGCGAGCATCTGGTGGGTCGCTGATCAAGGCCAGGATGGCTTCTCGGGCAAAAATCATTGCTTCCAGCAAGGAGTTGCTGGCCAAGCGGTTGGCACCATGAACTGTCGTGTTGGCGCATTCGCCGGCCGCATAGAGGCCTGGGACAGAGGTTCGTCCTGAGATGTCGGTGTGGATCCCGCCCATGAAGTAGTGCTGGGCCGCTACCACCGGAATCAGGTCATGAGCCATGTCCAGGCCGGAGCCGCCCGCGGTGCAACTTGCGAGCCGGGCGGTGATGGATGGGAAACGGCCTGCGAGGAATCCTGTGCCACGCGTTTCTTCCACGGCCCGCGCATCAAGGTAGACCTGGTGCCCGGCTTGGATCTGTTCATGGATGCCTCGGGCCACGACATCACGGGGTGCCAGCTCAGCATCCGGGTGAATTCCAGGCATGAAGCGCTGCCCGGCGTCATTGACCAAAATGGCACCTTCACCACGTACGGCTTCGGAAACCATCCCGGCTTCTGGATATCGGGCGGGGTCAACCAGCGTTGGATGGAACTGGATGAATTCGGCATCCGCGATGACAGCACCTGCCCGGGCGGCCAGTCCCAGGCCGTCGGCGGTTGCTCCCTGAGGATTGGTGGTCGCTGAATACAACTGGCCCAGTCCACCGGTAGCCAGCAGGATCGCTTCTGCCAGGAGCAGTTGTTCTGCCTCGTTGCGCAAGTAGTGCACCCCTGAGACTTTTCCATCATGCAGCTGGAGTTCGGTGGCAACTGCATCCTCGAAGATGCTGAGCTTGTTTGCAGTTTCCAGTTGGCGCACGGCACGAACCAAGGTTTGCACCAATGAAGCGCCGGTGGCATCCCCATTGATATGCAGAATACGGTGTGCGCTGTGCGCGGCTTCAAGGCCAAGCTGGTAGGAGCCATCTGCATTGCGGTCAAAATCCACTGCATAGGATTCCAAAGCCTGCACTAGCTCTTCGCCTGAGGAACACAGGTGTTCCACCGGTTCCACGCCGCAGTGGCCCGCGCCAGCTTTGAGCGTATCGGCAACGTGTTTGGAAACAGAGTCGCCTTGGGCCATGGATGCTCCGGTAACAGCTGATAGCCCGCCCTGCGCGAGCTCAGAGTTCGAGTCCCCCAGTTTCCCTTTGGTCAGCAATACCGGCTGGATGCCCAGCTCTACGGCGTGCAAAGCTGCGCACAGTCCAGCCACACCGGAGCCGACGATCACCAGCTTCTTCGGTTCTTGTTGGACCTGGCTCATGGCTTGGCAGCTAGCATGCGCTCCAGGGCGATCTTTGCATCCCCTTGTTGTTCCTTCGGTACCGAAATTTGGTTGACCACTCGTCCGGCAACCAGCTCTTCGAGCACCCAGGCAAGGTAGCCCGGGTGGATTCGGTACATCGTGGAGCATGGGCAGATCACTGGATCAAGGCAGAAGATGTTGTGCTGCGGGTACTGGGCAGCCAAGCGGTTGACCATATTAATTTCGGTACCGATGGCAAAAGCAGTTGGCTCGGTAGCAGCGGCAATAGCCTTTTGGATGTAGTCGGTAGAGCCGGCTTCATCTGCCGCGTCCACAACTTCCATGGGGCATTCCGGATGCACAATCACGCGCACGCCAGGGAAATCCTCACGCGCCTTGGCGATCTGCGCGGGGTTGAAGCGCTTGTGCACGGAGCAGAAGCCGTGCCACAAAATGACCTTGGCATCGAGCAGCGTGTCAGCTTCGTTGCCGCCCAATTCCTTGCGCGGAGTCCACATCGGCATCTGCTCCAGGGGAATGCCCATGGCCTTAGCGGTGTTGCGTCCAAGGTGCTGGTCCGGGAAAAACAGGACGCGGCGTCCTCGCTCGAAAGCCCACTCCAGAACAGTTGCAGCGTTGGAGGAGGTGCAGACCAGTCCGCCGTTGCGACCGACAAAGGCCTTAAGCTCTGCAGAGCAGTTCATGTAGGTCACCGGAATGACCGGCATCCGCCCATCATCAGCTTCATCCGCATATAGGGCGGTGAGCTCTTCCCAGCACTTTTGCACGCTCGGACCGTCTGCCATGTCTGCCATGGAGCAACCTGCTGCAAGATTCGGAAGGATCACCGATTGGTCCTCGCGGCTGAGAATATCTGCCGTTTCGGCCATGAAGTGCACACCGCAGAACACGATGGCTTCCGCCTTGTCTCGGGTCAATGCTGCGTTGGCCAGCTGGAAGGAGTCACCCACGAAATCCGCATATTTCACCACTTCATCGCGCTGGTAGAAGTGCCCTAGGATCACTGCCCTGTCCCCCAGGGTTTCTTTGGCAGCAATGATGCGAGTATCAAGCTCGGCGTCGCTAGCCTCCAGGTATTCCTCTGGGATGGAACCCTGCACCGGGTAACCAGCTGGAACCGAATCCTCTTGGGAGGCACCTGGCCCGTAGCCCGCAGGGGTGTCCCACGGGTTGGAGGCCAGATCGGTGGAGCAGGTGGATTCCGGAGCCAGCAGATTGAGCCGAGCGATGTTCTGGGCTACCGAGGCATTGGCGTTGTCAGTGATTTGGGTGCTCATGGGTTCGTCCGTTTCTTACAGGATGACGGTGAAAAGTATGAATGGTGCTTGCTAGTCGTGCAGCGGGTCGACTTCCAACGGGTCTGGTCCGTGGCCCACGTAGCGGTATAACCGTGGCGGCCGGTGCTGTCCGCCGGCCAGATACTCATCGGTCTCCTCGATGGAGGCAGTGTTCTTGAGCGTTCGGCGGAAGTTCGCAGGATCCAGGCGGCGTCCGAGGATAGCTTCATAGACTCCGCGCAGGGCCGCCAGGGTGAAGCGTTCTCCTAGCAATCGATGCGCTATCTGCCCGTACTCGGTCTTGTTGCGCAGCCTCCACATGGCGTAGTCCAAGATCTTTCGGTGGTCGAAAGCCATCTGGGCAATCTGCGGATCATCGATATCGAACCAGGCCACGTTGTCGTCTTGGACGGTGGCACCGACCTGGTCAGCGTTCAGCAGCGCAAAGTAGGCGATGGTGACTAGGCGGTGGGTTGGCGAGCGGTCGATATCCCCGAAGGTGTAGAGCTGTTCCAGATAGGTGGGGCGTAGGCCTGTGGTTTCAGCAAGGTTGCGCCCTGCCGCTTGGCCGAGGGATTCCCGCGGATCAACTGGTCCGCCTGGCAGCGCCCACATTCCAGTGTGGGGTTGGCGAATGCGGCGTACCACTGGCAAGCAGAGTTTGTCGGGTCCGCCATCTTTGCCTTCACGGATTCCCAGGATCACAGTGGAAACCGCAAGAGCGGGCGGGAGGTTGCGGCGTTCGTCGACATTCGCCCAACCCGGTACGGATGACATTTCTTATTTGCCTCGTTTTCAGCACATTCGGATTCGTTAGAGTCATTCTGACATTAACGCTCTTGAGGCGCTAGCCCAGATCACATTTCAAGGGTGAATGACCTATGATCAATGGCATGACATTGGATCTGAATCTTCGAGTGGTTCGCGCAAACGCTGAGGTGAAAAGCCCATCCGTGCTTTTCATCCACGGCTTCGCCTCATCCGGCGAACTGAATTGGGACCGCTCGCGGTGGCTGAAATATTTCACTGATGCAGGACGCGATGTCCTTCTGGTTGATTTGCCGGGCCATGGAGAAGATCCTCGCCGCAACGACGGCAGCTGGGCACCAAGCCAGATTCGCCAGGCCCTGGCTGCCATCGTGATGGATCTGGACGATGGACCCGTAGATGTCATCGGCTACTCTTTGGGTTCCCGGCTGGCCTGGGAATTCGCCGCTTTCAATCCGGATTTGGTGAATCATTTAGTCATCGGGGGTCCAGGAGCCGGTGATCCGCTGGCCGCCTTCGAATTGGACCAGGCCCGCACCTACGTTGAGACGGGCGAAAAGATCCATGACGACTACACCGCCGCCATCATGCGGATTGCCGAGGCTGAACCGTCCAATGATCTATCGGCGCTCTTTGAGCTGATTGAGGCAATCAAATCCGAGCCCTACGATCCGGCAGCCAAGGTGCCATCGGTTCCCACCTTGCTGGTCGCCGGAGACCAGGATGATCTCGCGACCACCATGCCGCATTTGCGTCGCCTCCTGAAGGACGAAGGAACACGCAATGAAGTGCTGTGGCTGGCAGGACGCAATCACGCCAACGCGGTAACCAGCCGCGAGTTCAAGGAAAAGGCACTAAACTTCGTTAATGCTGAATTCTTATAATTTACATTTCGCCGCTACTCTGCAGTCAAAATAGTTCGCCTATTAGACACCTCCGCCCTTTCGTCGCTGTATGCCTATAAGCTGATCCCAACAGAAATCGATTGACAGCGCTAATTGCGCGATAAGCCTGAGGAATGATTCCATGGCGAGTACTAAAACACCTGAGCAGCACATTGCTGTCTTCGGCGAAAGTGGTAGCGGAAAAACAGTTCTACTGTCCGCTTTATACGGAGCCGCGCAAGAACCGGAGTTCACCGAACGCAACCTCTATCGGATAGTTGCCGACGACTTTAAGCAGGGTGCAAAACTTCATAAGAACTACTTGGGAATGCGGGAAAATTCGCGCACACCGCTAGCCAACCGCTTCAAGAACGAAACGTACTCATTCACTTTAAAGCTGAAAGAAAACAACGGACAAAACCATCCGAGCATCCCTTTCAATGCGCTCAGGCTCGTATGGCACGATTATCCAGGCGAATGGCTCAGCCACGGAGCCAATACTGAAGAAGAAGCCGAGATCCGTCTGAAGACCTTCAACGACTTGATCCGGTCGGACGTTGCCTTGATCCTCGTCGACAGTTCGCGACTCCTTGACGATGACGACGACATCGAGCGTTACCTCAAGTCCTTGCTAGGAAATCTCAAGAGCACTCTCCTATCACTTCAAGACGAATTGCTGCATGATGGCAAGAAGCTCGTCAGGTTCCCTCGAATCTGGATGTTTGCACTGACGAAATGTGACTTGCTGCCAGATTATGATGCGTATCGTTTTCGCGATCTTTTGATCGGTAAGGTCGCAGGCGAAATCGCAGATCTCCGGCAAATTTTGTCAGGGTTTGTCACTGGAAATGAAGCACTGTCTGTGGGGGAAGACTTCGTGCTGACATCATCAGCGAAATTTGAATCTGGCCATATCGATCTCGGTGATCGCGTTGGCATCAATCTGGTCCTACCCCTCGCTTCAGCGCTGCCAATGCAACGCCATCTTCGCTGGGCGAATGCACGTGTCCTGCCCGGCAAGGTTGCGAAAGAACTGCTAAATGGCGTAGGACTAATCGCTGCGGCGGTTCAACTGGTCCAACATCGATTCCCCAATCGCATCGCATCGCTATTTAATCATGTCCAGCCACAAGCTATGGCTCACGTAGCAAACATGGCGGATGAAGGTTTGGAGAAACTCCAGAAGAAGGCAATACAGAAGAAGGACTTTATCAGTGCCATTATTGCGGGTTTCCAATTAGAACTCTCACAAGCTGAATCTGACAAGGTATTGCTCAGGAGCCCACGTTGAGCGTCATTTGGGCCACACGGGGCAGGATTTGGGGATTTCGATTTCTTCGAGATGGGAGTCACGAAAAGCCTCTGGAATTCTACAATCGAGCGTTTTCTGAAGTCGACGACGAATTAGAAGTATTCCACCGAGACGCCGATTCCATAGCTATTCGTTTCGCTGATCCGCTGGACCGCAAGGACAGATCGGGCCGAGTCATTCCTCATGAATTTGTCCTCACAGGCGACGATATGAAGGGCATTTCGTGTCTCGATGATGTTCGATCCAAAATTTGGCCCGCCTTCAGCACGGAATACAGTGAAATTTGGGATAAGGATCTTTAAACGGAGCGTTCGGTTTCGGGACTAATTTGCAGTACTGGAACCGAATGGCAATGTGATGCGTTCTGTTACGAAGCTCTCCCTACGACAAACTCATTGCGAAATCGGTTCCATCTACAGCGGCGTGTACATCAACAAGGTCAGGTCCGAGGCTTCGGTAGGGGTCAGGTTGTGCTGCTCATAGCGGGTCAGGCCTTTAGCTGGGTGCCGGAACACCCGTTCACCAGTACGGAAACCGGCAACGTCCCGTTCATTCCAGATAGCGGCGAATTCCGGGGAGGCCGCCGAGACCCGGGCAACAATGCCGCTGTCCCCCGATGGGCTGAGCCATCCACGCGTTTCGGCACGGAAGCTTCCCACGAAACCGCGGCTTTGCACTTCCCAATCCGGGAGCATCTCACGCAATTGCGCATCGGTGAAAACGAGCCACAACAGGTTCCGATCTTCGCTGTCCAGTGAAGCCACCCGCGGATACAGCTGTTCATAGGCCTCATTCCAGCCCAGGATGGTCCAGTCGGCGGAGAGCAGGAAGGCCGGGAACTGCAAAGCATCGAGCAAACGCTGCAGGGCTGGAGTCATGCCGCCGGTGCCAATCGGGTCAAGCTCACCGTGCCCAGCCAGAGAAAACAGGTACGAGGATTCCACCGGGGTGAGCCGGAACAGCCGTGCCAAGGACTGCAGAACCTGGCGCGAGGGATTGATGTCGCGGGCCTGCTCAAGCCAGGTGTACCAGGTAACGGAAACGCCGGCCAAGGTGGCGACCTCTTCGCGGCGCAGGCCGCGCACGCGGCTGCGTCCGATCTCCGGCAATCCATGGGAAGCCCTGTCAGCCCGGGCCCGGCGGTCCTTGAGGAACGCGGCGAGTTCTTCGCGACGTCTTTGACTTGGAGTCACGGGGTAAACCTCATTGCATGGTAGTAGTACTACTAGTATCGTCACCGTCTGGGTTTGAGGGCAAATATATGGTGAGATTTTAGGTATGACCACACTTCGTTCACACACTGTCACCCATGGCCGCAATATGGCCGGCGCTCGCGCACTGTTCCGCGCAGCCGGCGTGAACGGCGCTGACCTCGGGCGCAAGCCGATTATCGCTGTCTCCAACAGCTTCACTGAATTCGTTCCAGGGCACACCCACCTGCAGCCGGTAGGCCGCATTGTCTCCGACGCCATCACTGCCGCCGGTGGCATCCCCCGCGAATTCAACACCATTGCCGTGGACGACGGCATCGCCATGGGCCACGGAGGCATGCTCTACTCGCTGCCATCGCGCGACCTCATTGCCGACTCCGTGGAATACATGGTCAATGCCCACTGTGCCGACGCGCTGATCTGCATCTCGAACTGCGACAAGATCACCCCGGGCATGCTGATGGCCGCATTGCGCCTGAACATCCCTACGGTCTTCGTCTCTGGTGGTCCGATGGAAGCCGGCCGCGCCACCCTGGTAGATGGCACCGTGCGCACCTTGGACCTGGTGGATGCCATCTCCGAGGCCGTGAACGAGAACGTATCGGATGCAGACCTGCTGCGCATCGAAGAGTCGGCCTGCCCGACCTGCGGCTCCTGCTCGGGCATGTTCACCGCCAACTCGATGAACTGCCTGACCGAGGCCATGGGCTTGTCCCTGCCGGGCAACGGCTCCACCTTGGCTACCCACACGGCCCGCAAGGACCTGTATGAAAACGCCGGCAAGCTGGTAGTCGATATCGCCAACCGCTACTACGGCGAAGACGACGAGACGGTCCTGCCACGCAGCATCGCCACCAAGAAGGCCTTCGGCAACGCCATGGCACTGGATATCGCCATGGGCGGTTCCACCAACACCATCTTGCACCTGCTGGCCGCCGCCCGCGAGGCCGGCGTGGAATTCGGCCTCGATGAGATCGATGAAGTGTCCCGCCGTGTCCCGTGCCTGGCCAAGGTTGCACCCAACGCTGCCGGCAACGGCACCATCTACTACATGGAAGATGTCCACCGTGCCGGTGGCATCCCCGCAATCCTCGGCGAGCTGCGCCGCGGCGGCCTGCTGGATGAAACCGTGCACACGGTTCACTCGGCAACCCTGGGCGAATGGCTCGATGACTGGGATATCCGCAGCGGCAAGGCCAAGGAGGAATCCTTCGACCTGTGGCACGCGGCCCCGGGCGGCGTGCGCTCCTCCACCGCCTTCTCGCAGTCCGAGCGGTGGGCGGCGCTGGACACCGATGATGCAGAAGGCTGCATCCACTCGGTTGAGAACGCCTACTCCAAGGACGGCGGCCTGGCCGTACTGCGCGGCAATATCGCCGTGGACGGTGCAGTGGTCAAGACCGCTGGCGTTGACCCTTCGATCTGGACTTTCTCCGGCCCGGCAGTGGTCTGCGAATCACAGGATGAAGCCGTCGAGAAGATCCTGAACAAGCAGGTGAAGGAAGGCGACGTAGTAGTCATCCGCTACGAAGGTCCCAAGGGCGGGCCGGGCATGCAGGAAATGCTCTACCCCACCTCGTTCCTCAAGGGCCGCGGCCTGGGCAAGGCCTGCGCACTGATCACCGATGGCCGCTTCTCCGGTGGCACCTCGGGCCTGTCCATCGGGCACGTCTCCCCCGAGGCCGCTTCCGGCGGCATGATCGCCCTGGTGGAAGATGGCGATACCATCTCCATCGATATCCCTACCCGCGAGCTGACCCTCAACGTCTCTGACGAGGTCTTGGCACAACGCCGCGAACGCTTGATCGCTACCACCGGCTACCGCCCGAAGAGCCGCGAGCGCGTGGTCTCCCCTGCGTTGCGTGCCTACGCCGCCATGGCGTTGTCCGCTGACAAGGGTGCAGTCCGCGACGTGGATCGCGTAGAACGTGCCATGCGCGAAGCCGATGAGCGTGAAGCCGCGGCCCAAAGCGCGGCCCAAATCTAGCCAGAAGGCTTGACCATGGCAACAGGCCCGGACCACTTATGCGAATAAGCGGACCGGGCCTGTTCTGTTTCCAAGGCACTAGCCCCGAAGCAGCAGGGATTGTTCCCCGCACGCCGAATGCCGGCCCTGCCGCGAGAGGCAAGGCCGGCATCCAGCTGGCGCGCGGACTATGGGTTCCGGCGACGGTACCGAAGCAGGATCAATGCTCCGGCGATAATCACCATCCCTGCAGCCCCTGCCAGCCACAACGAGCCCTGGTCAAGGCCGGTTGCCGCAAGCGGTGCTGGCGGGGCAGGTGGTGCTGCCGGCGCTGGCGGAGCCGGAGGAACCGGTGGTGCCGGCGGCGCTGCCTGCGGAGCCTCGGAACAAACTTCCACGTCCGCCGATTCCGAATTGTTCCCATCCTCGCCGGACTTCTCCGGTATCGAGGCCGTATTCGTCATCGTCTGGCACTTGCCGGCTACGCCGTCCAAGACCAGTTCGTACGTGAATTTCTTGCTCTGCTCTTCGGCCTTGGCCGTGCCCAGTTCCCGCGGCTGGCCGGGATTGGTGTAGTCATCGAAGACCGTCACCATTTCATCGGTGGCCGAAGCCGCCTCGAATTCCATCGGAGCCTTGGCACTGACCGTGCGGGTTGTCCCTTCCACGTCGGTCCAGCTGGCGTTCACCGTGTTCTCGTGGCCGGTGTAGTCGGCCTCGGCAACAGGTGTTTCGAAGGTGCAGCTGTACTTCACGGTGCTGGTTTCCCCGGCCGCAAGCTCCAGCTTCCCCTCCACCAATCCTTCGATGGAGCAGCTGGCCCCGTCGATGGATAGCTTGTCTTCCAGGAGCACTTGCGTGTCCTTGAAGTCATTCGGATTGGCCACGGTGATCTCACCGGTGACGGTGAAGTCCTGGTCTTCGTAATCCTCCAGCATCGCCTGGACCGTGTACTTGGCCGTGGCCTGCCCGTCCGGGTCAACCTCGAACTTCGTTTCCTTCGCGTCCTTGCGGGTCGACCAGTCGTAGTCCCTGACGTACTGGGCGTCGGCGCTCTTGGCGATCATCAGGCCCTGCTCGATGCACAGTTGCAGGTCCACCGAGGATTCGTCCTTGCCGTTGCCGTCGGTACTCTCATGGACTGCCGCTGTATTGGTGTATACCGTGCAGGTTCCCGCTTCGGGTTCCAGCACCTGTTCGTATTCGAACTGCATGGGAGCTTGCGGGACATGGACTACCCCGAGCACCTTCGGTTCGGCGCCAGGATCCATCATGTCGTCGGTGACTCTCACCGATTCGTCCGTGACTGCATCGATCTGGAAATCAACCGGTGCTTCGGCACGCACTTCGCGGTCATCGAAGGAGGCAATCACCGTATTGACTGCTCCTTCGAAGGCATCGGTGGTGAGCCAGCTAGCGAGGTCGCATTCATACCGGGCCCCCAAGTTCTCCCCGGCATCGAGCACGACCTGCAATCCAGCGGCCGCTTCATCGGCATCTTCCAGATCGATCCGGCAGCTGGTGCCAGCGGTATCGATCCGGTCTTCCAAGGTGGCGGTGATGGAACCGAAATCATTCGGGTTCTGCACCATCACTTCACCGGCCAGCCGCAAGTTCTGCTCAACGGCTGCGGTGTTGCGAGCCTGAACCCAGTAGTGCGCGGTGAAGGTTCCATCCTCGTTCGCGGTGAGCTTGCTCTGGTCGATCCGCTTTTCTACCTCCCATTCGTAATCCAGGTCCACCAGCCCCTGCGCGGTCTTCTGCAGGCCCAGGGCCTTCTGTCCGCAGAGGGTGACGGTGGTCGAATCCTCGGCCCCGGTCTGCTGGATCACCGCGGTGTTGGTGAACTCGTTGCAGGTGCCGGCCTGGGCCTGGTGGCGCAGGGTGTAGTCGAAGTCGACCGGGGTGCCTTCGGCATTCCAGATCGCTTCGCCCAGCACTACCGGCGACTCGGGATTGGTCTTGTCATCGATGACGGTGACCTGCTGATCGGTTTCAGCATCCAGCAGGTAGTCCACCGGTGCGGTTGACGTGGCCACCGAACCCTCGCCCCAGGTTGCGGTAACCGTGTTGCTGCCGTGCAGCTGGCCGGGGGTACCCGAGCAGCTGTAGGGCAGTTGCACCGTGGCTCCGGTTCCGTCGCTGCCCACCGGGACTGCGACTTGCAGGCCCCCGGTTTGCGGATCGGCGTCCTCGGCGTCGATGGTGCACGTGACCCCTTCGATGCTGATTTCATCGGTGATGGTGGCTACCGTCGAGGCTGATGCGAAGCGGTTCGGATTCACCAGCACGATCATGCCGTGCACTTCATGGCCGGAATCCTCCGATCCGTCCGGGATGGCCGATACGGTGTAGGAGAAGTCGGCGGTGCCGTCCTCGGCGACGACAGCTTCGGTGCGGTCAACCTTCTTCTCCAGATCCCACAGGTAGGTCCGATCGAAGCTGGCTTCGGCATCCTTGGCAATCATCAGATCGAGCAAGCCGCATAGCTGCACGGTCGCCTCATCCCTCGGATCCTCCCCTGCCTGGATATCGACCCAGGCGGTGTTCGTGTAGCTCATGCATTCACCGGCCGGAGCATCATGCTCCAGCTGGTACTCGATGAGCACCGGCGAATCATCAATGTCCACGGTGCGCAGCAGCACCGGCTCCTGGGGATTCGACTGGTCATCCCAGATCTCGACCTGCCGATCGATGAGGGAATCAATGGCGAATTCGATGGGCACCTGCGTGCTCGATGCCCGGTCATCGCCCCAGCTGACCGTGGCGGTGTTGGTGCCGCCGCTATAGGAGCCCGGATCGACTCCCGCGGAGACATCGCAGCTGTAGCCGACGGTGATTGTCCCGTTGGCCGGGATGCCCACCAGCGATTCAGAGGTGGTGCAGGTGACCGCTTCCAGATCGACCACGTCCTGGATCGTGGCGTCGATGCCCGTGTACTGGTTCGGGTTGGTGATGGTGATCTGGCCTTCCAGTACCCATCCCGAATCCTCATACCCGGTGTTCTCCACCTTGACCACGTAGTCCACCGGTTCGCTGGCCGCCCCGTTGGTGGTGATCTCCTGGTCCTGGCCTTCGGCCAAGGACTTGTCGATCTGCCATTGGTAGGTGCGGTCGTACGCGGCTTCGACGGTCTTGCTGATCTCCAAGGCCGCCTCGCGGCAGGCTTCGGCGAGCGCGTTGTCCGTCGCGGTGAATCCGTCATCGCCGGTGAGCGTGGCGACGTTCTCGAAGACCTGGCAGGTGCCTGCCTCCTCCACGTTCCACGTCACCGAGTAGTCCCGGCTTTGCGGCCCATCGGCCACATCCACTGTCCACGCCGGATCGAACTCGTGGGCGCTGTCCGTGATGGTGACCGTGTCGTTCAGCGGCGTCTGGTTCCAGTCCTGCTCCGTGATCCCTACGGTGTCCGAGTCCTGGCTATTGGCCGTGCTCAGCGCCTGGGCGTCCCAGTCCACGGTGGCGGTGTTGCTGCCTTCGTAGTCCGGCTGGGATTCGAAGGTGCACGAGTAGGCCATCACCCATTGGGCCCCTGCGGGGATCACCGTCTGGAAGCCGGCTTGCTCGGCGGACATGTCAGCCACCGCTTCGCCCTGCACCCCGGTGATCGTGCAGGCCGCGTCCCCGCCGACATCGGCGAAGTCCTGCACCGTGACCGGCGCGTCCTGCCAGTCGTTCGGGTTGGCCAGCGTGATTTCTCCGCTCATCGCCCAATTGCCGTCCTCGTGGCCTTCGGGGGTCACGGTGATCCGGTAGTTCGCCGTGGCCTCGCCGGTACTCGGGTTGGCTGCCAGCGGTTGCCCGGAGAGCAGCTCCTTGTCCAGCGACCACAGGTAGGAGCGGTCGAAGGAGGTCACGACGTTCTTGGCGATATCCAGATCTGCGCCGGCGCACACCGTGGTGCTGGCCGAAGCCGTGTTCTCCTCGCCCTCGCCGGTGGCCTCATCGAGCACCGCGGTGTTGGTGTACTCGGTGCAGGTTCCGGCCACGCCCTGCAGTTCCAGGTCGTATTCGAAGGCCTTCGGCGATTCCCCGGCCATCGCGGTGCCCAGCACCACTTCCTGGCCTTCAACGGTCTGGTCATCGGTGATGGCGACTTCGCCGTCGGTCAGCAGGGCCAGCTCGAACCCGAAATCGACTTCCGTTTCAGCCTGGCGCTCCTGGCCCCAGGCCACGGTTGCGGTGTTCGTGTACTGGGCGGTGATGTCGGTGTCCGCCGGGACCTGGCAGTTGTAGCCCAGGGTGGTGCTTTCCCCGTCACCGAGCACGAGCTGGAAACCGCCGGCGCTTCCATCCGCATCGGTGCCCTCGATGGTGCAGCTGGCCGACGGGATGGAGAGCACATCGGTGACCGTGGCCGCCAGGTCCCCGACTTGCGTGTTCGGGTTGCTGATGGTGATGGTCCCGGACACCTGCTTCGCGCTGTCCTGCGCTTCGCCGGCGGTGGCCACTACCGTGTAGTGCGCGGTAACCGTGCCGTTGCCGGCGACCGTGAATTCGCTGTGGTCCACCTGCTTGTGAAGCGACCAGTCGTAGTCGCGTGCGTAGCTGGCGTCCACGTCCTTGGTGATAACCAGATTCTTCTGGTCGCAGATGCCCACTTCCTGCGAGTCCTCGATGTCCTCGCCGGCCAGATCCACCCACGCGGTATTCGTGAAGACCAGGCATTCATCGCGCGGCACTTCGTAGGTGATCTCGTAGCTGAAGCTCTGCGGGGCGTCGGCGTAGTTGACCGTGCCCAGCAGTACCGGGTCCCCGGAAGGATCAGCCTGGTCATCCCAGACGCCAACGGATTCATCGGTGCTCTCATCCAGGGTGAATTCGATGGGTACCGGCTGGCTCTCAGCCTGCAGCCCATCACCCCAGGTGACCACCGCCGTGTTGGTGTGGCCGGTGTAGTCGGCTTCCGCCACGGCCGATGCATCGCAGTTGTAGTCCACGGTGATCGAGCCGCTGCGCGGCACCACCTGCTGCATGCCTTCCATTCCCGGATTCGAGTCCTCGGCCACGATGGTGCAGGCGGCCGAGAGGGTATTCTCGTCGCTGATCGTCACTTCGAGGTCTTCGAATTCGTTGGGATTGGCCACGGTAATGGATCCGGAAAGCTGCTGCCCGGAATCCTCGTAGCCGGTGTTGTCCACCAGCACCGTGTAGTGAACGGTAGCGGTTCCGTCTTCCTCGACCACGGCATCTGGCGATTGGCCCTCGGCCAGCTGCTTGTCGATGCTCCACAAGTAGGTGCGGTCATAGGAGGCCGTCACGTCCTTGGTGACGGTCAGCCCTGCCTGGCGGCACGCTTCGACTTGGGCGTCATCGCTCTTGACCAGCTGGTTGCTGCCGGTGATCGTGGCGGTGTTCATGAAGCTCTGGCACTTGCCGGCCTCCTCCACCGTCCAGGTGTATTCATAGGTCCGAGTCTGCGGGCCATCGGAGTAATTGATGGTCCAGGCCGGATCGAACTCATGCAGCGGGTCGGTCACGGTCACCGTCTGGTTCAGTGGTGTCTGCGTCCAGTCGCCTGCATCCACCGGTACAACTTCGGTGGCGCTGCCCGAAGCGGTGGAGGCCTCGCTGGAGGACCACGTCACTTCGGCGGTGTTGCTGCCCTCGTAATTCGGCTGCGATCCGAAGGTGCAGCTGTAGCTGAAGGTCAGCGTTTGGGAGGCATCCAGTGTTGCCTGGAAGCCCGGTGCGGCCGGATCGGCGTCCATCGTGTCCGGTTCGCCGGCAATGCCGACCACCTGGCAGGTTGCGTCCCCGCCCACATCGACCTGGTCGGTGACGGTCACGTCAATGGCTTGCCAGTCATTGGGGTTGGATACCGTGATGGTTCCGCTCATGGCCCAGTCGCTGTCCGAATAGCTTTCGGGAGTGACAGTGACGGAGTATTGCGCGGTGAATTCGCCGGTTTCCGGATCCGCGGTGAATGGCTGCTCGCCTACTGCGTCCTTGGCGATGCTCCAGTCGTAGCTGCGGTTGAAACTGGACACGACCAGTTTCTCGATGGCCAGATCCTGGCCGATGCAGATTTCCACGGTGGCATTGTCGGTCAGCGTTTCGCCGTCGTCTGCGGCGAGGCTGGCGATGTTCTGGTAGTCGGTGCATTCTCCGAGCACGCCGTCCCACTCGATGGTGTATGCGAAGGTCTTCGGGCTTTCCCCCGCTGTAACGGTGTTACCGCCGGCGATGCCCGAAAGGTCGATTTCACTATCGGTGACGGTGACTTCCTCGTCGGTCACCGTTGGCGAGACGGACGCGAAATCGTAGCCGGCCGAGGCGCTGGCTTGTCCATCGGTGCCATAGTAGGCCTCCGGGTCCCAGGTTGCGCTGACCGTGTTGGTGCCGGCGCTGGAGGCACTGGTTCCCTCGGGCAGGTCGCATTCATAGGTGAAGGAATTCTCGCCGGGCTGGATGGTCACCGGATTGGCGATCGGCGAACCGCCAGCGGAGATGACGCAATTGGCTCCATCAAGCTGGTCGGCCAGGGTGATCCCGGACATCGCCGTGTCATTCGGGTTCATCACGGTAATGGTGCCGGAGAGCTGGAAGTTGCTGTCCTGGGCCTCGCTGGCGGTGGCGACCACGTTGTAATCGACGTCCACTCCGGTGGCCGTGGCCTTCACTGTGGCTTGCTGGCCCTCGGCCAGCGACTTGTCCAGATCCCAGTCGTAGTCGCGGTCATAGGATGCCTGCACATCCTTGTGGACCGTGAGCTCGTCGTAGGTGGTCTTCGTGTTGGTGAAGGTGCAGGTGACTTCATCGTTGTCACCCAGGTTGAACGTGATGGCCGAACCGCTGCGGATAGCGGCGGCGCCGGTGCAGGCGATCGAGGAAAGATTCCAGCCAGCTGGCAAGTCCTCTTCGGTGACGGTGATCGTAGCTGGCGCCACGGTGTAGGTGACGCTCTGCGGCAAGCTCGCGCCGGTATCGGAATCGGCACTGTCATCGAGGTTGAATGATGTCGAGTCGCCGAAGCGGTCCTCGGCGAGGGTGAAGTCGAAATCCGTGCCGTCGGCAGGAACCGCGTCCTTGATGACGGTTACGGAACCGGCTTGGACCGCACCGGCCTGGATCTGGTTGTCGCGTTGTCCAATGGACTTGCAGTTCAACGACGAGATCAGGACGTGGTACGGCGAACCGTTGATTGAGGAAGCACCGGTGCCCGGGCCGTGATCCAGCTCCGAGGCGATATGCGCATCGAAGTAGAGGGTGACGCTTGACTCGTCGCCTTCTTCTCCGTCGACCATCAATGTGATGAAGACGGTGTCGACGCGGTCGTTCCCGGCGCCTTCATCGACAGTCCAGCCGGTGATGTTCGCGCCGTCCACTGTCTCGTTGAGCAAATAGTCATAGGCCCATTTGCCGGCCTGCTTGACCTGGTAATTGATGACCAGCTCGTTTTCGCCTGCGGGCAATGTCATTTCCAAGCGCTGGTGAACCACACCGCCCTCATAGAGCCCGTCGTGGACATTGCCGTTGGCGAAGGCGGGCATCTCATCGGACTTCTGCATGAAGGTGTCGACCGAGCCGTCTCCTTCGTTGTACTCGCAAATCCGCGGAGCACCTGACTCAAGGGCAGCGGCCGTGATCGGCTCGCGGGCCGCTGTCGAGGACCCGGTAGAATCTTCCGATTCCGAAACTTCGGCCTTCGGCTGCGCAAGTTCCGGTGAAGCCTTGTCCACTGGCTTCTTCTCTGTCTTGGGCGCAGCTGATTCCACAGGTTGCGCTTCGGGTGCCGGCTGCGTGGTTTCCACAGTTTTTGGCTTTTCTGGCTTCTGAGTTGCCGGTGCCGGTGCAGGGGCGGACTCAGGTTCGGCCGCTGCTTCTTCCTCTGGCGCCGAGGTCTTGGCGCTGTCTACTGCTTCAGCAGCTGGCTGTTCTTGCCCCGTGTCAGCCGTGGACGATTCGTCGGCTTCGGCCTTGGTTTCCTCCGCCGAGCCGGTGGCCAGGACCGATTCAGAGTTCTCCGGTTCAGTCCCCTGCTGTTTGGCCTCGGCTTCTTCCCCAACAGAAGTTTCGGCAGCAACTGCCATGCCCGGAATGGTCATGACAAAGCACAAGGAAATCGACGAAATTATCGCCAAGCATCCTTTTAATAATCTGTTTAAAGCTGTTTTACGGCGCAAATTTGGCACAAGAGTGCCACGCCTTTGATGCCTAGACATTTCTCCCCCATACAAGAATGTCCTGAGTGGATCGCGCGGCGTGCAGGAGCGATCCACCCGAAAAAGAGCGAGCTATAGTAAGGCTTTGACCTCAGATAATGAAAGCCTGGCCCATGATTCCGCCACCCCATGTGGCTCAACTGCTCAGGATAAGTTCCCCAATGCATCTAAAGATGCGAAATGAATGCGAGTGTTTCAATTCGTCTTTAAATCCCCCAATTCAAGACAACGATATGCCGACATCCTACGCCGGCATTCGGCTTTGTGCCAGCAAATGGAAGGAAATAAATTTGGCTGAAAATGAAGCGATCGGTGCACTTCTTTGCCCATGGATTAAACGTGCTTGTCACCTGCCAAATTCACGATTCAGGCCCTAGCGGACAGCAATGAAGGTCGATGCTCTGCGACAGCGGCTTTGGCACCCCCGCTCGCCCGCGGCACCCGAAAGGCTTGGCAGAAACCGGCCTGGAACAATCCTGCCGACCCCGGGGCCAGTACAGAAGCAATGGCACTACGCCTCGGGAGCTCCACATCCACCGAAGAGCTCCGCGGCATCGAGCCCCGGAGACTGCCCCGCTTCACCCCGGGACGTCGAGAAGATTCACTACGACCTTCAACTACTAATTTGAGTACCCGGTCTGACCTGCAAAGTAAAAATAAATCTCAATCTGATAAAGGTTGCGTGTTTTCTCCGTTTGAGCTTGGTAGTTGCTGAACACTTTGGTAATCATTGAATGGTGAAAAGAGCAACCCTATGAGCCAACGACGCGCGTTCCGTCGCATATTCCTTCCCGCTGCATGGCTAGTTATCGGCGCCTTGATCGCCGTCAGCCTCGTGAAACTCGCGTTTGCCGGCGGCACTGCCAGCGCCGATGATGACCTGTTCCCCACCGGAGAGATCCCAGCAGAGACCATCTTTGCTGAGAAAGCCACGGTAGAGAACAAGCTGTCCATTCCCGGAACCATTAAGCTCACCGAATCGAAAGAGCTGAATGCGCCCGTGGACGGCGTTGTCAATTGGGCTTTCGTCAAGCCAGGCGACAATGTCTCCCTCGGCGATCGAATCTTCCAGGTCCGCGCCGAATCCCAGCCAGAGAGCGTTGAGGCCAACGACTCGGATAGTGAAGGTTCACAAGACGAGCAGCAACCGCAGGAAGCTGCGCCAGTGGTGAAGTACCACGACGTCTACGCAACGGCCACAGGCAAGGTCGGCGCTTTCCAGATCGAGGTTGGCGATGACGTCACCAAGGGCACAGGACTCGGCGCGATCCAGCCCCAAGAATTCTTGGCCGCCGGTTCGATCGATCCGCTGGACCGCTACCGGTTGCTCGATGAAAGCCTCGAAGCAACGATCACTATTGACGGCGGACCGGAGCCATTCACCTGCAAGGACCTGTCTGTCGGTGACAGCGCTTCGAAGAAAACCAGCGCCGGCTCCGCAGACCAGGACATGGAATCGCAGATGGATCCAATGGCATCCGGAGAATCCACGGAGAGCTCTTCGGGCAGCGAGATTTCTTGTGCCGTACCCGCAGACATCGTGGTTTTCGACGGCCTGAGCATGAACATGGAAATTGATGCAGGCACCGCCGAGGACGTATTGACCGTACCGGTATCGGCTGTTCGCGGCCTGGTTGGCCAGGGTGCGGTGTGGAGGCTGGATGAAAACGGCAAGGAAATCCGCACCGAGGTAGAGCTTGGCGTGACCGACGGAAAGGTCATCGAGGTGATTTCAGGACTGAAGGATGAGACGGAAATTCTCCGCTTCGTCCCAGGATCCACCCCGGCACCTGAAGAAATGATGGATATGGAGTCCTACTCAGATGAGTGGTGAGCCATTGCTGAAGCTCGAGAATGTCACGCGCAGCGTCCTGCTGCCCGACGACAGCGAGCTGCATATCCTCAACGGGATTGATCTCACAGTGTCCGAAGGCGATCACATAGCCATTGTCGGCCGTTCGGGTACGGGCAAGTCCACGCTGCTGAATATCCTCGGCCTGCTTGATCGGCCCACCAACGGCAGCCTGCTGTGGCGAGGCAAGGATGCGACCCGGCTGAGCGCCAAACAGGCGGCCCATGCACGCGGGCGCGACCTCGGATTCGTTTTCCAGCAGTTCAACCTCCTGCCAGGACGCACTGCCCTGGAAAATGTCATGGCTCCACTGATGTACGCCGGTGGACGCGACTTCTGGAATCGGCGCAAGCTAGCAACCGAGTCCTTGGAGCGCGTAGGACTGGGCAAACGCTTGGATTCAATGCCCCAGACCCTCTCCGGTGGTGAGCAGCAACGTGTGGCCATCGCTCGCGCGCTGGTCCGCCGGCCACGAGTCGTACTGGCCGATGAGCCCACCGGTGCCTTGGATGTCACTACCGGACGTGCGGTGATGGATCTCTTGGATTCCGCCACGGTTGATTCCGGCGCTGCCCTGATCACCATCACGCACGACAGCAATGTTGCGGCCTTGGCCCGAGAACAGCTGCAGTTGGATGGCGGGCGGCTGCATCCGCTCAGTGAGGTGGCGGCAAGATGAAATCCTTAACTCGCTTAGGAACCGGTTTTGTTGCTGCGCTGCTGGAGGCATGGCAGGAACTGCGTATTCACAAGTTGCGCGTCTTGCTCTCCTTGGTTGGTGTCACTATTGCGGTGGCCTCGTTGACTACGGCATTGGCCGGAGCTGGCATGGCGCGTCAGATGATGACCGAAAGCCTTGAAAGCGAGGGTCGGCCAGCAATGATTGTTGTCTACGCCTACGACCCGAACTCGGATGCTGGTCCTGCAGGCAACAACCAAATCGATGAGGCCTTTCAAAAGACCAGTGACCGGTTCAAGGTCGAGTACACCACCATGATGGGACGCAGCTACGACCAGAAGGCTTCAGCCCAAGGGCTGAGCCTTGATGCCGAGATCATGGTGGTTGATCCCGACTACGCTCCAATGCACCGGTTAGTTGTTACTGACGGCCGCTGGCTGGAAGCCGAAGATGCACAGAATCTTGCCCCAGCGGCGGTGGTTGACCACACCTTCATCAAAGAATTGGGACTGGAAGGCCAGCGACTGCCTTTAACCGTGGATTTGATGAGCAATGGGAACACCGTCTCAGTTACGGTCATCGGAACCACCAAAGCATCTAGCTACGGCATGGGCGGCAAGCTGTGGATGCTGCCGGCCACCTATGAGCACTGGTTCGGCATGCAAGCTCCGCTCAATGAGGTCAGCTACAAGCTGTGGGTGCCCATCGAGGGATCCGAAGAGCTGGCCATGCACTTCGGCCAGCAAATGCAGGCAGAACTTCCTGGTCTCACAGTTGATGCGCACCGCGAAGATTATCTGATGTGGGGTGCCGATGAGAGCTTGAAGATGTTGACCATGGTGGTTGCCGGGATCGCAATCATCATCTTGCTGCTTGGTTCCCTGAGTCTGCTCAATGTTGCCATGGTGACCATGAAGCAGCGTATCCGCGAAGTGGGTATCCGACGCAGCTTCGGTGCAACAACCGGACGCGTATTCTTCTCGGTGATGATGGAAAGCGTCGTGGCCACGGCCGTAGCAGGTGGCATTGGCGTGCTCATCTCCGTTGCCTTGGTCTCCAACGAGAATCTGCTGAATATGGTGATGGCTACCGAGCTGGATCAAATGCCGGCATTCCCTAGCGGTGCGGCCCTACTTGGCATGGGAGTTTCCATCGCCGTAGGCGCACTGACCGGTGTGCTTCCCGCGCTGGTGGCAGCCCGAGTCAAGATTGTGGATGCTATTCGCGTCTAATATGCAGATGCCGCTAAGGCGCTGGAACGGAATCATGACTTCCGTTCCAGCGCCTTCTGCGTACCCCCGATGAGTCAGCAAATTGACTGCGGTAGCCGAGGACCGATGAGAAGGCTTCCGTCGCCGAGGTCTCAAACCAAGAGGTTCTTCTCCAGCTCAGAGGCCGCGAACTGTGTTGAGCTGATCTGTTTATCCCTTGTTCACGGCAGGTAGGGATTCGTCGCTGGGCGATGCGCTTCCGGACGCGCGTTTTCTATCCTTCTTCCTCTTTCCACCCTCCGTCTTCATCCAAGCAATCAGCCCGAAGGTAGTGACAGCAGCGATGCCGATCCAAATAGTTCCCCAAAGTGTGGATAACTGGATCCCCAGACCTCCGGTAACGGTGAAAATCAGTGTGGCCGGCAGGAATATAAACGCAAAAATATTCACTCGGTGACTGAACTTCTCACGCTTAACCGCCTCTTCGCGCAGTTGTTCGGCTCGTTCGCGATTTACCTGCTCTTCTTCGGCGCGCTGGTTGGCTTCCAGATAATCCATGATGGATTTCTGCTCGATCAGTGAATGCTTGATTCTTTCTTCCAGCATGCGCACGTTCTGCATGGCTTGCAGCACCCGAGTTGCAGATTCACGTCCGGGTATCTCCTGCAACCAGCGCTTGCCGTGGAACTCGATAAACCTTTTTTGAATGTCCTTGTATCGCTTAAGCGAAGCAGCGGAATCCTCAAGGTTTCCGGTTGCCGCTAGATTGGCCAGGTGTCCCGCGCGCTGGGTCAAGAATTCATCTTGCTGCATCGTCAAGACCGCCAAATCGACGAAGACTGAATGCGCTAAGGCCACCGTATGCCCAGTCTCTGCGATCCAGTGTTCAGGATCGCCATCCGGACGGGACTGGGCAACAATCCCCATCCCCCGATCACTGCACCAACCAATTGACGGGCCAAGGGAGACTTGGGCTTTGCTAACTCCGAGGTCGGACCAGTCGCTCAAAGTTGGCTTAGGCGTGGCGGTTTGAGCAATGCTCAGTGCATGCGCCCAGCGCACTGCAGGGTTGTCCATCGCGCTCGGTCCGTGCGAGTGTTTTTGGCACTGAGGAATCTTGTCTTGCGGAATAAAAGTGGAGATCGTATAGATGTTCCCCCATGGATCCTGCTTGTCTTTTGATTGCAGAGCGCCGCCATTATTCAGTTCTACTGCCAAGCCTGCTGAACGCAAGGCGTTGTTTACACCCGCTCGCAAGTCCTTGCCATCGATGTTGGTGCCCGGCAGTAGCCCAGCACGAGTCGGCCGGTGCAGCGCAGAGGTCACCCAACCGGGGGTTTGCAATGCCTCTTTCGAAAGCTTCAGGTGCAAGGCGACGTATTCAGCGTTGCCGGCTCCTGTTTCCGCCTCACTACGAGAACGTGAAATTCCAGCGATCCGGATACCGGCGCCGGTCAGCTTGCTGATTTCCTTCTGGTTGTCGAAAGCAAACGTTGGAGCACCCGATAGTGCTTGCTTCGCGTCGGCAGTCATGGCCAGAAAATGAGGTCCGACCGAAGTCTTGTCGAACCAGCTTTTTGATGCTTTATGCAGATTTCCCGCGTCGTTTTGGAGAAACTCAGAGGTTTCGCTATGCATGTGACCGTTAACTTCGTTTGGAGGCTAAATCACAACTTGAACTGGCGGTTTGCATCGTCCCGTTTGTTGAACGCCATGCGGTGCATGTTGCTCCATCGATTCCTTCCGATAGCGTCGGGGTTCATACAGGTTCATTCGTGCGAGCATCGCGACATTGCTACAGCCTTTCCCACGACGCAACGGAGCTGATGGATAACTTCAGTCATCCACCAGCTGGGGCCAGTTGCTGGCGAAGTAGGTCACGAACGGCTCCGCCAGTTTTTCCACGCGGAGGTGGTCCCGTGTCACGGGGAAGGACGGAGGACGATAGCCGGGGTTGGCAATTGCCCTGCGCGCGAAGGCGTGGTCGGCAATAGCGGCTTTGCCGATGTAGGCGAGGTCGGCCCCTTGGTCGAGTACCCGCTGCACCGCCGCGGCGTCAGCTAGGTGTCCGGAGACACCGAGGGCTGTTCCGTAGCGTGGCAGATCGAGGAAGTGCTCGAGGAGTGTTCGGCTGCCTTCGGGGGCGTTAGCGGGAAGCTTTGCCACGTCCCATAGCGACAGGTCAAGGATGTCGATGTTCCCGCCGGCGAAGAGCTCGCCGACGAGCTGGACCATGTCCGCCAAGACCAAACCGTAACGTTCAACGGACAATCGGAGCCCGATGTGAAAGTCCGGGCCGGTGCGTTCCCGGATTGCCTGCACAACTTCTTTCGCGAAGCGGCTTCGCCCAGCGGGGTCACTGCCATACCCATCCGTTCGGAGATTGTTCGAGGCGTCGAGGAACTGACCGACTAGGTAGCCGTGGCCTCCGTGCACTTCGATACCGTCGATTCCGGCTTTCTCGGCGCGGGCGGCGGCCGCGGCGAAGTTCTCCACGGCTTGCTGAACTTCACCTGTCGTCATGCCTCGCACGCCGGTCTGCGCATCATCCCACGGACCCACGACTTCCTGGCTGGTGAGTGTCTTCTCCGCACGCACGCCTCCATGATGGAGCTGCACAGAGGACCGGGCACCAGCGGCGGAGACAGCGGCGGCAAGGCGCTCGAGGCCGGGCAGATGCTCGTCGGAGGAAATACCGAGCTGGCCGGGCCAGACCTGTCCGCCCCGGTGCACATAGGCGGCCGCGGTCTGTAAAAGGCCGAACTCACCTTCAGCGCGGGCGACCAGCCAGGCAAGTTCGTCATCGGAGAGGGTACCGTTCGAATTGCTCTGCTGGTTGGTCATTGGCGCAAGGACCAGGCGGTTGGGCAGAAGGTGCCCATGGCGCAGGTCCAGCGGGTCGGAAAGATTCGTCATGCGGCTCCTATGGAATACGGATTTGGTTAGGCGGGTAACGGAAGTGGTCTCGTCGTCGACAATGCCGATGCTGTTCATCGAACAACATCCACACTCTGGAATGTATGCCTCGCAACACATGTGTGATGCAAGGCAATCGATCAAGACACTTAGGGGCCTTGCTTGTGAATTGCAGTGCTACGTGGCGACTTTTGACGACGCTCAGCATCATGTGCGAGCCGTCAATTGATTCTGGCCGAGATACAGTGTCTTTGCGTTCTCCCGGCAGGTCAGGGCGTGAAAGCCAACGTGTGGTGTCGGGATTCTTTCATAGCTCCCCGTTGCAGGCTATTTGTCCAGGCGGTGGTTGGCGATTGCAGTTGAGTCCACGGAAGTTGTCTCCGCGCTGTGTGACATGGCCCAGTTAGCCAACAGTTGCAGCCCCTCGTGGGAGGCGGAGCCTGGTTCGGCGGAGAACACCAGCATTTGGAGCCCCGGCTCGGAGGTGAGATCCAGCCCCAGGAACGTCAGGTCAAGGTCTCCGACGATGGGGTGGTGGATGCTTTTGAGGCCGGTGCGGTGTTCGCGTACGTCGTGCGCTCCCCATAGCGTGCGGAAGAGGTCGCTGCGGGTGGAGAGTTCCCCGACGAGGTCGCTGAGTTGGCGGTCATAGGGTGAGCGGGCCGCTTCGACGCGCAGGAGCGCGACGATCTGGCGGGTGTTGTATTCCCAGTCCCGGTAGAACGTCTGCGCCCGGGGATCGAGGAATATGAACCGTGCGGCGTTCACCGGCGCTGTTGCGCCGTCGAACATCGGCGAGAAGAGCGCACGGCCGAGACGATTGGTGGCCACTGCGTCAAGGCGTCCGTTTTGGACGAACACCGGGACGCTGGACATGGCGTCGATGGTTTGCTGCACGCTCTGATTGATCTGCGTCTTGCGGGTGGGGTATCTGCGTTGCGGGTGGGTTCCGGCGTTGGCCGTGCGGATCAGCTCGTGCAGATGCGAGTGTTCGGCCGCATCCAGTTGCAGGGCCCGGCTGATCCCGTCAATCACGGCTTCCGAGACGCCCTTGGCGTTTCCGCGTTCCAGGCGCTTGTAGTACTCGGAACTCATTCCCGCCAGCAGGGCAACCTCTTCCCGCCGGAGCCCGGGCACGCGGCGGCGTCCGCCGAAGTCGGGGAGGCCCGCCTGCTGGAGGTTGAGCTTGGCCCGGCGTGAGGTGAGGAACTGGCTGAGGTCGTGCTGGTTGTCCATGTTTCCGAAGATACAGCACCCTGGACGTTGTAGCGGGGCCCTGCCAGGGAACCCATAGACAGGGTCTGGCTCACTTGGCTGCTGGCCTGTTGACTTGAAACATCGGCTTCCCGATTGGGCGGTTTCAACGACAGAAAAGGCATCATCATGAGCAACGTTTGGTTCATCACCGGAGCAGCCCGCGGCATGGGCGTCGACCTGGCCAAGGCCGCACTGCATGCAGGCCACCGCGTGGTGGGCACCGCCCGCGACGCCGCCAAGGTCACCGCCGCCCTGGGCGAGCATGAGAACCTCCTGGCCCTCTCGCTGGACGTCACGGATGCCGAAGCATCGGTTGCCGCCGCCCAGGCAGCTGTCGAGCGCTTCGGAAGCATCGATGTCCTGGTGAACAACGCGGGCAACTTCTACGCCGGCTACTTCGAGGAAATCAGCGATCGCCAGATGCGCCAGCAGATGGAAACCAACTTCTTCGGCCCGCTCAATGTCACCCATGCAATCCTGCCGGTCATGCGCCAACAGCGCAGCGGACACGTTTTCACCATCACCTCCGCCGCCGGGCTCATCGGCCAGGAATTCTGCGCCGCCTACGCCGCATCGAAGTTCGCCCTCGAAGGCTGGATGGAGTCCCTGCGCTACGATCTGGAGCCATTCGGCATCCACACCACGATCGTGGAGCCCGGCTTCTTCCGCACCGAGCTGCTGGTCGAGGGAGCGTCTTCCATCTGGCCGGAACTCTCTATCGAGGACTACCAGGAGCGCACCACCGCGACCATCGCCGCCTGGAAGAGCATGAACGGGCAGCAGGGCGGGGATCCCGCCAAGCTCGGCGCGGCTCTGGTCACCTTGGCTGCGCTGGAAACCCCGCCGCTGCGATTCGTTGCCGGAGCCGATGTCGTCGCCGGTGCCGAAGACAAGGCCCGGCTTCTCCTGGCCCAGGTCGAGGCCCACCGCGAGTTGTCCTCCGACATGGCCCTCGAGAACGCCTAAGAACCCATGAAGAAGCCATTGCTCCTTGTTGTCCTTGCCGCCGCGGCCGCGGTCGCTCTCACCGCATGCTCTTCACCTGCCGCCGAGGAAACGCCGGCCACGACCACGCCGGCCACAGCCGCCGCTCCGTCCACCACCACCGCGCCTTCGGCACCCGCCGAGGCTGCGGCCGACGGGACGCCGATCACCATCACGGCCGGCGACGTGGTCCTCACCGCGACCCTCAACGACACCCAGGTGTCGCAGGACTTTATCGCCACCCTCCCTGCAACCTTGCCGTGGTTCCGCAACTACGGCATCGAGTACATCAGCGAGCTTTCGGCACCACTGACCGAAACCGGTCCGTTCTACACGGACGTGCAACCGGGCGACATCGTCTACTACAACCCGGCCGACAGCATCACGATCATCTATGAGGAAACCAGCTCGGTTCCCACCCTGACGAAGATGGGTGAGATCACCTCCGACCTCAGCATCTTCGAGAACCTCCCCGACAACGTGGAAATGACCGTCGAGCTCCAATAAGACCCCCGTGGCCTCGTCCAGACGCGCCAGCCGGCGCGTCTGGACGAACCTGCGCCACACCAAGAACCAAAGGACATCCCACACGTGGATTCATCATTGACCGGCACCACCGCCATCGTCACCGGGGCCAGCAGTGGCATCGGGGCGGCCATCGCCCGAAGCCTCGCCACCCACGGTGCTTCCGTCGTCCTCATCGCCCGACGCAAGGACCGGCTCGATGCCCTGGCCGCCGACATCGAGGCCGCCGGCGGCACCGCCCTGGCCATCGAAGCCGACATCACAGAACGCTCCCAGGCCGAACAAGCGGTCGTCAGGGCGCTGGACAGCTTCGGAAGGCTTGACGTCCTGGTCAACAATGCGGGCCTGATGCTCATCGGCCCGATCGTGGGGGCGGAGATTGACGAGTGGGAGCGGATGATCGCCGTCAACCAGAAGGCCCTGCTCTACATGACCCACGCAGCACTGCCGCACCTCCTGGCCGCCGCTGAGGACGATCTACGTCAGGTCGCCGACATCGTCAACATTTCCTCCCAAGCCGGACGGACCGCCACCAAGGACTTCGGCGTCTACAACATGACCAAGTTCGGGGTTAACGGCTTCACCGAGTCTCTGCGCCAGGAAGTCACCAAGAAGAACGTACGCATCGGCGTGCTCGAACCCGGTGCCGTCGACACGGAACTCATCTCCCACAACACGGAGGAGATCCGCGAGACTCTCAAAACCACGAACCTGGACGCGATCCCCGAACCCCTGCAACCGGAAGACATCGCGGACAGCGTTGTCTTCATGGTGACCCGCCACCGCCGCGCAACCATCGCAGAATTGTGGGCCATGCCCACCTCCCAGGCATAGTCTCCACGGCCGGCACCGAACCCCGAAGAGGAATGCCAACATTGCATCCCCTTCGCCCCCCACATAGAAAGAACGACATCATCATGACTGCATGGTCCACCGAACAGCTCAACACCATCGAAGCCCACGAAGGCTTCTACGTTTCCCCCTACCGCGAAGACGGCATCACCCCCGGCACCCCCACCGAAACCTGGGCACTGGTCATTGACGGCAAGGTCTATGTGCGCGCGGCCAACGGAAAGGACTCACGCTGGTACCAGGCCGCCATCACGCAGAAGGCCGGGCAGGTCCGCGTCGCCGGCGTCAGCTACGATGTCGTTTTCGAGGACGCCGGAACCGACGACGAAGCCCTGATTGATGCGGCCTACGAGGTGAAGTACGGTAACGCCACGGATGCCTTCGCCATCCCCATCATGCAGGGAGAGGTGCCCAAGGCCGCTGCAGTGCGTGTCTCCCTGCGCTAACCAGGGCTCCGGACAAGACCTACCCGTGTCCACTTGATGCCCAACATATTCAATTGAGTCGGGGAAGCGGACCGGGCCATCATGCCACCCCTCACTGACCCACGGCTCCGACCACCCCCGATGCGGCCGGAGCCGCCACGCAAAGGCTGATCGACACAAATGCGCATTCAGCGTCCGCGCACCAGCCAATTGACTGGTCTCAAAAAACAAAAGATTATTGAGACACTCTCCTCAGCCCGGCCATGCCGTCTCAATATTCCGTAACGGCAAGGAGTCCAACCGTCTTATAAAGTCGTCCCAACGTAAAACGTCTTACCTGCTTGCCGTGCAGGGTTTTTGAGCCACACTGGGGCAGGTGAGACATTTGGGATACACGCGCGTGAGCACTTCGAGCCAAGACGCGGCCTTGCAGCTCGATGCCCTGGTTGCTTCAGGGGTGCAGAAGCGCGACGTGTTCGCCGACGTGACTTCCGGCAGCCGCAGCGCGATCGATCGGCCCGGGATGAAGAAGCTGCTGGACTATGCCGAAGCCGGCGACACCGTCGTGGTGTGGCGGGTTGACCGGCTGGGTCGCTCCCTGATCGATGTCTTGAATACCGTGAACCTTTTGCGGGAGCGCGGGATTAATGTCCGCTCCATTTCCGATGGCATCGACCCGGCCACATCGACCGGTCGGATGATGCTGAACATGCTTGCTTCGTTGGCCGAATACGAGCGCGAATTGATCGTTGAACGAGTCAACGCCGGCATTGCCGCCGCCCGGCAATCCGGAACCCGTTTCGGCCGGCCGGTCTCGGACCCGGCGGTGATTGCCGACAAGCTCGCGATCGCCAAAGATGCCCGCACCAGGGGACGCACCGCCGAAGACGCAGCACGCCTGGTTGGCTGGAGCCGCGCAACGTTCTACCGCCACTTGGGCCAAGAGCCCGCATCTTCCAAGAGTCTGTGATCGGCCGTGTCCCTGCGAAGCGAAACGCGCAGGGACGTACCGCTGGGGCAAGACCAGATTGGCAGCAGTACCGAGAAAGCAGGAACTCCTCGTGACTACCTGGCTAAGGCAACAGCACGTTGGGAAATACTGCGGCAACACGTCGAAGACGGAGTGCCGTTGACGGTTCTGGCAGGGGAACACCATATCGGCCTGAGGACACTGCAGCGATGGCACCAGAGCTTCAAGCTCCACGGGAAGCCTGGTCTGGAACCGGTGGCACCGGGCAAGCGCGGACGCCGGATGCCCAGCGAATTCGTGAACCTGGTCGAAGGCCTCGCCCTGGCTCAACCGCCCAGGAGCACGGCGGCCATCCACGAACAAGTCAACAAGTTAGCGCTCCACCAAGGATGGGCACCGGTTTCCTACTCCACCGTCCGCTCGATCGTCGGCGCGATAGATCCGGGGATGATGACGCTGGCGCAGCAAGGTACGGCGGTGTACCGCGATAAATATGAATTGGTCTGGCGCCGCCGCGCCGAACGTCCGAACGCGGTGTGGCTGGCCGATCATACCGAGCTCGACATCCTGGTTTTTGACGCTGGCCACCAGCCGGTCCGACCGTGGCTCACCACGATCATGGATGATTACTCGCGAGCCCTCTGCGGGTACATGCTCTTCACCGGTGCTCCCTCATCCTTGAATACGGCATTGGCGTTGCGTGAGGCGATCTGGCCCAAAAAGACAGCAGATTGGGCGATGTGCGGAATCCCTGATGTGCTCTATGTAGACCACGGAACCGATTTCACGAGCCACCACTTGGCGCAGGCCGCCAGAGACCTGCACTTCGAAATCATTTTCTCCGCTGTGGCCCGGCCGCAGGGCAGGGGAAAGATTGAACGATTCTTCGGCACCCTCAACACCGAACTCTTAGCCCGGCTGCCCGGCTACTTGCACAACGTGCCCGATCCCAAGCCCAAGCTATCGATTGGTGAACTGGATACCGAAATAGGCGCGTTCATCGGGCAGAACTACCACCAGCGCGAGCACCAAGAGATCAAGGAAACACCTCAAAAAGCGTGGCAGGGCAACGGTTGGTTACCGCGTCTGCCTGAAACCATCGATGAACTGAACCTGCTGTTGCTCACGGTCGCCAAGCCACGGATCGTCCACCGCGATGGCGTGCATTTCCAAGGGCTACGCTACATTTCCCCGTTGCTAGCTGCCTACGTCGGAGAATCCGTCATTCTCCGCTATGACCCGCGGGACGTTGCCGAGATCCAGGTCTTTCATCGTGGCCAGCACATCTGCAAAGCCGTGGATCCCGCGCATGAACGATCCATCGTGACGTTCAAGGACATCCAGAAGGCACGCTCCGCACGCAAGCGTCAATTGCGCGGACAAATCAAAGAACGAATCGCCACCGTCGCAGAATTTCTACCGGCCGGGCAACCAGCAACGGAGGTATCCCAGCCTGATCCGGCGGTCCACCGAGCGCAGAAAACGAAGTTGCGCACCTACGCAGAGGACGAATAATGGCCCCCTCAATTTTTATCGCAACAAAGGAGCATCGCCGCTTCACTGAGTTCACCAATGCTGTGCGCCGGCAGCGGACCATCGGGATCTGCTACGGACAAGCTGGAATCGGCAAAACCCTCTCGGCTAAACGCTATGCCAACTGGAGCCCGAAAGCCGCGGCGTTAGTAGAGGAATGGGGTCGCCGGGAGGACAGTGACCTCCAAATCTATAAGGATCTAGCCAAAACGCGGACCGTCTTCTTCACCCCAGGGGTATTGACGACGCCTAAGCAAATCAAAGAAGAGCTCTCACTGATCACTAATCGGACCTCGATCTGCATTCACCAACATCTCGATACTCTAGGCGTCACGAACGGTCCGATGAATCAAGACAAGCATGTGGAGCTGATCATCGTCGACGAGTCGGAACGACTCAACGCCACTGCCTTGGAAGTGCTGCGAGATAGGTATGACAGGAACAATATCGCTCTGATGCTGATTGGGATGCCCGGCATAGAAAAGCAGTTCAGCCGATATCCTCAGCTCTATAGCCGTGTCGGCTTCGCCCATGAATACCGTCCGCTTGCGCAGGATGAAATGCATTTCGTCCTGCAACGAAAGTGGCGTGCCCTCGGCAAAACCCTGGACCTGGAGGACTTCACCGATACGCAAGCTGTCGCGGCGATCGCCCGCATCACGCGCGGTAATTTCCGGCTGATTGATCGGCTCTTCGCACAGATGCAGAGAGTAATGAAGATCAATGAGCTGGACACTATTACCGATGACGTTGTTGAAGCTGCGCGTTCCACGCTCGTTATCGGAATCGGTTGAACCGCCCTGAGTAGCTGCGAGAAAACCGCCAAATCAAGCTAACAGTCACAGCTATGCAGATCTTTGCAGCACATCTTCCACGTGATATCCGCGGCATTCGACGGGACCCACCACAAGTTTCCATCAGGTTCCGTGATCGAAGATGCCGGAACTCTGGCGACCAACGCCACGGATCCCCACATCCAGCTATTTGCGTGGACCTCGGTGGGGTGCGACGGCAGCGTCGAATCAATCACGCCTGTGTTTTGACCTGAAGACATCTTTTTCCTTGCGCTCTCATCTCAGCGAGTTTCGGATATTAAATACACTCCCCATAAATACAGGCTATCTACAATTACCCGGCATGCAGGAGGAAGCAGCGGAATATTTCTCGTGAACAATCCATGACTCCACTTGCCCTCACCCTCAGTGAAATGGCCTATTTCCACGATCGGCAAAAGAGCGCCTGCCGTAGCTCGGCTTCGGTTCGCGAGCGAGCTTGCCCCTGCCGCCCAGCTGGCAAGAGGATAGCGCCGGTCGGGCATCCTTTGCCGACTACAGGGCAACGATGGCCATGCAGGGAATCCGGCATCAGATCGACTGGCTAGCCAGGATTCCAGCTATCGATTGTGTGCTGCAGTACATCCGTTCCGGCGCACCGCAATTGTCCATTTCGAAACATTCCCGTTCCCGGAGAATTCCGCGTGATCTTGCGGATTCCCAGGCCTTCACGGTAATCATTTCCAAAGATTTCCAAAGCCCGCTTGACACCGTTTGAGATTCGGCGCACACTGATCGTATACGATTTGATGTACGAGATGATGTTCGATGAAAGCAGGCCGATCAACGGTGAGCAATATTGTCCCAGTAACCGAAGAGACCTTCGCGCAGGCAGGCAAGATCCTGGCCGTACACCTTAGCTACTCCTCGCGTGCGGCGCAGCGCGGACGCACCCCGAAGTTCCCCAGCTACTTCATGAAGGCCACCAGCTCGCTGGCCGCCAGCGGTTCCACCGTGGAACGCCCAGCTGGCACCGAGCTGCTCGCCTTCGAGGGCGAGATCGCACTGATCATCGGCAAGACCGCTCGCCGCGTCTCGGTAGACGAAGCCTGGGGCTACGTCGGGCAGGTCACCGCATCGAACGACCTCGGCGTGCACGACATGAAGTACGCGGACAAGGGCTCGAACATCCGCTCCAAGTCCGGCGACGGCTACACCCCGGTGGGTCCCAACGCCCTGGATGCTGCCACCTTGGATCCTGCCAAGCTGCGCGTGCAGACCTGGGTCAACGGCAAGCTCGCCCAGGACGCCGACACCTCCGAGCTGCTCTTCTCCTTCGCAACCATCATCGCCGACCTGTCCCAGCAGATGACCCTGCAGCCAGGTGACATGATCCTCACCGGCACCCCGGCCGGCTCCACCGTCTTCTTCCCCGGCGACGTTGTCGAAGTCGAGGTCACCGACCTGGTCTCCGGCGCCACGACCGGCAAGCTGGAGACCACCGCCGTCGAGGGCACCGCGGCCTTCGCCGCTTTCGGCAACCAGCCAAAGGTCACCGACAAGGACAAGGAAGATGCCTACGGCGATCGCGAGACCGCCGGCATGGCCCCGATCATCACCGGCAAGGACGTGCTGACCGACAAGGTCCGTGAGCAGCTGGCTTCGGTGGCTACCGCCACCTTGTCCGCCACCTTGCGCAAGCGCGGCCTGAACAACGTGAATATCGAAGTCCCCGGTGCCACCAAGGGCATGCAGCGCGTGATCGGCACCGCCCGCACCCTGCGCTACATCCCCAACCGCGAGGACCTGTTCAAGGCCCACGGCGGCGGCTACAACATGCAGAAGCAGTCCATCGACTCGCTCAATGACGGCGAGATCCTGGTCATGGAAGCCCGCGGCGAGACCGGCTCGGCCACCCTGGGCGACATCCTGGCCCTGCGCTCCCAGCAGCTCGGCGCCGCCGGCATCATCTCCGATGGCGGCGTACGGGACCTGGACGCCGTGTCCAACCTGCAGATCCCGGTCTTCTACAACGGCGCCCACCCAGCGGTTCTCGGCCGCAAGCACGTGGCCTGGGACAAGGACATCACCGTGGCCTGCGGCGGCGTATCGGTGCAGCCAGGCGATGTGATCGTGGCCGACTCCGATGGCATCGTGGTCATCCCGCCAGCAATGGTGGCCGAGGTGGCCGCTGAAGCCGCGGTGACCGAATCCAATGACGAATTCATCTTCGCCATGGTCCAGCGCGGCCACGGCATCGAGGGCCTGTTCCCGATGAATGATGCGTGGAAGAGCAAGTACAACGCCTGGAAGGACGCAGGCAGCCCGGATCTGGACTCATGGTCGCTGTAATGACCGCCTCCAAGTCCGAAGCCGCCTACCAGCTGGTTTCCGAGCGCATCGTCAACGGGGCATACTCCCCCGGCTACCGGCTGGTGCTGGGCACCATTGCCGATGAGCTGGGCTGCTCCGTGGTTCCGGTGCGCGAGGCGATCCGCCGGCTGGAGGCCGAGGGCCTGGTCCACTTCACCCGCAACGTCGGGGCGACGGTGGCCCACGTGGATTCCACCCTGTACCTGCACACCATGCAGACCCTGATGGTCATCGAGCCGGCCGCTACCGCGCTGGCTGCCGATGCCATGGATGCCGCCTGGCTTGCCAAGGCACGGGCGCTGAACGAGAACATGCGCCAGTGCCTGGAGGATTTCGATCCGGTGGCCTTCACCCGGATGAATACCGAATTCCACCAGCTGCTCTACGGCCAGTGCCCCAATCCGCACATCCTGGACCTGGTCCAGCGCGGATGGCGCCGGCTGGCGGCCATGCGGGCCAGCAGCTTCACCCACATTCCCAACCGGGCTCGCGCTTCGGTTCAGGAACATGAGGCGCTGCTGGATCTGATCGGCAACCATGCCACCCCGGCGCAGATCGAAGCCGCCTGCCGGGACCACCGCTCGAATACGCTCAACGCCTATTTGAAAGCGGCCGGCATGGCACCTAGCGCCATCTAGCCAGCAGCACCGAGAACTTTCATAGATTTGCCACAACCCATCCGGTGAAAACACCGGAACAGCACGAAAGGAACTGCCATGAGCAAGCACTTCGTACCGGAAAACCTTCCGACCCACCTGCAGCACTACATCAACGGCGAATTCGTTGACTCCATCGGCGGAGCAACCTTCGACGTGCAGGAACCGGTAAGCAACACCAACTACGCCACCGTGGCTTCGGCACAGCCTGAAGACGTGGACCTGGCAGTTGCCGCCGCCAACAAGGCCTTCAAGGAAGGCCCTTGGGCCAAGATGCTGCCACGCGAGCGTTCCCGCGTGCTGCACAAGATCGCTGACATCGTCGAGTCCCGCGACGAAGAGCTCTCGCTGCTTGAGTCCTACGACTCCGGCCTGCCGATCACCCAGGCCAAGGGCCAGGCCCGCCGCGCCGCGGAGAACTTCCGCTTCTTCGCCGACCTGATCGTCGCGCAGGTGGATAACTCCTTCCGCGTCCCAGGACGCCAGATGAACTACGTGAACCGCAAGCCCATTGGCGTCGCCGCGCTGATCACCCCGTGGAACGTTCCGTTCATGCAGGAATCCTGGAAGCTGGCTCCGGCCATCGCCACAGGCAACTCGGTGGTCCTCAAGCCTGCCAGCTACACCCCGCTCTCCGCTGGCCTGTGGCCAGAAATCTTCCGCGAAGCCGGCCTGCCAGAGGGCGTCTTCAACCTGATCTTCGGTTCCGGCGGCGTCGCCGGCGACTACCTGGTCAAGCACCCGGATGTGCCACTGGTGTCCTTCACCGGCGACTCTTCCACCGGCGCCACCATCTCCACCGCGGCTGCGCCATTTTTCAAGGGCCTGTCCCTGGAGCTGGGCGGAAAGTCCCCTGCAGTGGTCTTCGCCGACGCTGATCTGGAAGCCGCCCTGGACGCCACCGTCTTCGGCGTGTTCTCGCTGAACGGCGAGCGTTGCACCGCCGGTTCCCGCGTGCTGGTCCAGCGCGATATCTACGATGATTTCGTAGCCAAGTTCGCAGAACGCGCCAAGAACATCCGCGTTGGCCTGCCGAGTGACCCGAAGACCGAAGTCGGTGCACTGGTGCACCCTAACCACTTCGAGAAGGTCATGGGCTACATCGAGATCGGCAAGACCGAAGGCCGCTTGCTGGCCGGCGGCGGCCGCGCCGAAGGCTTCGAAGAGGGCAACTACGTTGCTCCGACCGTCTTCGCCGATGTTGCCCCGGATGCGCAGATCTTCCAGGACGAGATCTTCGGCCCGGTCGTTGCCATCACCCCGTTCGACACCGACGAGGAAGCACTGGAACTGGCCAACAACACCAAGTACGGCCTGGCAGCCTACGTGTGGACTTCCAACCTGAAGCGCGCGCACAACTTCGCGCACCAGATCGATTCGGGCATGGTGTGGCTGAACTCCAACAACGTCCGCGACCTGCGCACCCCATTCGGCGGCGTGAAGGCTTCGGGCCTGGGCCGCGAAGGCGGCTACCGCTCGGTGGACTTCTACACCACCCAGCAGTCCATCCAGATCACCCTGAACGAAGCGCACTCCCCTAAGTTCGGCGTCTAGGAAGCACGCGCTTCCCGCCCCTAGTTTTTCTTGCTTGCAAAGGAGCAAATCATGAGCAAAGAGATCGCAAACCCGATCCCAACCCCTTCGGTTCCAGCACCGGATATCCTGCGCTGCGCCTACGCTGAACTGGTCGTCACCGACCTGGAGCGCTCGCGCAAGTTCTACGTGGACGTACTGGGCCTGCACGTATCCTACGAAGACGAGAACCAGATCTACCTGCGTTCCTTCGAGGAATTCATCCACCACAACCTGGTGCTTACCAAGGGCACGGTGGCAGCACTGAAGGCCATGGCTTTCCGTGTGCGCAGCGCCGAAGAGGTCGACAAGGCCGAGGCCTACTACAAGGAACTGGGCTGCCGCACCGAGCGCCGCAAGGAAGGCTTCGTCAAGGGCATCGGCGATGCACTGCGCGTCGAGGATCCACTGGGCTTCCCGTACGAGTTCTTCTTCGAGACCACCCACGTTGAGCGCCTGCACATGCGCTACGACCTGTACTCGGCCGGCGAACTTGTCCGCCTGGACCACTTCAACCAGGTCACCCCGGATGTGCCGCGCGGCCGCGCCTACCTCGAGGACCTGGGCTTCCGCGTCACCGAGGACATCCAGGACGACGAAGGCACCACCTACGCAGCCTGGATGCACCGCAAGGGCACCGTGCACGACACCGCTTTGACCGGCGGCAACGGCCCGCGCCTGCACCACGTGGCCTTCTCCACCCACGAGAAGCACAACATCATCCAGATCTGCGACAAGATGGGCGCACTGCGCATCTCGGACCGCATCGAGCGCGGCCCCGGCCGCCACGGCGTCTCCAACGCGTTCTACCTGTACATCCTGGATCCAGATGACCACCGCATCGAGATCTACACCCAGGATTACTACACCGGCGATCCGGACAACCCGACCATCACCTGGAACGTGCACGACAACCAGCGCCGCGACTGGTGGGGCAACCCGGTTGTTCCATCTTGGTACACCGAAGCTTCCAAGGTCCTGGACCTGGATGGCAACGTGCAGGAAGTCATCGAGCGCACCGATGACTCCGAGCTGGAAGTCACCATTGGCGCCGACGGCTTCTCCTTCACCCGTGCCGGTGACGAAGACGGCTCGTACCATGGCCAGGCTTCCAAGGGCTTCAAGCTGGGCAACCAGCTCTAAGCCAGGCAAGCTCTTCTAGACCCAGAGCTTGGCAGCTTCCCTGAGCTGCAACACAAGAATCCCGGGACATCAGCGAATTTCTTCGCCGATGCCCCGGGATTCTGCTTTTATTGGCCACGCTAATTCCTAGTCCATCGGCGAGACCCTGATCAGGTTGCCATCTGGATCCGCGGCAACAAAGGTCCTGCCAAAGACTTCGTCGTAAGGTTCTTGCACGATGCGCACTCCCTTGGCGGACCATTGGCGGCAAGTTTCGTCAACGTCACCGCCGGAGCCGGGGACCATCAAACCCACCTCGCTGGTGCGCGGGGTTTCCGGGACCGCATCTTCATTCTTGCCGGACCACACAGCGAAGCTCACCTGCTCGCTGAGGGCGAATGCCACATAGCGCGGCGAGACGAAGACGGGATCCATATCGAACAAATCGCCATAGAATTCGGCAGCTTTCCGGGCATCCTTGACATAAACGAGGAACAGGTTCGGGCGGGGCATCGGGGACTCCTGGGATCAATGAATTAGTGGACATTAGCAGTCCACCAGAAAATCACGACAGAACATGTCTTCTTTTCTGGGATACTTGGAGGTCATGAAAGCTTCCAGGCTGTTGCACCTGCTCTTGCTGTTGCAGACTCGTCAGCGCATCAGCTCCTCGGAACTGTCCCAGACGCTGGAGGTCTCGCGACGGACCATCCTGCGCGATGTCGAAGCGCTGTCCATGGCTGGCGTCCCTGTCTACGCCGAGCGCGGGCGCCACGGAGGAATCGCCTTGCTGCCGGGCTCCCGATTGAATCTGGCCCATCTGGAGCCGCCGGAGCTGGAAGCCTTGTCCGTGGCGGGGCTCGATGAACGGCATTTGGAACTTCTGGGCTTGCGGGACGCACATGCTACGGCGGCGCGCAAGGTCGCGCTGAAGCAGGACGCAGCTCCAGCGGCCCATCCCCGGGCTACGTTGGCCGATATTGTCATGGTGGATAGTTCTGCCTGGCTGTCGGGCCGGAGCCTGCTGGTCGATATCGCGGATCTGGCAACCGCGTTGCGGCTTCGGCGCCAGCTGCGCATCAAGTATCGGCGCAGTACCGAGGCGCACCCAGCGTTCCTGCTCGTGGATCCCTATGGACTCGTGGCCAAGTCCGGTCGCTGGTATCTCGTCGCCGAACAGCAAGGTGAGCAGCGGCTGTTCTCGTTGGAGCGGCTCTACTCATTCGAAATCCTGCAGGCGCCGGCAAACTTGCAGGTCGATGCCACCCTGCGCACGGTGTGGCTCTCGCTCAAGGAACGCACAGAGGCACCCGGGGACGTGATGATCACGGCCCGCCTGCGTGCAACTCGACTGGATTTGGCCCGGCGAATCTTGGGCGAGCGTCTCCGGGACGTGGACGCAGCCGAAGGAGGGTGGTACCCGATCACTATCGTGTTCCGGCAAATCCAAGACGTGCGCCAACTGCTCCAATTTGCCGACCATATCCACGTAACTGGTCCCCCAGCGGCACGTGACATGATTCGCGCGCTGGCCACCGATCTGGTTTCGCGCCATCAGGATCCATCCGCCGCACCGGTGCCCCGAGAGCCGGATCGCTCGTGATCGTCGCGAGCGCGCAAAGGCCGGCAACCGCTGCGGTTGCCGGCCTTGTGCTTCCTGCGCTGCTTCACCAGTGGCGGGGTCAGCGCACCGCCCGGAAACGGAAGGCGGAGCCCAGCGCCGCGATGCTCACGATGGCCAGCACCGCCAGGTAGTAGCCCGGGGCAATCGGCTGGCCAGTGGCCTCGATCAGGAAGGCGCAAATCATCGGGGTGAATCCGCCGAAAATCGCCACAGAGGTGTTGTAGCTGAAGGACAGGCCCGTGGCCCGCGACGAATCGCTGAAGACATCAGCCATAACCGACGGCAGCGCACCGAAGTACAAAGCCTTGAGCAATCCCAGGATGACCATTACGACCGCGAGGACCAGGAAGGTCTTGCCCGCAATCAACCAGAGGAACAGCGGGATGGTCAGCAGCATGATCGCCAGCGCGGCGGGAATCATGATGCGCAATCGTCCGAAGCGGTCCGAAAGGTGGCCCACCACTGGCGTGGCGAAGGTCAAGATCGCCCCGGAGATAATCAGCGAGGAGAAGGAAACGGTAGGGCTCATGCCCAATTGGCTGATGCCGAAAGTCGGCATGTACTGCAGCACGAAGTTCAGCGCTGTCGAAATAGCCAGCGCTCCGCCGGCGATGAACACCGAGGCCTTGTTCGAGCGGAACAGCTCGCGCACCGGGGCATGCACCGCGTTCTTGGCGCTGTGCCGATCCCCCGGGGCCGCTTCGGGCAGCGGCGCTTCATCGACGTGGCGACGGATCCACCAGCCGGCAGGGCCCACCAGCAGACCGATGAAGAACGGTATGCGCCAGGCCCAGTCGTTCATCTGCTCCGTCGTGAAGATACTGGTCAAAGCGACCACCGTGATGGCAGCCATCATCGCGCCCAGGCCTTGGCTTGCGAACTGGAAGCTGCCCAGGAATCCCTTGCGCCCCTTGTCCTGCGCCAAGAGGTACGAGGTGGCGGCACCGAACTCGCCACCGGCGGAGAAGCCCTGGATGAGCCGCCCCAGGATGATCCCCAGCGGAGCGAAGATGCCGATGGTGTCGTAGCCCGGCAGCAGTGCAATGATCGCCGTACCCACTACCATCAGCCTGATAGTGAGGATCAACCCCTTTTTCAAGCCCTTGCGGTCCGCATAGGATCCGAGTACAAGTCCACCTAGAGGGCGGATCAGGTAGGAGATACCGAAGACCGCAAAAGCCTGGATGACCTCTACTGCCGGATTTTCCGAGGGGAAGAAGTTGTGGCCGATATAGATTGCCAACAGCGCATAGATGGCCATGTCGTACCACTCCAGCGCATTGCCAATGGTGGCTGCGGCGATACCGCGAGCGGTGGACTGGCGTCGGGCCGGCGCTGTCTGGTCTTTAACTGGTAATTGCTGATTTTCCATGCTGGAGTCCTAGATCTTCTCGCTGCTAGCCGCTACCGTGCGCGGCAAGGTCGTGTTCGTTGCCAGGTCATGGAAGAGCCCGCACATCATTTTCAGTCCTTGGCGCAGCACCGGCTCCAGGGCGTGCTCGTTGGGCCCGTGCTGCTGGCACCCCGGATAGGAATGCGGGACCCACAAGGTCGGCAGGCCAAGCGTCGATTCGAAGACCGCATTGGGCAGCGAACCGCCGATATTGGGCAAGACCACCGCGGGCACGCCGGTGCTCCGCTGGATGGACTCGCTGGCCCAGCGCACCCAAGGGTTGTCGGGGTTGGTCCTGCTGGCCGGGAAGCACTGTCCCATGGCCAGCTGCACCATCGGGTAGCCGGCCTCGTCCAGTGCTCGCCGGATCGCCGCTTCCAGCCCCGCCAGATCCGTTCCAACGACGAAGCGCAGTTGCAGGACCGCCCGGGCCTCACCCGGGATGGCATTGACCGGCCGGGCGACGTCGGCCGATTGCAGCGCGATCACCTCCAGGGTATTCCAGGCGTAGAGCCGTTCTGCCGCGCTCAGCCTGGTGTCGCCCCAGCCGTCGGCCAATTGCGGGTCCTGCGCTCCTCCGCCCACCTGCACCGATTGGAGCGCTTGGCGCACCGAGTCGGGCAGTTCGTCGGGAAGCAGCCCTGGTACTTGGATACGCCCATGCCCATCGACCAGTGCACCGATCGCGCCAGCCAGCGTGGTTGCGGGGTTGCGCAGCAGGCCGCCCCAATTCCCTGAATGATAGCCGCCCGCGCGCAGCGGAATGCTGAGTTCGAAGGTCGCCCCACCCCGTGCGCCAAGGAATATCGTGGGTTCCTGGGCTGACAATCTGGGGCCGTCCGAGGCGATGAAGAGATCTGCGGCGAGTTCTTCGCGGTGCGCCGCGGCGTATTCATCCAGCTGCGGGGACCCGATTTCCTCGCCGGCTTCGAACAGGAAGACCGCGTTGAATCCCAATTCCCCGCGCTGGGCCAGCAGCATCTCGAAGGCCTTGAGGTTCACCAGGTGCTGGCCCTTGTTATCCGCCGCGCCGCGTCCGTACCAGCGCTCGCCCTGGGCATCCAGCACGAAAGGATCGCGCCCCTGCTCCCATTGCCCCGCTTGGCCGTCAACCACATCGGCATGCCCGTAGCACAGCACCGTAGTGTAATCCCGATGTTCTGTGCGAACCGCGCGCAGGAAAGAATTGCCCGATCCCCGCCAGTCCAGATCAAGCCGCACAGTAAAGCCCATGCCTTCGAGCCTCGATCGTAAGTTCTTATCCAGATATGAGTTCGTTGCAACCCTCTGGCTGGGGTCGGTGCTGACTGTCGGGCAGGCAACCAGCTCGGACAAGTCCTCGAACAGCTCCCCCGAGTCGACATACTTGTCCGCAGCTACTAGCAAATCTTCTCTATTCGGCATGATTTCTCCCCGCTCGGCGTGTTGTACTGTAGATCACATTAGGAGATGGGCGCGACGGGAACCAGTGCCGTTTCGTGCATCAGGTTTGAGTTAAATGCAAAATGCTGATCGAACGGGAACAAGAGAATGCAAACATTGCCAACGGCGCTGCGCTACTTCCATGAGGTGGCTAGCACGGGATCTATTTCCGATGCCGCCGAATCGCAACATGTTTCCGCGTCGGCGATCAGCCGGCAGATCAGCCAGCTCGAACGCCACGTCGGCGCGGCAATTTTCCGCCGCCATGCCCGCGGCATGGAATTGACCGATGCCGGGGTGCTGCTGCTGGCCCATACCCGCCGCATGCTCTCCGAAGGCGAGCAACTGGCTCAGGATCTGAGCGAGCTCTCCTCGGGGGCTTCACGAGTCATCGAGGTGGCCAGCTCGGAAGGACTTGCTGCCTCGGTGACTCCTCGCGCCGTCTCCGCGTTCTGCAAGGAACATCCCGAGGTGACGGTTCACCTGAGCGTCTTGCCCTCGGCCGAGGCCACCAGGCAGGTTATCGAAGGCACTGCGGATCTCGCGACGATCTTTGCCCTGGGCCCGCAGCGCCATGTAACCGTCGAGCATTCCTGCCCAGCTCCGGCTTATGCCGTGGTTTGCGCCGACCACCCCCTGGCTGAGCGGACGCAGCTGTCGCTGGCCGAGCTCTGCGAGTACCCGATGTCCATGCCGGCCAAGGGCATCACCCAGCGCGAGCTTTTTGACATCGCCACCTCCATGGCCGGACTCACGCCGAAGATCGCGCTAACTACCGATCACATCAATCCGGCCATGGAGTTCGCGCGTTCCGGCGCGGGGGTGACCTTGCTCAGCCGCTTCGCTCGTCGCGATGGGCTGAGCCAAGGGCTGAGGTTCATCCCGATTGACCATCCGGCTCTGGCCGAACGCAGCGCACAGATCCTCACCATGCCGCGACGCCGGCAACCAGCCTTGGTCAGTGCGCTGATCCAGCAGATCACGGCCCTGATGCAGGAATACTGATCCGGGAAGAAGACGGCCTCGCCGCAGGGGCCGGCATGGGATTCTACTGGCCGAACAGCGGCCCCAGCTAATGGGTGGCGGTGCGGCACGGAGGCAGTCGCATGTACCGTGATGGCCCCTCCGAGGGATCGCTGATTGCCGGAGGCTTCACTCGTCGGGTGCACCCGGGATTCGAACGGCGAGTATTTGCGCAGGCGGAGCCGAGCGAGCGCCGGAAGCGTTCGGACCAGTCGTGGTTGACGGCGCTCTTCCTGATCGTGATGACGTGCTTTCCTAGGTGCCTTTCGAGCAACTGTCTGCCCAATTGATGGAGGGGCTTCCGTGCCGGAACACAAGCCGGGGGCAGTGACCCGCGAGCTCGTATCATTGCCGGCAGGCAGCTCGGCGCTGGACACGGTGGCACGGACTCCCACCTGCCATTCAGCGCGTTCAGCCCCGGGCTGTGCCCCGTTCCCGCACGGCCTTGCGCCAGCCGTCAACGATATCCCAGCCAATGCCGGCCGCGATTCCGCACCCGAGCAGCACGGCGAGAATGCGGAAGATGCCGCCATTGCCAGCGGCCTGTGCGTTTCCGGCGGCGAACCCGTCGCCTCCGGCAACCGCAACGAACGAGAGGAATTCCGGGTTGACGAGCTCGCCGCGCAACAGCAGGATCAGCGCCCAGGCCGCGAAGGCCAAGGCGAGCACGGTGTTCAGCACCGCCATGGCAGTTGTCCAACGACGCAGGCGGAACAGCGCGACGGCGAAGACGGCCTCGAGGATGATCAGTGCGAACAGGATGCCGATCCACCACGGCCACAGCCCCGGGCTGAGGATCGGGATCGGTTCACCGCCTGTGGGGAAGAATCCTCGGACCAGGTCCCATACCACCGCGCCGGCGGCGATGCCCAGGAATACCAGCGACGCGATCAACTCGCTGCGGCCCGCGCCATCCTCGGGAATTTCCGGCAGCTGGTCGACATCCCACTTCACGCCAGTGGCCGCGCCGGTGCGCTCGAGCACGACGAACACGAGCGTGGTCCAGAAGCCCACGTGCACGATGATCTGCAGTCCGACGGTAAGCGACTGGACGATGCTTTCGCCCACGTCCTGTCCAGAGACCAGCAAACCCAGCGCCATTGCTCCTGCCACGCAGAGCGGCACAATCCACAGCAGCAGTTTCAACAGGCGCCACCAAGCCAGGTAGTACTTCGGCCCGATCAGGTGCAGCGGCCGGTCTGCGTAGCCGGCGGCGAGGATGCCGGGGTCGCCGAGTTCGGCCAGGACTCGGCGTTCCGCCTGCTGCGCGGCTTCGCCTTGGGCTACGCGCGCCTCGATGGCGTCGGCAATGGAGGCTTCGAGTTCGGCGCGGATGTCGTTCCGCATCCCGGGCTCGAGGCTGCGGATCGTGGCCGAGATGTAGCGTTCGGTCAATGTGGCAGTCATGTCAGTGCTCCTCTTCGGTGAGCGAGGCGATCGCCGTTGCCAGTGATCGCCATTCCGTGGTCAACGTGTCGGCAAGACGGATACCGTCAGGCGAGGTTCGGTAGAACTTGCGTGGCCTGGCCTCCTCGGTGTTCCACTCGCTGGTGAGGTAACCCTGCTTCTCCAGACGCCGCAGCAGCGGATACAAGGTGTTGGCATCGGTGGAGAAACCGTGGTCGTCGAGCTGCTCCAGCAGGCTGTAGCCGTATCCTGCACTGCGCAGCAGCTGCAGGCAAGCGAGCACAACGGTGCCGCGTCGCAGCTCTTGCAGTTGGGTGTCGAACTCTTCCATGCCGCTCACATTACCGTGCGCCACACACTATCGTCAATCACACATTACTGTCACAAGATGAGAACGGGTGTTCAATGCTATTCGTTGCAGAACTGGGGGCTGCAGCCGGAAGTGAGCGGTGGCGCTGAGCCCGCACAAGCAAACCAGCAAGTAACGCATCGCGTAGCGGCAGGACTGGCGACTGGACTGGAGTGCCAAGATCAGTTGAATTCCAGCGCAGCGTGGTCCATAGTCGGCAGTGGCCGCGCTTTTCCAGCCCGGCCCATCGCCCATCGCCTTTTGATAACTGCGAATTTGCCGCAACAGGCTAACCTCCAGCCACGGCGGCCTTCCGCGCACTGCGCGCGGGAGAATAGCAAAAGCCAGCGGCCGGCAGCACCTCGAGCCGCCCGGACATTGAAGAAAACGGCTCCGGCGGAAAAGGGCCAGCCTCGCCCGGCAGCAATTGGCTGAACGGCTTTGCGGCTACCTGCCGTCCCTGAGCAGGGCCACATCGGAGACCATTTCTATATGCTCGCCCATCGCGGCGGCGGCACCCGTGGAATCGCCGCGGCGAATCGCATCGGCGATTTTCAGGTGCGACTCCAGCGAACGCTCCGGGCGTCCCGGCTGCCCCAACGATTCGATGCGGGTTTCGAGCACCATCTCGGCGATAAACGTCATGAGTTTTTGCAAAACCGCTGATTTTGCTGCAACGGTAATTGCCTCGTGGAAAAGCTCATCACCGCGCTCGCCGCGGCCACCCTCGCCAATTTCCGCGGCCATCACCTCCAGCGCGTGATCGATTTTGCGCAGGTCCGCCTCGGTGCGGCGTGCGGCAGCCAGCGCGGCCAGCTTGACCTCCAAGGTACTGCGCGCCTCGACGATATCCGGCAACCGGTTCTTGTGCTCGCGCAGTTCGCGCAGCACCGTGGCGACGCTCGGACGGTGCACGAGCACCGCGCCGGTTCCATGCTGCACGTCGATCACCCCGAGTACTTCCAACGCCACCAGGGCCTGGGCCAGGGTCGCTCGCGAGACGCCGAGCTGTTCTGCCAGCTCGCGCTCGGCCGGCAGATGGTCGCCGGGCCCCAACTGCTCTGCTTCGACAAAAGCCAGGATCTGCTGCATCAACTGCTCATAGAGCCGAGGGCGTTGCACCTTCGCGAACGCCCTGGCCTTCTTGGCTTCAGCCACAACCACTCCCCACCTGAAAATGTGTTCTTCCTCAAACTTACACCGAAAATTACCTTGACAAGACACCGAGAGTCTAGGAGGCTAGGCCAGTGAGCCAGTGACACCCGTCACACCAAAACCATTCAGTGCAAAGCCTCCCGAAAAGGATTTCCCATGTCTGTCGCACTCGTCTCCATCATCGTCTTGGCGGTGATGTTCATAATTGCCACGATGTTCCCGATCAACATGGGAGCCTTGGCCTTCGTTGGCGCCTTCCTGCTCGGCACGATATTCCTCGGCATGGATGCCAAGGACATTCTCGCCAGCTTCCCCGGAGGGCTGTTCTTGACCCTGGTCGGGGTCACCTACCTCTTCGCCATAGCCCAGAACAATGGCACCATCGACATCCTGGTTGACCGGGCGGTGAAACTTGTCGACAACCGGATCTCGCTGATCCCCTGGGTCATGTTCGCCATCACCGCAGCCATTACCGCCATCGGCGCCCTGGGCCCGGCAGCGGTGGCGATCATCGCCCCGATCGGCCTGCGCTTCGCGCAGAAATACGAGATCAACCCGCTCATGATGGGCATGCTCATCGTGCACGGCGCGCAAGCCGGCGGCTTCTCCCCGATCGCCGTCTACGGCGTGATCGTCAATGGGCTGATCCAGGAAGCCGGGTTCGCCTTCAGCCCCACCGCCCTGTTCCTCACCAGCTTCGCCTTCAACCTGGTGATCGCCATCGTGCTGTTCCTGGTCCTGGGCGGGCGCAAACTGGCTGGCCAGCGGGCCAGCGCCATCGCCGAACGCGTTGCCGAGGCCCGCCTGTCGGTCTCCGTGGGCTCGCAGGCAGCCGATGTCGATTTCAAGGGAAGCGGCTCGGGAACCTACGGTCCCCGCGATCCTGCCGGCGACGGCGCCGCGCCGCATGCCCCGGGCCAGCGCTTCGGCCAGGCAATGACCATCCTCGGCCTGGTCGCCCTGGCCGTGATCGCATTGGGCTTCAAGGTCGACGTCGGCTTCGTTTCGATCACCATCGCTGTCGTCCTGGCCTTGGTCAACCCCGCTGCCCAGAAGGGGGCGGTCAACAAGATCAGCTGGTCCACGGTCCTGCTCATCTGCGGCATGCTCACTTTCGTCGGAGTCCTGGAGGAAGCCGGCACCATCGAATACGCTTCGAACGCCGTGGCGACCCTGGGAGCACCGCTGCTTGCGGGCTTGCTCATCTGCTACATCGGCGCCGTTGTCTCGGCTTTCGCATCATCCACTGCCATCCTGGCCGCGCTCATCCCGCTGGCGATCCCGTTCCTGGGCTCGGGCTCGATCAGCGCTACCGGATTGATCTGCGCGCTGGCCATCGCCTCTACCATCGTGGATGTCTCGCCCTTCTCCACCAACGGCGCCCTGGTCCTTGCCAACGCCCCGGAAGGCACCGACAAGGACCGCTTCTACAAGCAGGTCCTGGGCTACGGCGGCATCATCGTCCTGGCCGGCCCTGTCCTGGCCTGGGCGCTGCTGGTCTTGCCCGGCTGGCTGTAGGCACCAGCGGAACCGCCAATCTTTCCACTCCTAGGAGGTATCTCTTGAGCTCGATTACAGTCCAACCCGAAGAAACCCTGGCCACCGGCACCGGCCCCCTGAGCGGCTACGTGGTCCTTGACCTGACCCGTGCACTGGCCGGGCCTCATGCCGGAATGATGATGGGCGACCTGGGTGCCAAGGTCATCAAGATCGAAGCGATGGGCACCGGGGACGACACCCGCGGCTGGGGCCCACCCTTCGTCGGGCCTGAAGGCAACCGGCAGGCCACCTACTTCCTGTCGTGCAATCGCAATAAGCAGTCTGTTGCGCTGAACCTGAAGGATTCCGCGCACCAAGCCAAGCTGGCCGACCTGGTCAGGAACTCGGATGTGCTCATGGAGAACTTCCGCACCGGTGTGCTGGACCGGCTCGGCTTCAGCGTCGAGGTGCTCCATGAATTGAATCCGCGGCTGGTGATCCTGTCCATTACCGGCTTCGGGCACGACGGCCCCGAATCCCACCGCAGCGGCTACGACCAGATCCTGCAGGGCGAGGCCGGGCTGATGTCCATTACCGGCTCCGGCCCGGAGGATCCGCAGAAGGTCGGGGTGCCCATCGCGGATCTGCTCTCGGGGATGTATGGAGCGTACGGGGCGCTGGCAGCGCTGCTGGAACGCGAAAGGACCGGTCGCGGCCAAGTGGTCCGCACCTCCCTGCTGGCCTCGATCATCGGGGTCCATGCCTTCCAGGGCACCCGGCAGACCGTGGCCGGGGAGAATCCCCAAGCCATCGGCAACCACCATCCCTCTATTGCACCCTACGGCCTGTATTCCTGTGCCGATGGGAAAGTGCAGATCAGCATCGGCAGCGAAAAGCTCTGGCAGGCCTTCGCCTCCCGGTTCGGTTTGCCCGCCGGGGATCCCCGCTTTGCCAGCAACTCCCAGCGCGTGGAGAACCGCGCGGCGCTCAATGAGCTGATCGAACGGGCTTTTAGCGCATACGATGCGGCGCAGCTGCTCAACTCCCTTGACGCAGCCGGCATTCCATCGGGAAAGGTGCGCTCCATCGAGGAGGTCTATGACTGGGACCAGGTCCACTCCCAAGGGCTCGTCGTGGAGGTGGAGCACGAAGTGCTGGGCAGGGTCAGCCTGCCCGGCCCTCCCCTGCGTTTCTTCGATGCCGCCACCAGCAAGGAGACCACCCGCAAGGCGCATACCGCTCCGCCCCTGCTCAATGCTGATGCAGCGGACGTGGACCGCTGGCTCGAAGAGCAGAAGGAAGACCAGTCATGAGCACCAGAACCCGACGGATTGACGCGTCGGCGCTACTGTCCATCGTCTTGGATGAAGACTCCTTCGAGTCCTGGGACAGCCAGCCGCAGCAGCCCGAGCTCAGCGAATCCTATGCGGCCGACCTCGATGCCGCCCGCGCAAAAAGCGGCACCGATGAATCGGTGCTCACGGGCAAGGGGCTGATCCAGGGCCGCGAAGTGGCGGTGATCGTCTCGGAATTCAACTTCCTGGCCGGTTCCATCGGGCAGGCTGCCGTGAAGCGCATTGTCGCGGCCATCGAGCGCGCAACGGCGGCCGGACTGCCGCTGCTGGCAGGGCCCGCTTCCGGGGGCACCCGCATGCAGGAAGGCACCTTGGCCTTCCTGGGGATGGTCGCCATCACCGATGCGGTCCGCCGGCACAAGGCGGCAGGACTTCCCTATCTGGTCTACCTGCGCCATCCCACCACCGGCGGTGTCATGGCCTCCTGGGGCTCTTTGGGGCACATCACCGTTGCCGAGCCAGGGGCGCTGCTGGGTTTCCTGGGTCCACGGGTCTACCAGGCGCTCTACGGACAGGACTTCCCGGAGGGCGTCCAGGTCTCGGAGAACCTGTTCCGCAAGGGCTTGATCGACGCGGTTGTCCCGCCGCAGGACCTTCCGCAGCTCGTGGACCGGGCACTGCAGATCCTGCAGCCCGTACAAGATTCCGGCGCTTTCCCGGCACCGGTGGGCAGCATCTCGTGCAGTGCGGACGAGGACGCCTGGCGCTCTGTGCAAGCCAGCCGGAACCCGCGCCGACCGGACACCCGGATGCTGCTGGCCTCAGCTGACGACGCGCTGCCCTTGAACGGAACCGGACAGGGAGAGAAAGACCCCGGGCTGATGCTGGCGTTGGCGCGGTTCGCAGGACAGCGCTGCGTGGTGCTCGGCCAGCAGCGGCCGCGGCACCCGGACACGGCCAGCCTCGGGCCCGCCTCGCTGCGCGAGGCCCGCCGCGGGATGCAACTGGCCCAGGAACTCGGCCTGCCGCTGGTCACCATCATCGACACCACCGGCGCCGAGCTCTCGGTGCAGGCAGAGGAAGGCGGGTTGGCCGGAGAGATTGCCCGTTCGCTCAGCGAATTGATCGGCTTGCGGTCCCCCTCGGTGTCGGTGCTCCTCGGCCAAGGTACCGGCGGCGCCGCACTGGCGCTGCTGCCGGCGGACCGGACCATCGCAGCCCGCAATTCCTGGCTCTCGCCGTTGCCGCCCGAGGGCGCCAGCGCCATCATGCACCGCAGTACCAGCCATGCCCCGGATATGGCCCGCCAGCAGAAGATCGGCGTTGCTTCGCTGTGCGACTTTGGCCTGGTGGACCACGTGGTGGACGAGTTCGATGACGCTGCCACCCGGCCGCGCGAGTTCTGCCAGGAACTCGGAACGGCTATTGCTGCGGAGATCTCCTTGGCCCTTGCCATTCCCGAGGCAGATCGGTTGGAGCGCCGGCAGAAAAAGTTCCAGAACTTGGGACGAGCCTCCAGCTAGTTCCGCACTGGGACACCGGGCCGGTCCGGCAACGGCTGCTGGACCGGCCCTTGGCTTGGCTGCCCTCGCCGGGCCGGCCGGCTGCACTCTGCAGGCACGTGGAAGTTCAAGGATCAGGCTACCTCCCCAAATGCCGGCCGCCCTGCGTAGAGTGGGACTCGACAGGAACTACCCAGCGAGGCGGACTATGCGCGAGCGCAAATCGATGATCGATACGGCCAAGGACATCGCGTCCGGCGCCCACGAAGGACAGGTCGACAAGCTCGGCGCCGCGTATATCGGGCATCCGGCACGAGTGGCCGGGCACGCGCGCGACCTCGGCGGTTCGCCAGAAGCCATCGCGGCCGCCTGGTTGCATGATGTGATCGAGGATTGCGACGTGAGCGCGGCGGACCTGCGTGCCGCTGGCATTCCCGACACGGTCATCGTGGCGGTGGAACTGCTGAGCAAGCGGCCCGGGCAGAGCCTGCAAGAATATTGCGCCGGGGTGCGCGGCAATGCGCTGGCCTTGCTGGTCAAGGAAGCGGACCTGGCCGATAACACCGACCCGGAACGCACAAGCCAGCTGGATCAGGCTACCCGGCAACGGCTGGCCAAGAAATACCAGCGCACCCGGTCCCTCCTGGGTCTCTAGCAGCGCCCGGAATCCTGGGTCCAACCCGGGTCTGCCCGGAAATAGTTCCTGGCCATAAACATTCAAGATCCCCGCCGCGCACGGCCAGCACTTCTTCGCCGGCATCCGGTCGCGGCACCTGATCACCGCGCAGAACTCGGAATGCTGGATATTTCCCGCAGCCCCCTTGCAATCGGGCGCCATTGGGCAAGACTTGGACTATGGCAACAGGCAGAAGCACAGTGTTCGAAAACCGCAGCCATGCCGGCGCCGCGCTGGGCATGAAGCTGTCCACCCTGCTGCCCGCCGGCGAATACACCGTGCTGGGTTTGCTGCGCGGCGGAGTGCCCATCGCCCATGAAGTGGCCAAGGCCCTCGGGGCCACACTGGGCGCGGTGGCAGTGCGCAAGCTCGGGGTGCCGCGCAATCCCGAACTGGCATTCGGCGCCATTGCCCGGTACGGGATTAGCAGCGCTCGCCACATCAACGAGGCGATCTACCGCCGGGCTCTGCAGTATTTCGGCAAGGACGAACTCGAATCCCTGGAACGCGGCACCGGTGCCGACCTGCTGGCTCTGGCCAGCACCTTCAAGGACTACTGCCCCGATCTGGCCGAGCGCGACCTGCTGCTTTGCGATGACGGAATGGCCACGGGCGCCACGATGAAGGCCGCGCTGGATCTTATCCAGGACCTGGATCCCGCCTCCATCACGCTGGCAGTTCCGGTGGCTTCGCCTGGAACGGCTGCCGAATTGGCACCCCGGGTCAATGGCATCTGCCAACTGCTCACCCCGGAAAATTTCACTGCCGTCGGAGCCTTCTACGAGGACTTCGGGCAAGTGGGCCAGGACCAGGTCCTGGAAATGCTGCGCTCCGCGCGGTGAGGTCCCAGGACCTAGTCAGCCAAACCGGTCTTCCTGTTCAGGATAGACAGGCCTGGCCAACCGGCGGATCAATCTACGGCACCGCTTATCGGGACGCGCCTGGTTTCGGTGACGACCCCAAGAGGAACTTCTGAGCGCAAAACGGCATCGATGTTGTCCCAAACTGTGGCCAGCCTCCGCTGCACATTCTCCCAGCCCACCCCCGCCATATGGGGCGTGCAGATCACCGAGTCCAGGCTCAATAGCTCGCTGCCCAGTTCCAGCGGCTCCAGTTCGAAGACATCCAGCCCGGCACCGGCAATGCTCCCGGTGCGCAAGGCGTCAATCAATGCCTCTTCATCGATGACCTCGCCGCGACCGACATTGACCAGCACGGCGGACGCCTTCATCATGGCCAGTTCCTCGCGTCCAATGAGCTTGCCGGTCCCCTGATTCAGCGGAAGGCTTACGCAGACAACATCGGATTCGCGCATCAAAGTCTCCAATGACACCGCCCGTGCCGAGATCAGCTCGGACACTGTCAGCGGGATCTGGGCAGTGTCGTAGTAGACGACGTTGGCACCGAAGCCATGGTGCACCACCTTGCCAACCCAACGCCCAATATTTCCCAGGCCTACGATTCCCACGGTCTTGCCATACAGTTCCGCATAGGAGGCTTCATCCAGGTCCTGGCGCCATTTGCCCTCGCGCAAAAGCTGCATCGAGGACGGAATACGGCGCAACAAGTTAAGGATCAGGCTCACCGCGTGCTCGGCCACCGAGATCGAATGGGTTTTCATTTGCGCCACGGGAATGCCCAGGTCGTTGAGCACCCCCAACGGCAGCTGGCCGTAACCCGAGCTCATGTACTGGATGAACTTCGCGCGGGTGGCTGCACGGAAGACTTCTTCGGGGACCTCGATGCCCGAAATGATGAAGTCTGCGTCAGCTGCCTCGGCTACCAGCTCCTCCACGCTGGTGCCAGCTGGCAATACCACCAGCTCGAACCCTTCGGGAGTCGATGCTTTCAGGCCGTCGATGTAGTCATTTAATGGGTTGATGAATAGGACTTTCCAGGTCATGATTATCCTTTCAGGATCCGGCCGGGATACTTGCGGAGGCTTGCAGGGCGCGGAGTACCGCGTCGGTCACTTCCCCGGTGCTGGCATTCCCGCCCAGATCGGCCGAGCGCGGACCGGTGGCGAGCACCTCTTGGACAGCGGAGTTAATGCTGCGTGCAGCGCAGACGAGCGCTTCATCCTCGCGTTTTTCTCCCAGCCAGTCGAGCATCATGGCGGCAGAGAGGATCATTGCTGTGGGATTGGCCTTGCCAGTGCCGGCGATATCCGGCGCGCTGCCATGCGACGGCTGGAAGACCCCGTGGGTCCGGCTCACATCAGCCGAAGGTGCCACGCCCAGTCCGCCAACTAGACCGGCGGCAATTTCCGAAGTGATGTCGCCGAAAATGTTCTCGCTGACGATCACGTCAAACCGCCCCGGATCAGTCACCATGTACATCGAACCGGCGTCAATATAGTACTTGCTGCTATCGATGTCGGTATTCTTCGCTGCGACTTCGTCGAAGACCTTTTCCATCAGCACGTTGCTGCGCAGGGCATTGGACTTATGCAGCAGGGTCACCCGGCCGGGGGTACCGCGCTTGCGGCGGGACCGGGCCTGGTCGAAGGCCTCAGCAAAGAGCGTTTCACAGGTCGCCCGCGTGATGGTCATCCGGTCGGTGGCTTCCACATCGCTGGGTTCATGCTTGTCGTGCAGACCTGCGAACATGCCCTCGGAGGTCTCACGGATCACCAGCATGTCTATGTTCTCAGCCCGTACCGCGTTCGGAACACCCTTGAAGAGCTTGACCGGGCGCAGGCTGGCGAACAGCTTGTAGTGGGCGCGCATCTCGACCTGCGCTCCAAGTTCCAGGCCTTCTTCGTCTCGCACGTCGGGCAGCCCCATGGCCCCGAAGAGCACTGCGTCGCTCTTTCCAATCTCGTCCATGTCGGCAGCGGTGATCTTGCGCCCGGTGCGCCGGTACAGGTCAGCTGAGAAATCGTAGGTGACGTAGTCAAGGGTGAACCCGAACTGCTCCTGGACCTCTCCGAGCAACCTCAGCGCCGAGTCGACGACTTCCGGCCCGATCCCGTCACCGGGAATGACCGTAATCCTGTAATTGGCCATGACTACCTCCTGATATTCCTATGTAGTGGGATTCAATTGCTATTCAGCGGGAATACAATATCAGTACGTATCGAGGATCACTAGACCCCAGGGCAGTATTCATTACTGGCCAGCGAAATCCACTTCCCATACAGTAGGAATCACTGATTCAATCCCCGAGCACCGACCACGCCACCGCCCGTTTACCCGTTACCCTGAAAGGCCCGCTCCATGACTGAACCCACGACCAATCGGCAGCTGGAACGCATCTGCCAGCTCCTCGACGCGCTCGAATTCGGTGATGCAACGGCCAGCGAGCTGGCCCGCCAAACCGGACTGTCCACTTCCACCGCCCACCGGCTGGCACTGAGCCTAGTCGAGTACGACTTCCTCAAGCGCGAGCCGTCGGGCAACTACAGCCTGGGGAGGCGGTTCGTGCGCAGCCGGCTTGAACTGGTCGGACTCGGACACCTCACCGAACTGCGCGATGCGACCGGTGAGACGGCGCAACTATGGATTCGCCGCGGCGATCATCGGGTTTGCATCAGCTCCGTGGATTCCCGGCACGAATTGAAGGCGACCTTGCCCCCAGGAGCAAGCCTCGCCCTGCCGCATGGTTCCAGCGGACGGCTGCTGGCCTTCGACCAGGAGGCCATGGCCTCGATCGAAAGCCACGGCTGGGTGGAATCCGTGGGGCTGCGCACTCCCGGGCTGGGATCGGTGAGCGCACCGGTACTCCAGAGTGATCACATCATTGCTTCGATCTGCCTGGCCATGCCGCTCTCGCGATGCGAAGTCTCCCCCGGCACCGATCACGGCCAGCTGGTAGCGGGCACCGCAGCGAGGATCTCCGCGGCCTTCAGCGACCAGAGGTAGCGCCACCCCGGCAATCACCAAAAGGATCCGGCCCCGCCATCGATGCGTGGACCGGATCCTTGGCGAGCACGCCGCGGTTCGCTAGCCCATGAATGGCACCAGCAGTGTAGTCAAGAAGAGCACGAAGGCCCCTCCGATGCGGTTGGAAAGGGCCGCGAACGGCATCAGGTGCATGCGCTCCGACGCGCTGAGTACCGACACGTCGCCCGAACCGCCGGTGTCGGCCATGACCAGGCCCGGGGTGATGGCCGCTTCGACGAAGTTGAACTTCAGCAGCCAGCCCACAATTCCGGCGCTCAGTCCGGCGATCAGCACGGTAATGACCACCAGCACGATGAACATCGGGTCGCCCAGCGAAGCCAAGACCTCGTTGATGTCGATGTAGGAAATGCTCACGCCCACCAGCAGCGCCGGGACCAGCACCGAGGTGATCATCTCGCCCCAGTCGGTGGTGGCTTCCTCGATATCCTTGGGCAGCAACCCGAAGATCTTCAGCGCGGCCACGACGATGATCATCCAGGCGTAGGGATGCAGGAATGCGAAGAACCCGCCGAGCAGTTCCCCCAGCACGTAGAGCCCTGCCGTCAGCACCAGTCCCTTGCCCAAGGTGAGGAAACTCGCCATGGTGCGCTTGGGCGGGTTGGACAGCTCCTTGCTGGTTCCCTTCACGCGCATCAGGTCGCCGTTGCCGCTGAAGCCGATAAACAGCTGCTTGCGCTTGCCCAGTCCGTTGAGGATTCCGGCGAAGAGGATGCAGAAGACATTGGCGACGACCACAGCCGACATCAGGTCGCCCATGAATGCCGAGGAATCCTGCCCGGTCTGGGCGCCGTACATTTCGCTCATCGGCACCGCCCCCAGGCCCAGGCCGCCAGCCATGATCGGGGCCGCTACGGTGAGCATCGCGTTCCAGAAACCGAATCCTGCTACGGCTCCGATCAGTCCGATTGCAGCAAAGGAGATCAGGATGCAGGAAACCAGCGGGATCGCGAAGCGCGGACCTGCCTTGAGCAGCAGGGCGCGCGGCGCGCCGAGGATCGAGCCGGCGATCACCGCAGCCACGAAGAAGTCAAGGAACCCGTGGGTGGTGATGAAGTCAGTGACCACGGTAATGATCGCCTCCGGCATGAACCCGTAGAACATCACCAGCGCCGGGACGAAGGTGCACAGGATCGTCGGCAGCCCGAAGTCACGGACTATCGGGAACAGGTTGCCGAACCAGATCAGCAGGCCGCCCAGCAGCATCGCGACGGCGAAGCCTGGCAACATGCCGCCGGGAAGCTTGCCGGTCACGGCTGCGATGAGCACTACTGCGGCCATGGTCAGGTAAAGCCAGATCGGCAGGCCCGAGATGGCGAAGTGCCGGGGGTTGGCGTGGTGGGCGCCCTTGGGCAGCTGGGCCTTTTCGTTCAGCCGCCGCAGAAGGTCTTGGTCTTCACCCTGGATGGAACGCGGAAGCTGGGCTTCCTGGTTGGTCTTTGACATCGTATTCTCCCGATGTTTCGTGGCTTGCAAGGCTACCGGCGTCTTTGCGCGGAAGGCCGTTGCATGGCCAGCCGTGAAGGCAGGCCTGGTTGCCTAGTGGATGGAGAGGGAATCTGTTTGGACAGGTGGTGCGTTGGAGATCGTTGCGCGGGCCAGATCGGTGGCCTTTGCGAGCCCTGAAGGATCAATTCCTGTGATGTGCCCTTCGGCGTGCAGAAAATCCACGAGCTCTTCTGTGGACAGGTTTCCTGCCGCGCCCGGAGCGAATGGGCAGCCCCCATAGCCGCCCAGTGCGGCATCGAAGCGGGTAATGCCCGCATCGATGGCCAATTTCACCGTGTCCAGGGCCAGGCCGTGGGCATTGTGCAGGTGCAACGAGTAGGCCAGGTCGGGTTCAGCGTCCTGGATGTGCTTCACGCTGTCGATCAGGCGTTGCGGTGGCGTGGTTCCGAGGGTGTCAGCCAGCCCGATGTCAGTGATGCCCATGGACTTGAAGGCGCGTACCAGTTGCAGGAGACGAGAGGGGTCGATCTCGCCCTCGTAGGGGCAGGTGAAGGCGGTGGAGATCCCGGCGTGGAATCCGGTTTCCGGGTGGGCTGCGACATCGCCCGCGAGCGAGGCCAGTGACTTCTCGATGCCAGCACCGGCGTTGGCATTGCTGTGCGCCTGGCTGGCCGACGCCACCACCTGGACTTCGCGCGCTCCGGCAGCTGCCGCCCGGGCGATGCCCTGGCCGTTCAGGGCCAGGACCGTGAAACGCACCCTGGATTCCATGGACAGCGCGGACAACACGTCGCTGGCGTCGGCCATTTGCGGCACGCGCTTCGGGTTGACGAATGACGCGATCTCCATGCGCTCGACACCTGCGTCCATGGTGGCTCGGGCGATCTTCACCTTGTCGGCCGTGGAAACGATGACCGGTTCGTCCTGCAATCCGTCACGCAAGAACACGTCGGTGATTTCGATCCGCATCATTTCACCGCCTTGTTGCCCATGGCCCGGATCTGCCCTTCATCGAAGCCAGCCAGGTCCTTGAGGACTTCCTCTGTATGCTCCCCCAGGTCCGGGCCGACCCACTTGACCTCGCCCTGGTGGCCGGGAATCCTTGGCACCACGCCCGGGAAGCGGATCAGTTCGGGCTCCTGGTCGACCTTCACTTCGTGGGTCTCGATCATGCCGCGGGCAAGGTAGTGCTCGTCCTGGGCGATGGAGGCAGCGTCGTAGACCGGAGCCGCCGGAACCCCGGCCGCATCCAACGCGTCGAGCACCTGCGGCAGCGGCAGGGAACCGGTGAATGCCTCGATGGCTCCGTTGAGCTCTGCCTCGCGGGAACCGCGAGCCTCGGTGGTTAAAAGGGACTGGTCGTTGGCCAGGTCCTCGCGCCCGACAGCGCGCATCAACCTGGTGAATACCGAGTTGGAGTTCCCTCCGATAACCACCTCCAGGCCATCCTGGCAAGTATAGGAGCCGGTAGGCACCACTCCTGGAAGCCGGCCGCCGGTACGCTCGCGGACCATGCCGTAGGCATCGTAGTCCGGGACCAGTGATTCGAGCAGCGAGAAGACACCTTCGTACAGTGCCACATCGACGACGTTCTGCTCCTGGTTGCTCCCTCCCTTGGCCTTGTTGAGCATCAGCATCAAGGCGCCGATGACTCCGTAGAGACCTGCGACGGTATCACCCAAGGAGGCGGCGGCCCGTCCTGCGGGACGGTCGGGTTCGCCGGTGATGTAGCGCAATCCGGCAAATGATTCAGCAGAACTGCCGAATCCGGCGCGGTCCTTATAGGGTCCAGTCTGACCGTAGCCCGAGATACGCACGATCACCAGTTCAGGGTTGATTACACTGAGCACCTCAGGGCCAAGCCCCCACTTTTCCAAAGTGCCAGGACGGAAATTCTCGATCAGCACATCTGTGGTCCTGATGATTTCCTTAATTGCCCTCGCACCTAGCTCGCTGCGCAAATCGAGCTCGACAGATTTCTTGTTGCGCGCGATAGTGCGGAAGAGCATGGAGGTTTCACCGCGGGCCTTGCGCCAGTCGCGCAGTTCATCTCCCCCATCAGGTCGCTCGATCTTGATTACTTCAGCGCCGAAATCGCCAAAGATCCGGGCAGCGAAGGGAGCAGCAATGAAGTTTCCAAGTTCCAGCACGCGCACGCCTGCTAACGGAAGGTTGTTCTCGCCGAGGTTCAGCTGATCGTCCATCAGAATGACCCCTTTTCATGTTAATCTGAAGGTAAGTGTTCCCACTGAATGGGATCGGAATCCCTTTCAGCGGTAAGACTGTAGCAAGTGAGCCACAACACAGCAAGAACTTTTTGAAATAAGTGGATTCATCTCACCGTCCCGCGAGACACGGCAACCATCCTGTCATCGGCGCCCGTGCCTCGCCAGCTAGTAATTGGCCGACCGGCGGTGGCAGGATGAGCGCACCGCTCCGCCGCTGCACGGTACTTGGAACACGATCCACCGGCCTGTTGCCGTGCAGCCGCGCATAAATCCCGAAGACGACAGCTCAAGAATTGGCGTTGGGTATCGGATCAGCCTGGTGCGCCGAAACCGTTTCCGGGCGCCACGAGGCAAATGCCAGCACCGTACCGACCACTCCGATGCCGACCAGGACCAGAGCCGCACCCCACAGGCGGATCGAAGCGCCCAGGGCGCCGGCCACCGGATAGGTCAGCAAGAAGCATGCATGGGACAAGGAAAATTGCGCGGCAAAAACACGGGGGCGGTTTTGCTCGGTGCTGTTGCGGCGCAGCAGCCTCGACGAGGGCGTGAGGATAGTTGCGGTCGCCGCACCCAGGGCCAGCCACAGGCCAAGGAGCCCGGCCCATTGGCCAGAACCCTCGCCCCAGCCGATCACAGCGGCACCGACGAACAGCAGCAGCGGCACCATCACGGCGCCTGCGAGCATCACGCTGCGGTCTTCGAATCGCTCCAGCAACCCCGGCATGCCCAGTGCCACCGCCATCGAACCTGCACCGTATGCTCCGAGCAGCAGCGCCACATCCACCTGCGAACGGCCCAGATCCCCCTTCACCAGCACCACTGTGTTGACGATGACCATGGCGGAGATCGCGGCGACCACCAGATTCAGCGCCATCAGGCTGCGCAGTTCCGGTGCCGCCCAGAATGCCCGGGTTCCCCCGGTGAGGCGATGGAAGAAGAGCGACTTCTGGGGCGGCGGGATCGCCGGGAAGCGCGTCGCGGCAACGAGCAGAGCGGACGCGGCAAAGCCGAGCACGGTCCCGGCGAAGAGGTTGTGGTAGCTGGTGACGGTCAGTAGCGCGGCCGCCAGCATCGGACTGGCCAATGACTCCATGTCATAGGCCAGCCGCGACAAGGACAGGGCCTTTGTGTAATCCCGCTCTTCGGGCAGGATCGAGGGAATCACCGCCTGGAATGCCGGGGTAAAGGTCGCCGATGCTGATTGCAGAACAAATATCAGCACATAGATCTGCCACGCTTCACTGGCGAATGGAAGGCAGAGCGCCACTGATCCACGAATGATGTTGGCGCCGATAAGCACGGGTTTGCGCGGAATATGGGAAACCAGCGCATTGACCAAAGGAGCAACCACCACATAGGCGACCATCTTGAAGGTCAAGGCCAGGCCGAGCACTAATCCCGCATCACTGCCGGCAATATCGAAAGCCAGCAGGCCCAGGGCGACGGTGAGCAGGCCCGTGCCCAGAAGCGCAATCATCTGGGCACTGAAGAGCTTGGCGTACGCCTGGTCTCTGAGTACTGCGAGCATCTTTGCCGACTCCCGTTTTCTCTGCCCCTAGGTTTGCGGGGCTTCGTGATGCAGCGGCATCTGGCCGTTGGATACAGAATGCTCTGCCTGCTTGATCGCTTCGCTGACCAGACGCGCCGGGTGCTCATCGGTGAGGCTGTACAGGACCTTGGTTCCGTCCTGGCGCGTGGTCACCATGCGCGCCATGCGCAAGCGAGCCAGGTGCTGGGATACCCCCGAGGGACTCTTCTCAACCAGCTCTGCGAGCGCGTTGACCGAGAGCTCTCCGGCACGGCGAAGATGCAGCACGATCCGGATCCGTGTGGCGTCGGAAAGCAAGCCGAAGACTTCTGCGGCCAGCTCCACGAAATCCGAGGAGGGATCCGGAGCGTAAATCTTATTATCTGCATGCATGCTAATAGACTAATACTCTCGCACGGTATTGCCTAGGGCACACCGGAAATATTCCGCCTTCAACTGGAACTAGAATTGGAGCCATGACTGCAACGCTCGTGGCCAAGGACCTGACTGGCGGCCACGCCCACCGAACCCTCTTCTCGAATCTGAACTTCACCGCCGCGCCCGGTGATGTCTACGGCGTGGTGGGTGCCAACGGCGCGGGCAAGTCCACATTGCTCTCGCTGCTTGCCGGGGCCGCGGCCCCGCAGGCCGGAACGGTGAGCACCGCCCCGGATTCTGCGTTCATCGGCTGGATGCCCCAGGAACACGAGCGCATTCCAGGTGAAACCATCACCGCGTATTTGGCCCGCCGCACCGGTTGCGCCGCCGCCACCACCGCCATGGAATCCACCGCCGAAGAACTTGGCAGCGGCAAGCCCGGTGCGGACGACGCCTACACCGTTGCATTCGACCACTGGATGGCCTGTGGCGCCATGGATCTGGAAGACCGCATCCCCGAGGTGCTGGCCAAGCTCGGTTTCACCCTCCCGGTAGAAACCGAGATGACTGCCCTGTCCGGCGGCCAGGTAGCCCGCGTGGCTCTAGCAGCCCTGCTGCTCTCCCGCTTCGATGTGGTGCTGCTCGATGAACCGACCAATGATCTCGATCTCGAGGGCCTGGAGCATTTGGAGCATTTCATCAATTCCCTGCGCGCGCCGGTGATCCTGGTATCGCATGACCGCGAGTTCCTCTCCCGCTGCACCACCGGCATCATCGAATTGGACCTGGCCCAGAACCAGGTAGCCACCTATGCAGGCGGCTACGACTCGTACCTTGCCGAACGGGCCATCAACCGCACCCATGCCCGTGAGGCCTACGAGCAGTTCGAGAACCAGAAAGCGGATCTGGTCTCCCGCGCCCGCACCCAGCGCGAATGGTCCTCGCAAGGCGTGCGCAACGCCATGCGCAAGGCGCCGGACAATGACAAGATCCGCCGCCGGGCCAACTCCGAGTCCTCGGAAAAGCAGGCCGCCAAGGTGCGCCAGATGGAATCGCGCATCGCCCGGCTCGACGAAGTGGCCGAACCGCGCAAGGAATGGGTCCTGCAGTTCTCCATCGCCGCGGCTGAGCGCGGGTCCTCGGTGATGTGCACGCTCAACGAGGCCTCGGTATCCCACGGGGACTACGCTTTCGGACCGGTTTCGGTGCAGGTCAACGCCGGGGACCGAATTGGCATCACCGGCCCGAACGGAGCAGGCAAGTCGACCTTGCTGAACCTGCTGCTGGGCAAGCTGGCCCCGCACAGCGGCTCGGCATCCCTGGGCAGTTCGGTGAATATCGGAGAAATCGACCAGGCGCGCACCCAGCTGCCCGGCGACCTGCCACTGGGCGAAGCCTTCGAATTGGAAGTGCCCGAGTACTCCGCCGCGGAGGTGCGCACCCTGCTTGCCAAGTTCGGCTTGAAGGCCGACCAGTCCTCGGCCCTGGTGGATTCGCTCTCCCCCGGCGAGCGAACCCGCGCATCCATGGCGCTGCTCCAGGCCCGCGGGGTGAACCTGCTGGTGCTCGATGAGCCGACCAACCACCTGGACGTACCGGCCATCGAACAGCTCGAAGAAGCCCTGGAAGCGTACACCGGAGCACTGCTGCTGGTCACCCATGATCGGCGCTTGCTGGAGAATGTGCGACTGGACGCCCGATGGGAAGTTGCACAGGGTCAACTAACGGCCCATTTCTAGGGCCTCACTTGGGCACTTATTGCACTGGCAAGTTCACAGCTATCCAACGTAGGATTGGCACTATGGGAGCCGAGTTTTTCAGTTCTTTCGACTGCGAGGTCGACGCCTAGTACCCAAGGATATTTTCTTGAGCAGCACTGCAACACTCCATCCCCAAGGGCCAACGGTCAAGCCGGGCGACCCCAAGAGCTTCTTCCACGTCAAGAAGCTGGTCACTGAAGCTGGACTGGTCGGCCGCCGCCGCGGGCACTATCTCGGGTTGGGCATCGTGCTGACGGTGCTGCTAGCCGGCACCGTTACCGGTTTCATCCT